>NZ_JAKMAJ010000004.1 GCF_022378355.1 Brenneria bubanii
AGTGATCTACTATTCTGAGAAGTTATTTAGGTGGCGCAAGACCTGATGTCTATAACCCTCAGACTGGTGAAGTTTTCGATTATAAATTTACCCGAAACTCAAGAAGTCCTATCAGTCAACGCCAACAGCAAAATAACATTAATAATCTGCCTAAAGTCAGTTCGCAAACTGCAATACATCCGAGATAATGATATGAAAGCATTAACTACAACTGAAAAAAAGAGTGTTCTAGATGATTGGAAGAATGCTCTAAATGTTTATGAAAAATATAAAACTCTATATTTGATTAAGAGAAATGGCCCTGTTTTATGTGGTGTTTATTTAAAGCCCGTTTATAGTGGTGAACATTATGTTCCTGTCTTTCATACTCATTCAGTGTTGAGCATTTTTCCTGCTGTAAGTATGTGTACACCATTTGGTTTATTGAATAAAAAAGGTGTTGGTGATTCTATCAGCTTTAAGAGGCATAAAGAAAATTTACAAGATCTTGTTGATAAGTTCAGGGAGCAATGTTCAATAGCGTTCTGCAGTGAGTTATCATTCAGTCAGCTTAATAAGTTGTATGAAGACGATATCAATACTTCTTTAATATATCCAGCTCATACGATGAAAAGCCATGTGTTACTGGCGTTTTGGTTCGGATATACAGAAAAGAGTCACCAACTTCTTTTACGTTATAAAAATATTATTAAGTCTTGGCCTGATGAAGCTAAACGGCGATTTAATGGTGATAATGCATGGGAAGAGGATGTAAGCTCACAAATGGATATTGATAAACTGCATAATACAGTTAATAAAGAGTTGGCAAAATTTAAATTAACCAAGTTGAAAGATCATGGATTATTGCCTGATTAGTTAAGGTTAAAGTAAAAAGCCGGAAGAGATCGCAACGATCTTTCCGGCGTTTTACTTTATTAGCGTTCAGGTCAGCCGCTACAAATTAATCTGTGTCTCAATAATAATCCTCCCCCTTACCACCGTGACGGTAACAGGCATCCCGGTAATAAATCCGGATTCTTCGAGCCAGCGGCCTTTAAGATTTATGGCGCAGGGCGGGTTGGATTTACCATTATGCGGGGCGTACCCCACCGCGTAGTAACGTCCTGTTTAACGGTGGCGGCTGACTTTATAGGTAACTACTCTTGTTAGTTGCTTGTGGTGAGCGGGCTGGCGTGTTGCAAGCACGTCAGTTCCGCGTTAACTGCGTTACTTTGCCAGCGCCTGTAACTGCTTTTTGGTTAAAAAGGCATCCAGCAACTTCTTAATCACTTCTTTATCCTCATCAGGCAACTGCTCGACTTCCTGAAACTGCCGCAGTAGTTCGCGGTCTTCAAATCTTGCCTTAGCCGCTTCATCGGTTGCCCCTTTCAGCAGCTAATCCCTGGTAACATCCAGCGTATAGGCCAAACGTTTTAACGTGTCGTCGCCCGGTCGGGATGTGCCGCGCTCGAAGCGGCCAATATGGGTGTAATGCAGGTCGGCCAGCTTGCCGAGTTCAGACTGTGAAAGTCCTTTTTGTCTGCGCAGGTCGCGCAGGCGTTGTGCAAATCCGGTGTCGTTCACGTCTGTCATATCAAGCACCTCAGTCATCATGGTGGTATCAAAAAAAGCCATGTTGCCGTCATCATCCATGCTTTGGTGCATTAATATGGACTTTACATGCTTGATTTGATGAATGATGAAAGCTACCTCATCAAGCATAAATGCTTTATCAGAAATATTTTTATAAGGATATGAGTCATGGCACGCATCCCCGAATCCGAGCTGCAGCACCTGAAGGCCGCCGAGTTCCAGTACGTGGATTGATCCGCTGGGGTTAGTGGAATTATTCACTTTACAGAATATTCGGCCTTCATGCTGCTGGAGGAACGCTCCGCACAACTATCGAACAAGGGCGAAAAGCGTTACCTTCTGGAAAGATAACCAATTTAAGGCTGCCATATGGTTGACATAAATGAAGAGATAAAAAAAATAGAAGCTGCTAACTTTTTCTCAAAAATGGGGGCTAACGACCTCCATGGAGGAGATGTGATACTTATCGAAAATGTAAGGAAAGTATTTATTGAACCATTAGATGCTGATTTTAAAGGGAGCTATAAAAAAATAGAGTGGCTCCCGACGTCACCCACTCAGGATGACCCATTTTATAAAAAACAAGTTAATTAAAAAGATCTTATTGAATTACGTAAAGAGATAAATAAAAATATAATGGCCGCAACAAGAGAACTCAATAAAGCCGATTTTATTTCTTCTCCTCATGATTTTAGTGTTGCAGCAAGAAATGCAATTTGCTATGCATTTAGGCAGCTTATCACGGAGAGATATTTTTCTCTTGGTGGCAGATGGGAGAAGATCACTAATATTTATTATTCGGGTCATTGGCCTGTAGGTTTTACAAAAGAAAAATATATAGTGATTTAAATAACAAGCCGGAAGTGATCCCAATGATCCTTCCGGCTATTTTTACCTACTGTTTAGTTCAACGATCAGGGATTAATCTCTGTCTCAATCACCTGTCTCCCCCGCTCAGCTGCAGCTATCCGGCGCAAGCCTATAATCGCTCTGGTCTGGTCAGCTCTGAACGGCTTAACTGGCAGGAAATGCTCAGCGACTACGATGCGAGCGGTTAGCGTGCGCAGGTCGATGACTGCTGGAGCGTCAGGCGCTGGTCAACCGCGGCAGCGGCGAGCCGCACCATCTGGAACGGGGCTATCGTTACGGCGTGCTGGATCGTCTGGTGGGATAAAGGACGTTATCAGATAGAGCTCGCCGTTATCCCGTATCCAGTCGACGCCAATATAAATGATATTGCTGTACCTCACTCAGTCTGTATTTATATTACCGTGTAATTTACAATAACTTTGTGCAGATAAAACTATCAGGGTAGGGCGGTAGCATATGAACGATGATGCGAAGCGTTGGGTAATTTACAACCGAAATTGATGTCATGACTCGACGGATGAACAGAATTCGTATCTGGCCTGATAGGGTTAGCGAGAGGCCTGAGACCGCAAGCGTATGTTCACAATCCACTGGGGTTGGCTGCATCTGGATGCCATGGCATAGAAAAACCTAAGAAAGTATCTAATTCTAACTTACCACATGCCATAGATAGAGCCGTTGAGCTCGGTATTTATCCAGATGGAAAAACTGCTTCTGATGCTTTAAAAGATTTAGGAAATTGATAATAATGACTTTCCTAGAGAAACTATATGGGATGCGGATCGTGTATTAGTTCCGACTGAAAATAATGGCATGGTTGTATATAAAATAGCGAAAAATGGTACCGCTAAAATAAAAAAGTATTTAATGCATAGCCGGATATGAGATGAAAAAAATAAAATCAATCTAGAAGTAAGTGCTGCTGGTGATGTGGTTTACCTCGCTCTGCCAGTAACGCGCGATATTGATGTTCTCACTGAGCCGGGTCAGCACCAGCCCCTTGGGGTACGGGCTGATACGAAATAATGTCACCGACGGTGAAGCCCTCCGGGAAAGGTGTTCAGCCACTGTGCAGCGACGCGTTCATTGAACGGCTGCAGGCTGAGTCTTTCGAGACAGGGCCACAACTCCCGGGGTTTAAGTATTTAATCCTGGCGATTGAGTTATCAGTCGCAGGACAGCGCGTTTGGCAGGAAAAAATGAGAATGTGCATAAGTATTTAACGTCGGAAACATATCATCAGGAAAATAAACCGAGAGCTATCCAGTATATCCAATATGTTAAAACAACAAAATCAGGCATTACTTGTAAATTAGTGCATCGTGTTAGTCGCTTCGCTTCTCAAAAAATTTAGGGGACGGACAAACGGGAGCTTTATCGTGATGTCAATGGAAAAGACGTCGTTTGCAATATGGTAAGTGATGGTAGGTTATAGATGATCAATATTAATGCGAATATAATTTCTAACCAATCCATTGGTGGTATTTCGTTAAGAGATAATGTGAAATTTTATTTAAATGATATACATTCAAATCATACTGTCAGGTTTTTTGATTATTTGTTACCTGATAATGAAAAAAGAATGGCTTATGTTATTGATGAAACAATTACTGTGGCTACGTTAGCAGATGGTTTAATTACATCGATAGGATGCAATGAGAAATATAAAGGTTTTTATATGAACGCATTGCATACAGGAATGAAAATCTCTGATGTAATTAAACGTACTGATAATCAACGTATATTTAATGGCTGTATCATAGTTAATGATGATTTTGGGTTCTCGATTGATCTCCCGTCACCTTATGATGAAATAGCAGATGATATTGATCATATTCCTTTAGATCTTATTTTGAACGAGATGAGAGTTTCTGATTATTATTTATGGAAACCTAAAAAATAAATAAGATCAAAAACAACAGTGACAATCCTTAAAAATTTATTTTGACTTTCATTTATTACGATAATACTCAATATCAGTGATTAATCTAAATCAAGATCCCGTCCGATGCTAGTGGCTATTGGTATGTCGGTCATAAATATATTGGCTAGGCTGTTGAACTCACAATAAGGGCATGTTATGTCAAGTTTTTATTATATTGAACCCGAAGTTAATGGGGAGCTTGGTGACGGAACCATAATGGATACATGCGTATATCCGCCTGTTGTAAAAAAGCTGATTTTGTGTTTTTCGGGATGGCTTGGTGATGATTTATTGGAGTGTTATCCATGTTTTGTGGTAACGGAAAGATTAGCTGATGAATTGAAAATCGTAGTTAAAGATGATGTTTTTTTTGAAAAAATAAATATCAAAAAATCAGATGAGTTTGATGAGGTCTATCCGGAAAAACTGTTGCCCCATTTTTATTGGATGAAAATTCTTAATGGAAGAGATATCTTCTTGTCAGAAGATAAAAGGTTAGCCGTATCTGAACGTATAATGAATATTCTAAGTGCTTTTAATATATCTAACGCTATGATAGAAAAAGCGTAAATTATGCCAGATGCGATCTAAACTAACCCTGCGGTTTTTATTGTCTGTTATTTATTACGTGCTATATACTCAATATACGCAGGTTAGCAAAGGCGCTGCGGCAGCCCCAGGTACTGGATATCCTGCTGCAGTTATCAAGCGGTGTGTACTAATTATAGGTAACCTGTTCTCTGCGTTACCCAATGGCACAATGATTAAAGTAGAGATTATTAATGAATTCAAAATATACTCAGATGATTGATTTACTGATATCCCATAGCCAAATTCAAGTGCGTTCCAGGGCATTTGATGAGAAATCAAGCCAATGGGGTGAAATAAACATTAAGCAAGGTGCAATTATTCATGAGGACAACGACTATTTGGTTTTTGACCCTTTGCCTGAAGATACTTTTGGCGCAAATGTTCATTTGATTTTAACAAATAAATTTGAAGCGGATGAAAACGCCCAGCGTTGTATAATTGTTCCATTTTTTATTATAAATAAAAATGAGGTTAAAATCGCCTCAGCATCTGAGATGTTTAATGTAGAGCTGAATTTTGAAGAGGGTTTTTATTCTCTTTATTATGAAGTCTGTGAAGGGGATGAGGTTTATTATAAGTTAACTTTCATTCCTTCAGAAATGCCAATACAGCCAATGTATTTACTGGACGATCCCTGGGGTGGGGAGAAGGATAAATCTCTTGTCATAGGACAGGCTTAGAATCGATGTCCGGGAATATCTTTACTTGGCTCATCCCAGACTTTTTATTCCGCCAGCATTATCCTAAACTCTGCCCGAATAACCATCTTACCTGGCCGCCGCTCAATCTGCGGCGATCGACAGGGCAATTCGCTGCGGATCAGACCGCCGCCGGCAAGATTCAGCTCGCCGTTATCCCGTGTCCCGTACGCGCTCTGGTAGTCGTTGCTGCACAGTACTGCAACTGCGGGCGATATCGGCATAGGAACGGCGGCGTAGCCTGTTCCAGACCATAAGCGCACTCGCCCCTGGCGCACAGAGCAGAGCAAACTGGCGCCGAATCCTGGCGGGCCTCGCGCTGCACGTGGTCGTGGATGTGAAGCAACGCGACACAACACAACCGCTCATCAGGCCGCGAGTACCAGCTGCGCGTCGCGAAAAGCGTTGTGCAGTAGCCGCCACATATGATGAGCCGCGGGCGAAAATCGGCGGTCGGAGTTACGTAACAAGTGGCACTGGGCACTGTTGGCAATGGGGTGGTCGATGGGCACTGCCGTCAGGAAGCCATGGCTGATCGCTTCACGGGCGGCGTATTCGGTCATAAAAGAGATCCCCAATCCTGCCTGGCTCAAATTCATAGCGGTCGAAAAGAGGTTACAGCGATAAGCCGGGTGAAATTGCCTTCCTGCGGTTTTGAACATGGCGTTCATATGGCGCTGTAGGCCAAAATTTTCAGTCAGCGCGATCAGGCGGTATTGAGTTAATTCATCGATAGTGACGATGGGCTGAATAGCGATGGGATGCTGCGGAGAGACCACTGCGCAGATGGGACCCCACTGAAAGCTGTGGCGTTTGAGTTCCGGGTTGCCAATGGGACCGAAGGCGATCGCCATATCCGCTTCGCCGCTGACGATATCATTGAGCATCTCCTGCATGCTGCAGACAATAATATCAACGAACACGTTAGGGTAGCATTGAGAAAATGTACTCATCACACCTTCAATAAAGGTAGTGACCAGTCCTCCGCCTATCCGCACCGAGATGGTCCCGCCGCGCATATGGCGCAAATCTTTCAGGTGGCTTTCCAGCTTTTCCCGTCGCTGACGGCTTTCGCAATAGTCTTCCGCCAGTAGACGCCCTGCTTCGGTGAGCACTACATTTCTCCCTCTTCGCTCCAGCAGAGGTAGCTCCAGCGCCCGTTCCAGTTGCGCTATCTGGCGGCTGATGACTGACGGATTGATCCCTAAAATATCAGCGGCTCGTCGAATGCCGCCCTGAATGCCGACTTCATACAGATAGCTCATGGGTCTCTCGTGTAACATCGTTTCTCGCTCCTTTGTTGACCTAAGGTCAACAATAACATCCTTTAATAGGCATTTATCATCCTGACTAGTTATAGATAATCGTAATTCCGACAAAAAAACCGGAATGGAGGAAAACGCAGGGCAGATAAGACAGATACGCTAATAAGACAGGCAAACTCAGGCTGTCAAAGAATAAGATATCGCTATGACGCTAGCGAGGATGAATAAGGGAGGAGGATGCCTGCCAGCCTCTTTTCAGATCAACGAATCGTTCTTATTTATCGATAGATCTATTAGCTAAATAATAAAACAAAAATAACAAAAAATTAACAACGGTTCAAATGGCAAGCAATCGGACAGATGATTTTATTATGTAAGAGGGTAGGGTATGAGTGAAAATAAAACGTTGGAATGTTCCTCCGACAAAACGGCAAATGAGTGGAAAGTCGGGCCCGGAGCCTGGATTTCACTGGTTGTAGTATTAATTGTTTTCTCAGGATTGCTTTTTAAAGTTGAAGGGATGCCTTGGCTAGGGGCTTTTGACTTCACCACGCTTGGCGGCACGTTTGGAACCATGAAAACGCCGGAAACCAACTCCTTTATTGGCAGTGGCGGCATCAGCGCCAAGGCAGGGTTCTTATTTGCACTATCGCTGGTACCCACGGTAATGCTGGCTCTGGGACTGTTGGAGATTTTTACCCACTATGGCGCGATTCGCGCGGCGCATAAGCTGCTAACGCCGTTGTTACGGCCATTACTTGGGATTCCCGGTTATACCGGACTGGCCTTGATTACCGATTTACAGAGTACCGATGCCGGTGCCGCTTTGACTAAAGAGTTGTATGACAGTAAAAAAATCACTCGTAAAGATGTCATCATCATGGGGTCCTGGCAATATTCCGGCGCGGGCCTGATTAATAACTATTTCTCTATTGGTTCGGCGCTGTTCGCTTCATTGACCATTCCCATTATTATCCCACTACTTTTAATGTTTGTGCTGAAATTCGTCGGTGCGGCAATCACCAGAATGGTTCTGAATTCTGCCTATAAAGGAGATTTTGAAAATGAGTAATTCGGCAAAAGTCTCCAGTAACCCGTTTGATATTTTCGTTATCGGTGCGCGGAAAGGATTTAATATCGCCATCAACAATCTGATGCCGAATGTATTAATGGCTTATGTTATCGCTGAAATGCTGAATTTGCTCGGCGTGATGCAAATAATCGGCCACCTCTGCGAACCCTTGATGGGGCTGTTCGGTCTGCCAGGCGAAGCGATTACCGTCCTGCTGACCTCCTGGCTTTCAGCCTCTGCGGGTACCGGCGTGGCGGTAAGCCTGTTGAGCAAAGGTACCCTCAATGTGACAGATATAACTATTCTGATCCCGGCCATCTTCCTGATGGGTTCGCAGCTCCAGTACATGGGGCGTCTGCTTGGGGTCGCGGATGTTCCAAAAAAATATTGGCCGCTGCTGATGGTGGTTAGCGTGATCAACGCCGTTATCGCCATGCTGGTCATGCGCGTGATTGCATAATAACAGGCAAGGAGTAAGACGTGTCGCGAACTTTAGATCATTTCAATTCTCTGCATCAAATCCCTGAACTGGGCTTTGAAGAGTACAAAACGTCCGCTTATATCGGCGATGCCTTAGAAGCAGCGGGATTTCAGGTTTATCGCAACGTCGGCGGTACCACCGGAATTGTCGCGGAAGTCGATAGCGGCAAGCCGGGACCGGTAGTGGCGCTGCGGGCAGATATGGATGCGCTGGGCCATATTATCGATGGTCGCGTAGAGGCTCGCCATACCTGCGGCCATGATGGGCACTCTTCGGTGATGCTGACCGCCGCAGAAGAGATCCTCGCAGAAGGTCTGGTGAAGCGCGGGAAGCTGAAAATACTGTTCCAGCCCGCCGAAGAACTGGGTGCCGGGGCGATAGCGCTGACGGAAGCCGGCGTACTGGATGATGTCGACATGCTGTTTGGTTTCCATCTCAGACCGCAGGAAGAGTGCCCGATGGGTAAGGCGGTGGCGGCGATGTATTATTCCGCCTCCGCGACAGTGATGGTCGACTTCCACGGCAAAGCCGCGCATGCGGCCCGCCCTCATCTGGGCATTAACGCGCTGGATGCCGCGTCACACGCGGTGCAGGCCGTGAACGGTATTCATCTGGCTCCTTCGCTGACCTGGAGCGCGAAAGCCACGCGTTTTATCTGCGATGCAGGCGTGACGAACTCGGTGCCGGCGAAAGCGCACGTGTGCTGGGATCTGCGCAGCGCGGAAAATGACGGCATGGCGACGCTAAAAGATCGCGTGCTCAGGGCGATAGAGAGCAGCGCAGCGGCTTACGGCGGCACTGTAGATATCAACATCATCAAAGAGATGCCCGCCGCAATTATTGATGACGGCGCTACGGCTATCGTTAGCCAGGCGATCAGGGAAACCTTTGGCGATGCGGGCTTAATCGACGCTAAGAGTACGCCGGGGAGCGAAGATTTTTTCCACTACCTGCGCCTGCGCCCGGAAGTGAAAGGTGCGTTTTGGGGACTGGGCTGCAACCTGCAGCCGGGCCTGCATCATCCTGATATGCATTTTGAACGCACCGCGCTGGCCGATGGCGTGCGGGTGTTTAAATCCTGCATCCGGCAGGTGCTCGGTTAAAGGGGAAATCCCGAAGATTGAGAGAATGTGTTCGCAGTTCTCCCTGGGGGCGGCTAGCCCCCTATTTCAGAGCCGTTATCGCGTATCCAGTCGGCGGCGCGTTCATCGAATGGTTGCTCGGTGGTAAATCCGGCATTCTTCAGCCATTGTTCGGCGATGTTGATAGCCGGATATCGTGGCTGCCTTTAACCGGTCGATAGCCGACACGGGGAAAGCGCCCGGCCAGCAGATTTTAAAAACGGGCGGATCTGGCATAGAATTCATGTCCACCCTGAGCTATGGACTGTGGATGGGCGGTAGCGTGAGCGATTTTTTGTACGATGATGAGGGAATGAAGGTCACTTACCGCCGAAACGAGTAATGAGATTCAAGCGTCGGATAGATTGCTGCACTTACCCGATAAAGTTGACGGGGGAACTTTATCTTGGCCAGTATGTGCCGAATCCCTTGGGGATAGTTTCTGTTCGAGGCAACGACTATTTCTAGCAATGGCGAATGGCGATGAATGATAAGATGATAATTGAACCTATAGAATTTATTTTTACAACGGGATTTTTTAAAGGTTTGTCTGATATAGCGACAAATAATGAAATAATAATTAAAAATACCGATGATGCTTTTTGTTTTGCCTTCGAACAAGAACTGCCATCTGATTATAAGGTTTGGAACGATATACATGATGAGTATCGTAAAAAGCTTAGGCAACATGCTGCTTTTCAAAAAGCATTTAATTTTGCCAATGATAGTCTGAAAACTCTCCAGCAAAAAAACTCTTCTTACTTTCTTGATTATAGAAAGAAGAAAGTAAAAAAATCAAATAATAAACATGATGATTTTGTTTTTTCTGAGGCAAGAGAGGATGCCTACTCTGTATTATCCACTATAGCAATTAACAGATACTTGAATAGTTTTATTAATGATGGCGTTCTTGAGAAAATATTTAGTCTTTATCAGTGTGGTGGATGGCCCTGTGGTATGAAAGGTGATGCTATTTTGGTTTTCGATCCAGCAGTACTCATGTAATCTAAAAAATAGAAGCCGGAAGAAGGCATCTATGATGCAATGGATGAGAAAGATGAGTTTATTATAGAGGAATTGAAAGTGGATTGTTTTTTATCAAAATATAGGCAACCAGTTTCTTCTTGTTATAGAGTTTATAGAAATATAAAAAATACATTTCCTGATGTAAATATCGAATGAATATTCTGTGATTCATTTAGATCGAATTTTTTGAACTCAAGCAACGAAAGCGAGATTACTGTGGCAAGATACTCTATATGAAAATACTGGTATAATTACGAAAATAATCGATAGCTGTCAGAAAATCTAATGAGATAAATTAATTTAATCATCACTTACATCTCTTTTAAATATATTTAACTTCTTTGGGGAAGGATTTATGGAGTTTGTTAACTTTTTTAAAAAATATAAGCCATTGGCTTTGTTTTCGTTTCCTTCTGGTTGGGTTTCTCTAAAAAATAATATGTATGATATCGATCCCGCCATTTTTGATTCTGGCTCGAGTCATGAGTTATCGTGTCTGGAAGATCTTTTCTTTGGGGAAGATGTTTTCATGGCTAGATGTGAAATGCCATTGACTAATGCAGTAAATATCATGGCTGTGTTATCGATCGGATGCAGATTGATGAAAGATGATTTATCTGGATTACCCTCGCACTGTTTTTATGATGTGGAAGTTACTCTTTACTCTATAAAAAGTAAGAGGAAAAACTCTTTTTTTGAAAAGAAAGAGATTTTATCTAATAGATATGATGCAGCAAAAAAAACATCAGAGTATATGATGCTCTTTTCGAATTATATTTATCCCGACTTACAAGATGGAATTTTAGATCTCAATGGTGATTTAGATACGTACTTTTCTTAGGGAATTATGCATTAAATCCACTATCTTAAAAGTCGGAGGTGTTATCTCCGACCCTTGCTGATTTTATCTACCGACCCGATAGACTCTCACAGGGGAATAAGGCCACTATCGTAGGTGTATAACTCCCCAGCGTTAAGTGAGAAGACGCCCTTAGCTCAAGAAACCTGGAAACAAAGATGTTCAGGTGAAAAAACAGCGATGTGATGAGTTAAGCATAAATACTGTGCACAAGTTCCTCGAGTGTCAAAGGGGGGAATAGCATGGACGGATTGAATAAAACCGGTAAAGGTAAAAACCGGGAAGAGATGAAATCGAAAAGAGTGAAAATATTAGGCAGAAAGCATTCTGATGATACAACTTATTGGTTTGACATGCTGAAGATGGTTAATCTGGCGTTTCAGAAAATCATTTGAGTAGGTATATTCATACTGATGACTGTAAATACGAAGAGTTTATTTTTTACATGAAAAAAAATGAAAGGATTATAAAATTCCCTCTTCCTGACTGGAATAAGCCATTCGTTTCTAATGATGATTTAGATGCTTATTGTGTTTGTTATCAATATGACGTGAATGAATATGGGTATGGCCCTTATGGATTTGACACTGAAAATAGTAAAAAAATAATTGATAAGGTTTTTGATGATGACCTGTTTCAGTTGAGTGAATCGGGGATGGAAAAAATCAGTAATGTAAAATTAATGAAGAAAAAAGGATTTTATGTTTATTCAAAATTAAGTTCCGTAGTGAGTTTGCATTGTGAGGTCGAGAGCTATAAAAAATCATTCTTAAAAATAAAATTAAAAAAAACAAATCATTACCATTATCGCCTGAACCAATAAAACCAAGTATTTTAAATTTAATGAAAGGTGATATTTTTTATAGTAAAAATATATCTAGAATCCTAGGTATGGGCTATGGCGTTTTTATCACTAATCACTATATGCCAAAGGCCGGTGAGTCTTTTATTTTTTTTTGATAGGGATGCCTACCGTTTATTTGAGAAATATGCGATTGATTCAGGTGTTGGTTGCCTGGTTGTAGATTCAATCGATAAATTAAAGTCATGGTGGATTTTTAATCAAAAAGCCTAATAAGTTAGGCGGTGTTTCCTATTTTTTATCTTATTATCTGATTGTGTTATTAAAAATAAATCTTAATAATACGCCGTGCTGGTCGCTAGCCCTCTGAAATAAATCCTGAAGCCGCGGACGGGTTGGACCTGCCATTGTCCGCTAGCCTGAGCGATTGTCTATATGATAACGACTGAATGAAGGCAACGATAATCGAACCAAGCGCTTTTCTTGACTGGATAGATCCCTTGGGATGGTAAAGAACTTATGAGGGGCGCTGATATGTCTCGGCATGTTAGCAGCCATAATGTCTTTGATGAGGATGAATTGTCGGAGGTGAACCTGTGGCAGCATGCAGGAATGATCTCCTGGAGAAATCCAGGCTAGTTCTATCAGAGATAATAGAAGATATAAAAGTATGGTGATTATATGAATAAAGAATATATTTTTTAGCGCTGCATTATCTGATGTGGCAGAAAAGAATTACGCGGCTGGCGTGGGTCATGAAGAAGCAAAGCTATTTGTAGAGAAAATTTTTAATCTATACAAGGAGTCAGGACTAGCTACACCCAATATTAATTGGATAGATAAAGTACCTGCAAATGTGAAGGCATGGATGAAAGATGCGCTTGGCAATGAATTGCATTATATGAAAGAGCCACCAGGTTGGTTGCATGAAGCAAGCTGGCGGTTTATCAATGAAGAACCCATGATATTTATCTCTCAAGTTGAATTTATTGATAATGAAGTTATGGATAATAATTTATTCACTGACGATGTTTTATATACCTTTGCCGGTAGAAAAAAAACAAATGATGGATGGTCGTTCGTTGTAAAAATGGTCAAGCAGAGTAAAAATACTATTGGTACTACTTATATTTACTAAACAGAAAGCCGGAAGCGGTCTAACTGCTTTTCAACTATGGGTTTAAATGATGAAGTAATCATATCAACGAAGATATTCTAAATTTTATAAAATTGATCAATAACGGCAATCTTCAGGAAAAATACACGTATTAGAGTTGGGGTAAATACTTGTTAAAAGCATATGAATTATCATGATTGACTAGTGAAAAAGGAGTAATGTGATGATTAGTAATGACCTTGTCGATATGGATAAGACACTGTCTTCGCCTTTTTTCTTTGATTTTTTGAAAAATATAGATGTAGACAGTGTTTTGGATTTACGGGACTCTCATCTTTTTGATACTCAATGGATGATTGATTTCAATAGATTGAAAAATGAATCTTACAATCAGGAAGATTTAGATTTTATTAATATTCTTCGTGAAAAATCCTTCAAACTATCATTTGAAGTTATAAAAAACCATGAGATTGCCTCAAGAATATCAGACGATATTGAAATAATTGCAAAAGATATATTACAAAGAAGTCATGGTGATTGGCCAGCTAAATATCTTTGGGAATCATATAAAAATAAAAAATTCCCAGATTGATAACATAAAATCAGGCAGCGAGCGACGTATTCCTTTCTTCTTATATAGTTTCACCGCCGGGTTATGTCATCAATGTCAACGCCGGGGGGATGCTATAATCGCATCGGTCAGGTTATCGCTGAATGTGGCAATAGACGCAGCGACTATGATGCCTCTATTTTCATAACGAGGGTTATTTGATGCAAGATTTTATTAATGCTCTTACAACAGAACCCATTGTTGATGTTATTGTTTCTGGTTTTCTCGATGCTAAGCAACCGTTAATATTTCATCCTATGTACGAACGTTTGTATTTTCTTTTTAATAGTATGAAATTTGAGTTGTGTATTGATGAATTTGGAACTATCAATGCTAATAGTTTAACTGAAATAAATACATGGTTTGATCTTGATGAAGATGATAGCTTTTCTTTGATGTCTTGCTATTCTCAATTGTTCAAAACTGAGCAAGAGATATTGATTACATCCGTTACTCATCAGTCTGCACCATTTGATTGTTTAACGCTTAGTTACCGAGACGGATTTATTGACAGACAGTTAAGTTTAGATCCATGCAATTTTTTCGGGTTCACTTTTTTATGAAAAATCAGAATGCGTCTCATCTATAGCTATTTTTCTTATGATGAGCGCTAATACGACTTACTTTCTACATTATCACCAAGAAGTGAAGGTGGCTTACTGTTGAAAAAGTCAGTGTGAATCGCCAGAGGACACCAACGCGATTACTAATTTGAAAGAATGTTCTGAAAAAACAAGTGATTTATTATTACAGTCTTCTTATCAAAAGGAGGCCAATGAAATCAAGCTCCTTGTTAATAGAATATTGATTCTTGACAAGGGGAACAGTGAACGAACATCAATAATAAAAAATCTAATATCTCGTTGCCATCCTAAATGGTTGGGGGATTATTATATTCATATGATCAGTTATAAAGAATGGACTGATCTTGTTACCGAGCTTAGAAATAAATTAAAAAAAGAAATATAAAATAAAACCAAATACGGCACAGAGTATTGATGATAAAGTCCGCCTGCGTCAGTCCACCGCCGATGAGTGTGAACTTCGCTTCCTGTTGTCAAGCTAGCTGAAAATTTCATTGGCGGCTGCCCACTATGTTGCTGGTTTGTGTAATCTATTGGGTAGTGAAGAATATGGCCGAAATGGTATAAAATGCCACTTAGACGAATTAATCATTAACGTTAAAAATACGGGGTGATAAATGTGAATGCAGATGAGGCATTAGATTTCCTTTCTCAAAATCAGCCTATGCCTTCTGATGATATTTTATCTAAGCATGAAATTGATAAATATGATGAGGTTAGGCGCTATTTTATTCACGCGCCTGATGTCAGAGCTATTGGTCTGTTTTTAAGATCTTACGGTGAAGGTAATGGTTGGGGAGTATATCAATTAGTTGAGGATTTTTTCTATCAGTGTAATCCCAATGACGTAAGGCAAGAAATCCAAAATATTCTTGAAGATCGAGATACCCCTGCGAGTGTCAGGTATTGGGTGACCCAAGTATCCGCAGCTTTCAGTAATGAGATATTAAGGCCGGGGCTTGAAATATCATTAGAGTCTGAAAATATCGACATAAAAGAAGCGGCAAAAATAGCCTTATCTATACTGAATGAATTTCTTTCTAATGATATCAAGTGAATTTTATGCTCCTCCTTGCCTTCTGTTTCTACCTCTCTGCCTGATTGGTTATATCTTTTACATGGTGAATAATGAAAAACCAAATTATAAAGTTTCCATTTCCTTTATGGGATAATATCACCAATTCTGACTCCCTATTGATTTGTAAACCATATTGCATTTGTTTTAGAAGCGATTTTTCTGAGTCAAGCGAAGGTGATTTTGGATTTAAAAATGAAAAGGCGTGTTTGTTTTTTAATGAATTGCTAAAAAGAATTATTTTGATAAAAGAAAATAATATTGAGTTAATGAAAAAAAACATGCCGACTGAAAGCGGTCTTTACTTGTATGACGATGATAATATATTTAAATCTCTTGAGAAGGAGTTGCTTTTTTACTTGAAAAATAAAAAGAAAAATGAGCTCTTATTAAAAAGAGGGCAAGAAGGTGAAAAAATAGAAATGCCGTTAATATTAAACGTTCATTCAACGAGTGGATATGATATTGAAATCGTTAATCATGCTATAGAAAATAGTTATCCATTCTTTTTAAGGTGTTTCTACACGCCACAGGCCGGTGAGTCTCTGGTTTTCTTCAATGATAATTTCGATGCTAAAATAAAAAAATTATCGTTAAGTATGGATATTGATTATATGGAAGTATCTACAATGAATAATATTCCATACCTATAAATCTATCGGTGCTGAGAGTGAATGTTAAACTAAATATCAGATGGTATTATAACTGTACCTCTCTTTAGTATAGATGCCGTGGCCCCTAATAAGAGCCGATTTTTTTTGTATTTGATCGCTGTCAGGTGAATGTGTGGTAACTGTTATGGATATATATAAAGTTATAGAAAAGTTAAAATCCATTGAAAATCGCTTGGGTAAAAAATTACCTAATGCATATAAAAAGTTTTTATCTGAAGAAGTGGGCAGTAAAGAATGCTATGAAATAAATAATGGAGGGTGTGTTGTTTATATTTATAACGTCCTTGATTTGATTGAAAGAAATCAGACTTATGCCATACAGAATGTAGAGCCTGATTATCTTTTGATCGGCCAGGATGGTGATCTGGGTTATTTTATTTGTCTGGGCGATAATGACGATAAAATATATAGTTTAGATCTTGGCGCTCTTGGTAGTTTAGAGCTGGATGAAGAGGCTAAGGATCTGTATAGCTTAGGTGCTGGCAGTGGTTGTTCATAAAGCGTTGAAACGCGATCATCTGCAAAGGCTGAAGAAGCGCTTTACTAAAAGTAGATGTCACTATAATTTTTGCAGTAAGCCATCGTTATCTTGTAGAAAAGATAGTCGGGATACTTCATGATAAAATACCAGGAATATCTTTTTCGAACATATTAGGCATTAAATCTATGTGTGAAAAAGTCGCTGACCTTTCCAACAACGAGAATCACTGATGATAATCATAAAATTTGAATCTGGTGGTGCTTTGAAAATTAAAGAATCTACTCTCGATAGCTTTAATTTTGACAAGATGCTGCTGCATACGGCTATTTTTGAAGGCTACTCATTGCGGAAAGCCAGCCTCCGACAGGCAAATTTGCGCAGCGCTAATTTTGCATATTGTATTTTAGATGAGGCGGACTTCACTGACGCGCTGTTGATGAATACCAATTTCATCGGCGCATCATTGATAAAATCAAATTTATCTAACTCTAAGTTTAACGGGGCTTGTTTTTCAGGCGCAAATTTACAGGGAGCAAACCTTTGTAGCGCGGATCTGTTTAGTGCAAACCTGGATGATACGAATTTAAAAGGCGCTAATCTAGATTCGTTAAGGATAGACTATGCCAGCTTCATTGGCGCTATATATGACCACGATACTCGATGGCCCAAAAATTTCTTTCCTGAAAGAAAAGGCGCAATCTTAAAGGCATAATGCACCGCCCCGGTAATCCTGGAGGCTAAACACCCTGAGAGAGGTAAACAGGATAACTATAAATATGCCCTTTCCTCCGGAGGTCAGTCAGCGCGCTGTCCGTATGGATTTGGAGGGACGGAACCAATATGACTCATTATGGGCGGTCATCAGCTCGACCGGCTTAAAGATGGGGTGTTCGCCGGTGAGCCGGCGTACCTGGCCGCTGTAGCAGAAGCAGAACGTGAGCGTATTCTGGAGCGCCAACTAATATGGGCGGATGGCTGCTGGCGTTAAATTTGGCAGAAAACCGCACTCGGCAACCTATCTGCCCGGCCTTAATTGGGCCGGGACTTTCTTTTAAGGCTGTCCAGGCGAAAACGGCGATTTCCCGGGCTATGTATTTCAGGTTAAAAAAAGAGAGTTTGACCAGTTAATTCCATTTTATTGTTGAAGGTACCATATGAATTCTAATGTAAAGAATGATTATTTATATAATCAAACAAAAGGAAATGGTCCGCTCGTCGTGCTGTTGCATGGCTTATTGATGGATGGAAATTCCTGGATTTCGAATGGACTGGTTGAAGCGCTAAGTCAGAACTTTTGTGTCGCCTATCCTGATATGCTGGGACACGGAATGAGTGCTAAGCCAGAAGAGGCCAGCCAGTATGACCAGGAACAACAGGCGTCAAATATAAATCAATTAATCAATGCGTTAGGGTATGCTCAGGCTCATGTTATAGGCTATTCCTCAGGAGCCTGGCTGGCTGCGGGATTAGTAAAATACCATCCGAAATCCCTGTCTTCACTGGTTATTGGGGGATGGGATGTTGAAAATGGCCTCCCTGAGGGACCCAATGGGAAACTGGATTTTGATACATTTTTTTCGTAACGCAAAAATGACTGCTCCTGAATTAACTGACGGGATAACACCGGCTACAGAGCCGGCAGTGTGTGCATATTTCAATGCAATCAGCGCGTACGATGGTTTTTATGATTCGGAACAGCTTACTCGGATCAATATTCCTAAATTATTTTGGGCCGGACAGGAAGATGTTTACTATCGACAACTGAATTCATGGAGTAATGCGCACAAATATGCGTTTATTTCGGTAGCCGGTGATCATGTAAGCGCGATACTTCAGCCGGAACCTGTAATCATCAGTAAAATTTGTGAATTTGTAACACAAGCGGGGTTCAGGTAATTACCATTTTCTTCTCAGGCATAAGCAAAACGGATAAAATAAGTATGGAAATTATTCTAATGCGCCACGGTAAACCTGGCTTTACCGACGCCCAAAAAGTAGCAGCCCATGAAATGCCCGCATGGATTGAGCATTACGACCTTTCAGATATCAGTGATAATCAACCGCCCGAAGCCTGCCGATTAATGGCGCGTAAGGCGCGAATGGTTGCCAGCAGCCACCTTCCCAGAGCAATATCCTCAGGAGCTGTGCTTAATTTAAATCCTCAACTTGTGGATGACATTTTCAGAGAAGCCGAACTGCCAATATATCTTATCCCTATCCTCAGGCTATCCCCTTTTAGTTGGATTATTTTGTTTCGTCTGATATGGCTTTGTGGCATGTCAAAAGAGGCTGAATCTTTATCTATGGCGAAAAGGCGTGCCCGACGAGCTGCTGACATACTTATCAGTCATGCCAGAGAACACGACGGACCCATCCTCCTGATGGGACACGGGATTATCAATCGGCTTATAGCGAAGGAGTTAACATCATTAGGCTGGAAAAAACGCACTCGGGCCGGAAAAGGATACTGGAGTACTGGCGTTTTTCAGCTTTCGTAGCATTATGCAAAAGTCTGCTCTTGGCATACAACGGGCTGTCAGATTAAGCCTGTTTCTTAAGCAGTCATTTGACGGTTAAACGCCTGATTCTGATTGAGAGGATGAATAATATCATCGTTAAGTACTATCCGGGAATGCTGGCTAAGCCACGCTAATGTTATTGGCGATGAAAAAATTTACTTACACCAGCCGTTACATCATCTTTTAGGATATGTGGTTCTTAGTGAGAGGGTTTGCGTAACTCATGATTTTATATGGTACGCCCTACAGGATTCGAACCTGTGACCTACGGCTTAGAAGGCCGTTGCTCTATCCAACTGAGCTAAGGGCGCATACAGGCAGGGTTGCTGCGTAATGCGGTTTGGATTATACGGAGCGGGCAAGTTGAGTCAATGGATTTTCTTCTTGTTGCTCAGATGGTAAGCAAAAGCCGATTATTCAGCCGCCTGCCTGGCTGTTCCTTTGATACAGGCCAGGCGATGCCGGTTTTTTATTTATGATGAAAGTCAGCCGGGTGGTGGTAGCCGGCGCTGAGCAAGTCATTCGCCGTTTTGCCATAGCGATAGTTCCCGTCGCCTCTGTGGAGGGTTAGCCCGGTTGCAGCACAATTCTCTGAAGCATGTGGGCGGCGATCTTGTCTTCGCTGTAGAGCAGCGGGACATACTCCCCATTCGACCAGGCGTTCGCCAAATCCCGATAGTGGGCAGAGCGCGGATCGCCTGACTGGCCGGGGGCGTTGATACATACCGAATTATCCCAGTGACCCACATCTATCACTAGGCGCACCGAGGCGCCCGACGTTACTCTGAAATCGTTAATGCGGTAACTGGCCAGCATGGGCGTTGAACGGCTGCCGCCGAGCGGCAGCGGGCCGGTATTCCATTGCTGACTGCGTCCGTAGCCGGTGCGGCTAACGGCATGTTCGAATAGCGTCTGATGCAGTTGGCCCCATCGCCATTGTTGCGTATCATCGCCCAGGCGCTGGCGACATTCGTCCCAGGCGGCGGTCAGGCTGTCGCGCATCAGCCGGTTGCGCTCCTGTTCGGCATTGTCGCCGAAACGGTTATCCGGCGTTTCAATCAGCCGCAGGATGGTCCCCAGGTCACCCGGCTGTAGCAGTATCCGTAGCGCGGGGTCCGGAACCAGATGAGCAAACAGCGCCGGGCGCAGGTGTTTCATCCACCAGACTTCAAACAGCGCCGCCGGCGCGCTGTGCGCTTCGATCTGGTGATCCCACTTCGCCAACAGCTGAGTTGCCTGCTGTAGCGTCACGCTCATTTCCTGCTGTTGTTTGATTTGAGCCAAAAGCCGGCACAAGCGACGTGCCGGCAGTGAATAGGTATCGTTTTGCAGCGCCTGTGCCGCCGCTATTGAGTGAGTCGGGTCGGCGCCCAGTACCTGTTTGATGCGCGCCGCCCGACTGTCATCGGCCCATTCGTGTCCGATGGACGGGGCATCGGCATCCGGCTCGGCGGGGAGATTCATTTCATTGGCGGTGGCGAAAAAACCGGCGGCGGGATTGATGCTGCGCGGCAGTTTATCCGCTGACAGATAGCCATTCCACTCGTAGCGTCCATCGCCCGGCACCGGCAACAGGCCGTGCCAATTGCGTCTGACCGGCGTGAATCCGGCGGTAAACCAGCCGATATTGCCCGCGACATCGGCGCAAACGTGATTCACCGACGGCGTTCCCCATGACGCCAGAGCGGCGCCGAATGCCTCAACGCTGGCGGCGCGCATGGCGGACAGGCTGCCGAGATAAGCGGCGGCGCCCGGGGACAGCCATACCGTTCGTAGGGCGATGGCGCGCTGACCTGCCGGGTCTTCGAACAGGATGGGGCCATGGCGGGTAAAAGAGAGGGGCAGCGTTTGCGGGGCGTGGCCTTTAACGGCGAAACGTTCCTCCACACGTTCGATCCGCTCCCAGCCGTCCTGATAACGGTAGCGATCGGCGTCTCCCGGTTTGGTCTGATAAACATAGACGTCTTCCTGATCGGCGCCGAAAATGGTCAGGCCAAAAGCGGTATGACCATTATGTCCGAGCGAAATGCCGGGCGCGCTGGGTTCGCCGGCGCCGATAGCATTAAATCCCGGCGCATGCAGATGAACCAGATAGCGTAGCGACGGCGCCGCATGGGCGCGGTGCGGGTCGCTTGCCAACAGCGGTCGACCGCTGGCGGTGCGGGCGCCCTGTACCACCCAGTTGTTGGATCCCTCTTCGCTGACGGCCCGCACAATGTCGCCTAAATCGGTGACTTCGCTCCATGCTTCGGCCTGCTCAAGGCCGGCAGCCAGTCGTTCATCTTCAAAACTTACCGGGGCGGTGGCCAGCTTGAACAGTTTCAGCGCCTGCAGCGGAATATCCGTCGCCTCCAGGCCGTCCGCCAGTTGTGGTTTCACCGGCGGCCTGATGTCGGCGCGCAGCAAATCGGTGGCGGCATCGCTGCGCGCCAGCACATTGGCGCGTAAAATTTCCGAAGCGCCGTTGCGCGTCAGCGCATGGGTACGGATGCGCACCACATCCTCCGGCTGCCAGAACGCCGGCCGGGTGCCGAACAGGGCGAATTCCGGCGGCAACCGTTCGGGTTGGCGCTGGCATAGGGCAATCCAGGCATTGATCCCGGCAACGAAGGCGGTACAGATTTCTTGCGCATCCTCGGCATAGGCGCGCCACTCCGCCGCCATATCGCCGCGAAAAAGAAAATGACGCGCGGCGTGATCCTGCGCCAGATAGCCGGGGCCGAAATCGGCGGCCAGAACGCCAAGGCCGCGCTTACGCCACAGATCCAACTGCCATAGGCGGTCGCGGGCGGCATTGACGCCTTGGGCAAAGAACAGGTCCTGTTGATTAGCAGCATGAATATGGCTGATACCCCAGCGGTCGATGCGCAGTTCGCAGGCCGCTTTCAGACCCGGTAATGACAGCGTTTCAGTTCTGATAACCTGATTCATGGGAACCTCTTTAAACATGATGGCAGGCGACGTGGGCGCCGTCCGGACGCGGCGTCAGCGACGGGCGTAGCCGAGCGCATAGTTCTGTTGCCATTGGACAGCGGGTATGGAAGGCGCAGCCCGCCGGAATGCGCGCCGGACTTGGCAGTTCGCCGCTCAGAATAAAGCGCGGCCTGTGACGTTGTACGTCGGGATCCGCCTGCGGCACCGCTGCGATCAGCGCCTGGCTGTAAGGGTGTTTCGGGTTGGCGAAAAAGGTGTCGCGCGGCGCGATTTCGACAAAACGGCCCAGATACATCACCACCACCCGATCGCAGATATGACGCACCACCGCCAGATCGTGCGAAATAAACAGGTAGGCGACGCCGGTACGTCGCTGCAATGCCACCAGCAGATTGAGGATTTGCGCGCGCACGGAGACATCCAGCGCCGATACCGGCTCATCGCATATCACTAACGCCGGTTCCAGCGCCAGCGCCCGGGCGATCACCACCCGCTGGCGCTGGCCGCCGGAAAACTGATGCGGATAGCGATCGGCATGCTCCGGCCGCATGCCAACCTGAATCAGTAATTCGCTCACCCGCTCGCGCAATGCGCTGCCGCGGGCCAGACCGCACGCCAATAACGGTTCGCCAATCGCCGCGCCGATAGTGGCGCGCGGATCGAGGGAGAGCGCCGGATCCTGAAAAATCATCTGTACCCGACGGCGTATCGCCTTCAGCGCTTTGGCCTTCGCGCCCACCACTTGTTCGCCGCCGATCAGTACGCTGCCGGCCACCGGTTGTTGCAGACCGACCAGCGTATTGGCCAATGTGGATTTACCGCAGCCGGATTCGCCCACCAGCGCGACGGTTTCGCCGCCGGCGATATCCAGGTTGACGCCGTTAACCGCGCGCACCACCGCTGCGGGCGGGCCGAAAAAAGTGCCGCGGCCGCCGAAATGCACCGCCACATCCCGTACCTTCAGGATCATGTCGTCGTCGCTCATCGCGTCACCTCGCTGATTTCCTGTATCCGTCCGCTGTGCCAGCAGGCGGCGCGGTGACCTGCGCCACAGTCGAGCAGCGGCGGCCGTTCATCCCGGCAAATCGGCGTCGCCAGGGGGCAACGCTCGACGAAACGGCAGCCTTTGATAAATTGCTCGGCCGTCGGCACGCTGCCTTCAATCGTGGCTAACTGAGCCTTAGGCACATCATTAAGTCGCGGAACGCTGGCCAACAGCAGGGCGGTATATGGGTGCGCCGGCGAGCGGAACAGCGTATGCACCGGCGCGATTTCGGCGATACGGCCGGCGTACATCACCGCGACATGGTCCGCCATATCGGCCACGACGCCCATATCATGGGTGATCAGTACGATCGAGGTTCCCCGCTTTGCCACCAGGCGCTTCATCAAATCCAGAATCTGCGCCTGAATGGTCACATCTAGGGCGGTGGTCGGCTCGTCGGCCACCAATACCCTTGGATCGCAGATTAGCGCGATGGAGATCATAATGCGTTGGCACATGCCGCCCGACAGCTCAAAGGGGTATTGATGCAGACGACGGTCGGGATCGGCGATGCCGACGGCTACCAGCATCTGCCGCGCTTGCGCCAGCGCCGCCTGGCGGGAAACCTGATGATGCACGCGGTAGGCGGCGGCGATCTGCTTGCCTACCGTGGTCAACGGATCCAGACAGGCGCTGGGCTCCTGAAAGATAATGGCAATATCTTTGCCGCGCGCTCTGCGCAACTGGCGTTCGGGCAGCGCGGCCAAATCGGTCTGTTCCAGCATAATGCGACCGCCGATACGCCGTGCCGCCGGCGGCAAAAGCCCCAGCAGGGCAGAGGCGGTCAGCGATTTGCCGCAGCCGGATTCGCCGACCAACGCCATCACCTGGCCAGGCGCGACATCAAAGGAAACATCGTCCAGCACGCGCGAATCGCCGATATCGATCGACAAACTCTCTACCCGCAGCAACCGGTGGCTTGCCGTCATAACCTGTCCTCAACTGTTGGTTTGATTTGCCGGGGCCGTCGGTCGGGGGCGCTGATAGCTACCGATGGAATTGCCGCCGTCCACGCTGAGTACCGCCCCGGTGACAAAACCGGCTCGCTCGGAGCACAGGTAGCCAATGGCCGCCGGCGCGTCTTCGGGGCCGCTGGCTCGTCCCAGCGGGATCCGCGCCAGCATGGTATTGACATAGTCCTGAGACAGCTGACTCACCTCGCTGCCCGGCGCAAAGCCCGGCTCGACCACATTAACGCGGATGCCGTACTCGGCCAGCTCCAATGCAAAGCCTTTGGATAACCGCTCCAGCGCGCTTTTTGACGTACAGTAGGGCGCTGAATTCTGGTTCATCTTGCGCGCCGCGCCGGAGGAGATATTGACGATGCTGCCTTGGCGCCCGGCGTCGATCATCAGCCGGGCCATTTCCCGCGTCAGCACGAACGGCGCGCGCAGATTAACGTCGAATACGCGATCCCAATCGGCTAAATCCATCTCCAGCAGGCCGAAGCGGGTATAAATGCCGGCGTTGTTAATAAGAATATCCGGCGCTTGCCAGGCGCGGCGCACCAGCGCGACCAGATCCAGCAGCGAGCGTTCTTCGGTCAGTTCGGTGGCATGCCATAACGTGGCGTTTGCATCCAGACCCAGTTCGCGTACCGTGGCCTCAAGCGCCTCGGCCCGGTTATCGCTCAGGCACAGACTGGCGCCCTCGCGGGCAAACCAGGCGGCAATCCAGCGTCCGAAAATACCGGCGGCGCCGGTAATCACAACTTTTTTATTTTCAAATTCCATACTAGCCCTCAACGAATTCGAGAACGGGGGTCTATCTGGTCGCGCAACCAGTCGCCCAGCACGTTAACGGAAAACACCAGCAGAAACAGACAGGCGCCGGGGAAGGCAACAATCCACCAGGCGCGCTCGATATATTGCCGGCCGACGCTCATGATCGAACCCCAGCTGGATGCCGGCGGCTGTATACCCAGCCCGAGAAACGACAAGCCGGCTTCCATCAGGATCATCAGGCCAAATTCGGCCGTGGCGACAATCAGCAACGGACCGGCGATATTCGGTAAAATATGGCGCAGCAGAATACGTGCCGCGTTGGCGCCGGCCAGTTCGGAAGCCTTGATAAACGGGAGGTTGGCGATCTGCAGCGTCTGGGCGTAGGCGACCCGGGTATAGCGCGGCCAGCGGGTTAACGCCAGTACCAGCACCAGCTTGAGAAAACCCGGACCCAGTACCGCCACGGTCAGCACCGCCAGCAGAATCGCCGGGATCGACATCATCATCTCCACCAGCCGCATGATCAGCGTTTCGACGGCGCCGCGGAACCAGCCGGCTATCATGCCGAGCGTCACCCCGACCAGGGTCGACACCATTACCGACAGCACTGCGACGCTGAGCGAAACGCCGGCGCCGTACAGGGTGCGCGATAGCAGATCGCGCCCCAGATCATCGGTGCCGAACCAGAATGTCATCCCTCTGGCCTCAAAGCCCGGCGGCTTCAGCCGCGCCAGCAGATTTTGCCGCGCCGGATCGAGCGGGGCGATCCACGGCGCGAATAGCGCCAACAGCACGATAACCGCCAGAATGATCGCAACGATCAGGACGGAGAGCGGCACTTTCCGCCGGCGTCTGCCGACGGCCGGAAAAACGGATTGCATGTCGTGGCTCCTTTCAGCGCGCCAGCCGGATACGGGGGTCGACCAGCACATATACCAGATCGGCGAGAATACTGGTCATCACATAAACAAAGGAAATCAGCAGGACGATAACCTGAACCACCAGAAAATCCCGCGACTGGATTGATTGGATCGCCAACTGGCCGATGCCCGGCCAGGCGAAAACGGTTTCGACAATCACCGCCCCGGCCAGTAGATTGCCTATTTCCAGCGCCGCGATGGTGATCACCGGAATGGCGGCGTTGCGCAGCACATGGCGCCGCACGATGGCGCCGCGCGACAGTCCTCTGGCCAGCGCGGCTCTGACATACTCTTTGCCCAGCTCGTCAAGCACCGAGATACGCGTCATGCGGGCGAAGGTCGACATCGAAATCGCGCCGAGAGCGATAGCGGGCATGATCAGCGCCGACAGCTCCTGCGAGCCAGAGGTCGGCAGCCAGCGCAAGGTGACGGCAAAAATGAAAATCAACAAGATCCCCGACAGAAAGGTAGGGACGCTTTGTCCGGTGACCACGACGGCGGTCAATAATCGTTCCAGCCACCCGCCGCGCCGTACGGCCATCAGAATACCGATTGGCACCCCGACGCCGATGGCCACCAGCAGCGCGCCGGCCGCCAGCATTAAGGTGTAGGGCAGTCGGGAGGCGACGATTTCCAACGCCGGCATGCGCTGCACCACGGAAATACCAAAATCCAGATGGGCTAGATCGCTAAGATAGGCCAGATACTGCACTCCCAGCGGCCGGTCAAAGCCAAGCTGACGGCGCAGGGCGTCAACCATCTCGGCGGACGCATCCTGCGGCACCAGCAGCAGCGTGGGGTCGCCGGACAGGTGCATAATCATGAATACGATGGTCAACACCCCGAGGATGGCGATGGCGGCATGCAGCAGCCGTCCGGCAACGTATTTCAACACGGCGAGCCCTCCGGCTACGGCTTCCAGCGCATATCGGTCACGAACATCGCCTCGTTGGCGCTCGGCTGCCAGTCAAGGTGCTTACTGGCGCCGTATACCGCATAAGATTGGTACAATCCTAAGCCAGGAACATCGTCGCGCAGGATTTGATAGGCCTGACGGTATTTTTCCAGCCGCTGTTGAACATCAAGGATCGAACGGGCGCTGTCCACCAGGGCATCGAAGTCGGCATTGTGGTATTTGGCCCATAGGCTGCCGCTGCGAAATAACGGGAAGATTACGCCGTCCGCATCCTGACAGGCGCACGACCAGGCGCCGAGCGCCAGGCTGCCGGCATTGGCCGCCTCGCCCTGGCGGCGTTTAAGAAAGGTCGGCTGATCGCTGGACTGGATCTCCACGTTCAGACCGACATCATTAATCATTTGTTGGATGGCTTCGACCATGGCGCGGCTGTATATCGGCGAGGTGAGAAAGGTGATAGTGGCGCCTTTGGCGCCGGCCGCATTGACCAGCTCGCGCGCCTTATCCGGATCGAACGCATAGCCCGCTACCTGGTCGGTATAGCCGAATACCGGGGGCGCCCCCAGCACGTTGACCGGCGCGCCATAGCCTTCCAGCAGCGCTTCGATCAGCGCCTGCCGGTCGATGGCGTAGGCGATAGCCTGACGCACGCGCACATCGCGGGTGGGGCCGGCCTCGGCGTTAATAAACAAATACCCTATCCGTTCGGTGGGCGCCGACAGCACCTGCGTGCCTGCGTTGGAGCTCACCGCCGCGGTCTGATCCGGCGGCAGATCGCGGATCAGATCCGCCTTGCCGGTCTGTAGGTCGGCAATCCGGGTGGCTACATCGGGCACCGCCCGGAAGACCACGCGCCGAAACGGCGGCGTAACCCGCCAGTAATGCGCATTCGCCTGGAGTTCAATCTGGACGCCCTTTTGCCAGTTAACCAAGCGATAGGGGCCGCTGCCCAGAGGGTGCTGATTGAACTGCTGATCGCCGACCTTCTCCACATAGGCCTGCGGCACGATGGACAGTTTGACCAACTGCGCCAGCAGCGCCGGATAAGGCGATTTGGTGGTTATTCTTACTCGGTTCGGGGCGGTTACTTCGGCGCGATGAATCTGATCAAATTGCGATAGCTGCGGGCTTTTCAACGCCGGATTGGTGATGCGCTTGATACTGTAAACAACATCGGCGGCGCTGAGTTTGCTGCCATCCTGAAAGCTGACATCCTCGCGGATGGTAAAGTCGATGGTCGTATCGTTGACATAAGTCCAGGCGCTGGCGATCTGCGGCACGATCTTGCCCTCGGCATCGCGGGTCAGCAAATTATCAAATAGGTTGCGATAAACGCTGTAACTGTCGGTATTCCACTGTAAGTGAGGGTCGAGCGTCGCCGCATCGCCCGGTAAATCGATGGTCAGGGTCTCTTTGGCCGGTTGAGCGACGGCGAATGTCGTCACTAACGCCAGGGCGGCCGCAGCGGCCCATCTCAATATTTTAGACATGTTCGTCACTCTCTTCAGACCAGAAAACAAGGGTTGCGCCGAAAGGTTATCGCGGCGTATTGCGCTCCAGGCCGGCGCTGGCGGCGCAGAATAGCGCCAGTTCCGCGTGGGTGGTAAACCAGACATCGCCTTTGGACTGCGCCAGGCGGATAATTTCCTCCAGCAAAAACAGACGTGAACGATGTCCTGAATGATGGGGATGGAGCGTCAGTTGGAACAGGCCGCCTTCCTGATAAGCCATGTCCAGCTCACGCTGCAAAATGCCCAACACCATAAGCGGATCGCCATAGGGACGGGCGCCGCTCATCCGGTCCATGGCGAAGTAGGGCGCATCGTCGCGGATCCACTCCACCGGAATTTCGACGATGCCGGTCGGTCGGCCATTTTCCAGCAGTTCATAGGGTTCATCGTCGGCCATCAGAGAAGAGTCGTAAAGCAACGCCATTTCGCGGGCGATACCGAGCGTGGCGGCACTGAAATCCCAGGATGCGGTACGCATACCCACCGGTCTGTCGCCGGATAATCGCGCAAGTGCGTCGGCGGCTCGCAACGCCAGCTCACGTTCGGTAGCGGCATCGAGGCTGGAATTGAATTCATGGATCCAGCTGTGCATCGCGATTTCATGACCTGCCGCCGCGATATCACGGACTTGGTCGGCATTAATCATCGCCGATACCGCCGGCACAAAAAAAGATGCCGGCACGCCGTATTTTTCCAGCAGGCGTAGAATGCGGGGCATACCGGCGCGAGCGCCATACTGTCCCTGACTCATTCGCCCCGCGGATAGGCCGCCGTTGCGCAATTCAAAGGTTTCATGGTCGGCATCAAAAGAGAGGGCGACGGCCATGCGCGCGCCGCCTTTCCAGACGGCGGGCTTCAATGACCGGCCGGCGCGCACGCGGTTCACCTGTCGTCGCCAACGTTCATCCGGCCACAGCCACGGTTTATCGTCCGTGCGCGCCTCTCCCGACTTAGGCATGCTATGTTTCCTTGTTGTTTCTCATTTTTTAATAAAAAGTGAGAAATGAGGTTTGATGGCGATGAAATGGAATAACAAGATAATTCATATAACCATATGAACTATTTGATGGTCAAGTAGTGACCGATGCGAGGAACGCGATCTATCCAGGTCCGATGCCGAATGAGGCAAAACGGCGTTGCGCTGATGCGATGGCTGCGCCGATTGCCGCCGCGGGGCGACTATTCCCGGCATAGATCCATGTTTTTTACCTTATGGGGTGCGGCGTCGTAAATTTGGCGCTAATTTCATCTTTATCTGCTGCGCATATTCAGCAATTCTTTGTAAGTTATAGCGAGGCATATTCGTTAGAATCTGCCGTCGATGCGCCAGCACTGCTGGTAAAATCTAATCACGCCGGCGAATTGTGGCCATTTTGCAAATCCGCTATTTCTGTTGGACTTGGGAACCTTTCAATTTATGCATACTTTGTTATCTGCACTATTGCGCATTTTCCTGTTGACGATGCTGGCGGCGCCCGCCGGGTATGCGGCGGATCCGGCGACGCCGCCTGCGCAGTCTGAAGCGAGGACGAAAATAGATATTGATGCTGAATTGGTGAACCTGCAAAAGCAGCTGGACGGTATTAAACAGCAGGTATCGGGCGCCAATAGCGACAGCAAGTTTGGGGCGTTGAATGATACCTCGCAGCAACTGGCCAGCCGCGCGGACGACCTGTCTGCGGCTGTGACGCCGCTTCGGGCGCAGCTACAGGCTCAGTTGGATGTGCTGGGCCCGGCGCCGGCGTCGGATTCTACTATCAATGAAACCAGTGAAGTCACGCGCAAACGCAATAATCTGAATGAGCAGAAGACGAAGATGGATGCGCAGATTGAACAAATTCAGGCGTTGCGCACCAGCGCTTCCAACCTTTCCGCGCAGATTATTACGCTACGTCGTAATGCGTTGAAAACCCAGTTGGCCTTGAATTCCGGCAGCATTCTCGGCGCGCGTTTCTGGTCTCCGATTGTGACGCCGCAGGCGGAAGATCTGCGGCGGCTCAGCGAATTTCAGTCGCAGTTAAGCGATGCGTTTGTTGCTTCTTGGGCGCCCGAATGGCGGTATGGTTCCGCTTTCTTTCTGTTGATTGCCGCCGCGCTGGTTACCGTCGGACGTCGATATATGGAGAAGTACCTGGCCTGGGCCGGCATTCATCAGTTGCCGGAAGGGCGTCTGAGACGAAGTTTTCTGGCGACCGCCAGCGTCATTTCCACCGTATTGACCATCGGCATCGCCGCAAATCTGCTTGATTATACGTTTACCCGCCATGGTCAATCGACTGAACGGGTGGCTTCGTTTCTGGATACACTGGCACAGCTCTCTGTTTTCTGTTCGATGATTGCCGGTCTTGGCCGCGCATTTCTTTCAAATCAGCGGCCTTCCTGGCGTCTTCCGGCTATCGCCAACCCGGTCGCCGAGGCGATGAATCCTTTTCCGCTGATCGCGGCGCTCCTGATTTTAGCGTTTGGCATCATTGAACAGGTGACGGCCACGGTAGGAACCTCGGTGTCGGCGACCATTATGGTCAATGGTCTATCCGCGCTATTTCTGGCGCTGACGGTGGGGGGAATTGCGCTGCGAAGCGACCAGGTTCGTCGTCAGATGGTGCACGAAGGCGCGCAGCCTGAAGCGCGTTCAACGCTGGCCGGCATTGTTCACCTGGCGGTGTTGGCGACCGCGTTCGCCGTTTTGGTCTCGCTGGTGATTGGCTACATCTCGCTGGCGCGTTTCCTGACTTATGAGCTGGTGTGGATTGGCATGGTTCTTTCGTGCCTTTATTTATTCTCGACCTTTATCGTCGACATCTGCGAAAGCGTATTTTCACCCAACAATTCCAGCGGACGTCGTATCAAGAACTCGCTTAATCTCGACGATCGGCACCTGGCGCAGGCGACGGCTCTGCTTTCCGCCTGCGGAAAGGTTTTTTTGATTTTGATGGCTGCCGTCGCCTTGCTGAACGGCACGTTCGGTACCACAACGCCGTTGGAGCTGGTGCAGAAAGCCATTGAGATATGGGGCGGAAAAGGGCTGGAGACGCTGAGCATTGTGCCGGCGCATTTAGTGAACGCCGTGCTTTTTCTGCTTATCGGCGTTTATGTCCTGCGTTCATCAAAACGCTGGCTGGAGGATGAATTCCTGCCCAAAACGATGCTCGATCGCGGTATCCGTGCGTCGCTGGTGACCTTGTTCAGCAACATCGGTTATATCCTGATTATTTTGCTGACGTTGGCCACGCTGGGTATTCAGTGGAGCAAGCTGGCATGGATTGTCAGCGCACTGTCGGTCGGTATCGGTTTTGGTTTGCAGGAAATCGTGAAAAACTTTATTTCCGGTTTGATTCTGCTTACCGAACGTCCGGTCAAGGTCGGCGACCTGGTGAATATCAGCGGCGTCGAAGGGGATATCCGACGCATTAACGTGCGGGCGACGGAAATTCAGTTGGCTGACCGTTCAACGGTTATCGTGCCGAACTCGCAGTTTATCTCGCAGAATGTGCGCAACATCACCATGGGAAATGCGCTTGGGGTGGCTACGCTGGCATTGACGTTTCCGCTCGATGTCGATCCCGAGGAAGTCAGAACCATTCTGCTTGATGCCTACACGCAACATGAGTCGATCCTGGAATCGCCGGCGCCGTCCGTTACCTTCAGTCAGCTAACCCCGACCGGAATGGTGCTGAGCGTGACCGGCTATGTCAACAGCCCGCGTCTGGTCGTCGGCGCAAAAAGCGATCTGCTGTTTGATATTATCCGCCGCTTGCGGACGTCGGCTATTCCTTTGGCGGTGCCGCAGAGAATGGTGCTGGAAAATCCGATCGCCGGCTTGCCAGAAAGCATCGAGATTGAAGACAAGCCGTAGTTTTCCCGCAGAGGCGGCGGTATCGGCGAATGTGCCGTATCCCGCGGAGTAACGACCGATGGGTAAAAAGAAAAGGCTCCGGCATTGATGCGGGAGCCTTTTTTGATGAAGCAAGCCGCGTTTTATTTAACCTGTTGCCTCACCATTGCAATATAAATTTCTCTCAGGCGGCGGGCGACCGGACCCGGTTTACCATCGCCAATGGTTTTGCCGTCAAGCGAGACAACCGGTAATACGAAGGTCGTCGCCGAGCTGATGAAGATCTCACTGGCATGATAGGCTTCTTCCGGAGTGAAAAGCCGCTCCTCCAGTTTGATGTGATCATCCGACGCCAGTTTCAACAGCGACTGCCGAGTAATCCCGTGCAGAATGTCGTTGCTTAACGGGCGCGTCACCACGGTTTTATCGTGCAGGACGATATAGCAGTTGCAGGAGCTGCCTTCGGTAACAAATCCATTTTCCACCATAAAGGCGTCATCGGCATGCTGGGAATGGGCGTACTCTTTCGCCAGACAGGCCGCCAACAGGCTGACCGTTTTGATATCCCGGCGATGCCAGCGGATATCCGGGCAGGTGACGACGTGCAGGCCGGTATCCGCTTTCGGATTTTTCAACACCTCACGCGCCTGAGTGAACAGCACCAGCGTGGGCTTCACCTCGGACGACGGAAAATGGAAATCGCGATCGCCGGCGTTGCCGCGGCTTAGCTGCAAGTAAATTGCGCCTTCTTCCAAACCGTTTTTTTCGATCAGGGCATGATGAATTTCTTTCAGTTCGGCCGGCGTGACGGGCAAGGTCAGCGACAGTTCACGGCAGGAACGCTGGAGACGCCTCACATGGCCGTCGAATTCGGCCAATTTACCGTTCACGACCGCGGTTACTTCATATACGGCATCGGCAAAGAGAAAACCACGGTCAAATACCGAAACGTTAGCCTCGCTTTCCGGCACATATTGCCCATCAACATAAACAAGACGTTGCATTACAACACTCCTCAATCCTCAATAGTCTTTTAATGCAGCTTAATGCATTTTAGCCCCACAGCGCGGCTTCCGATGCTTGTATCAGGCTGCCGTCGTAACGCAATCCGTTGCTTCGGTCGCGCTGTAATAACAGGGGGCCATCCAGATCGACAACCTGTGCGCCCTGAGCCACGATAAAGGCCGGCGCCATCGACAACGAGGTGCTTACCATACAGCCGACCATGATCTGCATTCCCCGGTCCAACGCGCAGGCCCGCAGGCGAAGAGCTTCTGTCAGACCGCCGGTTTTGTCCAGCTTGATGTTGATCATGTCATAACACCCGGCGATCGCTGCCAGCGAATGGCTGTCATGGCAGGACTCATCGGCGCATATCGGGATCGGGTGAGGAAGCTCGGCCAGCACGCCGTCTTTACCGGCCGGCAGCGGCTGTTCGATCATCGCAACGCCCAAGGCGGCCAGTTCCGGCACCAGTTTCAGATAAAGCTCTGCATCCCACCCTTCATTGGCATCGACAATCAAGCGTGACGAGGGCGCGCCGTTGCGTACCGCGGCCACCCTGGCCAAGTCGTCTTTGTCCGCCAGTTTCAGCTTCAAGAGCGGGCGGCGAGCGTTTTGCTGCGCGGCTTGCTGCATGCGCGACGGCGTATCCAGCGATAGGGTATACGCCGTTTGCAGAACGTCGGGCGCCGGTAAAGTCAGACGCTGCCAGATCCGCTGATTATGCTGTTTGCATTCGAGATCCCAGAAGGCGCAGTCGATTGCATTACGCGCCGCGCCCGCCGGCAGTCTGGTTTGCAGATGCTCACGATCCAGGCCCTGACGAAGATCGTCGCGCAGCGCGGCGATATCAGCCGTCACGCTTTCGATGGATTCGCCGTAGCGCGCATAGGGGACGCACTCGCCATAGCCGGTAACATCACCGGCGCGCAGAGCCACCACCACCACGTCAGCCTGACTTTTGCTGCCGCGCGAAATGGTAAATGTTCCCTGGAGCGGCCAGCTTTCATGGCAAAGTTCGAGTTCGATCATAGACTGGCCAATTGGTCAACGATGCGTCCTACGCCCTGACGGAAGGGATCCACCACGGGCAAGCCGAATTTTTTCTCCAGATCCGCCATCAGCTGCAATGCGTCAGCTTCGTCCAGCGCCGCGGTATTGACGGAAATCCCGACAAAACGCGCTTTAGGATTGGTGAGGTGCGCGGCCGATAAATTCAGCGCCATACAGTCGGCGATATCAGGAATGGGATAATCAACGCCGCGCATGGTTTTGCGGGTCGGTTCATGGCACAACACCAGCGCATCCGGCTGAGCGCCATGAATAATCCCGATGGTTACGCCGGCAAACGACGGATGGAACAGCGACCCCTGACCTTCGATAACATCCCAGTGATCTTCGTCATTGGCCGGGGCGATAGTTTCGACCGCGCCGGCGACAAAATCGGACACTACGGCATCGATGCTGACGCCAGCGCCGCTAATCAGGATCCCGGTTTGGCCGGTAGCCCGGAAGGTGGCTTTATCGCCGCGGGATAAAATTTCCTTTTCGATGGCCAGGGCGGTGTACATCTTGCCGCAGGAGCAGTCGGTACCGACCGGCAGGAGACGCTTCCCTGAGCGTTTGCGTCCGCTGGCTACCGGGAAGGTTTGCGACGGATGACGAACGTCGAACAGTGAACGGCCCAGTTTGGCGGCCAGCTCGCTGAGTTCAGGAACATCGGCCAAACGATTGTGCAGGCCCGCGGCCAAATCCATGCCGCTTTTCAGCGCTTCACTTAATACGGCGACCCACTGTTCTGAAATGATGCCGCCACGGTTGGCGACGCCAATGACCAACGTTTGCGCGCCTGCCGCGCGGGCAGCGCTGATATCCATATCGGGTACGCCGCAGTCGGCATGACAGCCATCCATGCGGTATTGACCAACACAATATTCCGGGTGCCATTGCTTAATCCCGATAGCAACCTTTGCTGCTAACTGATCGTGCGCGTCACCAAGGAATAATAAATAAGGTTTTTTGATATCCATTATTCATCCTCACAAGTATTAAGCGTAAGTCATTAATTAAGTGGCTGGATAAAACTCAATTAAGTATAAGCATCATCTGCCGATTGATAATAACTGTAGCCATATAATTGTCAATAACCCATATTGTTAAGTGATAACTTCTGATGTTTTTACAGTTTAATGGGATCAAGTTCAGTTTTTTTGTGTTTTTTTGAAATTAAATCCTGTCATTGTCTTCTATTTTTTAATGCTGAGGTTTTTTATAAAAAAGCGGTGTTGTTATTTGCGTGAAATATTTTATTTTATTGATTTTATTATTGTTTTTGTTTTTATTGGGAGCGAGGTTCGCTCTATTTTGGTGAGGTGACTTATTATGGTGCCCCAAAATAATGCATTTGCCTTATTTGTTTTTTATTTGTTAATTAAAACCTATAAGTCACGGCGCTTTTAATATCACTAATTCTAATATCATCAGCCGCGACCAATAACCAGATTAATGTTATTCGCCAGACAATTGATAAATGAAAATAATGAAGTATTGCCTTTGCCGATCTGACGCCAGGGGGGGCGACAGCCACTCCCCGGCGGCTCATGCGGAGCAAAAATTTATGCACGCCGTATCGACAGATTATCGAATCTGATATAGCTTGAACAACGGGTCCGACATCGGACCCAGGCGTCGCTCGGACGGTCCGGGCGCTCACGTTACTTCGAGGATGTTATGGCTGATTCTACTTCTTCGCGCCACTTTACGCGCATCGATCGTCTTCCCCCTTATGTATTCAATATTACCGCTGAGTTGAAAATGGCCGCCCGCCGCCGTGGCGAAGACATCATCGATTTCAGTATGGGTAACCCTGATGGTCCAACGCCGCCGCACATCGTAGAAAAGCTCTGTACGGTTGCGCAACGTGAGGACACGCACGGCTACTCGACGTCCAGAGGGATCCCCCGCCTGCGCCGGGCGATTTCACGCTGGTATGCCGACCGTTATCAGGTAGAGATCGATCCGGAAAGCGAGGCGATCGTCACCATCGGTTCCAAAGAGGGGTTGGCGCATCTGATGCTGGCGACTCTGGATCATGGTGATACCGTTTTGGTGCCGAATCCCAGCTACCCGATTCACATTTATGGCGCGGTAATCGCCGGCGCTCAGGTTCGTTCGGTGCCGTTGGTTGAGGGGGTGGATTTTTTCAATGAACTGGAACGGGCAATCCGTGAAAGTATCCCTAAACCGAAAATGATGATTCTGGGTTTTCCATCCAACCCTACGGCGCAGTGCGTCGAGCTGGATTTCTTCGAGCGGGTGGTGGCTCTGGCGAAACAATATGGCGTGCTGGTGGTTCATGATTTGGCCTATGCCGATATTGTTTATGATGGCTGGAAAGCGCCATCGATTATGCAGGTGCCCGGCGCCAAAGATATTGCGGTCGAGTTTTTCACGCTGTCGAAAAGCTACAATATGGCCGGTTGGCGCATCGGTTTCATGGTGGGAAATCCGCAATTGGTCAATGCGCTGGCGCGAATCAAGAGCTATCACGATTACGGCACCTTCACACCGCTTCAGGTTGCGGCGATTGCCGCGCTGGAAGGCGACCAGCAGTGCGTGCTGGATATTGCGGAGCAGTATCGCCAGCGACGTAATGTGCTGGTTCGTGGTTTGCATGAAGCCGGCTGGATGGTGGATGAGCCCAAGGCTTCTATGTATGTCTGGGCGAAAATTCCGCAGGCTTATGCGCATTTAGGATCGCTGGAATTCGCCAAGCGTTTGCTGGCGGATGCGAAAGTCTGCGTGTCGCCGGGGATCGGATTCGGCGACTATGGCGATACCCATGTGCGGTTCGCGCTGATTGAAAATCAGGATCGCATCCGTCAGGCGGTTCGCGGTATTAAGGCGATGTTCCGCGCCGATGGCATTCTGTCCTCGTCAAAATCATCCTCCGGCAAGACGGCTTAAGCCGAAAGCCTGAGAGCGTCATACCACCGTCGTGGTTTGGTCGACGGCGGTATGGCGATTTAACGGTGTAACAGGCGAAACGGCGGCGGGTTAATGAAAACGGGTTGAAAGACATTGCTTCAACCCGTTTATGGCGCCGGAATCGGCGGCTGTAGCCTGTTGCGCGACGGCCGCTTATCGGCTCGCCGTCGTCTTATTTTGTCCCTGTCAGGCAATGATTGGTTATTCCAACATCAGCATAAAAGCACTCATCCAGACGACCAGACAGAATGAGATGCCCATAAAAAAATACTTCACCGCTATATTCTCCAGAAGAAAACACGCCAGCAACGATCCCGATTGTGCGTTTTATTATCAAACAGAAACGTTGTGCCGTTGCATCGTGCAATCGGACACAGGTTTCCAGATGGTCATCACCAGGGCTCACGCCAGTTATGACGGGAGCGGCGCTCAATCTACGCTGAGTGAGGGATATAATTCAAGTGGCCTCAGACACTATATTGGCTGAAATAGCATTAAAAGGCGTTGGCTATGCGCAGAGGTCGTCAGGCGGGGAATTCGCGTCCCGGCAGCGCGTGGATCAGCCGGCGTTTTTTGTACTATGCAACTTTGCCACCACTCAGTTAGCTTCTGTCGCCTATCTGATTCGTTCAGGGCATAGCGGCATGCTACCCATGACGGTCCGTCAGCCCGCTCCGCAGGCCATGCCGATAGCCGAACCTTGCGCGGTGAAAGCCGCATACATGCTGGCGACGCTTAAGTCGGTACGCGATAAAGCACGGCGCTTGTCGGGTTCTCTTTTGTCTCCGCCGGCCAGCGATTTCTGGTTAAAAACCGCTTTTCGTCGATATTTTAGTCACCAACCGGCATGTAAATCGGGCAATAGCGATCTTCTCTGTTATCATTGCCGCAAATCACGCGTCGGCTCGTCGAGCTGGCGTCGCCTTTCTTATGTTGCCTTTGGTAATAAGAGTAATCATTGTGAGTACAACCTCTTTTTCTTCCCTCGCGCTGCCGGCCGAGCAGTTATCCAACCTGAGCGAGCTGGGTTATAGCGCCATGACGCCGGTGCAGGCGGCGACGTTGCCGGCCATCCTGCAGGGCGCCGATGTTCGCGCCAAAGCGAAAACCGGCAGCGGTAAAACGGCCGCGTTTGGCATCGGTCTGCTTAATCATATCGCCGTCGGCGAATTTACGACTCAGGCGCTGGTACTGTGCCCGACGCGGGAACTGGCCGATCAGGTGAGCAAAGAGCTACGCCGTCTGGCCAGATTCACGCAGAATATCAAGATTCTTACCCTGTGCGGCGGCCAGCCGATGGGGCATCAGATCGATTCGTTGGTTCATGCGCCGCATATCGTGGTCGGAACGCCGGGCCGTATTCAGGATCACCTGCGCAGAAGGTCGTTGTCGCTGGACGCCATGAAGATACTGGTGCTGGACGAAGCCGATCGTATGCTGGATATGGGCTTCACCGAAGCCATTGACGACGTGATCGGCTATACGCCGGCTCAGCGTCAAACGTTGCTGTTTTCCGCGACCTATCCGGCGGAAATTGAGAAAATCAGCGCGCGGGTACAGCGCCAGCCATTAAATTTCGAAGTCGCCGACGACGGCGATGAACCGGCCATCGAGCAGCGTTTTTATGAAACCAGCAAGGAACAGCGCCTGCCGCTGCTGATTGCGTTGTTAAGTCACTTTCAGCCGGCCTCCTGCGTCGTGTTCTGCAACACCAAAAGAGATTGCCAAAGCGTCTTTGACGCGCTGGATGCGCGCGGCATCAGCGTGCTGGCGCTGCATGGCGATTTGGAGCAGCGCGATCGCGATCAGGTGCTGGTGCGTTTCGCCAACCATAGCTGCCGAGTCCTGGTAGCTACGGATGTGGCGGCGCGCGGACTGGATATTAAAGATTTGGCCCTGGTGGTGAATTTTGAGCTGGCTTTCGATCCAGAAGTGCATGTCCACCGTATTGGCCGTACTGGGCGCGCCGGCATGGAAGGGCTTGCCGTCAGCCTGTGTACGCCGCAGGAAATGAGCCGCGCCCATCTGATAGAAGACTATCTGGGGATGCGCATTAGCTGGACGCCGACGGCAGAGCTCGCTCGTAGCGAAGCGGCGGCGCTGGAGCCGGAAATGATGACGCTGTGCATCGACGGCGGGCGCAAAGCCAAAATTCGCCCCGGTGATATTCTTGGCGCGCTGACCGGCGATGCGGGGTTAACGGCGGCGGAAGTCGGAAAAATCGATATGTTCCCGGTGCATGCCTATGTGGCGATTCGCAAGGCCAGCGCGAAACGGGCTCTGAAGCAGCTGCAGCAGGGAAAAATCAAAGGCAAGAACTGCAAAGTGAGATTGTTGAAATAGAGTGATGAAAACGCCGTTCAGGACTCGTGCTGCTTCTGAGCGGCTGACCGGTATTGTTTTCTTCTTATTCCCTCTCTGCGCAAGATGACGACAATTTCGCCACTGGACGACAGCGGCGAAATTGTCGCATTGACTGTGTGTGGGTGAAGCGGTAAATCTTGATGAAGAACGATGGTATTATCTGCATCAACCATGCACTCCACGCTGCTTTGAACGCAGCATGCCGCATCTGAAGGATAGGTATCGCCGCAGGAAGTCGGCGGGCGGTGATGAGGAAAAGACAGGCGGGTAATAATACTGATACAAACCATATGTTGTGTGGTAGTCTGAGAAAAAGATGGGTTTTCCGACTATGTCACAATTGATATCGGACCATTGCAAACAATGGAGAGCGCGTTGGCATAATTATTATTCAAAAGGATCAATGACAAGCGTAAATGGCTTTGTCTATTAAACCCCACACGATAGGTGTGTTTGTTGATTTTTTTATGTTCATAAAACATCCGTTTTATTAAACAGGAATAATAGTTCATTGTATTTTAATTTTTTTATATATTATTTTAATTCAATTCAGTATTGTAAATATATTAACGTGCTGTTTTTTGCTTGATTTTCTTTCTTCCATAACAATAACTTCTTTCAGACAAAGTGTTGCAGAACCTTATTTTGATGGTATAAACAGGGAGAGGAATACGGCTTTTTCATTATATCAATTTCATTTATTTGCTAAATATCTATATTCTGAATGATTTGCCTCGCGGCAAGGGGCGGTGCGAGTAGGCGCTCCGGCGCGCATCTCACCTGCAGCTTGACGTACGATAAATGGATTTCGCGGTGCGGGACAAAAAGATAACGATTTAAACCATAGGGCGATTTTTCCCATTACGGGGACAGCTCATGAATGAGGCTGGTAACGCGGCAAGCCAATTTGCGCAGCCAGCGGTCGGCATGCGGCAAGGTACGGGTTTGTATCTCATTCAATGCCTTAATCTTGATCAGGTCAGTCATCGGGAAAGCCTGTCGAAGGCGGACTTGAATATGGTCTGACATCGGCTTTCAGATTCAGGGTGAGCAGATCCATTTAGTAAAGTAAATAACGCGATAATCTAAGCGAAAAATATAAAAATAGTCTTTTAACCCATTAATAATGGATTAAAGCGTCTCGAATTCTTCTTCTTTGACCGTACATGCTCTTTTTATTTTTTGCTGCAATATATTTCACTCTCAACTACATGCACATTTGTAACGGATGAAGAGTTTTGGCTGATGATATCCCGGATCCGAGTAACTAAGGAATCAAACGAAGAAATGCCGGATGAAGAAAGTTACGTTCCCCTGTATCGACAGCAAGGCTGGCATCGTTCGATTTTAGGGCGTGTCACTTTATTTCTGCTCATCGGTATCATTGTTTCATATGGCGTCGGCGCGGCGGCGGGCTGGTTTATTGTTGATAAAAGTTCGCAGGAGCAGTGGCGGCGTCAGGCCGACACCAATGCCCACATCATCAGTTATATCGTCCGAAGCATATATACGTCGGTCGTTGCCCGTATGGATGAGTCCGGTTTGATCAAGAGTATTGAGACGGACAGGTTTCTGGGCGATGACGAATCCATTTTGCAAACCGGGTTTAATCCTGTCGATGTGCTTTCTCTGGCTGCGATGCAGACCAATAACCGAGTTTGGCTATTTCGCTATCACGCCAGTGAGGGCTTTGTCAGCGTCACGGACGCGAAAGGCGACGACGGCGGAAATCTTCTGCAACTGGAGGAGAGAAAACCCGTCACGCCCGATACGTTAACGACGACATTCTCCGGTTTTGTCTACATTGACGGCAAAACCTATTTTGCCAGCGTACTTCCCATCCTGGCGCCATCAGGAAAATTACTGGGCGCATTGGTGAGCAGCGTCGGTGAGAAGCAGGATCTTTACCTCATCCACAATACGCTGCTACGCAACTCGCTTATCGGACTATGGATTGTCTTGGTGGTGATGGGGGTGACCATCAGCCTGCTCATGAGGCAGTTTTTTCATTCTGTGCCGACGCTGATTCAGGCCTTGACGCGTATTGCCCATGGCGATACTGCGAATATCACGCCGCTCCTGCAACGAGACGATGAAATCGGTCATCTGGCGGCGGCCATCGAAAAACTACGCAAGGCGATGGTGGAACGGGATCACCTCCAGCAAATCAAAGATACCGCGCAGAAAATGGAATACATGGCTCATCATGATCAACTGACCGGTCTTCCTAACCGTACTTTTTTAAGCGGCGCGTTGGAAAGCGCTATCGCGCGGTTGCAGTCGAAAAACGCGCGCTTTAATTTGATGCTGCTCGATCTCGACTATTTCAAAAACGTCAATGACACCTATGGCCACCCGGTGGGGGATTCCCTGCTGATTAACGTCAGTGAGCGGGTTTCCCTGTTGGTCGGTAATGAAGACGTTGTCGCGCGGCTGGGGGGCGATGAGTTCGCCTTGATCCAGCATGTGAAGGAAAAACCGATAAAGGAGGCGCGACAGCTGGCGGAGAATATCATCTCGGCAATTTCCGCGCCTTTTTATTGTCAGGGGCACGAATTCTGCGTGGGCATCAGCATTGGCATCGCCAGTGCGCCGCTGCATGGCGAGACATCGCAAATCCTGATGAAGAATGCGGACGTGGCGCTCTATGCCTCTAAACGCGCCGGCCGGAATAATTATCACTATTTCGAATATGGCATGGCGATGCCGAGTTCGGTGCAGAACATAAAGGAGCTGGATATTGAAGGCGCCTTGTCCCGCAATGAATTCGAACTTTATTATCAACCGCTGATGCGCCTTTCGGACAATACCGTTATCGGCTATGAGGCGCTGGTTCGCTGGCGTCATGATTCCCGGCAATTACTGATGCCGGATGTGTTTATCGAATTGGCGGAGAAAAACGGCCTGATCGTCAAGCTGGGCGAATGGATCATTCATCAGGCTTGTCATGACGCCATGACCCATTTTTCCGAGCATCAGTGCGTTTCTGTGAACATCTCGGGCATTCAGGTTCATCACCCCGGATTAACGGAGATTCTGGCAAGGGCGCTGGCAAGCAGCGGGCTGCCTGCTTCGCGCATCGCGCTTGAGGTCACGGAATCCATTTTGCTGGATCGCAAGGGGGCGCTGCCTGTATTACAGCAAATAGAATCCATGGGTATTGCGATAGCGCTGGATGATTTAGGCACCGGCTATTCATCGCTGGATTATCTTGCCGATTTCCCGTTCACCTGGGTCAAGCTGGATAAAGGCCTGGTGGCCGGCATGGAAGAAAGCGAGTCGAAACGGATTATTGTGAGCAGCATTATTGCGCTGGTGAAACAGCTGGATATGAAATGCATCGCCGAAGGGGTGGAAACCGATCGGCAATTGAATCTGTTGCGTCATGTAGGGTGTGAATATGCACAGGGCCACCGAATAGGTGCGGCGCTACCGGTAACGGCAATATAGGTTGAACTATGCGGTATTTATTGAATGGATTTCAAATTCGGCTAAACAGATATGCCCGAACGGTCTATCGACTGACGTCAAATTTTATCATTGGGTCGAGCCGCAACGCGGCGATGATCATGGTGCTGTTTGCGCCGCTGCAACAGAGTGCCGCCGTCGAACCGATGGATAATACGCTGATGCGGATTTCCCAGACCAAGACGATAAAGCTAGGCCACCGTTTGGATGAGCCCCCGTTTTCCTACCAGGTCGACGGCAAGATCATCGGCTATTCGGTCGACCTCTGTCTGCAAATCGCCGACGGCGTAAAAAGATATCTGAAACAGGATGATATACAGATTGTGTTTGTTCCGGTAACCACGGCGACGCGTTTTCTTCTGATTCGTAATCACGGCATCGATCTGGAGTGCGCCGCAACGACGAATAATCGCGAAAGGCGGAAAATGGCCGAGTTTTCCTATCCTCATTTCGTCACCTCGACTCGTTTTGTGGCGTTAAAGCGTTCCGGTATCAGGCGAATTGAACAGCTGGCCGGGCGCAGCGTGTCAGCGAGCAGCGGTACGGTTAACCTTGAGCAGTTGAATGCGGCGAATAGCCGTATGAAGCTCAATATCTCCGTGGTGCTGAAAAAAGTGAATAAGGACGCCTTTGATCTGGTGGCGAACGGTAGCGTATCGGCTTTTGTTATGGATGATATTCTGCTGGCGGGGTTGGTCGCGTCCTCTCCCACTCCGTCCGATTTTGTGTTGTCTGAAGATTATTTAAGCCAGCCGGAACCCTACGGCATCCTGATGCCGCCCGGCGATTTGGTATTCAAAAAAGTCGTGAACGAGGAACTGCGCACTCTTTTTACCCAGGGCGAAATCGACGCCATTTACGATAAATGGTTTCTTTCTCCTATTCCGCCGGACGGCGTCAATCTTCGTTTCCCTATGCCACAGACCCTCAAGACGTTTTTGGCGCAGCCGCAAGACTATCTGGACTAAAGGAGAACTGAGCGATGTGCGGATACGGCAAACGCTTACGTCATTTTCTTATCGTCTTGTTTATCGTCATCGCCACGGAAAGCCATTCATCCTGGGCGGTTGATATTATTCCCACCTTAGAGCGTATCCGCCAGACAAAGACTATCAAGTTGGGATATGGCGACGCTTTGCCATTTGCTTATGTCGGTCCGGCAGGCGTGGTGAACGGCTATTCAATCGATTTGTGCCAGCGTATTGTCGAAAAGCTCCGGGTCAGACTTGGGCTCAACAAGATCGACATCGAATACGTGTTTCGGACTCCCGCAAATCGGGTGCAGTTGCTCACCAGCGGAGCGATAGATATTGAATGCGACACCACGACCAATACGGCGGAACGGCGCCGCAACGTGGCGTTTTCCATTAGCTATTTTCTGGTGGATACCCGCTATGTTTCTCTGCGTAAAAATAATCTCAACACTCTGGAGGACTTACGCGGCAGAAGCGTTAGCATCGTGCTGGGAACCAACAATGTCGCTCAGATCAATCAGGTGAACCGGGAAAAGAAACTGAACCTTTCCATCGTTTCCACGGATACCCTACAGAAAGCCTTCGACATGGTGACGCAGGAAAAGGTTTTTGCCTATGCGATGGATGATGTCTTGCTGCATGCGATGGTTGCCCGATCGGGCAACCCGCACCAGTATGAGATCTCAAGCGAGCCGGTGTATGGCCAGACCGAATATGGCTTTATGATGCGCCGCGGCGATGAGGGGTTCATCAACGCGGTAAACGACGCGCTGCGGCAGCTTTACGCCAGTAATGAGATAGACGCGATTTATGCACGCTGGTTTAATCAACCGCTGCCTGGGGGGCATATTAATCTTCATTTTCCCATGAGTGAACGTTTGCAACGGCTATATCGTTCCCCCGGCGCGCCTTAAGCGAATATTCATCCTGGTTTGGCGTCAGACGCTCGTTTACGTCGCCCGACACCATTGCGCCAGGTGCCGCAACGCCTGATCGACTTCCTCGCTCCAGCCGAATCCGGCATTCAGCCGCAGGCAGTGATCGTAGCGTCGGTCGGTGGAGAACAGGTAACCGGGCGCAATCCCGATGCCGTGTTCCCGCGCTTTGATAAACAGATCATGCGCCGCAATGCAGCCAGGCGGCAGTTCGACCCATAATACATAGCCGCCCAGCGGTTTCGACACCCGCGTACCCGGTGGGAAGTGAGTTAACACCGCGTTGCGCAGCCGCGTGATTTGCCGCGCCAATTCACGTCGTAGCTGGCGTAGATGGGCATCGTAACCCCCGGTTTTCAGGAATTCGGCGATGGCGGTTTGCGGCAGCGTGGTGGTTCCCATGGTGGATGTGTACTTCAGTGATGCTATTTTCCGGTTCCATTTCCCGCCGTTCAGCCAGCCGATTCGAATCCCCGGCGCCACCGTTTTGGAAAAATCACTGAACAGTATGACGTTGGCGCTGAAGGCGCGGAGTGGGAAAGGGCGCACGGCGCCGAATGCAGTATCTCCGAAAGTATCGTCCTCAATAATGGCGATATCGTGCTCATCGGCCAACTGAGCGAGATAGGCTTTTTTATCGTCGTCGATAATGCTGCCGATCGGATTGTTGACGTTGGCGAGCGCGACCCAGGCTTTGACCACCCGCTGGCTGAACAGCGCGGCCAACTGCCTGGCATCGGTTGTGCCGCCGTCCTCTTGTTCCACCTCCACCACCCGCAGCCCCAGATTACGCAGCATTTGCAGCAGAACAAAATAGCAGGGCGAGTCCACCGCCACGCTGTCGCCGGGTTCGGTTGCGGCGCGCAGCGCGAGGGAAAGCGCTTCGAGGCAGCCATTGGTGACGATGATTTCGTCGGCTTTCAGGCTGCAACCATAGTCCAGCGCCCGACGAGCGATTTCCGCCTGTAGCGGCGGATAACCGGTTCCTTTTACGGCGTGCCCCAGCAATTGTGGCTGACGGTAGCTGAACTGACGCATCAGCAGACTGATTTTGCGAATAGGGTAGAGGCTGGCGTCGCCGTTGGCCAGATCCAACCGCACGCGACAATCACTGCCGACCATCGCCAAATGCAATTCGGTTTGCGGATCCAGCGGCGTAATCGTCACCGGCTGTAGCGGCGCCGGCGGCGCATTGTCCGGGAGACGGGCATAGAAACCGGACTGGGGGCGAGCTTGAGCATAGTGCTCGTCTTCAAGGGTGCGCAATGCCTTTAACGTCGTCGTGACGCTCACGCCATATTGTGCCGACAGCTTTCTGACCGACGGGAGTCGTTGGCCCGGCGCCAGGGTGCCGTCGACAATCGCCTGTTTGATCCTGTCGGCTATCCACCGGTAGCGGCACGTCTGGTCTGCCATCTGTTCTGCCTCATATCGCGCCCGACTGTTCATATCGCCGGGAAAGCTTTAAATGTACATTTTCTCCTACGCCAACGGCGAAAAAAAGATGATGTAATCATTTAACTATCAATAAATTAATGCCATCTGCCGGTAGCGCGATGCGGCGTATGGAAAGCCGTGTCGGCGTATATACGACCGCTGGCTGATTATGGGTAATCAGATTTTAATGGAAAAATACATGAAACTTTCAACTATCGATCCTGATATCGCGCCTTTGCTGGTTCGTGAGCTGGCAAGACAGGAAAATAATATCGAGCTTATCGCGTCAGAGAATTACGTTAGTCCGGCCGTTTTGGCGGCTCAGGGATCGGTGCTGACCAATAAGTATGCCGAAGGCTATCCCGGCCGACGTTATTATGGCGGCTGTCATATTGTCGATGAGGTTGAAACGCTGGCGATAGAACGCGCCAAATCGCTGTTTAACGCCGAGTACGCCAATGTTCAGCCTCACTCAGGTTCTCAAGCCAATCAGGCGGTTTTTCTCACGGTATTGAAGCCTGGTGATACGATCCTCGGCATGGCTCTGTCTGATGGCGGTCATTTAACCCACGGCGCCAGCGTAAATTTTTCCGGTCGCCTATACCGCGCCTTTTCCTATGGACTGGAACCGGACAAGGATGAAATTGATTATCAGCAGCTAGAACGGTTGGCGAAAGCGCATCGGCCAAGGTTGATTATCGCTGGCGCGTCCGCCTATTCGCGCACCATTGATTACGCCCGTTTTCGCCGTATCTGCGACGATATCGGCGCTTATCTTATGGTGGATATGGCTCACTACGCCGGACTGGTGGCCGCCGGGGTTTACCCGTCGCCGGTCGGCATCGCCGATTTTGTCACCTCGACCACGCATAAAACGCTGCGCGGACCGCGCGGCGGGCTGATCCTGGCTAAAAAAGAGTTTGGCGCCGCGTTGGATAAAACGCTATTCCCACTCTATCAGGGCGGTCCCTTGATGCACGTCATCGCCGCCAAAGCGATCGCTTTTCGTGAAGCGGCGACGGATGGTTTCAAAGACTATCAGCGACAGGTTGTTGCCAATGCCCGCGCGATGGCTGAGGTGCTTGACCAGCGAGGGCTGCGCATTATTTCCGGGGGGACGGACTGCCATATGTTTCTGGTGGATTTGCGCAGCAAAGACATCAGCGGAAAAGCCGCGGAAGCGCTGCTGGAACAGGCCCATATTACGCTCAACAAAAACGCCATCCCCGGCGATACGCAGAAAGCGAGCGTCACCAGCGGTATTCGTATCGGCACTCCGGCCCTTACCACGCGGGGATTCGGCGAAAAAGAATCGCGCCTGTTGGCGGAGTTGATCGCCGATCTGCTGGATAATGCCCAGGATGCGGCGGTGCTGACTCGCGTGACTCGCGTGCGTGATGCGGCGCTGACGCTGTGCGCGCAATTTCCGGTATATGCCGCCGCGGGTTGAAAAGAACGCGTATTGGCGACTAACCAGCATGCATGGCGTCAAGGGGCGGGGCGGGCGAGAATACGCCTGCGCGCACCCGCGTAAAGCGGGTGTCTTCCTGACGTCGGCCGCTGTATTTCAGGCTTTGGCGTCGACCGGGCAGCGAGGCTCGTTGCTGATTCAAACCTGCTTGCTTTTCAGTACGGCGGCGGATAGGCGATGATGCGTCGACGTTGACGATAGCGGCGAAACTTTTACCTTACGGCGTTTGCGGGGTTTGATTTCGCGTTCGTTGTAGAGTTTTAACCCAATGACCAGCAGGGCCAGTAACGTGGTGATGCCGTTCGCGGTCATCACCGGCACGTCCTGTACTTTAAAACCGTAAGCCGTCCAGCAGGAAACCCCGAAGAATAATGCGGCATACATGCCCAGGGAAATACCGGTGGTATCTTTGTTACGAATAATGTGGACCACCTGTAAAAAGAAAGAACCGGTGGTAACCCAGGCCGCCAGCGTACCCAGCGCCATCGACCAGTTATACAGCACCAATATCGACAATGCTGCGGCGACAAATGTCCCCGACACAATCATTAAATCTTTTTTCATGTCATTTCCCCTTAGGTAACGCATGGAAGATGGTCTGAACCTCATCAACGGCGGCGCGCAGATGGTCGGTAAAACCCTCCTGGCGACGAACCATGCCGAACAGTGCGGACTGATTAGCGAATGCGGCCAGCGGATCGTCCGCGGTGAAAATGCTCTCCACATCTAAGCTGTCAATCGCGCGGTCTTCATAGCTGAACGGCAGCGCGTTCTTGTGGTATTGCTGCATAAACAGAAAAAACAGCGCGGGTAAACGCAGAGTGGCCCGCGGCACTTTACCCTGACGGTAACAATCCTTCAGGGTAGGAACGATAAAACCGTGCAGCTTGGCGATGCTATCGGACGACACGCGTGCGACCGTATCCCGAACCCAGCGATTGCCAAAACGGTCGAGTACGCTGGCGCATTCGGTCGGCAGATCGAGATCGATCCCTCGCTGTTGCAGCGCGAAACCGACATCTTGCAGGACGTAATCGCGGATCCAGCCGGTGACGAACTCAGGCTGGCTTTCATCAATATAGCGTTTACCCAGCAAGGCGCCGGCCCAGGCGATGCCGCTGTGGCTGGCGTTGAGCAGACGAATTTTGGCTTCTTCGATCGGCGTCACGTCGTCAACAAATTCAACGCCGACCTGTTCCAGCGCCGGGCGTTTACCGGCAAAGCGTTCTTCAATCACCCAGCGGGCAAAACTTTCGCAAGACAAGGGCGCGGCATCACCGGTGATCCCCTGCTGTTCGATGCGTTCATAGAGCGCATCGTCAAATTTCGGGGTGATGCGATCGACCATGCTGTTCGGCGCCGTGGTCTGATCCGCCATCCAGTCAATCAGCTCGTCACATTTTTTCGCCGCTAAAAACTCACGCATCCCCTGGGAAAAGCTGTCGCCGTTCTGACTCAGGTTATCGCAGCAAAGTAGCGTGACCGGGCCGCTTTTTTGCTGCTGGCGAGCGGTCAAGATCAGCGTCAGCGCTCCGTATAAAGTATTTATTTCACCTTCATCGTGAAGGTCGGCCTTAATGGCGGGATGAGATAAATCGAGATGACCATCGTCATCCAGAAAATATCCACCCTCGGTAACGGTGAAAGAAATAATTTCAGTGCTTGGGGCTGCCCCCACGGCGACGGTTGAAGCGAGACGACTATCCCACAGCAGGATCTGATCTACCGCGTCGATGGTTTCATAGCAGCGTTCTCCAGCCGGAGAGATCGTTTCGAGTGTATAAAGGCCGTTTTGAGATTTGAGCTGTTGCAGTGTTTTTTGAGTGGAGCTGTTGCGGATATTGGATAACGCCATATGCCAATGGTTGTCACCCTGTCGTCGCAACTGATTAAGATACCAGGCTTGATGAGCCCGGAAAAACGCACCTGCACCAAGGTGCAGCCAAGTAGAAGTGTTTTTTGTCAATATAGGCAAACCTTATCCTTACTCCATTGGAGATTATTTATCCACTGTTAAGGTTAACATTTTTTTTTGCATAATAAAAATGCAATGATTATTAATGAGTTAGTTTTATAACGGTCGGTTTTTTAACGTTTTTTGATTAATAAGTGAGCGGTGCGTTTGTGAACGCCGTGATTTTTAGCTGGATTCACTATGCCGCAGATTTAATAATGCTCGTTTGTTTTTAAGTTATTGATTTTTTGTATTAATATATAAATATTTCGTCGTCCCTGGCCGGCGGCGTCCACTTTTGCGTCGGTGAGTGAAAAATCATCGCCCGGCGCATAAAGTTAGCCATGGCTGGTGAGGCGTGAATGGGAATCTGTAAGGATTCCGTCTATGATGATTTTGCACCTGCGGGGCTTACGCATGCCCCTGAGATAATTAATACGGATAATGAGGAAAACACTTTGGCTGGAGCTAGTTTATTGACGCTTCTGGATGATATCGCCACGTTGCTGGATGATATTTCCGTGATGGGCAAAATGGCCGTTAAAAAGACGGCCGGCGTGTTAGGAGACGATCTTTCTCTGAATGCTCAACAGGTAAGCGGCGTTAAAGCAAACCGCGAGTTACCAGTGGTCTGGCGTGTGGCGCAAGGTTCTTTGCTCAATAAGGTGTTTTTGGTTCCGGTAGCCTTACTGATCAGCGCATTTATTCCCTGGGCGATTACGCCTCTCTTGATGGTCGGCGGCGCCTATCTGTGCTACGAGGGCGTGGAGAAGGTGGTGCACCAGTTGCGTCACGGTAAAGAGGAGAAAACGCCGGAGGCCCGGCAGCAACGCTTGATGGCGGCGGCCCAGGCTGATGCCTCTGCTTATGAAAACGACAAAGTAAAGGGCGCGATCCGTACCGACTTCATTCTCTCTGCCGAGATTGTCGCGATTACGCTGGGTATTGTGTCTGATGCGCCGTTGCTTAATCAGGTCGTGGTGCTGTCGGGCATAGCGCTACTGGTGACTATTGGCGTGTACGGTATCGTGGCAGGTATTGTTAAGCTCGACGACCTGGGGATGTGGCTGGAGCAACGGGCTTCGGCCATTGCCAAAAAAATCGGCGCCGGGCTGTTGGCGCTGGCGCCCTGGCTGATGAAATTTCTTTCCGTGGTCGGCACATTGGCGATGTTTTTAGTGGGGGGCGGCATTATCGTACATGGCGTCCCGTTGCTTCATCACGCGATTGCTGATTTTGACGCCCGATTCGGTGGCGCGGCCGCCGTATTGATGACGAATCTGGCCAATCTGGTGATCGGCTTTATCGTCGGTTCGGTTGTGTTGTTGGCGGTAAGTCTGATTTCCCGCTTGCGAAACAAAGCATAACACCGTTTTTTGACCAGATTCCCCGCGCAGTTCGGGGCGTCTGGCGAATGCGCGTCGCGGACAACGGTGATGTCGCAAAGGGAAGGCTTTGGCATGGGGCGAATAATGAGCAACCACGCTATACGGCTAACTACGATGGGTATATGAGGGCGAAAACGACGTCCATAAATATATACCCATAAAGGCTCGATGTTGCTCACCCGCGGGAGCGCGTGTTGTTGGTTTTAAGGCGTGTTTGATTTATTGTCCCGGCGATAAAGCGTCCACTCTTCGATACGCTCTCCGCCCGGCAGCAAACAATAACTGACGGTGCCCTTATCCGCTTCAACCCTCTGTGATTTACCGCCTTGTTCCTGACAATATACCGATGCCGGGTTAGGCATACCGATCGGTTCGGGGGGGCCATCCTTAGCTCTGGCGCTACAGCCCACCACCACCGTTAGCGCGATATATACGCCGGCGAGCTTCATTTCAGATTTCATCCAAATAATTCCTTACGTATTCCCATATTGCGCTATCACCATGGTAACGGCGAGGTATTGTTCATATACATAAACACGCCTGTCAACAGGGAGATAACAACAATCAATATAAATGTAAGTCTCAAAAATAACTCCTATTACGCCAATCACCTTTAGCCACTGCCCGCAGGGTGACTGCCTAAATTAACAATTACGCCCACAAATTTAAAGGCAATCATCAGTTTATTCATGCGTTGCGTTTGGCCGACAGATATCTCGCGTTGCCGTGGGACAGCGATGCGTCAGCGTTTATTGGTTGTGAATTTCACCTTGATTCGCGCCACTGAAAATCAGGCCGGCTTTTGGCTTTCAGACGATAAAAAATAGCCATCGAAGATACGATGGCTATTGATAAGCGTTATGAAAGGTTTTTTTTACTTTTTAATCCATTATGGATTTTCATTTTTTCTGGCGATTAGGTCTTCTTCGCTTTTATTTAATAAATCACACATTTTAATCTCTTTATCCAGGCAGATAACGGATTTTTCATTCTGGCTGTAGCTTTTCCATACCGGCAAACCATGGCCGTTGGGATTACCGGTTGTCGCAAAATTGACCCAGTAAGAAGACATCGCGTTTTCCAGCGATTTATCCGTCGTATCCCATTGGCGACTGAGCTTTGATTGATTGTTCAACACATAGGGTAATTCACTGGAATGGAATACGCCAAAGTTGGCATGTTCTTTCCAGGGAATCGCTTTGCCAAAAAAGTATAAATAATTGGGCTGATTGCCATAATGAATCCTAAGATCGGCCATCCATTTCATTGCGTATAGCCGTTCATCCCGTAGAATATTTTTTTGGGTTGCAGCGACATGACTGCTGTCTTTTGCCTTATATAAGGCATTAAATATACTCAGGTTTTCGCCATAATATTTTTTAGCATAAGAATCGAGATCGCTTAATGTCCATTTGCCATAGTCGGCTTCACTTCCTCTCTCATCCTTATTCATACCAGCCAGAACGGGAACGTCATTCTGACTACGATTTTTATACATCTCGGCTATCTGGGTCGGCAATAATGCGCCATCAATGACCGCGCCCTTGATTGGCGTATTTATCGCGTATTTATCAACCAGCTGACTGGCCGGCGCATTTTTCAGATCGCTTAAAGAGGCATAGCCCGATGATTTGGCCCATTGCGCGGCTTTTCTTTCTGCATCTGCCAACGGAATACCCAGGGTTTCTGCCGGACGTATACCGTAGTTGGAAATGGTACTGCCAGGAGCGCTGTCCATGATGGCTTTATTATACAAACCGTGCGCCAGCGGCGAAGCATTCAATACAACAATTGAATTAGCCCCGGCGGATTGCCCCATAATGGTAATATTATTACCGTCGCCGCCAAATTTATCGATGTTGTCTTTTATCCAATGCAGCGCCGCGATTTGATCATAAAGGCCATAGTTGCCAGAAGTGCCGGATTCTTTCGTCAGCGCTTCATGCGCCAGAAAACCGAACACGCCTAATCTATAATTAAAGTTTACAAATATAACGTTTTTGCGGGCCAGATTTTCCCCATCATATATTGGTACGCTGCCCGACCCTTCAACAAAACCGCCACCGTGAATAAATACAATTACGGGCAATTTATCTTTGGCGGACTTAGCCGGACTCCAAATATTGAGGTACAGACAATCTTCGCTTATTGGACCTTGATGTAAAAATTCAGTCGTCCAGGGAAGTTTGTCTCCCGTCACGGCTTTTTGCATGCAGCCTGCCGCGAAAGCATCCGTATTCTTAACGCCGCTCCATGGATTTACCGGTTGCGGTTTTTTCCACCTTAATTCACCTATCGGCGGTGCCGCATACGGAATACCCTGAAATAGGGCGAGCTGTTTATCGCCGGACAGCTTACCTTCGATCATTCCACCGGTAACGTTAATTGGCCCCTGGATAGCGCCTACGGCGCCGATTGAATATAAAGATAAAGTAAGTAATAACCCTTGATACGTTTTTTTCATGATAATCATCACCATTAATAAAATACCGCGTATTTATTTCACTTATCAAAATAAATATCCGTGATCTGATTCGCACTTTTTTGGTGCGTAAATATATTTCTGGAGATTGTTTTATTAACGTGATTGTTTCTTTTGTGAACGTATCAACCATCATTTCTAATGAATGAACTGAGTCGTCAGCGATGGTTTTGATGGGCAATTAATGCCACGTCGAGAATCGTGGCATTGGCATATGGCTGGTTAGCTTAGAGCTCAAAAGATTTGAGAGATTTACCATTATCAAGCGCTTCCTTGATAATTTTGGGGGTACGTCCCTGACCCGTCCATGTTTGTTCATTACCGTCTTCATCGGTGTATTTATATTTGGCCGGTCTGGGCGTCCGTTTTGCTTTAGCGGGTTTTGATTTTATGCTATCAAGCAGTTCGGCGGGATCAATGCCATCTTCAAGCAATTGAGCTCGAATGGCATCCAGTTTAGCCAGACGTTCGGCTTGTTCCTGCTGAATACTGGCTTCTTCTTCCCGGCGATCTTCAACAATGGCTGTGAGTTTTTCCAGCATCTCTTCCAGCGTTTCCAAATCGATTTCACGCGCCTGGGCACGCAGCGTTCGAATATTGTTTAAGATTTTAAGCGCGTCAGTCATTTATTTTCATCCCTATCGTTAAAAAGACTTCATCAGCATACAAGATATTTCATGATAAAACGAAGCGTTCTAGCGCTATATATAGAAGGATTTCTGATAACAGATACCGGTTACGTTCACCGATGGCGTAATGAGCATTACAACCTATATCCCTATTTATCAATAAAGCGCTTTTTCTCATTTCCCCATGAAATATTGATATGCTTTTTATTGCATCCCGGTTTCATTTCTACTGTATATATCAGTCGGGACATTGATACTGCCACAAATACCGCTTCAGAGATATTTATCAAACTAATTTATATCAAAAATAAAGTAATAAAGGTAAATGATGAAGGATAATTAATCTGTTCGGCTATTCATTGAGCGATTGAATAATAAGAGGAAAGGTATTGGTTAAGACAAGCGACAGATATTATCGTATTGCGATAGTGAGTCGTCCAGTCTGATAAAACCATTGGTTTCTCAATGTTATCGCCATGACGTACAGAGTCTTTGGGGGGAATGAAGCCTGGCTATCTGGTCGGCGGTAATGTTGACCTCTTTGCCGTGTCTTTCAACCGCAGAAGTTTTACTCAGAATGTCCGGGGTGGGTCAATTTTTTAAAAATCAGTAAGATAGGTTTTTGCGGCGGTTTGATGTGCGCTTTTTGGTGTCCCCGACTGGAATCGAACCAGTAACTAGCCCTTAGGAGGGGCTTGTTATATCCGTTTAACTACGGGGACCAGCTGCCGGGTCATTATACTCATTTTGACCCGGATAATAAGCACTTAACTGCGCGTTTGCTTAAACTGTCAGCAGTTAGGGCGGTTTTTGTGGTTGTCTGACGGGTTACTTTTTCTGATTCGCCGCGCTGTTAAGGTTCTTCTTGCTCATGTCGTTACGGATTTGGGCATGGCTCATCAGGGCAAAAATAAAGGTGCCGCCGATAATGTTGCCTGCCAGCGTCGGTAAAGCGAAAGGCCAGATGAAGTCCTGCCAGGCGATATTGCCGATAAACACCAGGTAAAAAATCTCCGAGGCGCCGGCAACGATATGGGTGAGATTACTGAATGCGATCATCCAGGTCATGATAATGACGACCCATAATTTAGCTGAACCTGAATGCGGTATCATCCACACCATGCTGGCGACAATCCAGCCGGAGACCACCGCGTTGGCAAACATTTCCGTCGGCGAGTTTTTCATTACCTTCATCGACAGTTCGATCAGCGCGTCGCGGGTGGCGCCGTCAAAAACCGGCATATAGGTAAATGCCAGCGCGGCAAGCGCCGTACCAGCCAGATTGCCCGCCAGCACGACACCCCATAGCCGGAATAGTAAATAAAAGTTATGACGAGAGGGGGCCTGCATAATCGGCAGCACCGCGGTTACGGTGTTCTCGGTAAACAGCTGTTGGCGAGCCATGATAACGATGACAAAGCCGATGGTGTAGCCGAAACACTGTACTAAAAAGCCGCCGGGTACGCCCACCAGACTGGTATGCAGCATGCCGATGGCCATAAACGAGGTTCCCATTGAAAGACCGGCGGCCACCGCCGACAAGAACAACGCCATGGCATCGCGTTCCAGCTCTTTCTGTCCTTCCTGCCGAATTTCTTCGTGTATGGCGGCGGCTGGCGACGGCAGCGTGTCTTCATTGATCTCGATTTCTTTCCCCTGACGTTTTTCTTTGCTTTCGACTTCGTCGTTTTGGTGAGCGTGAGGATGCAGGTTGCTTTTTGCTTGCTGAGCGGAATGTTTCGCCGAAGGTTGATGCATCTGAACTCTCTCTTTTTATCTTCCTATTGCCATAAGCGTAGTCGTTTTCAGGACAGACTGTAGCGCGTGAGCGCCATCGGGTTGCCGACCCTATGCTATATTTGCGTCATGCCAATCTGAGTTTTGCGCCGGGTGCCGATTGCCGCGCCGGAGGTGATTTGCGCATCCGGCGCTTGCGGATGGATTGGGAATGGTCTGGTAAATGCTGCAAATGGTATGAATGTACAAGCCAACGTAGATGCAAGGCAATAAAATGTTACACTGTCGGCAAATATCCCGCCTTGGTTTCCCCTCTCGTGGGTTGAGCAGGCGCTGGGAATTCCCCATTCCCGGCCGCGGGTGTAACACAATATGATCAGGGAGAACAGATATGAATTACCGCCTGAGCGGGGTGGTGCTTGCCAGTATGTTGCTTATCGGCTGCGCCAGCACCGGGGATCGGTCTCAAGACGGGCGCTCAGACCCGCTTGAAGGTTTTAACCGTACCATGTTCAGCTTTAACTACAATGTGCTGGATCCCTATCTGGTGAGACCGGCGGCCGTTGTGTGGCGGGATTATCTTCCTTCACCCGCACGCAATGGGCTGAATAACTTTTTTGGCAACCTGTCTGAGCCTGCGACGATGGTGAACTATTTCGCCGAAGGCAAACCCTATAAAGCGATGGTGCATTTCAACCGCTTTTTCCTCAATACCCTGTTAGGGATGGGCGGACTGATTGATGTGGCATCGATGGCCAACCCTAAACTGGCCAAGGAGGAGCCGCGTCGCTTCGGCAGTACGCTCGGCGCTTACGGCATGGGTTATGGACCGTACGTCGTGTTGCCCGGCTATGGCAGCGCCACGATCCGTGAAGATGGCGGCAATATGGTCGACACGCTTTATCCGCCGTTAAGCTACCTGACATTCTGGATGTCGGCGGGTAAATGGGTGCTGGAGGGCGTGGAGTCGCGAGCTCAGTTGCTGGATTCAGATGGCCTGCTGCGCAACTCGTCCGATCCTTACCTGATGGTGCGCGAAGCCTATTTTCAGCGGCATGATTTCCTGTCAAGCGACGGAAAAATCACTCCGTCGGCGAACCCGAACGCAGCGTCGATAGAGGACTCGCTTGATGAGATCGACGCCGCCAAATAGCGGTGGCGTTTTTTCATTTTCTCAAAGGCACCTTAGGGTGCCTTTTGCATTGATTGGGGCGGTCAGCCGTATTCCCGTCGCCCGACTAGTCAGGTTGTTTCGTAAACGTTACTTTATTGTTGTTGATTTATTTAATTACAAAAGTGTCTTTTCTCGTCATAGGTAACAATAATGTTACGCTGACAGCCGTAACTGGCGCCTCTTGATGCTGAAAAGAGTCAGCTTATTGATTTTTTTGTTAAAATCCTCATTAACAAAAGGGTCATAGGTGACGGTTTTCTCCACAAGGGTGAGAGTATGCTGACGGTAGGGGATGTCTGGATGGTGTATTTGCCTGCAATTATAAAAATTCAATGAATAGAGATACAAGCATGAAGAAACTACTCACTATGATTTTATGCCTAGGTGTGGCTGGAGTTTCCCAGCAAGTCACGGCGGAAGAAAATAACGCAACGGAGAAAACCACGGACGTTGTGTTGATTGGCGGTGGGATTATGAGTTCGACGCTGGGCGTTTATTTGCAAGAGCTCCAGCCGGACTGGTCAATCGACATGATCGAACGCATGGATAACGTAGCGGAAGAGAGCTCCAATGGTTGGAACAACGCCGGTACCGGCCATTCCGCCTTTATGGAGTTGAACTACACGCCCGACAACCCGAATGGTCCTATCGACATCAGCAAGGCCGTCGAAATCAGCGAAGCTTTTGAAATTTCTCGCCAGTTCTGGTCGTATCAGGTACGAAACGACGTGCTTCACGATCCCAACTCCTTCATTAACAGCGTTCCCCACATCAGCTTCGTCTGGGGGGATGTCAATAGCGATTTCCTGAATAGGCGCTATCAGGCGCTGCAACACAGTACGCTGTTCCGTGGCATGGAGTTTTCTGAAGACGCCAATAAAATTAAAGAGTGGGCGCCGTTAACCATAGAAGGCCGCGACCCGGCACAGCGAATCGCGGCGACCCGCATGCCGATTGGCACCGATGTAAACTATGGCGAAATTACCCGCCAGCTGGTGGACTCGCTGAAGAAAAAACAGAATTTCGCGCTGCATCTCAATTCTGAAGTCAGGGCGATCAGCCGTAATGCGGACAATACCTGGAGCGTGACCTACGCCGATCTGAAAAACGGCGAGAAAGAAACGGTCATCAAGGCCAAGTTCGTCTTCATTGGCGCCGGTGGCGCGGCTTTACCATTGTTACAGAAATCCGGCATTCCTGAGGCCGATGCCTATGGCGGTTTCCCGGTCGGGGGCGAGTTCCTGGTAACGGATAACCCTGAGGTGGTGAAACGGCATATGGCGAAGGTTTATGGCCAGGCCTCTGTCGGCGCGCCGCCGATGTCGGTTCCACACCTGGATACCCGTATTTTTGACGGGAAACCGGTCGTGTTGTTTGGACCATTCGCCACCTTCTCCAGTAAGTTCCTGAAAAACGGTTCTCTGTGGGATCTGATTGGTTCGGTTACCTTGTCCAACGTCATGCCGATGACCCACGTCGGTCTGGATAACTTCGATCTGGTGAAATATTTGATTAGCCAGGTGATGATGGATGACGACGATCGCTTCGCCGCCTTACGGGAATATTTCCCCAATGCGAAGAAAGAAGACTGGAAACTGATCGTCGCAGGGCAACGTGTCCAAGTTATCAAGAAGGATGCGGATAAAGGCGGCGTGCTGAAATTGGGCACCGAGATTGTCAGTTCGCAGGATGGCTCCATCGCCGCCTTGCTGGGCGCGTCTCCGGGCGCATCCACCGCCGCGCCGATCATGCTGAGTCTGATGGAGAAAGTGTTTAAAGATAAGGTCGCAACGCCGGAATGGCAGGCTAAATTGAAGGAAATCATCCCATCCTATGGCCATAAACTGAATGGAAACATTGAGATGACCAATGATATTCGCCGCTATACCAGCAGTACCCTGCACTTGAACTACATCGAGGTAAAACCGGAATAACGGTTGAGAGTACCGCCTGTAAGGCCGCGAAAGCGGCCTTTTTTACATGTCGAGCGGCGGCGTTAGAACGCGTAGTTAAGGTTTACGCCGTATAGCCAGGCTTTCCCTTTTGAGGTGAATTGGTAGCCGGCCGATCCCGACGAATCTGATATGGGTTCACTAACCGAAACTTTTCTGCCATACATATAGGACGCGCCGACATCAAGCGAGGCGTTTTTATTAAAGGCGTAGGTGCTACCGGCGCTGAGCCAGAAACGATCCTGATCGGGAATGGAAATTGTACGGTTCTTTACCGGAACAGGACTGTCATCAAACGCGATACCGCTACGGAAGGTCCAGTTATCATCATGATAATAGGTGGCGCCTAACGCGATACGGTAAGCATCACGAAAATTCTCTGTTTTGTTGAATAAGGTCTGGCCGTCTCGTCCGGTGGCCCTTAACGCCTTGAACTGACGCCAACTGGTGTAAGCAAGGCCGTAATGAACCGCCCAACTGGCGGCGACGCGGTGGTAGAAGGAGGCCTCCCACATTTCCGGCAGCGTTAGCCGGAGTTGACCGGGAATGGTGGCGCCGTTGGTGCCGACGGGCGTGCCCGGAATGACGCTGGGCAGCGCGCTGCGATAATCGCCGTCAAAGTCGATATCGACTTTGGAACGATAGGTCAGTCCGAAACGGTGTTTGTCATTCACTTCGTATAAAATTCCGGCGTTCCACCCATAGCCCCATGATTGACCTTCCATTCGCGCGATTTCAGACGATGGTCCGGCCACGATGCCTTGCAGCCCGCCGGCCGCCGCCGGAATATCGGCGAGTTCTCCCGCACGCCGGCCAATTGCCGCATCCGCGTAGACGGCATTGAAGCCGAGACCCAGGCTAAAGTGCTGGTTCAGCCGATAAGCGGCGCTCAGGTTCAGATTGGCTGTACTCAGTTCGGTTTCCCCGCCGATAGAACCGGCGGCGTAGCTATCGTTAAAGTCGGTTGACAGGCCGTAGTTGGTTACGGCGAAAGCGCCGATCGCCCATTGCGCGTTCAGCGGCATAATGAAGTGCAGATTGGGCACCCAGGCGGGCGGCGCAATATTCTTCGCGCTGGTATTCTGGCCGGTGAGCGAGTTTTTACCCGTGACGTCAATCGCGGGATTGATGTCGGTCACGCCGCCAGAAAAAACCGGGCGGTCAAACCGGGTCATCGTTGCCGGATTACGGCTGCCGGACGCGGCGTTATCCGCAACGGCGCCCTCTCCGGAAAAAGCGCGTCCCAGTCCGGATGAGGAATATTCATTAAGCTGGAAGCCTGCGGCAGACGCATTCGCTGAAATTAGCGCTACGGCCACCGAGAGGCGCCGTAGCCGGTTTTTGGGGCTCATGACCAAAACCTCTTTTATGGGCTGGTTATGCCGACGAAATAGGGGATGCGCATTGTAGGGGGGCGCTCCGGCCTTACAAATCAGACCAGTTGCACAGATCAGACGCGAAACTTTTCTCTGGTTTCAAAAAGATAGGGATGTGTGAATACATTAAAGATGAAGTGTCATTTCAGGTAATACCCGCGTTATTTGACCTTGTGAGACGTAACGTTTTTTTTACGCCGGCATAACAATAAAGCATGGTGAACATCACTAAATCTCCCTGTGAACAGTAAGTTCTAGTGTTGCGCCGACTCGGTGAGTAGAATGGAGCGGAATAACCATTTTTTTGAACCGGATCATATCTGTATACCCTGAGTAGTGCGAGTTGCAGGACAAATTCGTCCATGACTAATTTGACCGGCCGTCGGCTGGCCTCCGGTGAGAGACAGGATATCTTTCATTAATCCCGATCGGCTTACTGAAGTAAGCGGTCGGAATGACTGGGTGCCGTCAACGCACATGCAACCTGACGAATGACGGGTATATATAGGTTACTGCCTGTAGAGGAGCTCATGATGACGAACCCGATCAACAAATGTAGTGCTGAAGAAACTGCCGCATGCTGCTGTGTCGATGTTGGCACGGTGATGGATAACACCGACTGCACCGCGTCTTACAGTAAAGTCTTTTCCGATCGCGCCGCGGCTGAAGCGACGCTGAAAGCATTGACTGAAAAAGCCCGCTCTGTGGAGTCCGATCCTTGCCAGATCAGCAGCAAGCTGGACGAGGCAGAGGGCGGAGTGAAGCTGGATGTCGACTTTACCTTCAGCTGTGAGGCTGAAACGCTGATTTTCCAACTGGGTCTGCGTTAATTGCCGTCGTCCCTATCGTAGCGGACGTTTTCGGGGGCTGAGACGGCCCCTATGTCTATCCCGCACGTTCTTCCCGTCGTTGCCTTCCTTCTCTTCCCGCCGCGATTAATACTCACCGGTTTTAGCGCCTGCTGGTTTGCGTGATGCAAGTATCTGGTCAACAATAAGGTCAGGTCAGACCTGTTGTGCCCTCGTTTAATCGTATCGGTAGGCGGGAGTGTTTATGAGCAAGGTATTATCACCCATCTCCAGCCAAGGCCGCGTTCTGGGACACGCCACCGCGTGTGCGGCGGGAGGGCCGGAGCCGCAGGCGTGGGAGGCGACGTCATGAGCGATCGACAACCCTTATATTCCCCGCCTGCCGAAGTCTCTGCTTTTTCGCTCAGCGTTCGTGAAGATAATATCGGCGCGGTGTTCGGCATTGGTTTTCCGCCGTTCCTGGGCGGCCCTTTTCATTATATGGATCATCTGGGGGTCGAAACGGTAGTGAAGGCATTGCAGGTATTGCAGCAAGAGTCTTGCTCGCCATGCGTGACAATCAGCAAAGATTTCATCCGTCTAAGGGGCCGGACAGCGCTGCGCCGCCCCCAGGCGGAGCTAGTTAATCGTCACGGTAATGGTGACGATGTCGCTATAGGCGCCGGCCGGCTGATTGGGCTGACTGCCGTTGATGCGCGCGGTGTAGGGGATGCTCTGGGTCAAGCCGGTGCCGGTTGCGGCATAATCGGTGTTTTCGGTCCAGGCGGTATTATCCGCATGGTATAGCTGATATTGCAGATAATAGGCGCCGCCGTCGACGGCGGCGCTCATTCTGCGCCAGTTGGCGTCATCAGGATGCGTGCTGGTCAGCTTCACCGTATAGGCGCCCAGATTGGTACAGTTGACGCCCAGACTATTGCTGACCGCCGGGAACTCAGCCGGCAGCGCCGCCGAGCCGAAGCTGACATCCGGCGCGCGGGTGATCTGGCAGTCGTTGCTGATGGTCATCGACAAATTGAGCGTCGAGGTGAGCGTGCCGGTATCGTAGATGCACAGACCCAGCGCACCGACCGCGCAAAGACTGTAATCCCATTGAATGGTCACCGTATCGGTATAGGTTCCTGCCGACACATTGTTGCCTACGCTGGTTCGGATATATATCGGCAAGGTGCCGTCGCTGGCGTTGAACAGGCCTAATATGCCCAGAAAAGAGGTTTTCCTCCAGGTATAGCTTGAGCCAATGCCATAGAGCGTTCCGCAACCGGAGTCCATACACAGATCGTAAGCAATGGCGTCGTTGCCGCTGGCGCCGCCTTTCAACCTCATGGCGCCGCCGCTGGCGTTGGTATCGCCGATTACGGTGGCGGTGATGGTATTGGTGCTGATAAGGCTCAGCGCGCTGCCGCTACAGCTAAAACCGCTGCCTGATGTGATGATTTGCGGCGTCCCGTTGGCGCCGACCACGGAAGAGGCGTATGCGCCCAGCGCGGTTGCGCTGGCGGGGACGGTGCAGCTTGCCATGGCGTAGTGCGCGCTAACCAGTCCCAACAGCATCACCAGCAGGCGAAGTCCTAATCTATTCATGTTGATCTCTTTGAGCCGATATCTGGCACGTCAACGGACCGATAAGGGACATCATCTGGGCCGATTTCGGCAGGGAAAATTCCACCCGGCAGCGTTGACCGTCTTCCTGTTTGAAATGTAATCGATTAAGCGGACGAAGGTCGGAAAAATAGACCAACCCGTCATGGCCGCTAAGGGTGGTGGCGCCGCTGGATTCGTCGGTGATCCAGGTGCCGACCGCCAGCGGCTCGCCTTGGCTATTGCGTAAGGCGATATTGGCGGAAAGCACGTTGCGCACCGGGAATTTCACCACAATGCCGCTGCCTTCTTTCACCGACACGCGCGCCTCTATGCTGGGCGTCTCTGCGTTCGCGGGGAGCGGCATCGGGTCGATCTCAACCTTTGCCGGATAGTTAGACGTCACCCAGGGCACCAGTAAATGACCGTTATCGTTGGTGGCGCCCACAAGCTGGTTTTCATATTTAACCGGCACGCCCGGGTAGCCTGCGGTATCGACGATGATAAATGCGTCGTTGATGCGATTGCTGGGGTAGATGCCGCCATCCATATAGATCAACGAACCGCTGAGCTCTCCCCAGCGGGTGCTATCGCCTTCATTACCGTAAACCCCGCCCTGTACCAGGTTATAAGGTCCACGCCAGCTTACCGTTCCTTGCCGGTAGGGATTTCTGCCCGCGGCGTAGGCCATATTCCAGCCGAATCCGCCTTCGGACGGCGTGGCGTGCGTCACGCCGACTCGCGTCGAATAGTCGCCGTTGGCGTCGCGTTGAATCCCGGAACTGACGGTGTTTTTGGTGCCGAAGGGAATAACGAACTGAACTTGTACGCTGTAGTCATTTTCGCCCAGCGTTTTATTAAGCGCGGCGTAAACCGAACTGTTTTGCCATAGCTGCCGACTGTAAGACACATTCAGCAGCTTGACCTGCGAGCGGTCGAAAGACTGAATGTCGAAATAGCCGACGCCGACGGTGCCGTTTCCTTTACCGAACAGCTGGCTGCTCAGGGTTGCCTGATTGCTCTGGCGGCTGAGCCGCCCGCCATTATTGACGGCGGATAAATCCCGGTATCCCGCATCGCGTCCGCTGTGTTGAACATTGAGGCCAAATCGCTGGGTATAGAAGGAGTAGCCCAATGTATATTGCTGTCCACGCTCATCTTTATCACTATGGCTGTAAGACGAGCTGAGGGTTCCCCAGCGGCCGACGGTAAAATCGGCGCCGATGCCAGCCAGATAAAGATCCCGCGCCGTTTCCGCGTGGGTTGACAAGGTTAGCCAATTTGTTAATCCATAACGATAAATGCCGCTGAAAGCCGGTTCGGACGCATAGGATTCGTTTTTGAACCCGTAGTCCTGACGCAGCGCGCCGATAGCAAGATCGAAGTCGCTTAATCCTGCGCGCAGCAGGGTATTGGACACATAAAACGGCACGGTGGTGGCGATGCGACGGCCCTGAGCGTCCGTAGTGACCACGGTCGCTTCACCGGCGCCGTTAAGATAAGGCGTGTTCGTCAGGGTGAAAGGGCCGGGGTTGAGGGTTGAACTGTTCGCCTTATAGCCGTTGATAAACAGATCCAACGTGCTGGGAACGGCGGCGGAGCCGGCGTATTGCAATAGCGGATAGGTTACGATATCGGGACGCAGGCCGAAATTGCGGCTGATGCGTACGCCGCCCATGCGCACGGAGTTACTCCAGGTCAGCGAGTTACTGACCAGATCGCCTGCCTGATATGAGATCATTCTCTCGCTGTCGCTATATCGCCAGTAGGTATCATAGCGCCGATAACGATTATATTGATCTGAACCGGGCCCCGTAGAGACGTCATAAATACCGGTGTTGAACAGGGTGCCGTTGTCGCTGAAAATACGCTGTTCCATCCAGGTACTCAGCGCGTCGCCGCCGCCGGATGGCGAGGAATAGTAGGCGTTATAGTTAAACAACAGTCCCGGGCTACTGCGCGGCACAATGCGTTCCGTGCCGGTACCGTCGTTTGCCACCTGCTGCGCCGGAAGCCAGTCGACCGGTACGGTCAGCTTTAGCTGCTGTTGGCTGGCATCATACTCCGCTTTGACCTGGGGCAAACGGTTTACGTTAACCTGACCCTGGGCGGGTTCGGGCAAACGAATATTATTTTCGCGCAGCACGCTGGCTGCCACATAATAATTTTCATTACGATAATTAACCGGCACGACGCTATGGTCGCTCTGACCATTAACCGAAAGGGTTAAATAATAGATAGCCTCGTTGATTGACGGTTTAGAGCGGGGCGGAGCAGGGAGGTCGGTATATTCTTGCGCACAAAGCGGTGTGGAATAAAATAATAAGCAGGCAAATATATTGAATAAAAAATACTGTCCCGCCGCGATAAATGTTCTTACACTGATGGCACGCCTCTTCATATCCCTATTCCCCGTCATTAAAACTACCGGCGTTTAATCAGGACTGGATCGGCTATGTCCGATAAATGGGTAAATAGATTCAGGGATGCGCCGGGTGCGGATATTCCCGAGGGTAACGGCCAACGCATTTCCTGTTCCGGTAATACATATCCTAAAAAGCCTTGGGCCATTGCGATATTATGGCCTTTCCCATTCGGCGCTGATGACCAAAACACGTTACTTAAGCGCGCATGCACCTTGCCTCGATTATGGACGTAAAGATAGGGTTTCCCTGCGACAGCGGCGATGTTCCAGTACAGGTCCGGCATGGTCGGTTCACTGTCGAGACGTTTTTTCCCCGGACGCACCTGCGTCCATATTCCTTCGCCATCAATAAACAGCGGCAGCAGGTAGCGCATTTGGAACTGGAGCCCCATTTGGGGCGTGTCCTGCTGCTGGGCGTACGGCGTGCTGATTTCATCGATGATGATACGGTAAGATAGCTCCGTAACCGCCGGCGCCGGCTTGGTGCGCATCAGCCTCACCATATGGCGTTTTCCCGGCTCCAGCGTGGTAAATGGCGGCGTGCCGATAACGTCTTTTTGCTCCGCGTAACGATCCTGAAAGTTAATTTGTTTCCAGGCCATAATGCGAATTTGCAGGCTGACCGGCGCGTTGCCTTTATTTTCCAGCCATAACGCAGAGCCGTTTTCGTCTGATTCAATAACCTGATAAATCGGCCAGACAAGCAGGCTGCTGGCGGCGAAACATGGCGTGCATATAATGAGTGAAATTAATATAACCAATTGAATAAAAGAGACTAATATTCTTTTCATATTTATTTGTGCTTATTTTAGTAAGTCAGACTGACGGTTACGCTATCGGTGTATTCACCAGCCGGCGGCAGCGGCGAAGCGCCGAAATATCGCGCATAAACGGTGTAGGTCTGGGTCGTGGCGGGAAACGCGCCGATACTCATCGCCAGCTCTCCGGTACCCCACACCAGCGTTCGGGCTGAATCACGGTAAAGTTGGTAAGGCAGCAATCTGGAGCCGGAGGTGCTCATCAGGTAACGCTGCGAACTGCTTCCGCCGTGCAGTCCATAATCCAGCGCAATGGATACGGTTATGCCCGGCGTACAGGTAACGACAACAGAACCGCCGCCGACCGTACTGGCCACGTCCGTATTGACGCTTGATGCGCTTTGGGTGCCGAAATCGATAGTGCCCATGTCTGATTGGCCGGCGTTGATATTGCTGCCAAAGGCACAGCCTTTTTCGATATCGGCGCTAACGGTAAAGGTATCGCTTACCGTCAGCGCCATCGCCGGGAAAGAGAACAAGGCGATAGGCAAGAGCAAATTCCGCGGAGAAATCATCCTAATTTATGCTCATCAATGACCGCAAACCGGCCAGAGCCTATTGGGCCCTGACCTTAAAAGGCGTTACCACTCGACGGTGGCGGCCACCGTATCGGTATAGGTGCCGGCGGTCGGAGACTGGACCGTCTGATCGGCGGGCAGAATGCGGGCATAGACCGGGATCGATTGGGCGATGCCGGTAGCGGTAAGGGCAATACCATTGGTGTCGTTAAGCGGTATTTCTGTTGTCCGGGCGGCATCGCTGTATAAACGATAAGGAATGTTATAGCTGCCGCTGCTGGGCGCTAATGTTCTTAGCGTTGAGGAGTCGTTGGCGCCGGAACCAATGTAGACGGTCGCCGGCGTGCCTTCCGAACAGGTTACCGCCAGACCGTTTCCTGCGGTATTGGTTATTTGTCCGTCGATATTGGCGGTCAGGCTGCTGTATGAGCCAAAATCAATGGTGCCCCACGTGCTGCCGGAGCTGGCGCCATTCTCCACCGTACAGGCCGTGGTAATGGTTAATGTTACGCCTATCTGGCCGGTTACGGTTGCGCCGTGAGCCGTCGAAGCGACACCTAGCGTTAACAACGCCGCCAGAGTGGACAGTATTTTTTTCTTGGCATTCATAGGGATTCCCTTATATGTGCATCACATTTATTTCATCAGCATGGAAAAAGGCTAAATAATCCACGTTGGTATTTTTATTAATAACGATAAAATCGCCAAGAAAGTTGATGGGCGAATATCTTATTAATTAAATATCCTGTGTCTGAAGTGTATTTAGAGATTTTCCCATTGGGTGCGGAGTAAATAAAATGTCACGCAAGGAAAATAATCCTCCCGCAAGGTTTTATTTGCAAACCGGTATATATAAAAGTGATATCAACAATATCGCTGTGATAAATAATTCGAGCGTGAGCTTTTATAATTAGAATCTTAAGTCATCTATAGCTGTGTCTTATTGGACTATTGATAAATAACGTTAACTATTTTCTGTAAAGATAGAAGTAGAACCCATGTTTAACAACATGTGCCGCCCAATATGTGATAAAAAAGATTAAAATAATGAAATGTGTTTTTTTTTGATTTTTTATGTCAATTATTAGTGTTTTTATAGGGTTTTAGACCATAGCCTCAATCTTGTCGCTACTCGTCACCGGCCAATCCGGACAGGGCGAATGGGGGGGGGAAAGGGGGGACTTCATTTAGTGATTAAATTAGCATCAGAAATCTGCGATAATTGTTTTCCTTTATGGGGCGAGGTAGAGCTGGCTTGAGGCTGAAGTGAATTCAAGCTATTGCTTTAAATCGTTTTCATTGCAATATTTTTATCAACATAGCGGTGTGATATGCAAGTTTTGATTATGCGTCATGGTGATGCAGTACCTGATGCTGCCAGCGATTCGCTGCGGCCCCTGAGTGCGCGTGGCTATGATGAGTCGCAGACAATGGCGTTTTGGCTGAATAGCCAGTCGATAAATATCGATCGTGTTCTGGTCAGCCCATACCTGCGCGCACAGCAAACGTTGGCAGCGATGAGAGATGTTTCGCCATTGCCCGCAGAGGATGAATGTCTGCCTGAACTGACCCCGGGCGGCAATGCCAAATTAGTGAGCTATTACCTGCAAACGTTGGCGAAAGAGGGAACTGACGGGGTGCTGGTGATCTCTCATTTACCCCTGGTGGGGTATCTGGTGGCGGAGTTATGTCCTGCCGAAACCGCGCCCATGTTTGCAACCTCGGCCATTGCCTGCGTCAGCGTGGATTCGCAATCGGGCCGCGGAACCTTTGACTGGCAGGTCGGCCCATCTCAATTAGCGCACAAAATCTCCTGACGAAGGGAGAGGCTACTTTAACGACGGAGCATCCAGCGCGACCAGCACCAGCAACGCCGCATCCCCGCCAAATTCCTTAGGCGCCTGATGGAAAGCCAGCACGTCGGGATGCTGAGCCAGCCACAGCGGCGTTTGCTGTTTCAGAATGTGTTTGCCGTGGCCGTGCATCACGCAGGCGCAATAGACTTGCTCTCGGCGGCAGGCGGCAAGAAGCGCCCCCAGCTCCTGTTTGGCCTGTAATTGCGTCAGGCCGTGCAGATCGAGAAACAGTTCGGGCGCGTAATCTCCGCGCCGCAGCTTTTTCAGTTCATAGTGGCTGGTGCCGGAGCGAACGTAACGTGTTGGACCGTCGTTTTCCAACTGCGGTTGAAATTCGTCTGAAAAATAAAAGCTGGCGTCCACCTGTTCCCGCAAGGCGCGTCTGGGCGACAATTCGCTGAGTTTGCGGCGCGCCGGCATAGGACGATAGGTATCCTGGCGCAACTTTTTAGTACCGGAGACGGATGTGCGAAAAAGCTGCAGTTCTTCGTCATTCAGCGAGTATTTATTCTTCATTGGTCGTTCACTCTACATCAACATTGCGCCAGTTTACCTTTTCTCTCTTCCTCTGCTAAATAAATGTCGGCCTAACCTTAGCTCAGCAGGTTATAACTACTGATTTGTTACGGGCTTCATGGCAAACTAGGCGTCAATTTTCCATTCAGATATGTCTGCGGAGGATAACCTTGGACAAAATTTTCGTCGACGAGGCCGTCAACGATCTTCATACCATACAGGATATGTTGCGTTGGTCGGTAAGTCGGTTTAACGCAGCCAATATCTATTATGGTCACGGAACGGATAATCCCTGGGATGAAGCGGTTCAGCTGGTATTGCCCAGTCTGTATTTGCCCCTTGATATTCCTGAAGATATGTATACTTCCCGCTTAACGTCCAGCGAGCGTCACCGCATTGTCGAACGCGTTATTCGCCGGGTCAATGAGCGCATCCCTGTCGCTTATCTGACCAATAAAGCCTGGTTCTGCGGTCTGGAGTTCTATGTTGACGAGCGGGTTCTGGTGCCGCGCTCGCCGATTGGCGAGCTGATCAATGACTATTTCGGCGACATCCTGCCCAAAGCGCCGACGCATATTCTGGATATGTGCACCGGCAGCGGCTGTATTGCCATTGCCTGCGCTCAGGCGTTTCCTGAGGCGGAAGTGGACGCCGTCGACATTTCCAACGATGTGCTGGCGGTTACCGAACAGAATATTCAGCAGCACGGCTTGGAATACTGCGTGACGCCTATTCGCTCCGACCTGTTCCGCGAACTGCCCGCCATCCGCTACGACCTGATTGTGACCAATCCGCCTTATGTCGATGAAGAAGATATGTCGGATCTGCCGCAGGAATTTCGCTATGAGCCGGAACTGGGACTGGCGGCGGGGAGCGACGGTCTGGCGCTGGTGCGGCGTATTCTGGCCTGTGCGCCGGATTATCTCAGCGACGACGGCGTACTGATTTGCGAAGTGGGCAACAGCATGGTTCACCTGATCGAACAGTACCCCGAGATCCCGTTCACCTGGCTGGAGTTTGATAACGGCGGTGATGGCGTATTTATGTTAACTAGAACTCAACTGGTTGATTGTCAAAAGCATTTCAGCATCTATCGTGACTGATTCGATGCATGAGTTAACACTATTATTGATAGGCTAAGGAGTTGTGATGGCAGGAAACAGTATTGGGCAGTTTTTCCGCGTCACCACATTTGGTGAGTCCCACGGCATTGCCCTGGGCTGTATTGTTGACGGCGTTCCGCCTGGGATCCCGCTGACGGAGGCGGATCTGCAACGCGATCTGGATCGTCGCCGCCCGGGGACGTCACGCTATACGACTCAGCGTCGTGAAGCCGACCAGGTGCGCATTCTCTCCGGCGTGTTTGAAGGCGTGACCACCGGCACCAGCATCGGTCTGCTGATCGAAAATACCGATCAGCGTTCCCAGGATTACAGCGCCATTAAGGACGTTTTCCGTCCCGGTCATGCCGATTACACCTATGAACAAAAATATGGTCTGCGTGATTATCGCGGCGGCGGACGTTCTTCGGCGCGCGAAACCGCAATGCGCGTCGCGGCCGGGGCGATTGCGAAAAAATATTTGCAACAAACCCATGGCGTCAAGATCCGCGGCTACCTGTCTCAGATCGGCGATGTGGCCTGTGAACTGAAAGATTGGGATCTGGTGGAACAGAACCCTTTTTTCTGTCCGGATGCCGATAAGCTGGAAGCATTAGATGCGTTGATGCGGGCGCTGAAAAAAGACGGCGATTCAGTCGGCGCCAAGGTCAGCGTGGTGGCGGAATCGGTTCCCGCCGGATTGGGCGAGCCGGTGTTTGATCGCCTCGATGCCGATCTGGCGCATGCGCTGATGAGTATCAACGCGGTGAAAGGCGTCGAAATTGGCGACGGTTTTGCGGTGGTGACGAAACGCGGCAGCGAAAATCGCGATGAGATTACCCCTCAGGGTTTTCAGAGCAATCATGCCGGCGGTATTTTAGGCGGCATCAGCAGCGGACAACAGGTTATTGCCCATCTGGCATTGAAACCGACGTCCAGCATCATGGTGCCGGGAAAAACGATTAATCGTCAGGGCGAGGCCACGGAAATGGTGACCCGCGGGCGTCACGATCCCTGCGTCGGTATCCGCGCGGTGCCGATTGCCGAAGCCATGATGGCGATTGTGTTAATGGATCACCTGCTGCGCCAGCGTGCGCAGTGCGGCGATGTTGAAAGTCAGGTTCCCCGCTGGTAATACATAATGAAAATAGGGTTAATTGGGTTTATCGCTTTGGCATGCAGTGCTCCGCTATGGGCGAAAACCCCCTGGCAGGAAATCACGCACCCGGTCGCGGGTGCGCCTCAGGCCATCGGCGGCTTTGCCAATGGTTGTATCATCGGCGCGCAGCCGCTGCCGTTGCAATCACCGGATTATCAGGTGATGCGGGTCGATCAACGTCGTTATTATGGTCATCCCCATCTGCTGGCTTTTATCAACCGTCTGAGCGCAACGGTTAAACGCCGTACATCCGCCAATGTATTGATCGGCGATATGGGTATGCCTGCCGGCGGACGGTTCAGTAGCGGTCATGCCAGCCATCAGTCCGGTCTGGATGTCGATATCTGGCTGCAATTACCGAAACAACGCTGGAGTCAGCAACAGCTTCTTAAGCCGCAGCCTATCGATCTGGTTTCGGAGAATGGCTGGCAGATTAATCCTCGCGTCTGGCAGCCCGAAGTGACGACGCTGGTGAAGCTCGCGGCGAAGGATAACGACGTCACGCGTATTTTTGTTCATCCGGCAATCAAAAAGCAGCTGTGCGCCGATGCGGGCCAGGATCGTGACTGGTTGCGCAAGGTACGACCGTGGTTTGGTCATCGCGCGCACATGCACGTCCGTCTGCGCTGCCCGGGCGATAGCCGTGAATGTCAGGAACAGTCACCGCCGCCGGCCGGCGATGGATGCGGCGCCGAATTAACCAGTTGGTTCCAACCTAAGGAGCCGGGGCAAGATGCGCCGACGAAAACGTCGCCTCCGCCTCTACCGGCTTCCTGTCAGGCATTAATCGATAGGCATTTTTCAGCGGAATAATTTATGGACTGGTTTGTTGTTGGCCCGGAAATGTTGGGCATTCTTTTCCTGGTCGCCGTATTGGCGGGATTTATTGATTCGATTGCCGGCGGCGGGGGGTTGCTGTGCGTTCCGGTGCTGATGGCCGTCGGGTTATCGCCTGCGCAGGCGCTGGCGACCAATAAGCTGCAATCGGTCGGCGGCTCATTTTCAGCCAGTCTCTATTTTATCCGTCGCCGGGCGGTTGATCTAAGCGAACAGAAATTGGCGATTGCCTTGACGTTTGTCGGGTCAACCTTCGGCGCCTGGCTTATTCAGCAGATTCACGCGGATTTTTTGCGGCAGTTGTTGCCGCTGCTGATCATTGGCATCGGGCTCTATTTTTTGCTGTCGCCGAAGATCGGCGATGAAGATCGGCAGCGCCGGTTGTCCGGCCTGCCTTTCGCCTTGATCGCCGGTGGCTGCGTCGGGTTTTATGACGGTTTCTTCGGCCCCGGCGCCGGATCGTTTTATGCGCTGGCGTTCGTCACTCTGAGCGGTTTTAACCTGTCGAAGGCGACGGCGCATGCCAAAATTCTCAACTTCACCTCTAATTTCGGCGGCCTGCTGTTTTTCATTATCGGCGGAAAAGTGGTCTGGGCGCTGGGACTCATCATGCTGCTGGGGCAGATCATCGGTGCGCGCATCGGCGCCAAAATGGTGCTGAGCAAGGGACAGAAACTGATTCGACCCATGCTGGTCATGGTTTCGGCTATCATGAGCGGCAAACTGATCTATGACAGTCACGGCAATGAGATTATCCACTGGCTGGGGCAATTTTTCTGATGACGGCAAAGCGAGAAATGACCTCCCATCATTACCAGCAACTTATCGATATTTTCAATGATTGTTTTAGCGGCGACTACAATACCCGTCTGGTAAAGGGCGATGATGAACCCATCTATCTGCCTGCAGACGATCAGGTGCCGTATCATCGGATTATCTTTGCGCACGGCTATTATGCCAGCGCGCTACACGAGATTTCACATTGGTGTATCGCTGGTGAGCAACGGCGCCAGCAGGTTGATTTCGGCTACTGGTATTGCCCGGACGGACGCGATGCCATGACGCAATCCCAGTTTGAGGCGGTGGAGATTAAGCCGCAGGCGTTCGACTGGCTATTCTGCATTGCGGCGGGGTTTCCGTTTAACGTCAGCTGCGACAATCTGAATGGCGACGTCGAGCCGGATCGGATCGCGTTTCAACGCCGGGTGCATGAGCAGGTGATGCTTTATTTGCAGCAGGGGATCCCGAGCCGGCCGGCGCGCTTTATTAATGCGTTACAATTGTTTTACAATACGCCGCCGCTGACGGCGGCAAGCTTTCCGTATCCGGCCGATCTCTGTTGAGTCGCGCTGAACACCGATGAATAGAGGATGATAAATGATCGCAGAATTTGAGGCGCGTATTCTGGCGCTGATTGATGACATGGTGGAACATGCCAGCGACGACGAACTTTTTGCCGGCGGTTATCTGCGTGGTCATTTGACGGTATCGGTGGCTGAAGCCGAGGAAAACGGCGAACATACTCCGGAAGCGCTCTATGCGCGGGTTAACGACAGCATTAGCACTGCAATAAAAAACGGAGAGCTTTCGCCGCCGGACCAGGCGCTGGTGAACGGCATGTGGGAAACCTTATTTCAGCAGGCGAAGCGTTCGCCGACGCATTAAGTCTGTGGTGGTTCTGGCGGATTGCCGCCAGAACCCATCGCGCCTGTTTCCTTAAAGAAACGAACACAACAGATAGAAGAACAGCAGGCTGACCAGCACGCAAATAACCATACTGCGAATAAAAAATGCGAAAATGGCGCTAAACACCGCTCCCCAAAAATAAGGATTATCAGGAAAAGGCCGTAATTCGCCGTGCGTCAATAAAATAACCGGACCGCAAATGGCGCTGAGCAGACAGGGGGCGGAATACTTCAGCGCGTCATGCACCAATGCAGGCAGCTTCACCGGTGTGCTGGGCTCAAGAAAAATATACCGATTAAAGAATACGATCCCTGCCAGCGTACATAGCAATAACCAGCTCATATTTTCTCCCTCGCGATACGGGCCGTCATGACGGAAAATAGCATTCCGCCCAGACCGGAAATAATAATGGCGCCTTCAATGTGATAATAAGACAGCAGCATGGAGCAGGATACGGAGAACATCACGCCGGAAAAAACGCTGAGCCGATTAATCATGGGAACAATCAGCGTGATAAAGGTGGCGATAATTGAAAAGTCGAGATGATATTTCCCCAGGTCGGGAATGGCGTTCGCCATAAAAATCCCCAGCAAGCTGCATATATTCCAGCAAAGATAAAATATTAATCCAGCGCCAATTAAATAGCCCGGCGTCATCGCTCTTTTACCCTTTTGCGCCATGCTCAGGGCGAACAGTTCATCCGTAAGCAGAAAGCCAATCGGAATCCGGTAACGAACCTGCAGCAGGGAAACAAACTCCCGCAGCGTCAGGCCATAGATGAAATGTTGGGCGGTGAGAAAAAAGATGGAAATAATAATCGTCAGCATGCTGGCCCCGGATAGCAGCAGACCGATAGTGACAAGCTGCGCGGCGCCGGCAAAGATGATGGCGGACATTCCGATGGCCTGCCACAGGCTCAGCCCTGATTGCACCGCCATCGATCCGGCGAGGACTCCCCAGGGAATAACCGATAAACACAGGGGCAGCATTGCCAGCGCCCCGGCGATAAAACCGCTCCACGGGGACGGCGCTTTATTCCTCTCCGGCGATAACGAGCCAGTATCCGGCGTATTCATAAACAATCAGATCCCAAGAAAAATACTGTTGATACAGCTTACGGTGACGGCGTGAGGATGTATTGAATAAAATTGCCCAGCTTGGCGAATAAAGGCGAAATGCCATGATCGGTCAATGGCAAAATACCGTACGGCGTTCGCGAAAGTTAAGGCCGTCGCCGCGTGAGCGGCAAGGATGGGGATTCATGATGATGAGATTTCTTTAATTTGCGGGTAAATGTAATGAACGTATAAATTCACCGGGCGTAATTCCCTGCGCTTTTTTAAAGTGACGATTGAAATGGCTTTGATCGGAAAAACCGCACAGTGAAGAAACCGTTAATATGCTTTGTCCCGCCAGCAGCAACGATTTGGCTTTGCGCAGCCGCGCCTGCGTTAAATAGGCGTGCGGGGTCATTCCCACCATTTTTTTGAACTGACGTAAAAAATGCCAGGGGCTGAGCGTGGCGATATTCGCCAGTTCGATTAACTACAGATCCTGTTCCGGGCAGGCATCAATTAACGCTTTCACCTTGAAGATGTGGTTCGCTGAATCCGGCAGGTCACGTTGACAAATACGGCTTTTCCCATAGCGCATCATCAGCCAGGCGAGCGATGAGAAGAGCAGGGTCTCTTTCAGCAGCGAGTTGCCCTCCTGGGTCAACAGGGTGAATGTCAGGCGCAGCTGCTCCGACAGGCCGGGGTCGTGCACCACGGCGTCCGGAAACCAGGGGATCGCGCCCTGAGGCTGCTGAAAATCGCGGGAAAGGGAAAGCAGCAAATCCGGACCAGGGTATATGGCGCAGTATGACCACCCGCTTGCTACCGCGGAATGTCCGGTGTGAACTTCATCGGCATTCACCAGGATAATGTCGCCTTTGGGCGCCACGTGTTCGCCGCCGGTACGATAAAATCGCTGGGCGCCTTCTTCGATGACGCCGATACAAAAATTCTCATGAGCGTGGCGAGAAAAACGCTGTTGCTTGTATTGCGCATGCAGCATTTCCAGACCGCCGAATTCTTTTAACTGGCGGAAATGGGTGTGTTCGCGCGCTTTTTTCTTTTCCGGCATTATTGCTTGCTTCCCCATGATTTTTTCCGTTTTGTACAAAATTGCTGTCGGCAATTAACCGTTTTAATGCTTAAACCGGTCTGCCTTTCAGCAGTTTTCTGATCCAAAAACGATTAGGGTTCAGCGCCGCCAGCGTTTCTCTATCCAATGGCAGCGGCTCATCATAAATTTGAGCGGCCAGTAGCTCGGCCGCCAAAGGCGCCGAACACAGTCCCCGCGATCCCAGTGCGCCGATAAGGAAGAGGTTAGGGTAGACCGGCGCCGACGGCAGGTTATCCGCCTGGCGCTGTCGTTGCCGTAAGCCCTGATAACAGACCAGCGTCTGCTTATAATCGGCCACCGCGCCCACGAGCGGCAGATGATCGCGCAGCGCGCAGCGTACGCCCTGACGCGCCTGACGGTCGCGCATATCGATGTGCTGCGCCCATTCCGCCCGCGGCAGGCAGTTCAGCAGACGCTGGCGATTCTCCTGCTGTTCGTCTTCCCGGTAGTCGGTGGCGGCATCCCCGCGCCGATAGCTGGCGCCGATGCAGTGCGCCTGATGCCGCGGGCTGATCGGCGTCAGGTAACCATCATAGCAGAGCACCTGTTTTAACCGCTGCAACGCCGGCGTCGTCGGGATATGGCTAACCTGGCCGCGGACCGCGGAACACGGCAGATGTTGGGTCTGACTCCAGCCCGACAGCTGATGGCCATTCGCCAGAATCAGCGCGGCATGTTCAACCCGCCGCTGATTGTCCAGGGTCAAGCGCCAGCCCGCACGGGTTTGCTCAAAAGCGGAAACCGCAGTGTTCATGCGTGCGACGAGCCCTTGCCGCTGAGCCAGCGCCAGCGCGGATGCGGTTAGCTCCGCCGGGCATAGCCAGCCGCCTTCTGGATAGGTAATGCCGCCGGCGCCCAACGTCAGGCCGTTCAAGGCTTCAAGCTGCTGCGCCGTGACGGCGGAGACCAGTTCGTCCGGCCATTCACCCTGGAGGAGGTGTGCGATTTTTTCGGCGCTTTTGGCATCATAGGCCAACTGACTCACGCCGCACCATTGATGTTCAAAATCAATGTCCTGTGCCGCCAGTTGATCGTATTGGCGGCGCGCGAAAGTGAACGCGGCGGCAAAAAAGCGAGACAGCGGGTCATGCTTATTATTAAGCAACGGGTAGAGCGCGCCCTGACGGTTGCCCGAGGCGCCTTGCGCCGGCTGCGGGTCGGCGCAGTACAGCGTGACTAAGGCGCCGCGTCGCTGCAGCGCCAGCGCGGTTAATACGCCGGCGATGCCGCCGCCGATGATGGCGATATCCTGCGGGGCGTCGGCAGGCGGCCGTGCATACCAGGGCGCGAGGGATGGCGCCGGAACGCATTCGGGAAGATAGCCGCTCAGCATCTCGCGTTTTTGCCCGAACCCCTTGATTTTACTGGCGCAGAAACCCGCCTGCTGTAGCCCGCGACGGACAAAGCCGGCGGCGGTGAAGGTGGCGAAAGTGCCGTGTCGACGCCCGAGCCGCGCCATGGCGTGAAACAGATTCTCCGTCCACATGTCCGGATTCTTGGATGGCGCAAAGCCGTCGAGAAACCAGGCGTCGACTTTATGATTCAGTGATGCATCCAGGTCGGGCAGCAGCGCGTTGACGTCGCCGAACCAGAGGTCGAGCGTCACGCTGCCCTGCGCCAATAGCAGACGATGACAGCCGGATAAAGGCAGGGGCCATTGTTGGCGTAACTGCTGCGCATATTCCGCCAGTTCGGGCCATTGGGCGTGAGCCGCTTCCAGATCGTGCCGGCGCAAAGGAAACTTCTCGAAACTGATGAAGTGCAGGCGACGTAATGGCGCTTGCGGCGACCGGGCGCGAAAATGGTCAAAAGCCTGCCATAGCGTCAGAAAATTCAATCCGGTGCCAAAGCCGGTTTCCGCCACCACGCAATTTTCCCGCTGGTGGGTGAGGAAGCGTTCGGGGAACCGGTTGCCGGTTAAAAACACATAGCGGGTTTCCGCCAGTCCATCCTGATTCGAGAAATAGACGTCATCAAACTGTTGCGATACAGGTGTACCCTGTTCGTTCCAACCTAATGTCGCATGCTGGATGGGGCGGTTATTCACGGCAACTAACTCATTATTCAAGCGGTGCCGCAATTTTAACGAGCTGAATGTCGAGGCGCAAATTTAGTAAAAGTTCGGCTGATCGGACTTGTTCAGCTTACAACTGTACGCTAAAGTGCGATGCGAAATCCCAAACTATATAAGTGGAAGAGGTATTGAATGAAACGTGCAGTGATTACAGGTCTGGGGATCGTATCAAGCATCGGTAATAACCAGCAGGAAGTTCTGGCATCTTTGCGGGAAGGCCGCTCGGGTATTACTTTTTCTCAAGAGCTGAAAGATTCCGGCATGCGTAGTCACGTCTGGGGTAACGTCAAACTGGACACCACAGGCCTCATCGATCGCAAAGTTGTGCGCTTTATGAGTGATGCATCGATCTATGCCTATCTGTCTATGGAGCAGGCGATTAAAGACTCTGGCCTGAGCGCCGATCAGGTTTCCAACGATCGCACTGGTCTGATCGTTGGTTCCGGCGGGGGCTCTCCGCGTAATCAGGTGGCGGGGACTGACGGCATGCGGGCGAAAGGTCTGCGCGGCGTGGGGCCTTACATGGTCACCAAATCCATGGCTTCCGGCGTGTCCGCCTGTCTGGCGACGCCTTTCAAAATCCGTGGCGTTAACTACTCGATTAGCTCCGCCTGCGCTACGTCCGCGCACTGTATCGGCAACGCGGTGGAAATGATTCAGTTGGGCAAGCAGGACGTTGTATTTGCCGGCGGCGGCGAAGAGCTGTGCTGGGAAATGGCCTGTGAATTTGACGCCATGGGCGCACTATCTACCAAATATAACGAAACCCCGGAAAAAGCGTCCCGTACTTATGACGCGGATCGCGATGGGTTTGTTATCGCCGGCGGCGGCGGTATCGTGGTGGTTGAAGAGCTGGAACATGCGCTGGCCCGCGGCGCGCATATCTACGGCGAGATCATCGGCTACGGCGCGACGTCCGACGGCGCCGACATGGTTGCGCCGTCAGGCGAAGGCGCGATGCGCTGCATGAAAATGGCATTACAGGGTGTGGACGCGCCTATCGACTACATCAACACGCACGGCACCTCGACCCCGGTCGGCGATGTGAAAGAACTGGGCGCAATCCGCGAAGTGTTTGGTGATAACATTCCGGCGATTTCCGCCACTAAAGCGATGACCGGACATTCGCTTGGCGCGGCCGGCGTGCAGGAAACGATTTATACCCTGTTGATGCTGGAACACGGCTTTATCGCACCGAGCATCAACGTTGAAACGCTGGACGAGCATGCGGTGGGGATGAATATCATCACCGAACCGACGGAACGTAAACTGAAGACCGTGATGTCGAACGGTTTCGGTTTCGGCGGAACCAACGCCACGCTGGTTATGAGCAAGTTCGACAAGTAAAACGCCTAAACGGGTGACGGCCTGCAGGATGCGGGCTGACATCATTGCACGCCCCGTGGACGTAATGTCGACGGGGCGTTTCGCTTTTTTACGGCGGTTGTCTGCCGAATCTTGACAGTCTGCCGGCTTCAGCGTTTACTCACCGCGTTCAACCGTAGCCTGTTCTGACCCCTGCGTAAGCGTTCACGTGATCCAACGCACCGTAATCTGCGGTCTCTCGCGGGTTGACGGGGGCGGCGTAAGTGAACGATTCCCCGCCTGCCCCTCTATCTTCATTGGTTGCCGATGTGGAGTAAGCGATGTCTCTCAGCCTGTTCCGTGCAAATAATGATCGGTCGGCGCGTTCGTTGCTGATTGTGACCTGTGCCGTATTTCTTTCCTATTTGACCGCCGGTATGGCATTGCCGGTGATCCCAATTTATGTGCATAGCGAGTTGGGGTTAAATAATACGATGGTGGGAATTGCCGTCGGCGTGCAATTTTTAGCCACGGTTCTGACGCGTGGATATGCCGGCCGTTTAGCCGATCAGCGGGGAGCCAAACGATCAACCTTACAGGGCATCTGCGCTTTTTCCCTGGCCGGCGTGACCTATCTGCTGGCGGCGTTTGTGCCGCTGCCGGTGATGGGCAAGTTCGTATTGCTGGTGCTCGGGCGTCTGATTCTGGGGTTTGGCGAAAGCCAGATGCTGACCGGCAATCTTATTTGGGGCATCGGGCTGGTCGGACAACAGCGTTCGGGCAAGGTTATGTCGTGGAACGGCATGGCGATTTACGGCGCTCTGGCCGCCGGCGCGCCTCTGGGGTTATGGCTGTATCAGTCCTGGGGATTTATGGCGCTGGGTATCGTTTCCCTGTTCCTGCCCTTGATTTCCCTTCTGCTCGACAGGCCTGTTCGCGCGGTGAAACCCTATGGCGGGGTGCGTGAGTCGCTGTGGAAAGTGGTGGGTTTGATCTGGCGACCCGGCCTGGCGCTGGCGTTGCAAGGCGTCGGCTTCGCCGTTATCGGTACTTTCGTTTCGCTCTATTTCTCCGCGCAACAGTGGGGGAATGCCGGTTTTGCGCTAACGGCTTTTGGCGTCGCCTTTGTGCTGATGCGTCTGGTATTCGGCCATTTACCGGACAAAATCGGCGGCGTAAGCGTCGCCATCATCTCGTTGATGATTGAAACCACGGGGCTGGTGCTGCTGTGGCTGGCGCCGTCGGCGGTTCTGGCCCTGAGCGGCGCGGCCCTGACGGGCTTTGGTTGTTCGCTGATTTTTCCCGCGCTGGGGGTTGAGGTGGTCAAGCGAGTGCCTGAATCGGTGCGAGGTACGGCGTTGGGCGGCTATGCCGCTTTTCAGGATATTTCATACGCCTTCACCGGTCCGTTAACCGGCGTCCTGGCCACCTCGCAGGGATACGCTTCCGTGTTCGTCGCCGGGGCGATTTGCGCCGTATTGGGCATTGCCGTCACGCTGAGTTTTTCCGCTAACCGGCGCTTAAAAGAGAATCCACAATAGGCATATCACGATGCAGACGCTGACGATGCCGACAAACATTGGTTTTTGGCCTAGCGATTGCCAACTGGGCGGCAGCGAGGCGATGAGCGGATTCAGCAGCGGCGTCGGCGCCGTCCAGTCGGTTTCGTGCGCGCGTTGAATGCGCCTACTGAACAGGAAAGCGAGCGCGTCGCTGAGTTGCGCCGGCATGAGCGGTACCGTCGGGCTGGCGTTAAGGCGATTTTGCATATAGTCCAGCAGTAGTTGCTGTTCCTGCGCATCAAGAGGATGCGGCAGAACGGACTGCAATAGCGAGAGATGCGGCATCAGCGTACTGGATGCGGTCGGCTGCGTCATCGTCGCGCTTGCCGCGGCGGCTGAATCGTTAGCGGCCGATGCCGTCTGCCTCGCCAGTTGCCCGGCGTGCGATTGGGCTTGCGTCTGTTGCAATGCGCTTGACGCCTGCAGAAACTGAGTCAGTAATTGCAAGTTTTTCAGCGGGATGGCGTCGCCGGCATGCAAATTCTGCATCGTCATCAGCGAAGCCCAGATCTTAGCCGGTTGTTCCGCGGTTTGGGCGGCTAAGCGAATGACCAACTGGTTCAGGCTATTTTGCTCTGAAGGCAGCAGAGGACGGTCGGAAGCGTTGGCCGCCGCCGGCTGCTGAGTGGCCGCGGCACTGGCTGACGATTGCGGGATTTGTCCATTTTGCAACAGCGTGACGACCTGCTGTAGCTGGTTATTATTAAGCGAGCTCAGAACGGTGTGACCAAACTGCTGGCGGATAAAATCACTCACTGCCTGACGATTATCGCCTTCCGGCAGCATCGCCGTTACGCGCTGCATCAATGGCTGGCGGCCGGCATTTTCCTGGTTCTGTATTTCGCTTAGTCGTGTTTGCAGTAACTGCTCGGCTGGCTGATAGTGGCGTGACGTTAGCTCGGCGCTTTGCGTTAATCCCAATCCCTGTTTCAACCCGTTCCAGATATCGGCGGCTTTTAACGTGCTTAGCGTCGTGATTTTAACGATCAGGCTCTCAAGGGTCGTCCGTTGCGCCGGCGTCAACGGTTGATCGCCGCCGTCGGCATTGGCGGCGTGGGGCGCCGTTGCGGAAACCCCCACGGCGCGCTCGCCCGTGACAGGCGCGCCAGGACCGCTTACAGGTTGCATACTTTTGTCCTCACCGCTGGCAGCTAATAACGGAATCATAGCAAGCTCCATGAGCGACGGATAGCCCTGGAACCATGCCGGCGGTTAACTGCCGGCGACCAATAGCGTTGGGCTTCCTGCCCATTCAGTGGCAAAATAAGCTCCCTATTTTGAACTGGGTAACAGGTTATCGGGGAAGACAATGAAAATTCTGGTTGATGAAAATATGCCGTATGCACGCGAGCTATTTAGCCGGCTGGGTGATGTTCAGGCGGTGACGGGACGTCCGCTGCCGCGTGAGGCGCTCAGTGGCGCGGACGCATTAATGGTGCGATCGGTAACCAAAGTCAACGCCGAACTCCTGACCGGTACGTCCGTCAGGTTTGTCGGCAGCGCGACGGCGGGCACCGATCACGTCGATCAGAACTGGCTTGACGCCAACGGCATCCGCTTTTCGGCCGCGCCGGGCTGCAATGCCATCGCCGTCGTCGAATACGTCTTTTCTTCCCTGCTGATGCTGGCGGAGCGCGATGGATTCCAACTGCGTGATAAAACCGTCGGGATTGTCGGCGTGGGCAATGTGGGCGGACGGCTGAATGCGCGGCTGAAAGCCTGGGGCGTCAAAACCTTACTGTGCGATCCACCGCGGGCGGAACGGGGCGACGACGAAGACTTCCGGTCATTCGACGAACTGGTGCGTGACGCCGACATCCTGACATTGCATACGCCGCTATACCGCGACGGATCTTATAAAACGCATCATCTGGTTGATCGGGCGGTGCTGAATGATTTTGCCGCAGGCCGTATTCTGATTAATGCCTGTCGTGGGCCGGTAGTGGATAACGCCGCTTTGCTTGAGATTTTAAACCAGGGGAAAAAGCTCCGCGTGATTCTTGATGTCTGGGAGCCGGAACCGGCGTTATCCAAGGAACTGCTGGCGTTGGTCGATGTCGGCACGTCGCATATCGCCGGATATACGCTGGAAGGCAAGGCGCGGGGCACTACGCAGGTGTTTGAGGCCTGGAGCCGGTTTATCGGCAATCCGCAACAGGTGGCGCTATCCTCCCTGTTGCCCACGCCGGACGTCGCCGAAGCGATGCTGACGTCGCCGTTGAATGAAGCGTTACTAAAGCGTCTGGTGCATCTGGTGTATGATGTGCGCCGGGATGATGCGCTGTTGCGGCATGCGGCGCATCAGGAAGGCGGATTTGATCGCCTGCGTAAGAATTATCAGGAACGACGCGAGTGGTCGTCACTTCATGTTGTCTGCGCCGATAATGACAGCGCGGACTGTCTGAATAAGCTGGGGTTCAATGCCTCAGTCGTGGTTGATGGCTAATCACCTTTATCATAAAACCTGTTAAAGACTACTGAGTACACGGGCGATGGGTTATCGCCCATGGATGTTTCATTCATAAGTTTGGGGAGAGAACCAAATGTCTGACGGCTGGAGTATTGCTCTGCTGGGCGCAACGGGTGCTGTGGGCTCGGCGTTGCTGGAGTTATTGCAGGAGCGTGAATTTCCGGTGGGTGAACTGCATCCGCTGGCCAGTGAGCGTAGCGTGGGTGAAATCATCCGTTTTAACGGCAAGTCTTGTCCGGTGGAGGATGCGGCCGGTTTTGACTGGTCGCAGGCGCAACTGGCGTTTTTCGTCGCCGGTCAGGACGCCAGCGCGCGATACGCTGAAGAAGCAGGAAATGCCGGGTGTCTGGTTATCGACAGCAGCGGCCTGTTTGCGTTGGAGCCGGATGTTCCGCTGGTCGTGCCGGGCGTGAACGCCCATACGTTGGCCGATTACCGCAATCGCAATATCGTTGCGGTGGCGGATAGTTTGACCAGCCAATTGCTTAAGGCGATTAAGCCCCTGACGGATGCCGCAGGTTTGTCCCGGCTGCACGTAACGAATATGCTGTCGGTTTCCGCTCGCGGCAAAGCGGCGGTGGATGATCTGGCCGGGCAAAGCGCGCGATTATTGAACGGTATTCCGCCGGAAACGGGGCTTTTCCCCAAACAGCTGGCGTTCAACCTTTTGCCGCTATTGCCGGATAATGAAGGCAGCGTTCAGGAAGAGCGTCGCTTAGTGGATCAGGTGCGCAAAGTATTGCAGGACGATGGATTACCGGTTTCCGTCAGCTGCATCCAGTCACCGGTTTTTTACGGCCATGCGCAGGTGGTTCATCTTGAATCGCTGCGTCCGATATCCGCCGAAGAAGCCCGGGATGAACTGTTGCAGGCCGGCGATGTACAGGTCAGCGACGAACAGGACTATCCCACACAGGTTGAAGACGCCTCCGGCAACACGCAGTTGAACATCGGTTGTTTACGTAATGATTACGGCATGCCCGAACTGTTGCAGTTCTGGTCGGTGGCGGACAATGTGCGTTTCGGCGGCGCGCTGATGGCTGTGGAAACGGCGGAATGTCTGATGCAGGAGTATTTGGGGTAATGTCTGAATTGATTCAGGCGGAGGAAAATGCTCCGCTGAAAATTGCGCTGGGGATTGAGTATGACGGCAGCCGCTACTATGGCTGGCAACGTCAGGCCGAGGTCGGCAGCGTTCAGGCGTGTCTTGAAAAGGCATTAAGCAAAGTCGCCAATGCGCCGATCGTCGTCTTTTGCGCCGGGCGTACCGACGCCGGCGTGCATGCGACCGGGCAGGTTGTCCACTTCTCCACGCATGCCGTACGCAAGGATGCCGCCTGGACGATGGGCGTCAATGCCAATTTACCGTCGGATATCGCGGTACGCTGGGTAAAAACGGTCGATGATGATTTTCATGCCCGCTTCAGCGCCACGGCACGCCGTTATCGCTATATTATCTATAATCATCGCTACCGCCCGGCAGTGCTGGCGCGGGGCGTTACGCATTTTTATCACCCGCTGGATGCGGAACGGATGGCGCGCGCCGGTCAGTGTCTGCTGGGAGAAAATGATTTTACTTCATTCCGCGCCGTTCAATGTCAGTCGCGCAGCCCCTGGCGTAATGTAAATCATTTAAAGGTTACACGTTATGGCGCTTATATCGTGGTAGATATCAAGGCTAACGCGTTTGTGCACCACATGGTGCGTAATATCGTCGGGAGTCTGATGGAAGTCGGATGCGGTAATCAGCCCGAGGCGTGGATCGCGGAACTGCTGGCGGCAAAAGATCGCTCGTTGGCGGCGGCGACGGCCAGGGCCGAAGGGCTGTATCTGGTCGCCGTCGATTACCCCGCGCGTTTTGCACTGCCGCAGCCGGCGATGGGCCCGCTGTTTTTGAATGACGAATGTTAACTGATTATCGGGTAAGTGACGCGTTTCCGATCGGCCCAGACGGCGGTCGGAAGCAGAAAGTGGCGCCAAGAGAGATACTTTAATGGAATTCATACATTTTATTATTGATTTTATACTCCATATCGATGTGCACCTGGCTGAACTGGTTGCGCAATATGGAGTCTGGGTTTATGCCATTTTGTTTGTGATTTTGTTTTGTGAAACCGGGCTGGTGGTGACGCCGTTTTTACCCGGCGATTCCTTGCTGTTTGTCGCCGGCGCTTTGGCCGCATTGCCGTCGAACGCACTGGACGTTCATCTGATGGTTGTCCTGATGTGTATCGCGGCGATCCTGGGCGATGCGGTGAACTACACTATCGGCCGCCTGTTCGGCGAAAAATTGTTCAGCAATCCGAACTCGAAAATTTTCCGCCGCAGTTATCTGGATAAAACGCACCAGTTTTATGCCCGCCACGGCGGTAAAACAATAATTCTGGCTCGCTTCGTGCCTATTGTGAGAACATTCGCGCCGTTTGTTGCAGGCATGGGACACATGAGTTACCGGCACTTCGCCGCCTTCAATGTCGCCGGCGCTTTGCTGTGGGTGTTATTATTTTCCTATGCGGGCTACCTGTTTGGCGATTTGCCTATAGTGCAGCAAAATTTGAAATTACTGATTGTCGCGATTATTGTCGTTTCTATTCTGCCGGGCGTAATTGAGATCATCCGTCACAGAAGAGCGGCGGCGCGTGGCAATGTAAAGTGAATGAAATAAACTTTAACATCCGGTTTTACTAGTTTTTTATCCACAGTACCGGATCGTTATGGTTTAATGGGCAGCATTTATGGTCTGTTCCTGGAACAATCCTTGGTGCCAATGTTTGGTATCGCAATTAACGCGCGTCCCAGGCATTTGTTAATTGGCAGTGTTGTCAGGGAAACGTAACGCATGAACAGTGGACTGGCGTGTGCCAGGTTCAAGCAGAAAGGTTATCAATGAGCTGGATTGAACGAATTCTTAACAAAAGCAATATCACGCCGACCCGTAAAGCGAATATTCCTGAAGGCGTTTGGACAAAGTGTGATAGCTGCGGCCAGGTTCTTTATCGCGCAGAGCTGGAGCGTAATCTGGAAGTTTGCCCCAAGTGCGATCATCATATGCGCCTCTCCGCGCGTGCTCGCCTCCAATCTTTCCTAGATAAGGAAGGAACCGTGGAGCTGGGGAGCGAACTGGAGCCGAAAGATATCCTGAAGTTCAAGGATTCTAAAAAATATAAGGATCGCTTGGTTGCCGCGCAAAAGCAATCGAACGAGAAAGACGCGCTGGTGGTGATGAAAGGCACTTTATACGGCATGCCTATCGTAGCGGCGTCGTTTGAATTCGCCTTTATGGGCGGTTCGATGGCATCGGTCGTCGGCGCGCGTTTCGTTCGCGCCGTTGAGCAGGCGCTTGAAGAGGGTTGCCCGCTGGTCTGTTTCTCCGCCAGCGGCGGCGCCCGTATGCAGGAAGCGCTGATGTCGCTGATGCAGATGGCGAAAACCAGTGCGGCGTTGGCGAAAATGCGCGACCGCGGTTTACCTTATATATCCGTACTGACCGACCCGACCATGGGCGGCGTATCCGCCAGTTTGGCGATGCTGGGCGATCTGAACATCGCCGAACCCAAAGCGCTGATTGGCTTTGCGGGGCCGCGGGTGATTGAGCAAACGGTACGCGAAAAACTGCCGCCGGGCTTCCAGCGCAGTGAATTCCTGATCGAAAAGGGCGCCATCGACATGATCGTTCGTCGCCCGGATATGCGTTATAAGCTGGCGACGATTCTCGCCAAGCTGACCAACTATCCGGAGCCGGGCCAGGAAATCGTAGAGCATCATCAAGACGCCGCCCCTGATGAATTGCAGGACGAAGCGTAGTAGAACGCATGAACGGGAAGCATGAGCGCTGCGCTGAGCAGACTTTATGCTTCCTGTATAAAATGAACCGTAAGTCAGTGAACGGGACTCATGGATAATCTTCACATACCCCAAGCCACGTCGCCTTTGGTCACGTGGCTTCATTATCTTGAGCACCTGCACGGTCAGGCCATTGATTTGGGACTGGCGCGCGTAAAGCAGGTTGCTGAGAATCTTCAATTATTACAGCCGGCCAATGTGGTGTTTACCGTCGCAGGAACCAATGGCAAGGGGACGACCTGCTGTACGCTGGAGTCCATACTGCTGGCCGCCGGGTTACGGGTCGGCGTATACAGTTCTCCGCATTTGTTGCGTTATACCGAACGGGTCAGAATTCAGGGCAAAGAATTACCTGAGTCTACGCACTGTCAGGCTTTTGCCGACATCGAAGCCGGGAGAGGGGAGGTTTCACTCACCTACTTCGAGTTCGGAACGCTGGCCGCCTTGCAGATGTTTAAACAGGCGAATCTGGACGTGGTTATTCTGGAGGTCGGTTTAGGCGGGCGTCTTGACGCGACCAATATTATCGATGCCGATGTCGCCGTGGTGACCAGTATTGCGTTGGACCATACCGACTGGCTGGGTAGCGACAGGGAAAGTATCGGCAGGGAGAAAGCCGGTATTTTCCGCCAGGGACGACCTGCGGTTGTCGGCGAGCCGGATATGCCGGGGTCGATCGCCGCCGTCGCCGAGGAAAAAGCCGCCCTGCTATTACGGCGCGGACGGGACTGGGACTTTTCCATTCAGCGTGACGGATGGAGCTGGCAGAACAAACAGCGCGAGCTGTCAGGGCTGCCGCTGCCGAATGTTCCGTTGGCCAATGCGGCAACGGCGCTAGCTGCATTGAACGTCTCCCCTTTGAACGTGAATGAAGAGGCGATTCGCCAGGGATTACGCATGGCGGCGTTGCCCGGTCGTTTCCAGATCGTCGGCGAACATCCGCTGCTGATACTGGACGTCGCCCACAACCCCCACGCCGCCGCCTATCTGGCGCGCAGGCTATCCATGCTGCCCAAAACCGGGAAAATTCGCGCGGTGGTGGGAATGCTGGCGGATAAAGACATCGGCGGGACCTTGGGCCATCTGAAGCCCCTGGTTGATGAGTGGTACTGCGCACCGCTGGAAGGCCCGCGCGGTGCGACGGCGCAACAATTGGCCGAGCATCTGGATGATTGCCAAGGGTTCTCCGATGTGGCCAGTGCTTGGCGGCAGGCGATGGCGGTGTCGTTAAAACAGGATATCGTCATTGTCTGTGGTTCTTTTCATACGGTAGCGCACGTCATGGAAGCGCTGGATGAGGGGAGTACGTATGGCGAGTAAATTTCAGAATCGGCTGGTGGGCACCATCATCCTGGTCGCGCTGGGCGTCATCGTATTGCCCGGCCTGTTGGATGGTAAGAAAAAACATTATGAAGATGAATTCGCGGCAATCCCGCTGGTTCCTTCAGCGGATGAAAGCAATGAAATGGATTCTCTGCCCGCGCTGACCCAGTCTTTACCCAGCCAACCGCCGGAGGGCGCCGAGGCGGCGATGAGCGGCAGCGCAGCGGAGACAGGGACGGAAAATGTCGATAGCGGCGTCAAGCCAGAGAGTCCTCCGCCTGCGGTCAAGGCGCCGCCCGTAGTGACTGCGCCGCCCGCCGTGATTGAACGACCGGCGCAAAAGCCGGTTGAGACAAAGCCGCAGCCGAAACCAGAGGTTAAACCTAAACCCGAACCCAAGCCCGAACCTAAACCAGAGACCAAACCTGAAGCCAAACCGGCTGAGCAAGCGCCTGTCGGACAGGCTTATGTTGTACAACTCGGCGCGTTGAAAAATGCGGACAAGGTTAATGAGATTGTCGCCAAGCTCAGACTTTCAGGCTACCGGGCGTATACCCTGCCGGCGACGCCGGTTCAGGGGCAGATTACCCGAGTTTATGTCGGCCCTGATGCGTCAAGAGCGAAATTACAGTCATCGCTGGCGGAACTTCATCAGATCAGCGGGCTGAACGGTCAGGTAAAATCCTATAGCGTGCGTTAGGCAACTGACGCGCCGGTTTGCGTTTTTTGTTTGATTTCCGATTAATCAAATCGGCGGAAATACGCTACGCAAACGTTTTCTTTTTCTGTTAGAATGCGCCGCGAACAGGATGACGTGGCGACCTGACGGTTGGTATCGCTCATTATTAGGATAACTCATGATCTGGGTTGATTACGTTATTATTGGCATCATCGGGTTTTCGGCGTTGGTCAGCCTTATCCGGGGGTTCGTGCGCGAAGCGTTGTCGCTGGTAACCTGGGGATGTGCGTTTTTTATCGCCAGCCACTACTATGTTTACCTCGCTGTGTATTTCACCCGTTTTGACGATGCACTGGTACGTAATGGTATTGCTATCGCCATTCTGTTTATTGCGACATTGATTGTGGGTGCGATCGTCAACTATGTGATTGGTTCGCTGGTTGAACGCACCGGACTCTCAGGCACCGACCGCGTATTGGGCATTTGTTTCGGTGCGCTGCGCGGTGTGCTGATCGTTTCCGCGCTGCTATTCTTTTTGGATACCTTCACCGGTTTTTCACAGAGTACTGACTGGAAGCAGTCCCAGTTAATACCGCAGTTCAGTTATATCATCAGGTGGTTTTTTGACTACCTGCAAAGCACGTCAAGTTTCTTGCCGCAGCATCTAGATCTGCGGTAGCGCTGATGAGGAAAAAACACCATGTGCGGTATTGTCGGTATCGCCGGTTTTACACCGGTCAACCAGTCGATTTATGACGCGTTAACGGTGTTGCAGCACCGTGGGCAGGATGCCGCAGGCATCATCACCATAGATGCCTTGAACTGTTTTCGCCTGCGCAAGGCCAATGGCCTGGTGAAGGATGTGTTTGAAGCTCGGCACATGCAACGTTTACAAGGCAACATGGGTATCGGCCATGTGCGTTATCCCACTGCTGGCAGTTCCAGCGCTTCGGAAGCGCAGCCTTTCTACGTAAACTCGCCGTTCGGCATCACGCTGGCGCATAACGGTAACCTGACTAACGCGCACGAACTGCGTAAAAAGCTGTTTGAGCAAGAGCGTCGTCATGTGAATACCACGTCAGATTCTGAAATTCTTCTGAATATTTTTGCCAGAGAGCTGGATCGTTTTCAGCACTATCCGCTGGAAGCCGATAACATTTTTGCGGCGGTTGCCGCGACGCACCATCAAATTCGCGGGGCTTACGCTTGCGTAAGCATGATTATCGGTCACGGAATGGTGGCTTTCCGCGATCCCAATGGGATTCGTCCTCTGGTGATTGGCAAACGCGATCTGGACGACGGCCGCTGCGAATATATGGTGGCGTCGGAAAGCGTCGCGCTGGATACGCTGGGCTTTGAGTTTCTACGCGACGTAGCGCCGGGAGAGGCGATTTACATCACTGAGAAAGGGCAGCTGTTCACCCGTCAGTGCGCCGAGAACCCGAAAAGCAATCCGTGCCTGTTCGAATATGTCTATTTTGCGCGTCCTGATTCTTTCATCGATAAAATTTCTGTGTATAGCGCCCGTGTGCGAATGGGACAGAAGTTAGGCGAAAAGATTGCCCGACAATGGGAAGATCTGGATATCGACGTGGTGATTCCCATTCCCGAGACCTCTTGTGATATCGCACTGGAAATCGCGCGTATTATCAACAAACCGTATCGTCAGGGCTTTGTGAAAAACCGCTATGTGGGCCGTACTTTTATCATGCCGGGCCAGCAGGCGCGCCGTAAATCAGTACGCCGCAAGCTGAACGCCAACCGCGCCGAGTTCCGTGATAAGAACGTCCTGCTGGTTGATGACTCCATTGTTCGCGGAACGACCTCCGAACAGATTGTGGAAATGGCGCGTGATGCGGGCGCCAAGCGTGTTTATCTGGCCTCGGCTGCGCCGGAAATTCGTTTCCCCAACGTTTACGGCATTGATATGCCAAGCGTTAATGAGCTGATCGCCCACGGTCGCGAAGTGGAAGAGATTCGCCAGCTTATCGGCGCGGATGCGCTGATCTTCCAGGATCTTGACGATCTGATCGCCGCTGCGCGTGAAGACAACCCGGATATCACCCAGTTCGAATGTTCGGTCTTTAACGGCGTGTATGTCACCAATGACGTCGATCAGGGTTACCTGGACTATCTGGAAGTGTTGCGCAATGATGATGCGAAAGCGATGCGCAGCCAGAATGAAGTCGAAGATCTGGAGCTGCACAACGAAGGTTGACCGAGAGAATCTTTAGCGGTGTAACCAAAGGGGGAGTTCGCTCGGGCGTACTCCCCTTTCTGTCACTGCGTCATTCCTGCAAAGGCCGGCGTGATGATGGTGGATACAATCAAAAGGACTTACACAGCAGTCGGTCAGAGGCAATATTGATGAAACGACTTATTATAGGTATTTCCGGCGCCAGCGGCGTGATTTATGGCGTTCGCCTGTTACAGATTTTACAGGCGCTTGAGGATGTCGAAACGCACTTGATTATGAGTCAGGCGGCACGGCAGACGCTGTCGCTTGAAACGGATTTCAGCCTGCGTGACGTGCAGGCTCTGGCCGATGTGGTGCATGACGCCAGGGATATCGCCGCCACGATTTCTTCTGGTTCGTTTAAAACCGATGGTATGGTGATTTTACCCTGCTCGATAAAAACCCTATCGGGAATCGTCCACAGCTATAGTGATAACCTGCTGACGCGCGCCGCCGACGTGGTGCTGAAAGAGCGTCGGCCTCTGGTGCTTTGCGTGCGTGAAACGCCGCTTCATCTGGGCCATTTGCGCATAATGACCAGCGCAGTAGAGTTGGGCGCGGTTATCATGCCGCCGGTGCCGGCTTTTTATCATCGCCCGCAAAGCGTGCAGGATATCGTCGACCAAACGGTGAACCGCGTTCTCGACCAGTTTGATATTGGCTTACCCGTCGATCTGTTTACCCGCTGGCAAGGCGCGTAAACGCCGCATTTTTTTGCGCGCCAGTTGGAGTCAGGAGCAATGACGCTGTCGGTCATTGCCCCATTTTGATGCTTTTTTATCTTGTTGCATCATCCCACTCCACAACCGCCCCGCCATGGTGCAAATCATTCGTCATACTTATTGGTCGGCGACTGAATTTCTCTTGTTTTTACTCCCTCTGATATTTTAATTCATTTAATTATCAACTAATTATAGCTTTCCCCCTGTCGGCGGCATGCGGTTATGCCGTTAATTCGGCTTGCTTATTGTGGCATGAAAACTGCAAGGATTGCGGTGTGGACGACGGTGGTAATGGAATTACGTGAGCTGTTTTTTAAAGCAATAACGCATCCGGCTATCGACAAATGATTTTTGACCTTCAATCACTCATTGGTAAAGGTATCAATATGAAAAAAATGATAAAAGTTTTGCCGCTGGCATTAATTCTGGCCGCAGGAAGCGCGATGGCCGACATCCCAAAAAATATTAAACTGGGCACCGATCCCACCTACGCGCCCTTTGAATCTAAAAATGCCAACGGCGAACTGGTCGGCTTTGATATCGATCTGGCGAAAGAATTATGTAAACGTATTGCCGCTAACTGCACTTTTGTCGAAAGTGATTTTGATGCGCTAATCCCGTCGCTGAAAGCTAAGAAAATTGACGCCATCATCTCTTCACTGTCCATCACGGAAAAACGTCAACAGGAAATCGCCTTTACGGACAAGCTTTACGCGGCCAACGCGCGCCTGATTGCGAAAAAGGGGTCCGGCATGCAACCGACGCTGGCGTCTCTGGCCGGTAAACGCGTTGGCGTATTACAGGGAACCACTCAGGAATCATACGCCAATGCCAACTGGCAGCCGAAGGGCATCGATATTGTCGCTTATCAAAACCAGGACTTGGTCTACGACGATTTAACCGCCGGCCGCATTGACGCCGCATTTCAGGATGAAGTCGCCGGTAGCGATGGTTTTCTTAAACTGAATGCGGGCAAAGACTATGAATTTGCGGGACCGGCGGTGAAAGACGATAAATACTTTGGCGTCGGCACCGGGATGGGATTACGCAAAGAGGATTCGGAACTGAAGGCCGCGCTGAATAAAGCATTTGCCGCCATGCGTGCCGACGGCACTTACCAAACCTTTGCGAAAAAATATTTCGATTTTGATGTCTACGGCGGCTAAGCCTGATTATTTGCTTCGTCAGCAACGGCGCGGCGTTCTTCCAGACCCCCTCTGCGCGAGGAGGGGGCTGTTGCCGTGCCTGCTCGTGCCGTTTCTGAGCGTCGTCCTTTGAGGCGTTACGTCGGCGTTTAAATAATATCGATGCGGCTGAGTATCGGCGGGCATGACAATGAGCTCAGATGTCGACGCGTGCTCATTCGTTATCCATTGGGTTTCATCTTAAGCGGAAATAAGCAATGTTCTACGGCTATGCCCAATTAATTCTGAATGGCGCCGCGATGACGCTGGAGCTGGCCGTAAGCTCGCTGGTTCTGGCGCTGGTCATTGGCCTGATTGGGGCTGGCGCAAAGCTTTCCGCGCATCGGCTGCTGTCCGGCGGCTTTTCCTGCTACACCACATTGATTCGCGGCGTGCCTGATTTGGTGTTGATGCTGCTGATTTTTTATGGCCTGCAAATTACGCTCAACGGCCTGACGGAGACCTTGGGTTTTAGCCAAATAGATATCGACCCTCTGACCGCGGGCATTATTACGCTCGGTTTTATTTACGGCGCCTATTTTACCGAAACATTTCGCGGCGCCTATCTGGCGGTGTCTCGCGGTCAGATCGAAGCGGCGGTTGCCTTTGGGTTTACGCCGATGCAAATATTCCGCCGCATCATGTTTCCCTCGATGATGCGCTTTGCCTTGCCCGGTATCGGTAACAACTGGCAGGTGATACTAAAGGCGACGGCCCTGGTCTCGTTACTGGGTTTGAATGACGTGATTAAGGCTACGCAACTGGCGGGCAAAGGGGCGCATGAGCCTTTCTATTTCGCCTTGGTCGCCGGAGGCATGTATTTGATTTTCACCACCCTCTCCAATGGCGTGCTGTGGTGGCTGGAGAAGCATTATTCGCAGGGCGTCAGGAAGATAGATTATGAGTGAGATCCTGCAACAATATTGGCAGTCTCTGCTGTGGAGCGACGGCTATCGAGTGACCGGTTTGGCGATGACTTTGTGGCTGCTGATTTCATCCGTGGTGATCGGCGGCGCCTTGGCGCTACCGCTGGCGGTGGCCAGAGTTTCGCCTCGGCGTAGATTGATCCTGCCGGTTTGGGCATTTACCTACGTTTTTCGCGGTACGCCGCTGTATGTGCAGCTATTGGTTTTCTATTCCGGCGTTTATAGTCTGGAGATTGTGCGCGGAACCGATCTGTTAAATGCATTTTTTCGTAGCGGCTTGAATTGCGCCATCCTGGCGCTATCGCTGAATACCTGCGCCTACACTACGGAGATTTTCGCCGGTGCGATTCGCTCGGTTCCCCATGGCGAAATCGAGGCCGCCCGAGCTTATGGTTTCTCTCGTTTCAAACAGTACCGCTGCATTATTTTGCCGGGCGCCTTGCGTATCGCGCTGCCGGCGTACTGCAATGAAGTCATTCTGATGCTGCACTCTACCGCCTTGGCGTTTACCGTTACCGTACCGGATATTCTGAAAATTGCTCGCGATATCAATGCGGCGACCTATCAGCCATTTTATGCGTTTGGCATTGCCGCGGTGATCTATCTGATCATTTCTTTTTCGCTAATCAGTCTGTTCAGAAAAGCGGAACAGCGCTGGTTGCGTCATCTTTCTCCCCGTTCATCCAACTAAACGCAGGAATAACCGATGTCGGATAATAAACTGGTGGTGACAGCGCTGCGTAAGCGCTATGGCCAGCATGAGGTATTGAAAGGGATTTCGTTGCAGGCGAAAGCCGGGGACGTGATTTCAATTATTGGTTCATCCGGTTCAGGCAAGAGTACCTTGCTGCGCTGCATTAATTTTCTGGAAAAACCTTGTGAGGGAGCTATTTACGTCAACGGTCAGGAAATCCGCATGGTGCGCGATAGTGATGGTCAGTTGAAGATTTTTGATAAAAAGCAGCTTCAATTGTTGCGTACGCGGCTGACCATGGTGTTTCAGCATTTTAATCTATGGAGCTTCATGACGGCGCGGGAAAACGTGATGGAAGCGCCGGTTCAGGTCTTGGGGCTGAGCAGGGCGGAAGCGCGTGAGCGGGCGATTTTTTATCTGAATAAAGTCGGCATCAGCGGCGATACGCAGGATAAATATCCGGCTAACCTGTCCGGCGGTCAGCAGCAGCGGGTTTCCATCGCCCGCGCGCTGGCGATGGAGCCAGAGGTGCTGTTGTTTGATGAGCCGACATCGGCGCTGGATCCTGAACTGGTGGGCGAGGTGCTGCGTATCATGCAGCAACTGGCGGAGGAGGGAAAAACCATGGTGGTGGTTACGCATGAAATGGAATTTGCTCATCATGTTTCCAACCATGTGATTTTTCTTCATCAGGGCGTAGTTGAAGAGCAGGGGCCACCGAGCGAGCTGTTCGGTAACCCTAAAAGCCCGCGGTTGCAGCAGTTTCTCTCGGGTTCTTTGAAGTAAATCTGTCAGTCAGGCCGATTTTTTCGTTACGTCTTCCAGCGCTTCTTTCAGTTCAAAGAAGCGAAAGCCGAAACCCGCCGCCTCCAGCCGCGTCGGGATCGCGCGCTGCCCGCCGAGCACCAGCGTCGAGGCTTCGCCCATCAGCAGCTTTATGGCAAATCCGGGCGCTCGAAAAATGCCGGGGCGGTGCAAAACCTGAGCCAGCATGGCGGAAAACTGCTCGTTGCGCACCGGGTAAGGCGAAACCATATTGAAGGGGCCGCTGAGCACATCGCTATCCAACAGATAAATAATCCCGTTCACCATATCGTCAAGATGGATCCACGGCATGTATTGTCTACCTGAACCTAGCGGGCCGCCCAGTCCCAGGCGAAACAGCGGTAACATTTTTGCCAGCGCGCCGCCCCGGCTGGAAAGCACGATGCCGGTTCGCAGCAGACAGACGCGGGTTTTGTCACTTTCGGCCGATTGCGCCAGCGCCTCCCAGCGTGCGCACAGGTAATGAGTGAACTCGTGGGCGGGCGTTTCATCTTCAGTTACCAGCGCCGCGCCCTGATCGCCATAATAGCCCACGGCGGAACCGGATATGAAGACGGCGGGCGGCTGGCTGCCGGCGTTAATCAGTGTCGCCAGTCGTTCGGTGATTCCCCAGCGGCTTTGGCTTAATCTCTGTTTCTGAGCCGCTGTCCAGCGTTTGTCGGCGATAGGTTCGCCAGCCAGGTTAATGACGCCGTCAAAACCGTCCAGCGATGTTTTATTGTCTAGCGTCGACCAGCACTCCACCCGCTCGCCCAGTACCTTTCGAGCGCGTTCAGGATTGCGGGTCAGAACGGTAATCTGGTGAGACATTGATTGTAATCGCGGAATCAAATGACGTCCGATAAGACCGGTGCCGCCGGTAATTAATAATTGCATGTCTGGCCTCGCTTATACCTTCATTGTTATGTCGGGCAGTCTTGCCCGCCGCTCTTCGGCTCGCCGTATGCGACGTTTAAAATCGCTTCTTTACTGATTTCCGGGTACGCAGCGCGATAGGCAACGCTTTGTAATAACGCAAGCTAATGGACACGGAATCGGCGTACCGCAGGGCAAATAATTTATCCACTTCAACTTCAGCATAGGTGATCCAGGGATGATTGCTGGCAATATCAAGCACATCCTGCGTTAATTTTTCCAGCAGGGCAAAGCGATTCTCCTCCACATGACGAATAATGTTCTTGGTGACGGTGCGGTAATTCAACGCGTCGTCGATATCATCGCTATCGCGTGATTTTTCCGCCGGGTAGTGAATCTCAACATTGATGACAACGTCCTGCCGGTTGCCGATTTCCTCTTCTTTAATACCGATGAAAGTGCGTAATCGCAGATTTTTAATCCGAATAATGGCATCCGTATTAGGCTGTGGCATGCATCGCTCCTGTGTGGCCTGCAATTGTCGGGTTATAGACGTTACCGCGGACGTGTCCGCGCCCCTTTAATACGTTTTATCTTAGGGATTTCTTTTGATTCCGCCACCACGCCCATTGTCGGGCGGTCGGCGTTCGCTGTTTTCCGGGGGCGTCTCTGCACCTTTCGCTGGTGATTGGCAATAAAAGACGTCTTTTATCGGCGATGGCCGACATGGCATCGGTGCCCGCAGACAAGGGACTCAATGGCGCAAAAGCATCAAAATGGTGCGCGACCTTAAATGAGGCGCGACGCGCATCACGATGGATCATGCTGCATTGGCGCAGTGCATGACGGGGGGCGGCGGGTTTTTGAGCGCCATATCTTTCTGCTATTTGAGCCCATCGAAGCTTGGTACGCTCTTTGCAACACCCTGCACAGTTTATTGAAATCAGGTCAGGGGATGGCTATATGAAAAACAATAGGGCGGAACCGGGATTAAAACGTACTCTGGGCAGTTTTCATCTATGGGGAATTGCCGTTGGATTGGTTATTTCGGGAGAATATTTCGGCTGGAGTTACGGCTGGGCGCAGGCCGGTACGCTGGGCTTTCTGATTACCGCGTTGGCTATCGCCGCCATGTATTGCGCCTTTATCTTCAGCTTTACTGAGCTGACCACATCAATACCTCATGCCGGCGGGCCTTTTGCCTATGCTTATCGCGCTTTTGGCCCTACCGGCGGTTTTATCGCCGGGTTTGCCACGCTGATTGAATTTGTGTTTGCGCCGCCGGCTATTTCGATGGCGATCGGCGCCTACCTGAATGTGCAGTTTCCCTCGTTGGATCCTAAATGGGTCGCCGTCAGCGCCTACCTGATTTTTATGGGCCTCAATATTCTTGGCGTTGGCATCGCCGCCACCTTTGAATTACTGGTCACGCTGTTGGCGATTTTTGAACTGCTGGTGTTTATGGGGGTGGTCGCTCCCGGTTTCGAATGGCGCAACTTTACTCATCTGGGATGGGCGGGCTCCGACGAATTCGGCGCGGTGGCGCTCTCTGGTATTTTTGCCGCGATTCCGTTCGCCATCTGGTTCTTTCTGGCGATTGAAGGCGCGGCGATGGCGGCGGAGGAAGCGAAAGATCCGCGCCGCACCATTCCTCGCGCGTTTATCTGCGGTATCCTGACGTTAACCCTTCTGGCCGTCGGCGTCATGTTGTTTGCCGGCGGGGTGGGCGACTGGCGTCAACTCTCTAATATCAACGACCCGCTGCCACAGGCGATGAAGATGATTGTCGGTCATAACAGCGGTTGGCTGCATATGCTGGTATGGCTTGGGCTGTTTGGTTTAATCGCCTCCTTCCACGGCATCATCATGGGCTATTCCCGTCAAATTTTTGCGCTGGCGCGCGCCGGATATTTACCGCGTCCGCTGGCGCGTATCCATTCCCGTTTTCGCACGCCTCATCGGGCGATTCTGGCCGGCGGCGTTGTCGGTATCGCCGCCATTTTCTCTGATTCGCTGATAACCATAGGCGGGCAGCCGTTAACCGCCAATATTGTTACCATGTCGGTGTTCGGTGCGATAGTCATGTATATCACTTCAATGGCTTCGCTCTTCAGGCTGCGTCGCAGCGAACCTAATCTGAATCGTCCTTTTCGTGCGCCCTGGTATCCGTTTGCCCCGGCGTTTGCGCTGGTGATGGCGGTAATCTGCCTGGCTGCTATGGTTTACTACAACACGCTGTTGGCGATAATTTTTGCCGCCATGATGCTGATTGGCTATGGGTGGTTCCGTTTGACCCGCGGCGCGCGCGATTCCGCTGAGTTTGATCCGCAACTGACGACATCCAGGTAAGCGTCCGGTTTTTCTCGAGGGGGGGAGATTGGAATGCGCTGAACGGTCACCGATTGTGGCGCCTTTATCGCGCCTCATTTTTTGTTCAGCCTGAGCATTGAATACTGAATGTGCAGAGGCCGTTCTCCCGATAGCGGACTATGTCAATATGAACGAGGCGAAAGCATGTATCAGACTACGCTGAGTCACCGCAGTTACCGTTTTAATGATTTGCGTGAACTGATGGCAAAAGCGTCACCCGCACGCTCCGGCGATATGCTGGCCGGCGTGGCGGCAGAAAGCGCGGAAGAGCGCATGGCCGCGCGCATGGCGCTGGCCGATCTGCCGTTGGAAACCTTTCTGCAGCAGGCGTTGATTCCTTATGAACAGGATGAGGTCACAAGACTGATTATCGATAGTCATGATCGACAAGCATTCGGTTTCATCTCTCACCTGACGGTGGGGGATTTTCGCAACTGGCTGTTAAGTGAAAGCACGGATAGCACGCGGTTGGCGCAGGTCGCGCCGGGCATCACGCCGGAAATGGCGGCTGCCGTCAGTAAAATTATGCGCAACCAGGATCTGATCCTGGCGGCTAAAAAGTGTCGGGTAACCACAAAATTTCGCAACACCATTGGTTTGCCGGGCCATATCAGCGTACGGTTGCAGCCGAATCACCCCACTGACGACCTGAAAGGTATTGCCGCCAGCATGTTGGATGGGCTGTTGTACGGCAGCGGCGATGCGGTGGTCGGCATAAATCCGGCCAGCGATAGTTTGCCGCTGCTGGAGAAGCTGAACTACATGCTGGATGATGTGATCGGCCGCTTCGAGATCCCCACGCAGTCCTGCGTGCTGACGCACGTGACGAATACGCTGCAATTGATGGAAAAAGGGGCGCCGGTTGATTTGGTGTTCCAGTCGATTGCCGGTACCGAAGCCACCAACGCCAGCTTTGGCTTTAATCTGGCGACGTTGGAAGAGGCACAGCAGGCGGCGTTAAGCCTGAAACGCGGTACGTTGGGCAATAACGTGATGTATTTTGAAACCGGGCAGGGCAGCAGCCTCTCGGCCAATGCGCATCATGGCGTAGATCAGCAAACCTGTGAGGCGCGAGCTTACGCGGTGGCTCGGCGCTTTTCTCCGCTGTTGGTGAATACCGTCGTCGGGTTTATCGGTCCTGAATATCTGTATGACGGAAAACAGATTATTCGTGCCGGTCTGGAAGATCATTTCTGCGGCAAATTATTGGGCGTTCCCCTGGGCTGTGACGTGTGCTACACCAACCATGCCGAAGCCGATCAGGATGATATGGATACGCTGTTGACTCTGCTGGCCAACGCCGGATTGACCTTCCTGATGGGGGTTCCCGGCGCCGATGATATTATGCTCAACTATCAGAGTACCTCTTTTCATGATGCGCTTTATATTCGCGAGCTGCTGGGGCTGAAACATGCGCCGGAATTCGGCGTTTGGCTGGAGAAAATGAGAATTATCGATACGCAGGGCCGCTTATGCGATACCGGCAGTCACCACCCGTTATTACAGCATCAGCCTTATCTGGAGGAAAGCGCATGAGTACAGTGATCCACGCGAATCCCTGGCAAGCGCTGCGCGAGTATACGGCCGCCCGAATTGCTCTGGGGCGAACCGGCGCCAGTATGCCGACCAGCGAGCTGTTGAAATTCGGCATGGCGCATGCCCAGGCCAGGGATGCGGTTCATCAGGCGTTCGATAGTGAAGCGCTGTCCGAACAGTTGGTGCAGGCAGGGTTGAAAACCCTGACGGTGCACAGTGCGGCGGAGAACCGACAACAATATCTGTGTCGGCCCGATTTGGGGCGTCGGCTGTCAACATCAAGCCGAGAGTTACTGTTGGCCATGGCCGGCAACCCCGCGGATATACTGCTGGTGGTGGGGGATGGTTTATCGTCTAAAGCGGTACACCGGCAGGCGGTGCCTTTGATTAAGGCCCTGTTGCCCTATGTGAGCCAGTTGGGGATCTCGCTGGCGCCCATCCTGCTGGCGCATCAGTCCCGCGTGGCGCTGGGCGATGAGGCGGGAGAGTGTTTGCAGGCGAAGGCGGTCGCTATCCTGATTGGCGAGCGTCCCGGACTGTCTTCACCGGATAGCCTGAGCGTATATATGACCTGGGGGCCGAATACCCGGCGGCTTGAATCAGAGCGTAACTGTATCTCCAATATTCGCCCGGAAGGGCTGGATTATCCTCTGGCGGCGTTTAAGCTGGCCTGGTTGCTGGAGCAGAGCTTCCAGCGCCGGTTATCGGGCGTTCTGCTCAAAGATGAAAGCGACAACCCCGCGCTTCATGGACGCATTAAGCCGCCTTTATCCTGGCTGCCGTCCCGCTCGCGCTAGTTCCGGCCGCGCGGTGGCAAAAGGGACGTTGCGGGGTGATGATTTATCTTGAATGGGGAGTAAGACCCGCCCCGCAACTTTGTTAAACTATACCCAAACTGCAACTTCAAACGAGAAGGGTATAAACGATGAAATTGATGTTTGCATCAGATATTCATGGGTCGCTAACCGCCACGGATCGCATCCTGGATCTATTCGAACAACATGGCGCCGATTGGTTGATTCTCCTGGGGGATTTTCTTAATCACGGTCCTCGAAATCCGCTGCCGGAAGGTTATCAGCCCGGCGACGTTGCCGCCCGCCTGAATGCTTACGCCTCACGTATTATTGCCGTGCGGGGCAACTGCGACAGCGAAGTCGACCAGATGTTGATCAACTTCCCGATCACGGCGCCTTGGCAACATGTGCTATTGCCGCAGAACCGCCTTTTCCTGACGCATGGACATCTCTATCATCCAGATAACCTGCCGCCGTTGAATGACGATGACGTGCTGGTTTATGGTCATACGCACATTCCGGTGGCAGAGAAAAGAGAGAGCCTGTATTACTTTAATCCTGGTTCGACCAGCCTGCCTAAAGGCGGCTATCCCGCCAGTTACGGGATGCTGGAGCAGGGCGTCTTGCGGGTTCTTCCACTGCTTGGCGGGGAGCCTATTGCGCAGGTGACCATTAGGCATTAATTTAGCGTGCAGTAAAATCGATTATTCAAAACAGACGCGCGTAGCAACGCGCCCACACTAAAGGGTTTCAGAGGATGGCGGAACAAAGTCAGTCAGCAGGCACAGAGTGGGTTGATATTGTCGATGAAAACAACGAGGTTATCGCCCAATCAAGTCGTCAGCAGATGCGTGCCCAGTGTCTGCGCCATCGGGCTACTTATATTGTTGTGCATGATGGTATGGGTAAAATCCTGATTCAGCGCAGAACTGAAATCAAAGATTTCTATCCGGGATGGCTGGATGCGACGGCTGGCGGCGTGGTGCAAAGCGGGGAGCATATGCTGGAGTCCGCCCGTCGCGAAGCGGAAGAAGAGCTGGGGATCGCAGACGTACCCTTTGCCGAGCATGGTTTGTTTTATTACGAAGGGGATAACTGCCGGGTTTGGGGCGGACTTTTCAGCTGCGTGAGTCATGGGCCGTTTGCGCTACAGGAATCGGAAATCGATGAGGTAAGCTGGCTGTCGCCAGAAGAGATCACGGCGCGTTGCGATGAATTCACCCCCGATTCGCTCAAAGCATTGTCGCTGTGGCTGACGCGTTACAATGAGCAGAACTATGGTAAACCGCTGGCGCGCGAAAACAGCGTCAACAGCGTCAACAGCGACGATCAGAGCAGAACGGAAGATCAGGATCCTATCGAATTGGAAAAATGAGTTTGTTCTTGATATTGCGTCTGACTGAAAAATAAAGGCAGGCGAAAAAAATGCCAACCCTTGGGTTGGCATTTTTGTGTCCGTCAGGCGGAGAAATTACAGCTGAGTCGCCTGAATCGCCGTCAGTGCAACGGTGTAAACGATATCGTCTACCAGCGCGCCGCGGGACAGATCGTTAACGGGTTTGCGCATGCCTTGCAGCATAGGCCCGATGGAGATCAGATCGGCTGAACGCTGTACCGCTTTATAGGTGGTGTTGCCGGTGTTCAAATCAGGGAAGATGAACACGGTGGCTTTACCCGCAACCGGAGAATTCGGCGCCTTGGATTTCGCCACGTCGGCCATGATAGCGGCGTCATATTGCAGCGGACCGTCAATAACCAGATCCGGGCGTTTTTCCTGCGCCAGACGAGTTGCTTCACGCACTTTCTCTACATCGCTACCGGCACCGGAGTTGCCGGTGGAGTATGAGATCATGGCGACACGCGGGTCGACGCCGAAGGCCGTTGCGGAGTCTGCGGACTGAATCGCGATTTCGGCCAGTTGTTCTGCGGTCGGATCCGGGTTGATGGCGCAGTCGCCATAAACCAAGACTTGTTCAGGCAACAGCATGAAGAATACGGAAGAGACCAGCGAACTGCCCGGCGCCGTTTTGATCAGCTGCAACGGCGGACGGATGGTATTCGCCGTGGTATGTACCGCACCGGAAACCAGACCGTCAACTTCGCCCTGCTCCAGCATCAGCGTACCCAGAACAACGTTGTCTTCCAACTGTTCACGGGCAACGACTTCGGTCATGCCTTTGTTCTTACGCAACTCGACCAGGCGCGGCACGTAACGTTCGCGAACGGCTTCCGGATCGACTATTTCAATCCCCTTGCCCAGTTCGACGCCTTGTGCGGCCGCCACGCGCTGAATTTCTTCCGGGTTGCCCAGCAGCACGCAATGAGCGATGCCGCGATCGGCGCAAATTGATGCCGCTTTAACGGTACGCGGCTCGTCACCTTCCGGCAGAACAATACGCTTGCCCGCTTTACGCGCCAGTTCGGTTAACTGATAACGGAATGCCGGCGGAGACAGGCGGCGTGAACCTTCGGATGCCGCGCTCAGTGAGTCAATCCAGCTTGGATCGATGTGGCGAGCGACATACTCCTGCACTTTTTCCACACGCTGGTGGTCGTTTGACGGAACTTCAAGGCTGAAGCTTTGCAGGCTGAGAGAGGTCTGCCAGGTGTTGGTCTTAACCATAAAGACGGGCAGACCGGTCTGGAATGCACGTTCGCACAGTTTGCTGATGCTCGGATCCATTTCGTAGCCGCCGGTCAGCAGAAGAGCGCCGATTTCCACGCCGTTCATGGCCGCCAGGCAGGCCGCAACCAGTACGTCAGGGCGGTCAGCCGAGGTAACCAGCAGTGAACCCGGACGGAAATGCTCCAGCATATGGGGAATGCTGCGTGCGCAGAAGGTCACGGACTTGATGCGACGCGTCTGAATATCGCCTTCGTTAATGATATTGGCGCCCAGGTGATTGGCCATATCAATAGCGCGAGTGGCAATCAGATCAAAGTTCCAGGGAATGGCGCCCAAAACCGGCAACGGACTGTTGGCAAACAGCTGACGCGGGTCGATGTTCGCAATGTTGGCCTTGTTGGAATCATCAAAAATTTCAGACAGGTCAGGACGCGTGCGGCCTAACTCATCCACCGGCGCGTTCAGTTTGTTGATGATCACACCGGTGATGTTTTTATTCTTGCTACCGCCGAAGCTGGAGCGAGCCAGTTCGATACGCTCTTTTAATTGATCCGGCGAGTCGTTGCCCAGCGCAATGACAAACACGATTTCCGCATTTAGCGTTTTTGCGATTTCATAGTTCAGCGCATTGGCGAACTGGTGTTTGCGGGTGGGCACCAAACCTTCAACCAGGATGACTTCCGCATCTTTGGTGTTTTCATGATAGCGGGCGATGATCTCTTCCATCAGCACGTCTTGCTGGTTGGAACCCAGCAGGGACTCAACGTGGTTCATCTGTAGCGGCTCGGCCGCGTTGATAGTGGAGGAGTTGGCGCGAATAATGGTGGTGGTCTGGTCTGGGGACTGATCGCCAGAGCGTGGTTGAGCGATAGGTTTGAACACGCTCAGGCGCACGCCTTTTTGTTCCATGGATCGAATGACACCCAGGCTGACGCTAGTCAGACCGACGCTGGTGCCCGTAGGGATTAACATGATTGTTCGAGACACGGCTAAACCTCTTTACGGTTGCTCGTTAGTCAAAAGCAACTCCGTCAGCCTGGGCTGACGGAGTTGGGATTCATTTTTTACGCAGTCAGACGGAGGGCGTCTTGTGCAATAACCAACTCTTCGTTGGTTGGGATAACCAGTGCCGGACGGCTACTGTCTGTGGCGATATTACCGCTGTTGCCAAAGCGAGCCGCCAGGTTGCGTTCGTGATCGACTTCAAAGCCCAACAGGCCCAGTTTATTCAGCGTCAGTTCACGCACCATTGCCGCGTTTTCACCAATGCCGCCGGTGAAGACGACCGCATCCAGACGGCCTTCCATCAGTGCGCAGTATGCGCCGATGTATTTGGCCAGACGGTGGCAGAATACGCTCATCGCGCGCTTCGCGTCTTCTTTGGTCGTGTGGTTTTCTTCAACATAGCGGCAATCGCTGGTGACTTCCGTCAGACCTAACAGGCCGGACTCCTTGGTCAACAGCTTATTGATTTCATCTATGCTCATGCCCAGAGAATCGTGCAGGTGGAAGACGATAGCCGGGTCGATATCGCCGCTGCGCGTCCCCATCACCAAGCCTTCCAGCGGGGTCAGCCCCATGGAGGTATCAATACATTTACCGTTACGCACCGCGGTAACCGAACCGCCATTACCCAGGTGGCAGGTAATTACGTTAAGTTCTTCTACCGGTTTGTTCAGCGCTTCAGCCGCGCGTTGGGTTACAAAATAGTGGCTGGTGCCGTGCGCGCCGTAACGGCGAATATGGTGGTCTTTATACAGTTTGTACGGCAGTGCATAAAGGTAGGATTCTTCCGGCATGGTCTGATGGAACGCGGTATCGAATACAGCCACGTTTTTATCAGCCAGTTTCGGGAATGATTTCAAGGCTTCGGCGATACCGATCAGGTGTGCCGGGTTATGCAGTGGTGCAAAAGGTACGGAATCTTTGATACCCTGCAAAACGTCGCTGTCGATGACCGCAGACTGGGTGAATTTTTCACCGCCGTGGACAATACGATGACCAATGGCAACCAGCTGAGCGGACAGATCCGGTTTCTGGGAAAGAATGGTATTGACGATGAAGTTCAGCGCCTCGCTGTGAGCAGCGCCAGCACCCAGTGCGGCTTCTTGTTTACCACCGTCGATTTTCCATTTGATACGGGCTTCAGGAAGGTGGAAACACTCGGCCAAACCTGACAGGTATTCCTCCCCGTTAACCGCATCGATGATGGCAAACTTCAGGGATGAACTACCACAGTTAAGAACCAGTACTAACTTACTCGACATGGAAGTACCTACTTGTTATATATGGTTAAAAAAATGCCAAACGGAAGATAGCGTATCTTATCTCGTGGTTGGCATTTATGATTAAAATCACACCCTGGTGTGATACACCTGATATGACGGTGGAAAAGCGCTAAATTTATCAAGAATGTTATACCGTATTTACAGTATAATAACATGATATCGGCCTTAAGCGGTCCGCATTGCAGGCGCGCTAAATCACACCGCCGATGTTTGTTTACAGTACCTGTTGCGCAGGGCAGCCTACCCCTGCTCAAGCCACACCGCATCAGTAATCAGGCGGCTTCAAAGGCCGGAATAGAATACCGATAGCGTAGGGCAAACACAAAATATATTTGAACATTATCAAATTGAGTTGTTGATTTGTGCGAAATTTTTATTTTTTGTCTGTAAAGTTGAGGGGTAACGATGGCAACAAAGCCTAGCGGTCGAATCAGTTGGCTACAGTTACTTCAGCGTGGACAGCGTTATATGAAAACCTGGCCGGCGGATAAACGCCTGGCGCCGGTCTTTCCTGAAAATCGCGTCGCGCGCGCTACGCGGTTCGCCATTCGGTTCATGCCCCCGCTGGCGATATTTACCATGACGTGGCAGATCGCCCTCGGCGGGCAGCTCGGACCGGCCATCGCCACCGCGCTCTTTGCCTGCAGTCTGCCGATGCAGGGACTATGGTGGTTAGGCCGCCGTTCTGTTACGCCATTGCCTCCGACCCTACTGCAGTGGTTTCACGACATTCGCCATAAGTTGCTTGAATCGGGTCTGGCGCTAGCTCCCCTCGAAGACGCGCCGACTTATCAAACGTTGGCGGATGTGTTGAAGCGCGCTTTTAAGCAGCTAGACAAAACATTTCTGGACGATCTGTGATCTTCATCCGAGGGACGACGCGCGGAATATTATTTTTTCCTTCCTGCTGTTTCAAATCAAAGATCCGGGCGCTACCGCTATCTTGACCGGATTCAGTATGCGATTCTGCTGTCAAAATAACAGTTGGTATGCCGGAATGAGGTTCAGGAGAGCACCATGGAAATGACGAATGCCCAGAGATTGATCCTTTCAAATCAATATAAAATGATGACGATGCTTGATCCGGAGAATGCTGAACGCTATCGCCGGCTGCAAACTATCATAGAGCGCGGTTATGGCCTGCAAATGAGAGAGTTGGATCGCGAGTTTGGCGATTTGAGCGAGGATGTCTGCCGTACGATCATCAACATCATGGAAATGCATCATGCTTTACAGGTCTCCTGGGGGAATCTGAAGGATACGCAGGGAATCGACGAACGCCGTCTGACCTTCCTCGGGTTTGATGCCGCCACGGAGGCCCGTTATCTTGGGTTTGTCCGCTTTATGGTGCATGTAGAAGGGCGTTATCCGCATTTCGATGCCGGAACGCATGGTTTTAACTCTCAGACCAAAATGTGGGATAAATATGGCAGAATGTTGGCTATCTGGCAGTCTTGCCCGCGTCAATATCATCTGAGCGCGGCCGAGATTGCACAAATCATTAATGCCTGATTGCCAAGGAGCCCGCAGTGGAGTGTAAAGGTTTTCTGTTCGATTTGGATGGTACGTTGGTTGATTCATTGCCGGCCGTAGAGCGAGCCTGGCGTTCCTGGGCGAAAGCTCACGACATAGAACCTCAGGAAGTCTGTGATTTCATTCATGGCAAACAGGCGATAACGTCGTTGCGTCATTTTCTTAAAGGCGCAAGCGAGGAAACCATTCAGCGGGAATTTGAGGCGCTGGAGAAAATTGAAGCGACGGACACGCAAGGCGTCGTCGCCATGCCGGGCGCTAAGGCATTACTGGCCCGGCTGGACGAATTAGGCATCCCCTGGGCGATTGTCACCTCAGGTTCGATACCCATTGCCAGCGCTCGCCATAAAGCAGGTCAGTTGCCTGCGCCAAAAGTCTTCATTACCGCAGAGCAGGTGGCGCGGGGTAAACCGAACCCCGACGCCTATTTATTAGGCGCAAGGCGGCTGGGATTGAAACCTGAGGATTGTGCCGTCGTTGAAGACGCGCCGGCCGGGGTGCTATCCGGACTGGCCGCCGGCTGTCAGGTTATTGCCGTCAAGGCGCCGACGGATACGCCGAAGCTGGATCAGGTTGACCTGGTATTGAATTCACTGGGGCAATTGCGAATAGACGCTTTTTCCGACGGTGCCCGCATCGTGGTTGATTAATGGTGATATCTCGCTAACTTACTGATAAAAGCGCGACTAAATATGATCAAACCTCGCATCTGCGAGGTTTTTTTATGGCAAACTGCCTATGTCTGTCACCTTTCGGACCGGGGCTGAACTTGGTTGAAATACTGCTGTATTTTAACGCAAACCATTTCCTGCCGCTCTTCGGACTGAAACCGCGTGGAATAAGAAAATGCGCCTGTGTTTTCTATGGCAATCTGTAGTCGTGCGAACCTATTAATGAATCTCTTCCGTCAGGGGAACCGTTTTGAATAGCGAACTTCTCTGGGTTTTATCCCTGTTGCTGATCGCCATTGTGTTGTTTACCACCAATAAATTACGCATGGATGTTGTTGCACTGTTAGTCATTATCGCTTTTGTTCTTAGCGGGACATTGACGCTGTCTGAGGCATTGGTCGGTTTCAGCGATCCCAACGTTATTCTGATCGCCGCCTTGTTTATTATCGGCGAGGGACTGGTTCGTACCGGCGTCGCCTACCAGGTCGGCGAATGGCTGGTGCGCGCCGCCGGTAATAGCGAATTAAAAATGCTGGTGCTGTTAATGGTCACCGTCGCGCTGTTGGGCGCGTTTATGAGCTCGACCGGCGTGGTGGCCATTTTCATTCCGGTGGTGCTTAGCGTTTCGGCGCGGATGAAGGCATCGCCGGCGAGGTTGCTGATGCCGCTGAGTTTTGCCGGATTAATCAGCGGCATGATGACGCTGGTGGCCACGCCGCCCAATATGGTGGTGAGCAGCGAACTGATGCGGGAAGGTATCGATGGGTTTCGATTTTTCAGCATGACGCCGATTGGCATTGTCGTACTGTTGGTCGGCGTCGCTTATATGATGATGGCCCGCTACTGGCTGGGCGGCGCAACCGAGGAAACGGCGAAAGATAGCTGGAAAAGAAGAACGTTCCGCGACCTGATTCGGGACTATAAACTGACGGGCAGGGCGCGGCGTTTGGCTATCCGTCCGGGGTCCCCGCTTATTGGTCATCGACTCGACGATCTGCGGTTGCGTCAAGGGTACGGCGCAAATATCGTCGGGATTGAACGCTGGCGTAAATTTCGCCGCGTCATGGTCAGCGTGGCGGGCAACACGGAACTGCGTCTGAATGATGTTCTGTTGATCGATATGTCGACTTCGGAAGTCGATTTACGGGAATTTTGTATAGCGCAGCGTCTGGAGCCGATGGTATTGCGCGGCGAGTATTTTTCCGAGCAGGCGCGTGATGTTGGCATGGCGGAAGTGTCTTTAATTCCTGATTCCGAGCTGTTGGGAAAAACCCTTTATGAGGTCGGCTTTCGCAGCCGCTATGGCCTGAGCGTCGTTGGCATCCGCCGTAATGGTGAGGCGATGGAGGGGATCCTGGCCGACGAACCTCTTCAGTTGGGTGATATTTTGCTGGTTATCGGCGACTGGCGGATGATCCGCCAACTGCACATGCAGAAAAATGACTTTCTGTTGCTTAATTTACCCGCCGAGGTGGATGACGTGGCGCCGGCCGTTAGTCAGGCGCCGCATGCGCTATTCTGTCTGGCGTTGATGGTGGCGATGATGCTGACGGATGAAATTCCCAATGCGATCGCCGCGTTGATCGCGTGTTTGCTTATGGGCAAATTCCGCTGCATCGATATGGAAAGCGCTTACCGTTCGATTCACTGGCCCAGTATCATACTGATTGTCGGAATGATGCCGTTTGCGCTGGCGTTACAAAAAACGGGGGGCGTTACGCTGATTGTCGATGGGCTGATGGACATCGCCGGCGGATCCGGGCCACATGTGATGCTGGTGTGCCTATTCATCCTGTGCGCCGTTATCGGTTTGTTTATCTCCAACACGGCGACAGCGGTGCTGATGGCGCCCATTGCCGTTGCCGCGGCAAATCAGATGGGGGTCTCGCCTTACCCCTTTGCGATGATCATCGCAATCGCAGCTTCCGCGGCATTTATGACGCCCGTTTCATCACCGGTGAATACCTTGGTGCTGGCGCCGGGAGGATATAGGTTTGGTGACTTTTTGCGTATCGGAATACCCTTCACTGTGCTGGTTATGGTCATCAGCGTGATGATGGTGCCGTGGCTTTATCCTTTCTGACAGGCATCGGCATTAATTGATTATTACAGCGGCGAATCCTGGCTTATTTCATCCAGCGATAAGCTGAAGCTGGGGATGAACACCGTCATAAAGTAGTCCATCTCCGGGCTTTGTCGCTGTTGTAATGTTTTTTCCAGCCTGGCTTTCGCCAGCGTGAATTCCGTGTTGCCCGCCGACAACTCTTCCAGACATTTCAGATAGGCGCATAGCGCATCGGCCTGTTTGACGATAGCGCGTTCCTCTTCACTCATATGCTGCTCATCCAACAATGACTGATAATCCTGCTGTAGTTCTGGCGGCAGCATATCGATCAGCTTCTGTCGGGCTATCTTTTCGATCTTTTTATATTCGTGAGCGATCTGGTCGTTGTAATACTTGATGGGCGTTGGCATATCCCCCGTCAGCACCTCGCTGGCATCGTGATACATCGCCAGCAGGGCGATGCGTTCAGCATTGATGCCGCCATTGAACTTGCGGTTTTTTATTACCGCCAAAGCGTGGGCGACGAAAGCGACCTGTAGGCTGTGCTCCGATACATTTTCCGTGCGCACATTGCGCATCAGCGGCCAACGGCTTATGAGTTTCAGACGGGATAAATGGGCAAAAAAGTGACTCTGATTCATGGCGATCTCTCAGACAACGGCACGATGGGAATCTATTGTGGCACTTGGCGGAGATTATGCAAACCATCCGATAAAGCCGCAGCGCCGGTGCTATGGCAGCAGCCCGGCGCCGGGAGGGGAAATACGCTATTGGTGGTAGTGCTCCAGAAAACGGCCCAGCTTATGTACCGCCATATCCAGTTCGTCAACGCGGGGTAGCGTGACGATACGAACATGATCCGGATAGGGCCAGTTAAATGCCGAGCCCTGCACCAGCAAGACTTTTTCCTGTAAAAGAAGATCCAGCACCAACTTTTGGTCGTCATGGATATTGAAGCGTTTGGCATCGATGCGCGGGAACATGTAAAGCGCGCCTTGCGGTTTGACGCAAGAAACGCCGGGAATTTGATTGATCAACTCCCAGGCTCGGTTGCGCTGTTCATATAAGCGGCCGCCGGGCCGGATGAATTCGCTGATGCTCTGATAGCCGCCTATGGCCGTCTGAATGGCATGCTGCATCGGCACGTTGGCGCATAAACGCATGGACGCCAGCATTTCCAATCCTTCTATATAGCCTTTAGCGTGCTTTTTCGGCCCGTTCAACACCATCCAGCCCTGACGAAAACCGGCGACGCGATAGGTTTTCGATAAGCCGTTAAACGTGATGGTCAGCAAATCCGGGGCCAGTGCGGCGATGGAGTGGTGCTGAGCATCGTCGTAGAGAATTTTGTCGTAAATCTCGTCGGCGAAGATAATCAGCTTATGCTCGCGGGCGATCGCCACAATCTCCAGCAGCAGTTCTTTGCTATAAACCGCGCCCGTTGGGTTATTGGGATTGATGATGACAATGCCGCGGGTATGTGGGGTGATTTTTTTGCGAATGTCGTCCAGGTCGGGAAACCAGTCCGATGTCTCGTCACACAGATAATGCACGGCATTGCCATTAGATAGCGAAACCGCCGCGGTCCATAACGGATAGTCTGGCGCCGGCACCAGCATTTCGTCGCCCGCATTCAGCAACGCCTGCATAGACTGCACAATCAGCTCGGAGACGCCATTGCCGATGTACACGTCTTCGACGGTCATATCACGCATTCCTCTTGCCTGATAGTGCTGGACAATGGCTTTGCGCGCGGAATAAAGACCTTTGGAGTCGCAGTAACCTTGTGCAGTCGGTAAATTTCGGATCACATCGACCAGAATTTCGTCTGGGGCGTCAAAACCAAAAGGCGCTGGGTTGCCAATGTTCAGCTTAAGTACTTTATTACCTTCTTCTTCAAGACGTTTGGCTTCCTTTAGAACTGGACCGCGAATGTCATAACAAACATTCTCCAGCTTCTTGGATTTTTCAATCAGGGACATAAATATTACAGACCTTTTGCGGGAAAAGCGTATTCCTGTGTGGAATAGCACAACCTGCTCAATGTACTCCTCCTATAGTACCTTTTGAAGAATGATTATCGCTTTCTCTGCAAATTATTCCGCTTATGCACTATATGGTTGTGTACTAGTCTGATGGTGCGTTACTGTAGATGAGTGACTGCCGCTGTGTCCGTCAGGTCATTTTCTCTATGAAAATACGTGGTTTGTTATTTAGAAAAGTGAAGATCATTTATTTTTCAAAATGAAAAAACAAAGGCGGCGCTATCAGATTAAGAATTTAAGGGGGTGTAGCATTTAAAACAATGACAACTCATGAATTGAAAAGACGATTTTGGTAGCGAAATATAAGTATTTTTTTTGCCCTTATGCTGCGTCTGCGATAGTGTCTTTAAAGTGTATGGGTTGTTACCATTACATGTAATAAAACACCAGGAATGTTTTTGTTTAAAAATTAAAATAGATAAGTGATGAATCGTATGACCAACGCAAATCGACCAGTAATTAATCTCGATCTTGATCTATTGAGAACGTTTGTCGCTGTTGCAGATTTGAACACTTTTGCAGCCGCTGCTGTTGCTGTACGTCGGACTCAATCGGCCGTCAGTCAGCAAATGCAACGTTTAGAGCAACTCATCGGAAAGGAGCTTTTCGCCCGGCATGGGCGCAATAAGCTATTGACCGAACACGGTATCCAGTTTCTGGGCTACGCCAGAAAAATATTACAGTTCAATGACGAGGCCTGTACCTCATTAATGTTCAGTGATATTCAGGGGGCGCTGACCATTGGCGCGTCGGATGATACTGCCGATACCATTCTCCCTTATATTTTACACCGGACAACCTCTCTCTTCCCTAAATTATCCATCGACGTTAGCGTGAAGCGTAGTGCGGAAATGTTGGAACTGCTACATCAAGGGAAAATTGATCTGGTGATTACCACAATGAATACTATGGTATTTCCCCATGTCTTATTACGAACTTCCCCGACGCTGTGGTATTGCGCCGCAGATTATCAATTTAGGCCGGAAGAACCCGTACCGCTAGTGGTGCTGGATGAACCCAGCCGTTTTCGGACGTTGGCGCTGGAGTATCTTAATGCGATGGGGATCCCATGGAGAATTTCCTATGTCGCATCCTCGCTGTCAGCCGTTCGCGCGGCGGTCAAGGCGGGTCTGGGCGTGACCGTACGCTCGGTTGAGATGATGAGTCCGGGCTTAAGGGTATTGGGCGAGGAGGATGGATTGCCTAGACTACCGGAAACCCGCTACTTCCTGTGCAAAAATCCGAATCATGAAAATGAACTGGCAACCGCGGTTTTTAACGTGATCGGTTCAGGAAATAAATCTTACGGGTCCGACATGGATACTTCATTGAAGGACGCAATATAATTGCGTAGCAGGTCAGACATTATTCGGGTCAAAAGGACTCGTCCCGAATAATGGCGGCGGCCGACTTGGCTTAGCCTGCCGTCATCAGCCTTTGTTATCGGCAAAGGATGCTCATCTATCCCTCCCTTCCTCCTTTTCTGGATTCAGCCCGGTGAAAAACGGATGAATGTCGCTAATCATCATTGATGAAACGCCGGTTCGTTATTTTTACGCCATCGTGCAAAAAATACGCTACCAGTTCAAATTTTATTCTCATCAGTTTTTTTACTAACTAAATTAGCAAAAATGTGTGGCGGATCAAAAATTGCCCCTAATAACACTATGGGTGAACAAGCAATCCCATTGAAAATGGTATAGTGCCTGAGTAAACCTGAGTTGGGCGTAATTTTGCTTTGTTAACAAAGCAGCAAACACTGACTCGATTTAGCGGAAAACAAGAATGTGAGTGTTAACAAAACTGTGTGCATGTAAACTTATATACTGTTACCTTTAGTAAGGTTGAAAAAAGGTTACAAAATTAGGGGCTCGACCAACTTAATGCCCGTTGACCTGACACGTTTCCGTGCATATTGTGTGGTCTTTTATCCTTCCTTTTAATCGATGTGGTGCTTAGCTGCCGAAAAAGAGCAGATGTTACTAGCCACTTTTGATGAGTAAGCAATGAGTATGTCAACAACTACAGAAATCCTCGCCCATCATTGGGCATTTGCGTTATTCGTGCTTATCGCCGTGGGTCTATGCGGCTTCATGCTGACGGGTGGTTTTTTACTCGGCGGCAGGGCAAGGGCCAGAGCCAAAAACGTACCCTATGAATCAGGAATCGATTCGGTAGGCTCGGCACGTTTGCGTCTGTCCGCCAAATTTTATCTGGTCGCCATGTTTTTTGTCATCTTCGACGTTGAAGCTTTATATCTCTACGCCTGGGCCGTCTCAATCAGAGAAAGCGGCTGGACTGGCTTTATCGAAGCCGCCATTTTCATTTTGGTGTTGCTGGCCGGTTTGATCTATCTGGTTCGAATTGGCGCACTGGACTGGATCCCTGCGCGTTCCAAGAGACAGGTCGTTAAGTCAGACATCGTAAACATTACCAACAATCATCAGCAGTAACAGCGAGGCATTTAAGATGGACTATACGCTCACCCGCATAGAGCCGGACGGTGAGAATGACCGTTATCCCCTGCAACGAAAGGAGATCGTTTCCGACCCTCTGGAGCAGCATGTTCACCGCAGCGTTTATATGGGCAAGCTGGAGCATGCTCTTCACGATACGGTGAACTGGGGTCGTAAGAACTCTCTTTGGCCTTATAACTTCGGCCTTTCCTGTTGTTACGTTGAAATGACCACCTCTTTTACTGCCGTACATGACGTCGCGCGTTTCGGTTCCGAAGTTATCCGCGCCTCGCCTCGTCAGGCTGATTTTATGGTGGTTGCCGGTACGGTCTTTACCAAAATGGCGCCGGTTATCCAGCGTCTGTATGAACAAATGCTCGAGCCGAAGTGGGTCATTTCCATGGGGGCCTGTGCGAATTCCGGCGGTATGTACGACATTTATTCTGTTGTGCAGGGCGTTGATAAATTCCTGCCGGTTGACGTTTATATCCCGGGCTGTCCGCCACGTCCTGAAGCCTATATGCAAGCGCTGTTGCTGTTGCAGGAATCAATCGGTAAAGAGCGTCGCCCTCTGTCATGGACCGTGGGGGAGCAGGGCGTTTATCGCGCCAATATGCAGTCTGAGCGGGAACGTAAACGCGGTGAGCGTATCGCAGTGACCAACCTGCGTTCGCCCGATGAGATTTGACCTGTAAATGATGAATATTGTGGTCGCGGAATATCACGATAACAGTGCGCGGCCCTATTCAGATACAGAAATAGCACATTTAATGTGGTGACATATTTATGACAGATTTAACGACGCACGATATCGCTCTGCCTGCCTGGCAAACCCGCGATCACCTTGATGATCCGGTTATTGGCGAACTGTGTAACCGTTTTGGGCCCGAATCATTTACTGTACAAGCCACGCGTACCGGCGTTCCCGTGGTGTGGGTTAAGCGTGAGCAATTACTGGAAGTGGTGTCCTTCCTGAAAAAACAGCCGAAGCCTTATGTGATGCTGTTTGATTTACATGGTATGGACGAGCGTTTACGAACCCATCGTGAAGGTTTACCCGCTGCTGAATTCTCTGTTTTTTACCACCTGATTTCCATCGACCGCAATCGCGACATTATGTTGAAAGTCGCCCTGGTCGAAAATGATATGCACTTGCCTACCATGACCAGTTTGTTCCCGAACGCCAATTGGTATGAGCGGGAAACGTGGGAAATGTTCGGTATCACCTTTGACGGTCATCCGCATTTGACGCGTATCATGATGCCGCTGACCTGGGAAGGTCATCCGTTGCGGAAAGACTACCCGGCTCGCGCCACCGAATTCGATCCTTTTGTGCTGACCAAGCAGAAAGAAGATTTGGAGATGGAGTCGCTGACGTTCAAGCCTGAAGAGTGGGGCATGAAACGCAGTACCGAAAACGAGGACTTCATGTTCCTCAATATGGGGCCCAACCACCCCTCGTCGCACGGCGCTTTTCGTCTGATCCTGCAATTGGATGGCGAAGAAATACTCGACTGCGTGCCGGATGTCGGCTATCACCACCGCGGCGCGGAAAAAATGGGCGAACGGCAGTCCTGGCATAGCTACATTCCTTATACCGATCGCGTTGAATACCTGGGCGGCTGTGTTAATGAAATGCCTTATGTGCTGGCCGTTGAAAAACTGGCGGGTATTGAGGTGCCGGAACGCGTCGAGACTATTCGCGTGATGTTGTCCGAGCTGTTCCGCATTAATAGCCATCTGCTGTATATCGGCACTTACATTCAGGATGTCGGCGCGATGACGCCGATTTTCTTCCTGTTCACCGATCGTCAGAAAATCTACGATCTGATCGAGGCTATCACCGGGTTCCGTATGCATCCGGCATGGTTCCGTATCGGCGGCGTGGCCCACGACCTGCCGCGCGGCTGGGAACGCTTGCTGCGTGAATTCCTCGACTGGATGCCCTCTCGCCTGGATACCTACGTTACCGTTGCGCTGGAGAACAGCATTCTGAAAGGCCGTACCCAGGGTGTTGCCGGCTACAATGCGAAAGAAGCATTGGAGTGGGGAGTCACTGGGGCCGGTCTTCGTGCGACCGGTGTTGATTTCGACGTGCGTAAACGCCGCCCATATTCCGGTTATGAAAACTTTGATTTTGAAGTGCCGCTCGGCAATGGCGTCAGCGATTGCTATAGCCGCGTGATGCTGAAAGTCGAAGAGTTGCGCCAGAGTTTGCGCATTTTGGAACAATGTCTGAAAAATATGCCGGCAGGGCCGTTTAAGGCCGATCATCCGCTGACGACGCCACCGCCGAAAGAACGCACTTTGCAGCACATTGATACCCTGATTAACCACTTCCTCCAGGTTTCCTGGGGACCGGTAATGCCCGCGAATGAATCATTCCAGATGATTGAGGCAACCAAGGGGATCAACAGTTACTACCTGACCAGTGATGGCGGCACCATGAGCTATCGTACCCGTATTCGCACGCCGAGTTATGCACACTTGCAGCAGATTCCTTCAGTCATCCGCGGATGTCTGGTATCCGACCTGATCGTGTACCTCGGCAGTATCGATTTTGTCATGTCTGATGTGGACCGCTAATTATGCACGATCATAACAACACTACTCCCGATCATATCGACGCTCAGGGGCAGCCTGCCGCCGATTCACTGACGAAAGAAAATGTTTTTGTGCTGAGCGACGCTGAGCGTGACGCGATTGAGCAGGAAAAACACCATTATGAAGATGCCCGCGCCGCGTCGATTGAAGCACTGAAAATCGTGCAAAAGCAGCGCGGTTGGGTGCCTGATGGCGCGATCAAAGCCATCGCCGATGTGTTGGGTATCGCAGACAGCGATGTAGAAGGCGTGGCGACGTTTTACAGTCAAATCTTCCGTCAGCCGGTGGGACGCCACATTGTGCGCTATTGCGACAGCGTCGTTTGCCATATCAACGGCTACGAAGGCGTCAAGGCGGCGCTGGAGCGCAAACTCAGCATCAAGCCGGGTCAGACTACGTTCGACGGCCGCTTTACCCTGCTGCCGACCTGCTGTCTGGGGAACTGTGATAAGGGCCCGTCAATGATGATTGACGACGATTTGCACAGTCACGTGAAGCCTGATGATATCGAATCGTTATTGGAGCAGTATCAATGAGTAAAAACATTGTTCTGACTGCTGAACAGCATCCTCTGACCTGGCGTTTACGTGACGATAAACAGCCGGTGTGGCTGGATGAGTATCGCAGCAAAAACGGCTATGCCGGCGCGAAAAAAGCGTTAAGCGCTATGGCGCAGGATGAGGTGGTTTCCCTGGTGAAGGACGCCGGTCTGAAAGGCCGCGGCGGCGCCGGGTTCTCGACCGGGCTCAAATGGAGCCTGATGCCGAAAGACGAAAGCATGAACATCCGCTATCTGCTGTGTAACGCGGATGAAATGGAGCCGGGAACCTATAAAGACCGTCTGCTGATGGAACAGCTTCCACATCTGCTGGTGGAAGGCATGCTAATCAGCGCGTTTGCTCTGAAAGCCTATCGCGGTTACATCTTTTTGCGCGGCGAATACATTGAAGCGGCGGTGAATTTGCGCCGCGCCATCGAGGAAGCCAGGCAGGCCGGTCTGTTGGGCAAAAACATTCTGGGCAGCGGATTTGACTTCGAGCTTTTTGTTCATACCGGCGCAGGGCGTTATATCTGTGGTGAAGAAACCGCGCTGATCAACTCGCTGGAAGGGCGTCGCGCCAATCCGCGTTCCAAGCCGCCGTTTCCGGCGTCCGCCGGGGCATGGGGCAAGCCGACCTGCGTCAATAACGTGGAAACCCTGTGCAACGTTCCGGCCATTATTGAGCACGGCGCCGAGTGGTACCAGGGGCTGTCCGCCGGTAAAAGCAAGGATGCCGGCACCAAGCTGATGGGCTTTTCCGGCCGGGTCAAAAATCCGGGGCTGTGGGAGTTGCCGTTTGGCACCACCGCGCGCGAGATTCTGGAGGATTACGCCGGCGGTATGAGAGACGGACTGACGTTGAAAGCCTGGCAGCCTGGCGGCGCCGGCACCGATTTTCTGACGGGCGACCACCTTGATTTGCCGATGGATTTCGAAAATATAGGCAAAGCGGGGAGTCGTCTGGGGACCGCGCTGGCGATGGCGGTCGACAACGAAATAAATATGGTTTCTTTGACCCGCAATCTGGAAGAGTTTTTTGCCCGTGAATCCTGCGGCTGGTGCACCCCCTGCCGCGATGGTTTGCCCTGGAGCGTAAAACTGCTGCGGGCATTGGAGCGCGGTGAGGGGCAGCCTGGCGATATCGAAACGCTGGAGCAGCTTTGTCGCTTTCTGGGACCAGGCAAAACCTTCTGTGCGCATGCGCCGGGCGCCGTGGAGCCATTGCAAAGCGCCATCAAATATTTCAGAAATGAGTTCGAAGCCGGTATTTCTTCGCAATATCTGGGTAACACCAAAGCGATTGGCGGTATTCAACCTAATTTGTTGAAAGAGCGCTGGTAGCTAATTATCTGATGAGCTTGAGATGCAGTAAATGTATCCGCCGGGCGGCACCGACAAGCCGCCCTCATAAATAGAATTTTTGATTAGCGCCTGTGGCGACACAGGCCATTATGGAAGCATGCTGACTATGGCTACTATTCATGTAGACGGCAAAGAGTATGAAGTCAATGGCGCGGACAACCTTCTTGAGGCTTGCCTGTCCCTGGGACTCGATATTCCTTACTTTTGCTGGCACCCCGCGCTGGGAAGCGTTGGATCCTGCCGCCTCTGCGCGGTAAAGCAATACCAGAACGCGGAGGATACCCGCGGTCGACTGGTGATGTCTTGTATGACACCGGCTACCGAGGGCACGTTCATTGCGATTGAAGACGAAGAGGCGAAGCTATTTCGTAAAACGATAGTCGAGTTTCTGATGACCAACCACCCCCACGACTGTCCGGTGTGTGAGGAAGGGGGAAACTGCCATCTGCAGGATATGACGGTGATGACAGGACAGAACTTTCGTCGTTATCGTTTTACCAAGCGTACGCATCGTAATCAGGATCTCGGCCCCTTCATTTCTCATGAGATGAACCGTTGCATCGCCTGTTATCGCTGTGTCCGTTATTACAAGGATTACGCTGATGGCACCGACCTCGGCGTTTATGGCGCGCACGATAACGTCTACTTCGGCCGTCCGCAGGATGGCACGCTGGAAAGCGAATTTTCCGGCAACCTGGTTGAGGTTTGTCCAACCGGCGTATTCACCGACAAAACGCATTCAGAACGTTATAACCGTAAATGGGATATGCAGTTTGCCCCCAGCGTCTGCCAGCAGTGCAGCGTGGGCTGCAATACCAGCCCGGGTGAACGCTATGGCGAGCTGCGTCGTATTGAAAACCGCTTCAACGGCAGCATCAATCATTACTTCTTGTGCGATCGCGGCCGGTTTGGCTACGGCTACGTCAACCTGAAAGATCGCCCGAAACATCCGCTTCAGCGTCGAGGCGCCGACTGGATTGAATTGACGGCCGAACAGGCGGCGCAGGAGGCGGCCGGCGCGTTGCAGCAAGCGAAAAAAACCATCGGAATCGGTTCGCCGCGCGCCAGCATTGAAAGCAATTTCGCTTTACGCGAGCTGGTGGGAGCGGAAAACTTTTATACCGGCATCGCCCGCGACGAGCAGCAACGTCTGCAGTTGATCCTGCAAGTCTTGCAGGACGGTGGTGTTCGTACCCCGACGCTGCGTGAGATTGAAAGCTATGATGCCGTGCTGGTGCTGGGTGAGGATCTGACGCAAACAGGCGCGCGCATTGCATTGGCGATACGTCAGGCAGTAAAAGGCAAAGCGCGTGAAATGGCGGCGGCGCAAAAGGTGGCGGACTGGCAGATTGCGGCCATCCTGAACATTGGACAACATGCCAAACATCCGTTGTTCATCACCAACGTCGACGATACCCGGCTGGACGATATCGCCGCCTGGAATTACCGCGCGCCGGTCGCCGATCAGGCCCGGCTCGGCTTCGCCATCGCCCATGCGCTGGATGAAAACGCGCCGGCGGTAACGGATCTGGCCGATGGCCTCGACCAGAAAGTGGATGTCATCGTTCAGGCGCTGGCCGGGGCGAAAAAACCGCTGATCATTTCCGGAACCCATGCGGGCAGCGATGATCTTATCGCCGCGGCAGCCAACGTGGCTAAAGCGCTTAAGGCTCGCGGTTCTGATGTGGGCGTCACCTTTGTCGCTTCCGCGGCCAACAGCATAGGCCTGTCGATGATTGCCGGCGGCTCGCTGGATGATGCGCTGGCGCAGTTGGAAAGCGGCGCAGCCGACAGCGTGGTGGTCATGGAAAACGATCTCTATCGCCAGGCGCCCGCGGCGCGCATCGACGCGGCGCTGGAGAAAGCCGGCAATGTCATCGTGCTGGACCACCAGCGCACGCGCCTGATGGATAAGGCCGACTTCATTCTGTCAGCGGCGAGCTTTGCCGAAAGCGATGGAACATTGATCAATCAGGAGGCCCGCGCCCAGCGGTTTTTCCAGGTCTATGATCCCGCCTACTACGATAACAGCGTGGTGATGCTGGAGAGCTGGCGTTGGTTGCACGCGCTCAGCGCCACCTGTAACCGCCGCCGAATCGACTGGACTCAGCTTGATCACGTCATCGACGCCTGTATTGAGGCCATGCCGCAACTGGCGGCGATTAAACAGGCCGCGCCTGATGCATCGTTCCGCATTCTCGGACAGAAGCTGGCGCGTTCGCCGAACCGTTCAAGCGGACGTACCGCGATGCGCGCCAACATCAGCGTGCACGAGCCGCGCCAACCGCAGGATAAAGACACCATGTTTGCCTTCTCCATGGAAGGGAACAACAGTCCGTCGGCCGATCGTCAGCAGATTCCGTTTGCCTGGGCGCCAGGTTGGAACTCGCCGCAGGCATGGAACAAGTTTCAGGATGAAGTGGGCGGCCATATCCGCCACGGCGATCCGGGCATCCGCATGATTGAGGCCGGTGAAAGCCGCCTGGGTTATTTCGATAACATCCCGGCGGCGTTTATCGCCCAATCGGGAAGCTGGCGTGTCGCGCCCTATTATCACCTGTTCGGCAGCGATGAAATGTCGCAGCGCTCGGCGGTGATTCAAAGCCGCATGCCCGAACCTTACGTTATGGTTAATCCGGCCGATGCGGCCGCTCTGGGCGTTAACTCCGGAACGCTGGTCGAGCTGAGCTGCGGTGGTCAGACGTTGCGCTTGCCGATTCGGTTAAGCGATGGGTTGAGTCAGGGACAGGTTGGTTTACCGCTGGGGCTGCCGGGTATCGCGCCGGCGCTGGCCGGTGCAACCGTTGACAATCTGCGGGAGGCTGCACAATGAGTTGGTTGACACCAGAGCGCCTGGAAATACTGATTGCTGTCGGAAAAGCGGTGGTTATCCTGCTGGTCGTCGTGACCTGCGGGGCATTCATGAGTATGGGCGAACGTAAGCTGCTGGGCTTGTTTCAGGGGCGTTACGGACCGAACCGGGTAGGTTGGGGCGGTTCGCTGCAGCTTGTCGCCGATATGATCAAAATGTTCTTCAAAGAAGACTGGGTGCCAAGATTTACTGACAAAGTGATCTTTACGCTGGCGCCGATGATCGCATTTACCTCTTTATTACTCTCCTTTGCCATTGTGCCGGTCAGCCCGACCTGGGGCGTATCGGATCTCAACATCGGGATTCTGTTTTTTCTGATGATGGCGGGTCTGGCGGTTTATGCCGTGCTGTTTGCCGGTTGGTCGAGTAACAACAAATACTCTCTGTTAGGCGCGGTGCGTGCTTCCGCCCAGACGCTGAGTTATGAAGTGTTTCTCGGTCTGTCGCTGATGGGCGTGGTTGCCCAGGCGGGATCTTTCAACATGAATGATATTGTTGAATCGCAGGCGCATTTGTGGAACGTCATTCCACAGTTCTTTGGCTTTGTCACTTTCGCCATTGCGGGCGTGGCCGTGTGTCACCGACATCCGTTTGACCAGCCGGAGGCTGAACAAGAATTGGCGGATGGTTACCATATTGAATATTCCGGTATGAAGTTCGGTCTGTTCTTCGTTGGTGAATATATCGGCATCGTTACGGTTTCCGCACTTATCGTCACCCTGTTTTTCGGCGGCTGGCATGGTCCTTTCTTACCGCCATTTGTCTGGTTTGCGTTGAAAACGGCCTTCTTCATGATGATGTTTATTCTGATTCGTGCCGCGTTGCCCCGTCCGCGTTATGACCAGGTGATGGCCTTCGGCTGGAAAGTTTGTCTGCCGATAACGTTACTGAACCTGTTGGCGACAGCCGCGGTCATTTTGTACAACGCTCAATAAGGGGTGAGTGAACCATGACATTAAAAGATTTAGTGATTGGTTTCGGCACCCAGATACGCAGTATCTGTATGGTGGGCTCGAACGCTTTCAAAAAGCGCGAAACCAGAATGTATCCCGAAGAACCTGTCAATCCGCCGCCGCGCTATCGCGGCCGTATTGTGCTGACGCGCGATCCGGACGGCGATGAACGTTGTGTAGCCTGTAATCTGTGCGCAGTGGCTTGTCCGGTCGGCTGCATCTCCCTGCAGAAAGCGGAAACCAAAGATGGCCGCTGGTATCCCGAGTTTTTCCGTATCAACTTCTCGCGTTGTATTTTCTGCGGCTTTTGTGAAGAAGCCTGTCCAACCACGGCGATTCAACTGACGCCCGATTTTGAGATGGGGGATTACAAACGTCAGGATCTGGTTTACGAAAAAGAAGATTTGCTGATATCGGGGCCGGGTAAGTATCCGGAGTATAACTTCTACCGGATGGCCGGCATGGCAATCGATGGGAAAGATAAGGGCGAAGCTGAAAACGAAGCCAAACCCATTGATGTTAAAGGCCTATTGCCCTAAGGAGCTAGCATGGAATTCGCTTTTTATATTGCGGGCCTGATTGCAGTATTGGCGACGTTGCGCGTCATCACTCATACCAATCCCGTGCATGCACTGCTATATCTGATAGTTTCTCTGTTGGCCGTCGCGTGCGTGTTTTTCTCGTTGGGGGCTTACTTCGCCGGCGCGTTGGAAATCATCGTTTACGCAGGCGCCATTATGGTGCTGTTCGTGTTTGTGGTGATGATGCTCAACCTCGGAAATTCCGTGGTCGAGCAAGAACGCGCATGGCTTAAACCCAGCGTCTGGATTGGCCCTTCATTACTCTCGCTGATATTGTTGATCGTTATCGTCAAGGGCATTTTCAGCCTGGACGACCAGGGCATCGCCGGGAATATGGTGGACGCCAAATCAGTGGGCATCACGCTATTCGGCCCTTATGTTCTCGCCGTTGAGCTGGCCTCGATGTTGCTGCTGGCAGGGTTGGTCGTCGCTTTCCACGTAGGTCGCGAAGAAAAACGTGGCGACGTCGTCAGTAAAGAAACCGCGAACCAGGATGTTGATAACAAAATAACAGGGGAACGCGCATGATTCCGTTACAACATGGGTTAATTCTAGCCGCCGTGCTATTCGCGCTGGGGCTGACCGGATTACTCATTCGCCGCAACTTGCTGTTTATGCTGATAAGCCTCGAAATTATGATCAACGCGGCTGCGCTGGCGTTTGTTGTCGCCGGCAGCTATTGGCAGCAGGCGGACGGTCAGGTGATGTATATTCTGGCGATTACGCTGGCAGCCTCCGAAGCAAGTATCGGGTTGGCGCTGTTGTTGCAACTTTATCGCCGTCGTCAGACCCTGAATATTGATACAGTCAGTGAGATGCGCGGATGAACTTACTCTATTTAACAATACTATTACCGCTGCTTGGGTTTCTGCTGTTGGCATTTTCCCGCGGTCGTTGGTCAGAGAATGTATCCGCGACGGTAGGCGTGGGGTCCGTTGGGCTCGCGGCGCTGACGGCAGCCTGGGTCGTGGCCGATTTTCTGGGTCAGCAACACACCGGCGTGAGCGTATTTGACCAGCATCTGTGGACATGGATGGCGATTGGACACTTCAACATCGGCGTTACGCTGACGCTTGACGGTCTATCGGCTACCATGCTCTCCGTCGTCACCGGCGTTGGTTTCTTCATCCACCTGTTCGCCTCCTGGTATATGCGCGGTGAAGAGGGCTATTCGCGCTTCTTTGCGTACACCAACCTGTTTATCGCCAGTATGCTGGTGCTTGTTCTGGCGGATAACCTGATGCTGATGTACCTCGGGTGGGAAGGCGTGGGGCTGTGCAGCTATCTGCTGATCGGCTTCTACTATACCAATCCGAAAAATGGCGCGGCGGCAATGAAGGCCTTTGTGGTGACTCGCGTCGGGGATGTGTTTCTGGCGTTTGCGCTGTTTATTCTTTACCGGGAACTGGGCACGCTTAACTTCCGCGAACTGATGGTGCTGGCGCCACAGCAACTGGCTGAAGGTTCTCCGGCGATCACCTGGGCAACCCTGATGCTGTTGGGCGGCGCGGTCGGTAAATCGGCTCAGCTGCCGTTGCAAACCTGGCTGGCGGATGCGATGGCGGGGCCGACGCCGGTATCCGCGCTGATCCATGCCGCGACCATGGTTACCGCCGGCGTCTATCTGATCGCCCGCACCCACGGTTTGTTCCTTATGGCGCCGGACGTTTTGCATCTGGTTGGCGTGATTGGCGCGGTAACGTTGGTATTGGCCGGATTTGCCGCGCTGGTGCAAACGGATATTAAACGCGTCCTCGCTTATTCTACGATGAGCCAGATTGGTTATATGTTCCTGGCTTTGGGCGTTCAGGCCTGGGATGCGGCGATTTTTCATCTGATGACCCACGCGTTTTTCAAAGCGTTGCTGTTCCTCTCTTCCGGGTCGGTGATTCTGGCCTGTCACCATGAGCAGAACATTTTCAAAATGGGCGGACTGCGTAAGACCATTCCGCTGGTCTATGTCTGCTTCCTGGTGGGGGGCGCGGCATTGGCTGCCTTGCCGATGGTGACCGCCGGCTTCTTTAGCAAGGACGAAATTCTGGCGGGCGCATGGGCTAACGGTCATCTCAATTTGATGGCGGCGGGCCTGGTCGGCGCCTTTATGACGTCGCTGTATACCTTCCGTATGATCTTCATCGTGTTCCACGGCGAGGCGAAAACCCAAGCGCACAAGGTTACCGGCATCTCCCATCATTTACCGTTGATTGTGTTGATGGTGCTGTCGACCTTTGTCGGCGCTTTGATTGCGCCGCCACTGCACGGCGTTCTGCCGGAAACGACGACGCTTGATCACGGCCGGATGATGACCCTGGAAATTATTTCCGGCGTGGTTGCCGTCGCCGGGATCTTGCTTGCCGCCGCGCTATGGTTGGGCAAACGTCAACTGGTGAACCGTATCGCGCAAAGTGCGCCGGGACGATTTTTCTCCACCTGGTGGTTCCATGCCTGGGGATTTGACTGGCTGTACGACAAAGTGTTTGTCAGACCTTATCTGGCCATTGCGAAGCTATTGCGCTGCGATCCGCTGGACGCCCTGATGAGCATTCCGGCTTTCGTTACCCGTTGGGGAAATCGTGGGCTGGCAGTAAGCGAAAATGGTCAAGTACGTTGGTATGTTGCTTCCATGGGGTTGGGCGCTGTCGTCGTGCTGGCACTGTTATTGCTGGTTTAAGACGGTACCCGGGAACGGATGAAGGGCAGGGCATTCCTGACGAGTGCCCGCCGCAGCGAGTTTTCAGATTTCTTTAATTTAGGGACACAAAGCGCCATGCTACTACCTTGGCTAATTCTTATCCCCTTTATCGGCGGTCTGCTGTGTTGGCAGTCTGAGCGTTTGGGTACGAAAGTACCGCGCTGGATCGCGTTGATTGCGATGGGGCTGACTTTGGTGCTATCTGTGCAACTCTGGTTGCAGGGTGGCTATTCTTTGGCAACGCCCGGTGGACTGCCGCAATGGCAGGCTGAGTTCAATGTTCCGTGGATCCCCCGCTTCGGCATTGATTTCCATCTTGCCCTGGATGGACTTTCGGTGCTGATGGTGGTGTTGACCGCGCTATTGGGCGTGTTGGCGATACTCACTTCATGGAATGAAGATCACCATAACCAGGGGCTTTTCCATCTTGGTATATTGTGGACGCTGGTCGGCGTTATCGGCGTGTTTGTCGCCATCGACCTATTCCTGTTTTTCTTCTTCTGGGAAATGATGCTGGTGCCGATGTATTTCCTCATTGCGATATGGGGACATAAGGGCTCTGATGACAAAGCCCGAACCGCAGCGGCGACCAAATTTATCATTTATACCCAGACCAGCGGCCTGGTGATGCTGATCGCTATTCTGGCTCTGGTGTTCGTGCATCATAATGCTACCGGCATTTGGACCTTCAACTATGAAGCGTTGCTGAAGACCGAAATGTCGTATGGCGTTGAATACCTGCTGATGCTGGGGTTCTTTGTCGCGTTCGCGGTGAAAATGCCGTTGGTGCCAGTGCATGGCTGGTCGCCGGACGCGCATAGCCAGTCGCCAACCGCCGGTTCCGTCGATCTGGCCGGGCTGTTAATGAAAACGGCGGCCTATGGTTTGCTGCGTTTCAGCCTGCCGCTGTTTCCCAATGCATCGCATGAATTTGCGCCTATCGCCATGTGGCTGGGGGTGATCAGCGTATTCTACGGCGCCTGGATGGCCTTTAACCAAACGGATATCAAGCGGCTGGTCGCATACACATCGGTTTCCCACATGGGGTTTGTGATGATTGCCATTTACTCCGGCAATCAGCAGGCCTTTCAGGGGGCGGTAATTCTGATGATCGCTCACGGTTTGTCGGCCGCGGGGCTTTTTATCCTGTGCGGTCAGCTATACCAGCGTGTGCATACCTGGGATATGCGCCAGATGGGCGGTCTGTGGGCGCGCCTCAGATATTTACCGGCGCTGTCGCTCTTTTTTGCCGTCGCTACATTAGGCATGCCGGGAACCGGTAACTTTGTCGGGGAATTTAATATTCTGATCGGCAGTTATCAGGTTGTGCCGCTGATTACCGTGATTTCCACCTTCGGTCTGGTATTTGCATCGGTTTATTCGCTGATGCTGATGCAGCGTGCTTATTATGGTGCCCCGAAATCAGAACAACCGCTGCCGGGTATGACGATGCGTGAACTGTCTGTCGTTATGCCGCTGGTGGTATTACTGGTGTTGTTAGGGGTTTTCCCGCAACCGATTCTGGATACCTCCAGTGCGGCGATGTCGAATATCCAGCAGTGGTTTATGTCGTCGACTCCAGATTCAATACTTTCAACAACAAGGCCGTAATTCGCCATGACAATAACTCCTCAACAACTAATCGCGCTATCGCCGCTGTTGATCGTCGGATTGACGGTAGTGGTTGTGATGCTGTGCATTGCGTGGCGACGCAACCATTTTTACAACGCAACCTTGACGATTATCGGTCTAAGCATCGCGCTGCTATCGCTTTACTTTGTAGGTCAGGCGGGGCCGACCGATGTTACCCCGCTGTTGCGGGTTGATGGTTTTTCCATGTTCTACACCGGACTGGTGTTGTTAGCCAGTCTGGCGACCAGTACCTTTGCTTATTCATGGCTGGAAGGCTATTCGGACAACCGCGATGAGTTCTATCTGCTGGTGCTGATTGCCGCATTAGGCGGGGTTTTACTGGCAAGCGCCAATCATCTTGCCGCTCTGTTCATCGGTATTGAATTGATTTCACTGCCTTTGTTCGGGTTGGCGAGCTATGCATTTCGACAGAAACGTTCGCTGGAAGCCGGTATCAAATATATGTTGCTGTCGGCCGCCTCTTCCGCTTTCCTGTTGTTTGGCATGGCGCTGGTCTATGCCGATTCAGGCAGCCTGACGTTCGTCACCCTGGGACAAAGCCTGAGCGATGCTCATATCCATGAACCGCTATTGCTGGCTGGTTTAGGGATGATGATTGTCGGCATCGGTTTTAAGTTATCGCTGGCGCCTTTTCAGCTGTGGACGCCCGATGTGTATCAGGGCGCACCGGCTCCGGTGTCGACTTTCCTGGCTACCGCCAGCAAAATCGCCATCTTCGGCGCGGTGATGCGGCTGTTTCTCTATGCGCCGCTGGTCGACAGCGAGTCGGTGAGAATCGCGCTTGGTGTGATTGCGTTTGCCTCCATTGTGTTCGGCAACGTGATGGCGGTTTCGCAGCAAAGCATCAAGCGTTTGTTGGGATACTCATCCATTGCGCATATGGGCTATCTGCTGGTTGCCTTGATCGCGGTACAAAATCATGAGCTGGCGCTGGAAACGGTCGGCGTCTATCTGGTGGGCTATCTGTTCGCCAGTCTCGGCGCCTTTGGCGTCGTCAGCCTGATGTCCAGCCCGTGCGGCGATACAGAAGCCGATTCAATGCTTGCTTACCGCGGTTTGTTCTGGCGTAAGCCCGTTCTGTCTGCCGTGATGACGGTGATGATGTTGTCGCTGGCCGGTATTCCAATGACGCTGGGATTTTTCGGCAAGTTCTATGTATTGGCCGTCGGCGTGAAGGCTGAACTGTGGTGGCTGGCCGGCGCGGTGGTGCTGGGTAGCGCGATTGGTCTTTACTACTATCTGCGAATGATGGTTAACCTGTATCTGGATGCGCCGCCGGTGCTGAGCCGCGATGCCGCGTCAGGTAACTGGGCGTTAACGGCCGGTGGCGCCGTGGTTGTGATTTCAGCGATATTGGTTTTGGTGCTGGGCTTTTACCCGCAGCCGCTGATTTCTTTGGTACAGCTGGCGCAGCCCATCATGTAGCGGCATGGTGACTGAAGTGATTAAAACCGCCGCAAATCGTTTTCTGAGGCGGTTTTTTTTATCCGCGGCGGTAAGCGGGATATCACGGATTTAGGAATGGTCTGGCTATTTTAACGCCGCGACAGGCGACAGAATTGTCTATAGTTAACCAGACGATTCTTTTTTAAAAGGAAAGGAGCATTTTATGGCAGAAGCAAAAAAAACGCCTGAAGATATTGGCGCGGATGACGATTTGAAGCTCTTGTCTGATACCCTGGATGAACTATTGCGCTACTCCGGCGATCAGGCGGATAAAGCCTATCTCGATCTTAAAAATAAAGCGCAAAAATCGCTGCTTGAGGTTAAGGCCAGGATTGGCGCGACCGACAGTTACTACGCTCGCGCCAAGCAGGTGGCGGATAAAGCGGATATTTACGTCCACGACAAACCCTGGCAGGGGATCGGTATCGGCGCCACCGTCGGGTTGGTGCTTGGCCTGCTATTAGCCAGGCGCTAATCACGCGACATAGCCTGTCGCCGATATTCGCTGCGCCCGTTATTTGTGCGGCTCGCGTAGAAACGATATCGATGAACCCCGATGTATTGTTGCCTAGTATGCCGCCAGCCGATAACCGCTGGCGGCATATCGGCGTCAGCGCCGTGATAGGCGCATCATGGCTGGTAGCCATAGATGTTTTGATCGAAGACGCGATCGCCAATCTTTTCCGTGTTTTTGGTCCGCTGCAGCCAACTAAATCCCAGTCTTTGCGCTAACGCGTTACTGCGCGGATTCTCCACCGATGCTTTGATCACGCACTTTTTCACGATGCCGGCGTTAATATAGGCATCGACCATGGTGCGCACTGATAGCGCGACGATACCTTTACCCTCAAACGCTTCGGCAATCCAGTAACCGATGACGCCTTCCTGATCTTTAATCGTGTTGAATGAGACGATACCGGCTACCTCCCCATCCCATCGGATAACGTACACCGCGGCATCGCCGGCGGCGAATTCATTGCGATTAGCCCTTATGGTGTTTAGTGTATCCTCAACCCGCGTCACTGAATCCGGCCAGGGCAGCGTTCGGCGCAGACGCGGTTTCTCTTGTTGCACCAGAGAAAAAATGGCGTCAGCGTCGCTCTCCACCTGAATGGCGAGATTCAGGTGCGGTGGATGATGTAATTCATTAAGCGCTCTCACTCAAGGCCTCCCTTATCAAATATATGGTGAAGATTCTGCCGATCAAGCGCGTGCCTGACGATTTTTCGCTATACCAGCATAGCGCCGTCAATAATCGTTACGCTATGCCCGCCGACCCAAGGTTCATCATTTAGATACACCACGGAGATGCGGCCATCACGCCTGAGCCGGGTGCCTTGTCGAACGCTGTAATCCAATTGGGCGGTAATATCATCCGCGCCCCGCTGTTGGCGCAGAATACAGGCCAGGCAAGCATTAGCGCTGCCGGTGACCGGATCTTCCTTGATGTATCCCTGCTCGATATAAAACGTCCGCATCTCATAATCCGTTGGGCTGGCGTTATCATGCGGTCCATAGATGGCGATGCCGTCAGCCTTGCAGGCGGCTTGTAAATCGGCCAGTGATTGCGCATCCGGAGTAATGTTCAGACAGGTATCGGCGCTATCCATTCGCACCATTAACCAGTTTATTCCCATGCGCACGGTGGCCGGGGAATGGCGTTTATCTGTTCTGGCGCTGCCGAGCGTTCGCTCAAGCAGCGGGTATAGCGTGGTATCAAAGGGATCGACCCTGGCCTGCGGTACATGAAAAGCCAGCAATCCATCGTCATTGATGTTGATTGGCACCAGACCGATGCCACTTTGCTGGATAATCTGTCCTGGGGATTTGGTCTGAAAACCCGATTCCAACAGCGCGTGCGCCGTACCTAGCGTGGGATGCCCGGCAAACGGAAGTTCCAGATCGGGGGTAAAGATCCGTACGCCGTAGTCAGCCAGTGGATTGGTCGGCGGCACGACAAAGGTTGTCTCCGACAAATTAGTCCAACGGGCGAAATCCTGCATCTGTTCATCGGCCATACCGTCGGTATCGAGCACGACAGCCAATGGATTCCCCTTGAAAGACTGACGGGTAAATACGTCGATTTGTTTGAAGCGTCGTTGTTGTGGCATAGGCCGTTTTTCCTGTCGTACCCTGCGTCTGCCAGGTTGACGGTGCGTATCGGCTTTCGCCGTTCGGCCATCTGTAGCTCGACTTATTCAGGGGGTATCAATTGATGAAAACGCTATTCCTTCCATCGCGCCGATGGCTGGTATCACGGCCATTTGCTTAAATCGCGTGAGCGTAATTATGAATATAAATCAGCAGGTTGTTTTTTAGCAAATCTCATCAGTCATCAGGCGCTATCCGTTTCGCGAATGGGATGCCGTTCTTTTCATATAAGGCGCCAGCGTCAGTATCGCCATCAACACGAAGAAAATACCGAGCAGGAAAGGAGAGGCGAATCCATAGCCGCCGGCAATGGCCAGCCCGCCGGTCCATGAACCTATGGTCACGCCGGCGGAGATCACCGAAGTATGCATGGTGTTAATCAGCGAGGTATTTTTCGTGATCCGGAATATTCGCGCGGACATGGCGGGCGTTAGCGTAATGCCCGTCAGGCCGAGTACCGCGATAGCCGCCAGCGCGGTACTCGGGGCGCCTTCTGAAAGATAGATGACGCTGAGCGCGCAGCACTGCAAAATCCCCCCGCAGAAAACCACGCCGATGGATGAGCGGTCTGCCAGCCGTCCAACGACGATATTGCCCACAACCGAACAGGCGCCATAAACGAACAGAATGATGGGGACGTTTGACTCATGCAGGCGCATCTGATGCAACAGGTAAGGAACCAGATAGCTGAAGGCGGAAAATGCCGACGCGATGATAAAAAAACTGGTGGCATAGGCCGCCCATAGCCTTCTGTTCCACAGGGAAGCGAGCTCTTTGCGCAAGCTGTTGTTCGCTACCGGATCATGCTCCGGCATAAATCGATGCAAACCGATTGCCGCAGCGGCGACCAGCACGACAATCAGCCAGAAGCTTACCCGCCAGCCGTAAAATTGATCCAATACGGTCGCTACCGGCAAGCCAACCACCGTCGCAATCATCAGCCCGCCAAGGACAATGGACGCCGCGACGCCAAGGCGTTCCGGCGCCACAAGTTTAGACGCGGCCATCAGCGCAAAGCCGAAGAAGGCCGCTGAAGATAGCCCGGTCATAAAGCGCGCTATCGCTATCAATGAATAGCTGGGGGAGAGGGCCGCGGCGGCCTGGGCGATCAGAAAAATCAGCGTAATAAACAGCAGCGCGCGTTTATCCGTCAGTCTGATCAATAGACTGGCCAACAACGGGCCGCCAACCACCATTCCCAGAGAATAAATCGTGATGAGATAACCGATTTGCGAAATGGGCTGTTTCAAATCCTGCGACATAGATGGCATTAACCCCGCCACCATAAACTCTGAGGTGGTCATGGTAAACAGGGTATATCCCAATAAATAGATAGTAAAAGGCATCACAGCATTCTCTTTTAAGCAGCAAAGTGATGCAGTTTTAGGTTATTCCATTTACTGAGTAAATCTGACATAAATCATCATGGTTATGATTTTAATCATTATGGAGGGACGATGGATCTCAATGCGGTGCGAATTTTTATTAAAGTCGCCGAGACGCTGAATTTTACCCAGGCGGCAAGCGCTCTAAACCTGACGCAGTCGGGGGCCTCTCGCGCCATCACGCGTCTGGAGGCATCGTTAGGCATGAGGTTGCTCAACCGTAATACGCACGGCGTTAGCCTGACGTCCGACGGCGAGTTTCTCTATCAGCGGGCTAAACCCCTGGTTCATGAAATGCTGCAGTTGGCGTCGCAGTTGAGCGGTCGACAGACGATGCCGGAAGGAAACTTCAGGATTACCACGCCATCGGCATTTGGCAGCATCATCATGCTGCCTCTTATCGAAAATATGCTCAGCAAACATCCCAAACTGGTGATTGATGCGGTTATGACCGACCGCTTTATCGATATTATCGATGAGGGGTTTGATGCGGCGGTGCGTATCGGAAAAATACAGGATTCACGGCTGATTGCCAGACACGTTAAAGATCTGCATCTGGTGGTCGTCGCGGCTCCCGACTATTTTCGGCGCCGCCCGGTTCCGCAGTCACCGGCGGATTTGCGCGATCACAACTGTCTGGCGGTGATTAATCCGCATACCGGCGGCAAGATGCCGTGGGAATTTCTGCATCAGGGGAAATCGCTGAGCGTGGCGGTGAACGGCAATATGACCTTCGATCTGGCCGATCGGCTGCTGGATGCCGCTCGGCGCGGCATGGGGATCGTCCAGCTAATGGATTTTGCCGTTGACGACAGCATGATGCGCGGTGAGCTGATCAGCGTGCTGGATGATTATGCTGGCGTTACCCGGCCTCTTTCGGTGGTTTACCCCACATCCCGGCATCGATCGCCTAAAATTTCAGCCTTATTGACGGCGCTGGGTTTGCCTCGCTGAGGGGCCATCAGCGCAGATGAGCCGCGTCATTGACGGGTGGCGGTCAAATATTGTCCAAAACTAGCCGCGATTATGGGGCGCTTTTGTGGCATAATGCGACCAAAATCACATTCTGACTTGAGTATTTTCTGTGCTAAGTACCAACAATATCACTATGCAGTTTGGCAGTAAGCCATTGTTTGAAAACATTTCAGTTAAATTCGGCGGCGGTAACCGTTACGGTCTGATCGGCGCGAACGGCTGCGGTAAATCCACGTTCATGAAAATTCTGGGCGGCGATTTGGCGCCGAGTGCCGGCAATGTATTTCTCGACCCTAATGAACGCTTGGGTAAATTGCGTCAGGACCAGTTCGCGTTCGAAAAATACAGCGTGTTGGATACCGTAATCATGGGCCATGCCGAACTATGGGCGGTGAAAGAAGAGCGCGATCGTATTTACGCGCTGGCTGAAATGAGTGAGGCCGATGGCTATAAAGTCGCCGATCTGGAAGTGCTGTATGGTGAAATGGACGGTTACAGCGCTGAAGCGCGTGCGGGCGAGCTGCTGCTGGGCGTCGGCATTCCTGTTGATCAGCACTACGGCCCAATGAGCGAAATCGCGCCCGGTTGGAAGCTGCGCGTTCTCTTGGCGCAGGCGTTATTTTCCGATCCGGATATTCTGCTGCTTGATGAACCGACCAACAACCTGGATATCGATACCATTCGCTGGCTGGAACAGGTGCTGAACGATCGCAATAGCACCATGATCATTATTTCCCATGACCGTCACTTCCTGAACATGGTCTGTACCCATATGGCGGATCTGGATTACGGCGAATTGCGTATTTATCCCGGCAACTATGATGAATACATGACGGCGGCGACGCAGGCGCGCGAACGTCTGCTGGCGGATAACGCCAAAAAGAAAGCGCAGATTTCCGAATTGCAGTCTTTTGTCAGCCGATTTAGCGCGAATGCATCTAAATCTAAACAGGCGACCTCGCGCGCGCGCCAGATTGATAAAATTCAGTTGGAAGAAGTGAAGGCCTCCAGCCGTCAGAATCCGTTTATTCGTTTTGAACAGGATAAGAAACTGTTTCGTAATGCGCTGGAAGTGGAAGCCTTGACGAAAGGATTCGATAACGGTCCGTTATTCAGCAAACTGAACCTGATGGTCGAGGTCGGCGATAAAGTCGCCGTACTGGGTACCAACGGTATCGGCAAATCGACGCTGCTGAAAACGCTGGTAGGCGAACTTCAGCCCGAAAGCGGTACGGTTAAATGGTCGGAAAATGCGAAAATCGGCTATTACGCTCAGGATCACGAATATGAATTTGATGATTCCCAGAACGTGTTTGACTGGATGAGCCAGTGGAAACAAGAGAAAGATGATGAGCAGGCGGTTCGTAGCGTACTGGGACGTTTGTTGTTCAGCCATGATGATATCAAGAAAAAAGTGAAGGTATTATCCGGTGGCGAAAAGGGACGTATGCTGTTTGGCAAATTGATGATGCAGCGCCCTAATATTCTGATCATGGATGAACCGACCAACCACCTGGATATGGAATCCATTGAGTCGCTGAACATGGCGCTGGAAATGTATGAAGGCACGCTGCTGTTCGTCTCTCATGACCGCGAGTTCGTCAGTTCGCTGGCGACCCGCATCATTGAAATGACGCCGAATAAAGTGATCGACTTCACCGGTAATTATGAAGATTACCTGCGCAGCCAGGGCATTCAATAACTTTTTTAATTAGCCCGCCGTGTTTTAATCAAGGCAGCATGGTTGATAGCCGGCTGCCTTTTCTATTAACATTTTGCCGACAATTTATATTTTTCACACAGATTAAAATTATTCACCAATATTGATTGCGTAAGCCTTTCCCCTGATTCGGTATTTAATGATCTGATGATTTCGTTCTGTTTATAAACTAAAGTATCTAAAGTAATTAATTTATATGGATGTTCGGCGAAACTAAAATCTCAGTATCGCCAATCCTAAAACAAGTAAAATATGAAAGGTAATTTTTTGTTATTTATCAGTATGTTAAAATTAGATGTTTAGATTTTAATTTCTGGGGTTAATCGATTTAGCTAATGCGAAATAAACACGCGGATAATTAGCGACAGTTGTTGAGATTATTTCTCATCTAAAAATGAATATATTCTTTTAAATAGGCGCTGTGCGTATACAGTCACAATTATAAAAGAAATAAACAGTCTATTGTCCTGGCGATTGATGAAGATCAAGTCTGTTAAATAAATTTTCTCCTTACCATACCCACACACACATCGTGTGTTACTCCGTTGGGTTACAGGAGAATAATAAAAATGAGCGCGGGAAATTTAATGTTTTCCCATCACCGCGTTAATCGCCGTGATTTTATGAAGTTATGTGCAGCGCTGGCGGCATCAATGGGATTAGCGGAGTCCGCTGCGGCGGAAATCGCTCAATCGATCGGCGCGACGCAGCGTCCGCCGGTTATCTGGATCGGCGCGCAGGAGTGTACCGGGTGCACGGAGTCCTTGTTACGCGCGACGCATCCCACCATTGAGAATCTGCTGTTAAACACCATTTCACTGGAATACCACGAAGTACTCTCCGCCGCGTTTGGCGAACAGGCGGAAGAGAATAAACATCGCGCTGTCGAGCAATATAAAGGGAAATATGTGCTGGTTGTCGATGGTTCGATACCAGTCAAAGACGGCGGCATCTACTGCATGGTGGCGGGTAAACCGATCGTCGAGCATATCCGCGACGCGGCCGAACAGGCGGCGGCGATCGTCGCCATCGGTTCCTGTTCGGCCTGGGGCGGCGTGCCGGCTTCAGGCAGCAACCCGACCGGCGCCGTCAGTTTGCAGGACGTTTTGCCGGGTAAAACCGTGATTAACATCCCCGGCTGTCCGCCCAATCCGCACAACTTTCTGGCGACCGTCGCGCACATCATCACGTATCAACGTCCGCCGGCGCTGGATAGCCAGGGGCGACCGACGTTCGCCTATGGTCGTTTGATTCACGAAAACTGCGAGCGGCGTCCGCACTTTGACGCCGGGCGTTTCGCCAAAGAATTCGGCGATGAAGGGCATCGGCAGGGATGGTGCCTATACCACTTGGGCTGTAAAGGACCGGAGACTTACGGCAACTGCCCGACGCTGGAGTTTTGCGACGTCGGCGGCGGCATCTGGCCGGTCGGCATCGGCCATCCTTGCTATGGCTGCAATGAGAAAGGCATCGGTTTTACCAAAGGCATTTTCCAACTGGCTAACGTGGAAAACCCGACGCCGAGGGTGGAAAAACCGGCCGTCCATAGCCCTGAAGGCGGCCATCTCTCCGCGACGGCGACCGGTTTAATCGGCGGCGCGCTCGGCGTAGTGGGCGGCGTCAGTCTGATGGCGGTACGAGAATTGGGCCGTCAGCAAAAACAATCCCGGCAACCGGCGTCTTCTCAACCGCCATCGGCACAAAAAACGCCTTCACGAAAACAAAGTCGGCAGGATGCTGGAAACGGGTTCCGGGAGGGTTGAGCCGTGAACAGACGCCATTTTTTCAAGCTGGCTTCCGCCGGCGCGTTGCTGGCCGGCGCGACTCGCTCGGCATATGCCGCGGCGACCAATAAGCCGCCGATTCCCGGCTCGCTGGGGATGCTCTACGACTCTACGCTGTGTGTCGGCTGTCAGGCCTGCGTCAGCGAATGTCAGCGGCTCAACAAGCTGACCTATAATCCGGATAGCAAAATTTATGCCGGCGGCGAGGCCACCTGGTCAAACAACGATAAGCTCAGTCCTTACACCAACAATATTATTCAGGTCTGGAGCGCCGGCGAGGGGAAAAACAAGGATCGGCTTGATAACGGTTACGCCTACATTAAAAAACAGTGCATGCATTGCGTTGATCCTAACTGTGTCTCGGTTTGTCCGGTTTCCGCACTGAAGAAAAATGCCAAAACCGGCATTATCCACTACCACGCCGATGTGTGTACCGGCTGTCGTTACTGCATGGTCGCCTGTCCGTTCAATATTCCCAAATACGATTACGAGAATCCATTCGGCAAGCTGCACAAATGCGAACTGTGCAATCAGGCGGGGCTGCAACGGTTGGACAAGGGCGGGCTACCGGGTTGTGTCGATGTTTGCCCTACCGGGGCGGTAATCTTCGGCACCCGCGAAGAACTGCTGACGGAGGCGAAACATCGGCTCTCCCTGTCGGCGGGCGATGAATATCGCTATCCGCGTCAGACCCTGGCGGCAAAAGATACCTATCTGCATACCGTGCCTGCATACGAACAGTCTGTTTATGGCGAGAAAGAGGCGGGCGGAACCCAGGTGCTGGTGCTGACCGGCGTGCCGTATCAGTATCTCGATCTGCCGGAACTGGCCGAACTGTCTACCGGCGCGCGTTCCGAGCATATTCAGCACCGGCTGTACAAAGGCATGGCATTGCCGCTGGCGGTATTAGCCGGCTTATCCCTGTTGACGCATCGCAATACCCGCGCAGACCGGCGGGATGACGACGATCGGGCGCAGGCTGATGACAAACAGGAGAACGATCATGACGGGGGATAAATCGAGTCCATTAGGCGGGCGTCTGGTTAGCTGGCCGGTCATGCTGCTGGCGCCGTTTGTCATTTTATGCGCGCTGCTGATTGTGAAACGTCTGGCGTTTGGTATCGGTTCGGTCGCGGCGCTAAACGGCGGTTATCCCTGGGGGATCTGGATTGCGTTTGATCTACTGGTGGGCACTGGTTTCGCCTGCGGCGGCTGGGCGCTGGCCTGGGCCGTCTATGTGTTTAACCGTGGCGAATACCATCCGCTGGTGCGTCCGGCGCTGCTGGCCAGTCTGTTCGGTTACTCGCTTGGCGGTTTGTCGATCACCATTGACGTCGGCCGTTACTGGAACATTCCGTACTTCTTCATGCCGGGCCATTTCAATACCTCATCCGTGCTGTTTGAAACCGCGGTCTGTATGACGATCTATATCGGCGTAATGGCGTTGGAGTTCGCGCCGGTGATCTGTGAACGCATGGGCTGGAAAGGCTCCCTTAAGCGACTAAATAAAGTGATGTTCTTTATTATCGCGCTGGGCGCTTTGCTGCCAACCATGCACCAGTCATCGATGGGATCGCTGATGATTTCCGCCGGATATAAAGTGCATCCGCTGTGGCAGAGCTATGAGCTGTTGCCGTTGCTGTCGCTGCTAACGGCGTTCATCATGGGCTTCTCGATCGTGATGTTTGAAGGTTCGCTGGTGCAGGCTGGGCTAAAAGGGCGCGGAGCGAATGAAGCGCTTCTGTTCGCCCGTCTGACGCAAATCGTTCAGGCGCTGCTGCTGGTGTTTGCGGCGTTGCGTTTCGGCGAGATCATCTGGCATGACAAAGCCGGGTATTTGTTCAGCGGCGATCGTTTTGCGCTGACTTTCTGGTGTGAAGCCGCATTGACGATGTTTCCCCTCATCATGTTCCGCTTCAAACTCTGCCGCCATGACTCACGTCTGCTGTTTGTCGGGGCATTGAGTATGTTGTGCGGCGCCGCGCTATGGCGGCTGAGCTACTCCCTGCTGGCCTTCAACCCTGGCGGCGGCTACCACTACTTCCCCGCCGCATCGGAAGTGTTGATCTCCATCGGTTTTGTCGCGATTGAAGTCTGCGCCTACATCTTGCTAATCCGGCTGCTGCCGGTACTTCCCGCGCTGGAAGGCGTTCATAAGAATCATCAGGCCGAGGTAAAGCATGAGCCAACGCATCACCATTGATCCTATTACCCGCATTGAGGGACACCTGCGTATTGATTGCGAAATTGAGCAGGGAAAAGTCACTAAGGCCTGGTCATCCGGCACCATGTGGCGGGGGATGGAAGAGATTGTCAGAGGCCGCGACCCGCGCGACGCCTGGATGATTGTGCAGCGTATCTGCGGCGTATGCACCACGGTGCATGCCATCGCATCCGTTCGTGCGGTAGAACACGCCTTGCAGCTGGATATACCGGTTAATGCCCAGTATATCCGCAACCTGATTCTGGCGGCGCACAGCATTCACGACCACATCGTTCACTTCTACCAGCTTTCCGCACTCGACTGGGTTGACGTTACCTCTGCGCTTAAGGCTTCGCCGCAGAAAGCGGAAGCCTTGCTGAAGGGGTTATCTGACTGGCCGCTGAACAACGCGGCGGAATTCACCCACGTACAGCAAAAGCTCAAGGATCTGGTCGCCAGCGGTCAATTGGGTATTTTCGCCAACGGCTACTGGGGACACCCGGCCATGGCGCTGCCGCCGGAAGTCAACCTGATTGCGGTCGCCCACTATCTGCAAGCGCTGGAATGCCAGCGCGACGCCAACCGTATCGTGGCGATCCTCGGCGGTAAAACGCCGCATATCCAAAACCTGGCGGTGGGGGGCGTCGCCAATCCGATCAATCTGGACGCACCCAGCGTACTTAACCTTGAGCGTCTGATGTATGTGAAGTCGTTTATCGACCGTCTGGGGGATTTTATCGAACAGGTTTACAAGGTGGATTGCGCGGTGATTGCCGCTCACTATCCTGAATGGTTGACGCTGGGTAAAGGCGCCGATCATTACCTTAGCGTGCCTGAACTGCCGACCGATAGCAAAAACGGCCGTTTTCTGCTGGCGGGCGGGTATCTGGAAAACGGCGATTTCGCCAAATACCGACCCATCGTCAGCCATAGGGACCAATTCCTGATTGATGGCATCAAAGAGAGCGCTAAGCACGCCTGGTATCACGACGAAGAGCCGCTGGCGCCGTGGGAAGGGGTGACGCGTCCCCACTATACCGGCTGGCAGGACGACGGCAAATACTCCTGGGTTAAATCGCCTACGTTTTATGGCAAAACGGTGGAGGTCGGGCCGCTGGCCTGGCTGCTGTGCGGCCTGGCTGCCAGGCATGAGGACACGGAAAAACACTTCGTACAGGTCGGCGCCGCGTATCGGAAGCTAACCGGCCAGACGCTGGAAGTAGAACAACTGCATTCCACCTTAGGTCGGGTTATCGGCCGCACGGTGCATTGCTGCGTGCTGAAAGATACGCTGGCGCAGCAATGGCAGGCGCTGGTGACCAATATCGGCACCGGCGATCATCAGACCTTCATTAAGCCCGATCTGTCGCCGGATACTGAATTCCGCGGCGTCGGCTTCGGCGAGATGCCTCGCGGCATGCTGTCTCACTGGGTCGTATTTAAAAATGGGAAAATCACAAACTATCAGGCGGTTGTGCCGTCGACCTGGACGTCCGGGCCGCGTAATTTCGACGGGCAGGCCGGGCCTTACGAACAGTCGCTGGTGGGAACCCCGGTCGCCGACCCGCATAAACCGCTGGAAGTGGTGCGCACCATCCACTCTTTTGACCCGTGCATGTCTTGCGCGGTGCATATTGTCGACACCCAGAGCGGCAATGAAGTGACTCGAGTCAAGGTGTTGTGATGAATATACTGGTGCTGGGTATCGGTAATCTGTTGTTAAGCGATGAGGCCGTTGGCGTACGTATTATCGAGGCGCTGGAGCAGCGATACGCGTTCTCGCCGGAAATCGATATCGTTGACGGCGGTACGTCTGGCATGGAACTGATGGCGACGATGGCCAACCGCGATCACCTGATTGTGGCCGATGCCGTGCTTACCGGGCAGGCGCCGGGCGAAGTGGTAGTACTGCGCGATAGCGACGTGCCGGCGCTTTTCACCCGCAAGATTTCTCCGCATCAGCTAGGGTTGGCTGATGTGCTGATGGCGCTGCGGCTGACGGATGAATTTCCCCGCCGGCTGACGCTGGTTGGCGTCATTCCCGCATCGCTGGATGTGCATATTGGTTTGACTGAAACGATTACGTCGGCGATAGAACCTGCTTTACAGCAGATTATTACCACGCTGAGACGCTGTGGCGTCACGGTCAGCTTACGTGAACAATGTGAGGTCTGTGGTGAATAAGCAATCCGAAGTCGATGATTTAAACCCAATGCCGGACGATCGCAAAGAATCTTCAATTATTATCCGCCATGATGATGACCGACCTGAGGCATGGCTGGAGGCGATGTTCACTCAGATCGGACGCGAAAAGATGCGCACGCTGCCGTTTTACCGTGAGGGAATCCCGGTAAAAGCCTGCGGGTTCACTCTGTTTGAACAGCAGTGGGTGGGGTGTTTGCTGACGCCGTGGATGATGAGTCTGCTGGTGTTGCCGGGGCCGCGACAGGTTTGGCCCGCCAGAGCATTGGCCGACCGTCTGGCGCTGTCGTTGCCCTGCGGCAATGTGACCTTTATCGTGGGAGAGATGTCAGGCAAGCAGTATCTGTCATGCTCGTTAATGTCGCCGATCGATAGCCGGATGAGCGGAGAGCTGGCCGTTTCACTGGCGGAGCAGAGCGCGAAAATGGCGCTTTCGTTTCCGGTCGTTGATGCCGATGCGCCGCAAAATAGCCGCCTTCGCGCCTTAATATCCGGTAACTCGCGGGGATAGGACTATCGCCGCGATGTCCCGCCGGCCGTCTCGGGCATACCCTGCATTAAAGGCTCGTTATCAGGCTATTGAGCATAAAACCGGAGTGGTCGTCATGCACGAAATATCCATGTGCTATAACGCACTGGAGCTGATTGAACAGCAGGCTCGTCAGCACCAGGCGCGGAGAGTGACGGATGTCTGGCTGGAGATCGGCGCGCTTTCCTGTATTGAAGAAAACGCGCTGCGTTTTTGTTTTGAGTCCGTTTGTCGGCAAACGCTTGCCGAAGGGTGCCGGCTACACGTGGCGGTTCGACCAGCCAAGGCATGGTGCTGGGAATGCAGCAAGGTGGTGGCGGTGACCGAACATGGCGCCGGGTGCCCGCGCTGCGGCAGCTATAATCTGCGGGTGGATGACGGCGATAGCATGCAGATCAAACAGTTGACGATAGAGTAATCCTAATTTAGGCCCTCTTGGCGTCATTTCCGCCGCGGCGGGAGGCTTGAACGCCGAGTTCGCTGAATCAGGCCGATCCCCGTCTGCCCGGGGATGGCTAAGGTAAAGGTACTGCGCCCACAGTCTGACTTGGGTCAGGTGTTACAGCAGAAGGTCTTTTTAGTAAGCACGCTTTAACCGGGAGGAGATCCCTATGTGTACCACATGCGGCTGCGGTGAAGGGGAACGTAAAATCGAAGGCGACGACCCGCTTCACACGCATGACCACCATGACCATGATCACCACCATGCAGGCGACCACGATCATTCTCATCATCACCATGACCACCAGCCCCGTAAACATCAATACCGATATCATACTCATACTCATACTCATGCGCATAGCCACGATGTTGAACCCCGTTATGTGGTTGTTCACCATCACCACTACCATCATCAGGGGGATGTGCATAATCACTACTATGCCGGCGTCGCGGCGGATGACAGCGCTCCGTCAGCCGCACAGCTCATTCGCCGTGAGCGCGGTCATCATCACCCTGATGAGCATGCCATCGACGCCGCGCCGGCGTTCCAGCCGCAGGTCAATGAACAGGACCTGCACTACGGACAAGGGGAAGCGGGGAATCACGCGCCGGGTGTCGGCCAACGGCGCCTGCTTCAGATCGAAATGGACGTGCTGAGTAAGAATAACCACCTGGCGGAACATAACCGCGAACATTTCAACCGTCGGAACATTCTGGCGCTAAATCTGGTGTCCAGCCCCGGATCGGGTAAAACCACGTTGCTGACCGCCACGCTGAATCATATCGGCCGGCGGGTTCCCTGCGCGGTGATTGAGGGCGATCAGCAAACCACCCATGACGCCGAGCGTATTCGCGCCACGGGCGTGGCGGCTATTCAGGTAAATACCGGCAAGGGATGCCACCTGGATGCGCAGATGGTGCACGATGCCGCGCACCGACTGCAGCTGTCTGACAACGGCCTGCTGTTTATCGAAAACGTCGGCAATCTGGTGTGTCCGGCTGGTTTTGATCTGGGCGAACGCGCCAAAGTCGCCGTACTTTCGGTGACGGAAGGTGAGGATAAACCGCTGAAATATCCGCATATGTTTGCTGCGGCATCGTTGATGATCATCAACAAAATCGATCTGCTGCCCTATCTGGATTTCAATCTGGAAGCCTGTGTGGCCAACGCCCGCCGCGTCAATCCGGACATTCAGGTCATCGCGCTATCCGCCAGCCACGGCGACGGCATGGAGGAGTGGATCGGTTGGCTGGAGGCACAGCTATGTGCTTAGGCATTCCGGGAAAAGTGGTCTCCGTCGGCGCGGATATTCATCAACCCGCCTATGTCGATGTCTGCGGCGTACAGCGCTCGGTGAGCATCGCATTAGTGTGCGAGGGCGCGCCCGCCGATCTGGTCGGGCAATGGGTGCTGGTGCACGTCGGTTTCGCCATGAGCCTGTTGGATGAGCGGGAAGCGCAGGATACCCTGGCGGCGTTGCAGTCGATGCGCGCCGTGGGACTGGAGCTGGATGACATGCGACAAACCGGAGCCGACCATGCGATACGTTGATGAATTCCGCGATCCCGAACTGGCTAAGGCGCTGCTGCAACGCATTAATTTGCTGGTGGCCGATATGCCGCAACTGCGCGAGCGACCGCTGCAACTGATGGAAGTGTGCGGCGGTCATACGCACGCCATTTTCAAGTTCGGTCTGGACCGTTTATTGCCGCCGGAAATTGAGTTCGTTCATGGGCCGGGATGTCCGGTTTGCGTACTGCCCATGGGGCGCATTGATGCCTGCCTGGAAATCGCGGCGCATCCCGAGGTCATCTTCTGTACTTTCGGCGATGCCATGCGCGTGCCGGGCCGCAACGGTTCATTGCAGGATGCCCGCCGCCACGGCGCCGATGTCCGCATGGTCTATTCGCCGCTGGATGCGCTGGCGCTGGCGGCCAACAATCCCGACCGTCAGGTGGTGTTTTTCGGTTTGGGATTTGAAACCACCATGCCGAGCAGCGCGTTGACGCTGCAACAGGCGAAACGCCGCGATATCACCAACTTTACGCTGTTTTGCCAGCACATCACCATTATTCCCACCCTGAAAAGCCTGCTGCAACAGCCCGATCTGCGCATCGACGGTTTTCTGGCGCCGGGACATGTCAGCATGGTGATCGGCGCTTACCCGTATCAACCGCTGTGCGAGCGCTTCCATAAGCCTTTTGTGGTGACGGGGTTTGAGCCGTTGGATATTTTGCAGGCGTTGCTGATGCTGGTGAGCCAGATTCATGATGATCGCTGTGAGGTGGAAAATCAGTATCGGCGCATTGTGCCGGACAGCGGCAATCTGCTGGCGCAGCAGGCGATGGATGACGTTTTTGCCACCAAATCCAGCAGCGAATGGCGTGGTCTGGGCGAGATCGCCGACTCCGGCATGCAGTTGCGCGCCGCGTACGCCGACTTTGATGCGGAACGTCGTTTCCATCCCCGGCAGCAGCACAGCGCCGATGAGCCGGGATCGCGCTGCGGCGAAGTGTTGACCGGCCGCTGCAAACCGGCGGATTGTCCGCTATTTGCCCAACGCTGTTCGCCGCAAAATGCCATCGGCGCGCTGATGGTGTCGTCGGAAGGCGCCTGCGCGGCTTATTACCAATATCGGCGGGAGTGTGCCTGAATGCGTCATTCAACACAGTCAATGGATCTTTCTTTAAAAGAATTAGCCTTAAGCGAAATTACCCTGGCGCACGGCAGCGGCGGCCGGGCGATGCAGCAACTGATCGAAAGACTTTTTTTACGGGCATTTGATAATCCGTTGCTGGGACTGCGGGAAGATCAGGCCCGATTACCCCTCGCCGAGTTGATGCAACAGGGCGATCGTCTGGCGTTCACCACCGACAGTTACGTTATCGATCCGATTTTTTTCCCCGGCGGGGATATCGGTAAATTAGCGGTATGCGGCACCGCCAATGATATTGCGGTCAGCGGCGCCACGCCGAAATACCTCTCTTGCGGATTCATTATCGAAGAGGGTTTTTCGGGCGCCGATCTATTACGCATTGTGGCGTCGATGGCGCAAACCGCTCGCGATGCCGGGATAGCCATCGTCACAGGCGACACGAAAGTGGTGCCGCGCGGCGCGGCCGATAAGATCTTTATCAATACCGCCGGCATCGGCGCCATCCCGACGGCTATTCGCTGGGGAACGGCGGCGATCCGTCCGGGCGATAAAATTATCGTCAGCGGTACGCTGGGCGACCACGGCGCGACCATTCTTAATCTGCGCGAGCAGTTGGGACTTGAGGCTGAGCTTGTCAGCGATTGCGCGGTGTTGGCGCCGCTAGTCGCGCCGTTGCGCGATATTGACGGCGTGCATGCGTTGCGTGACGCCACGCGCGGCGGCGTCACGGCGATCCTGCATGAGTATGCGCAGGCCAGCGGCTGCGGTATGGACATTAACGAAAGCGCTTTGCCGGTGAAGCCGGCGGTGCGCGGCATATGTGAAATTCTCGGGCTGGAAGCGCTCAATTTCGCCAACGAGGGTAAACTGGTGCTGGTGGTGTCAACCGAGGCGGAAAGCGCGGTGTTGGCGGCGCTGCGGGCCCATCCGCTAGGCCGGGATGCGGCGACCATCGGCACGGTGACGGACACGCGGCGGATTTGCCTGCGCAGCGTGTTTGGCGCCTCGCGGCTGCTGGATTTACCGCATAATGAGCCGATGCCGAGGATCTGCTAGGCGTAGCAGGACGCTATTTTCGACTATCGTGGAGATATTTTGGGTAAGAACGGCATTCAAATCCGCATAAAAGGCAAAGTGCAGGGGGTGGGGTTTCGACCCTATGTCTGGCAGCTGGCGCATAAGCTGGAAATGTGCGGCAACGTCAGTAATGACGGCGCCGGGGTGCTGATTCATCTGTGGCCGTCGGACAATCTCGAACGCTTTATTGCTCAACTGCCCGCGATGTGCCCGCCGCTGGCGCATATCGACAGCATTACCCATGAGCCGTATCGATGGGCGTCCGCGCCAGCTTCCTTTGTTATCGAAATCAGCGGCGAGGGACAGATGGATACGCAGGTAGTGCCGGATGCCGCCACCTGCGAGGCGTGTCTGCATGAGCTGAACGATCCGGACAATCGTCGCTATCGTTATCCGTTTATCAACTGCACCCACTGTGGTCCGCGCTTCACCATTATTCGCCAGATGCCCTATGACCGTCCCTTTACCTCGATGGCGGCGTTCCCGTTGTGCCCGCAGTGCCGGACCGAGTATCAATATCCCGCCGACCGGCGTTTTCACGCTCAGCCCAATGCCTGTGCGCAGTGCGGTCCGCAGGTCTGGCTGGCGGATAAATCGTCGGCGCGACAGGCGGAAGGCGATGAGGCGGTTCAACTGGCCGCACATGCGTTAGCGGCCGGCCATATCGTGGCGATCAAAGGCGTCGGCGGCTTCCATCTGGCCTGCGACGCCACCAATACTCAGGCCGTACAGCGTCTGCGCCGGCGCAAGCGTCGTTCCGCGCAACCCCTGGCCGTCATGCTGCCGGATGCCGGATGGCTTGAGCGATGCGCGAACATCGAGGATATGGCCGCCGCGCAGCGCTTGTTGGGCAGCGCGGCGGCGCCGATTGTGCTGTTGCCGCAGCGACAGGACGGCCCGCTATCAGAAATGATCGCGCCCGGCTTGTGTGACGTCGGACTGATGCTGCCCGCCAACCCGCTGCATCATCTGCTGCTGGCCGGCGTCGGGCGTCCGCTGGTTATGACCTCGGGCAACGTCAGCGGCAAACCGCCGGCCCTGACCAATGCCCAGGCGATGGAGCAACTTGGCGGCATTGCCGATTTATGGTTGATGCACAACCGCGACATCGTGCAGCGCGCCGATGACTCGCTGGTCACTCTGCATAACAGCAGGGCGCGGATGCTGCGCCGGGCGCGTGGTTACGTACCGGATGCATTGCCCCTGCCGCCGGGATTCGCCAAACGACCGGCGTTGCTGGCCATGGGCGCGGATCTAAAGAATACCTTTTGCCTGCTGCGCGATGAGCATGCCGTCGTCAGCCAGCATCTTGGCGATCTGGCCGACAGCGATAGCGAACGACAGTACCGTCATGCCATCGCCCTGTTCGAGGATATTTACCGCTTTACGCCCAGGGCGGTGGCGGTCGATGCGCATCCTGGCTATATCAGCCGTCGCCTGGGGAAACGTCTGGCCGAACAGCGGCGCATTCCCTGCGTCGAGGTGCTGCACCATCATGCGCATGTCGCTGCTTGTCTGGCGGAACATCAATGGCCGCGCGACGCCGGCGCGGTTATCGGGCTGGCGCTGGACGGCATTGGGTTCGGCGCGGACGGCCAGTGGTGGGGCGGCGAATGTTTGCTGGCGGATTATGCCCAATGCCGGCATCTTGGGGGACTTCCCGCCGTCGCCTTGCCCGGCGGCGATCTGGCGGCGCGCCAGCCGTGGCGCAACCTGTTGGCGCAGTGGCTGCGTTTTGTCCCCGACTGGGCGTTATTATCGCCGGCAGCGGCGATCCCGACGGATTCATTCAGATTACTCAGCAGAGCGATTGAGCGCGGGATCAATGCGCCGCCGGCATCTTCCGCCGGCCGTTTATTCGATGCGGTCGCCGCGGCGACGGGCTTCCCCGCGGCGGCGCAAAGCTGGGAAGGCGAGGCGGCCTGCTGGCTGGAGTCGCTGGCACGGCGCAGCCGGCTGTCGGCGCATCAACCCGCCAGTCAGCCGCCGGTAACGCTGCCGGTTCTGGCCGAGGGTACGCTGGATCTGGCCACTTTCTGGCGGCAGTGGCTGGCCTATCGCGCCGCGCCGGCCGATAAAGCCTATGCCTTTCATTACGCACTGGCGCAGGGCTTCGCCGATCTGGCGCGCGGCGCGGCGCGGCAACATGGCGTGAATACCATTGCCTTGTCCGGCGGGGTGATGCATAACCGTCTGCTTGTCGAACTGCTGCGCCGGGAACTACAGGAGTTCCGGTTGTTGCAGCCGGAACGGCTGCCCGCCGGCGACGGCGGACTGGCATTGGGTCAGGCTTTGATCGCGGCGGAGCGTTTAGCCTTCATGGCATGAAGAATAATTAACGATCCGTCGGCTGACGACCGGGCATGTTATTTTTTAATTTATTGTTTAGCGTTGGTATTTTTTTCGCGCCGTTATTTTTTCCGGCGGCCTCTTTTTTTTGAAAATGAACAAATTTTAATAATGCGCCTTTCAATATCATCTTGATAACATATTACTATTTTTAAAGTCATAATATTTTGAAAAATAAATAGAATATTGAAACCACCCTTAATCTTTTTTTCTTTTATGGTTAAGAATTTGGTTAATCATGCGCGTTTTTGTCGTAATAACCGAATCGGCGCCCCACGCAGGTCGCTATCCGTATTGATAAACAAAAATTATTATCATCTAATTCGGCGTAATGCTTTTGACGGGATGGATATGAATGAACATCGATTTGACGCCCTATTATGCGCAGCCAGGCGAACAGCCATTCGGCGCCCGGCGTATGGCAATGCCCTGGCGCAATCATGTACCGCTGTCGCCTGATCAGGTTCCTGCCGGCTGGCAGGCGTTGACGCAGCAAAGGTTGCCCGCCCGCAAGCGTCTGCTGTATTTGCATATCCCTTTCTGCGCGACGCACTGTACCTTCTGCGGCTTTTATCAGAATAAATTGCGTGGCGACAGTACGGAAATCTATACCCGTTACCTGCTGAAAGAACTGGCCCTGGAAGCGGACAGTCCGCTGCATCAGTCGGCGCCGATCCACGCCGTCTATTTTGGCGGCGGCACGCCAACGGCGATGGCGGCCACCGAGCTTGCCCTGATCATCAGGACTATTCGCGATTCGCTGCCGTTAGCGCCAGACTGTGAAATTACGGTTGAAGGCCGCTCGCTGGATTTCGACGACGAGCGCATCGATGCCTGGCTGGATGCGGGCGCCAACCGTTTTTCCATTGGCGTTCAGACTTTTGACAGCCGCATCCGCCAGCGGATGGCGCGGACCTCTGATAAGCAGCGACTGATTCGCTTTCTTGAACGCTTATGCCAGCGTGATCGGGCCGCAGTAATTTGCGATCTGATGTTCGGACTGCCGGGGCAAACGCCGGAAAGCTGGCGGGAAGACCTGAATATCGTCAGTCAGTTGCCGCTGGATGGGGTCGATCTTTACGCCTTGAATTTATTGCCGACCACGCCGCTGGCAAAAGCCGCAGAGAATCAGCGAGTGGTGCTGCCTGATGTAACCGCGCGCCGCAACTTTTACCGCAGCGGCGCGTCCTTTCTGGCTGATGCCGGCTGGCGTCAATTGAGCAATAGCCACTGGGCCAGAACCACCCGCGAGCGTAACCTGTATAACCTGCTGATTAAACAGGGCGCCGACTGTCTGGCAATCGGCAGCGGCGCGGGCGGCAATCTCAACGGCCAATCCTATATGATGGAGCGTAGCCTGGAACGCTATTATCAGGTTTTGGATCAGGGGCAAAAGCCTATCATGATGATGACGCCGGCCAGCCCGGTCGGCCCCTGGCAGCACCGGCTGCAGGCGGGCATTGAAGTGGGGCGGCTGTCATTGCCGCTGCTGACTCGCCATGCCGGCGCGCTCCAGCCATTGCTGAGCCAGTGGCATCAGGCGGGCCTCACCTGTGATGATTCAACCTGTCTGCGCTTAACCGACGACGGCCGTTTTTGGGCCAATAACCTGATGCAGGCGTTACAGCAAATTATTCCTCAGCTTAATGCCGACGATCATGCTTACTAACTGGAGATTCACCATGACATTGAATGAATTATTGGCGACCGAGCCCGATGGTACGCTGGAAGATATCGCCAGCCAGTATGACACGTCGTTGTTCAATGTGGTTAAGGCATTGCCCGCAGCACAACGAACGCTTGCCGGCGGTGAGCGATTTGATCAGGTATGGGACGCGATTACCCACTGGGGAGAAGTAACCTTAATCAGCCATACGCCAGATGCGATTCTGGAGTTTAAAAGCGAGTTGCCGAGCGGCGCGCATCGCTATGGTTATTTTAACCTGCGCGGCCAAAATGGGTTGAGCGGACATATTCGCGCGGTCAATTGCCGGCATATCGCCTTTATCGAACGTAAGTTTATGGGAATGGACACCGCGTCGGTGGTGTTTTTTAATGCCGGCGGCGATGCCATGTTTAAAATCTTTCTTGGACGGGATAGCCATCGCCAACTGTTGACGGCACAGATCGAGGCGTTCCATGGATTAGCGGATGAGTTAGGGGTGGAGCAGGTATGACGTGGCTATTGTTTGGCGCGGGGCAGGGCGTCGGCGGCTGTTTGTTGCAGCGCGCCATCGAGTGCGAGCAGCCGGTGGTGGCTATGCTGCGCGATGCGGAACAAACCGCGCAATGGCGCGCGCGCGGGGTTAACGTGGTGCAGGGCGATGCCTGTGATGCCGATGCCGTTGCGCAAGCCTGCCGCTTGGCGGGTAAGGAGGCGATTATCGTATCCACCATGGGCGGCGGTACGGTGAACTATCTTGGGCATCGCGTGGTGATTGATGTCGCCGAGGAGGCCGGGATAAAACGTATGCTGCTGGTCACGTCAATGGGCTGCGGCGAGCAATGGCCGCTGCTGTCGCCACGCGCCAGGGCCGCCTTCGGCCTTGCGGTGCGAGAGAAGTCGCTGGCGGAAAGCTGGTTGCAAACCAGCATGCTGGATTACTGCATCGTCCGGCCGGGCGGATTGCTGGATGTTGTTGCGACCCATAACGCGCGGCTGACGCAGGGCAATGCCGAGTTAGGACTGGTTTCCCGTCAGGATGTGGCGCTAACCGTCGATCGCCTTCTACAGCAGCCGGTATTCGGCAATCAAATCTACAGTCTGATCGACCCCGATCTCGAACTGCCGCTGATGCCATAACCCCGCCGCTTCGACATCCTGCAAGTGGCTCCTGTATTGGCCGTATGACCCGTTTCCTGGCGGAACTTCGCCGCCAAACGGTCTGGGTTTTGTTTCGCATTTGATAAGGCGAGCGACCTAACCCGGTGCATTGGGCAACCTGCGGGCAATCAAGCGTAACGCGTTACTACCTGTTGTTCTGATATTCGCTCGGTAATGATTGAATTCTTTTTATTGGTGATGACGGTGAGCGATAAAATAAATGGTTACGCAGGGTGATTTTTAAAATAGGTTGATTGGCCATTCGTACCAGAATAGCGGGCAATCCAATCGAGAATATTGATACCTATTTAATTCTAAAAGATAATAAGTAATATCATTGATATATAAATTCATTTGACTTAATAATACCCAAGGGTTTTACCTCTCGGGGATTGGCCCCGGTCTTTTGGTTAGTTGCGCACCGGCGTGGGGTAGAGTTGAAGCATGAGTACAAAAGCATTATTGGTTATTCAGATGGGCGAGCCGCCGGAAGATGTCGCGTCACGGGTCGGGCCTCAGGGCAAATGGTTTGCCGATACGCTGCCGGAGGGCGCTAATGCGCTGCGGGTGATTCGCCCCGATCTCGGCGAAGTATTACCGCCGTTTGATCAGATATCGGCGGTAATTATTTCTGGTTCGTGGTCAATGGTGACGGATCGCCTGGACTGGAGTGAGTATACGGCCGGGTGGCTGCGCGAAGCGTTTCACGCCGATGTGCCGATGCTGGGCGTCTGTTACGGGCACCAACTGATGTCGCATGCCCTGGGCGGTACGGTGGGGGATAATCCCAATGGCGCGGAAATGGGGCTTCAGACGGTAAAATTGAATCCCGAGGCGAAAAGCATTGATTGGCTGCAGCAGCATCCGCAACAGTTTCAGACCTATCTCTGCCACCGTCAGTCGGTGCTGGTTCCGCCTGCGGGCGCTCAGGTATTGGCCGGTTCGGCGGTCGATCGCTGTCAGATTATTCGCTATGGCGATAACGCGTTAAGCGTACAGTTTCATCCGGAATTTAATGCGGACATTATGCGCACTTGTTTACAGCGTAATGAAGCCAGACTGCGTCAACTGGGGTTCGATTATGAACAGATGATGCGGCAATTGGCCGATGAACCGCGCTGGGCCAGAAAAATTCTGCTGGATTTTATTCAACAATACGCTTCCCGATAGTGCTTACAATCCACTCGCGTTCAACAAGGCGGCGGCTTTAGGTCCGCCGTTGATTGATCGCGCATCCGGTCTACTGATACGGCATCGCGTTTAGCTGGACGATTCGTTCCCTATCCATTTTGCTCACGCAACCGTCGGTCAACTGGTCGTTGGCCTTTGTGCCTTCTTCCGCCAGAAATGCTTCCAAATCGCACTGTCCGTCTCGGTATTTCAGCCAGCCACGCTGTGAATCCAGCAGCGTTTGCAGGTAACGTCGTCCCAGATCCGCATCGGCGCTATAGGCGGTTTCAATGCGTTTTTTGGCGTCGCGGTAAGCCGTATTGAGTGCGGATTCGGCCGATGTTTTCATTAAATTCGAGCCGTTTCCTGCTGCATTATCAGATGCGCTCGGTGAACGGGCATACGTCGCGGCGGCGGCGCTGGTTTGCAGGGCTATCGTTATCAATACCACCAGTAATTTTCTCATTCACCATTCCCGATTGATGGTTTTTTCTTAAGCGAACGTCCAGGCGCATAGTGTCGTAACGTTCGCCGTTATTCAATACGCACACTCCGCATCTATTTATTCGAAGTCCATTTCTAAGCTGCTTAATAGCTCAATCCTTTTATTTAACTGATAAAGATAAAGGGAAAACAGCCGTGGCGTTATATAAAAAATAGTACAGCGACAGTATGTTAAGACAATAACAGAGATAACTGGCATTCTCGCCTCATGGTTTTGTTGGTTGTTTAGTGAACGATATTTATTTGTTTTGTGACTTGAATGTTATTAATTGGATAAATATTTGAGGTTTTTGTTTTTACTCTCATAATACTTATTGTTAGTAAGGTTTTAGTTGTCGAATTTTTCCTCTTATAAAAAAAATAAAAGTCTTATCAGACCGTACCCTGAGCAATGTGGCGCGAGGAGTTTTCCATGCAGGTCAGTAGACGACAATTCTTTAGAATTTGTGCGGGGGGGATGGCCGGAACCACGGTCGCCGCTTTGGGTTTTTCTCCAGCAGTCGCGCTGGCGGAAACCCGACAATATAAATTACTGCGGGCCAAAGAGACGCGTAATAACTGCACCTACTGTTCAGTCGGGTGCGGAATTTTAATGTATAGCCTGGGCGATGGGGCCAAAAACGCCAAACCCTCGATTTTCCATATCGAAGGGGATCCTGATCATCCGGTCAGCCGCGGCTCCCTGTGCCCGAAAGGCGCCGGGCTGATTGATTTTATCCATAGCGATCAGCGGCTTAAATATCCGGAATATCGCGCCCCCGGCTCAGATAAATGGCAGCGCATCAGCTGGTCGGCGGCATTTGACCGCATTGCGCGCTTAATGAAGACCGATCGGGATGCCAACTTCGTTGAAAAGAACAGCGCTGGCGTAACGGTCAACCGCTGGCTGACGACGGGAATGCTGTGTTCTTCCGCCGCCAGTAATGAAACCGGCATGCTGGACCATCGGTTCACCCGCGCGTTGGGCATGCTGGGAATAGACACGCAGGCGCGGCTGTGTCACGCCCCCAGCGTATCGGCGCTGTCGCCGACATTCGGCCGCGGCGCGATGACCAACAACTGGGTTGATATCAAAAACGCCAATGTGGTGATCGTCATGGGCGGCAATCCCGCCGAAGCCCACCCGGTTGGCTTTAAATGGGCGATAGAGGCCAAAATCAAAAACGGCGCCAGGCTGATTGTCGTCGATCCGCGCTTCAATCGCACCGCATCGGTCGCCGATCTCTACGCCCCCATCCGGGCCGGATCGGATGTCGCATTTTTGCTGGGGGTGATCCAGTATCTGCTCAGCAACAATAAAGTACAGATGGAATATGTGAAGTCCTACACTAACGCCAGTCTGCTGGTTCGTGAGGACTACGCCTTTGATGACGGCATTTTCAGCGGCTATGATCCGCAGACGCGGTTATATAACCGTGCCAGCTGGCATTATGAGCTGGACGAAAACGGTTTTGCCAAACGCGACGCCACGCTAAACCACCCGCGCTGCGTGTGGAATCTGTTAAAACAGCACGTCAGCCGTTATACGCCGGAGGTCGTCACCCGCATCTGCGGCACGCCCGAGGACGATTTTCTCACCATCTGCGACATGCTGGCCTCCACCTGCGTACCGGATAGAACCACCACATTTCTGTATGCGCTGGGTTGGACGCAGCACACTACCGGCTCTCAGATGATTCGCACCGCCGGGATGATTCAGCTTCTGCTGGGCAATATCGGCATGGCGGGAGGGGGCGTCAACGCATTACGCGGGCACTCCAATATTCAGGGCTATACCGATCTGGGACTGCTCTCGTTGCGGCTACCGGGCTATATGGATTTGCCGTCGGAAAAGCAGACCACGCTGCAGGACTATTTAAACCAGATTACGCCTAAACCCCTGTTGGCCGATCAGGTGAATTATTGGAAAAATACGCCCAAATTTTTTATCAGTATGATGAAAAGTTTCTATGGCGATAAGGCGCAAAAGGAAAACGACTGGGGGTTCGACTGGCTGCCCAAATGGGATCAAAGTTACGACGTGCTGCACTACACCCAGATGATGATCGAAGGAAAGGTGAACGGTTATATCGCCCAGGGTTTTAACCCGATAGCCGCCTTTGCCGACGCCAATAAGGCCCGCGACGCGCTGAAGACGCTGAAATTCTTAGTCATTATCGATCCGCTGGCGACGGAAACGTCTAATTTCTGGCAAAACCACGGCGAACTTAACGATGTGGACAGCGCCAGCATTGAAACCGAAGTCTTCCGTCTGCCTTCCTCCTGCTTCGCCGAGGAAAATGGATCGATTGTTAACTCCGGGCGCTGGCTGCAATGGCATTTTAAAGGTGCTGAGCCGCCGGCGGATGCTCTGCAGGACGGGGCAATACTCGCCGGAATTTTCCTGCGGCTGCGTGAAATGTACGCCAAAGAGGGGGGAGCCAACCCAGAGCCGGTTTTGAATATGGCGTGGAACTATCGGGATCCGGCAGACCCGGCGCCGGAAGAGGTGGCGAAGGAAGGCAATGGCTACGCGCTGGCGGATCTTTACGACGATCGGGGCATACTGCTGCTGAAAAAAGGCCAGCTGTTGTCCGACTTTTCGCAACTGCGGGACGACGGCAGCACCGCCAGTTTCTGCTGGGTTTATACCGGCTGCTGGACCGAGCAGGGGAATCAGATGGCGCGGCGCGATAACGCCGATCCGTCTGGTCTGGGCAGTACGCTGGGATGGGCCTGGGCCTGGCCGCAGAACCGCCGCATTCTGTACAACCGCGCTTCGGCCGATGAACAGGGAAAACCCTGGGATGCGAAGCGTGAAATCCTGCATTGGGACGGACAGCGTTGGCAGGGCATCGATGTGCCCGACTACAGCAATGCGGCGCCGGGCAGCGGCGTCGGACCATTCATTTTGCAGGCGGAAGGCATGGGACGTTTGTTCGGTATCGATAAACTGACCGACGGCCCGTTTCCCGAGCACTATGAGCCGGTGGAATCGCCGCTGGCGAAGAATCCGCTGCATGAGCATACGCGTTTTAATCCGGCGGCCCGCCTGTATGAGGCCGATCGTCAGCGCATGGGCGTCGCGGCGGAATTTCCCTATGTGGCGACCACCTATTCCATCACCGAGTTATTTCGGCATTGGACAAAACATGCGCGGCTGAATGCGATTGCTCAACCGGAGCAGTTTGTCGAAATCGGCGAGGCGCTGGCTGAACAAAAAGGCATCCGCGCCGGCGATATGGTGAAGATCAGCAGCCGGCGCGGCTATATCAAAGCCAAGGCGGTGGTGACGAAGCGGATCCGCACGCTGATGATAGAGGGGCAGCCGGTGGAAACCATCGGCGTACCTTGCCACTGGGGGTTTGAAGGCACCACGCGCAAAGGATTTCTGGCGAACATCCTGACGCCGCATGTCGGCGATGCCAACACTCAGACGCCGGAATACAAGGCCTTCCTGGTTAATCTGGAAAAGGCGTAGCGGAGAAATATTATGGCCATGCAATCACAAGATGTTATCCGTAGTTCCGCCACCAACGCTCTGACGCCGCCGCCGCAGGCTCGCGATCATCAGCAGGAAGTCGCCAAACTGATTGACGTGACGACCTGTATTGGCTGTAAAGCCTGTCAGGTCGCCTGTTCCGAATGGAATGATATCCGCGATGAGGTGGGGCATAACGTCGGCGTGTATGATAACCCGACGGACTTGACCGCCAAATCCTGGACGGTCATGCGCTTTTCGGAAGTGGAGGAAAAGGGCAAACTGGCGTGGCTGATCCGCAAGGACGGCTGTATGCACTGCGCCGATCCGGGCTGTCTCAAAGCCTGTCCCTCGGAAGGCGCCATCATCCAGTATGCCAACGGCATCGTCGATTTTCAGTCAGAGCACTGTATTGGCTGCGGCTACTGCATTGCGGGCTGCCCGTTTGACGTACCGCGCATGAATAAACAGGACAATCGGGTCTACAAATGTACGCTGTGCGTGGATCGCGTCGCGGTCGGTCAGGAGCCGGCCTGCGTCAAAACCTGTCCGACCGGCGCCATTCACTTCGGCACCAAAGAGGCAATGAAAGATCTGGCCGCCGAGCGCGTCATCGATCTCAACAGCCGCGGCTATGACAACGCCGGGTTGTACGATCCTGCCGGCGTCGGCGGCACGCACGTCATGTATGTCCTGCATCATGCGGATAAGCCTCAGCTCTATCACGGCCTGCCGGATAATCCAACCATCAGTCCGACAGTGACGTTCTGGAAAGGCATCTGGAAACCGCTGGCGGCCATCGGTTTTGCCGCCACCTTCGCCGCCAGCGTATTCCATTATGTCGGCGTGGGTCCGAATCGCGTGGAAGACGACGATCAGCAGAACGACGATGAAGCGCATCATGAGGATAAGCAACATGAAGAAGAATAATCGGATTCAGCGCTATAGCGCGCCGGAACGCATTAATCACTGGATTGTGGCCTTCTGTTTCGTGTTTGCCGCCATCAGCGGATTAGGTTTTTTCTTTCCCTCGCTTAACTGGATGATGAATATTCTGGGAACGGCGCAGCTGGCGCGAATTGTGCATCCGTTCGTCGGCGTGGTGATGTTTGCGGCTTTTATACTGATGTTTTTTCGCTACTGGAAACACAATCTGATTAATCGCGATGATATCGAATGGGCTAAAAATATTCATAAGATCGCCAGAAATGAGGAAGTCGGCGACACAGGCAGGTATAATTTCGGTCAGAAGTGCGTATTCTGGCTAGCCATTACCAGCCTGATCTTGTTATTGGCGAGCGGTGTGGTGATGTGGCGACCTTATTTTGCCGGGGCCTTTCCCATTCCCGTCATACGCCTGGCCTTACTGGTTCATTCGCTGGCGGCGATTGGACTTATTCTCGTTATCATGGTGCATGTCTATGCGGCATTGTGGGTGAAAGGCTCCATTACCGCCATGGTGGAAGGCTGGGTGTCGACCGCCTGGGCGAAGAAGCATCACCCGCGTTGGTACCGTGAGCTACAACGTAAACAACAGGAAAAACAGCCCTGATGAGTATCCGTATTGTTCCTCAGGAACAGTTAGAAAATAGTGAAAAAACGTCGTCGGCGGGGAATATCCCACCGTTGCTTTTTGCCAATTTAAAAAGTTTATACGGCAGCCGCGCCGAGCGTCTGCGTCAATTGGCGCAAGATCACCCGCTCGGGGATTACCTGACGTTTGCCGCCAGCCTGGTGGAGGCGCAGCAAAAAGTGCTGCACGATCATCCGTTGCACATCGACCTGTCCGACGTGTTGGCGCAGGCAGACAAGCGCCCGCCGCTGGATGTTGCGGTGTTTCCGCGCAGTACGCATTGGCACAGGTTGCTGCGCGCGCTGATTGAAGAGCTTAAACCGACGGCGGACGGCCAGGTGCTGGCCACGTTGGAAAATCTGGAAAAGTCTTCGGAACAAGCGCTGGAAAGTATGGCGACCGCGCTGTTTAACCATGAATTCAGCGCTGAAATCAACGATAAAGCCCCGTTTATCTGGGCGGCGCTGTCTCTATTCTGGGCGCAAATGGCCAGCCAGATCCCAGGTAGGGCGCGGGCCGAGCCGGGCGAGCATCGTCAGTTTTGTCCGGTGTGCGGCAGCATGCCGGTTTCCGGCGTGGTTCAGCTCGGCGCCAGCAGCGGGCTGCGTTATCTACACTGCAACCTGTGTGAAAGCGAATGGCACATGGTGCGGGTGAAATGCAGTAACTGCGAGGAATCGAGCGATCTGAACTATTGGTCGCTGGACAGCGAAAACGCGGCCATCAAAGCGGAAAGCTGCGGTCACTGCGGCACCTATCTGAAAATTCTGTATCAGGAAAAAGATCACCGGGTTGAGGCGGTCGCCGACGATCTGGCGTCGCTGGTGCTGGATGTGAAAATGGAAGAAGAGGGTTTTTCCCGCAGCAGCATCAACCCATTCCTGTTTCCGGAAAGCGCGGTCTGATTGCGAACGAACAGCGTCTATCAGGGGTAAAGCCTTTTTAAACCTTGATGAAAAAGTTCGACACGTTGCCATTAATGACCTCCACCCCGCCTCCCTGCTTAGATCTGTCTCTTATACACAAATCTAGGGGCTCTGACGGGGGTTGGCCGTTACCCGGCGTAATTTAGCCGGAAGCCTTGGTTCGTAGGGGGGTGGCGTTTGAACCACCCTGCGTCGGGCGCGAGCTACGACGTAGCAGGGAAATGGCGGCTTTATCGCGCACGAAACTGTCTCTGAGTCTGCATAAGAATGTGACTAAGAGACAGCTGTTTAGACCGGGGTGGGGTAGTGGTCTGGTAAAAATTGACACCCTATGACGCAAGCCGGTTATTTCGCCCGGCGCACCAGCAGCGCAAACGAGCCGATGGCCAACGCATAGCAGATGACGATGACCAGCGCCATCGACATGGCGGAAGTCCCGAACAGGCCGGTCAGCGGCACGCTGACGGCGCCCAAGGTAAACATGCTGACGCCGATTAACGCCGAAGCGCTGCCCGCTTTGTCGCCCTGACTTTGCATCGCCAATGCCGATGCGCTGGGGCCGACGATACCGATAATGATGATGGTAAAGAACAGCGGGATCAGCAGCCATAACAGCGATGCGTGCAGCACGGCCGCCAGCAGCAATAGCAGCGACGAGACGCCGGCGATCCACAGTCCCGCCTTAAGTACTCGCATTTCCCCAAAATGCCCGCTCAGCCACGAGGAGATCTGCGCGGAAAAAATCAATCCCACGCCATTGATGGCGAAGCACAGGCTGAACATCTGCGGGCTAAGCTGATAAATATTCTGCAAGACGAACGGCGAGGCGCCGATGTAGGCGAACATGCCCGCGCCGGCGAAGCCCTGCGCCAGACAGAGCCCCATAAAACGGCTCTGCGTCAGCAGGCTGCCGACCGATACGATCAGCGAGCCGATGCCGCCGGTTGCCCGGCGCTGCGGCGGCAGCGTTTCGTGCAGGCGTAGGGTAGAGAGCAGCAGCAACAGTACCGCGATCGCCGCCAGCGCAATAAAAATACCGCGCCAGTCCATGATGCCGAGCATCAGGCCGCCCATGACCGGGGCAATAATCGGCGCCAGGCCGTTGATCAGCATCAACAGGGCGAAAAAGCGGGTTAGCTCATGGCCGGAATAGAGGTCGCGAGCGATGGCGCGGGATAAAACAGCGCCGCCGGCGCCGGCCAGACCTTGGATAATCCGCGCCGCGATCAGGTGGTTGATGTCCTGCGCCAAGGCGCACCAAATAGAGGCTGCCAATAAAATGCACAGGGAAATCAGCAACGGGCGACGGCGGCCCAGCTTGTCGCTGAGGGGGCCGAAAATCAGTTGACCGACGCCCAGCCCCAGCAGGCCGGCGGTCAGACTCAATTGCGCCGCGGCGGTTGTCGTCGAGAGTTCCGTCGCCAGTTCCGGCAGCGCAGGCAGGTAGAGATCGGTACACAGCGGGCCAAGCGTGGCCAGTAATCCGAGCACCAATGCATAGCCTAAACGGGATGGGGACGTTAGTTTATTCATGGTCGATGGCTTCAGGAAAAGTATGTTGGAAAATATGCTGATAAAGCTGATTCAACATAGCCGGCGACGCTTTTTGGCTGGTCACCGAACGAAATGCCGTGCCTTCGGACAACACGGCCATCAGTTCGACGCGAGCGGCGATGTGCGGCGCGCTCAACTCAGGATAGCGCCGTTGCAGCATCTCCGTCGCCTGGCGGAACAGGCGGTTGTCGGCCTCCTGCAGGATGGCGGCAACGCGTGGATTGCGCGTGGCTTCGGCAGTCACTTCCAGCATCAGCGCATTATCGTCTTCACGGTTTTTTTCACTCCCCATCAGCGTTCGTTCAGCCAGCGTTTTTGCCATTTGCGCCGCGTGATCTTCGCCAGTTTTGATCAGCAGTAATTTATTATTGACTATCCGGCGCACCATTTCCTCAATGATGGCATCTTTGTTGGCGAAGTAGCGGTAAATCTGCCCTACGCTAAGGCTTGCCTGCGCGGCGATAGCCGCCATTCCGGCGCCATGAAATCCCGAACGGCGAAAACAGAAGCGCGCCGCCGCGATGATCTGATCGCGGCGGGCGTTTATTCGTTCTGATTTGGTAGTAGGTTTTTGCATAGGCCCTCTTAAAGGTTAAACGCGCATCTTTTATGACCTCGGCCATCTTGCCGGAAGATCTTACCCAGCATGTTTAGATGTGGTGAGTGAACGTTCATTCTCAATTATAAGACATTCCCGTATGCCAGGTAAACGCTTTATGGGCATATTGATTTTCTTATTGTCGGTCTGCCGCCGCAGCGCTACGCCGGATCTGAGAAAAGCCGCCGTTGCCGGCCAACCGGTCGCCGCTGTTGCGCATCAGGTTAAATGGCGAACTGACATCGCGGTGACGGAAGGCGTCATTGCTTAAATGCGCCAGGCGTCATACAGCAGCGCCAGCGCGCAGATGACGATGGCGAGCGCGGTGAGGGCGATAAGCGCGTGGCTGAACTTTGACACTGCCTGGTGTCGATCGACGTTAAAGTGATAACGCATCACGGCGAGAATAGCCATCATACTGGCCACGCCCAGCAGTAGGATACCGCAGCCATACACCATGGGGTTGTCGTCCGCGATTCCCGTACGGAAGAACAGCAGGCTGTCTATCAGCATCACGAACATGGTTCGTGACCAGGCCATACCCGTTCGCTGAGGCTGCAAACCGGGATCGCGCGTCGTTGTCATCTGCGGCCTAATCAAAAATCATGATTGCCGCCAGCGCAATCGCAATAATGGTAATAAACAGCGTAACCGTCAGCAACATCGGCGTGTAGGGCATATCGCTTTCCTGACGCATGGCTTTTTCATTGCTGACCCAGCGCCGGTACGCCAGCGCGCCGAGCAGCGCCGCGCAGACAATCAGCAGCAGCGCCAGCCCCTCGCGCACCATCGGCGAGGCAAGATGCACGGTGAACTGGTCGATAGCCACCGCGCCGGCCAGAAAGGCCAGCGCGGTTCTGATCCAGGCGAGAAACGTACGCTCATTAGCCAGTGAAAATCGGTAGTCGGGGGTTTTCCCCTGATGCCACCAGGGCGTTTTTTCTTGCTTTGACATCGTTTGCTTATCGTCTGTTTTCAGTGGGAGTCATGGTTGATTCGCTGGCCGCGCTTATATAGCCAGGTCGGTCAGAAGATCGACCTGGCTGGCGTCGGCAAGGCGTTTAAGGTAGCTGGCGGTATGTGGACCGAAGCTAATGCTTTTTACAATGCTCAGGCAGCGCAGAACCGGGAACAGGACAAAGTCAGCGGTGGCGATGTCCCGTTTCTCGGCCAGCAGCGGTTCGAGCCTTTCCAACTGGCGTTGAACCTCGGCAACCAGCGTCGGCGTGTCGGCTAGCAGCGCATCCAGATCGCCAAACGCTTTTTCTTCCCGCAGGCGGTAAGCTTCGCGCGCTTCCGGCGTCGCCAGCTCTTTAAAATCCGCTTTGGTGAAGCGTGGAACGGCCAGTTTGAAAATCGCGCCGGAAGCCGCTTTACACCATGCGTCAATGGCGGCGTCGACGGGTTGGTCGGCGATGGCCGGGCCGTGAAGGTTATCGACATAATGAACGATATCCATGCTTTCCGGCATGAAACTACCATCATCTTTTTGCAGGATGGGAACGACTTTTCGCCCAACCATGCGGGTCGGCGTTGCCACGTCGCCTTCCATAATGACGGACAGATCGAAGGGAATCGCCTTCAGACCGAAAATCATTCTGGCCCTGACGCAGAACGGGCAGTGTTCATAGATGAAAAGTTTCATTTCTAGCACCTTAGTAAAGGGAAAACAGCAGAATACAATCTTTCTTTGCGATAGCCGTCATTTTGCCATCTAGCGGCTACTGTCGGTCAAACAGAATAATGCCTGAAATGAAAAAAGGCGATGCCTGTTGCTGGCGCTTCAATCGCTGACGGTTTTTTATCGCGCGGATTCGGTTATAACAGGAAATGTAAATAAAACGTTAATTAAAATAGGCGGGGCGGAACATGGCGATATTGAAACGAAAGCGGTAATGCTTATTTCTATTGTGTTGTCGGCTAAGATTGGTTTTATTTTTAAACTGGATTTTTAATCTATTAATTTTTGTTAGTGTAATCAATAAATCTGTTTTTTGTTGTTTCGGCGTCTTTATTATTTCTTTAACGCGGTACCGGCTCGCCAGAGTATTTTTAATATCGGCGAATAGCGTCGCCATCGCGGTGAATTCCGTCGATTATCCTATTCCCGTTGCCTGATATTAAAGGCAACGGGAGATGATGCCGACGCAGGGACTAAAAACGTTCCCAGTCGCCGTTATTACCGGCAGATAACGCCGGCTTGGCCGACAGCGGTTTTTTTAATGCCGCGGCAGGAGAAGTCGCGCGCTTATCGCCAATATTAAATACGCTCATTAGTTCGACCAATTTAGCGGACTGATCGCTGAGGCTGTCCGCGGCGCTGGCGGATTGTTCAACCAGCGCGGCGTTTTGCTGGGTAGCCTGATCAAGTTGGGTGATGGCATCGTTAATCTGGCCGATGCCGTGTTCTTGCTCTTCCGTCGTGACGCCGATTTCCGTAATCAACCCGGCGACGTGCTGGGCCTGCTGCACCAGCTCAGTAATCGTGGCGCCCGTGCTGCTGACCAATGACGCGCCTTTTTCCACCGTTGCGCTGCTTTCGCCGATCAGATCTTTGATTTCCCTGGCGGCCGTTGCGGAACGTTGCGCCAGCGCGCGGACTTCGCTGGCGACCACGGCAAAACCGCGGCCCTGTTCGCCAGCTCTGGCGGCTTCTACGGCGGCGTTCAGCGCAAGGATATTGGTCTGAAAGGCGATGCCGTCAATCACGCTGATGATATCGCCGATTTTGTGCGAGCTGTCGCTGATTTCCTGCATGGTCTGAACGATATTTCCCACCGCGTCTCCGCCCTGTGCGGCCGTAATGCTGGTGGTGTTAGCCAACTGGGTCGCGGCGCGTACCGTCTCGGCGTTTTGACGGATAGCTTGGCTCATCTGTTCCATCGCCGCCGCCGTTTGTTGCAGGCTGGCGGCCTGTTCTTCGGTACGCTGGCTTAGATCGGTGCTGCCGGCCGCGATTTCACTGGAGCCGGTAGCGATGGATTCGCTGCTCTGCCGCACCTGATCAACCATGTCGAGCAGCCGTTCGCGCATGTCGTTCATGGCCGACAGCAGGCTGCTGGTATCGCCCTGGCGCAAATCGACCTGCATGGACAGATTGCCCTCGGCCACCTGCTGGGCGATATGCGCCGCGTAGGCGGGTTCGCCTCCCAGCTGTCCTTTTACCGTACGGGTAATCAGCCAGGCGATCAGTCCGCCAATCAGCGCGCTGATGGCGGTGACGATCAGCAGCAATGTTCCGGTCGATTTCGCATCGTCCATAAAGCGTTTGGACATTGCGATGGTGTCGCCTTTATGTTCCTGAATCATGTTGTCCAGCGCGGCGATAACCAGGTTCTGCGGTTCGATCACGCTAGTCAGAATGTAGGCGCGCGCGTTTTCCTGATTGCCAGACAGGATTAGCTCAATCGCTTCTTTAAGCGCGTTAGAGTATGCCGGTCGGGCGGCATTCAGATTTTCCAGCAGCTCTCGCGAGCGTTTGAGCTTTAAACGCTCATCCAACAGCTTCATGCGGTCATTATCATCGATAATAAGACGTTCAATTTGTTGATTGCTTTCCATAATGTGGATCTTATCGCGATAGAGGGCCATGTCGCGAATTAACCGTGATGCGGTATTCATATTATCTTTTATTTCTTGCATCAGTATCAGATTGGTTAGCCGGGTATTAGCAAGGTAGTCCATATTATGTCCTATGCTGACCAATTGGCTGCGTCCGAAAATAGCTGTGATAAGGCCAAGTAAAATAACCAACGCAAACCCTGCGCCCAGCATTGAACTGAACTTCATATTTTTTAACTTATTCATAAATATCCTTTGATAATCTTATTCTTCCCTAACGAAGCGCACCTTGTTCTGGAGGACTATTACTGTATATATACCGCATGCGTTAAGTGACATGAGTGCCGACTTTCCCTGTTATGAATTATCAAGGGAATGATTTGGCTGCCGCCCGGACATATATTTAAATCATGATAGATAAAGGGAGGCCAATTTTATTGGATAGTCAGGCTTGGATCGAGTCAAGATTCTGTTAAGAATATCTCTATGGATGCGTTTATCGGCCATGCCCGCCTTATATCCAGCTTTATCGTCAGCGGCTTTGCATCGCCTCCGGCGTATGCCGCGGTCTCCGGCCTGCAAAAAAGAGAGGAAAGAGACCGCTAATCGTCGTGACCTGGGATGTTAGCGACTAGTCACGAATGAACTTCACGCCGGGCTTTGCGCGCTCATCGACTTTTAATTCAAACACATCGGGACGGGCATAGTGACCGACTACGTCGAAATCGTAACGGGCGCGTTTCAGCGCTTCGGTGTCGATTTCCGCGGTGATCAGCCCGGACTCGTTTTTGAACGGACCGGCCAGAATATCGCCCAACGGGCCGACGATCACGCTGCCGCCTTGAATTAACGGACGGTTTTCATCCCAGCCGGCAACGCTAATCCCCAGTTCTTTCGGTGAAGGTTGCACCTGACAGGCGCTGACCACGAAACAGCGCCCCTCATGGGCGATGTGGCGCATGGAGCACAGCCACATATCGCGTTCATCAACCGTCGGCGCACACCAGATTTCCACGCCTTTGGCGTACATTGCGGTGCGCAGCAGCGGCATATGGTTTTCCCAGCAGATAGCCGATCCGATGCGTCCGGCTTCCGTATCAACCACCGGCAGGGTGGAGCCATCCCCCTGACCCCAGATCAGGCGTTCGGTGCCGGTAGGCATCAATTTGCGGTGTTTCGCCGCCAATCCCTGCGTCGGCTCAAAAAACAGTGATGCACAGTATAATGAGCTGCCGGCGCGCTCAATGACGCCCACCACCAGCGACGCGCCGGTGCGGGCGGATAACCCCGCCAGCGCCTCGGTTTCCGCGCCGGGAACCGCAATGGCGTTGTCGAAATAGCGCGCGAACGCTTCCCGACCTTCGGGTAACCGATAGCCAAGGTGCGTACCGAATATTTCGCCTTTGGGATAACCGCCGAGCACGGCCTCCGGCAACACCACCAGTTTTGCGCCGCTGGCGGCGATGGTTTGTTCATAGGAAAGAATGAGCTTCAGGGTATCGGCTTTGCCGCTGGGCAAGGCGCCGATTTGCAGGGCGGCAACGATGGATTTTTGCATGTTAAAACCTCTGAAAGGACGGATATCCTCGCCATTGTTCGAGTCGCCGCCGCTTGGCGGCAACTCGAATTATTTGGCGTACAAATAATGATATAGAATGCGTTGTTACCAATAAAGAGAGGGAGATTGCTAATCGATATGAATGATATGAATATCGTCAAGGCGGATCTGAACCTGCTGAAAGTGTTTGAAGCGCTGTATGAAGAGGGCAGCGCCAGTCGGGCGGCGATCCGTCTGCATGTTACCCAGTCGGCGGTCAGCGCTTCCCTTGCCCGCTTGCGCGAGCTTTATGGCGAACCGTTGTTCCAGCGTACCGGACATGGTCTGGCGCCCACGCTGTTGGCTAACCAGCTCAAACCGGTGGTTACCGACGCGCTCAATCGGTTCCGGCAAAGTTTGAGCATGGTTTCTCCCCTGGCTGACAGCTATGAAGGCCGGTCGGTGATCATCGGGCTTTCCGACGACTTTGAAATCGCCATCGGCGCCCGCCTTATCCGCATAATGGCTGAGCTGGCGCCAAAACTCCGGCTGATTTTTCGGCAAACGCATAGCCAGATCGTGTCAACCGCGCTGATGGAACGTCAAATCGATATCGCGCTTACTTCCGGCGGCTTTACCAGCCGCGCGTTGAGTCGCGAGTGGGTGGGGGAAGGGGAATATGCCTGCCTGATCGATCCTGAATGCCACGCGTTGGATGGGGGAATGGATCTGGCGCATTTTGTGGCCAGCGACCATATCCTGATTTCATCCGGCGGGTTTATCGGTATCGTCGACGAAGCGCTGGCGGAGGTCGGTCTGAAGCGGAATATTGCGGCTTCCACCACCCACTTCGCCGCGTTGCCGTATCTGCTGCAAGGAACGCCGGCGATAGCCACCATCCCGGCGCATGCCGCCCGGGTCATTGCCCGCCACGGCGGATTACGGATGTTGCCTTGTCCGGTGGCGTTGAGCCGTTATCCCATAGAGGTCGGCTGGCGCACCACCGGTTCATTCGACAAGATTGAAATCAAGGTGAAGGGGGCGATAGAGGCCTGTTTCAGGCAACCGTAGCCGGATGATTCGGACTACGGCGGTCGGAAATCAGCCTTTGCGCAGATGAACCGCCAGGCCTTTGAGGAAATAACGCAGCACCTGATCGCCGCATTCACGGTAATTTTTATGATCCGGCGCGCGCAGCATGGCGGTCAGCTCCGGTTGTGAGAGCCGGAAGTTCTGCGACTGGAGAATATCCTGAATATCGGTGGTTTTCAGCGCCAGCGCCACGCGCAGTTTTTTCAGGATAATATTGTTGGTGATCCGGCGTTCAATCTTGGGGGCCGGACGACTGTCATCCCGTCCGCGTCTGTGGATAATCAGGCCGTCCAGAAAGGTTCCCATCAGGACGTCGGGGCAGAGCTGGTAGCCTTGTTCCTCTTCTTTTTTGACGAAAGCGGCCATTTGCTGCGGCGTGACGCTGGTGTCCATCAGCGCCAGAATATCAATTAGTTGCTCATTATTCAGGTTCAGTACGTAGCGCAGGCTACGTAATACATCATTATTTATCATTACCGGATTGTTCTCGCCGCTGATGACCGTTGAGTAGTTATGGCCGAAGAGTTATAGACGGGTAGTATAAAGCGATCAGACGATAAACGCAGTAAGGGATACCAGCGCGGCGAGGGGCTATACCCATTCAGCTCAAGGAAAGGTCTCTTTTCTCGGCAAAGTAGGGCGCCCGGGAGGAAATAACCGACCGCCAGGGAACGCCCGGCCAAAGGCGTTTATGGGACGACGACGACGACGATCTGCAACCCGCTGTCCAGCCAGGCGTCGAGCTGCTGCTGGAGCGCCTGAGTGAGCGGAGCCGAGGTAACCAGCACCCAAAGTTTATCGGCCTGAACTTCCGGCGCGATGTTATCGAGCGACGCGCCCAGCACGTCGAAGCGGAATGCGGCGGTGGAACGCTTGAGCGCTTCCAGCCACACTTCTGTCTGGTCGCGTAGATGCCAGCCGGCCAGAAAGGCGTCCTGTCCGCGACGCCGCCGATTGCTTTGCAGACAAAATGCGCTATAGCCAATGATCTGACCGTCGAGGATCTGGCGCAGCGTTTGTACGGCGGCATGGTTGCCGCTTAGCCCCATGCGCAACGGCCGCAGTACGTTGTCCACCAGCGCGGCGCGCGGATATTCGCGCCCCGTTTCGTAAATAAGATTACGCAGCGCGGACAGTTGGCCCTGTTGCAAATGCGCCAGCATTCTTTCCCGTAGCCGGCGCCAGTTGTCCTCCGGCTGGTGGGCGTAGTCGTTGTCGGCCAGCAGCTGTTTGACCTGACCGATCGATACGCCCTTTTTCAGCCAGACGAGGATTCGCTGAACCTGTTTAAGGTCTTCATCGTTATATAACCGATGGCCTCCCGGCGTACGCTGCGGCTGCAACAGACCGTAACGTCGCTGCCATATGCGTAATGTGGCCGGCGTGATGCCGCACTGCTCAACAAATTCGCTGGTGGTATAAATTGCCATAGACGCTTAACAAAACAATTTTATGTGTTGGTCTCCAGAAAGTAACGCAGTGATTAGCGTTGTACAAATTCTTTATTCCGCAAGATTATCATGGTGTTCCGCGCTGGCCGATGCCTAAGCGTCCGAAGTCGGACGCCGGCGAGCGAGGCCGATTAGAGATTATTCTCCTGCGTATTGAGCGCCTGGCGCAGATCGTCTATCAAATCCTGCGGATTTTCAATGCCGACTGACAGGCGCAGCAGATGCGGCGTAATGCCTTTTTGCAGCCGCTTCTCCAGCGGCACAGACGCATGGGTCATGGCGAAGGGCTGGCTGATCAGGCTTTCGACGCCGCCCAGACTTTCCGCCAGCGTAAAAAGCCGGGTTTTTTGGATAACCGCGCGGGCATAGCCCTCATCCCCCTGCAAACGTACCGAAATCATGCCGCCGGCGGCCGACATCTGTCGCTGCGCCAGCGCATGCTGAGGATGGCTTGGCAGACCGGGATAATAGACTTGTTCCACCTGAGGCTGCTGCTCAAGCCAGCGGGCGAGGAGCAGAGCGTTTTCACTATGCCGCGCAATACGCAGCGACAGCGTACGTATGCCCCTCAGGGTCAGAAAACTGCTGAATGGGTCGAGGATGCCGCCCACCGCGTTTTGCAGATAGGCGAGACGTTCGGCCAGTTCCTTGTAGCTGCCTACCACCGCGAGCCCGGCGATCACATCTGAATGACCGTTGAGATATTTGGTGGCGGAATGGACCACGATATCGAATCCCAGCTCCAGCGGTCGTTGCAGCGCCGGCGAGGCAAAGGTGTTATCCGCCACGCTGATCAGACCATGCTGACGGGCGACGGCGGCTATTGCCGCCAGGTCCGCCAACTTCAGCAGCGGGTTGGTGGGCGTTTCCACCCAGATCATGCGCGTCTGCGGGGTAATCGCCTGTTCCAGCGCCGCGAGATCGGCCGGATCGACATAGGTCACCCGTAAACCGGCGCTGCGTTTGCGGACGTTCTCCAATAGCCGCCAGGTGCCGCCGTACAGATCGTCCACCGCCACCACGTGGCTGTCGCGATCGAGCAGTTCGAGGATCGTGGCGCTGGCGGCCAGCCCGGAGGCAAAGGCGAATCCCCGGCTTCCGCCTTCCAGTTCGGCAATGGCGGCTTCCAGCGCGCTGCGGGTCGGATTACCGCTGCGGGAATACTCGTAACCGGCGTGCTCTCCGGGCGCGCTCTGGGCAAAGGTCGAGGTGGCGTAAATCGCCGGCATCACTGCGCCGGTGCTGTCGGGCGTGTAGCCGACGTGAACGGTTCGGGTATCAAAACGGCTCATAACGGATTCCTTGTGTCAGAAAGCGGGTGGAGCAAAACACTCATTTAGCGCAGCGCTTGTCGCCAGTGATTCAGGACGTCGGTGCGGGTTATCAGACCAAGGAAGCGGTCGCCATCCAGAATAATGGCGACGTGTCCCCGATCGAAAGTGGCGAGTAGGGCATCGTGCGATGCGGATTTATCCAGGGTGTTTACCTCGCTGGACATAGCGTCGCTAGCGGTAAGCGCGAAATGCTGCGCGTCTTTTTTCAGGCTATTGAGCAAATCCCACTCATCAATAATGCCCACCACGCGGTCGCCATCCAGCACCGGCAATTGGGATATGTCATACAGGCGCATACGGGCATGCACCACCGCCAGGCTATCTGCCGGGGATACCGATACCGTCGCGCCTTCATCATGCCGATAGGTGATCAGATCGCGCAGATCGCCGTGCGGCGGGCGCTGAATCAAACCCTGCTCGATCATCCAGTAATCGTTGAACATTTTGGAAAGATATTTATTGCCGCTATCGCAAACGAGGGTGACCACGCGCTTCGGCTCGGTCTGCGCGCGGCAATAGCGCAGCGCGGCGGCCAGCAGCGTACCGCTGGACGAGCCGGCCAGAACGCCTTCCTTGCGCAGCAGTTCCCGTGCGGTGGTTAAAGATTCGGCGTCGCTGATGGCATAGGCCTGGGTTACTTTGCTGAAATCGGCCAGTTCAGGCACAAAGTCTTCGCCGATGCCTTCCACTCGCCAGCTTCCCGCCTCCGCCAGCGTGCCGTATTTTAGATAATCGGTAAGAATTGAGCCTTGCGGATCGGCAAGCACAAATTCGGTGTCCGGCGATAGCTGGGCAAAGTAGCGGCTGAGACCGCCTAGCGTGCCGCCGGAGCCGACGCCGATCACCACCGCATCGACCCGCTGTTCCATCTGTTGCCACAGCTCCGGGCCGGTGGTGCGGTAATGAGCGGCCGGATTGGCCGGATTATTGAACTGATCGATGTAATAAGCGCCGGGTATTTCCGTCGCCAGCCGGCGGGCGTAATCCTGATAATAAGCAGGATGACCTTTGGCGACATCGGAACGCGTCAGCAGGACTTCCGTGCCCAGCGCCCGCAGATGAAGAATTTTTTCCCGGCTCATCTTGTCCGGCACCACCAGCACCAGACGGTAGCCTTTCAGTGCGGCCACCAGCGCCAGCCCCAGCCCGGTGTTTCCCGCCGTCGCTTCAATGATGGTGCCTCCAGGTTTCAGCCTGCCTTGCTGTTCCGCATGCTCAATCATCGACAAGGCGACCCGATCTTTAATCGATCCGCCGGGATTCTGATTTTCCAGTTTGACAAACAGCCGGCAGGGGCCGGCGTCAAAATGCGTTAATTCGAGTAATGGCGTGCGGCCAATAAAATCGAGCACTGAAGTAGAAATGGCCATGTATTTTACGTCCTGAAAAGAAACCGCGAGCCACCATATTAGATCTGCGATAAATCAGGACTAACGAAATAAATCACCAATGGATATGCGTATGCGTAATATAAAATTCTGATTGGCCGTATGGATGTGCGGCAGCACAGCGGTTTAGACGTATATGCTGCCGTTTGCTATTTTATGCCGGCAGGTGCAATTGCCAGCCCTGCGCTTCCTGTTGCCGCTTCCACAGACGGGAATACAGGCCGTTTTTCGTCATCAGCGCCTGATGATTTCCCTGTTCGACCAATTGTCCATCCTTCAGCACCAGTATCCGGTCGGCATGGCGAATATTTTTCAGGCGATGGGCAATCACCACCACGGTGCGCCCCTGCGCCAGTTCGGTCATCGCCCGCTGAATTTCAGCCTCGGCCGAAGGATCCACGCTGGCGGTAGCTTCATCCAATAACAGTATCGGCGCGTTTTTCAGCAGCGCTCTGGCAATGGAAATGCGCTGGCGTTCTCCGCCCGACAACGAGCCGCCGCCTTCATCCAACTGGGTGTCGTAACCCTGGGGCAATGCCTCAATGAAGCGGTGGGCCTGAGCGCGTTTTGCCGCCGCTATCGCTTCCGCTCGACTGGCGTCGGGTTTGCCGACGCGAAGATTATCCAGCACCGAACCGGTAAACAGGAGCACATCCTGAAACACCATCGCCACGTGTTGATGGAGTTGTTCGGTGCCGATATCGCGCAGGTCGACGCCGCCAAGACGAATCTGGCCGCGCTGTACGTCCCATAACCGGGCGATAAGATGGACCAGCGTACTTTTACCTGCGCCGCTTGGACCGACGATAGCGGTAAAGCGATTGGCGGGGATGGTGCACGAGATGTCGCTAAGCGTCGGCGATGCCTGACGCGCGCCGTCCGGATCGTCATAAGCGAAGCCGACCTGGTCAAAAACGATCTCCTCACCCTGGGGAATCTTCGGATAGGCCGGCTCCGGCAATGCTTTTTCAGCCAGCAGAGACTCAATGCGCGAAAGCGAACGACGTGCGAAGCGCAGCATCAGCGTAGACAGGCCGACGTCGAATAGCTGTCGGTACACCGGCAGGGCCAGTATCAGGAATAGAACCAGCACGTCCGGCGACAGGGTATTGTCGGACAGCCACCACACGCCGGCCAGCACCAGGCTGATGTATCCCATTTCCAGCATAAACCCATAACCCGCCAGCCAGGGCGCGGGTTTGGATTCAACGGCAAGGGCGGCGTCATGGTGTTTGGTCAGGATCGACTCCAGGCGTTGCCAGGCCTGACCAAAACGTCCGAAGCTGCGAATGACCGCGATTCCCTGTATGTATTCCAGCAGGGCTGATTGCGCCGCGACGCCGGAGGCGATCATCTGGTTGCCGGGACGCGCCGCCATATGCTGGCTTAAGCTCAGCATCAGCAGCGCCAGCGGGATCCCGGCGCAGGTTAATAGCGCCAGGTGCCAGTCCACCCACAGCAGAAAAACCATCAGAAATATCGGCATCGCCAGACCGGATACGAACACGCCTAAAAAATGCGACCAGAGATGTTCGATCAGTTCCAGATCCGACGTCAGACGCGCGCTCAGATCGCCGCCGCGTTGGCGATTGAACCAACCCATCGGCAGTTTGCCCAGGTGGTCGGCGATACGCAGCCGCGCTTCGCCCATCATGGCGTAAGCGCCGCTGAAGATCAGCGGCATGCCGCAGTAGCCGGCGCCGATGCGCAACAGGACGCTGGCAAGCATCGCCAGGCCATAGCCTATCGATTGCGACGGCGTGTTGACGCCAGCGAAAACGTCGCGCAGCAGACCATATAGCGCCACATAGAACAGCGCGGAAAAAAAGCCTTCGACCACGCACCACACCAGTCCGCGCACCAACCTCGGGTCGCGGGTTCCCGATAACCGGAAGCCGGACTGTACCAATTCACGAATCATTATTTTTCCTCCCCGGCGATAGAAGCGCGGTCAGTCGTCTCACCCAGCGACCATGCTTCAACCTGGATATAGTCGTTCCACAATTGCTGGTATGCCGGACAGTTAGCCAGCAGCGCGTCATGGGTTCCCTGTCCCGCCACTCGACCTTTTTCCAGCACCACGATGTTGTCGGCGTGCATGACGGTGCCGAGCCGATGGGCGATCATCAATACCGTTCTTCCGGCACACAGTCGGGTCAGCGCCTGTTGGATCAGCGTTTCATTTTCCGCATCGATGCTGGCGGTGACCTCGTCAAGCAGCAAAATCGGCGCATCTTTCAGCAGCGCGCGAGCGATGGAAAGGCGTTGGCGCTCGCCGCCGGACAGACTGGCGCCGCGTTCGCCCAGAATGCTGTCGTAACCCTGTGGCAATGCGCAGATAAAATCATGCGCCTGAGCGGCCCGGGCCGCGGCTTCTATTTGCGCGTCGCTGGCGTCCGGACGCGCCAACGCCAGGTTGTCGCGCACGGTGCCGTGCAGCAGAAAGACATCCTGAAACACGATGCTCATCCGGGCGAGCAGGGCATCGAGCGGCCACTGGCGGATGTCTACGCCGCCAATCGTCAAGCTACCGGATTCGAATTCATAGAGGCGAGCGACCAATTTAACCAGCGTACTTTTGCCCGAACCGCTGGCGCCGACCAACGCCGTCAGTTGCCCGGCCCTGGCCTGAAAACTGACGCCGTTCAACGCCAGTTGCGAATCGTAGCGCTGGTACACATAGCTGAATTCAATATCGAGCGCGCCGTCGGGAACGGGCGCATCTGTTTGATTCGGCAGGGGAGGGATGGCCAGGATATCGTTGATCCGTTCCAGCGCCGCCCTACGCTGCATCTGTTCGCCCAGCGCAAAGGTCAGGCGTAGTAATGGGGATAACACCGCGGGCGCCACCAGTAGAAACATGACGAAGGTCGGACGATCCAGCGCGCCTTGCGCCAACAGCCAGGCGCCGAGCGGCGCGACGACAATCAGGTTAACCGATAACAGCGTGGTGAACAGCACCCAGCCGCCGGTGCTTTTTCTCGCGTAGGACTGAACCCAGTCAACGGCGCCGTGGATGGCGGCGGCGAGATCGCCAAACGAGCGGGCGGTCAGGCCGAAGCTTTTAATCACATGTACCCCGCGGATATATTCACCGACCTGATTGGCGATTCGCTTTTGCAAATTGTTCCACTCGCCAATCAGCTTGCCTGAGCGGCGCATCGTCCACCACTGGGCCAGCATGGCGAAGGGGAGCGGAATCAGCGTCGCCAGCGTAAGCGGCCAGTTAGCGGAAAACAGCAGAACCAATGCCGCAACGGGGATGGCCGCCGCCGCCGCCGCATCCGGCAGCATATGGGCAAAGAACCCTTCCAGGCCGTTGACGTCGTCATTCAGCACACGCCGCAGGCTGCCGGTTCCTCGCCGGGCGAAAAAGGAGAGCGGAATTTCCCCCAGCCGTTTCGCCATGCCGGTTTTTAACCGGTACTGGATGTTAAAAGCGCCAATGTGGGCGAGAATATGGCTGACGGCCATCAATGCCCAACGTAACGCCAGCACCGCTACGGCCCAGCCAATCAACCGCCATACCTCGGGCATATCCGGTTGGGGGGAGAAAAGCTGAACCGTAATGAGATAGATGATCCAGAATGGCGCCACGCTCAGCGCGGCCGATCCGATGGCGGTAATAATGGCGCCGCCTAGCGCGCAGGGCGCGAGCGTGATCAATTGTAGAAACCCCATGGGGGTCAGCGCGGCCGATGGCGTTGCCGTTTGATGCATCATAAAGCTCACCTTTATTGGGGGCAGAATTGAGATGACACTCATGATGGTGACGGCGCGGGTTTTTAACCACCCGATTCGGTTCGATTATCCCCCGCATAAGGATAATTTTACGCGCCGCCGGCTTGGACGAGATGGCGCGGGCCGGCATGGTTTTTTATTGAAAATGAGAATTCTGTGCAATAGCATATTTTGAGTTAAATCTGAATCACGCATTGTCGGTGCGTCGCATCGATGCGCTGATACGCGAAGGGAGCGGTATGCAAGGTTTGAAAGCGACGGCGTTATTGGCCTACCCCGGTTTTTCCTGTCCGCCGGGTATGGATGTGAAAACGCTGGAAATACGCCCCGGTATGGAGTTATCCCTGGTCACCTCCTGTTCCGCGCAGGCGCTGTCTGCGGTTTCTGAAGGCTTGGGAGAGAACGCGCGGATACATTTCAATTGCCAGCTCAGCGGTCGGACGCGGGTATCTTGCCGCGAGCGGCGTCTGGAGCTGGAGCGTGGTCGGGCGCTGGCGACTTTTATTCCTGACGGGCGCTTTCAGCTACAGTGCAGCGCCGACTGGCGAAACATCGAGCTGAGAATCTACCCGCAGTTGCTCATTGAGCTGGCGGGCGAAGATTATGAAATATTGTACGATTCCGACCGTCAGGAAGACGGCCTGCTTTGCCACGTTTGCGGCCAGAGGATTATTGATTCCGCCGAGCGGCTCAGCCGTTTGATGATGAGCGATCCGCCGTCCGCGCTGCTGGTGCATTCGGCCGCGCTGGAGTTTCTGGCCTGGAATTTGATGTCCGTTCAGTCGCTAAAGCCGCGTGATGAGACGATCTGTTCCCGGGAGCAGCGGCAGCTCTGGCAGGCGAGGGAATTACTGCTTAATGATTTGAGCAAACCGCCGACCATTGAACAGTTGGCGCGTGAAACCGGGTTAAATCAACTAAAAATCAAGCGCGGATTCAAACAGCTGTTTGGCGTCACCGCCTATGCGCTGTTCCAGCGTAAGCGCATGGAGCGGGCGCGCGGTCTGTTGCAGCGCCACAGCGTAACGGAAACCGCGGCTATGCTGGGTTACAGTAATCCTTCACATTTCAGCGCCGCCTTTCGTAAACAGTTCGGCGTACTGCCGAAAGAGGCGCGGCGGTTGTAATCAGGCGCGCTGGCGCGGCGAAACAGCGGACGCCGGGTTATATTCACTAGTTGGCAGAACTTTCTCACTATTGGTATTTCACCTGACGGCGTAAATCAGGATTAATACGCCTCAGAGCGCGACATATAAGATTGGCGCCGCTTTATGTCGCTGATGCCAACCATGACGCCAGGATATCCGGCGTCGAAAATGATAAGAGAGAATCAATCATGTCCCATTACCGCTGTTGTTGCGACTCCAACTTTTATTTAAGCGATTTTTATCGGCTAATGACTGGAGTCCGCCATGAGCAATATCATATCTCTGCCAATATTGGATCTATCACAGCTTGACGGAAACACAGAACAACGCGCGAGTTTTCTGACCAAATTGAACCGGGCTTCCCGGGACGTCGGTTTCTTCTATTTAGTTCATCACGGTGTCGATAACGCGCAGCTACAGCGCGTGCAGCAGTTGGCGAAAGCGTTTTTTGCTTTGCCGGATGCGGAAAAACAGCGTGTCGCCATGATTCACTCCCCCCATTTTCGCGGTTATAACCGGGCCGGTGCGGAAGTCACGCGCAGTCAGCCTGACTGGCGCGAACAGTTTGATATCGGCGCCGAACGTCCCGCGCTGCATCTTCTGGCCCATGATCCCGGCTGGCGGCGACTGCAGGGGCCGAACCTCTGGCCGGCGGCGTTGCCGGCGTTGAAAACGGCCCTGCTGCAATGGCAGCAAGCGATGACGCGCATGGCGTTGCGCCTGCTGCGGGCGTTCGCCGAAGCGCTGGAGTTGCCCGTTACCGCGTTTGATGCGCTGTATGGCCACAAGCCCAACGAGCATATCAAATTGATTCGTTATCCCGGCCAGCCTAACGACGGCGGGCAGCAGGGCGTCGGCGCGCACAAGGATTCCGGCTTTCTCAGCTTTTTACTGCAGGATAATCAGCAAGGTCTTCAGGTGGAGGTCGAGCCCGGGCGCTGGATCGATGCATTGCCGCTGGCCGGGTCTTTTGTTGTGAATATCGGCGAACTGCTGGAACTGGCGACCAACGGTTATCTGCGGGCGACGGTTCATCGGGTGGTTTCACCGCCGCCTGGGCGGGAGCGACTCTCCATCGCCTTTTTCCTCGGGGCGCAGTTGGATAGCGTGGTGCCGGTGTATCAATTGCCGGATCATCTTGCCGCGCAAGCGCTGGGGCCGACCAGCGATCCGCGCAATCCGTTGTTGCGCGACGTCGGCTGGAACTATCTCAAGGGGCGTCTGCGCTCCCATCCCGATGTCGCTACCCGGTACTACGGTGACGTATTACAAGCCAAAGAAGCGATAACCATTTAAAAATAAGGGATTTTTTATGAAAAAGAATATCATTTTCTCTTTGGCGGGGCCGACGCTATACCTCAGTCTGGCATGGTCCGCCCAGGCCGCGCAAGCATTGCGGGTGGCGGCGGATCCGGTTCCGCATGCCGAGATTTTGGCGCAGGTGAAAAATCTCGATCCGGCTCTGAATCTGAACGTCGTGGAACTGACCAGCGGCGTTAACGCCAATGAGCTGTTGGCGCATGGCGACGTGGATGCAAATTACTTCCAGCACGTGCCTTATCTGCGCGACCAGGAGAAAGCGCTTGGTCAGACGTTCGTGGTCGCCGCGACGGTGCATATCGAACCGCTGGGGCTCTATTCCCGAAAGCATAAAACGCTGAACGAGGTGCCGAATAATGCCACGGTGGCGGTGCCGAATAACGTAACCAACCTCAGCCGGGCGCTCTACCTGTTGCAAAGTCAGGGATTGATCAAGCTGAAGAGCGGCTATAACGATCCGGCGAAAGATCAGGCGACGCCGAAGGACATTGCTGAAAATCCTAAAAATCTGAAGATTACGGAAATTGAAGCGCCGCAGCTTCCGCGTTCGCTCGACGATGTCGATCTGGCGGTCATCAATGGCAACTATGCGTTGGAAGCCGGTCTGGAGCCGGCGAAAGATTCACTCGGGCTGGAAAACGCCGACAACAACCCGTACGCCAATATTTTGGTGACGACGCCGGCGCTGAAGGACGACCCGCGCATTAAGCAATTGGCGAAAGATCTGGAGTCCAGTCAGATCGCGGACTTCATCAATAGCCGTTACCACGGCTCGGTGATTCCAACGGCAGGGAAGCCATAATGATTGTTATTGAGCGGCTGGGTAAACGTTACGCTGAAGGCGTCCGACCAGCGCTGGATAATGTCTCGCTAACCATTCCGGATGGCGCGGTTTACGGCATTTTGGGCCGTAGCGGCGCGGGAAAAAGCACCCTGATCCGCTGCCTTAATCTGCTGGAACGGCCCACCTCGGGCCGTATCCTGATGGACGAGCGGGATATCACCACGCTGTCGGCGCAGCAACTGCGCCGGCATCGCCAGCGTACCGGGATGATTTTCCAGCATTTTAATCTGCTGCATGCCCGCAATGTTCAGGATAACGTGGCGGTTCCGCTGGAAATCGCCGGCGTCGCCAGCGTTGAACGAGCGTCCAGGGTAAAAGAGTTGCTGGCGCTGGTGGGACTGAGCGACAAGGCGCGGGCGTATCCGTCGCAGCTCTCCGGCGGACAGAAACAGCGGGTCGGCATTGCCCGCGCGCTGGCGGCGCGGCCGCAGTATCTGTTGTGCGACGAAGCCACCAGCGCCCTCGACCCGGAAACGACGGAATCGGTGCTCTCTTTACTGAAGGACATCAATCGTCAACTGGGGTTAACGATTGTTCTGATTACCCATGAATTGGCGGTGGTCAAGGCCATCTGCGATCACGCGGCGCAGCTGGAAGCGGGACGGGTGATTGAGAGCGGTTCGCTGCGAGCGCTGCTCTCCAACCCTGATTCCCGGCTGCGTAAGGCCTTATTACCGGATTATGCGGCCGAACGGGCTTTTTTGCAGCGTCATGGCGTGGAGGATATCCGGTTATGCAAAGTCGCCTGAGCTGGGACGATTTTTATTCTCTAATGCTGAATGCCACGCTGGAAACGCTGTATATGGTGGGACTGGCGGCGTTATTCACGATACTCATCGGTTTGCCTGTTGGGGTGGTGCTATTTATCAGCCGGCACAATGGCGTATTGCCGCTGCCGTGGATAAATCGCGTGCTTGGCGGCATCATCAACATCGGGCGTTCGCTGCCGTTTGTGGTGCTGCTGATTGCGCTGATCCCGCTGACGCGTCTGATCGTGGGAACGACGCTGGGTAGCACAGCGGCGGTGGTACCGATCACCATCGGCGCATTTCCCTTCTTTTCACGCGTGGTGGAGAATGCGTTGGATGAGGTCGACCGAGGCCGGGTTGAAGCGATTCTTTCCATGGGGGGAACCGCCTGGCATGTGGTCAGCAAAGTGCTGCTGCCGGAGGCGCTGCCCGCGATTCTGGCCGGCGTTACCCTGACGGTGGTGATGCTGATCGGCTTTTCTTCCATGGCCGGGGTTATCGGCGGCGGCGGCTTGGGCGATCTGGCTATCCGCTATGGTTACCAGCGTTTTAACGACCAGGTGATGGCGGGGACGGTTATTGTTCTGGTGATATTGGTGCAGTTGGTACAGTCTTTTGGCGATCGCGTCGTGCGTTCTCTGGCCTATCGCCGCTAATTCCGGTCGATGGCGGAACACGGCGGTGAAACCTGTTATCTGGCCGTTCCCTGCGGCACGCGCGGGCAATCCTTTACGCAGTTTAACGCATTGAGACAACCGGCGATCCTGATGATGATGAGCGTCACGGTTTTGGGGGGCGGCGCCAGCTTCTTCACCTTTACTTTTATTACGCCGATTCTGACGGGGATGGCCGGATTTTCACCTTCCACCGCCAGCTTATTACTGGCGGTATTCGGCATCGCCACGCTGTTCGGCAATCTGGTCGGTGAAGAATAGGCTGCCTGGAGTAAGCGAACATTGGCGCCTGTTGGCTATTCGGCGATTGCCGTGTTTAGCCCCCAAAATCAAGGGGCGGTGATAACAATGGATACGCGGCGATTTTCCGCCCGACCTTGCGAAGTGCTGTTGCTGGCAACGGGATACTTGTCGCCTAATCCCTGGGTCGTCAGGTTGCTGCGCGGTATTTGAATGCTTTGCGCATAAGCATCCGCAACGGTATCGGCGCGTTTTAACGACAGTGCCTGGTTATAGCTGCTCTCGCCATTATTGTCGGTGTGGCCGTCCAGTCTGGCATGACGCAAGCCGACCGAGGAGAGCGCAGTGGCAATCTTCGTTATGGCCTCTTTGCTCTGCGTGGTGAGCGTGGACTGATTATTTTCAAATAATATCTTTTCGGAAAGACCTAATGCCCAACCATCCGAGGTGCTTTTAAAGCCTTGTGACTGTAATGCGGAAATTTGTTCCGGGGTAAATGCTTGTCTTGGAGACTGACACCCGGTAATTCCCAGTGCTGTGATTAATGTCAAAACTGCCAGAAAGCCGACTTTCATAAGTATCCCGTTATTATGATCAGTTATTACGATAATTCTGTTTTTCCAAATACATATGTTTATCCGCATCTTCCATGAGTGATTTTAACGTTGAGTTATCATCTGCGATGGCGACACCGATACTTAACGTCATTTGGATATTAACGTCGCCGGGCAAACAAATGGGCTCGCTCATTATTGTATTGATTTTTTGTATCGTTGCTTCAATAAGATATCTGTCTGTGGTTTTAGAAAAAATAAATAGGGCAAATTCATCGCCGCCCAATCGTGCGGGCAGCGATGCTTTACCCACGCATTGTAATAAACGATTGGCGATGGTAACAAGAACGTCATCGCCTGCGGCATGTCCATAGGTATCGTTAACTTGCTTAAAGTCGTTGCAATCAATAAAAAGTAAAGCCAGCTGAGATTTGTTGGTTCCATCTCGTAACAGGCTTTCCAGCGTACTACAGAATGCCGCTCTGTTGGCTAATCCTGTCAGCGAGTCGCGACGCGAGCTTTTCAGCAGAGAGTCATTTTCTTTTAGCATCTGACTTTGCCAATGCTCGATTTCTTCAATTAAACTATTGAAGTCTTTACTCAATGTGTCAATTTCCATGATTTCCCCGCCTGGCGCCCTGCGGGAAAAGTTACGATTTTCTCTGATGTCATGCACCACATCGGTAATATTTTGCAGGTCGAAAATCAGCCCGTTATGCAGGCGGCGGGAAATAAATATCGCCAGCACGGACGCTAAAATTATGCACAGAGTCAGCGTGATCAAGGAGAAGTAAACAAACTGCTTAATCGTCTCATCCGCTCCGGAGATCTCTATATTACCGACCTGCTCTCCGCGATGATAAATAGGCTGAATAACCGAATGTGGAAATATCCAGTGAATAATCATCCTGTCCTGATGTTCCAGAGCATGGCTATTGTCTGAACGCCATTCAGTCAATACTCTTCCCTGAACATCGGTGACCGTAGCTACGCTGAACTGCCCCTGCCGGCCAAGGTTCTCTAATATTTCTTTTGTGGCCAGACCATCCTGAAATACCACCGCGGCTTCTACGCTTTGACTTAATGTATAAGCCAGAACCTGCAGACTTTTTTCCGTATATTGCTTAAGGGAAACCAGTGAGGCGGTAGTAATCAACATCCATGAGACCATCATCGTAATAATGATGGTTACGGCATTGATACGGGTCAGGGCAGACCTGAAGGTTATTTTTCTTACCTTATGGGAAGTAAAAATGCCGTTATTATTCATGATGTTCATTCTTTGGGCGTGCGAGAATTAAAACCTCAGGAGTGACCCTGATACCAGTTCGAGATAATGCGTCCAAATTAACGGAAAAACTGATGGTTTCGTTGGAGAACACCAGACAAAACGCGCTGCCCCTGGTACATTCCTTATTTTGCTCGGCGATGGTCAATAACGGATAATCTGGGAGTTGTTCGGTAATTTTTGACTGTTCAGCTTCCGACTCTCGGCCAAAATACACGGCATCACAGCGTGAAGGGGGGATATCATGACTATTTTCCAGCACCACGGCATTGAAAATCGGCGTTTTTGTCGTCGGGGTGGTTAATGCGGATAAAAAATGAGCTGATGAAAATACGCACAGCGTGGGGATTTTATCTGGTACCGGCCAGTGTGAATAACTGATAATACCTGCAACGGTCTGATAAACCTTGTCTGCCGGTACCTGCGACATCTTATATTCTATACTGGACACCGCCGCCTTGGCTGAAACAATGACGATCGACAGTAAGAACAGGATGAATGCAGGCCACTTTTTAATCATACCTTGATTCAACTCTGTAAATGAATGTTTGTTCGAATATAGGGTGCAATATATTTAATCCCCACACTTCTAGCCAGTGCTTTTTTAAGTTATGTCGTCCAGTGGTTGATTAAACACCCTTTGTTACCTCCGCTTTGCGGTTCTACTTTTGCATTTACATATTCAGGCTTCCTGATACAGTCGAAAAACGTGAACCCAATCGAGGTCCAGCGTTTTATCTATATGTCAATGCCGGGAGATGTCTCATTTGGATATATTAGCGATTAAACTGATGGTAACACCCGTTCTGATGCTTGCCGTATCTTTGGCGGTAAGAAGGTGGGGTGGATTCGTCGGTGGGTTACTCTCCGGCATGCCGTTGACGTCTGGTCCGGTGGCGCTGTTTCTGGCTATTGAGCAGGGACCTCAGTTTGCGACTCAGGCCGCCTCCGGTGCGCTGTCGGGCCTGTCGGCCGTGCTGCTGACCTACCTTTTCTATCTGATTATCACTCGCTGGTTGGTCGTTTCAGCAGCCTGCATCAGCGCGGTGATCTTTTTTGTTGTCATCTCCCTGCTGTTACTGGTTTCCGGTTCGCCAGTAGGGGCGATTTTCATCAGCTTGGCGGCGATCGCGACCATCGTGCGCATCACTGGTCGGCTGGAGCGGAAGGTCACCAAAGCGTCGGCGCCGTTTTGGGATATCCCTATGCGTATGCTGACGTCAACGGCGATGCTTTTCGCTATTACCGGCTCGGCGCACATTCTCGGCCCGCATGTCAGCGGCATTCTTTCGCCGGTTCCGGTGATTGCGTGGCCGTTAACGGTATTTGCCCATGCGCAGGGCGGTCGAAGTGACATGGCGGCCGTGGTGCGCGGCAATGCGGTGAGCGCATTGGGCGTTATCGTGTTCTATGTGACCATCAGAGAGCTGCTGCTTAAAATAGGACTAGTGGCGACGTTTTCCCTGGCTTTCGCCGCTTCCGTTGTGGTGACGATGCTGCTGGCTGAAGTCATGCGTCGTTCAGTGAGAACGGCGGCCTGAACCATTTAATCCAATGAGCGATGCATCAAGCGACGCGTTGGCTAAAATCCATCCCAAACCGGCAATTAACGTTGTCGCGACTAATAACGAGTTTGCGTATCCTGGTCGGTTTAGCATGACGTACTAACAGCTTCAAATAAGGATGCTATGTTGGCTGATACATCAAGTCGCATGAGCATTGACTTTATTACCCGCAGCTCTGAGCTCGCCCTACCCATTGAAGGGTTATCTTGTTCGCTGTTCAACACGATGACATTTTATCCAGCAATCCAAATACTTGCGGTAAGACAATTAGCCTCGGTTAAGAATACGAAGAAAATCCTGTTTATTTGAAATGAGAGAGAGCGCGTTGGCAATGATTTCATCACTGAAAATTGATGCGATTTGTTTTAGTACATCAATATGCTGCTTTTCTTTAGCAATAACGCCAATGGCAATAAACATGACGTTGCTTCTGTCCCAAATAACGCCATCGGGAAATTGAAAAATCTCAATGCCTTTTTTAACAATGATATTGGTGGCTGATTTCGGCAGGTGAGGCAGGGTAATGCCATTACCCAGGAATGTGGATACCTGCCGCTCCCTTTCATTGAGAAAAACGATGCAATCCTGGCTGACATATCCTTTTTCTTTAAATGCGTGACCTACCATTGATAACACTTCCGCTTTGTTTTTTGCCTGGCAGCCTAAATGAAGATTATCGAGTGAAATATTATCTATCATGACCTGTCTCCTGTGCGATATGTCTGTTTTATGTTGCTGACAGTATTGCTGTCGATATTATTACCTGGCTCATCCTGAGCCTTGTTTTTTCAGTATTCATGCTATGCTGGGTTTTTAACGGGGTTCTTTTTTCGCGATCGTGGCTTTTACTCGGTTCATGAAGACAGTTCTTCTTCTAACTGCTCTAGTGATTTATTTGACGTTTCTGGTAACGCGAAGACGACAAATAGAATAACCAGATAGTTGATCACCGCAAGAATCAGGAATACCGGACCTAAACCCAATGTTGCCTGAAGCACCGGGAACAAATAGCTGACGATGGCATTCATGATCCACATGAAAAATACTGAAATACCCATGGATAATCCGCGGATTTTTAATGGGAAAAGTTCAGCTAATACCACCCAGGTAAGAAAACCCATCGTACCTTGCATCACGCCGACGAATAATGCGCCCAGCAGCCAGATGGCCGTAGCCTTCATGTCGCCGACAAGCGTGTAGTCAGCAATGGCGATGATCAAATGTAATGTCGCCATGAGGGCGAAACCTGAAATAATCAGCGTTTTCCTTTTGAACCGGTCAACCAGAAATATCACGCCGACAAGCATGCCGCCGACGGAGAATACACCGTTCAATACGTTGCATATCAATGCCATTCTTTCGGAAAATCCGGAGGTCCGCAGTATTTCCGTGCCGTAATACATAATAACATTTACCCCAGTTGTTTGCTGGAGCGCCGCCCAGGCGATACCCACCAGCAGTAATTTGAATATCCAGGGAGTGTTGAAAATAATCGACAGGGTTCCTTGCGTATGCATCTTCTTTTCCGCTTCGATATTAATCAACGTTACGATGTCCTCAAACTCCTTGACTGCTCTTTCTACCGGACGAATTTGTTTTAATATGGCTAGTGCCTCTTCCCGGCGATTGTTGCTAATTAACCAACGGGGACTTTCCGGCGAACGCCACATGCCAATAAGTAACCCCATGGCCGGTATTGCCTGAATGATTAGCATATACCGCCAAACATTAGGGAGGTGACCCCAGATATAACCAATGACGGCGTTAATCGCAAAAGCGGCTAATTGGCCGATGACTATCGCCACTTCATTTAAGCCCGTGAGCTTGCCTCGCCTTTCGGTTGGCGCAATTTCGGAGATAAAGGCGGGCGCGGTAACCGATGCTCCCCCCACGGCATAGCCAAGTAAAAATCTGGCGAATAATAGGCTGGTGATATTGGGTGATAGTGCGGACATCATGGCGCCGAATAAAAAAGCAAATGATAAATACAATAAATATTTTCGTCGGCCAAAATAATCGGCCAGTTTGCCGCCACAGATGCTGCCTATCGCCGCCCCGAATAAAAGAACGCTCATGACAAGCCCCTCGGTTGTCGGTGTGAGCGCCATATTTTCTTTCAGAGAGGGGAACGCGCCATTAATAACGCCGGTATCATAACCAAAGAGCAAACCGCCGAATGTGGCGACTAAGGTTATTTGGTGCAATCGTTTTCTTTGCTGTAGATTGAGATCCATTGTTAGCGACATGTGTTTACCTTTTAACTCAGTTAGCCAGGTGATGCCGGGAATCTTTTTAAGATATTTATATTACTGATTTTTATACTCGCTAAATTAAATGTTATGAGGTATTTCCCGGCACGGTGAATTTTTTGTCTAATTGATTTATATAAGGGGAATAACTTTTATAAAAGTTTTTATATTAATCTTCTTGCTAAAGAAGACGCGGTTTACTGTATTGATCCTTTTACGTTTTCCAGAGGTTAAATTTTAATCCATCGGCGCTCCAGGGCTGATAGGGCAATAGCCTCCAACACTTGGGAAACCCTTAGCCCTTCTTCAAAATCGGGCCACATTTTGTCGCCAGCGGCAATACCGTTAATCAGGTCCCTTATCTCAATGGTTTTTTGATCATTGAAGCCAAAGCCATGGCCGGCAGAAACGCAGAAGGGGGCATAGTCAGGATGAGACGGTCCGACCAAAATCGTTTTGAAACCCTGTCTTTCCACCGGCTCATCATGGCGATAGAGTTTTAACTCGGTCATTCTTTCCTGGGTATAGGTAATTGAGCCCTTGGTTCCTGTGACCACATAAGTTAATCCCATTTTGCTGCCGCTGGCGATGCGGGAGGTTTCAATCACCCCCATGACGCCGGACTCAAAACGGATTAGCGCACTCGCCTGGTCCTCATTTTCCACCTTTACCCGTTTTTCGGGGTCGAGCGGATCGGGGCGTTCGGCAATAACGGTTGCCATATCGCCGGCGACTTCGCTGATATTGCCGATAAGATAATGGGCCATATTAACGATATGCGCGGCAAGATCGCCCAACGCGCCCAAGCCGGCCAATGCCCGCTTGCAATGCCAGTCAATCGGCGTTTCAGGACTGGCTAAATAATCCTCATTGTGGGTGCCGTAAAAATGAACAACCTCGCCAATTTCACCATTTTCAATAATTTGCCTGGCTAATTGCGCTGCCGGGTTTTTCATGTAGTTAAAGCCCACCAGGGTTTTGACCTTCGCCTCGCGGGCGGCGTTCACCATTTCTCCGGCATCGGCGGCCGTCAGTGCCAGCGGTTTTTCACTGTAGACGTGTTTGCCGTGTTTGATGGCCTCCAGCGCGACTTGCTTATGGAGGAAATTGGGTACGCAGATATCGACGACGTCGATTTGCGGATCGCTGACCAGTCGGCGCCAGTCTCCCGTATGGCGATTAAAACCAAAGTCTTTTGCTTTTTTCTCCGCCACCTCTTCATTTATTTCCGCCAGCATTTCTTTCACTACTCTTCCCTTTAATGGAAAAACAGTGGGGGCCTGCGCATAGGCTATCGCGTGACAGCGCCCGATATAACCCGTACCGACTAATCCAATTTTGATGTCTTTCATAAGTGGCTCTCTGTACTATTTTTTATTTAACCCGCAAAACCCACGGCGGGCAGCCAATAGCCGCAAGGCGCTTTACGCCTTGCGGTGACGTCATCCATCGTTATTAAATGCCGGCGACCTCATGGATATAGCGCCTGGCCTTTACGGCATATTCGAAGGGGTTGGCCTTAGCGGGATCTTGTTCGGCTTCCACGACCATCCATCCTTCATAACCAAAATCGTCCAGTAGTTTAAAGACCGGTTTGAAATCAATAACCCCATCGCCCGGTACGGTAAACGTCCCTTTTTTTACGCCGTCGAGAAAGCTCAGCTTGTGGTTACGGACCTCGGTCACCACCGTATCCCGTACATCTTTTAAATGGACGTGGTTAATACGCGGCAGGTATCTTGCCAGAATTTGCAGCATCGCTTCCTGCGAGCCTTCCGAGTAGTAGGCATGGCCGGTGTCATACAGCAGGTAAACGTCGTTATCCACCAGATCCATGAAGCGATCGATCTCTTGTGCCGTTTGAATACCGGTGCCCATATGGTGATGTAGGCCGACGGTCATCCCTTTTTCAGCGGCGAGATCCGCTAATGCGTTGTAGCCGTCGGCCACCAGCCGCCACTCTTCATCGCTAAAGACGGGTTTGCCGTCCTGTACCGGTTTCGGCGTTCCCTGTGTACTGCGCGACTGCTCGGAACAGCCAATGACTTTGGCTCCCAGGTCATGAAGAAAATCCCGGTGAGTAATAAATTCATCGATGGTTTTGGCTTTTTGGCCGTCAGCAAAAAAGGTGCTGAACCAGGCATTGCAGATTTGTATGCCGCGTATATCCAGCATTGGTTTCAGAACGTTGGGATCTCGCGGATATTTACTGCCGACTTCGCTGCCGGTAAAACCAGCCAGCGCCATTTCACTGACCGTTTGCTGGAATGTATTTTCCTTTCCTAAATCGGGCATGTCGTCATTTGTCCAGCCGATGGGGGCAATGGCGAGTTTGACTTTGTTTTTATCCATGATATGAACACCTTGAATAGAGCGATAATAGAAAAAATATTCCACACGCCTGCTCGTTGCGCGTAACAAAAAGGCATTGCGATTTGACGTCGATGGAAAACGGAAAGCGACGGTAAGGAGACGATCAGCCATTCGCGAATTTTTTGGCGATGCGACGCAGGCACGCTTAACCACTGTTGCCCGGGGCACGATGCCGCCGTGGCGGCGGATAGCTTCCCGGCTAATGGCTCTGGCTGCGGTCGCGCCTGCTTTCAGCGTCATGATCGTCCTCCCGTAGAGCGATGTTTTGCTCAACGTATAATGTGTAAAACCGCGTAGTCCGATAGCCTTACAGAAAAACGGAATCGGGGCGGATGTCGATGCTGAGTATTAGTAGTCTTGCGAAAGAGTATATCTTTCATTATATATTTGTGTGGAATTAATATTCCATTTTGAGATGAGGATCATATATTGCTAAATCTTTTTTACATCCAATACGGTATTCCCCTCTGATTTTGCGCGACGTGGTGCAGGTAGTTTTTGTATAACCATATGGTTAGATTTGATTATTTTTTATTTTTTTGTTTTTTACGAATCGACGTTACTTGAAAGGCCAGGGTGAATTGTTAAATAAATGAAGTTAAATAAGCAGATTCAATCAGGGTGATATTTTTTTTGGTTTATCTTTTTAAAAATTAAAATTCTATCGTTTTTTTTATAAAATTTTTATTTTATTTTTTGTCATTGATACGTTGTCTAACGCAAGTCGCGGGACAAAGCATTGTCGTTCTGAACAACGCAGAGTCCCGTCATATGGTGGGATAGGGAAAAGTTCAGCGCTCACCCATTTAGCCGCCCATGGTCGGCCTGAGGTGAGGGGCCGAATGCCCCTCACGAATTCTGATGGGCTTAGTTATGGGCCGCCGGGAAAAACCGCCTAAGTAGATTTGAACGCCATCGTCCTATATCGCTTGGCGCCGCATCTTCGGTTGCCGCCGTCGGCATTGTCAGCGAAGCTGCGTGCCGCAGCTACTCAGTATCGGCGGGCTTTGTCGATGTTCTCCGCCAGCGCTTGAGCGACGGCCTGTATACTGGCGCTGTTGGACGCCTGCGCGCCACCGACTCGCCACCAGCTGAAATAACCGTGGATCATGGTTTTCGGCAACACTTTGATATCGATCAGCGTCGAGATGGTTTGCCGTCTTGCATCTTCCAGCGCGTAATGTAACTCTTCGACCGTCGTGACCCGATAGCTTTTACAGCCGTACCCCTCGGCGATTTTCGCGAAGTCCACCGGTACAAAGGCGCCGTCCAGCCGGGATGGCGATTTATCCCGGAAGCGGAATTCGGTGAAGAAACTTTGCATTCCGTGTCCCAGCTGTAGGTTGTTGATGCAGCCGTTGGTCATATTGTCAAACAGCAACACGTTGATTTTACATCCTTCCTGAATCGATGTGACCAGTTCGGAATGCGACATCATAAAGGCGCCATCGCCCACCAGCGCGAATACCTCCCGGTTCGGCACGGCCATTTTCACGCCCAGCGCCGCGTTGACCTCGTATCCCATACAGGAGTAACCGTATTCCACGTGATAGCCCTGGGAGGCGCAGGTACGCCAGATGCGTTGTAAATCTCCCGGCAGGCTGCCCGAGGCGGCGACGATCACCGCATCTGCCGGAATGGTTTCATTGACGATGCCCAACACCCGGCTCTGGGTCAGCAGCGAGCCGGTAATACGGTTGAATTCGGCAAAGACGGACTTATGATCCAGCACATCGTTGACTTCAGGTACAAAATCATCGCCGGTGTAATTAATGGCATAAACGCGTTTTCGTTCCGCTTGCAATTGGCTCCGTACTTCGTTTACGCGCTCGCCCCAGTCGGCGAGCCAGTCTTCCGACGCCAGAGATTGCGTGAGGGCACGCAGTGACGCGCGTGCGTCCGCCGTGACCTGGCAACCGTCGAGCTTGAAGGCGTCGAAGCGATTGATATTCAGATTCAAAAATGACACCGCAGGATTCTGGAAAAGCCATTTCGAGGAGGTGGTGAAATCGGTATAACGGGTGCCGACGCCAATAATTAAATCGGCTTCCCTGGCCAGTAGATTGGCGGCCAGCGTACCGGTTTCGCCGATACCGCCGACGTTCAACGGGTGGTCGGAAAGCAGCGCGCCTTTTCCGGCCTGCGTTTCGGCTAAGGGGATGCGGTAGCGTTCGGCAAAATCCCTCAGCGCCTGCGCGGCGTCGGAATATTGCACGCCGCCGCCGCAAATCAGCAACGGTTTGCTTTTATCTAATAATAACGCCTTTGCTTCGTCCAGCATCGCTGCCGTCGGCTGGCGGCGCTCGATGCGGTGAACCCGTTTCTGGAAAAAATAATCTGGATAATCATAGGCCTCTCCCTGGACATCCTGCGGCAGAGAGAGCGTGACCGCGCCGGTTTCCGCCGGGTCGGTCAGCACGCGTAACGCGTTGATGCAGGCGCTCATCAATTGCTCCGGGCGGGAGATTCGATCCCAGTATTTGCTCACGGTGCGAAAGGCGTCGTTGGTGCTGATGCTGAGATCATAAGATTGTTCAATCTGTTGCAGTACCGGATCGGGCTGACGGGTGGCATAAACATCACCGGGCAGCAATAGCAGGGGAATACGGTTGGCGGTGGCGGTGGCCGCCGCCGTAATCATATTGGCGGCGCCGGGACCGACTGAAGAGCTACAGGCGTATATCTGTCGGCGTAAAGACTGTTTGGCGTAACCGATGGCCGCATGAGCCATGCCTTGTTCATTACGGCCCTGATGGATATGCAGTTGCCCGCAATCCTGCTCCAAAGCCTGCCCAAGCCCCAGGACATTGCCGTGGCCGAAGATGGCGAAAATGCCTTTAATGAATTTGGTTTCTATGCCGTCAATCTCGACATATTGATTATCTAAAAAACGCACCAGCGCTTGCGCCACGGTTAATCTGATGTTGTTCATATTTCCCTTCCGTTGCTCCTGCCCTGAGGAAAATCCCATAGACCGGGATAACCGCCGGTCATAGAGGGATCCGAGAAAGACTCCGGGTGATAATGTCGTGATTAATCGGGTCATGAAGTCATGGCATCATTATAAGGATTTTATTGTTCAAAAAATAAAGTTATGGAATATTAATTCCATTTATGAGATAAAGATCAAATATTGGTAGCGTGATTTCACGGCCGACAGCTGGCTGAACCTGAGCGCTTTTGGCGGCTCTTTCATCGGCGCGAGCTTGATGTATCTACTAAAATGACGAAATATTTTCAATAATAGGTTGATTTGAATTTTTCAATCGTAATAATCAACGTCAGCGCTTTTGCTTGAAATTCATGGTGTGCCGCTTTCATGACAACTTCTTCTTCCCAGCTTTCGTCACTGCAGGATGATATACGTAACCGCTACGACTCGCTCAGTAAGCGATTAAAGCAGGTCGCGCGCTATATGCTGGATAACAGCAGCAGTATTCCTTTCGATACTATCGCCTCCATCGCTGAAAAGGCCGATGTTCCTCCCTCGACGCTGATTCGTTTCGCCAATGCGTTCGGCTTTGACGGCTTCAATGAAATGAAACAGGTATTTCGTCAACATATCATGGAAGATACCGTCAGCTATACTGAGCGCGCTCGGCTATTTCGTCAGTCGGCCGGTAAAGAAGCCGATGCGCCGGAAACGCCGATGGAGATACTGAGTATGTTCAGCATGGTCAACAGTATGGCGTTACAGCAACTGTCGGGACAAATTAAAGAAGAGGATTTGTCCCGGGCGGTGAAACTTCTGGCGAACGCCAACACCATCTATGTTATCGGACTACGCCGATCCTTCAGTATCGCCTCTTATTTGACCTATGCCTTGCGGCATCTGGAACGCCGCGCTTTTCTTATCGACGGATTGGGCGGCATGTTTACCGAACAGCTGAGCATGGTGCAGCCTGATGACGTGGTGATCGCCATCAGCTATTCGCCCTACGCGCAGGAAGTGGTGGAGCTGGTTTCTATGGGGGCGAAAAGCGGCGCCCAGCAAATTGCCATTACCGACAGTTTGGTCAGCCCGTTGGCCGCCTTCAGTGAAGTCTGCTTTGTCGTGCGCGAAGCGCAGGTCGACGGGTTCCGTTCCCAAATCTCCTCGATGTGCCTGTCCCAGACGCTGATGCTGTCTCTTGCGATGCAAAGCGCCACCAGCCCGACCCACAATACTCAGAAAATCGAATAATGCTGCCGGGCATGATGGCTTGCGCGCCCTCTGGCCAAGGCTACACGCCGTATTCGTTTGAGGGCGCTAGGCTTTTTTGGGATATTCCGCGGAATTGATCCAGGCGTGATCGTTTTCCCAGCTAAACTGCCATTTTCGCACCGGGCCCGCCATAACATTCAGATAATAGCTGTCGTAACCCGCGAGGGTGGCTACCGGGTGATAGCCGCGCGGGACTTTTACGACGTCGCGGTCGTAGACCGGCAAGCATTCGTCAAGCGAGCGGTCATCGGTGTAAACCCGTTGCAGGCAAAAGCCCTGCGCCGGATCGAGACGGTGATAATAGGTCTCTTCCAGATAGGTTTCATGCGCCGAGTTTTCCGTATCATGCTTATGACTGGGGTAGGAGCTGGTATCCCCTTCCGCGGTAAATACCTCTACCACCAGCAGGCTATCCGCCGGATCGGTTTCCGGCAGGATATTATGAACCAGCCGTTTATTGCGTCCCTTGCCCCGTTGTTCGACCCCGACGTCACCCGGCGCTATCAGCCGCGCGGGTAAATGGCCCTGGCCGGGCGCCTGGCAAATCGCCAGCTCCAAATCAGTCTGCGCAACGACATGCGCCCGATCGTGATGGGGTATGTAAACTGAATAGGGCGGTATACGTTCAAAAGGGCTCATGCGTTTGCCGATATCGCTGAATTCGGCATAGCGGGTGGCGATGGTGGCGATGCCGGCCACCAATACCAGACAAAGTTCCTGCCCGTCGCTATCGATATTTAGCGTCTCTCCTTGTTTAAGCAGGTAGGCGTCAAAACCGACATAGCGCCAGCCGGCGTTGGCCGGGGTTATGTGTTGGATTCGCCCGCCGGCATCCTTTGTATGGTACTTTGATAATAGTGTGCTCACATAATCCTCCTGTTCAAATCAACGCCATGCCGCCGTTTCGAGTGCTGGGATAAAGCGAGTCGCGGGTGTTGGCGAACGTCGTCGCACAATTCAGGCGAAGCCTTAAGTTAAGGGGGCGGATAGTCTCATTCGCAAACGGGTCGACAGACGGGGCGGCCGAATGACCGCCCGCAATGCTGAACCCAATCGACTGCGCGATTAAATCGTGCCGTCCCAGGAATCCACCTTTTCACGTTTACGCTCTTCTTCATCAAACCAGCGGCTGGTGACGCATTTGGTTTCGGTATAAAAGCGCATGCCGTCTTTTCCCAGGCAGTGAAGATCGCCAAAAAATGAGTTTTTATGACCGGAGAAGGGGAATACGCCGACCGGCACCGGAATGCCCACGTTGATGCCCACCATGCCGCCGTGGGTACGCTTCTGGAATTCCCGGGCATAATGACCATTCTGCGTAAAAATCACCGAACCATTGGCGAGCGGATTCTGGTTCATGATGCGCAGACCTTCCTCAAAGTCTTTAACGCGTTTAAAACAGAGAACCGGGCCGAAAATTTCCTCGGTACCGATACTCATCTCCTCGGTGACGCGATCAAACAGCGTCGGGCCGACGTAATAACCGTTCTCAAAGCCATCCACCTTATAGCCTCGGCCATCCAGTACCAGTTCGGCGCCTTGTTCTATTCCCTGGGTTATCCAGTTTTCTACCGATTTTTTATGTTCCGCCGAGATAACCGGCCCCATATCCGTTTCTTTGAGGTAACCGGGGCCGACCTTCAGCGTTTTCGCTTTTTCCAATATCGCCGCAATCAGCCGATCGGCGATTTCTTCCTGAACCACGATGACCGGCAGCGCCATACAGCGTTCTCCCGCACAGCCGAAGGCGGCATTGATAATGCCGGCCGCGGTACGGGATATCGGCGCATCCGCCAGCACCAGAGCGTGGTTTTTGGCCTCGCACAGCGCCTGAACGCGTTTACCGTGCGCCGCCGCTTTGGCGTAAACTTGCAGCCCCACCGGTGTCGAACCGACGAAAGAAACGCCGTTGACATCGGGATGCGTCAGGAACAGATCGGCCTCGTTGCGCGAGCAGGTCACAATATTAATGACGCCGTCCGGCACGCCGGCTTCCTGATAAAGCTTGGCGATTTCCATGCAGGTTATCGGCGTCATGCTGGCCGCCTTGATCACCATGGTATTGCCGGAGGCGATACATAGCGGGGCCATCCAGCCCATGGGGATCATGGCGGGGAAATTGAATGGCACGATGCCGGCAAATACGCCTATCGGTTCACGATAGAGGGTGGTGTCGATGCCTGCCGATGCATCCATAAGGCTTTCGCCGGCCAGAAGTGTCGGAATCGAGCAGGCCAGTTCGGTTCCCTCTTTGGCTTTCAGTACGTCGCCCTGGGCATCGCCCCAGGCCTTGCCGTTTTCTCTGGCGACCAGTTCCGTCAGGCGTTCTTCATGTTTAATCAGCAGTTCGCGTACCTGAAACATGATCTGCGCGCGTTTGATCGCCGGGGTATTTGACCAGGCAGGGAAAGCTTTACGCGCGGCGGCAATGGCGGCATTGACTTCATCTTTGGTGCAGCAGGGCGCGTTGGCGATCACTTCGCCGGTACTGGGATTCCTCACGTCCATAAAGCGCGTGGTTTTGGAATCGAGCCAGCTGCCGCCAACCAAGTACTGTAATGTTTTCACTGTAGGCATATCTATTCACTCCATAATTTAATAAAGCTCTCTTTGCATTTGTCATACGCCGCCATGTAGCCCTGCTGCTTGCTTGAACGTGTCTACCCGCTGTTTTTTCCGTCCGGCGACCGCTTCCGACTCGTTTTTCGCCCTCTGCCGTCAGGCGCCGCATAACGTTCAACTCATGGTGCGCTACTGACGGCATTATAGATGGCTAATGTTTTATAAAAACAAAATTCAGAATAAAAATTCCATTTGTGGGAGGTGGATCAAAAAATGAAATTTCTATTTTTTTGACGAATTTCAGGGAAAACAGGAAATGAGTTTTTTATTAAATCCAATTAAAAACAATATCATGTATTTTTATTCATTGCGTTGCGCATATTGAACAGTAGGCTGAGTGCTATTTAAAATAGCCAGCAATATCATTTAATTATGATCATTATTCGTCGATGGAAGCGCAAGATTGCGTTTTTAATGAAGTTGTTAATTTTAATGTGATTGAAAATGAAATTTTTATTCCTCATAATGTTTGCAAGCATTTTATCGATGGGGGATGGATATTATGGGTACAGCGCCGCGGCAGAAAACGCTTGACGTCATTTGCATCGGGCGCATCGCGCTCGATTTGTATGGACAACAAATCGGTTCCCGACTGGAGGATATGAGCTCCTTTGCCAAATATCTGGGCGGATCGTCGGGCAATGTCGCTTATGGCACCGCGGTTCAGGGGCTTAGGTCCGGTATGCTGTCGCGGGTGGGCGATGAACATATGGGGCGCTTTCTGCGCGAGGAGCTACAGCGCGCCGGCGTGGATACCCGCTGCCTCATTACCGATAAACAGCGGCTGACGGCGCTGGTGATTTTAGGCGTGAAGGATCAGGAGACCTTTCCGTTGATTTTCTACCGTGATAACTGCGCGGATATGGCGCTGAGTCCGCAAGATATCGACGAGGAGTATATCGCCTCCAGCCGGGCGGTGGCCATCACCGGCACCCATCTCTCCCATCCCAATACCCGCGCCGCGGTGATCAAAGCGCTGGAATACGCCCGGCGTCATGGCTTGCGTCGGGCGCTGGATATCGATTATCGGCCGGTGCTTTGGGGACTCACCGCGCTTGGCGATGGTGAAACCCGTTTCATTCCTTCCGAACGGGTTACCCGTGAATTACAGGAGGTGCTGCACCATTTTGACTTGATTGTCGGTACCGAAGAGGAATTTCATATTGCCGGCGGCAGCACCGATACGCTGACCGCCTTGCGCAATGTCCGTCAGGTGAGTCAGGCAACGCTGGTCTGCAAGCGAGGCGCGCAGGGGTGTTCGGTGTTTGAAGCGGCGATTCCGGCCGGTTGGGACGAGGTGGCGCTTTACAGCGGCGTCCGGGTGGACGTGCTGAATGTGCTGGGGGCGGGGGATGCCTTTATGTCCGGTCTGTTGCGCGGCTACCTCAATGATGAAGGATGGGAGCAAGCCTGCCGTTACGCCAATGCCTGCGGCGCGCTGGTGGTATCCCGCCTTGGTTGTGCGCCGGCGATGCCGACCCGGCTTGAACTGGACGACTACCTGTCGCGTGAGAAATCGGTTCCGCGGCCGGATAAAGATCAGCGGTTGAATCATCTGCACCGCGTGACTACCCGCAGGCAGGCATGGCAGGAACTATGCGTGTTTGCATTTGATCATCGTAAACAACTGGTGGATATCGCCCATGCCGCCGGTCGCGATGAGAGCGACATTCGCCGACTGAAGCTGTTGCTGCTGCTGGGCGCTCGGGCGGCAGCCGCGGAGGCGGGGTTGAAAAATAACTGCGGTATTCTGGCGGACACGACATTCGGGCAGGCGGCCCTTAACGATATCACCGGGCAGGGATGGTGGATTGGCCGCCCGATTGAGCAGCCCGCGTCGCGACCGCTACGGCTGGAACATGGCGACATCGGTTCGCAACTGGTGAGCTGGCCGCTGGAGCACGTGGTCAAATGCCTGGTGTTTTATCATCCCAGGGACAGCGAGTCGCTGCGGCTGGAACAGGAGGCGCTAATCGCCGAGGTCTACCATGCCTGCTGTCAGTCCGGCCACGAACTGTTGCTGGAGGTGATCCTGCCGGAGGATAACCCTGACCGGGACGAAAGCTACTACGCAGAGATTCTGGCGCGCTTTTATGCATTGGGGATCCTGCCGGATTGGTGGAAGTTACCGCCGTTGTCGGCCGCCGGCTGGCGGGAGATCGGCCAGATTATCGAAAACAACGACAGCCACTGCCGCGGCGTGGTGATCCTCGGCTTGGATGCATCGGAAGCCGCCTTGAAAACCGGATTTCTGGCGGCGGCGGATGCGCCCTGGGTAAAAGGATTCGCCGTGGGCAGAACGATTTTCGGCGAACCGGCCGCAAAGTGGTTCAGAGGCGAGCTGAATGATGAGCAAGTAGCAGAGGCGGTGAAACAGAATTTCCTCAGACTGATTGGCTATTGGCGTACTTATCGTCCGGCAATCGCTTAAATTTAGCGCCACGACATGCCGTCGCGCAGGGAAAATCCGTGCCCTGCGCTGGAGCCTGTCATTCTAAACCTCTGCTTACGCCATACGTCCCGTCGGTCATATGGCGCCGTACTGTTCGGTTAATCAGGATATCGGCGCATTGGGCTTTATTTTTAATTTTTAATTTCCTTTTGTGTGTTTTGAAAATAAAATTTCATTTAGGAGGCAATATTCAGCCATGCGATGGCGCTATGCAATTCGCGTCGATAAAAATGCGCCGTTCGCTATCAATAATGACGCCCCTGATGCATCCATCCGTTAATATGCAGGCATGAACGTCAGCGCCGTATCCTGCCTGATGGCTTCCTCTCGCCGACTTCGATGTTCCTGACCGCCTGCCTGTTACAGCCGAAAATACGCCGTATGCAACCACAAGATGGAACCTGCGGCGCAGTCGCGGGATAGGGAAGATCCTGAAGCGGATAATAATTTGATCCTTCTCGCAAAATAAAATTATTTTTTCATAAAATAATTTTATGAAATATTAATGCGTATATACTCATTTCATACTTTGATTCGCTACAGGATGGTGGTCGGAGCATCTCGCTTTGCGTCGTTGGGGCCGGTGTCTGACGAGCGATGGCGGTGGTCTGTATCCGTATCGATGAAAGTAGAATTTCCATAAAAACAATGATTCACGACTATCGCCATTCGTGAATGTCGGCGGTGTCAAGGCTTCTGGTTCGTGACGTAATCAGGCTGGATATGTTGACCGTCCGGCGGATATATAGCCCATAGATTTCAGGGCGCGGATAGGCAGGCAATATCTTAGCAACGTGAAGGCTCAAGGCTATAGAGCGCGACATCGTGGGATCAGAATGACGGCACCCTTCATAGAACCATTTTCCCTGTGAGGATCATCATGTTGAAAATTGCATTATTAGGCGCAGGACGTATCGCCAAAATTCATGCTAATAATATCAATACGCATCCTGATTCAACGTTGTACTCCGTTTCGGATATCAGCGCCGATGCCGCCCAGTCATTGGCCAATCAATATCAGGCCAACGTTCTCTCTGTTCAGGAAGCGATCAACCATCCCGATGTGGATGTTGTCTTGATCGCGACATCGACGGAAACCCATGCCGAATTCTCTTTGCTGGCGGCTAAAGCCGGGAAGGCGATTTTCTGTGAAAAGCCCATTGACTTGAATATTGATCGTGTAAAAACCTGCGTGGCCGAAATCAACCGACTCGGCGTGCCGTTTATGATCGGCTTCAACCGCCGTTTTGACCCGAATCATGCGCATTTGCAGCGTGCGTTGCGGGCCGGGGAAATAGGTGAACTGGAACACCTGCAAATCAGTTCCCGCGATCCGTCGCCGCTGCCTGATGACTATCTGCAGGCATCCGGCGGCATGTTCAGGGATATGACCATCCATGATTTTGACATGGCGAGATTCCAGCTTGGCGAAGAGCCCGTTTCGGTTTCGGCAATCGCCTCGGCGCTGGTCAGCCCGTCGGTAAAAGCGGCTGGCGATATCGATACGGCGGTGATCACCTTGCAAACCGCTTCCGGAAAAATTGCGGTGATCAACAACAGTCGACGTTCAGGTTATGGCTATGACCAACGGATCGAAGCGCATGGCAAGAAGGGCGCCCTGCGGGTTGATAATGTCCCGACCACCACATTGGTTAAGCTCACCGACGAAGGGGGTGTGCAGGCGCAGAAACCGCTGCACTTTTTCCTGGAACGCTACCATGATGCATTCCGGGTGGAATGGGATGCGTTCATCACCGCACTCAAAACCAACAAGCCGGTTCCCACCACCGCCAGCGACGGTTTGAAGGCATTGATGCTTGCCGAGGCGGCGGTCGAGTCGCTGAAAACGCAGAAAGTCGTTAATGTCTCCTTGGAAGGTATTTAGTATGAATCTGGGTATCGTTTCAGACAGCCTCAGCCAGCTTTCAACGGATGAGGTGATTAAAACGGCCGCGGAATTAGGGTTGACCCGCATTGAATTTGCGACGGGCAACTGGTCAACCGCTCCGCATGTTAACCTTGAAAAACTGCTGACAAGCGCGTCAGCCCGATCGGAATTGAAAAGTAAACTTAATGACCATGGGCTAACCATCTCCGCGTTGAACGCAAACGGCAACCAGCTTCATCCCGGCGAATCCGGCGCCAAACATGCGGAATGCGTTGATAAGTCTGTTCAGCTCGCGGCGTTACTGGGGGTTGAAAACGTGGTTATGATGTCCGGGCTGCCGGCGGCGCCGGGCGATCGCTATCCTAACTGGATCGTATGCGCATGGCCGCCTGAAACGCAGGTTATTCTTGAACATCAATGGGACGTCGCGAAGCATTACTGGCAGGGGCTGGCGCAGAGCGCCCGGGAATGCGGCGTTAAACTTTGCATTGAGCTACACAGTCAACAGCTGGTCTATAATCTGCCGTCATTTCACCGGCTAAGGGAGATAACCGGCGATATTGTCGGTATAAACCTTGATCCGAGCCATATTCTCTGGATGGGCGGCGACCCCATCGCCCTTATCCGGGAAGCCGGGAAGATGATCTACCATGTTCATGCCAAGGATACCTATATCGATCGTTACAACCGCGCCACCACCAGCGCGCTGGATAACCGTCCGATGACGATGAGTCGAGAAAGAAGCTGGTCTTACGTCACTCTCGGTTATGGGCAGTCGGAAGCCTGGTGGAAAGAGTTTTGCTACACGCTGGCGCATTTTTCCAATCCCGATCTGACGTTAAGCATTGAGCATGAAGATATGAATTTATCTTGCATTGAAGGGGTCGAAAAATCAGTGGATCTCTTGCAAAGAACGGCAATGTTTGAGCCATCTGATTATCAGCTTCCCGCGATTTAACGGCGATAATCAGTAAACAGGGTTTGCGCTAAAACCCTTCCCATGGACGCAGCTAAGTCTTGAAAGCCTTCAATGTTTACTGCGTCCTGCAAGAACATCTCCCTCTTCCTCCGGCTTGCGGCAACGCCGCCCGTATCCGGGTCGTCAACGCGCCAGGCCTATCCCGCCACAGAACGCTGTTTTCTGACGCGTCATCTGCATGATTGCGCCATGAATTCGCGGAAAAATAATCACGCGTCGAAAGTTAAATTTGAATTAACTCACGGCCATGGAGTCCAACCTAAGCAAAAAGACCGAGCCCTTCTCTCCGCGCGCTATCTTCAGGCTGGGACATCGCCGGTTATGGCAATCTCGCCTTCATAAAAGCGTGTTACGAAACATGCTTGCTAATAATTAGAGATATGCATTATATGCTGAATACCCGGAAAAATTTTTTACACTATGCCCATCCCAGACACTGGTTATTGTGGTTCGGGCTGGGAGTACTGTTTTTTCTGGTGCAGTTGCCTTATCCCGTTCTGGTCAAGCTGGGTGGTTGGTTAGGGCGCCGTTCGATGTTTTTTTTAACGCGGCGAGTAGCGATAGCCCGGCGTAATCTGGAACTCTGTTTCCCTGATGATGACGCGCAACGCATCGATGCCCGATTAACCAGTAATTTCTCTTCCCTTGGCATAGGGCTGATGGAAACCGGCATGGCCTGGTTCTGGTCCGACAAACGAATAAAAAAGTGGATTGATGTGACCGGGCTGGACAATCTTCGCGAAGCGGAAAACAAGCAGCGTGGGGTGATCGTTATCGGCGTACATTTCATGACGCTCGAACTCCATTTTCGTATGTTAGGGCATTGTCAGCCGATGACCGTAATGTACCGGCCCCATAACAGCAAAATTATGGAGCTGGTGCAAAAGAAGGGGCGTTCAAGGTCGGGCAACGAGCTGGTTAGCCGGAAAAAACTGGTCGGCATGGTGCATAAATTAAAACGCGGCGGCGTCGTTTGGTTTGCGCCCGATCAGGACTACGGTCCCAAAGGCAGCGTATTTGCGCCGTTTTTTGGTGTGGATCGGGCGGCCACCACCAATGGCACCTTTATTATCGCTAAGCTGGCTCGACCGGAGTTGGTTACTGCGGTGGTGATCCGCAAGCCCGGTGCGCAAGGCTATCAATTGATTATCTCGCCAGCGCTGGAAAATTACCCTTACGATGACGATCTGGCCGCCGCCGGCTATATCAATCGGGTTATCGAGCGCGAGATTATGAAAGCCCCCGAGCAATACCTGTGGTTGCATCGGCGTTTTAAAACCCGGCCGCTCGGCGAACCCTCGTTGTACATATAATCCCTTTGGGGGATAATGTTTCTGATATTAATATTGGGCGAGGGTAATAATCGATTAACGAAGAAAATATTGTTTATCTTCGCGACAATTACCCCCTTGGCGTTGGCGATATCATTTGGCGCTCCCCCTGGGGCGCGCCGCCGGCGACCTTCAACAATCATCTGTTTTTATCCGGTTCAAATATAGATTCAATTAGGGTGTTCACCCTATCAGTCTGACGCATTCAATACTTGCAAAAATAATTATGATGGCGGTCATTAATTTGATTAATGACCGCTATTAAAAATAATGGATTGACGTATTGGGGGTAAGAAAGCGATAAAAAAATAAATAAGGCCTTTTTATCGGCGATATACATTGCCGAATATAACCAGGTATTGGTTGAGGAAGCAAAAATGTTGCAAGTGAATAGCGAACGTTTATGGAACAGCCTGATGGAGATGGCGAAAGTCGGCGCGACGGCCGCCGGGGGAAATACGCGCTTGGCGTTAACCCAGCAAGATAAACAGGGCCGCGAGCTGTTTATACAGTGGTGCCTCGATGCCGGGATGCGCATTCATTTTGATGCTATCGGTAATTTATTCGCGCGCCGCGAAGGCAAAAATCCTCAGGCCAATCCTATCGTGATTGGCAGCCACCTTGATACGCAACCGAAAGGCGGTCGGTTTGACGGCATCTACGGCGTATTGGCGGGATTGGAAGCGATTCGTACCCTTAACGATAAAAATATTATTACCGGTCAGCCGCTGGAAATTGCCGTTTGGACCAACGAAGAAGGCGCGAGATTCACGCCGGCGATGTTGGGCTCCGCGGTGTTTACCGGGGCGCTGGCGCTGGAAAGCGCGTTGGACATCACCGATAGCGACGGGGTCAGCATCCGCCAGTCGCTTAACGACATCGACCATGTCGGCAATACGCCGCTGGCGCGTACGTTTGATGCCTACTATGAGGCGCATATCGAACAAGGTCCGGTACTGGAGGAAGAAAACGTGACCATTGGCGTCGTGACGGGCGGGCAGGGGATTTGCTGGCTGGATATCGACGTCGCCGGCGTCTCCGCTCATGCCGGTACGACGCCGATGAAGTCCCGCCTCGACCCGCTGTTCGGGGTAGGCGAAATGCTGACATCGCTGGAGCAATCGCTGCGTAAAGCCTTTCCTGACGGGTTGTTTACCCTCGGACAGATAGCGATACCGGGCTCGTCGCGTAATACCATCCCCAGCCGGGTGAAGTTTAGCGTGGATTTACGCAATACCGACGATCGGATTCTGGCTGCGATGGAAGCCAGCGTGCGCCAGCAGATAACCGACATTGCCGCGACGCGAGGATTAACGGTTCAGATTGACCGACATTGGCTAAGCCCCGCCACCTATTTTGACGAAGGGTGCGTCACGACCGTGCGAACCGCGGCGCAGGAGTTGGGGTATTCCTGGCGGGATATCATCAGCGGGGCGGGCCATGACGCCATTAATATGGCGAAATATTGTCCGACGACCATGGTGTTTATCCCCTGCGCCGGCGGTATCAGCCACAATGAAAGCGAATCGATATCGCAGGACGATGCGGCCAAAGGATGTGATGTGCTGTTGAATGCACTGTTGTTTCGTTCAGCGCAGTCCCAGGCGCTATCCTGCCAATTTCGATGATTTTTCGCCTCGCGCCATAGCGGCCGGGCCCACGGTCACGAACGCCGCTGACATCGCGTAACCATAGCGACGCGATGTCAGCGTCCTCCCGAACATGGGGCGGCGGCGATTGAGCCGCCCCTGTCTATTTATTCTGTTTCCCGTTCTGTCTTGCCTTGTGGCGCTCAATAATACGCCGTTTTTACCTATTTATTTATTCTCATTGGCTTGTTTACATTCGTTATTTATATGTCGGTAATATTATCAATTTTTATTATTTCATTGTGACTTATTGGTGCAGATACTGCACTCTGATGGTGTTTTTATTAAAAAGCTGCACTATTTTTGGTTTAAATAATATAAATCAATATTATATGGCGCATTAAATATGTAAAATTGACGCTGGATTGTGAGTGGGTGAAGAATAGATTACAGACAAGATCTATTTATATTAGCTGCAAGAATTATAAGAAAGGATGTTAATTATTTCGATTTTATCGAATGGGCCGATTATCGGAATTTTCATCGCCGCCATCGGTTAACGATGAAATAAGTATTTCTTATTAGCACGAAGGACTGAGCCGTCGTTTTTATTTGTAGCGTATGAAAAGATCATTTAACACTTTGGAGCAAATAATGAAAACCCCCTCTCAACCTTCCCGTAATGGCGGTCAGATCTTATTGGAACAACTGCGCGAGCAAGGCGCCAGACGAATATTCCTGGTGCCGGGCGAGAGTTTTCTTCCCTGTATTGATGCGTTTAATGAGCATACCGATCAAATTCAGTCGATAGTCTGCCGGCAGGAAGGGGGCGCGGCCTACATGGCGGAAGCCTACGGCAAAATGACCGGCGAACCGGGCATTTGTATGGTGACGCGTGGGCCGGGCGCGACGAATGCCTCAATTGGCGTGCATACCGCCTTTCAGGATTCGACCCCCATGATTCTGTTTGTGGGACAGGTGGGGAACAATTTCATCGAACGCGAAGCGTTTCAGGAGATCGATTACCGCCGCATGTTCGGCCAGATGGCGAAATGGGTGGCGCAGATCGACCGTACCGATCGCATACCCGAATATGTTGCGCGCGCCTACGCGGTGGCCACCAGCGGCCGCCCTGGACCGGTGGTGCTGGCGTTGCCCGAAGACGTACTGTGGGGCGAGTCGGATGCCGCGGTGGTGTCGGCGCGTCCCCACCTGGATACCTATCCCGGCGCCGCGCAGATGGCGGAGCTGGAAACGCGCCTGAAGCAGGCGCAGCGTCCTTTCCTGCTGGTGGGCGGCAGCGGCTGGAGCGCTCAGGCTCAGCGGCAGCTGCAACAGTTCGCCCGCCGTTTTGATTTACCGGTCGGCGTCGCCTGGCGCCGGCTGGAATGCTACGACCAGCGCGACGAGCAGTTTGTCGGCCACGTTGGGTTCGCGATGCACGACGCTCTGCGTCAGCAATTGCGCGCCAGCGATCTGATTATTGCCGTGGGTACGCGCATCGGCGAGGCCACCAGCGAGGGCTACAGCTGGATCGCCGCGCCCACCCCAAGTCAAACGCTGATTCATGTCTATCCGGACCCGGAAGAACTGGGGCATGTTTACCGCCCCACGCTGGCGATCAATGCCAGCGTCAATGCTTTTGCCTCCGCCCTGCAAACATTGTCGCCAGCGATTGAGCCGGTCTGGAAGCCGCAGCGCGCGCAGGCTCGCGATGCCTATCTGACCACCCTGAAGCCTTTGCCTTCTCCCGGCGCGCTGAGCCTCGATCGGGTGGCGAATATCGTCGGCGAGGTTCTGGACGGTCAGGGGTGCATCACCGTCGGCGCCGGCAACTATGCGCTGTACCCGCATCGCTATGTGCCTTTCGCCGGATTGGGCAGCTCTCTGGCGCCGACGGTGGGGTCGATGGGCTACGGGCTGCCGGCCGCCATCTCCTACAAGCTGGAACATCGCGATCGTCCGGCGGTCTGTTTCGCCGGCGACGGTTGCTTCCAGATGAATATGCAGGAACTGGGCGTCGCGCTGCAATATCAGCTTGGCATCGTGGTGTTGGTCTTTAACAACGGCATGTGGGGCACCATTCGCGCGCATCAGGAACACCACTTCCCCGCACGCGAGATCGCTTTACGCTTTAGTAACCCGACGTTTTCCCGTCTGGCGGATGTTTATGAAGGATGGGGCGTGGTGGTTGACGACACCGACCAGTTCGAAGCGACATTCCGTCAGGCGCTGCGTTTCGCTGAGGAAAAACGCCGCCCGGTGATCATTGAACTTCGCTATGACGGCGACGGCATCGCGCCCGGCGTGTTGCTGAGCGATATACGGCAACAGGCGGAAGCCAAACAGGAGGCACAGGCATGAGCGACTATTCCCTGGCGTACTGGCGGCAGGCCGCGCGGCAGCTGAAATATCAGGGGCGGGCCTGGATTGGCGCGGGTTACGCCGATGCGGAAAACGGCGCGGTGTTACCCAGCATCAATCCGGCGACGGGCGACAGGCTGGCCGATATCGCCGATTGCAGCGAAGCCGATGTTGAGCGGGCCGTAGGCCATGCCCGCCGGGCGTTCGACAGCGGCGTCTGGTCGCGCTGCGCGCCTGCCGAACGTCGTAAAACGCTGGAGCGGCTGGCGCAACTGATGGAAGAAAACAGTGAAACGCTGGCCCTGCTGGAAACGCTGGATATGGGCAAGCCCATCGGCGACAGCATGGCGTTCGACATCCCCGAATCCATTCGCTGCCTGCGGTTTTATGCCGGCGCCATCGAAACCGCAACCGATGAAGTGCTGCCTACGCCGCAAGATGTATTGGCCACCGTGGTGCGCGAACCGGTTGGCGTCGTGGCGGCGGTGGTGCCCTGGAACTTTCCGCTGATGATTGGCTGCTGGAAACTGGCGCCGGCGCTGGCGGTCGGCAATAGCGTGATAGTCAAACCGGCGGAGCAGTCCAGCCTCAGCATGTTGAAACTGGCCGAACTGGCTCAGCAAGCGGGGATCCCCGACGGAGTCTTTCAGGTGGTGACCGGCCGGGGAACGGTCACCGGTCGCGCGCTCGGTCTGCATAATCAGGTGGACTGTCTGGCCTTTACCGGCTCCACCGCGACGGGCAAACATTTCATGCGTTACGCGGCCGACTCTAATCTGAAGCGCGTCTGGCTGGAATGCGGCGGCAAGTCGCCGCATCTGGTCTTCGCCAACTGTCGGCGTCTGGAACAGGCGGCGGCGGTGGCGGCGGCGGCCATCTTCATCAATCAGGGCGAGGTATGCATCGCCGGTTCGCGGCTGTACGTGGAAGACGCCATTTATGACCGTTTCCTGGAGCTGCTGCTGCAGGAAGCGCAGAACTACCTGCCGGGCGATCCGCTGGATCCGCAAACGCGGGTCGGGGCGATGGTCGATAGCGCCCAGTATCAGCGGGTGACCGACGGCATTGCCGATGCGCTCAAGGACGGCGCGCGCTGTCTGACGCCAATGCCGGCGCAGGCGGGCGGGCTGTTTCTGAACCCGACCATTCTGGCCTGCGACAACGGCAATGTCGCCATGCGCCGCGAAATTTTCGGCCCGGTGCTGGGCGTATGCCGCTTCAGCGGCGAAGAACAGGCGCTGGCGCTGGCCAACGACACGGACTACGGTTTGGGCGCCGGCATCTGGACTGACGATCTCAGCCAGGCGCACCGCGTTTCCCGCCGCCTGAACTGCGGCATGGTCTGGGTTAACTGTTATGCCGACGGCGCGATCACCATGCCGTTCGGCGGTCGTAAACAGTCAGGATCCGGCCGGGATAAATCCGTTCATGCGCTGGATAAATACACCGACCCGAAATCAACCTGGATCCAGCTTTCCCGTTGAACCGCCACCAAGGGAGGAGAACAGCAATGTCGTTACATCATGATGCACCGACCACATTGATTGAACAGCTATTGCAGGTAGAAACGGCCACGCTGGGCCACCTGCTCGAACAGGGATTCATGCATCCTCAACTACAGTGCGTACTGCCTGACGCCGTGCGCCGTTGCGGTCCGGCGCTGACCGTATCGCTGCCGGAGGACGACGGCTACAGCCTGCCGTTGGCGCTGGCGGCCGCGCGCCCCGGCGATGTGTTGGTGATTGAACGCATCAATGACGATCGCCACGCCTGCTGGGGCGCGGTAATGACGGCCGCCGCGCAGCAGGCCGGGATTGTCGCCGTAATACTGGATGGCTATATCACCGACCTGTCCGCCATTCGCGCTGATAATTTTCCCGTCTGGTGTAAAGGACGCTCGCCGCTGACCACCAAACGAGGGAAAAACGGCGGTGCGGTTAACCAGCCGGTGGTTTGCGGCGGGGTGCAGGTTTGCCCCGGCGATATCGTTCTGGCCGATGAAAACGGCGTCGTCGCATTACCCGCGGCGCAAATGGCGCAGTACGTGGAAGACGCGATCCGCATTCAGCAGCAGGAACCGCTGATTGTCGAGAAGCTGCGGCAAGGATTGAGTCTGGCCGAAATTTACCGTTATCAACACTGATATTTTACTCACGCTTTATAGGGATCATAGATATGACGCTGAAAAAATCGCTGCTGGCTTCACTGCTTGGTACCACTCTGGCGCTTTCCGCGCTGCACAGCGCGCCTGCGCTGGCCGGAAAGGCTGATGATACGCTGAACGTGGCGTTTTCCGATGAGCCCGAACCGCTGGACTCCTACAAGATCGCCGGACGACAAGGATTGATCATCGCCCGTCACATCTATGACGGCTTGTTATACAAGGATCTGAGCAGCGGGGAAATCAAACCGGCGCTGGCGGAGTCCTGGAAGTTCACCGATGACAAAACCATCGAGTTTGTGTTGCGCAAAGGGGTTAAATTTCATAATGGCGCCGACTTTAACGCCGACGACGTCGTCACGACGCTGAACACCGTCATCACGCCGGCGTACGGCACCCGTTTTCAGATATCGGTGGATTGGATCGCCAGCGTGGAAAAAGTGGATGACTATACCGTGCGCATCCATATGGCCAAGCCGTTTGCCGGCGCGGTAGAAATGCTGGCGGATGCGTTGCCGATCTACCCGCACGCCTACTTTGCCGAGAAAGGTTCGGCGGGCATGGCGGAGCATCCGATCGGCACCGGGCCGTATAAACTGGTCGAGCAGACGCCGGGCGTACGCTATGTTCTGGAACGTTTCGACCAGCACTATGCCGGGAGTCCGAAAGGCAAACCGGCGATCAGGCGATTGGTGATTCGCACCATACCCGAAATGAACACGCAATACGCCGAATTGATGTCCGGCAAGCTGGACTGGATCTGGCGCGTACCGCCGGATCAGGCTAAAAGGCTGGCGGGGCGGGTGAACATGATCAATGCGCCGATCATGCGTATCGCCTATGTCAGTCTGGCCACGGGTAGCGCGGCTGACACGCCGATTACCCATCCGCTGGTGCGCAAGGCGATGCTGTATGCGGTAAATCGCCAGCAAATCGCCAAGGTGTTTGGCGGCGAGTCTTCCCAGGTGCTGAATTCCGCCTGTAATCCGCTGCAGTTCGGCTGCGAGCAGGATGTCGCCACCTACGGATACGATCCGCAAAAAGCGAAAGCCTTGCTGAAAGAAGCCGGTTATCCAAACGGTTTCGATCTGGAAATGGTCTTTTCCGCCATTCCGCGTCCGGTGGCCGAAGCGGTCTCTTCCGATCTCGCTAAGGTGGGTATTCGCGTCAAACTGAATGAAAACCAGTTCGCGGCGGCGGTGCAGAAATGGCGCGCCGGCACGCTGCCCGCGCTGATGTCCAACTGGGGCAGCTACGGCATCGGCGACGTGGCCTTCATTCTGTCCAACTACTTCGGCGGCGGCGATGACGACATGGTCAAAGACGCCGAATTGGCGGCATGGCTTAAAGTGGCGGATACCTCGCCGGATAACGACGTCCGTAAGCAAAACTATAGCCTGGCGCTGAAAAAGATCGCCGACCAGGCCTATTGGATGCCGCTGTATAATTACAATATCAACTACGGTCTGTCGAAAGATTTGAACTTTACGCCGCAGCCTGATGAGTTTGCCCGCTGGTGGTTATCGAGCTGGAAGTAATCCTGGTTGCCCGCTTCGGCGGGCATGCCTCAATTTTCATACTGTAATGAGCGTATCGACATGCTGATATTCGCATTAAAAAGATTGACGGTCGCCGCGCTGGTTGCGCTGGCGGTCTCGGCAATCAGCTTTGCGCTGGCTTATCTGGCCGGTGATCCGGCTATCGCCATCGCCGGCTCCGGCGCCAGCGCCCGGGATGCTGAACTGGTGCGCCACCTTTACGGTTTCGATCGGCCGCTGCCGGAACAGTATCTGCACTGGGTCGGCGGCGTCCTGCAAGGCAATCTGGGAAACAGCTACTACTTCAACATGCCGGTCAGCCAGATTATCGGCGAACGTATTCCCGTTACGCTGATGCTTGGCGTCAGCGCATTTCTGCTGGCGCTGCTTATCGCCATTCCTTTGGGGGTATTGGGCGCGCTGAAGCCGGGCGGCATTATCGACCGGCTGGCGCTGCTGGTGGCCGTGACCGGGCAGGCCATTCCCAGCTTCTGGCTTGGTTTGATTCTGATCGTGGTCTTTGGCGTCTGGCTGGGCGTGGTGCCCATTTCCGGCGCCGACAGCTGGCAGGGGTATCTGCTGCCGGTGATTGTGCTGAGCTACTACGCGACGCCCGCGCTGATGCGGCTGATGCGGGCCAGCATGATTGACGTGTTGCAGGCCGACTATATCCGCACTGCCCGCTCCAAGGGGATCGGCATGCCGGCGGTTATCATACATCACGCCATGCGCAATGCGATTCTGGCGCTGGTTTCCGTCGCGGCGGTTCAGCTTGGCATCCTGCTCTCCGGTTCTATCGTCATTGAAAGCGTCTTCGCCCTCAACGGGTTGGGGCGGCTGGCCTGGGAGTCGCTGTTGCGCAGCGATTTGCCGGTCGTACAGGGAATCATTCTGATCCTGTCGCTGATTTATGTCGTGCTGACCACGCTGGCCGACCTGATTAATGCCTGGCTTGACCCGCGGATTAGGGAGTCCTGATGATGTCACCGTTAGATTCTTCGCCGGCGTTGCCGGAAAATACACCCGCCCGCCGCAGCCTAAAGCGTTTTCGCAAAACCGGTATTCTGGTCGGCGGCGCTATTCTGCTGCTGATGATAGCCATCGCGCTGCTGGCTCCGTGGCTGGCGCCATACGACCCCATCGCTCAGGATCTCGACCATCGGCTGATAGAGCCGTTCTGGCAAGCGGCTGAAAACACCGTCCACTGGTTTGGCACCGATCAACTTGGGCGCGATTATTTATCACGTTTGATTTACGGCACCCGCATCTCGCTGGGCATTGGTATCGGCGTGGTGATTGTCGCCGGGATTATCGGCACGTCGCTGGGCGTACTGGCGGGATATTTCGGCGGCCGCGTCGATATGCTGATCAGCTTTTTGATCACCACCCGTCTATCGCTGCCGATCGTGCTGGTCGCGTTGGCGGCGGTAGCCTTGAAAGGCGCCTCCATTATCACGCTGGTGACCATTCTGGGGCTGCTGGTATGGGATCAGTTCGCCATCGTCACCCGGGCCAGAACCCAGTCGCTGCGTAACGAAGCCTTTGTGCGCTCGGCGCGAGCTGTGGGCGCTTCCCACCTGTTTATCATGCTGCGGGAAATTCTGCCGAACCTGCGCAATACCATCATTGTTATCGCCACGCTGGAAGTCGCCAATGTCATTCTGCTGGAATCGGCGCTCTCCTTTCTGGGGCTGGGCGTCAGGCCGCCTACGCCGTCCTGGGGCTTAATGATCGCCGAGGGGCGCGATAATATTTTGTTTGAATCCTGGCTGATAGCGCTGCCGGGCGGCGCGCTCTGTCTGTTGGTGCTGGCGGTCAACCTGTTTGGTGACGGTCTGCGCGATGTGATTGGGGCGGAGGTGAAACGATGAGTAGTGAACCGATACTGACAGTGCGCGATCTCCGCATCGCGATTCCTACCGCGCAGGGGACTTTCCATGTAGTGCGCGGCGTGGATTTCGACCTGTGCGCTGGGGAGACGCTGTGTCTGGTGGGCGAATCCGGCTGTGGTAAATCGATTACCGCGCTGTCGTTGCTCGGCCTGCAAACCAGCAAAGCGAAAATCAGCGCGCGGCAGATGCAGTTCCGCGGTCATGCGCTGGATAAGCTGTCGCAGCGGGAACTGAACAGGCTTCGTGGCCGCGATATCTCGATCATTTTTCAGGATCCGATGACCACCCTGAACCCGACGCTATCCATTGAAAGACAAATGATCGAAGGCGTGATGCGGCATGAGTCGATTAGCCGCGATAGCGCGCGTCAGCGAGCGATACAGTTGCTTGAACAGGTGGGCATCCCTCAGCCGGCCGAACGGATTCGCCAGTATCCGCATCAATTTTCCGGCGGCCAGCGTCAGCGCATCATCATCGCGATGGCGCTGATGGGAAAACCGTCGCTGCTGATTGCCGATGAGCCAACCACGGCGCTGGACGTCACCATCCAGGCGCAGATTCTGACCTTGATTCGCGAGCTGGCGCAACAGTTGAACTTCGCTCTGCTGCTGATTACCCACGATTTCGGCGTGGTGGCGGCAATGGCGGATAACGTGAGCGTGATGTACGCCGGGCGCATCGTCGAATCCGCGCCGGTGGAAGCATTGCTGCAACGGGCGCAGCATCCCTATACCCGCGGGCTGATCGCCAGCATTCCCATTCCGGGGAAAACGCCGCCCGGCTCCGACCTGCCGGTTATTGATGGCCGGGTGCCGGAACTCTTAGGCGAGATGACGGGATGCGCGTTCCGTTGGCGCTGCGCCTGGCGGCAGCCCATTTGCCAGCAAACAGTGCCGCTCCAGCAAAATGGACCGGAACATCGCTACGAGTGTGTGCGATCCTCGGAGGAGCAGTCATGAATCATGATACGGAACAGGAACCGCTGTTACAGGTTAACGGGGTCAGTCAGTCGTTCAGCCTCGGCGGCGGTCTGTTGAAGCCCGCCAGACGGATACAGGCGCTGGATAACGTGTCGTTGACGTTGCAGGCGGGGGAAACGCTCGGGCTGGTGGGCGAATCCGGCTGTGGTAAAAGTACGCTGGCGAATATTATTCTCGGTCTGAACCGGCCGGAGCGCGGCGACGTGCTGCTGAGCGGTAAGCCTATTGGCGAAATGGAACGTCTGGCCCGCGCCAGTCTGCTGCAGCCGGTCTTTCAGGATCCCTATTCGTCGCTGAATCCGGCCTACACCATTTATGAGACGGTATTACAGCCGCTGAAAGTTCATTGGCGCGGCGGCGACTGGCGGCGCGAGGTATTGGACATGCTGGATCGCGTCGGCTTTCCCAGCCGGCTGGCTAACGCCTATCCGGGCGAATTGTCCGGCGGGCAGCGGCAGCGGGTGGCGATCGCCCGGGCGCTGATTCTGAATCCCGCGGCGCTGATTTGCGACGAACCGACCAGCGCGCTGGATGTTTCCGTTCAGGCGCAAATCATCAATCTGCTGCTGTCGCTGAAGCGCGAGTTCAATCTGGCGATGGTGTTTATCAGCCATAATCTGGCGGTGGTGGAACACCTGTCGGATCGCGTCTGCGTGATGTATCAGGGCAAGGTGGTGGAGCAGGGCGATTGCGCGTCGATCTTCGCCAATCCGCGCCATGATTATACCCGAAAACTGCTGGCGGCCACGTTGCTGCCGCAGAGCAACACCCGTCTGATGGCGTTGGACTGACGTCAATAGCCCGCCAGATGCAGCGCCTCCAGCAGGCGCTCGAAGAAGGCTTCCTCGGCTTGATTATATTTGGGCTCCTGGTTCCACATCAGATGCAGCGTGATGCGCGCAAGGCCGTCATAAGGGGGCAGTTTCCATAAATGCCCCGCGTCCGCCTCCATTTTCACCACGTGTTCGGGCAATGCGCCGATCCCCAGTCCGGCGCGGATCATGCGCCGGACTTCGTCGAGACTGGCGCTGGTGCCGATAATCCGTCCTTCCAGCGTCTGTTGCGCCCGGAATAGCGCCAGCGGCGCCAGTACGCCGTCTAGCTGTTCGCTGGCGAAAGAGACGAAGTCTTCATTATGCAGATCGTCAATTTGTAGATGCTGGTGTCCGAATAGCGGATGACGCTTGCCGCAGTAAAGAAAGTATTTTTGATGCAGCAGCGGCGTATCGCAGAGTCCCGGTACGGTTTTATGCTTTAAACAGATCCCCAGACCAGATTGATAATGCAGCAGGGCATCCTGCACATCGGCGCTTGAACCCGAGCTAATCTCGAAATTGACGCGCGGATGGTTTTGATGAAAATCAGCCATGGCGTTATCCAGAATGTCGCTGTTGACGCCGGAAACCAATGCCAGACGTATCACGCCGCTCAGATCGTTAGGGGTATTCTGCACCGCCATCGACAGCCGGGCGATACTGCCGTAAATCGCCAGGGCTTCACGATAAACCAATTCGCCGGCCGACGTCAGATTGAACGTCGCGCCGTTACGGGCGATCAGATTTTCATCAAGACGATCTTCCAACCTCTTCAGCGCCAGACTGACCGCCGGCTGAGTCAGGTGTAGCCGGGTTGCCGCCCGGCTGATGCTGCCTTCCTGCACAATAGCAAGAAAAGTACGCAACAGGTTCCAGTCAAGTCGGTCGTGAATATGGGACATGCAAATTTTCCTCTGACGCTTTGTCGCCGCGTCGGTTAAGCGGGATCAGCCGATGGCGCTACAGATAAAAAGGCAGGGCGAGACATCATGCATCGGTATCCGCATGGGACGCGGGCGCCCTGGTTGTTAAGCAGAAATCAGGCCAGCGCGGGTTATGATCAAGCGAAAAAACGCCATTCAGGGCGGCGCGTTCCCTCCCTTTAGCGCATGGCCTGGCTCACCGCGCGTCGGAAAGGCCTGGATATGGCGAGACGAATACGCTGAGAAAACCGATATGTTTGTTCGAATGCGAGTATCCCGGCGTCGTCGCGATGCCGCGATCTGCTAGCGGCGGTTTCGTCGCTTCATCGATTGCCCTAATTTAGTGCACTAAATTCCTGTTTTTGGTGCAATGCAATAAAAAGGGGAATCCTGACCCGGCCGCCGTGGTGAATAATAGTAAGGGATTTATATTCAAAAATAAAAATGTTCTCTTTTATCTGGTTGAATAAAATTTTTTTACTACCCGATGATTTTATAAATATTTCTGTTTTTATTTAACTACGAATGCATATTTATTGCATAAATATGCATTTTAACTAATTGTTTTTAAAGATTAATTTTAAACTGCTCTGGTTTTATTCACTTTTGGCATGATAGCTGCTCTATGCTTGTAGTCTTGATTGCCGCTTTATTTTCTTAACGACGTCAAACGATATCAAGTCATGCTGATTAGGAAATAATGAGTTGATTAATAATAAATTGAAGAGATTTCATTGTTCTTTTTTACCCTCTCTCTGGTGATAAAAAACAAGACATTTCTTTATTCTTTCTCTCTTTCGCCTTTTTCAGCATGTTAATCGCGGATAGCGATATTTTTAGGCATTTTCCCGAGCTAGATGAGGTCAATATGCAACAACCAAGTGCGGTAACCCGTGAGGATTTTAACCAACGGATGGTGCCGGTATATGCCCCTGCCGATTTCATTCTGACGCGCGGCGAGGGTTCCCGGATCTGGGATCAACAAGGGAAAGAGTACATTGATTTTGCCGGCGGCATCGCGGTTAATGCGTTGGGCCATTGTCATCCGGACGTCATGGCGGCGCTAACCGAACAGGCGGGCAAGCTGTGGCATATCGGTAATGGCTACACCAATGAACCGGTGCTGCGCCTGGCGAAACAATTGATTGACGCCACCTTCGCCGACAAAGTGTTTTTCTGCAATTCCGGCGCGGAAGCGAACGAGGCCGCGTTGAAGCTGGCTCGTAAATATGCCCACGACAGCGGCACGCCCGATAAAAACCGCATTGTGGCGTTCAAGAATGCGTTTCATGGCCGTACGCTGTTTACCGTCACCACCGGCGGACAACCCAAATATTCAAAAGATTTCGCGCCATTGCCGGGCGCAATCGACCATCTTCCCTATAACGATCTGGCGGCTGCGCAGGCGGCGATTGACCAACATACCTGTGCCGTGATTGTCGAGCCGATTCAGGGCGAAGGCGGCATTATCCCGGCCGATCCGGCATTTTTGCAAGGCCTGCGCCAGCTGTGCGACCGCCACGGCGCGCTGTTGATATTTGATGAAGTGCAAACCGGCGTTGGCCGCATCGGGTCGCTTTATGCCTATATGCAGTATGAAGTGACGCCTGATGTACTGACCACCGCCAAAGCGCTGGGCTGCGGTTTCCCGATCGCCGCCATGTTGACTACCGATACGCTTGCCGGCGCTTTTTCCGTCGGCTCGCACGGCACCACCTATGGCGGTAATCCGCTGGCGACGGCGGTGGCCAGCACGGTATTCAGTCTGATCAATACGCCGGCCGTACTGTCCGGGGTGCAACAACGCCATCGGCTGTTTATCGATAGTCTGAATAAAATCAACGACAAATATCGCCTCTTTGCCGATATTCGCGGCGCGGGTCTGCTGATTGGCTGCGAGATGGCCCCGGCCTATGCGGGCAAAGCCAAGCAACTGACGCAGTTGGCGAGCAAGGAAGGGCTGATCGCATTGATTGCCGGACCGGATGTGGTGCGTTTCGCCCCTTCGCTGATCATTCCCGAAAGCGATATTGAACAGGGCATGCAGCGGTTTTCTCGGGCGATTGAACAGTTCCTCGCTTAATGCGATGAACAGACAGAGGTTGATATTACCATGATGATGATTCGCCCCGTCGCGCCCCGCGACTTGCCGGATTTACTGGCGCTGGCGCGTAAGTCCGGCGTTGGTTTGACCACGTTGCCGGTCAATGAAGAGATTCTGTCGGACCGCATTACCCGGGCGCAGAAAACCTGGAAAGGAGAGCTGCCCGCCGCCGAACAGGGTTATCTGTTCGTGCTTGAAGATAGCGAGGCTGGGCGCGTGGTTGGCGTCAGCGCGCTGGAAGTGGCGGTCGGGCTGAATGAAGCCTGGTATAACTTTCGCGTTGGAACCCTGGTGCATGCCTCCAAAACGCTCAATGTGTACAAGGCGATGCCGACGCTCTCGCTGAGCAACGATCACACCGGCTATAGCGAGCTGTGCACGCTGTTTCTCGACCCCGACTACCGCCACAGCCTGAATGGCAAACTGCTCTCCAAGGTGCGTTTTCTGTTTATGGCCGCTTTTCGCGAGCGTTTCGCCGCCAAGGTGATTGCCGAGATGCGCGGTTATTCGGACGACAAGGGGCATTCCCCGTTCTGGGAGGGCGTGGGAAACCACTTTTTTTCCATCGATTTTGCGCAGGCCGACTACCTGAGCGGCATTGGACAGAAGGCGTTTATCGCCGAGCTGATGCCGAAACATCCGCTGTACGTCGATTTTCTGCCAGCGGGCGCGCGTGAGGTGATTGGCCGGGTGCATCCGCATACCGAACCCGCCCGCCATCTGTTGGAGACGGAGGGCCTGCGCTATCGCGGCTATGTCGATATTTTCGACGGCGGCGCGACGCTGGAGGCCGACATTGATGAACTGCGTGCGGTCAAAGAGAGCCTGCATCAACAAGTGGAAGTGGTGAGTACGCCGCTGCCGGCCGACGCGCCGGTCTGTCTGGCGGCCAATGATAGCTATCAACACTACCGGGCGATGCTGGTGCACACCGATCCGAACGATACGCGATTGCGTATCGACGCCGCTACCGCGGAAGCGCTGGCGCTGAGAAACGGCGACCGAGCCCGCATTGTGACGCTTAATCCCAGGGAGAAACGCTGATGACGGATGCAGCTTTATTTATTGACGGCGTCTGGCGACAGGGGCGCGGGGCGACGTTCGGCAAAACCGATCCGCTGGATAATCAGCCGCTGTGGCGGGGCGCGGCGGCGGACGACGCCGACGTCAACGATGCCTGCGCCGCCGCGCGCGCCGCGTTTCCCGCCTGGGCTCGCCTGTCGCTGGCGCAACGCGCCGAAATCGTTCAGCGTTTCGCCGAACTGCTGGAACAACACAAGCCGCAGCTGGCCGCGGTTATCAGCCGCGAGACCAGCAAACCTCGCTGGGAAACGCTGACGGAAGTACAGGCGATGATCGGCAAGGTCGCCATTTCGCTGCGCGCTTACCAGCAACGAACCGGGGAATCGCATACGCCGATGGCCGACGGCGCGGCGTCGCTGCGTCATCGACCGCATGGCGTCCTGGCGGTGTTCGGGCCATACAATTTCCCTGGTCACCTGCCCAACGGCCATATCGTGCCGGCGCTGCTGGCGGGAAACTGCGTGGTATTCAAACCCAGCGAACTGACGCCGCTCAGCGCCGAGGAAACGGTAAGGTTATGGCAGCAGGCCGGTTTGCCGGCCGGGGTGCTGAATCTGGTGCAGGGCGGGCGAACCACCGGCGAGGCGCTGGCGGCGAATCCGCAAACGGACGGTTTGTTGTTCACCGGCAGCGCCAATACCGGCTATCAATTGCACCGCCAGTTGGCGGGGCATCCGGAGAAAATCGTCGCGCTGGAAATGGGCGGCAATAATGCCTTGATTGTTGATGAGACGGTGGATCGCGATGCCGCGGTCAATCTGGCGATCCAGTCGGCGTTTATCTCCGCCGGACAGCGCTGTACCTGCGCGCGCCGCCTGTTGGTGAAGCTCGGCGACCAGGGCGACGCTTTTCTGCGACGTTTCATTGCGGTGGCGCGTACGCTGCGCATCGGCCGCTGGGATGCCGAACCGCAGCCGTTTATGGGCGGCGTGATCTCGTCCGCGGCGGCGGATAACCTGATGGCGGCGCAGCAACAGCTGCTGACGGCGGGCGCGGCGGCGCTGCTGGCGATGACCCGACCGGAGGACGGCAATGCCCTGCTGACCCCCGGCATCCTCGATATCACCCACCTCGCCGCGGTGCCTGATGAAGAACACTTCGGCCCGCTGGTATGCGTGATCCGCTACGACCAGTTTGACGATGCGCTGCGTATCGCCAACCAGACGCGCTATGGGTTGGCGGTCGGCTTGATATCGCCGCGCCGCGAGCTGTTCGACCGTCTGCTGCTGGAGGCGCGCGCCGGGATCGTCAACTGGAACAAACCGCTGACCGGCGCATCCAGCGCGGCGCCGTTCGGTGGCGTGGGCGCTTCCGGCAACCATCGCGCCAGCGCCTTCTATGCCGCCGATTACTGCGCCTGGCCGATGGCGTCGCTGGAGAGCGAGCAACTGACGTTGCCTGCCGCGTTGACGCCGGGGCTGTCGTTCGACCACGACGCGCAATAACGGAGCGTCCGCGCGCCGAAGGGCGGCGCAGGGGCTGAACAGAATGTAAAGCAGGATGCCATTTTCCGTTTTCTGGAGTCTATATGTACGGATATGAAGTCAATTTCGATGGGCTGGTAGGACTCACCCACCACTATGCGGGCCTGTCGTTCGGCAATGAAGCCTCGACGCGGCATCAGAATAGCATCGCGAATCCAAGGTTGGCCGCCAGACAAGGGTTGCTGAAAATGAAGGCGCTGTCCGATCTCGGTCATCCACAGGCGGTATTGCCGCCGCACGACCGGCCTCATTTACCGATGCTGCGGCGGCTGGGATTCAGCGGCAGCGATCGGCAGGTGCTGGCGCAGGCGATGAGCCAGTCGCCGCGTTTGCTCTCGGCGCTGAGCTCGGCATCGGCGATGTGGACGGCGAATGCCGCCACCGTCTCGCCCTCGGCGGACAGTGCTGACGGGCGGGTGCATTTTACCGCCGCCAACCTGAATAATAAGTTTCACCGGGCGGTCGAAGCGCAAACCACTTCGGCGGTATTACGCGCTATTTTCGCCGATGACGCATATTTTGCACACCATGAGGCGCTGCCGCAGGTCGCGCTTTTTGGTGATGAAGGGGCGGCGAATCACAACCGTCTGGGCGGCGATTACGGCCGCCGCGGCATTCAGGTTTTCGTTTACGGCCAACACCAGTTCGGCAATCAGCCGGGGCCGCAGCGTTACCCGGCCCGTCAGACGCGGGAGGCCAGCGAAGCTATCGCCCGTCTGCATCAGCTTGATCCGCGCTATACGGTGTTTGTGCAGCAGAATCCGGCGGTTATCGATCAGGGCGTGTTTCACAACGATGTGATTGCGGTCAGTAATCAGCAGGTATTGTTTCATCATCAGCAGGCGTTTTTGCATCAAGATCGGGCGCTGGACGATATCCGCGCCAAGATGGCGCTGACGGAGCAGGAACTGGTGGCGATTGAAGTGCCGGACAGCCGGGTGTCGGTTGACGACGCCGTGGCGACCTATCTGTTTAACAGTCAAATTCTGACCCGACCCGACGGCAAGATGACCATCGTGGTGCCGGAGGAGTCGCGGCATCACGACGGCGTCTGGCGCTATCTGTCCGAGATGACGGCGTCGGGCGGTCCCATCGACCAAATCAAGGTGTTTGATCTGCGCGAAAGCATGCGCAACGGCGGCGGCCCGGCCTGTCTGCGGCTGCGGGTCGCGCTCAATCCGCAGGAGCTGGCGGCGGTCAATCCGCGGGTGTTGATGAACGACGATCTCTTCGCCACATTGAACCAGTGGGTTGACCGTTACTACCGCGATCGGCTAACCCAAAACGACCTGGCGGACCCGCTGCTGTTGCAGGAAGGTCGGGAAGCGCTGGATCGGCTGACATCGATTCTGGGGCTGGGGTCGGTCTATGCCTTCCAACAGTAGGAAATAAACATGAACGATTTTTTAGCCTTGACGCTGCGCGGCGATGCGCCGCCGTTGCGGGATGGCGAGACTGACGCACTGCGCTGGCGGTGGCTGGGCGAAGGGATGCTGGCGCTGACGCCCAGGGGCGGATATCGCCGGGCGGTGGTGTTATCCGCCGGCATCCACGGTAACGAAACCGCGCCGATCGAGCTGCTTAGCGGCCTGGTCGACGACCTGTTGGCCGGAAAGCAGGCGCTGAGCGTCCGTCTGCTGGTGGTGTTGGGTAATCCGCCGGCGATGCGCGCCGGGAAACGCTATCTGTCCGGCGACATGAACCGGATGTTCGGCGGTCGTCACGCGCAGTATGCCGAGAGTGGGGAAAGCGTGCGGGCAGCTCAACTGGAGCAGGTTGTCAGCGAATTTTTCACCGCGGATGAGCCGCAAAGCGACGTGGAACGTTTCCACTATGATCTGCACACCGCGATTCGCGATTCCAAAATGCCGCGCTTCGGCCTGCTGCCCTATCAAACTCGAGCTTACGGCCGCGCAATGCTGGACTGTCTGTCGGCGGCCAATCTGGATGCGCTGGTGGTGCATCGCGAACCGGGCGGTACCTTTAGTCATTTCAGCAGCGAACGGCTGTCGGCGGATAGCTGCACGCTGGAGCTGGGTAAGGCCAGAGCGTTCGGGCACAACGATTTACATCAGTTCGCCGCCATTGATCGCGCGCTGCGCGCCGTGGTGAGCGGTACGGCGCTGCGCGCCGTGGTGAGCGGTACGGCGCTGGCGGCGCGCAGCGGACCGCCGCTTGCCTGGTTTAGCGTAGCCCAATCGCTGATTAAACACAGCCCGGCGTTTCGCCTGCACCTTGCAGACGACACCGCCAATTTCACGCGTTTCTCCAAGGGAACCCTGCTGTGCGAACAGCCGGGAGACGACTATCGGGTAACGCATGAGTATGAATGGATCCTGTTTCCCAATCCTCGGGTGGAGTTGGGATTACGGGCCGGACTGGTATTGACGGCGATGACGCCGGCCGGCGTTGAGGCGGCCAGCGCATCCTCTCCGACGAAGAGTGCGCCTATGGAACGCGGATAATCCAACCTTGAGGGTAAGGGAGCAGACTCATGTTGCAGGGCTACAATAAATTAATTTTCGACGGCGCAATGATAACGCTGGAACTGGCGCTGAGTTCCTCGTTGCTTGCCGTGATCATCGGCCTGATCGGCGCGCGGGGGAAACTTTCCCGCCACCGTGGGGTTGTCGTTTTGTTCGATATTTATACGACCTTGATCCGCGGCGTACCGGACCTGGTGCTGATGCTGCTGATTTTTTTCGGCCTGCAAATCTCGCTCAATCAGGTCACCGAGTTTTTCGGCTTCGCGCAAATCAATATCGATCCGTTGACGGCGGGCATGGTCACGCTGGCCTTTATTTATGGCGCCTATTTTACGGAAACCTTCCGGGGCGCGTATATGGCGGTGCCGCGCGGGCAGATCGAAGCGGCGATGGCCTATGGTTTCAGCGGCGTGCAAATTTTTCGCCGCATCCTGTTTCCGTCCATGATGCGCTTTGCGTTGCCCAGTATTGGCAATAACTGGCAGATCATCCTCAAGGCGACGGCGCTGGTTTCCATTCTGGGATTAAACGATGTCGTCAAGGCCACGCAACTGGCCGGAAAAGGCACCTGGCAGCCGTTTTTCTATGCCCTGGTCGCCGGCGGAGTCTACCTGTTTTTCACCACCCTATCCAATGGGGTGCTGCTATGGCTTGAACGCCGCTATTCCCTCGGGGTGAGGAGGGCGGAACTATGATCGAAATTTTACAACAGTACTGGCACTCACTGCTGTGGAGCGATGGCTACCGATACACCGGACTCGCCGTGACGCTATGGCTGCTGGTGATCTCGGTGATTACCGGCGGGCTGCTGGCGCTGCCGATGGCGGTGGCGCGGGTGTCGTCAACACGCTGGCTGAGTTTTCCCGCCTGGCTGTATATCTATATTTTTCGCGGCACGCCCCTCTATGTCCAGTTATTGGTGCTTTATACCGGCGCATACAGCCTTGAAATCGTTCGCGGCACGGCGTTCCTCAATGCGTTTTTTCGCAGCGGCATGAACTGTACGATCCTGGCGCTGGTGCTCAATACCTGCGCCTATGCGGCGGAAATTTTCGCCGGCGGCATCCGTTCGGTGCCCGCCGGCGAAATCGAGGCGGCAAGAGCCTATGGTTTTTCTTCATTTAAGATGTATCGCTGTATCATTTTACCCTCGGCGCTGCGTATCTCGCTGCCCGCCTATGGCAATGAGGTGATCATGGTGCTGCACTCCACGTCATTGGCCTTTACCGCGACGGTTCCCGACCTGCTGAAAATCGCGCGCGATATCAACGCGGCCACCTACCAGCCTTTTTACGCCTTTGGTATTGCGGCGGTTATCTATCTGAGCGTCTCTTTTGTGCTGATCGGTCTGTTTCGCAAGGCGGAAAAAAAATGGCTGGCGCATCTGCAACCTTAATCACCGGCACCGCATTAACATGAGAATAAATTATGTCAGAAAAAAAATTAGTGATTACCGAACTGCATAAACATTATGGCGAACATGAAGTGCTGAAGGGGATTTCGCTGTCTGCCGAGGCCGGTGACGTTATTTCGATAATCGGTTCTTCTGGTTCGGGGAAAAGCACGTTTCTGCGCTGTATCAACTTTCTGGAAAAGCCGAGCGAAGGAACCATTTGGGTCAATGGTCAGGAAATTCGGCTGGTTCGCGATAAAGACGGACAGTTGAAAGTGTTCGACAAAAAGCAGCTCCAGCTATTACGCACGCGTCTGACCATGGTGTTTCAGCATTTCAACCTGTGGAGCCATATGACGGTGCTGGAAAACGTGATGGAAGCGCCGATTCAGGTTTTGGGGATCGAAAAGGCGGAAGCGAGGGAACGTGCGATACGCTATCTGACCAAGGTGGGGATTGATGAGATGGCGCGCGCCAAATATCCGGCCAATCTCTCCGGCGGCCAGCAGCAGCGCGTCTCGATTGCGCGCGCGTTGGCAATGGAGCCGGAGGTGCTGTTGTTTGATGAACCGACATCGGCGCTCGATCCCGAACTGGTGGGCGAAGTCTTGAAAATCATGCAGCAACTGGCGGAAGAGGGAAAAACCATGATCGTGGTCACCCATGAAATGGAGTTCGCCCGCCATGTTTCCACTCAGGTGCTTTTTCTGCATCAGGGACTGATTGAAGAGCAGGGATCGCCGGAGGATGTCTTTGGCAATCCGCAAAGTCCGCGGTTACGGCAATTTCTCTCGGGCGCGCTGAAATAAACCGCCGGCATCACCGGCCCGGCCGCCATCCGGACTGACGGCCATTCACGCCGCATCCGTCAGCGTACGCCGCGGTTTCCCGGCCACAAACGCCTGGATATTCTCAACCGCCTGCGTGAAGTAGGTTCGATAGTTATCATCGGCCACATAGCCGAGATGCGGCGTCGCCAGCACATTGGGCAGCGTGCGCAATGGGTGGGCGGCGGGGAGCGGTTCTATATCGAAAACGTCCAGTCCGGCGCCGGCAATCTGCCCAGCGCGCAGCGCGTGCAACAGGGCGGATTGATCGATAATCGCCGCCCTTGAGGTGTTAATCAGCAGTGCCGAAGATTTCATCCGCGCCAGTTCCGCCGCACCGAGTAAACCTCGCGTGCGTTCGCCAAGCACCAGATGAATCGACAGGATATCGCTGCTGCTTAGCAGCGCCTCCTTTGAGGCGGCGAGCGTGACGCCCTGTTGCGCGGCATGCGCCGCCGTCAGGTGGTGGCTCCAGGCGCTGACCTCCATACCGAAGGCCTGCGCAATGCGCGCCATTCTCTGACCGGTTTTACCCAGTCCCAGCAAGCCCAGTTTTTTGCCGCTCAGCCCGATGCCGACGGTGCTTTGCCACGGCCCGTTGCCCCGTAGCGTCTGGCTTTCGGTGACCAGATGCCGCGCCAGCCCGAGGATTAGCGACCAGGCGAGCTCAACCGGCGCCGCCGAACCGCTGTCGGTGCCGCATACGGTCACGCCGTGGGCTTTCGCCGCCGCCAGATCGATGGCGGCATTGCGCATGCCGGAGGTGATTAGCAGTTTTAAGCGGGGAAGTCGGGAGAACAGCGACGCGCTGAACGGCGTGCGTTCGCGCATAACCACCAGAATATCCGCTTCGGCCAGCACGACGGACAGCCTTTCTTCATCGTCAATATGCTGCGTCAGCGAGCGGCATTCCACCTGAGGAGCCAGCGCCGACCAATCGGCGAACGACAGCGCGACGTTCTGATAATCATCGATAATGCGGCACTGCAACGGCAAGGATGCGGACATGGGAAGCCTTATTGGCAACGGAGAAAACCTGATTAGGGTTATAGCATCGATGGCGAAAATCCAACAGCCCGCAAGAATGCAGGGATCCCCGGCCGCTGGATTATGCAGGCGGTGGCGACCCCTTGAAAGGTTATCCGACCGGGCGGCGTGCCGTCGGTGACGTCGTCATTTCATAAAAGCATAGGGGTGATAGAAGTCTTCACCCAGCCAGGCGTAATGGTTGTGGATCGTCGGCAAGGCTCTACGCACATAGGATGACGCCCGATCGACCTCTCCGCTGCCGCTGTAGACCGCATACTCGGGATAAGGATAAACCGGGCGTGAGGCGGTGTGGGCCGGGATGGTTTCAACGCGCATCTCTTGTGGTTTGGCGGGCATTTTCGCCGGCTTGCCCGCGGCGCTGGTCGGCTGACCGAAGCTATTATGCTGCCGTGGCGAGGCCTGCCAGGCGGTGATGCCGTCCGGCGCCGTCCCTTGTTCAACCCAGTTCATCATCGGCGTCAGGAAGTCCACCAGACTCGGCCCCTCTCCCCCTGAACAGTGATAGACGCCGGGCAGGAGATAAAGACGTTCAAAGCGCTGACGTTGCGTTTCCCCCATCTCCTGCCCCAGCGCTTGATGATAGGCGATGGAGTTCAGCGGCGAAATATGCGGATCGGCCCAGCCGTGCCAGATAATCAGCTTGCCGCCGGCTTCGGCGAAGGCGCGCAGATCGGGATTGGTGGCGTCATAAAGCGCGTGGAGCTTACTCAATCGCGCGAAAGTCGCCTGGTCAAACTTCAAATCCTGCAGCGTAAAATCGGCGGATGGATTGGGCGTGAAGTTCATATAACGCAGCGAGGAGAGCGAAATGGATTGGCTCAATACCGCGCCGTCGGCCTGCCGCGGAATAAACACGCCCTCCCAGGCCAGCTCTGAGCCATATTGCGGGCCGGCCACAATCAGTTTTTTACCGCTTTTGGCCTCTCGCGGGCCGTCGTACAGCTTATGCAATGCCGTTAACTGCGCGTCGGTGAGACACTGGCCGTCTGCATTTTGCCGATTATTGTCGCAGCGTAGCGGGCTGAAGTCCGGCTGACAGGATTGCGGATCGGCGATTAAGCCATCCTGTTGTCCATCCAGCATATCGCACTGCGTCAACACCGCCTGATGAATCATCGGCAATTGCGCGGCGGTAATGAGCGCTTTGCCGTCCGGCCCGCGATTGCTGATCACCTGCCAGGCATGATACAGGGCGTTTTGCGCCTGGAAATTCATCGCTGCCGCGCCGGCGATGATGCCGTTGAAATCCAGCGGGAAGCGCTGGGCTTCCATTAAGGCTTCCCGGCCGCCGTCGGAACAACCGTTGAAATAAGACCAGGCGGCGGGCTGATGGTAGTAGGCGGCGATCAGTTTTTTGGCGGCGACGGCGGTCAGGTGTACGCCGCGCCAGGCAAAATCACTGCGTTTTTGCCGATCTTTGCCGAAATCATCTTCCTGCGCGCTGTGGCCCATGTCGGAGGAGGCGAGGGCAAAGGCGTTGTCTTGCAGGGGAGCGCACCCCGCCGCCGCGCCGGCCTGTAGATTGATTTGACCGCACAGGCCGCCGCAGCCGAGCTGCATATAGCGCCGGCTCCAGTTTTCCGTCGGCAACAGGAGCTTAAACCCTATCTCCGGCGCCAGCGTGCCTTCAATTTGACACCATTGACTGTTATTCACCGTGGCGACCTGAGCCGACGTGATCAGACTGCCTTTTCCGCCAATTTCCGTTAAATCGAGGCTTCTCAGCGTGGCGCACTCAACCGCCGGTTTGACGATATCCAGTTGCGGCGCGGTCGCTGCCCGTGCGGTTTGCGGCGTCAATCCTGCCAGCGAGAGCAAAAAGAGCGGAAAAAACAGTAAACGACCGACCGTATTTTTTATCCTGCCTACCATGAGTATTCCTTTTTCACTATGCATGAGTTTCACCCCGGAAAGTATAAAGAGAAACTGACCGCCGGCCGTGAAGCCTTGCCGATCGCGAATGTAATAATTATCGCAGACAATGTAATGAAGTATGTAGGCGCGACCGGGGCGCCTCTGTCGCTCGCAGCCCGTCGTCAGCGGTTCTCCGCGATCATTCTCTTGTTTTCTCTCCACCTGTCGGAGGTGTCGCCATCCCGGCATCGCGTTTTTATCGCTTGCGATTAAGATATATCATGAATATATTTTAAAGCCTTGGCGAGAATGATTCCTGTTTGTTTTTACCGACGTCAAACGGCCCGCTATAGGCCAGAAAGGGAAGGGCTGAACCTCCCCGTCATAGCGCTAGTCGCACCGCCACTTCGCTAGCGCCGCGCGTAGCTCCATCGTTGCGACGACGGTCAAAGTTTGAGTAAGCACTCAGTGATGTCTCATCTACAACATAAGCATATCCTCATTATCGGCGGCAGTTCCGGTATTGGTTTCACATCGCGCGACAGGCGGCCGACTACCCCTTTTTAATGAAGAGCGATTTTATTACCGGGCAACAGATTGCGGTGGATGGCGGGATTATGCTGAATTAAAGTTTTGCCACCACGTCGAACCAAGGAGAATGATTTTGCGTAATAGCAACCAAGAAAAAAACAGCCGTATTCCACAACGCGTGCGTAACGAACTGCGCATTCGTCCCGTTGAGGTGGTCGGTAAGCAAAAGATCGCTGACCGCTTTTACCGTATTGAATTCACCGGTGAGGCGCTGGCGGGATTTACTTCCTTAGGCTTTGACGATCACACCAAAGTGTTTTTTCCCGATCCTGACACCGGGGTGCTGCCTTTGCCCGCAGTGACCGAACAGGGCGTGAGCTGGCAAGATGGCGTGCGGCCGATCGGCCGCGATTACACGCCGCTCTATTTTGATGGACAGCGCAATAGCCTGACGATTGATTTCTACATCCATCAGGGCGGCGTCGCCAGCCGCTGGGCTGCCCAGGCAAAAACGGGGGATGGTCTGGTGGTGGGCGGACCGCGCGGTTCTCTGGTGGTGCCGACGGATTACGCTTTTCAGCTTTATGTCTGCGACGAAAGCGGTCTGCCGGCGTTTAAGCGCCGCTTGCCGGATATCCAGGCTGAACACATTAAGCTGTTCGCCTTTACCGATGAAGCGATCGGGCTGGCGTATCTCGACGATCTCAGCGGCGTTGAGGTCAGCTGGCTGGGCAGCGGCAATATGCAGCCGGACAATTTGACCCGCCTGATTGAGACGCTGGATAATACCTACCTGCCCGACGAGGATTACTTCATCTGGCTGACCGGCGAGGGCGACGCGGTCAAAGCGCTGAGCGACTATTTCATCGTCCAGCGCGAACGGGACGCCGATTTCGTTCGCGCGGTGGCCTACTGGCACCAGAAATAACGCTATCTTCCCTGCTTGTCGGAACGCCACCTGTGTTGAACTTTGCCGGGCGGCGGACTACTATCAACGCCCCTTTACCTTATGGCTTAGACCGGCATGAAATATCAGCAATCTTCCCCTTCAGGGCACTCCGACGCCGAACGGCGTTCGGCATGCGTTAACGGGCGCAGAAAACGTCGCGATAAAATGCTTGATGCCAACGACATCCGGTTATTGATCCTGTACTTCCTGTCGCAAAACGCGGCCCATGGCTATGAGCTGATCAAATCCATCGAGGAACTCTCCAAAGGTGAATATACGCCAAGCCCGGGAATCATCTATCCGAGTCTCGCTCTGCTGGAAGAAACCGGATGTATCGGCGCGCTGGACGATCGGGCGACGCGCAAGGCCTACACGTTGAAAGAGGAAGGGCGGAGCATGCTGCGACAAAGTCAGGGAAATTTAGTCGCCGTTATCCAGCGCTTAACGTCGCTGGCTATTCTGGTGAATAACCGCAGTATTCCCGAAGTTGATCGCGCCATTTACAATATGAAAACCGCGCTAAACGCCCGTCTTTCCAGCCAGGGCCTTTCCCAGCAAACGCTCCATGCCATTATTGATGCGATGGATGAAGCGGCAAAAAAAATAGAGCGCAGCTGATTTTTATTTTTACACGATTTGTTGCCGCCAGTCCTGACGCTGTCTCGCCAACATGTTAAATCCAATGCGCGACAACCTGAATGTCATTTTAAATTAATGTAAAATTTTTGCTTTATCTCAAAATACACAGGTATTGTGAGGGTTTGTTGCTTAGTTAGGGAGAAATCCGCATGTCGAAGCCAGACCGTTTTTCCGGCGCGCAGATTGCGTTGCACTGGGCCGTATTTATTCTTCTTATCGTGACTTACGCCACCATAGAACTGCGCGGCCTGGCTCCACGCGGAACCCTTGCCCGTCAGATTGTGATGGGTCTGCATTTTAGCTGCGGCTTTACCATTCTGCTGCTGATGATTGCGCGCCTGTTTTATAAGATAAAAAAACCGACGCCGCCGGTTGAACCGCCTTATCCGCGCTGGCAGCACTATCTGGCGCATCTGACGCACGGACTGATTTACGCGCTTTTTCTGGCCTTGCCGATTCTCGGCGTTGCTTCACGCTATCTGCGCGGCAATGAGTGGGCGTTGTTCGGCATTAGCATGCCGGCGGCGTCGACGCCGAATCCCGAACTGGCCGGTTCGCTGATTGATCTTCATGAAACGCTGGCGCCGTTGGGATACTGGCTGATTGGTCTGCACGTCTGCGCGGCGTTGTTCCACCACTACTTCATGCGCGACAACACGCTGCTGAGAATGATGCCCGCCAAGAGAAAACGGACATCGGCATAATGCCTTTCCTGTTTAACCCGGCCGGAACAGACACACAGCGCGCCGCTGGTCAAATGTTGCGGATATTCCATCAAACTTATTATGCTAAATAAGAGTGGATGCTACGCCCAGAAATACATGAATGGCCGGTGAGTCACGTCAGCATCGCTGATGTAATGAGCATTACCCATTGTGAATAATAAAGTCTGGCCTTGATAGGCCAGCCCCCGCTTACTGAATTTATTGCACCGCGGCAGAACATACGCCCTGCTTTGACGGCGCAATTTGCTGCACTGGCGACATAAGACGTCAACCCTGCCGGATTTAATTCACTACCACCCACGCGTTATTCTGCATATAAAAAATAAATGTTTTTTTATCAATCCAATATGTGGCACAAAGCCTGCTAGACAGAAGATATGGCCGCGTTTTACAACCCATTGACATGCCTGTACGTAAAAAACACCGGCGGCAGGGGCGGGGGCCAGGATTCCTTTTTGCAGAACTGCCTGAGGCGCCGGGCAGTTTGTGACCTGATGGAGAATAATGTTGTCTTATTCCACGATGAATATGCCGCTTGGCGAGACTGCCGATATCGTCGAGCTGAGCGCCCTGGCGTTGGCCGAAAAAATTCGAACCGCAACGCTATCCTGCCGCGAGGTAATGGAAGCCTATCTGGCGCAGATCGATCGGTTTAATCCAGGTATTAACGCCATTGTTTCCCGCGTGGCGTCAGCTAGCTTACTGGCGCAGGCCGACCAGCGCGATGCGGAACTGGCGCAGGGAAACTATCGCGGTATTCTGCATGGTCTGCCTCAGGCGCCGAAGAATTTGGCGCCGGTCAAAGGGATGGTCACGACGCTGGGATCGCCGTTATTCAAAAATCAGGTATCCGCTCACGATAGTTTGAGTATCGAGCGGATACGCGCCGCCGGCGCTATTTTTATCGGGCGCACCAATACGTCTGAATTTGGTTTGGGCTCCCATAGCTATAACCCGGTTCACGGCGTGACGCGCAATCCGTGGGATCGCGCACGCTCGGCGGGCGGCAGCAGCGGCGGGGCGGCTGCCGCGCTGGCGGCGCGCATGCTGCCCGTCGCCGACGGCAGCGATATGATGGGCTCTTTGCGCAATCCCGCCGCCTTCAATAATGTTTTCGGCCTGCGGCCATCGCAGGGTCGGGTGCCCCATGGCCTTGGCGGCGAATTATTTCTTCAGCAGCTTTCCACCGACGGCCCGATGGCGCGCAATATTCCCGATCTGACCATGATGCTGCAACTGATGTCCGGTCCCGATCCGCGGATTCCCTTATCCCTCAGGAGCAAACCGGAAGATTTCAGCCGTAGCCTGACGCGCGATGTTGCCGGCTTGCGCATCGGCTGGCTGGGGGATCTGGCGGGCTATTTGCCGATGGAAAGCAAGGTGTTGTCGACGTGCGCCAACGCCTTAACCACGTTCTCCGCTATCGGCTGTCAGGTTTCGTCAGCTTCGCTGGGCATATCGCCCGAGGCGCTATGGAACAGCTGGGTGACGCTGCGCTCGTTTCTGGTCGCCGGCAACCTCGCCGCCAGCTATGAGGATAAGAACAAACGGGCGTGGCTGAAACCGGAGGCGATTTGGGAAATCGAACAAGGATTGGCGCTATCCTCCCAGGATATTTATCGCGCGTCGGTCACGCGCAGCGCCTGGTATCGCCGCTTGATGATCTTGTTCAGCCAGTATGATTTTCTGGTGCTGCCCAGCAGCCAGGTCGCGCCTTTCCCGGTGGAACAGCATTGGCCGACGGAAATCGGCGATCGCCGCATGGATACCTACCATCGCTGGATGGAAGTGGTGATTCTGGCCTCGCTGGCTGGCGCGCCCGCCCTCAGCGTGCCTGCCGGTTTTACTGCCGATGGCCTACCGGTCGGGGTACAGATCATCGGCCCGCCGCAAGAGGATTTCGCGGTGCTGCAACTGGGGCAGGCTTACGATCAGGCCAGCGGTTGGAGTCGGCGAAAAGCGGTCTTATGGCAAGATTAGGCAAACAGACGCGGTGTTCGCATCACGTCCATTAGGCGGCGGTTTCTCTGCGCGGTCGGCGGGATGGGTTTCGCCAGGGCGTCAGGTCGTCCGCGCGGCCAGCGCCCTGGCAAATTCGGTTAAGCGCCCCAGTCCCCACGGCCATTCGCCGAAGCCCGACTCCACGTTGATATGTCCGGCTTCGCCGATATCAACCAATTCGCAGCTCCAGGCCTGCGCCCAGTATTGCGCGCGCTCGAAGGTCAGCAGCGGATCGGTATGGCTGGCGACCAGCAGTCCCGGTACGGCCAGCGGTCGCGGCAGCACGATTTCGTCCAGTTCGAAGCGCAGCGGCTCGGCGGGGGCGACGAGAATCACGCCGGCGACACGCTCCGGATGGCGATTAGCCCAGACCAGACTGGCCAGCGCGCCAAAACTGTGGCCGACCAGCAGCAGCGGTCGGTGGGTATTTTGCTGTTCCCGCTGAATGGCCGCCGCCCATCCTTCAAGGTCAGGCTGCGCCCAGTCGCGCTGTTTGATGCGCAGCCAGTGGGGGAATCGTCGGTGCCAGTGGCTTTGCCAGTGGTCCGCTTCGCTGTCGCGCAGTCCGGGCACCAGCATCACGTCAAGCTGGTTTGACAGCGCGGTCCAGCATTCTTCGATATTCATATTGCCGTTATCTTTCGAGCCGCAGGTGAGTCGGGTATGGCGGAAATGCGGCCAATACCGTGGCGATAGCCAGCAAATCCGCACTGCCGCCCGGGCTGAGATGACGGGATGTCAGAGCCTGATCCATTTCTTCTAAATCCTCTTTTTGCCAACCTTTTGCCAATAGTCTGCGGGCGTAACGCTGAACGTAGTGCAGACCGCCGAGTCCGCCGCGCGACACCAGATTAGTATCAGGGTTATAGGCCATCAAACGCAACAGGGCTTCCAGCTTGCGGCGTTCCGGATCGGCCTGGGTAAACCAGTAAGGCAGAACGTGCCGCCGCAGCGTTAAAAAACCGCTTTGGGCCTCGCCGCGCGCGCCGGTCAATCCGAATGCCTGAAACAGCCGCTCGCCCGCGGTGGCCGCGCGACGGCAGCCCTGTAGCTCCCGCTCCACCAGCCCGCGGCACATCGCCGCGACTTCGGAACACAGACCTGCGCCGGTTAACGGCTGACGCTGTCCGGCGAGGCGGCCGGCGGCGGTACACAACAGGCCGAAGGAGAAGATGCCGCCCTTATGGGTGTTCACCCCGGCGGTGGCGTTAAACATCGCCTGCTCGCAGGCCAGGCCGGCGGGACGGATACGCATCAGCATGGCGCCGGCGGCGTAGTCTGCGTCACGCCGTCCAAGCAGAACGAACTGGCTAAACCACGGCGTTATCGCCTCAATGCTGCGTAAAAACAGCGGCAAATCCATATCGTCATGCGCGCCGTTATTAATGCTATCGACCAACCCCGGTTTTGGCGTTAGCCACACCTCTTCCGTTAAGGCTTCTACGGCCAGCGCGGCGAAATCGGTTTGCGCCAGCGCGTTAGTGAGTGCCAAGCCAGCCATCGATCAGCGCCTCCACTTTTGCCATGACCTCGGGCAGCGGGTGCCGTCGCGAACGGGAGCAGGCATGCGCCGGACCGTCGCAAATCAGACAGCGGCGCCAGCCGCCGTCGAGAGCACGGCGGCCAATCATCCCGGCCTGCGGGCAAATGACGTCAAAGTCCCACAGCCGTCCCAGCGGATGAGTCTGCTCCAGCGCGATGGCCGCCGCTTTGATTTCCGCCGCCGGGTGTTGAATGCTCCAGAACGCTTCCGGTCCGGTGGGCAGCCAGAACGCTTGCTGTCGCAATACCGGCCAGTCATGCTGTCGAAGCATCGCTTCGGCGCATTGCAGGGCTTCATGCATGATGCGGCGATAGCGCGAACTGTCTTTTACCGGCCCCGGCGTGACCAGCGTCAGCGAGATCAGCGGTTGTGAAAATTGCGTCAGCCAGTCGGATTGCCGCTGCGCGCGCCGTTCTTTCGCCGCCAGCAACGCCTCCAGACTGACGCTTGACCGGTCAGGCGTCATCATGGTCATTATTGGTCCTCTTTTACCTGATGGACGACATCGATCACGCTGCCGTCACGATAGCGAATCACGCCGACGATGCGTGAGGTAAACTCGATGGGTTTCGGTACGCCGGTCAGGGAAATCGCACGCTGGTAAAGCGCCTCAATGTCCATGATATTCAGCCCGGCATCCAGCAAACGCTGACGGATCTCCGGACGGGCCGGATTGACCGCAATGCCGTGGTCGGTGACCAATACGTCAATGCTTTCACCCGGCGTGACGCGGGTGGTGACCCGGCGCACCACCGTCGGAATGCGGCTGCGCAGCAGCGGCGCCACGACAATGGTCAGATTGGCGGCGCTGGCGACGTCGCAATGGCCGCCGGAAGCGCCGCGCATTACGCCGTCTGAACCGGTGATCACGTTGACGTTGAAATCGGTATCGATTTCCAGCGCGCTGAGGATAACGATATCCAGCCGATCGCAGCAGGCGGCTTTGGCGCCGGGATTGGCGTAGACGTTGGTGGATATCTCCACATGGTTGGGATTACGCCCGAGCGAGGACGCGGCCTGACCGTCGAAGCACTGGGTATCCAGCAGTTTTTCGATCAACCCTTTTTCATGCAAATCAACCAGGCTGCCGGTGATGCCGCCCAATGCGAAGCTGGCGGTAATCTGATGCCGTTCCATCTTCTCTTCCATAAAACGAGTACAGGCGGTCGCCGCCGCGCCTGAACCGGTTTGCATGGAAAAACCGTTATTGAAGTAGCCGGAGTATTCGATCACTTCCGCGGCGTTGCGGGCAATCATCAGTTCACGCGGATTACTGGTGACGCGCGCCGCGCCGACGCTGATTTTGGCGGGGTTACCGACCTGATCGACCTTCACGATGTAATCCACCTGATCCTGAATCAGACTGGCGGGCATGTTCGGGAAGGGCACCAGCTCTTCGGTCAGCACGATCACGGTGCGGGCATAATGGGCATCGACCATCGCATAGCCGAGCGAGCCGCAGCAGGATTTGCCGTGGGTGCCGTTGGCGTTGCCGTATTCGTCGCTGCACGGCACGCCGAGAAAGGCGACATCGATAGACAACTCACCATCCTGCAACAGTTTGACCCGCCCGCCGTGCGAGTGGATTTGCACCGGCTCTGCCATCAGACCGTGAGAGATCTCATCGGCCAGTTTGCCGCGCATCCCCGAGGTATAGATGCGGCTGATTACGCCGTCGCGGATCGGACCGATCAGCGCGTCGTTGCAGGACATCAGCGAGCTGGAGGCCAGCGTCAGATTTTTAAGTCCCAGCCGCGCCAGCGTTTCGACCACCCGGTTGATCACCTGGTCGCCTTCGCGGAACGCATGGTGGAACGAAATCGTCATGCCGTCTCGCAGGCCGCTGCGTTCGATGGCCTGTTCCAGGGAGTCGCAAAGCTTGCGGTGCAGCTTGGCTTGCGGATCGGAAAGATAAAGCGTGGTGCGGTGAGCGTGGTCGAACGGCGCCAGATGCTGTAAATGACGGTATTGCTTATGCAATGTTTCAGTTAAGTGACTCATTGAAATAATCCTGTTTAGTCAGCCGGTTACCTGCGAACGCCGGAGGCGCTTGCGCGTTCCAGCACCACTTGCGCGTGGTTGATGATCGGACCGTCGATCATCTTGCCGTTAAGCGAGATGACGCCCAGCCCGTTGCGCTCGCCTTCTTCGGCGGCGGCGATCACCCGATGGGCGTAGTCGACTTCTTCCTGCGTCGGGGCGTAAGCGTTATGCAGCAGTTCTATCTGACGCGGGTTAATCAATGACTTGCCGTTGAAACCCATCTTGCGGATCAGCTCCACTTCACGCAGGAAACCGGCCTCATCATTAATGTCGGAATAGACTACGTCGAACGCATCGATACCGGCGGCGCGCGCGGCGTGCAGCACCGCGCAGCGGGCATAAAACAGCTCGGTGCCGTCTCCGCGTTCGGTTTGCATATCCATTACGTAGTCGAAGGCCGCCAGCGCGATACCAATCAAACGCGGCGAACAGCGGGCGATGGCGACGGCGTTAATCACGCCAATCGCGGATTCAATCGCCGCCATCACTTTGGTGGAGCCGACTTCCCGGCCGCACGCCTTTTCGATGCGCTCAATGTGGGCCTCCAGCGCAAAAATATCTTCCGGCGTGTCGGTTTTCGGCAGGCGCACCACGTCGACGCCGGCGCGGACTACCGCTTCCAGATCTTTCAGACCGAACGGCGTGCTCAGCTGATTGATGCGAACCACGGTTTCAATGCCGCTGTTGCGGTACATCGGATGCTGCAGAGCATGAAAAACCAGAATGCGCGCCGTATCCTTTTCACGCAGGGAGACCGCGTCTTCCAGATCGAACATGATCGAGTCCGGCCGGTAAATAAAGGCGGTGGACAGCATGGCCGCGCTGGCGCCAGGGAGAAACAGCATACTGCGGCGAAGTTTTTTCATCGTAATTTCTCCCACTCAATCTCTTCAGCCTGCGCGGCGCGCAATACCGCACTCTGTACGCGGGCGCGAATGACGCAATCCAGCGCCCCCTTGTCGTCGATGATCAGCAACCCTTCGGTAACGCCAAGCGCGTCAAGCGTCTCGTTCACCACCTGACGGATCTGGTCGCCGAACTGTTTAAACACTTCACTGTTGATCACTACGCTCAGCTCGCTGGCCGGGGCGATTTTCACCAGTAAATCGCTGGACTCAACCGTACCCGCCAGCGCCTCCTTCACAATTTTCATGGGGTGTTTCCTGATTTAAAAAGTGTTAATAAATAATGCGTCAGGCCACATCTGCGCGATAGTGCCGCAGCAGATGGGCGAATGTACTGGCCGGCACGATGTCGCGAATGGGGGCCAACTGCTGCGTCTTCAGCAACGCACGCACTTCCGATGCGGAAATCGCCTCGCCGCCGGCATGACGCTTCCTCGGGATCTCTATGACGCTTAACGGCGTGGCGGATGAGCGCGCCGGATTTTCCAGCCAGTCGTGCATGTCGCAGTTGTACTGATGGGTGACCGGACAGAAAGGTTCGCTGCCGACAAAGCGGTGGGTGATGCCCAGCGCCGGGGCGATATACTGACGAAAAATCAGCAGATCCATCACGCTCCACGCCTGATTCACCAGACCGGCGTCTTTGAGAAAATAGCCGGGGAACGTGGCGCGCGAGATCATATATTCCGAACCGGCATGGACGGTCACATTCGGCAGGTCGGCAACCCCCTGGCGCACCATCTCCAGACGCTCCTGAAAAGGAAAATAGGAAACGTCCTCGCTAACCACGAACAGGTGCAGCCAGTCGCAGGTGCCGGCCGCCTGCTCGGCCAGATAACGATGGCCGAGAGTAAAGGGATTGGCGTTCATGACCACGGCGCCGATCCGCTGGCCGGGATGGCGGTGGGCATGCAGCGAACGGCAGTAGTTGCGAATGCCCACCGGGGTGTTTTCCATCAGTACCGCGACGTCGTCCCACTGCGCCAGCGGGTAGAACCCGCAGCCGAGGAAACGCGCCAGATTGGCGGGACGGGTATACAGAAACAGATGAAAATGTCCGCGGCTGACCGCCAGATTTTCCACTTCGCCCAGCAGGCGCGCGCTCAGGTTGGCGCCGCGCCACGCTTCGGCCACCGCCACGCATTTGATGGTATTGCTCACCAGTCCGGCGCATCCCGCCAGCCTGTTGCCGGCGCAGGCCACCACGAACAGTTCGATATCGTCGTCCATGCCCAATTGATTTTGCTGTAACAATTCGCGGATCGTCTCCAGCATGCCTTTGGGCGGCTGACTGACCGAGATGACGCGAAAGTCGAGAGAGTCATGGTTGAACATGGTGCGTTCCTGGTGTCCTTGTGGTGAATAACCGGGCGGTAAAGCGCCCTTTGATATTAATGTACGACGGCGGCATGGCTCACCTGACTGCTTGCCGCGACGACCACATTGCTGAGGTGGCCGATTTTTTCGATTTCCACTTCGATGCGATCGCCCGGCTTCATGAATAGCGGCGGCACCCGTTTCTTGCCGACGCCGCCCGGCGAACCGGTGATAATGACGTCGCCGGCGCCGAGGGCGGTAAAGGTGCTGATGTATTCAATCAGCTCCGCGACGTTGTGGATCATACTGCGGGTATTATCATCCTGAACTTTGCATCCGTTGAGCCAGGTGCGAATAGCCAGCGCGTTAGGATCGGGAATTTCATCGGAGGTGGTCATCCAGGGGCCGAAAGCGCCGGTCTGCGGCCAGTTTTTACCGGCGGTAAACCAGGAGTGCTGCCAGTCGCGGGCGGAGCCGTCCATGTAACAGCTGTAGCCGGCGACATGCGACAGGGCGTCGTCGCGGGAAATGTGTTCCCCGGCGCTGCCGATGATGACGGCTAGCTCGCCTTCGTAGTCAAATTCGACGGAATGGCTTGGTTTGATGATTGGCGATGCGTGGCCGGTTTGCGAATCGGCAAAGCGGACAAATAGCGTAGGCGCGGGATTGTGCTGGTCGAACTCTTTGCGTTTCTCGGCGTAATTCATCCCCACGCAGAGAATTTTCTCCGGATGCTCAATTACCGGTAGGAAGGTCAGCATATTGAAGGCCAAATCCGCCGGCAGATGCGCCAATGCTTGTGCCTGGGCGAGGGCGTTTCCCGCCAGCAGGGCTTTCAGGTCCGGGAAGCGGTCCCCGAGGTGGCGTCCCAAATCGATCATGCCGTCCTCTGCTGCAATTCCGTAGGATTTGCGTCCTTGGTGAAGATAACTTGCCAGTTTCATAAAAAATTCCTGAGCTAGAATAGCATTAATAAAGAAATCAAACGAGGAAGTTGCCAAGAATCAGTAAGGAAACCGATACGTTGATCGCGCCGCCGATACGCGTGGCGATTTGTGCGAACGGCATCAGCATCATGCGGTTGCCGGCGGTCAGGATTGCGACGTCGCCGGTGCCGCCCTGGCCGCTCTGGCAGCAGGATACGATGGCGACGTCAATCGGATACATGCCGATTTTTTTGCCGACGACGAAGCCGGTCCCCACCAGTGCGATCACGGTGCTGACGATCACCAGCAGGTTCGATAGCGTGAAGGCGTTGACCAGTTCCTGCCACGGCGTAATGGCCACGCCGACGGCGAACAAAATCGGGTAGGTCACGGACGTCTGGAAGAATTTGTACACCACCTGCGATCCTTCGAGGATGCGCGGGGAAACGCCGTGCGCCAGCTTCAGCAGAACGGCGGCGAACAGCATGCCAACCGGCGCCGGCAGACCGATGAGTTTGTGCAGCAGCATGCCGACCATATATAGCAGTACCGCCAGCAGCGCGCCGGAAGCGATGGTGGTGACGTCGGTCTTGCCGCTAAAGGCGTTGCTCAGCGCGTTCGGTTTTTTGTCCTCTTTGGCGTCGGACGGCATCAGTTGGCCTTCGCCGGTCAGCTGCGGATAAAGTTTGCCGAGTTGGTTCAGCGAGCCGGCGATAACGATCGCCGTCAGACTGCCCAACATCACGATCGGCAGAATGCGGCCCAGCGCCACGCCCTGATCCATATGCAGCAGGGCGGCGTAGCCGATAGACAGCGGAATGGCGCCTTCGCCTACGCCGCCGGCCATAATCGGCAGGATCAAAAAGAAGAAGATCTGGAATGGATCCATCCCCAGCGCCAGGCCAACGCCCATGCCCACCACCATGCCGACCAGCTCGCCGCACAGCATTGGGAAGAAAATGCGCATAAACCCCTGGATCAGCGTTTTACGATCCATGCTCATGATGCTGCCGACGATAATGCAGCAGATATAAAGGTAGAGGATATTGGTGCTTTTATAGAATTTGATGGTGGATTCAACCACGGCGTCGGGCAGCAGGCCGTAATACACCAGAGCGGAAGGAATAAAGGTCGCGCAGATGGCGGCGGCGCCCATTTTCCCGATCAGCGGCAGGCGTTTGCCGAATTCGCCGCAGGCGAAACCAAAGAACGCCAGCGTCGCCACCATCACCACGATATCGCTGGGCAATTTACCGCCCAGGCAGTCGATGGCAATTAAAATGCCGGCCAATACAAAGAGCGGCAGCGGGATAATACCAATTTTCCATGTGTCGAGAATGCGCCACCACTTTTCTTTTACCGAGAGTCGTTTCGCAGATGCCGTCTCTGCGGAGGCGGAATAAGCGTCGTCAGTTAAACTCATGATGTTTTACCCCTTGTCAATTTGTGCGGTAAGTGTATGAGAGTCAACGGCGGGTATTATGTGAAGTGACGCAAATTAAAAAAAGTATTTTAAAGGTGCAAATGGTTTTTATGGTTTTATTTAATTAATTTACCTTTGGTTTAAATTATTATTTGTGGTTTTTATGGTGTTATTTGCAGATATATAATTGTTGTTAATTAAATGTATTCTTTGTGTTGATTTAATGAGCGCGACGCTTTTCAATGGCCGCTGTGGCAGGTTTTACGCTGCGTTGGGGATCACAAGTTTTGTCACCCTGTCTTACAATTAAAAAAATAAATGATAGAGTGAATATATTGTGTGTAGATAAATGAATACTCTGATGCCATTCCGACCTTCATTCCAGATAAAGCTGTTTATTTATCTTGCGATTTTATTTTCACTGCTTTTCTCAATTCTTGGTGTTTACTATTATTATGACATTGAACGCCAGTTATATGATGATATAGGCATGCGGGCAAAGGTTCAGGCTGAAGAGATCGCGCTTATTCCCTCGCTGGTCTTGGCCGTGGAATATAACGATACTTCGGCAATTAATAAATTAATGAATAATATAGCCGCCCGCAGTGACGCCAGCTACATGGTGATTAGCGATAAGCGCGCTGTTCACCTTTTCCACTCCATAGATCCCGACCGAATAGGCGAAAAGCTGGTCGGCGGCGATAACGACGCGGTCCTGGCCGGCGAAAGCACCACGACGATACGGCTGGGCGGGATAGGGCTGTCGTTACGCAGCAAAGCGCCGATCCGTAACCATGCCGGCCAGGTGATCGGCATTGTTTCCGTGGGCTATTTGATCAGCCATATTAACCATCTGACCACCGATAAAATCATCAGTATTCTATTGACGGCGGTTTTGCTGCTGGTGGCGCTGTTTACCTTTTCGTGGTTTTTTTCCCGTTCGATCAAAAAGCAGATGTTCTCTCTTGAGCCCCGGCAAATCGGCCTGTTGGTGCGACAGCAACAGGCGTTGATGGAATCCATCTATGAAGGCGTGATCGCCATTGACGATCGGTATCGTATCGCCGTGATTAATCAGGCGGCAAAAAGGCTGCTGAGTCTGGATTCGCCCTCACGCGAATTACGCGGCAGGCCCTTGTCCCAGGTGATTGCGCCGGTCGGTTTCTTCACCCCGGAGGTGATGCTGGAAAAGGATATTCACGATGAAATCTGTCTGTTTAACCACCTGACGGTGATTGCCAGCCGCGTGAGGATCATGCTGGAGAATCAGCTTCAGGGCTGGGTGATCACCTTTCGTGATTGCAGCGATATCGATCGACTGAGCATTCAGCTCAGCCAGGTGCGGCGTTATGCCGATAATCTGCGGGTTATGCGCCATGAACAGCTTAACTGGACGGCCACGCTGGCGGGCCTGCTGCATATGGGGCGCTATGATGAGGCGATTCATTATATTGAAGCGCAGTCGGAACATGCGCAGGAACTGCTGGACTTTGTTTCCTCGCGCTTCTGTTCGCCGCGGATCTGCGGCCTGCTGTTGGGGAAATATGCCAAGGCGCGCGAAAAAGGCGTCGAGCTGGCGTTCGATCCGGCCTGCCGGCTGACGCATGTGCCCGCATCCTTGTCGGAAACGGAACTGATGTCGATCATCGGCAACCTGCTGGATAACGCGATAGAGGCCACCCTGTTGCGTGGCGGCGAGCTTTCTCCGGTCGAGGTATATCTGGTTTCCAGCGTGGGAGAGCTGGTGATTGAAGTCGCCGATCGCGGCATCGGTATTGCGCCGGCGCAGCGGGAGCGCATTTTTGCGCTGGGAATGACGTCGAAAACACAGGGCGATCACGGGCTGGGTTTACATCTGGTCGCCAGCTATGTCAGTCATGCCGGCGGTACGATTGAAGTGTCTGACAATTCGCCTTCGGGCGCCGTGTTTTCTGTCTTTATTCCGGACGACCAACCGGCGCCCAATAACCCGGAAGAACCTGATGATGCAAGCTGAACTGATTGACGTAATGATTGTGGAAGACGAAAACCAACTGTCTCGGTTATACGCGGAATTGATCGGCAATCATCCCTGGTTGCGACTGGCGGCGCGCGCTTCGACCTTGCATGAAGCCCGCGAGCTGATAGAGGAGACGCGTCCGCAGCTGCTGTTGCTGGATAATTACCTGCCGGATGGACAAGGCATTTCGCTGATGGAGGATGATCTGATCAAAAAAATAAATTGCTCGGTGATTTTTATTACCGCCGCCAGCGATATGGATACCTGTAGCCAGGCCATTCGCTGCGGCGCGTTTGACTATATTCTCAAGCCGATATCCTGGACGCGTCTGAGGCACTCGCTGGAGCGCTTTATTCAGTTCAGCCAGACGCAGCGTTCCTGGAAGGTGGTGGATCAGAAAAACGTCGACAGCCTCTACCGGCTTCAGTCGAAAGACTTTATGCCGAAAGCTGGAAATAAAGGCATTGAGGAAAGCACCTTGCTGCTGATAGCGGAAATTTTCGCGCAGGATACGGCGCGTTGCTATTCGGTGGATGACGTCGTGAGCGAGACCGGCCTCAGTAAAACGACGGTTCGGCGCTACCTGGAACATGGCGTCCAGCTCGGGGAACTGCGGGTTGAAATGCTGTATGGCAAAATCGGGCATCCCCGCCGGATGTACCGACGGCGTTAAGCGCCAGGGATGCAAGCCGGCGGTTTTAATTCTTCCGCACCGGCTTGCCCGCGTCGATTGAACGGCTCAGGTCATAACCCAGTGTCCCTGGCCGACTTCACGATAGCGTCGCGGCTCGGGCTTATAGCCTGACGGCCTGATCGGGCTCTTTAACTCATCGACCACCAGATTACGTTTCAGATGCCGTCGTTCTGGATCGGGGATCGGCACCGAGGCAATCAGCTTGCGCGTATAAGGGTGCTGCGGATGCTCAAAAATCGCCGCCCGCGGACCAATTTCCACAATTTCACCCAACAGCATCACCGCCACCCGGTGGCTGATGCGTTCGACCACCGCCATATCGTGGGAGATGAACAGGTAAGACAGCCCCATGCTCGCCTGAAGATCCATCAGCAGATTGATCACCTGGGCCTTGACCGATACGTCCAGCGCCGACACGGATTCGTCGGCGACGATAACCTTGGGATCGAGAGTCAACGCGCGGGCGATGCAAATACGCTGCCGTTGACCGCCAGAAAACTCATGCGGATAGCGTTTCATCATCGCCGGCGATAGCCCGACCTTGGTCATTAATTCGGCGGTTTTCTCTTTGGCCTGCGCCCGCGTTCCCAGACGATGTTGCAGAAACGGTTCGGTCAACGTTTCCGCAATGCTCATGCGCGGATTCAGGCTGGCGAACGGATCCTGAAAAATCATCTGGATGCGGCGGCGCATCAGCCGTAGCTCGTGCGAACTCAGGTTAAGCACGTCATAGCCGTCAAAATCAATATGGCCGGCCAGCGGTTTTACCAGCCGGGTGATCGAGCGTCCGGTGGTGGATTTGCCGCAGCCGGATTCTCCCACCAGCGACAGCGTTTCGCCGGGCAGCAGATCGAAGCTGACGTTCTCCACCGCATGCACCGCGCCGACCGTTCTGTTTAATATTCCACCCTGTACGTTAAAGCGGGTAGTCAGATTTTTCACCGACAGCAGCGGCCGTTGCCCGGGCGGCAGCGGCCGGCTGAGCGGCGGCGTCGATATCTGCCCGGTCGCGGCATCGCTTTCCGGAAACTTCATTGGCCGCGGCACGCCCTTCATCGAACCGAGGCGGGGCACCGCCGCCAGCAACGAACGCGTATAGGGCGTGGCGGGCGACGCGAATAGCTGCCGGGTGGCGCCTGTTTCCATGCAGTCGCCGCGCAACATCACCAGCGTACGATCGGCGGTTTCGGCCACTACGCCCATATCGTGCGTGATAAACAGTACCGCGGTTCCTTCTTCGGCCTGCAGCGTTTTGATCAAGTCCAGAATCTGTCCCTGGATCGTCACGTCAAGCGCGGTGGTCGGTTCGTCGGCTATCAGCAGCTTGGGCCTGAGCGCCAGCGCCATCGCAATCATCACCCTCTGGCGCATGCCGCCGGAAAACTGGTGCGGGTATTCGTCAAACCGTGAAGCGGCATTGGGAATCCGCACCTTTTCCAGCAGGCCGACGGCCTCCCGGCGCGCTTCCCTTGCAGTCATCTGACGGTGGTTAATCAGCGATTCGGCGATCTGGTTGCCGATGCTGAACGCCGGATTAAGGCTGGTCATCGGCTCCTGAAAAATCATGGCGATTTCATTGCCGCGAACTTGCCGCATCTGCCTTTCACTGCGCGTCAGCAGCTCCTCGCCGTTAAGCTCGATGCTGCCCGTGATTCGGCTTTTACGCGCATCCAGCAACCGCATGATGGATAGCGACGTCACGCTTTTTCCCGATCCCGACTCGCCGACGATCGCCAGCGTCTCTCCCGCCTGGATTTCAAACGAGATATCATTGACGACTGTCTTCCACCGATCGTCGGCCTTGAAGGCCGTGGTCAGGTGAGCCACCTTGAGCACCGGCCTGGCGTCCTTCGCCGAAATACGCTTTGCTAATGTCGTCATGGTTTCATCTCAAGCTGGAAAGCGCGCCGAACAGCGTACGTTCGGGCTGAATTCCGCATCTTTATCAAACGGGAAAGTTGGCTGCGTTTTTCTGTTGCGAATCAGCCGCTCGACGTACTGATCCACCACCCCTTCAGACAGGGCCATCAGGCTGGGATTGGCCAGCGGCGCCAGTTCCGGAGAAAGGTAGCCGGATTTCACCACCAGGATGTCGGCCTGACTCGGATCCAGGCCCAGCAGATGGAAATCCGCCAGATAATGGTAAGGCCGGCGGCGGTCGGCTACCACCAGTTGGATCCCGCCGGTGCGCAACACCGCCTGACGGGCGAGGGAACGGGGATCGTCACTCAGGGTGATGACTTCAAATGCCGCGCTAACCTGCGTGCCGGCCGGATCGAGCGTGGCGCCGACGGTCAGCGTCAGCGTTTTACCGACGCCGGCGGCAAAAGCCGCGGCGGTAGCCGGCTGGTCGGTAATACCGGCGACAATCACCCCTTGCGCCTGCTGGCGGATCAGCTCGGCCAGTACGTCTGCCCGGTCGCCGACGCCGCCGCCGGTGGGATTATCGCCGGAGTCGGCCAGAATCACCGGCGCGCTGTCGCTGGCGACGGCCTTCGCGACGCATTCGCGGATGGAGCCGGTTTCGCAACCGAATTTGAAGTCATGACGCGCCTGCCAATATGACGTCGCCAGTTGAGTCGCCTGAGCCGACATCAATTCGCGGTCGGTGCCGGTCATGATCGCCGCTGCCGTGGCGCGCGGCTCGTCGGCCCACACATAGCCCACCATCAGCGACGCATCCCATATTCCTTCCCGCGCGTCGATGGCCGGCAGCGCGGCGTACAGGCTTTTGGCCGGTTCATCCTCGGTGCTGGTGCGCTCGCCGGGCAGCACCACCGGCACCGGTAGCCAGAGAACGCCGGGACGGGTCGCGGTTTGCAGACACTTGACCAACATGGAAACCGAACGACGCATCGTCTCTTGCACATCGATATGCGGCGCGGTGCGGTAGGTGGAGAACATATCAATGGCATCGACGATCCGTTGGGTAACGTTGCCGTGCAGGTCGTAGCTGACGCTCAGCGGGCAGTCGTCGCCGATCAGCTCGCGGGTGGCGCTGATCCAGTCCCCTTCGGCGTCCTCCATTCCTTCGACGTACATGGCGCCGTGCATCGCCAGATAAACCCCATCCACCGGCAGGCTGTCGGCGAGCCGGTTGAGAAAATCCTGCTTGAAGTTTTCATAGGTTCCACGCGCGATCGGCCCACCGGCAATCGCCCGGGCATGGAAGGTAGGAATAAAGGTCGCCGGGTAGTCTTGCAAGAAGGCAAAGTATTCATTTTCGGTTAGTTGCCCGCCGCGCAGGATACGGAAATCATCCTGATGGTTAAGAACCGGGTTATAGGTGCTGCACTCTATATGAATGCCGCCGAAAGCGATGCGCATGTCAGCCTCGTTACTCAGGTAAATGGATAAGAAAACGGTGAGCCGCAATACTGGCGGCGGCCCGCGCCCAGGTATCTTCATTAATCGTGATGACGGATACCGGCGTTTTGCCGGAAATGCCGGGCAGTACGTTGGATTCGATCGACTGCATCACGACGGTACGCAGCAGCCCTTCAAACGAGCGGGGATGATGGGCGATCACCACCAGCTCCGGATCGTTCATCTGGATGATATTGGCGATGGACAGGCCAAGCGCGCCGCCGGCCCGATGCAAAATAGCGATGGCCGCGGTATCGCCCGCCGCCGCCAGTTTTTCCAGCGCTTCGATGCCATCCGCCGGCAGGGCTTGCGCGCGCATCATTTCACGAATCGCAATCAGCGATGCGATGGTGTCCAGACAGCCGCGTTTGCCGCAGCGGCAGGGCGCGCCGCCCGGCTCTATGGTGCAGTGGGCGATTTCGCCCGCGCCGCCGTGAGCGCCGCGATTCAGATTGCCCTGCAGATAATGCGCCGAGCCGATCCCTTCGCTGTGGGTGATGACGGTAAAATTCCTGATGTCTTTCGCCACGCCGAACAGCTTTTCGCTGACGGCCAGCGCCTTGGCGTCGTTTTCGATGGACACGTCCAGCCCGGTCTTTTGCTTGATCAGCGCGGCGAGCGGCACATCCCGCCAGCCAAGCAGAGCGGACTGCACGCAGGTTTCCTGCTTTTCATCGATAAAGCCCGACAGCGTGACGCCGAGGCCGATGACCTGTTCGCCGCTGATGCTTCTGCTGCTCAACAGGGCGGGCAGGGCGTTGGCGATCCCATCGGCCAGCTCGTCAGGCTGCGAGGCCAAAGGAATAGCTTTGCGGGCCAGCGTCTTGCCATGCATATCGATCAGCACCATGCGGGTTTTTTCCCCCAGCAGCGATACGCCGATAAAATAGGCGCTATCCGCACGCATTTTTAAACGAACCGCCGGCCGTCCCTGACCGCTGGCTTCGGCATCGGTCTCATCGAGCAGACCGGCCGCCAGCATCTCCTTAATCACGCCGCTGATGGCGGCTTTGCTGATGCCCATCTTTTGGGCGAGCGCTGTTCGACTCATCCCTTGTGAGGCGATGATCAGACGCAGAACCTGCTGTTGTTGTGGCGTTAACATATTCGATCCCTGAGAAAGCGTAGTGATAGCTGATGCGATACTCACCATAAGGTAGGAAATTACAGCATAAATTAATTCATTAAAATTACTAAATATCGATTATAAGTAAAATATATGAACAAAATAAGGGGAGGTTTGTTTACCATCGATGTGGCTGGTGCTTCAGTGATTTAACTATTGCATGCGTACATCTACGGACGAGGGGTATATGAAAATGAAAACCAGAAGCAGATCGTTTTATCCGCGTCGGCTCTCACTGTTGGGGTGCCTGATTTCCGCCATCGTCAGCCTGCCGTTATCGGCCGCCACGCTGAAGATTATGCAGAGCGAACCGCCGCGCAGTATGGACCCAGGTAATCAGACCGCGACCTTTACCTCCACCGTGCTCGACCCCATGTACGAAGGTTTGACCCGACTGAATGCGCAAGGGAAAGCCGAACCGGCGCTGGCGCTCTCCTGGACAACCGACGCCAGCGGACTGAACTGGACGTTTACGCTTCGCCCCGGCGTCACCTTTCACGACGGTTCGCCGTTCAACGCCGATGCGGTAGTGGCCAACTTTAATCGTCATCTGGATACCCGGCGCGGGCTGGCGGCCAGCGGGAAAATCCGCGCGTTCATCGGCTCCGTCAGCAAAAAAGACGACATGACCGTCGAATTTCATCTCACCAAGCTTTATCCCGCATTTCTGAATATCCTGGCTTCCGGGCCGGGATTGATGGTCAGCCCGCAAGCTGATAAAGAGGGCGACATCGGCATCAAAGCGGACGGCACCGGTCCTTATAAGCTGATTCAGTACAAAACCGGCGAATATGTGCTGGAAGGCAAAAACCCGCAATATTGGGGAACAACCAACGGGCCGGATGAAATTAAATGGACCTGGAGCAGCGAACCCTCGGTGATGAACATGGCGCTTCAGGCCGGCCAGGTCGATGTGATCAATCCGGTGCCGCCGCAGTTTGCCGGCATGCTGAAAAATAACCCGACGGCGACGCTGTATCAGGCGCCCGGCGCCGCGGTGTTTTGGGTGGCGCTTAACACCCAAATCAAGCCGCTGGATGACGTTCGGGTTCGCCAGGCGCTGAACTTCGCCACCGATCGCAGCGCGCTGGTGAAGGCCATTTCCTTTGGTTACGCCACGCCGGCTAATTCGCCGCTGGCCACCGTCAACGCTGGCTACGATCAAACCCTGAACGACTATCCGTTCAACATTGAAAAAGCGAAAGCGCTGCTGAACGCGGCGGGCTATGCCGATGGTTTCTCCATGTCGATCGCGGTACAGGGGCCGGAAGCGCGTATCGCTCAGGTACTGCAAAACATGTGGGCTCAGATTGGCGTGAAGGTTAACGTCAAACAGATGGAAAGCGGCGTTTGGGCTAAAGCCGCGTTCGCCAATCAGGGCGAAAAACGGGCGCAGGGCGTCAGCGCCGTGCTGGCCTCCTGGTCCTCCGGCTCTTATGGCGCCGATCTGCAGTTGCGTCCGCTGTATCACAGCCACAGTTTCGCTCCCGCCAGCGCCAATCTGGGCTTTTTCAGCGACGAAAAGACCGATCGGCTGATCGACCAGGCGGCCAGTACGCTGGATGAAGCGCAGCGCAATGCGCTGTATGTTCAGGCGCAGAAACAAATCAGCATTCAAGCGCCGCAGGTCCTGTTGTTCTATCAGGATGACCTGTTCGCCACGCGGAAAAATATTTCCGGCGTGAGCATGTTGCCGGGTGGTCAACTGGCGGTTCGCGATGCGCGTAAGGATTGATAGCGCCCGCGCGCGTTGCCGGATTGCCGCAGGCTGGAGGCCGTAATGAGAGCCTATGTCGCTAAAAAAATATTGGCGTTGCCGTTAATCCTTTTCGGCGTGTCGATCATTATTTTCATGGCTATTCGCGCCTTGCCGGGCGATCCCGCCCGCCTGATGGCGGGGCCGGAAGCGCCACAGGAAGCGGTCGACAACATGCGTATCCGACTGGGCCTGGACAGACCTCTGCCGGTGCAATACCTGAATTTCGCCGCCGATGCGCTGCGCGGCGATTTGGGCGTGTCTCTCCAGTCCCAGCAGCCGGTGATCAACGAGATTGGCGAACGTTTGCCCTATACCCTGTCGTTGGCGGTCTTCGCCTACCTGTTGGCCATCGCCGTCGGCGTGCCGGCGGGGATGATCGGCGCGGTTTACCGTCAGCGCAGCCCGGATCATCTGGTGATGGTGCTAACTATCGCCGGGGCGTCAATCGCCAATTTCTGGCTGGCGCTGATGGCGATGAATACCTTCTCGGTGCAGTTGGGATGGTTGCCTTTACTGGGCGCCGACAGTTGGCAGAACTATGTGCTGCCGACGTTGATTCTCGCCATCATGCCGATGGCGATGATGGCCCGGATGACCCGTTCCAGTATGATCGACGTTCTTAGCGAGGACTATATCCGCACCGCGCGCGCGAAAGGGCTGCCGCCGGTCTGGGTGTATTGGAAACATGCGTTTCGTAACGCGTTGGTTCCGATCGTCACCATTATCGCCCTCAATTTCGGCAGCCTGATTGGCGGCGCGGTCGTCACCGAGTCGGTTTTCAACTGGCCGGGGATCGGTCGTCTGCTGGTGGATTCGGTACGCTATCGCGATTATCCGGTGATTCAGGGCGTGACGCTGATTGCGGTCACGGGCGTGGTGGTGATGAATTTGGTCGGGGAGATCATCATCGGCGTGATTAACCCCAAAATAAGGTTCGACTGATGAATGGTAGCGAGACGACGGTCGCCCGCGGCCGGTCAGGCGCCGGGGCGGTGCTGAAATGGCTTGCGACGCATTCGAGCGTCGCTTTCGGCGGCGGATTGATTGCGTTGATCGTGTTGATGGCGCTGTTGGCGCCGTTTATCACCGCCTGGGAGCCGACCGCGCAAGATTTGATGAATACGCTTCAGCCGCCTTCGGCCGCGCATTGGTTCGGCACCGATGATTACGGGCGGGATATTTTTGCCCGCGTGATTTACGGCGCGCGCATTTCCCTGTTTGAGGTGATACTGAGCGTCGGGCTGTCGATGCTGGTGGGGATTCCGTTGGGCGTTATCGCCGGATTGGCGGGGCGGGGCGTGGATCACGTCATCATGTGGGTGATGGATATCATTTTCGCGTTTCCCGGCATTGTGCTGGCGATTCTGATCGTCAGCGTGCTGGGGGAAGGGCTGATGAATATGCTGATTGCCATTTCGTTGTTTTCCATCCCGGTTTATGCCCGCTTGAGTCGTAACCTTACGCTCGGCCTCAAGGGGATGGAGTATATTGAGGCGGCGCACTCGCTCGGCGTTCGCTATCCGCGTATTATCGTACATTACATTTTACGCAACGCCATTGGTCCGCTGATTGTACAATCTACCCTGACGGCCGGCGCCGTGGTTCTGTCCGCGGCCAGCCTCTCTTTTCTCGGACTGGGCGTACAGCCGCCGATGCCGGAGTGGGGCACCATGATGAGCGATGGGCGAAACTTCCTCGGCTTGAATATTTATGTGTCGCTCTTTCCCGGATTGGCCATTCTGGTGACGGTTCTTGGCTTTAATGTGCTGGGCGATGGCTTACGTGACTTATTGGATAGACGCTCATGAATCATGCTTTTAAACATCCGCCGGTTATTTGTGTGGATATCGGCGGGTCTTACATAAAATTCGGCTTATCGTCCCGGCAAGGCGAGGTGGAGACGCTGGACAAAGCGCCGATGCCGGCCGCCGATTGGGCGGCGTTCGTGACCGCGCTGGAAAATCTTATCCAGGCTCACGGCGGGCGTTATCCTGCCGATGCGCCCCTGGCAATCTCCGCCGCAGGGATTGTCTCGCCGGAATCCGGCGAGGTGTTCGCCAGCAATATTGCCGCCTTCAAAGGAAAAAAACTGGCGGCCGAGCTCAGTGCGCGCCTCGGGCGTCATGTCTGCATCGCCAATGACGCCGACTGCTTCGCGCTGGCGGAGGCGGTAGCCGGTACAGGCCGAGGGCACCGTGTGGTGTTCGGCGTTATTTTGGGCACCGGCGTCGGCGGCGGTCTGGCGGTTAATCAGCGGATCCTGTCAGGCGCAGCGGGGCTGACGGGAGAGTGGGGGCATGGACCCATAACCCGAACTGAAATCACGCTGGCCGGCAAAACCCGGTATTTGCCGCGTCAGGCGTGCGGCTGCGGACAAACCGGTTGTCTGGATACCTTCGGCGGCGCGCGCGGACTGGAACGGCTGCATCATATCCTGCATCACCAGACTGCCGACAGCATCGGCATTATTCAACGCTGGCGGCAAGGCGAGCCGCTGGCCGGCCTCACCATCGACGCCTGGGCGCAGGTGGTCGGCGAACCGCTGGCTTACTGCATTAATCTGACGGGCGCGTCAATCGTGGCGGTTGGCGGCGGGCTAGCCGCCGTTCCGACGCTTATCGACGCGCTGGACAGCGCGGTGCGTCCGCTGATCCTGCGCAAAGGCGACGGCCCGCTGGTGGTGGCCGGGCGCTTTTCCCAGGACGGCGGCATGGTGGGGGCTTCGGTAATGGGACGCGCATTGGCGCATTGCGAACGGGAACCCTATGAACATGCTTAATAAATTGGAAGTCTGTTGCTACGGACTGAACAGCGCGATGAAGGCGGCTCAGGCCGGCGCCGACCGAATTGAATTGTGCAGCGCGCCGAGAGAAGGCGGGCTGACGCCGTCCTACGCCACGCTTTGTTTGGCGCGGGAGACGCTCGCTATCCCGGTGTTTCCGATTGTCCGTCCGCGCGGCGGCGACTTTTGCTACAGCGATGCCGAGATCGACGTCATGGAGCGCGATCTGACGTTTATGCGCGAGGCCGGTTTCAAAGGCGCGGTGTTCGGCGTGCTTGACGAACAGGGCGGGGTGGATGTTGCGCGTATGGAACGGTTGCTGAAACGGTGCGACGGTATGGCGATCACCTTCCATCGCGCCTTTGATATGTGTCGATCGCCGTTCGACGCGTTAAAGACGCTGACGGATCTGGGCATAAAGCGGATACTCACCTCCGGCCAGCAGCCGACCGCGGAGCGCGGGCTCGAACTGCTGGCGAAACTTCATCGGATCAGCGGCGGTCCGATCATTATGGCGGGCTCCGGCGTCCGAGCCGACAACCTTACCGCCTTCTTGTCCATCGGTCTGCATGAGCTTCACTCTTCCGCCGGTATGCGGGTGGCGTCCGCCATGCAATACCGTAATCCGGCAGTGTGCATGAGTCATGAAAGCAACGATGAATACCTTATCGACACGGTAAGCGAAGCGGGTATTATCGAAATGAAAAGCATCATGCGTAATTTTACTCAGGCCGGCTAGACGGTCGGCGGCATAAGGATTATCGCCCTTTAATGTCCCGTGCTTAAAAAGCATACCGCCTCATATAGGTTTGTATACCCGCCATACATTAGGCGGCGTTGCGCGGCAGGGTCAGCGCGACGAACAGCCCGATGACCATCCCCGCGGACGCTAGCGTAAATGCCTGCCGAGCACCATGAGCCAACGCGTTGCGCAGCGGTTCGCCGGTCAGTTCGGGAAGCCCGCTATGGGTTAATGCCACCAGAATCGCCAAACCGATGGCGTTGCCGATATTGAGCGTGGTTGACGCCATGCCGGACGCAATGCCCTGTTGGTGATGGGCGACGCCGGCGCTGGCGGCAATCCACATGGCGGTCCAGACGATGCCCTGCCCCATGCCGGAAATGATTAAGCTCGGCGCGATATGCGCATAGCCGGAATCTACCGAAGTAGCGCCGGCCATCATTAGCGTACCGATAATGCCGATCAGACTGCCGGCCGTCAGAGTGGCGCGTATCGACAGACGGTTCGCCAGTCTGGCTCCAAACTGAGTGCCCAGAAAGATCGAAACCGAGGGAACGATAAACGCCAGACCGGTTTGCAGCGCCGTATAACCATAAACATGCTGAAATAGCATGGTCAGAAAATAGGGGAGCGCGCCGAAAGTGCCCATATAGATAAACGTGATGCTCATACCAGCGGCAAGGCTGCGGTTGCTGAACAGTCGCAGCGGCATCAGCGGGTAGCGGCTACGCGCCTCGATCAGCGCAAACGACAGTAGCAATGCCGCCGCCAGAATCAGACTGCCGACGATCGCGGCGTTTGCCCATCCATCTTCCGGTCCTTGCACCAGCGCGTAAACCAGCAGCGTAGCGCCGGCGGTTGAGGTTAACGTGCCCGGCACGTCGAAGGACCGCTGTTCCCGGCGTTCGGGATCCGTCGGAATGACTAAAAATGCCGCCGCCATCGCGATGACGGAGAGCAGGACGTTGACGAAAAACACCGACGGCCAGCCGAAGGCGCTGGTCAAAAATCCCCCTAGCAGCGAACCCAGCGTCAGGCCGCTGGCTCCCGCGCCGCCCCAGATCGCCAGCGCGCGGTTGCGTGGCGCGCCCTCGGTAAATAAGCGGTTGATCAGCGACAGCGTAGAGGGAAACAGCAGCGCGCCGCCGATGCCCTGAACCGCGCGCGCGGCGATAATCACGTCCGGGGTCCACGCCAATCCGCCCACCAGCGAGGACAGGGCGTATAGCCACAGCGCGAAAATAAACATACGCCGCTGCCCTAAAAGATCGGCCGCGCGTCCGCCCAGCAATAGAAAACCGCCGCAGAACACGGTATAGGCGCTAACCACCCATTGCAGCGTTTGGCCCGAAAATCCCAGACCGGCGCCGATCTCCGGCAGCGCCACGAATACGATGTTGATATCCAGAGAGATAATCAGTTGGGCAAACGCCAGCAAGGCTAAACTTCAGCCGGGAGAACGGTGGGAAGCTGATAGCTGAGAAATAGAAGACATGAAATAGGCACTCCGATGGAATAAAATAAATGTACGTATTTTCCAGTACATTACTAATGTACGAGTATATTAGTACATTTGCAAGCTGCGGCACCGATATCAAAATTCAAATAGTTTGACTGTTCGAGTACTAATGGATACATTGCGACGATGATGAAAAACCACCCCGAACGTGATCAAATCAGACTGGAAAATGTGCTGGCGGCGCTGGGCAATCCCCTGCGGCTGACGGTTGTCCGCGTGCTGGCAAACGGCGGCGAATTCGCCTGTAGCGCGGTGTTGCAGGGGATCCCAAAATCGACGCTGACGCACCACTGGCGGGTATTACGCGATAGCGGCGTGATTTGGCAACGCCCCTACGGGCGGGAAAATTTGCTCTCGCTGCGCCGGGACGACCTGGATTCGCGCTTCCCCGGATTGCTTGATTCGCTGCTGAACGCGGTTTATCAGGATCCCATCACCGCCGAGTCGACGTCAAAAAATCTGCCTTCGGCCTGAGTAGCGGCGCGCAACGACGTTCTTTTCGCTGTAAGGCTCTCGCCAGGCGCTTTTTCAATAGCCTTTACTGCGGTCAAAACGGTTGCGTAAAGGTTGTCCGCTTTCATAATCAGCGATGATTTCAGCCACGTGTCGGGCGCGATCGGCGTATGACGGCGAAGCCGCGCAGTGCGGCGTCATCATGACCTGCGGGTGTCGCCAGAAAGGGGAGGTTTGCTCAGGCGGCTCGTGCGCGAATACGTCGAGCAGCGCATTGCTCAACTGTCCGCGGTTCAGCGCCGCCAATAAGTCCGCTTCCACCACGTGCGTACCGCGACCGACGTTGATAAAAGACGAGCCGGCGGGCAGCGCGTTCAGGGTGGCGGTATTGATGATGCCCCGGGTTTGTTCGGTATCCGGCAACAGGCAGACCAGAATATCCGTGGCGGCGAGAAACGCCGGCAACTGCGCCTGTCCGGCAAAACAATCGATGCCGGACAGCGATTTCGCTTCACGGGACCAGCCATTCACCTGAAATTCGATCCGCCGCAGATACTGGGCGACGTGCGCCCCCAGCGCGCCGAGTCCCATAATGCCAACGCGGCGGCGGCGCGCCTGCGGCGAGTCGGTCGGCTCTCGCCAGCAAAGGTCCTGCTGGAGGCGAATAAAATGCGGCATGCGCCGCATTAACATCAGCGCCGCCATGGCGACGAATTCCGCCATCATCTGTTGTGTTTCCGGCATGACCATGCGCACTATCGGGCAATCTGACGGCAGCTCGCTGTCGGCAAGAATATGATCGACCCCGGCCGCCGAGCTGAAGATGACCTGCAGATTGGGGTAGCGCGCCAGCCGGCCGGGTTCCGGCTGCCAGACCAGCGCATAACGCACGCTTTCGGGATCGACGGTGGGGTCGTCCCATTCCCTTACCGCCAGGTGCGGCAAAATACGTTGAAAGCCGGACACCCATTGGGGAAAGGCGGCGGAGCCGCCCGATTTGATAAGTAACGTCATATTGATTTCTACCGCTTATTTCTCGATCTCGCGGTTCCATTGTTTATTCCACTGCGGGCGGTTTTTGTTCACTTGGTTCCAGTCAAGCACCACGGCGCTTTTCACATAATCCTGCATTTTTTTCAGCGCTTCGCCGGTTTCGCCGCTGGCGGTCACCGTGGTATTGGTCGGACTGTAGGAAGCGTGTTCCAACCCCAGCTTTTGCGCTTCGGCCGACAGTACCCAGGCCGCCAGTTTTTGCGCCAGCGCCGGCTGACTGTTGTTCGCCACCACGCATTGGGAATACATCAGTAATACCGCGCCTTCTTTCGGGTTGGCGTATTCTACCTGAATTCCCTGTTTTTTCAGCGCTGAGGTTAAGGTCGGGGTGAAGGGGAAAATCGCCGCTTCATCGGTCTGAATCATTTCCGACAGTTTGGCGGAGCTGGAGAGATAGACTTTGACGTTCTGTCCGACGCTCGACGGCCAGGCTTTAAAACCCGGCTCGACATTGCCGTCGTCGCCGCCGTGCAGACGGTTGAACATCAGGAAACCGTGCAGGCCGAAAGTGGAAGAGGGCAAGGATTGGAATACCACCTTATCTTTGAATTTGGCGTCCGCCAGATCGTTCCATGAGGTCGGCACCGGCCAGTTATTTTGCGCAAACAGCTTGCCGTTATAGCCAATGCCGGTAAGCCCCATGCTGACGCCCGTCGCCATATCGCCTTCGATATGCGCCTGCGGATAAAGCTGATTGCCGGCCTCGGAAGGCGACTGTTTGGCGCACAACCCCATGCTGATGGCGCGATACATCAGTCCATCATCCAGAAACATCAGGTGCATTTGCGGATTGGCGCGGCCGGCCTGGACTTTTGCCAGCACATCAGCCGAGGTGCCGGGCACGATGGCGATTTTTACGTTATTGGCTTTTTCAAAGGGCGGAAAAATGTAATCGGTATAGGTCTTCTGCATCGTGCCGCCGTTCATGCCGACGTACAACGTGGTTTCGGCCTGAGCGACGGCGGCGCCAGCCAGCAGAGGCGCGCTGAGCAAGGCGAAGGCGATCGAAGATAAACCTGGTTTGGCGATATTCATCATTATTCCCCTGATTGTGCAAGTGATGGCGCAAAGCGTTATGCGGCGGTCTTGGTGGATGAAAAGCGTCGAATGTCGAACGCGTCGATCGGCGTTTCCGTGGTCTGATTAATTACCAGATCGGCCAGCACTTCGCCGGCGGCGGGGCCGGTTTCAAAGCCGCCGCCGCTGAAGCCGAAACCGTGAAACAGGCCCGGCGTCGCGGGGCTGGCGCAGATCACCGGCTGGCGGTCGGGAAGATAACCTTCAACGCCGCTCCAGGTGCGGATGATTTGCGCGTGCTCCAGCACCGGGATCAGGCGGATGATTCTCGCCATCAGCTGGAGAAGGTTGTCCTGGGTGGAGCGCGCCAGCGCCGGCCCCAAGCCGATGCCGCGTCCGCCGCCGATGATGACGTTGCCGCGCGCGACCTGGCGGCAATAGATATCGCCGCCCTGTACGCCGATACCGTAACGAATAAAGTAGGGCAGCGGTTCCGTGACCGCCATTGCCGGGTAACCCTGGGTAAGCGGCACGACATCGCCGAATTGTTCGGCGATAGCCAGACTCCAGGCGCCGGCGCAGTTCAGTAGAATTGGCGCGCTAAAGCGTAAGCCGTCGCTGGTGTCGACGGTAAATTCGCCGCCCTGACGATCGACCCGCACCATTTCCTGCCGTTCGAAAATGCGCGCGCCGGCGCGTCTGGCGGCGGCGGCGAAAGCGGGCGCCACCAGACGCGGGTTGGCCTGGCCGTCGCCGGGGCAAAAAGATGCGCCGGCCAGCGTCGGGGCGAGCCAGGGGCAACGCCGGCGCAGGGCCGCCGCGCCAAGCAGCTCCAGTTCCAGTCCGTAATCGCGCGTTTTGTCGCGGTAGGCTTCCAGCGCGGCGAAATCCTGCGCGCTGCGGGCCAGCTTCAGGTGCCCGGTACGGCTATATTCGCCCTGGATGCCGATGATCGTCTCCAGATTGTCCCAAATCTTTTTGGCGCGCAGGGCGAGAGGCAACTGCGCCAGCGTGCGCCCCTGACGACGAACGCCGCCAAAATTGATGCCGCTGGAACGGCTGCCGCAGGTATCGCGTTCTAGCAGAATTACGTTAAGGTTTCGGCGGCTGAGCGCCAGCGCCGCCGAGCTGCCGACCAGGCCGCCGCCGACGATCAGCACGTCCGCCGTTGATTGATTAGTCATCGTCCGCTTCCCTATTCTGTAAGCTAATGGGGATGGGCTTCAGGGGAGACTGCGCGCGCAGCCGTCCAACCTGTTCGGCGGTTTTCCCCTGAATATGCGCCAGCAGTTCGGCGGCGGCGATGCCGCACATCCGCCCCTGACAGCGGCCCATTCCCGTTCGGCAGAAAGCCTTGAGCTGATTAACCTCATCGCAGCCGGTTTCCGCGACGGTACGACGAATCTCGCCGGCGGTGATCTGTTCGCAGCGGCAGATCACCGTCTCGTCGGGCACCCTGGCGGCCCACTCGTCGGGAAAGGGGAAGGCGCTGTCCAGGCCCTGGGCAAAGCGTTGCAGACGGGCCAGTTTCTTTTCCAGCGCGCCCAGACGCCGTTCGTCAATCGCCACGCGGCGCTGGCGCAGCAGCAGCAGCGCGGCGCGCTCGCCGCTTAGTTCGGCGGCTTGCGCGCCGAGAATTCCGGCGCCGTCGCCGGCCAGGTAGACGTTAGGCTGGCTGGTGCGGCCATTTTGTTGTTGCGGCAGCCAGGCATGCTGCGCGTCTTGGTAACTGAAGCGACAGCCGAGCAGGTCGGCCAACTGCGTTTCCGAGCGCAAACCATAACCAAACGCCACGGCGTCACAGGCGATCGTTTCGATTTTTCCCGGCTGGTCGCGCGACTGCCAGCGCAGAGCGCTGACGCGATCGTCGCCCTGCGCGTCGACGATACCGGCGTTGGCGATCAACGCCACGCCGTGGCTGCGTAACCAGGCGATAAAATACAACCCCTTGGCCATGACTTTGGGCGCGCGGCTCATGTCCGGCAATGCCCGCAGCTTTTGCCGCATATCGGCGTAGTCCAACACCGCGCGCACATCCACGCCGGCTTTTTTATATTGCCAGGCGAGCAGATAGAGCAGCGGGCCGCTACCGGCCAGCACCACTTTTTTGCCGATGGCGCAGCCTTGATATTTCAGACCGACCTGCGCGCCGCCCAGGGAATAGACGCCGGGCAGCGTCCAGCCGGGGAAGGGCAAAATGCGGTCGGTCGCCCCGCTGGCGATAATGATTTCCCGCCAGGCAATGCGCGCGACCTGCTGTTGACTCCATATGTCCAGGTGGCTGGCGTCGGCATTCCACACCAGGGTATCCGGCCGGTAGTCGACCTGCGTTTCAAGGTGGTCAAAGCGCTTTAGCACGGCGGCGGCGGCCTTGGCTTCAAAACCGTAAAGCTGGCGGGCGGTGCGTTGAAACGCCCTGGGGGGCTGGCGGTAAATTTGTCCGCCGGCGCGCGCCCCTTCATCAATAACCAGCGGGATCACTCCGTACCTGACCAGCGTTTCGGCGGCGCGAATACCTGCCGGGCCGGCGCCGACAATGACCGTGCGGGGTTGCTTGTTCATTTTGCAGGCTCCGGGATGGCAAGCGGCGAGGTGCGTAAGCGCATCTGCGGCTCGATCAGGGTTGAACAACTGCGAATCCGTATGCCGTCTTCGCTCCAGACCCAGCAGTCCTGACAGGCGCCCATCAGGCAAAAGCCGGCGTGGGGATTACCGCTGAATTCACTGGCGCGCAGGCGCGAGCGGTTGGTCAGAATAGCGGTCATCACCGTGTCGCCTTCCTGCGCTTCCAGGGTTTCGCCGTCCAGCGTGAAGGTCAGCGTTTTACGCGCCGTGTCTTTCACCCGCTGCATCTGCCCCTGATTTTTCTGTTTTTCAGTGTTTTTCATTTATCCGCGTCCTACCAGAATGCGATCGAGGCCGTATAACCGGTCTATCACCACCATCGCAACGGCCGTAATGCCAATCATTACTGCTGATACCGCCGCCATCATCGGGTCGATGGATTCAGTGGTGTACATGTACATCTGTACCGGTAACGTGATGGTGGAAGGGGACGTGACGAAGATGGACATCGTCACCTCATCAAAGCTGTTGATAAATGCCAGCACCCAGCCGCCGGTAATACCCGGCAGGATCATCGGCAGCGTAATGCGCAAGAAAACCGTGGCTTTACCGGCGCCCAGCGAGACGGCGGCCTGTTCCGCCGTGCGATCGAATCCCGCCAGCGCCGACAGCACCAGCCTCAGCACATAAGGCGTAATCACCAGCGTATGCGCCAGCAGCAGCCAGCCGAAGCTGCCGGTGCCGCCCAGCAGCGTAAACAAGCGCATTAACGCCACGCCAAGCACCAGATGGGGCACCAGCAACGGCGAGAGCAGCAGGCCATTCAGCATGTCGCGGCCGCGAAACCGATCACGGGCGATCGCCAGCCCGGCCGGCACGGCAATCAGGCAGGAAAGGCTGGCGGACGTTAAGGCCAGCACCATACTCAGCCAGAAGGCATTGATAAACTCGCGGTGTGAAAATAGAGTGCGGAACCAGCGCAGCGATGGCGCCGACGTCGGCAGCGTCAGCGTATTGGCGGGCGTAAACGCCATCACGCAGATGATCGCCAGCGGCGCCAGCATAAAGGTGATAACCAGCGCATTGAACATCAGGGAGAACGGGCCGTTTTTTTGCATCATCAATCCTCCAGCTTTTTCTTGTAACGCTGTTCCAGCAGGCGGTTATAGGTGAACATGATGGCGAGATTGGCGATCAGCAAAATGACGGCGATCGCCGCGCCCAGCGGCCAGTTCAGTTCGCTGAGGTATTGGTCATAGACCAGCGTCGCCACCACTTTGAGGCTACGGCCGCCGAGGATGCCGGGAATAACAAAGGAGCTGGCGCTGAGGCCGAAAACAATCAGGCAGCCGGAGAGAATGCCGGGAGTCAACTGCGGCAACAGGATACGGCGCAGCATGGTCAGGCGCGACGCATTGAGGGATAGCGCGGCGTTGCTGACGCTGGGATCGATTTTTTGCAGCGTGGTCCACACCGGAATAATCATGAACGGCAGCATGACGTGCACCAGGGCAATCACGATCGCCGTTTCGGTGTACATCATGTGCAACCCGCCGATGCCGAGCGCGATCAGCAGTTTGTTCACCAGTCCGCTATCGCCCAGCAACAGGCTCCAGCCAAAAGAGCGCACCACGACGGAAACCAGCAGCGGCGCCAGCACCACCACCAGCATGATAGAGCGCCAAGGCGCGCGCATGCGGTTAAGGATCAGCGCCTGTGGTACGCCAATCAGGACGCAAATCACGGTTACGACCAGACAAATCCACAGCGTGCGCCAGAAAATACCGTAGAACCAGGGATCGACGACGATCTCGATAAAGTTGTCCAGCGTCCAGGTGCCCGGCCGCGCGCCGAGGTCGGGATCGTTGACGTTGAAGGCCAGCAGGAGGGTCATCGCCAGCGGCACAATCAGCATCAGGCTAAACAAAATAATACCGGGGGCCGACATGAGCCACGGACGAAGCGGCAACCTTTTCTTTGCTTCTGCCGGCGTCGGCGGGCGCAGCGTCTCTGACATCAGCCGACCTCCTCAGTCTGCGCATCCCGCGCCGGCAGCAGACGCACGCTTTCATCCAGCCAGTCAAGATCGAGACGGTCGCCCGGTTGGTAGGGCGGCGCGGCGCTATTGGCGACCATGACCTGCATGTCGCCCAACGGCGTTTCGATGTGGTACAGCCAATGGCTGCCCATAAAAAAGCGTTCTTTCATTTGTCCGTTCAGGCGGCCCTGATCGCAGGCGACCAGGTGAATTTTTTCCGGCCGCAGGCTGAAAAGCACCTCGACTCCGGCGCGGAACTGTACGGCGTGCGACAGCGTAAGCGTTTGCTGGCGGGCAAACGCCAACCGCGGGGCGTCGCCCTCGTTGCATACGCGCGCCGGGATCAAATTGGTTTTGCCGACAAAAGCGGAGACGAACTCGCTGCTCGGCTGTTCGTAAATGGAATAGGGTTGATCGACCTGAACAATGTGGCCCTGCTCCATTACCACCACGCGATCGCTGACCGACATCGCCTCGTTTTGATCGTGAGTCACCATCAGCGTGGTGGTGCCCACGGTGCGCTGTATACGGCGCAGCTCGAACTGCATCTCTTCACGCAGTTTGGCGTCAAGATTGGACAGCGGCTCATCCAGCAGCAGCACCGGCGGCTCGATAACCAGCGCTCGCGCCAGCGCCACGCGCTGCCGCTGGCCGCCGGAAAGCTGACGCGGGTAACGCCGTTCGTATCCGCTCAGATGGACCAGATCCAGGATGCGTTTTACCCTGCGCCTCTGTTCATCCGCCGCGACTTTGCGCATTTGCAGGCCGAAGAGAATGTTCTCTTCCACCGTCATATGCGGAAACAGCGCGTAGGTTTGAAAGACGATGCCGAGCCCGCGGGTATTCGGCTGGGCGCGGGTGATGTCTGCGCCGTTCAGCGTAATCTTGCCGTGGGATACATCGACAAACCCGGCAATCATCTGCAGTGTGGTGGTTTTTCCGCAGCCGGACGGCCCGAGTAACGAGATGAATTCACCTTGCTGGATGTTCAGGGAGATATTGCTGACAACCTGGCGTTCACCATAAAACTTACTCACATTACTCAGTATGAGCGACATAAGATGCTGTCTCCTGTTTCGCGTTTAACATTGCCGATCGCAATACCTTTAGTGAGATAACAAGCACTAAACGTGCCAGATGAAGCGAGATATTCCTTTAAACGGAATGTTTTTGTATTTAATTCCATTCAATGGAATAAATAGGCATGTGGTTTGTGGGTTGATTTTAGTGACGACAATAAGCATAAATCGGTTTTTTTCCGGTTAGGCGAAGGTGCCTTTTTAGAGTGAATGCCTGCACTATTGCTGGGCAGCATAATGAAATGCGCGACGCCTGCTTGCATTTTCCTCACTATCGCTGGATGCTTCTTGGTGTTAACCAACGGAATAAATAATGATATTGATCCGTTTTTAGCATGAGTCGTCAGATCAGAGAGGAGAGTCATACATGAGTGAAAGCGCGGCGGGCAGCGCATCACGGCTGTTTGCGGTGATCCGCGCGTTGGCGGAACAGCAGCAGCAAGGCGGCAGGGTGACCCATATTGCCACCGCAACCGGTCTGAAACCGGCGACGACGCAACGGCTGATTCAGTCCCTGGTGCAGGAAGGCATCGTCGAGCAGGATGTCGGCAGCAAGCGTTATCGCCTTGGCATTGAGTTTTTTGCACTGGCGGCCAAAGCCGGCAATGTTCACTGCTTGCGTAATCTGTGCCGTCCGGTATTGCTGCGTCTGGGCGCACGGCTCAACGATGCGGTTTTCCTGCTGGTGCGCAGCGGATACGACGCGATCTGCCTCGATCGCAATGAGGGGCCATACCCGATTCGCACCTTTACGGGCGATATCGGCGGTCGCGTGGCGCTGGGCGTTGGGCAAGGGCCAATGGCGATGCTGGCGTTTTTGCCCGAAGCGGTGCAGGAAGATATTCTGCAATACAATTTGCCGCGCCTGCGCGACTTCGGCGTTTACGACGAAGTCTATCTGCGTTCGGAGATCGCGCATATCCGCCGTGAAGGATACTGCGCGCGCAGCAGCGGCTTATTGCCCGGCATGGCCGGCGTCGCGGTGCCCATTTTCGATCGGGAGGGAAACGCGGTCGCCGCGTTGAGCATCGGAACGCTGAGCGAGCGGCTGAACGAAGAACGCCTGCCGGTAGTGGCGGCGTTACTGAAAAAAGAGGCGGATGCGCTCAGCCAGCAGATTAATCCGTTCGATCCGACGTTGCGCCGGCCGTGGCTAGGCGGCGCGGAGTGATGCGCCGGCCTGCGGCCTGATAGGCCATTGGCTGATGGAATTAATCGCACAATTCGGTCGGATTTATCTTCAAATAGTATATTATTTGTGAAATCCGTTTATACCCCGCGCCCTGAACGACGACGGGATATATAGCTTTTTATCCACTTAGAAAGACAGGTCTATGAGCAACAAATATCGTGTATTTATTGACGGTCAGGCGGGCACCACCGGGTTGCAGATACAGCAACGTCTGGTCAACCACCCTCATATCGAGCTTCTCAACATAGAAGAGGAGAGACGTAAAGAGGCTGAAGCTCGTCAGGAGATGATGTCCGCCGCCGATATCACTATTTTGTGTTTGCCGGATGCTGCCGCGCGTGAAGCGGTAACGCTTGCCGATGCCGTCGGCGCACGCGTATTGGATGCCAGCTCGGCGCACCGCACCGAGGCGGGCTGGGTTTACGGCATGCCGGAACTGGCTGACGATCAGCGCGAAAAAATCCGTCAGTCCGGCCACGTGTCCAACCCCGGCTGTTATGCCACCGGCGTTATCACGCTGCTGGCGCCGCTGGTCGGCAAAGGGATCATCGATGCGGCGACGCCGTTGTCGATTAACGCCGTCTCCGGCTATAGCGGCGGCGGCAAGGCGATGATTGAGCGCTACCAGCATGACGCCGTCGGCTACGCCGCTTATGGCCTGGGGTTTGATCATAAGCACCTGAAAGAAATGCAGAAGTGGAGCGGTCTCGCGGTTCGCCCGATATTTCAGCCGGCGGTAGGCAACTACGCTCAGGGAATGCTGGTGTTCATTCCGTTGAATATGCAGGTGGACGGCGGCAGCGTTTACCGCGCGTTGAATGAGTTTTATGCCGGTGAACAGTTTATCAAGGTAAAAAGCCTGAACGTCGTACCGGAAGACAGCGCGCCGTTTCTGATGCCGGAAGCGCTCAACAACAGCAATATGCTGGAGCTGTTTGTTTTTTCTCATCCTGAATATAAACAAACCTTGCTGGCATCGCGTCTGGATAACTTAGGTAAGGGCGCGTCGGGCGCGGCGGTGCAGAACCTTAACGTGATGCTGGGCTTGCCGGAAGATATCTGCGTCAATCTGCTTGCATGAGCATTCGCGCTGAAAAATAGCGTTCGGGAGTGGCCTCCATTCCCGGAGCTAGACAAAAAAGCATCGCCATGGCGCCTCAGCCGACTATCGGACAATATTCCTCTTTATTTCTTACGGTTATTTATAAAGCCAATTAATTAAAAATAATGATGTTTTTGTGGTTTTTTGGCTCTTTTTTCGTCTGGGTATCAATTATTACTCAAATAAATATTAGGTTATTTTAAGTTATGGCGAATATTTCCCCTATGCTCTAGGTGAGTGCCACCTACAAGGCGAATATACAGCCATGAACAGGAATTATACGATCGGCGATTATTTATTGGATCGTCTGACACAAACCGGCATCCAGCACATTTTCGGCGTGCCTGGTGATTACAACCTGCAATTTCTTGATCATGTCATCAGTCACCCTGATATTACCTGGGTCGGTTGCGCCAACGAGCTCAACGCCGCTTATGCCGCCGATGGCTATGCGCGCTGTAAACCCGCCGCCGCGTTGCTTACCACTTTTGGCGCCGGCGAGCTCAGCGCCATCAACGGGATTGCCGGCAGCTATGCCGAATACGTCTCCGTGATTCATATTGTGGTTGCTCCCAGACTGTCATCGCAACAGCAAGGCGAATTACTGCACCATACCTTGGGTGATGGCGATTTTAATCATTTTCTGCGCATGGCGATGGAAGTTACCGTCGCTCATGCCAGCCTCACCATCGACAATGCCGCGGCTGAAATCGATCGGGTCATTGGCGAAACTCTCGTTCACCATCGGCCGGTCTATTTATTTCTGCCGTTGGATGTCGCAGCCGCGCCGACCAACGATCGTCCTTATCCGCTGACGCCGGCGTCACCCTGGTGCGATGAAACCTCTCTCCAGTGCTTTACCAAGGCTGCGACGGAAAAACTGCGCCAGGCGAATTCGGTGTCGCTGCTCGCCGATTTCCTGGCGCAACGTTTTGGCGCGACAGAGGCATTACGGCGATGGCTTGATTCCACCTATTTCGCACACGCCACCTTGCTGATGGGGAAGGGCACGCTCAACGAACAGCAAGCCGGTTTTACCGGCACTTATGCCGGCGGCGGCAGTGAGCCGACGGTCAAATCCCATATTGAAGAGGCTGACGTTATCATCAGCGTCGGCGTCCGCTTTACCGACACCATCACCACCGGATTCAGTCATCAGATTCCGCCGGAAAAATGCATTGATGTTCAGCCCACTCAGGCACGCGTTGGCTTGCAGATTTTCCCGGCGATTCCGATGCTGAAAGCGATTGAAGCGCTGGAAAAAATAACCGCCATGTTTTCATGCCGCTGGCAATACCGCGAGATTAAGCCGCCGGTATTGCCCTTGCCGGCGCACCAAAACAAGCTGAGCCAGCGCGCATTTTGGCGGCAAATTCAACATTTCATACATGCCGGCGATATTATCGTCGCCGAGCAGGGAACCGCCTGTTTTGGCGCAGCCATGCTAAGGCTGCCGCGGGACTGTCATTTCATCGTGCAGCCGCTGTGGGGATCGATCGGTTATTCATTATCCGCGGCGTTCGGGGCGCAGATAGCCTCTCCCACTCGCCGGGTGATTTTGTTGATCGGCGATGGTTCATTTCAGCTTACGGCGCAGGAACTCGGCTCAATTATTCGGGACGATCTCAGGATAGTGATCTTTGTTCTCAATAATCAGGGTTACACCGTCGAAAGAGCGATACACGGACCGGATCAACGCTACAATGACATTGCTTGCTGGAACTGGACGCAACTTCCGGCTGCATTGGGCGGTGAGAATCGTGAAATGCTGATCCGCAAAACCAGTACGCCAAAGCAGTTGGCTCAGGCTCTGGAGCAGATAGAGCAAGCGCGTCGTCTTTCACTGGTCGAGGTTGTTTTACCGAGAATGGATGTACCGGATTTGCTGCAATCGATATCCCAATCGCTTGAGAAACGTAATGCAGTTCATTAATCATAAGGCGCTCAGATGAACGCCTCAGATTAATGACACAGCGTGGTTTATTGACATTAATGACCCGTCCCGGTCAGCTGCCCGAGGAAAGAAGCTGAACCTATCCCTTCCCCTGCGAACAGCAGGCCGGCCTGGAGCCAAACGAGAATGATTTTCGGCAGACCCGTGTCTTATTTTATGTTTTACGTAATACCCTGGTGTTGACTAAATAATCCGCGCGCTGGGATTAGTGGAAAAACTCTGCAATTAATGCCGCGCCAATAAAGGTGCCGAAGTTGGCGACAAAAGACACCACGACAATTCTCCAGCCCAGTTTGCGAAACGCGGGCAAATCTTTGGCAATAGAGAGGCCGGCAAAGGTTAGCATCGGCGTAATGATGGAAAGCATGTTGATGCTGCCGGTTAACGTCGCGATCTCCTTCGCCCACGGGCACCATGGCGATGTGGCGAACATGGCGATAACCGACACCCAGCAGACGGTCGGGATTTTTCCGCGGGTGAGTTTGTAAACGATATCACCCAACAGCGAGACCAAAATCAGGATTAAACAGCCGGCGACAACGTCGAATGAAAAATGGCCAAAGGCAATCCAGTTCGCCACGGAAGAGAGTATGGCGGTGGCAAACCAGGCGATGATTTTATCCGACCAGGAAAGGCTGCTGGACGATTCTTTTACTGCCTGAAGAGCCTGTTCGTCATTGGCTTGTTCCGCCGTGCTCTTTTTCGATCTTTTTCCCAGGATGGGTTCGAGAATTTTATATGACGCAACCGCCAGCGGCAGGGAAATGAAGAGCGTAAAATACGTGCCGAAGGTGGTGGTAAGCAGGTTGGATGCGGCGGCAAGAGCCATCACGGTCTCTGCGGTTTGCTTATCAACCTGAGCGGCGATGGCGCCGGATGCCGCGGCCATCATACTGCCGGAGCCTACGCCGGAAGCCATGGCTAGCGAACGCGGATCGAAGATGTTCAGGCTGGTGATAAACCCGGCCACGATAGCAATGAAAACGGCGCCGAACAGCGTACCGGTGAGGTACTCGGCCAGAACGCCGCGTCCTTCCGGTGAACTCATGCCATATTTTTCGCCGATGATGGCGAGGCTTGGCTCCCGACCGACGGAAAAGGTGGCGCCGATCGCCTCGCGCTTAATGCCTAACAGCAGCGCGACGGGCATCGCCAGCAATACGGTGCCGACGAAATGCCCCAATTCCTGAAAGGCCAGCGCCCATCCCGCATTGGCGATAACCGGCAATGAACCGCCGACGACAACGCCCAGCTTGGCAATAAAAATAAGCAAAGCCGGTTGCAGAATATGTGAGGCAATAACCTGTCTGTTGCGGGTTAAAGAAAATGCGGAAGAGGATTTGTAACTCAGCGTGCCTAATATCGCGCCGATAATCAAAGCCCATATCATGGGCAATAAAACAACTTTAGCCGACCCTAGCGGAATAGATATTGAACCAATGAGCTCTGCCACGATAAGTACAATAACAGCCCATAAATATATGGGAATGTAGTCTTTTAAGCATCTTGATTGATCAAGACCAAGCGTTTTCACGTGCATTTTATTTCTCTTCTCTTGTTACATTGTCAAGGATTCATTAATGACTCGTGGGAATAATGAAAGTTATTATTGTTATAAGTCCGAGTATGTTAGATGCCGACAGGTGCAACAATATCTGAAAATGAAAATATTGTTGCGTTTAGAACAACACAGAGAAGGCCATAAGATAATCTTATTTTACTGAAAAATAAGATTATCTTATGGCTAGTTGTGTGAATTATGAGCGGCGCCAAATTCACCGAAACGGTCGATTACTCGCCTTTTCAGGCGCGGTGATTGGGCTCTATATTGGTCAATATAATTGAACGCAATCCCGCGATTTTATAAAAAATGACGCTATTTTTCGTTTACGCTTAGTTCAGGCCGCTGGTGCTGATCAACATTCGATGGTATTGACCGCCAGTCCGCCCAGCGATGTCTCTTTATACTTTTCTGACATATCTTTCCCGGTTTCCTTCATCGTTCTGATGACCTTATCGAGCGAGACGAAGTGGCTGCCGTCGCCGCGTAACGCGATTTGCACTGCATTGACGGCCTTAACGGCGGCAATGGCATTACGCTCGATACAGGGCACCTGCACCAATCCGCCTACGGGATCGCAGGTCAGGCCCAGATTATGCTCCAGCCCGATTTCCGCCGCGTTCTCCAACTGTTCCGGCGTAGCGCCCAGTATCTCGGACAGCCCGGCGGCGGCCATCGCGCAGGCGGATCCCACTTCGCCCTGGCAGCCGACTTCCGCACCGGAAATCGAGGCGTTCAGCTTGCACAGAATGCCGACGGCGGCGGCGCTTAAGAAAAATTTGACCACATCTTCCTCGCAGGCCTCCGGCGAAAACTTCATGTAATAGTGAAGCACGGCCGGAATAATGCCGGCGGCGCCGTTGGTCGGCGCCGTGACCACACGCCCGCCGGCGGCGTTCTCTTCATTAACCGCCAAAGCGAAAAGGTTGACCCATTCCATGGCGCTAAGCGTAGACGTGATAATGTTCGGCTTGTTGACATCAAGAAGACGCTGATGAAACTGGTGCGCCCGGCGTTTCACCTGTAAACCGCCGGGCAATACGCCCTCGTGCTTGATGCCGTTATTGACGCACTGCTGCATAACGGACCAGATGGACAATATTTTTGTCCGCACTTCCTCTTCGCTGCGCCAGCACTTCTCATTCTCCATCATCAGCTTACTGACGGACAACCGATGAGTCTTGCATAAGTGCAATAGCTCCGCGGCGCTGCGGAAGGGATAGGGGAGCCTGGTTTCATCATCAACCAGCACCCCTTCCTGCGCCTGTTGCTGATTAACAATGAATCCGCCGCCGATAGAATAGAGCGTATCCGAATAAATTTCTGCCTGTTGTCCCCATGCCGTGAGCGTCATGGCGTTGGGGTGGTAAGGCAGACTTTGTTGCAGGAAGATCACATCATCGTGATAGTCGAAGGCAATGGGATGCTGATTGTTTAACTTCAATACGCGATCGCGCTTTATGGTCTCAACCAGGCCGTTCACCCGATCCGTATCAATGGTCTCTGGTTCAAATCCCATCAGCCCGAGCAGTATGGCATTGTCCGTTCCGTGCCCTACGCCGGTGGCGGATAATGAACCATAAAGTTTGATCTGAACGCGATGGGTCTGCTCGATCAATTTATTTTCCCTAAGGTGCTCAATAAATTGACAGGCAGCGCGCATCGGGCCGACGGTATGCGAACTGGATGGTCCGATGCCGATTTTGAACAGATCAAAAACGCTTAACGCCATAAAAAACCTCGGTCAGGGTAGTAGCTAATCGCAATATCTGATGATGCATCATCGCCGTCAGGATTTCAGTAACAGCTTTTCGACCAACGATGTCCATGATTCGACACCCGGCTTAATCAACTCGTCATTAAAATCGTAATAAGCATTATGCAGCGGTTTTGATGGCGCGGCTCCGTCGGAACCAAGCCAGAAATAGGCGCCGGGACAGGCTTCCAGCATGCAGGCAAAATCTTCGGACGCCATCGAAGGATTGATCTGCCAATGCACCTTGGATTCGCCTAATACGCTGCTGACGGCTTCGCGCACGTTTAGCGCTTCCTGCTCGTGGTTCATGGTTACCGGATAGCCGGGATAGTAAGTGATTTCGCCGTTGACGCCGAAAACGCGCGGCAGTTCATTGACAAATTCGTCAATCAGATTTTTAACCTTGATCCGCACATCGGTCTGTAAACATCGCATGGTGCCGCGCAGCGTCACCTTCTCAGGTATCACGTTAATCGCTTCGCCGCCGGAAATTTGCGTAATGCTGACCACGGCGGATGATTGCGGCGATAAGCGACGGGCGGCGATGGTTTGCAGCGATTGTATCAACTGCGAGGCGGCGATGATCGGATCGGCGCCGTTTTCCGGCATTGCCGCATGACAGCTTTTGCCGGTCAGGGTGATTTCGAACGAGTCCAGCGAGGCCATCATGGCGCCGCTGCTTAAGCCCACATGGCCGACCGGTAAGCCGGGCCAGTTATGCAGGGCGTAGATGCCGTCCATGGGAAAACGTTCAAATAGACCGTCCGCGACCATTTTGTAGGCGCCGCCGAGGTTTTCTTCGGCGGGTTGAAACACGAAATGCACCGTGCCGCTAAAGTTGCGGGTTTCACTCAAGTGCTTGGCGGCGGCCAGTAAAATCGCCGTGTGCCCATCATGACCGCAGGCGTGCATCACGCCTTTATTACGTGACTTGTGGCTGGCCTCGCCAAGCTCGGTGATCGGTAATGCATCCATATCGGCACGCAGCCCAATCGTCGGCCCCTGACCATTTTCCAGCGTCGCCACGATGCCGGTGCCGCCCAGTCCGGTATGAACCTGAAGGCCGAATGACGTGAGTAGTTCAGCCACGCGTTGAGACGTGGCGTATTCTTCATACCCTAATTCGGGATTAGCATGGAATTCATGACGCCATGCGGTGGCTTCAGCGATTAAATGTTGTGAAATAGGCATCAGGTTATTCCTCTCCAGCGCCGTAATTAAAACCAGACAGCCTGTGCTCTGCGCTTTTAAGCCAGAGACGCGTCACTTCACTGTCGGCACGTAAAACGTCAATATCCGATGAACATCGATACCGGCGGTCATGGGCGATGCGGATGACATCGGCCTGATGGCGAAGCGGCGCGGTAACGACCAAAGGGGCGATGATGTCTTCATCGGCTGCGTGAATGTCGCCATTTCCTGCGGGCAGGGTTGGCGCGATGTCGTTTCGCCAGACATCGGGGGCGAAAACGCGATCACCCTTTGCAGACGCCTCATTCGCTGGCGCGGATTTTCGCCGGGCGAGAATGGGCTGATTGGGTTTGGCGGTGTCGATCGGCCTGACCTCGGTGGTTTTATCTTCCGGATTGGCAACATGAATTTTGGCCGAAGCCGCCGCTAAACCGGAAATGAATTTTTTATCTATCGTTTTCTCAACCCGCCGATGCGAGTCAGACGCGCCGCGCCGATGCACAGAGCCAAAGCACGTCAATCCAGTCTCTGGACGCCCGGCCTCCGTCAGTACGGCCCGGCAATCTGCATAAAGAACGTGGCTGTTCGTGGCGTCATGTATCGATGTCGCGCCTTTCCTGCTGAAGGAGTCGGCATAACCAACAGGGTTTGATGAGAACATGACGGCTGCTTGATTGAGAATTTTAATGTTGAGCGAGTATAGACATTGGTGGAAAATCTAATCAATAATCAAAATTTCAAATTTTGTTGCCATCATCGCAACACTCATTGAAGGTGAGAAATGAGCATCATTCAGGATCATCGCATCCGGTATTTCTATGAGGCAGTCAAACGCGGCAGCGTCAGAGCGGCGGCAGATTTTCTCAATGTGGCGCCTTCAGCCGTCAGTCGGCATATCAGCCAGCTTGAAAGCGAGCTGTCGACGGCGCTGGTGGAGCGTCATCGGCGCGGCGTGAGGCCGACGGAAGCCGGTGAAGAGGTTCTCGCCTATTATCGCTCACATATGGCTGAGCAAGATCTGTTGATGGATACGCTGCAATCGCTGAAGGGTTTGCAGAGCGGTACGGTCTGTATCGCGATTGGCGAGGGATATATCGACGACGTTTCTTCCGTTTTGTGCCAATTTTCGGCGAAATACCCTTCGATAAAGATCAAGGTCTCGGTGTGCGGCAGCAATGAATTGCTGCGTCAGATTAGCGAAGATGAAGCCCATATCGGCGTGGTATTTCATCCGGGGCGAGGACCTAAAATACGTACGCATTGCCACGCGGTTCACCCGGTATGCGCTGTGGTGAACAGAGAGCACCCGCTGTTTGCTATGCAGGAGCCGATTGATTTGAATCAGCTTAATCAATACCGACTGGCGCTGCCTGATGTATCGCACGGCGTCCGCCAGATTATTGCGGAGGCGGAAGAGGATTCCGGCATCACGCTGACGCCTACGCTGGTGTGTAATAATCTCTCCACGCTGAAACCCTATGCGCTGCATGGCGGCGTTACGCTTCTGCCGGTCTTCATGGCGCAGGAAGAGATCGATCAGAACAGACTGCGCGCCATTCCGCTGCATAACCCGGTCTTCTCTTCCACCAAAACACACGTTGTTACGCGTTTGGGGCGGCAACTCAGCGTGGGCGCAGGCCAATTATTACAACTGATGACTCAGGAAATGCGATCGCTGAAACCGCTGTGACGCGCGTGCGTTTTAGCGCGCCGCGCCAGCGAATCAGGGAAAATAGCCGGCGCCGACGGCGTTTATATGCTATTGGCCACCTGTGCGGCCAACTTGATGTTATTAAAATCAGTATCTTTTGGCATGCTGCAATCGGCGCCTAACAACAACCCCGTCTTGCCATTACGGGCAATAATATCTCGCGTTTGTTTTTCGATTTCACCGGCGGCGCCTTGATATAGAACGCCTTGAGAGGTGTTATCAAATCCCCCCAGAATGGCTTTGCCGGGAAATAATCGCCGCCCGGCCTGCAGTGAAACCTTTTCTACGCAGGTCGCCCAATTGACGGCCTTGACCGGATAGTGGGAAAAGTGCTGTAAGTTATTGATTCGGCCTTCAAAACCACAAATATGCAGTACGTTGTAATCGCTTAGCTGATTGGCTGAGTTGAGTACCCGCAATTGGCTGGGTTCAATATACCTGCGATAGTTTTCTTCGCTAAAGGTCGGGCTTTGTACGCTTTGCACACACAAATAGATGCCGTCAATATGCGCCTCATTGATGAGCCTTTCTACTAATCGGGTAATATCATCGGCTATTTTATTCAGGGCCAGTGAAAACACGTAGGGATCTTCTTCAACAAGGCGTGGAAATTTGTTTTTGTCGTTATCAACCATGTCGAATTTTAATCTGAAATAATATGCGGGGGCGAAAATGTTATATATGGCGGCTATTTCACCACCATAAGAAGAAACGATTTCTTTAACCGCATCGACCTGTTTTACTATCCATTCATCATCATCACCTACGGACTCTATTTTTTTGAAGTCCTCAGCGCTATTGATTTCCGTATTAAGCACAGAAGGATGAAGAAGAAACGCGTCACTCATTATTTTAGTAAAGTCAGGACGGTTTTTTTTATAAAATTGCTGTTGCGAAATAATGTTTTTTTTGATTGTTTCATCATTTTTATAACCATAAATTTGTTCATCGCTATTTAAAAAATGATGCCAAATGCTGGCTAAAACCTTTTCATTTTTATTATCCAATGAATCGAAAAAAATCTGTCGTTTATTTGCCGTCATTGTGGGGTGCCCATTGAAAAAAGTAAGTTGAATATTTCTACATGGTACTCACTATTCTTTCCTGATATCAATAGGTTAATGAGATTTTTATATTATTTTGTCAGCTATGTATATTCTCTAATATTATAATAATAACGAGGGTAACTATGTTATTATTATAACAATGATTTATATCATTTTAATGACCAGGCTGGAACATCAAAGAAACGCTTTGTTCACATTGGAACAATTCAAGTCGCAGAAAGGCGACGACGCAAGTATGTGGCTAGATCGAGTAACAAAGCCAGACATAGGCAACCTGAGGTATAACGGGGATAAAAAATATTGTTGCCCGCTAATGACGACGACATATGTAACATAGGAAATATTAATGGTCAGATTAGAAAATATTCATAAACGTTTTGATGATGAAGAAGTGTTGAAGGGCGCAACGATAGAGATCAAAAAAGGCCAGGTAGTTTGCCTTATCGGGCCGAGTGGTTCAGGGAAAACTACATTATTAAGATGCATTAATTTTTTGGAAAAAGCGGATAAAGGCCGTATCACTATTGATTCCGTCTCCGTGGATTGCGAAAAAGCCAGTAAAAAAGACATCGACAATATTCGTGCGAAAACCGCGATGGTCTTCCAGTCATATAACCTGTTCAATAACAAAACCGCATTGGAAAATGTTATGGAAGGGCTGGTTTACGCCAAGGGCATGGCTAAACGCGAAGCGAAAGAGATTGCTGAAAATTTACTGCACAAGGTGGGATTGGCGCATAAGCAAGATACCTATCCCAGTAAACTTTCCGGCGGGCAAAAACAGCGCGTCGGCATTGCCAGAGCTCTGGCGATGAATCCCGAGGTTCTGCTTCTGGATGAACCGACATCGGCGTTAGACCCTGAGATTGTGGGTGAAATATTAAAGTTGATTAAGGAAATCGCTCAGGAAGGGCAAACGATGATTATCGTCACCCACGAAATGAGCTTTGCTAATGAAGTGGCTTCGAACGTCATTTTTATGGAAAAAGGTTCAATCGTCGAGGAAAACGCGCCGCGTGAAATATTCAGTAATCCGAAAGAGGCGCGCACGAAAGAGTTTCTGGAACGCATTAATTTCACGATATAAACCCGTTCTGAACAGGTAAAACGAGATTTTGATAATGGCAAGTAGATTTATTGATGTGTCTGAAATTATTGAAATATTCCCTAAGCTATTAGAGAATTTATCGGTAACCTTGTATATCTCGATAGCGTCTCTGGTGTTGGGGTTGCTGCTTGGTTTGTTGTTGACCGTTATGCAGGAAAGCCAGCGCGGCGTCATCAGACGCAGCGCATTGATTTACATTGATGTCATGCGCAGTACGCCGTTGTTGCTGCTGATTTTCCTGGTCTTTTTCGGCTCAAAGGTTTTCTTGTCTCAGCTTGGCGTTAGCCAGAGGTTATTCAGCGATAGCTTTTTAGCCATTGTGGCCATTACGCTGGGTATGAGCGCCTATTTTTCCGAGATGATGCGCTCGGCCTACCGCGCCGTCGATAAAGGGCAGCTCGAGGCGATAAACAGTCTGGCCATTCCTGTCTTCGGCGGTTTTTTGCGCATTATTCTGCCTCAGGCTACCGTTATCGCCATCCCCAATCTGGGAAACTTGATGATAAATATTGTGAAACTGACCTCGTTAGTCAGCCTGATCGGTATTGTCGATGTATTTGGCCGCGCTAAAAAGATATCCAACAGCAACTATGGGGTTAACCAGCTTGAGGCCTTTATTTCAGTAATCATTATTTACTGGATAATTAATGTATTAATTGATGTCGCCATGAAATTCTTAGAGAAGAAGTATCGGTATCTATTGGATTAGAAGGTATATATTGTGTTCAGCTTAGATTTCTTTATTGTTAACTTTCCAGTGGTCTTGCAAGCTGTTCCGTTAACGTTAGGCATTGCTTTGTCATCCGTTATATTATCGACCTTATTGGGATTCATTTTTGCCGTTATAAAAATAAAACGCATACCCATCCTTTATCCTATATCGGCTGTGTTTATGTCGTTTAGCCGTTCCGTACCTAACTTAGCCGTGCTTTACTTTTTATATTTTGCATTTCCTTATTTCGTAGGTGCATTAAGCGGCGATTATTCCATTTCACTGGGTGCCAACAAGCTAAATCCTAATCTGGTGGCGATTATTACGTTTACTATTACCTTCAGTGTCTATTTCGCCGAGGTGTTTCGTTCAGCCTATAATTCCGTTGACAAAGGGCAGTTTGAAGCGGCATGGTCGATTGGTCTGCCGACCCGGAGTTATTTACGCCGGATTATATTTCCTCAGGCAACGACGCAGGCTTTACCTAATTATACCAGTGTGGTGATCGACTTAATAAAAGATACGTCTTTAGTGTATACCATCTCGGTAATGGATATTATGGGAAAGGCGACGTTTGTCGCCGCGAGAGGTTTTCACTATATTGATGCTTATCTGATTGCATTTGTCATCTATTTGATTATTTGCTTCGCGATTTCAAAATCATTACGGTTTTTAGAAGTTAAACTGAGCTGTTATAAATAATATCACGACCGATAGCGGTGGTAATATAGGGTATATGATTAATCACGGGAGTTAATTAATAATATGAGTAAAAAATATTTATATGCAATCGTCGCGGCGTTGGCCTTAGGCATCGCAGGATGCGATAACGCGTCGGATTCCAGCAATGCAGCGGCCAGCAGCGGGAATACGTCGGCAAAGGATCAGGTGAAAGAAGTCGAAGTGGTCATCAATGAAAACTCTTTTCCGTTTTCGTTTGTTGACGATGCCGGTAAGTTCTCGGGTTACGATGGCGAACTGCTGGGAATTATTGATGAAAAGTTACCGCAATACGCATTTCATTTTAACGCGGTATCCCGTGATGCGATGTTGGTTGGTTTATCCACCGGAACCTACAATTTAGCGGCGAATCACTTTTATATTAATAAGGAACGCGCTGAAAAATACGACTATTCACATGAGCCGACGGGCCTAAGTGATTTGAGATTGATCGTAAGAAAAGATGATAACGAAATAAACTCCCTGGCCGACTTCGCCAAATCCGGGAAAAAACTGGTTCCTATTCATGTCAGCGACGCTCGTTATCAGGTGATTGCGGATTACAATGCGGCTAACCCGAATAATCAGATTGTGTTAAAAGCAACCGGCGAACAAACGGCGGCCGATATTTTCAAATCAGTGGCGTCCGGTGAGTATGATGCCGCCATTTATCCCATCGGCGCATTTTTAGCCGTCACTAAAAAAATCGATTTGAATTTGAAGGTATCCAACTCGGTGGGCATTTTCCCCAATGTGTTTTTGTATAGCAAAACGCCAGAATCGGCTGAGCTTATGAAGGCGATTGATAACGTCTTAATCGATCTTAAAAACGATGGCACATTAGCCAAACTGTCCGTTAAATGGCTTGGCGAGGATGTTTATGCGTTGGATGGCGCAAAAAATACAACAGTGCCAACCCAGTTTTAGCGCGATCTAGAATAAGGATGCACGGTGATAAATGTTAAACCTGCATCCTTAAATTGGATGGGGCGGCTTTAAATTAGTGATGAGTTAAGCATAATGAATAAAGAGGTAGCGTTGATGAGCAATAATTTACTGGATGACATAAAGAAAAATAATACGCCGTCAATAACTGATGAGGTAACGCTGGCTCTGAGAGCGGTGACGGAAAAAAGGGCGTCCACCATTGCGAATATGATTGATGAAGCGAAAAGTAAAGGGCTGAATGACAATTTCGCCCGCGCAGCTATTTATAATTATGGCGTCGCTAATGGTCATGATATGGCTAAATCGATGAAAAATCCTGACGATCTCATCGAATTTTCAAACACGTTCATCTCGGGTCTGGAACCTGATGTTTATGAGATGGAGCTAATCAAGGCGACGGAGGAGGAGTTTCAGGTTCACTTTCATTACTGTCCCTACGTCACCAAGTGGTTACAGCAAAACAGAACTACCGATGAACTGGCGAACTTATGTGATATCTGCATGGAAGGCGATGGCGCTTTGGCAACGGTATTTTCGGATCTGGAGTTTGAATTGGGCAGCACCATCGCCAAAGGCGGTCAGGTCTGTGATATTCATTATAAACGATCGCAAACTTCTTGATATTGAAAAGGAATATTTGATCGTGGCGTAGGTATTCTCGAAAACATCCTATCGCTGGCGTTTTCCTTCAGACAAAACGGGCAATCTATGGCTGTGAGTCTTGGGAAATTCCGGCGATAAGATGAAAATGGCGTTTGATACGTTTTAGTGCAATTGATATCGGTTACTTGCGGATCCGCTTATTATTGGTGCAGTAGGTGATTTCTCTCCCTTACCGGGCGGTATTTACCTCAATAAACGTTTTCAGGAATAATTGTTTTTTTCATTGAAATAATAAAGTGGCCATCTTTTTTGAATATTTTCCCACCTCTATCCGCACACATCATGGCAAGTTTGAAAAAATCATCGCTTCCGATATCAAAAGCTAACTTTATCTTTTTGGCGATGCCAGCCTTAATAAGTTCTTCGGCCTGGTAATATGTGGATGCCTGAACTAACGACATAATGACTCCCTCAAAGAAGTGTTGGAAAAATCCATATATTTCAAATATGCGCCATTTTTATTTCATAAAGATGAAGATAAGTTTACATTTTAATGAATTAACACGGTTCGTTTATACAGTGTTTCTTTTGACATGCGTCTGACACAGAAACGCGCTATGGTTGACCCGTTATCTGCTTATCACCAGCGACTCGTCGTTCCTTGAATCAGCAGGAGGATGTATGAGCTATGTCAATAATATCATCATAGTGCATGGGTTCTTATCGACGCCGAGACACCATTGGTTCCAATGGCTGGCTCAACAGTGGCAAGACGCCAATATTCGCGTTTTCATTCCTAGGATGCCGATGCCGCGTGCGCCGAAACCTGATAAATGGCTGGCTCAGTTGCGTAATACCATCGCTATGCCCAATGAAAAAACCTGGTTTATCGGGCACAGTTTGGGATGTATTACCGTGTTGCGTTATTTGTCTTCTTTGCATGAAGAGCTGAAAGTCGGAGGCGTCATTCTAGTATCCGGATTTGCGGAGCAGGTCGATACGCATCCTGAGCTTAATGATTTTACCGCCACGCGCATTGACTTTAATTTATTGCGTAAAACGATAAAGCATCGCATCACCATCCTGTCGTCGAACGATAGCGTCGTCGCGCCGCACCATACGGTAAAACTGCGCGAGCAGCTGGATGCCGAACTCTACAGCTTTACCGGATGCGGGCATTTTCTGGCGTGCGACGGCTTTGATCAATTCCCGGCGTTAAATAATATACTGCGCGACTATTTGAAATGATTGCATAGCCCTTTGGCTATGTAATACCCACGATTTGCGGAGGAATAATCCCGATGAAGATATTGCGCTGGTCGGCGATGATGGGATACTCCATGCCTTGAAGGCATGGAGTCAGAAGGTATGTCGCCGTTTTTCACCGCTTGCCTCATCAGGCGCGGCGTGAACCCGGCGTTTTGCGGCCGGCTTTAGGCGTCCAGCTCATCCCAGCGAGTGATCAGGTGACTGGTGATGCCGTAGTCGATGGCTTGTTGTGGCGACATCCAGTAGTTGCGGTCGGTATCTTCCACCACTTTTTCCAGCGGTTGCCCCGTCGCTTCGCTGATCAGTTTGTTGATGCGGGTACGGATACGCAATAGCTCATTGGCTTCGATCTGGATATCCGTGACGCGGCCCTGCACGCCGCCTAATGGCTGATGAATCATGAAGCGCGTATTGGGCAGGGTATAGCGATCCTGCTTGTCTGCGGCCAGATAAATAGTAATCCCCGCACTGGCGACCCAGCCGGTGCCGATTGCCAGTACCCTGGGCTTAACAAATTTAATCATGTCGTGGATAGTATCGCCCGCTTCGACATGACCACCCTGACTATTAATAAATAGCTTAATCGGCTCATCGCTCATTTCCTGTAAAATAAGCAGTTGAGCAGCCACCTTTTCAGCCAACTTTTGGTTTATTTCACCAGAAATAATAACTGAACGTGATTTCATTAATTCATTCATCGCAGAGGACGCGCTGTTATCCTGCTTATCATCCTCTTGTTGTTTCTGCGGTTCTTTCGACATTACAAATACTCCATCGCTTGGTGTCTTTAATATCAGTGCGCGTTTAGCATGGCGGAATGCTAGCGTACGTCGATTACGCCATTTGGCAATGATATACGTCATGCTTTAGTCGCACGCGCGTAGGTTTTATTATTTTGTCCCGTAAATAACGCTATCGCAAATACCGAGCTTCAATTATTTGCCGATGATTATCTTTCCCTATTCGTGAAAGCGCGTGCATAGGGCCGCTTATCCGGCCCATGCCGCTGAGCATTACATCTCTTTTGTGAACTTATCCCGCAGGCTTTCTCTTTGCTGCTCAAACCATCGCAAGATTGAACGGCACTCTTCTACCTGCTCAAACGTGAGCGGATTTTCACTGCCGGGATCCTGCTGGTGTATGGCAAACTGTTTTTGCTTAAGATTGAGCGATTCGCCTTTTTCCGCCACCAGATTTAAAAAATCGCGCAACGCCGCGCTAAAGAGAAAGTCCGCTTCGGCGAGCGCCTCTTCATATTCCATCATCATCGAATCGGTAACATCGGCATCTTTGATAACCAGCTTTATAAAATTTCGCGTTTGTTTGTAGACATATAATCTTCTACTGTACAACCGTTCACGAACTTCACGATTTTTCTCAGTTTGGTCTCTGAATATTATCCAGAACAGGATGAACAGCGACACGGTGCTGATCAGAGTTTGTCCAATGAAAAGGACATTGGTGTTCATTCAACTATCTCCTTTTTCTTTTTTATCAGGGAGGAAAGACTACGGAATTTGCGCGGACGGACGCTGCCATCTTTCAGAATACATTTTAAATTACCTTGCCAATATTCACCTAAAAAAACATCGTCGGGATCTTTTATGCCGATTAATTCCATCTCATTCAAAAGATCGTGTTTAGTGATGCCAAGCTCTCTGAGCTCTGTATCCCTGACATTGCCGTTATGAAAAACGATGATGGCAGGCTGCGAGTTTTTATCGCAGATTGCGGTAACTGAACCATCCGGTTCGATTTGCGCATAACTGATTTCATCAAAAGAGTATATCCCCTGACTATTCAACCTGGATGCTATATGAAATATATCGATCTTGTTTTTCTTTTTTAAAATATTTTCCATAATAAACACACCATCCTTAATGATCGGAATAGGACGGCCGACGGCGATGTTTCTAAAAATATGATATTTTTTGCAAAAGGTATTCAGAAAAAAAAGCACCATAATGCCCAGTAACAATACCAGTACATACTCATAGAGCGGAATCGCCTCTGAGTAAATAATGCCGCCAATTATGCCGCCCAGCACGAAGTTGCCAATAAGATCGATAGCATTCATCTGCGACATTTGCGTTCTGCCCGACAGATTGAAATAAGTGATGATTAGCGCGAAGCCGATGATAAACTTGATCAAAACCAGAAAATAAAAATACATGAATAATCAGCCTGTTAATTATCGTATTGTTATTTTACCTCACCCATTATAGTAACACAATGTAACATTTAGCCCTGTGAAATATCGTCTGGATGACGCAGCGATATTGAGCGCGTCATCAGATTAATTTCAGTGCTGATATTTAATGAAGCAAGCTTTTGTTTTTTTCTTTCGTTAAGCCAGCCTAATAATGAAAATATTGTTTATTGACCTCACCCGCGCCGCGGGCGGGGCTAAATCATCCACGGCGCGGCGGCGCGTGTTCCCATTGGCGAAAGCGCTGAAAGTGCGCGGAGGACGGCGCGCTAAAAGGCCGCGCCCACGATACGGGGCAGTCGGCTAATTGCTTGATTAATATTTATTTTAATATTTAAAAATAAATGACAACCGTTAATTTACGGTATGAGGACAAACATGTCGCTGATTGTTCCGCATAATAAATGAGAATTATCATTCTCATCATTCCATGGAAACCATTCTATTATGCGGTTAAAAACATCATTGCTTGTCATGAGTCTATGTCTGACCGCCTGTGACGGTTCTACCCCCGTAACCACCGCGCCGGCGCCTGCTCAGGTCTGCGTGGTCACTTTGCAGACCCAGCCCATTACCTTGTCTTCCCGCCTTCCCGGCCGCACCACGGCGATACGTCGTGCAGAAGTCCGACCGCAGGTCGACGGTATCATCCTCAAACAGATGTACAAAGAAGGCGCGGATGTTAAAGCCGGTCAGCAGCTTTATCAGATTGACGACGCCAGTTATCAGGCCGCTTACGATAAAGCTCTGGCGACGTTGAACAACGCCAATGCGGTGGTTAAACGCTATAGGCCGCTGGTTGCGGCCAAAGCCATCAGCGCGCAGGTCTACGATGCCGCGCTGTCCGATGCCGCGCAGGCGAAGGCGGATGTTGAAACCGCCCGCGTGAATCTGGAGTACACCCGGGTCAAAGCGCCGATATCAGGACACATCGGGCGCTCGCTGTTTACCGAGGGGGCGCTGGTCACCAGCGGGCAAACCAGTTATCTGACGACTATTTCCCAGCTAGACCCCATTTATGTCGACGTCAGCGAATCGTCGCGGAAGCTGCTGCAACTACGCCGCGCGCTGGCAGATGGCAAACTTAAGGCCGTCGGCAATCATGCCGCGGCCGCCCGGCTGACGCTGGAAGATGGTTCCGCCTATTCGCGGGAAGGGCAGCTGGAGTTTTCCGAAGTGACGGTGAACGAGGGTACCGGCACGGTAACCATGCGAGCCTCGTTCCCTAATCCGGACAAAGCGTTGCTGCCGGGCATGTTTGTCCATGCCATTGTGCCGCAGGGCGTTCAGGATAATGGCATTATGGCGCCGCAGCAGGCCATCAGCCACGATAGCAAGGGCAAACCCTATGTTTACCTGGTGAAAGCGGATAACACCGTTGAACAGCGCACCATTACCACCGGCGATATGATTAACGGCAAATGGCTGGTGACCAGCGGTTTGGCCGCCGGTGAAAAAGTCATTACGTCAGGGTTACAGCATGTTCAGCCGGGTAGCACGGTGTCGGCCAGCGAGCAGCCTCAGGACACTTCATCGAGCGTCAGCGACAACAACTTGTCGATGACGGACGCCTCCGCGCAGTAGGGAAAAAACGATGTCGAAATTTTTTATCGAACGGCCCATTTTCGCCTGGGTCATTGCGCTGGTGGTGATGCTGGCCGGCGGGTTGTCGATCAGGTCGCTTGCGGTCAACCAGTATCCCAACATTGCGCCGCCGGCGATTTCGGTCTCGGTGACCTATCCCGGCGCCAGTGCCGAAACCACCGAGAAAACGGTGGTGCAGGTTATCGAACAACAACTGAACGGTATTGATAATCTGCGCTACATCGAATCCACCAGCAGCAGCGACGGCAGCGCCACCATCATCGCAACTTTCGAACAGGGCGCCGATCCTGATATCGCCCAGGTTCAGGTGCAAAACAAGGTGTCGCTGGCGGAGGCGCAGCTGCCTAGCGCCGTTACCCAGCAAGGGCTGCGGGTGGCGAAATACCAATCCAATTTTATGATGGTCGTCAGCCTGATCTCGGAAAACGGCAGGCTAAGCGATTCCGATCTCAGCGATTTGCTGGTGTCTAAAATGGAAGACGCCGTCGCTCGTACCAAGGGCGTGGGCGACTTCATGGTCATGGGGTCGGAATACGCGATGCGCATCTGGCTCGACCCTGCGAAATTGTATAAATACTCGCTGATCCCAAGCGACGTCAGTAACGCGATCGAGCAGCAGAACGTTCAGGTCTCTTCCGGTAAGCTCGGGGGGCTGCCGACGGTGAAGGGCGCTAAAATCAGCGCGACTATCATCGGCAAAACGCGCATGAGCAGCGCACAGCAGTTTGAAAATATCCTGCTTAAGGTGAACGCCGACGGCTCGCAGGTACGCCTTAAAGATGTCGCCAGGGTCGATCTGGGCCCGGAGGATTACAGCATTTCCTCTACGTTTAATGGCAAGCCCTCCTCGGGTATGGCGCTGCGTCTTGCCAGCGGCGCCAATATTCTGGATACCGTGAAAGCGGTGCGCGCCACCATTGACGGGCTGAAAAGCTCGCTGCCGGCAGGCGTAACGGTGGAATATCCTTACGATACTTCGCCGGTGATCAGCGCATCGATTGAAGAAGTGGTAAAGACGCTGTTCGAAGCCATTGCGCTGGTATTTTGCGTGATGCTGCTGTTTTTACAAAACCTGCGCGCGACGATCGTCACCACCATGGTGGTGCCGGTGGTTCTGCTGGGGACGTTCGGCGTGCTGTATGCGTTTGGCTATTCGATCAACACCCTGACCATGTTCGGTATGGTTCTGGCCATCGGGCTGCTGGTGGATGATGCCATCGTGGTGGTGGAGAACGTCGAACGCGTAATGCATGAAGAAAATCTGGGGCCGAAGGAAGCGACCATCAAATCCATGGCGCAGATTCAGAGCGCGCTTTTTGGCATCGCGCTAGTGCTGTCGGCGGTGCTGGTGCCGATGGCGTTTTTCAGCGGCTCCACGGGAATTATCTATCGTCAGTTCTCGGTCACCATCGTGTCCGCGATGGCGCTGTCGGTGCTGATGGCGCTGATCTTCACGCCGGCGCTGTGCGCCACCATCCTGACGCCGTCGGTGGGGGAACGCTCGCAGCGCGGCTTTTCCGGCTGGTTCAATCGTAATTTCGACGCAGGTACGGTGCGCTACACCCGAATGGTCGGTACGGTGGTGAGTAAACGCAGGTTATTCATGGCGATTTATCTCTGCATTCTGCTCGCCACCGGTTATCTGTTTACCCGGGTGCCGACCACCTTTCTGCCGGATGAGGATCAGGGCGTGATGATGATGCAGGTTACCTTGCCGACCAATGCGTCGGCCGAGAGAACCCAGGCGGTTTTGCAGGAGATGCAGCGCTACCTGATGAAGAATGAAAGCGATACGGTCAGTTCGGTGTTTGCCGCTAACGGATTCAGCTTCGCCGGACGCGGTCAGAACAGCGCGATGGCGTTCGTCCGCCTGAAGGACTGGAGCGAACGCGGCAACGGCAACCAGGGCGTTCAGGCGTTGGCGGCGCGGACCATGCGGCATTTCGCCACAATCAAGGATGGCCGGGCTTTTGCCATGATCCCGCCGGCGGTAATGGAATTGGGCAACGCCACCGGTTTCGATTTTTTCCTCGAGGATGTCAGCGCTCAGGGGCATGAGGCGCTGGAAGCGGCCATGGCGAAATTCCTGCAGCTGGCGAATCAGGATCGCCGCTTAAGCATGGTGCGCCACAATGGAATGGCCGACGAACCGCAATACCAGTTGAGCATCGATGATGAACGGGCGCGGGCGCTTGGGCTGAGCCTGGATGACGTGAACGATACGCTGTCCACCGCCTGGGGCTCGAGTTATGTCAATCAGTTCATCTATGAAGACCGCGTGAAAAAGGTATATCTGCAGGGGAACGCCTCTTCGCGCGTGACGCCGAAAGACTTCGCCAAGTGGTATTTCCGCAACGGCAACGGCGAGATGGTGCCGTTCTCCGCCTTCGGCAGCGGCAAATGGATTTACGGCTCGCCGCGGTATGAACGTTTCAACGGCGTTTCCGCGGTTGAAATCATGGGCGCGCCGGCCTCGGGTTACAGCTCCGGCGATGCGGTTCAGGCCGTCGCGGAGATTGCGGCTCAACTGCCGCCGGGATTCAAGGTCGCGTGGCACGGGCTGTCCTATGAGGAACAGATGTCGGGGTCGCAGACGCCGGCCTTGTACACCCTTTCGGTTCTGGTGGTCTTCCTCTGTCTGGCGGCGCTGTACGAGAGCTGGTCGGTGCCGTTCTCGGTGCTGCTGGTGGTGCCGCTCGGGGTGCTGGGCACCATTCTGGCCGTATTGCTGCGCGGATTGCAAAACGATGTGTTCTTCCAGGTCGGGCTATTGACTACCGTCGGCCTGGCGGCGAAAAACGCCATTTTGATCGTGGAGTTCGCCAAAGAGCGCCATGAGAAAGAGGGCAAAGATATCATCGAGGCCGCCAGCGAAGCCGCCAAAATGCGTATCCGTCCGATTCTGATGACGTCCATGGCCTTCGTGTTGGGCGTATTGCCTCTGGCGCTTTCCAGCGGCGCCGGCTCAGGCAGCCAGCACTCCATCGGTACGGCGGTCGTCGGCGGCATGATTACCGCCACCTTCCTGGCGATCTTTTTTGTACCGATGTTCTACGTGCTGATCGTGAAAATTTTCAGCCGCGAAAGAAAGACGCCGTCCCGGCAGCCAAAGGTGACCGATCATGAATAAGAAATATCAGCGGCGGTTGATGGCGCCGGTTCTACTGACGCTGGCGCTGTCGGCATGTACCCTGCAACCTTCCTATGAACGTCCGGCAATGCCGACGGCCAGTAACTGGAACAGCACGGGAGCCGCCGGGAATACGGCGGCAAACGGCGCAGATATCGGTTGGCGATCGTTTTTTACCGACCCGGCCATGCGTCAGTTGATTGAGCTGGCGTTGCAAAATAACCGCGATCTTCGGGTCGCGGCCTTCAATGTTGAAACCGCCCGCGCCCAGTTTCGTATCGAAAGCGCCGGGCTGACGCCGACGGCGAATACGGGCCTAAGTCAGACTGCCGAGCATTTGCCGGGCAATCTGTATTCAACGTCCAACTCCGGACCGGTTACGTATCATCAGCTCGAAGGGGCGATGAGCACCTCCTGGGAGCTGGATTTCTTTGGCCGTTTGCGCAGCCTGCGCGATGAGGCGCTGGAAAGTTATCTCTCCAGCGAGGCGACTCGGCGCGCGACGCAAATCAGTCTGGTATCGGAAGTGGCGTCGGGCTACCTGACGCTGTGCGCGGATAATGAACTGTTGCAGTTGGCTCGGTTCACGGCGGAAAGCCAGCGTGATTCCTATGCCGTCACCCAGGCAGGGTACGACGCAGGCGCCAGCAATGCTCAGGATCTGTCGCAGGCGGAAACGTCTGTGCGCAGCGCCGAAGCGCAGGTGGCGCAGTACCGTCGCCAGGTTCGTCTGGACGCCAATGCGCTGCGGCTGCTGCTTGGCGCCGAGTTGCCCGCCAATCTGCTGGATAACGCGCGGCTGAACGGCGACTGGCGCTTCCCGGCTACGCCGGCGGGGCTGCCTTCCGACCTGCTGACGCGGCGTCCGGATATCATCGCCGCCGAACATACGCTGAAGGCCGCCAATGCCGATATCGGCGCGGCGCGCGCGGCATTTTTCCCCAGCATCAGCCTGACGGCGTCTGGCGGCTCTTATTCGAGCAGCCTGGATCATTTATTGACAGGCGGCACCGCCTTCTGGTCGTTTGTGCCGAGCATCAGCGTGCCGATCTTCGACGGCGGCGTGAATCAGGCCAATCTGGATATTGCCAGAATAGCGCAGCGCAGCGATGTGGCCGCCTACGAGAAGGCCATTCAGCAGGCGTTTAAAGAGGTCGCCGATGCGCTGGCCGGGCAGGAAACGTATCGTGATGAGTTAAGCGCTCGTCGGCTGGATACGGCCGCCAGCCAGCGTTATTACGATCTTGCGGCGCTGCGTTTTCGCCAGGGGGTGGATAATCACCTCAATGTGCTGGTCGCGCAGCGCTCGCTTTACACCGCCCAGCAGAGCCAGATCACCACGCGAATGAATATGCTGAATCAGCAGATTACGCTGTATAAGGCGTTGGGCGGCGGGTGGAAGGAATAAGCGGCCGCGCAACCTCATGGCCGCCGCGCCGCATCGCGGCGGTCAATGCCTTCCGTGGCCCATGTCTGCCTGGTCGGTACGCGAGTTATCCGCGAGGGCCGAGCCGTTTTCCTACTCAGAGGCGGATTCGATGCGCTTGAGCATGGATGAGCCCATCAGGATCCGGACGTCCCGTCCGCCAATAACCGCTGAGGCGTCAGCCGTTCGGCAATATAATCGATAAAGGCCCGCAGGCGCGGGGTGACCTGATGCCCGCGCGGGTAGACCGCATTGAGTGGGGCCGCGGATACCCCATGTTGCGGCAGCAGTCGGATGAGGTTCCCGGTCGCCAGATCGTCAGCCACATCAAGCAGCGATTTCAACACAATGCCCATCCCCGCCAGCGACATGGCGTGCGCGGCTTCGCCGTCGTTGCATACCGTACGCGGCATGATACGAATAGATTGCTCATCGTCAAAACGCCATTCGGTCGAGGCGGTGGATCCGATGTGAATGCAATCATGCTGGGCCAAATCCGCCAGACTCTGCGGTTGGCCGCGTCGCCGCAGATAGTCCGGAGAAGCGCACAGCACGCGTCGATTCGGGGCGAGAACCCGCGCAATAAGGCTGGAGTCCGGCAGTTCGCCATAACGCAGCGCGAGATCGAAGCCGTGCGAGATCAGATCCAATACATCGTCGCTGAGCTGTAATTGAATCTGTATCTGGGGATGCAATCTGCTGAAGCCCGCCAGCAAGGGCACGATCCGCCGCCGTCCGAAGCCATTCGGTGCCGTGATTTTAAGTATCCCGGATACGCCCTCGCTCTGGCGTATCAGCGTCTCCTGAGCCAGTTTTAACTCGGCGATGACCCGAGTCGCATGCGTAAAAAGCTGCCGGCCTTCATCGGTAAGCGAGAGTTTGCGCGTACTTCGGTTAAGCAAATGAATGCCCAATCGTTGTTCAAAATTAGCCAGACGCTTGCTGACCACCGATAGCGATACGCCAAGTTCCCGGGCGGCAGCGGTAAAACTGCCTAAAGCCGCAGTACGTTCAAAGACAATAAGGCCGGGCAGGTCGTCCATTAGGTTCATAGCAGCTTATTCTCAATGTTATGGAAATAGTTATTTCTGATATTTTCCATTTTAATCATACAACACATCAGTAAGAATGATCTTTTATCCTTTCATTATCATGAGGTGGAAATCATGCATGCCCGTCTCGCTAAACAAAAAGTCCTGGTCGTCGGTGGTAGCTCTGGATTGGGACTAGCCATCGCCAAAGCGTTTGTCGCGCAGGAAGCCGAGGTGACGATTGCCTCGCGTAACCAGGCCAAACTGGAAGCGGCTGCCGTCCAGATTGGCCATGCGACGCGTACCGCCGTGCTCGATACCACCGATAATGCCGGCGTTGAAGCCTTTTTTGCTCAATCAGGCAATTTCGACCACATCGTGATTTCCGCCGCTCAGACGCCGGGTGGTCTGGTTCGCCAATTGCCGCTGGAGGACGCCTATGCGGCGATGAACAGTAAATTCTGGGGCGCCTATCACGTCGCGCGCGCCGCCGGGATCAACGAAAGAGGATCGCTGACCTTTATTTCGGGTTTCTTGAGCGTCCGGCCGGGAGACTGGGTATTGCAAGGCGCAATCAATGCCGCCTTGGAGTCGTTGGGACGGGGTCTGGCGCTGGAACTGGCGCCGCAAAAGGTTCGCGTCAACAGCGTATCGCCTGGAATGATCGCCACGCCGCTGTGGGATGAGATGGACGCGCAGGCGCGTCAGGACATGTACGACAACATCGCCGCTACGCTGCCGGCTCGCGTGATGGGACAACCGGAAGATATCGCCAATGCGGTATTATTCCTGGCCACCACGCCTTATGCGACCGGCTCGACGGTGCTGGTGGACGGCGGCGGCGCGATTGCGTAAATGCGGCTGAACTGCCTGCCGGCGTGAAGCTCGGCTGGCGCATCTTTCTTTGTACTTCTTGGTTCGAGGCGTTCCGCGTCCGCAAGGTTATTGCCGGACGCGCGTCAACGTCGCCGATGCCGAAACGCCACTGGCATTCGTGCGCCGGGGTTGGGCATCGAACCGATAGCGACCTGGCTGGTGAAGGACGATCTGCGTGTCGGAAACCTTGTGGATATCATGACGGCGTTCGCCAGCGACGCTGCTACTACTATGGCCGGTCGCAAGGCAATTAACGCCCAAGGTCAGCGCATTGGCGCTAAACTCACCCGCGCGTCAGGTGAATGCGTTTAATGATATGGGCTATCCGCTATAAACATAGCCGGAATTCGGTCGCTGCGGAAAGGTCATGTTGCCGGGATACATCAGGCGACTCGGGTTATTTGCGCGTCGACAGTTTGACTGCCGGTATGGGCGATGCTTAAGATTAGCCGAATGATATACTGAATCAATCAATATTGAGCAACGTTACTTTGCGGGTAAAAATGTGATAACGTCCTGCGCTGAAAGCGGGCCGGAGAAGACGAACCCCTGAATGCCTATTTTTTCACAACAGGGTATCATTTTAAGATCTTCTACATTTTCGATACCTTCGCAAATAACTTCAGCGCCACTATCAAGAAAGAAAAAAAGAATTTTTAAAAACCTGTCATGTTTTACTCTGGATTTTCCAATGCCGCTGACAATACCGCGATCTATCTTAATCGTGTCGAAATTATGATTTTTTAAATCTTTTTCTTGCAATATACCCAGGCCAAAATCATCCAGTGCTATTTTAAAACCGCGATTTTTTATATGATTAAGAAAATCAAAGTGGGTTATTAAATCAACTGGTGAGATGTTTTCATTAATTTCAATTTCAATTTTTCGGCTGCACAATGAATGCTCCAGACATTTATTTGTCAGATAGTCTATTATTTCATAGTCACCTAACAAAAAATGAGAAAGATTAAGGCTTATTTTGTGGTTATTAGCTTTCGCCAGAAAATCAATAACTGAATCCATCACAAAGTATGTCGCTGCTTTTATATTTCCAGTTTTTTCCAATTCACTTATTACATCAAGAACAGGAATAGGTTTTCCCTGGGAATCAAAGAATCTCGATAAGGCTTCCAGTTTGTAAATCATCCCAGAGTGTCTATTTATTACAGGCTGATAAACAATTCGGTGGATACAGTATTTCCCTAATGGTTTTAAATCCCGCATAGATGCTTGCTTTTATGATTATAAATTAGGCTAACACTAATACAAAGCCAAGTCGGCGTTAAATCGTTTTTATCGATCAATAATAGTTTTGCGATAGTAATTACCTATCATTTAAGTATTTATTGATCGCTGAGTCCTATTATAATATATTCCAATATAATCTTATCCCTAGGAGGAATATTGAGGTAAACGTGGTGTGCCGCGGGAAGTAAAGTTCTTTAGTCATTAATGCATGATGTTGTAATTAGCAGAAAGATTTATAACAAAATTTATATATTTTTCATGTAATTAAAGTAATTTAATGTGATCTTGAACACGGAATTATTCTTTTTTTTTGATTTCTGAAAGTCATTTTAGGCGCTGTAACAGCCTTCATCATTGAAAGCGGTGTTTATGAAGACGTGTTCATGTTGAGCAGACTGGCGCCTTACATAGATTCTTAAGTATTGCTTATATTACTCACAACGATGTTTTTACCATTCTGAAATTTTAGATTGGTAAGGTTAACATATGATTGTTTTATTGATGATGAACGCATGGATGATCTTTCAAAAGACAGCTATGGCCTGGATAGGTATTCCAAATGATTACACAGAATGACAACCCTTCAGCAAAAGTGATTTCTTCGCTGCTTCAGTATAAACATACATTATCTGTATATAGTAAAGAAATTCCTTTCTCACTGACCGCGAAGGTTATGAATTTAGAGCTGGTTACGGGACGTATGATATTTGAAATGGAGTATCCAACGGCGGATATTCAGGAATACCTGTCAGTTAATGGCATCAGCTTTGACCTGGAAGCCATGAACGGCGCGCACCCCACAGAACGGGATACATACAATCTCAGTAATGTCCCGTGCAATCTCGTTAAAATAAACGGAATGCAGTACCAACTGGAGTGCCAGCTTCCCAACTCTGTCTTTGTACAAGAGAGTCGAGGGGCGATCCGCATCCCATTTATATTCGGCATGCGGGGGCGTGTCAGCATCGAGGTATATCCCCATGAGTTAAAAGTAACCGGCAGTCTGCATAACTTATCTGCCGGCGGTTGCATGATCGATGTTAATTTGTCGGATGGTGTCGTGCTGAATATAAACCAAAATGTGCCAAGGGTGACTCTGGCATTTCCTAATGGAGAAACTTTTTGGGCGGAGGGCAATATTCGTCATATCCGCCCGTTTGGCAACCATGGATATGCCGCCATTGGTATTCAGTTTATTAATTTATCATCGTCACAAACTGAAGCGCTATATCATTATGTCAATGAATCAGAAAGGGAAGCCATTTATCGAACCGGTGCAAGCGATAAGGTTGAGCAGCCGTCTCCGCTATTTATTCCCGGAGTCGGGGAGAAAATGATTCTGCAACATGAAATTCAGGAACGTGAAAAGTTTGCTCGCCGACTGCCCGCTGAACAGAGCGTGATGAACATCTCCCATCAACTCCAGATTGGCCTGATGTATATAAAAAACCATAATTTGTTTCCTGTTAAGCTATTTTATAGCTGTGTTGACACTTTGCTCAATTTGGTTAAAGAAGATCGAAAAAATTTTTTGTACGCGCTTAATTTTTTACGCGATGAGCCTGATTGGGTCAGGCATGCCATAAAGGTTGCCGCCCAGCTTGCTGATATGCTGTTGTTGCATGATCCCTATAATGATCAGATACGCGAAGCGGTATTAGGCGCATTGCTGCATACCATGGGGAAAGCGCTGCTAACCGGCGTCAATCTGCCTTCACTTAAAGTCTATATGACGCCACCTCAAAAGAATATTCTCAAGGGCCATGTCGCCGCCCTCAGTAAAAAATTAAAGCAGTTGGGTTGGGAGCCGAGTCCGCTATGCAGAGAGGTAATTGAAAATGCGAATGAACGCCTTGACGGCACCGGCTATCCGGCCGGCAAGCATCGTTTTGAACTTTCGTATTTGATGCGACTAGTCTCGGTAATCAAAATCGTTAATAAATTAATATATGCCCGTAACGGTGTTCCGCCTCGTACGCCACTGGAGGCCTACCGTTATATCAATGAAGCAGGCGATACCTATGATAAGGCCGTCTTGATCGAATATATACGGACCTATGGTCCCAATCCAATCGGTACGTTAGTTAAATATAGCGGCGGATTTCTCGCCTGGGTTGTGGATGTAAACGATCGTGGGGAACCGATAAAAGTGAATATTATTAAAAACCTTCGATTCCCGGAAAGTAATATAAACAGCCTTCTTTCCAAAAGCGATTTATTACAAATCGGCAAGCTTGAAGGTGTCGTAAATCCAACGGACTTTGGGGTGAAAATCGGCGTTATTGAGTAAATCGATCGCGGGTCTGCCTGGCGGCCGGTATCGGATATCATCAAGATAAAAAAGTCTGGCGCGGTAAGGCAAGGCCGGGCGTCATCAGCGGGCAAATCAGCGTGACCGGCGTATGATCCGGCACAGCACCGCTGACGGCGCTGAAAAAAGCGCCGGGAATCGTCCCTGTTCAGATAAAGATAGCCTGCTTAACAACGCCGGGAGAGCGGGCGGGGAGAAGCAGGCCCGGATAAACCCAAATTAGTTCTGCGTAATGCTGACCCTATGGTTTCGCCCGTCATCGAGTAATGGAATTTTGTCGTCCGGCAATATCACGCCATCCATTTCGACGCTATATTCGCCGCCGCGCGCGACCCTGATGTGATACTGACTATGGCCATGCCGGTATCGCATGCTGAGAGACGGCCAGTGAAGAGGCAACTGAGCATGCACGGTGAAGGCCGTACCGTAACCTTTAATTCCCAGTAGTTCTTCTGTCAGCAGGCGATATGCCCAGCCCGCGGAACCGGTATACCAGCTCCAGCCGGCTCGTCCGGTATGCGGCGCGACGCTGTAGACATCCGCACTCATGACATAAGGCTCCGCTTTATATATTTCGACAGCCGTTGCATCGAGGGTGTGATTTATCGGATTGATCAGCGACCACAACTGCCAGGCGCGCTCGGTATTGCCCATCCTGGCAAAAGCCATTATCGCCCAGATCGCGCCATGCGTATATTGACCGCCGTTTTCCCGCACGCCCGGCAGATAACCCTGTATGTAACCCGGATTCGGTCCATGACCATCGAACGGCGGCGTTAACAGTTTAATCAGTCCGGCATCGTTTTCCACCAGATACTTATCCAGAGCCTGCATGGCCTGCGTGCTCCGCGCCGGGCTAGCGGCTCCGGACAGCACGGACCAACTTTGCGCGATCGCATCAATCCGGCAATCCTGAGATGTCTTGGCGCCCAGCGGGGCGCCATTGTCGAAATATCCGCGCCGGTACCATTCACCGTCCCAGCCGGACGTCTCCAGACTTTTTTGTAAACGCGACGCCTGCGTGCGGCACAGCGAAGCCAGACTGTGCTCCTGACGCGTTTCGGCAACATCCGCGAAGCGCTGTAAAATGCCGTACAGGAAAAATCCCAGCCAGACGCTTTCACCCTTGCCTTCAATGCCGACGAGATTCATCCCGTCATTCCAGTCTCCCGCGCCCATGAGCGGCAGGCCATGCGGACCGAACCGCAGGCCGTGCTTAATGGCCTTGATGCAGTGAAGCCACAGCGTTTCTTCAATCGTGCTGATGACCGATGGACCGTAGACGGACTCTTCTCCGGCCTGGAGCGCTCGCGCTTCGAGATAAGGTATGCGCTGTTCCAGCACGTCGGTGTCCCCGGTCGTTTCCACATAGTGACAAACGGCCAGCGGAAGCCAGAGATAGTCATCCGAGCAGCGCGTGCGCACGCCATTGCCATGAGGCGGGTGCCACCAATGCTGCACGTCGCCCTCGACAAACTGTCGCGATGCGCATAGCAGGATCTGCGCGCGCAACCGTTCCGGGGCGGCGTGACTCAGCGCCAGGGTATCCTGAAGCTGATCGCGAAAACCAAAGGCGCCGCCGGACTGGTAGTAGCCGCTGCGCGCCATCAGGCGACAGGCTATCGTCTGGTACAGCAGCCAGCCGTTAACCAGTAAATTAACGCTGGTATCCGGGGTGTCGACGACGATTTTATCCAGCGCCTGGCGCCAGAACCGGTGAACATGGTTCAACTCTTCGCGTGCGGCCTCTTCGTTCAGATAGCGAGCGAGTGTCGCCTGGGCCTGAACCGGATCTTCGCCGATGCCAAGGACAAAAATAAATGTTTTCTGATCGCCATCTATCAAGGTGGCGGCGGATTGTACCGCGCCGCACGGATCGAGACCGGCGCCCGTTTTATCAGACAGCTTGCGTAACCGCATTGCCGTCGGCTGTTGCATCGAACCATTGCGGCCGAGAAACTCGCGGCGGTCTCCCGTCAGCGAACAGTGAGCGCCGGTGACGGCAAAAAAGGCGGTGCGTTCGCCACCCTTCGCGCCGTAAAAGTTGTTCGCCATGATCCCGCAGCCGCCTGCCACGCTGACCGCCTGCGTGACGACGTGACGGGCGGATTGAGAACGTGATTCGCCGAGCGTCCACTCCACATAGCCCGTGACGGACAGTTTACGTGTTCGCCCTGAGTTATTGCTGAGCGTCAGGATGGCGAATTTAACCGGCGCCTGTTCGGCAACCAATACCGTCATTTCGCTGTCTATGCCGTTCTCCCGGTGGGCAAATACGCTGTAGCCGAAACCATGACGGGATAAATAGTCTCCCCGTCCACGTATCGGCAGCGTGGTCGGCGACCAGCATGCGCCGCTCTCTTCGTCGCGCAGATAGAAAGCTTCCCCGCTGCGATCGCCGACCGGATCGTTTTCCCACGGCGTCAACCGATATTCGTGGGCATTCTCATACCAGCTGTAGGCCTGTCCCGCTTCAGACAGCACGCTACCGAAACAGGCATTAGCCAGCACATTGGACCAGGGGGCGGGCGTCGGTTCGTTTTCCCTGAGTACAATCTGATACTCCCGGCCGTCCTGAGAAAAGCCGCCGTAGCCGTTAAAATGGCGCAGTTGGCTGATATCCGGCGTCCAGGGACGATGTTGATTTATGCCTAACGCATTCTGTGGAACAAATAGCCGCGGAGTGGGGAGTCCGCTATGAAGACGCTGACTGATCTGTTCGTTCAGGCCGCCTGCGCGGTCATCCAGGCTGATGTGGGCCGCGCTCATTAACAGCAGTTTGTCTTCAGCGGAAAGATGTTCGCCATTACGCACAAAAATCCCGCCGGACTTATCCAGAAGACTGGCTTCAGAACTGGCATAAATCAGGTTCAATATCTGATTTTGCCGTGCTTGCTGGTAGCCGCCCAGGCCGTCATTCAGAATCACTAAATCCACTGCCAATCCTTTCTGGCGCCAGTAGCGGTGCGCCAGAATAAGCGTAGTAATGGATAAAATACTCTCCTCGCCGGCGACGCTGAGCAGCACAATGGGCAGGTCACCCGAAATGGACCAGCCCCACAGATCGGACTGACCGCGTCGGTTACGGCTGATTATCTGACTGCTTGCGCGCAGTTCCGGACTGGAATACAAAATGGCGCTGGCGAGACGGTTAAACAGTGCGGCGTCGTCTTCGCTGGCGTTCATTTGCCGTAGCGCCACCAGACTGTGCGACCAGGCCAGTTCAAAGACGCGATCGGCGATCGGGGGATCCCGGTATTTTTCCAGCAGCGCCAGGCCGAGCTCGCGGCTCTCGCTGACGCCATAGAAAATATCAATGGTGGCCGCCTGTCCAGGCTGAAGCGTGATGGACCGCCGTATCGCCAGTATCGGATCCAGCACGGCTCCCGATGTGTTGCCGAGCTGTCTGTTTTTTCCGGCCGCCAGCGCGTCAGCCGGATGCTTGCCGCGCCCGAGAAATGCCGCGCGATCGGTGTCAAATGAGGCGTTGTTGCGGCTATCGCCATGTACCACCATCATATGAAACAACCAGGGACTCGATTCGTCCGGCGAGCGTGGACGCCGGTGACACAAAAGCGCAGCCTGAGCCGGAACCCACTCGGTCTGGATGAATAAATTGCTGAACGCAGGATGCGCCAGATCGCTGGCCGCAGGCGCCAGCACGACTTCTGCGTAGGTGGTCAGCTCAACAGTGCGCGGTTTTCGCCCTTGATGCAGCAGCGTGATCCGCCGCAGTTCAATATCGTCCTCCGGCGACACGACGACCTTGGTCTTGATGCCGATCGTGCCGATGGTTCGTTTAAATTCAGCGCTTGAATCGGTAAAGGTCGCCTCGTCGCTGTGGGCGGCATGATTGGTGGGTTGCCAGGTATTGCTCCACACCTCGCCCGTTTGCGGATCGCTGATATAGCAGAATGCGCCCCAGTTATCGCGGGTGGCGTCGCTGCGCCAGCGCGTAAGGTCAAGACCGCGCCAGCGACTGTAGCCGCCGCCGCTGTGGGTTATCATCAGGTGGTAATGGCTGTTGGACAGCAGTTGAACTTCGGGCGTCGGAGTGTTTGCTTCGGTCAAAATACGCGGTTCGTAGCGAACCGGTTTGATCCTTCCCTCATGAGACTCAAAGTGACGGCGCGGGCTGTAGAGATCGACCGTATCCGGCACAGGTTCCTGTAACAGCAGGCTTGCCGACTGGAAGAGGGGACTGGACATGAATCTTTCCGCCATTGGGGCGCCAAGCAACACGTGAGCCAGCGCCTGAAATGCCATTCCCTGATGATGCGCCATCCATGACTGTACCACGGCATACAATTGTCCGGTGGCCAGACGCGACGGCGTATAGTCGAGCGCTTCATAAAAACCGTACTCGCCGCGAGCGCCATTTTTTTCCAGCCTAACCAGATTTTCACAGGCTTTTTGCGCAGAGACCATCAGCGCCAGCAATGTGGCATAGGGAGCGACAACCATATCGTCGGCCAGCCCTCGCCGCAGGCCAAGGCCAGGTACGCCAAAGGCCTGATATTGATAATTTTTCTGAACATCAAAAGCATGGTAGCCGGACTCTGAAACGCCCCACGGCACCCCACGCTCTTTGCCCCAGCGTATCTGGCGCCGCACCGCCGACTGACTCATTTTGTCAAGCAGGCTGGCGGGCCAGATGGGCATCACCAGATTGGGCATCAGATACTCAAACATCGAGCCGCTCCAGGACATCAATGCCGTTTCTTGATCAATCGTGGTAAATAATCTCCCCAGCGCGTACCAGCTTTTGAGCGGTAGCTGGTTAGTCGCCACGGCGAGAAAACTGGTCAGACGAATTTCCGATGGCAACAGGTCGTAGTGACTTTTATCCAGCAGATTAGCGTCGCAGTTGTAGCCGATGCTGAGCAGACAGGTCGCTTCATTGTACAGAAAGGTGAAATCCATTCGGGCATGTTCATTCAGCCGCTGTTCCAGCTCGCTAATGATGTCCAGCCGCATTCGAGCCAGCGTGATCGCGGATACCGGCGGGCTTCCCTCGCCGGTAAATTTCGCCTGGGCGAGCCAGCTCAGCGAGGGTAATGCTTGCGCATCGTAGGTCGGCGTCAGCCAGCCAAGCAGATGAGACCACTCATGGCACAGCTGTATCAGTTGACGCTGCAGGTGGCCGATCCAGCGCAGAACAAGTTTGTCTTCCTGATGGCACAACGTATGCAGATGATTGCTTTGCGCGCGCATTTTTTTGAATTCGGCAAACAGCTGCGCCGCAGGCAGCGAAGCCGCGCTGAGGCAATGTTTACGCAGCAGCCGCAGACCGGTAGGTGCGTTCCGGCCCCAGTGTTTTTCCAGAATACCCAATGTATCGTCCAGCCCGGCCAGCACTTGCGCGCTGTTTAATATCGGCTGATTACGCATGGCGGTGAGCCCTTCGCGCAGGGTCAGTAAATGGCCGGCCATATTGCCGCTGTCGACGCTTGAAACATAACGAGGGCTGAGTGGAGCGAGGGTGCGGGTATCGTACCAGTTATATAAATGACCGCGGAAGTGTTCCATTTTATCCATCGAGTCCAGGGTGAGCGTTACCCGCTGTAGCACGTCGCCGATTGGCAGGTAACCAAAATCCCATGCCGTCAGGTCGGCCATCAGCGACAGACCAATATTGGTCGGGGAGGTGCGGTGTGCGATGACCGGTTGCGGTATCTCTTGATAGTTGTCAGGCGGAAGCCAGTTCTCTTCGGCCGTTACGAAGGTGTCAAAAAAGGCCCAGATTTCACGGCTCGTCTGACGTAGCTGCCGTTTCTGCTCTTTATTCGGCGAAAACGTATTTGGTGCCGGCTGGCGGCTCATCCAGCTCAGCAGCAGCGGCGCCAGACACCATAACAGGCTGACCGGCACGGCAAACGCCGAGAGCGATGGTGAAAAATAGGCGGTCAGGCAGGTTAATGCCACGCCGCCGGCCACATTCAGCCACATCGCCCGGTAAAAGCGGACGGCTGAAACCCTTTTCTGATCATGGTCCGGGCGGTAACTGGCCCACTGGTTGAGGTTGTGCCGGCTAATGCCCAGACGCCACAGCGTCACGGCGATGGCGTACAAAGAGTAGCCGGCTTCATGCGGCAAGACGATAAAATTCAACCCGATGCGTGAAAGTCGTTTCAGCGCACCGGCGGCCACCAACAGCAGATGCTGCCCAACCGGACGGCGGGCGGGTTTATGGAAAAGATCATGAGCGACGCTCAGCATCGTTGGCAGCAGCCACGTTAGCGCCAGCACGCCCAACCAGTAAAATGGATTCGGCACCAACAGCAGCGCACAAAACAACAGCGCCAGCAAACAAGGAGAGACCAGGCTGCGCCGCAGGTTATCGAATAACTTCCAGTAAGATAGCGCGGATAACGGGTTTTTAGCCTGGGTTCCATCCGCTTTCCTGACGCGAGGCTTGAGCCAGTTAAGCAGTTGCCAGTCTCCCCGGATCCAGCGTGTGCGCCGCGCGACGTCCGTCAGGTAGTTATTCGGGTACTGTTCGTAGAGTAAGACTTCGCTCAGTAACCCCGACCGGGCGTAGCATCCCTCCAGTAAATCATGACTGAGAACCAGATTTTCGGGGCAGACATTCTTCGTCGCCTGAATAAATATATCGACATCGTAAATACCTTTGCCGACAAAGGAGCCCTCGCCGAAGAGATCCTGATAGATATCGGAAGACATCATGGAATAAGGATTGTTGCCCGGCACGCTGCTGCGCATGGCGGCATAGCGACCCTGTCCGTGACGTGGGATCTCCTCGGCCAGCCCCGGCTGTAAAATGCCGTAGCCTTTTACCACTCTCTGGCGGACAGGATCATACTCTGGCCGGTTAAGCGGGTGTGCCATGGTGGCGATGAGTTTATGTGCCGTATCGCGGGGCAAAATCGTATCGCTGTCCAGCGTAATGACATACTTTATCCGTTCCGGCAACGCCGTCCCGGACATGTCAGCAACGCTGGAAAACTGGGTGGCCGGCTGGCGTAGCCAGTGGTTCAGCAGCGCCAGCTTACCCCGTTTGCGTTCATAGCCCATCCATACCGCCTGCGGCGGGTTCCACTCAGGGGGCCGATGGAGCAGGTAAAAGCGCGGACGGCTGGCTGAATGGCGTCGGTTAAGCGCCTGTGTTTGCGCGATGGCCTGCTCAAGCAGGGCGCGGTTTCCCGGCGTATGTTCATGCGCTGAATCGGTGAAGTCGGTCAATAGGGCGAAGCAGAGGTGTTCGCTCTGATTGCCGAGCCAGCACACCTCAAGGCTGGCGATAAGTCTGACGATGTTTTCGCTGCTGGTCAGCAGACAGGGGATGACGACCATAGTCGCGGAGCTTTCTGGGATCCCGGCAGAAAAATCCATTCGCGGCAGCGGTCGTGGCGTGCGAAATCGGGTCGTGGCCTCGCTCAGCAGGTCACTCATTAACTGGCTGATCGCAACAATCAGCGGTATGACCAGGAGTACCAGCAGCCAGCCCATTCCCTGTGCTGCCGTCTCACTTAATATCCCGGCCGTCGCCGCCGTGGTCAGTAGACTCAGACTGCCGAGCCATGAAATCAACGGCAACTGGTTGAAGCGGTGCCGCAGGCGGATGAGTTGCGAGGCGTCGGCCGACAGCCGTACTTCCAATTGTTGCCGACCTTCGCCCAGCAGATAATAGCCAATATGATACCCCGGCGCGTCAGGAAGGCTTTCTCTTGAAAGCGCCAGCACGCGGCGGGCGACCTCCGGCTCGCTGATATGGCTGTCTCTGGCCAAAATCTCGATGACATGGCGGTAGTGGTCCCGAGTATCAAAGTGCATCAACGGATAAATGCCCGCAGGGTCAAGGCGCAGCGTCTGTTCCGCCACGCTCATGGCCTCAGCGAAATCGGCCCAGTTTGTTTCACTCACTAACCGCAAACCGATGATACTATTGCTGACTGAAAGCTGACTGGCGGCAAGTTGCTGGTTGAAACGCTGAATGAGTGCGTCGGCTGTGTCGCCTTGTTCCGCGAGGCGCTGTTCAATCCAGGTCAAAGGCAGGGCCAGCACCTTGCCGCGTCCCTGTAGACGGCGTACCAGTTCGGCGACAAAGGCGCTGCTCATCGGCGGACGGGCGCGCGCCATGTCGGCGATCACCATGATCAAGTCGGCGGGGGTATCCTCGGCACACTCGAAAAATCGGGTTATCCAGGTATCGGCCAGATCACGCTCTTGTTGCGCGTTGACCACCGCTATACTGACTCGGCGCAGGTTTTCAATTAAAGCCAGGCGCAACATGCCCGGCAAAGCCCATACTTCCCCGAGCGTCAGCGATGTCTCCCGTTGATAAGCGGCGATATAGCTCTTCAGACTGACCGCGTCCCAGCGACCGTCGCCGTGAGCAATCGCCTCGGCGGCGATATCGTAAACACGCGGACAATGGCGCGGCGATGCCAACGCCGGCAGGCCTTTACCGAAGTTTTTCGGCAGATGCTGGCGAACGATGCGGATCTGCTCCTCAATCAGATAGTAATTGTCCAGCAACCACTCGCCGGCAGGCATGATGCTGGTTTTTTTGCCCGCGTTGAGCAGATAGCAGTTTTGCGTAATGACCACCTCATTGTCATTGAGCCGCTTGAGAAGGTAATAAGGCAGTCTGTCGGGAGATAATTTATGCGAACTTGCCAGCTTTTGCCCGTAGCGCTCCATCTGCGGCGTTGAAAACAATGCTGTACTGAGACTGTTTTCGCCTACGGAATCGTTGCTGTGTAACGGCGTAGGCGCTGGGACTGGCCGCAGGAAACGAAAGCCGGTGAGCCACTTCTTTAGATTCATTTTCATCGGGTTGCTCTGATGCGACATTAAAGCGCAGGCGCAGTTGCGAAATCAGTTCAGAAACGTTCTCTCAGGATGGGCGTCAGGCATCAGGGATTTAACAGCTGCCGGTAGGGTGTTTAAGTATTAAACACCGATTTTGTGTCTGGACGCGCTTCAGGGCTCAGCGCGGCGCAACAAACAGGGCTTTACATTGGCTGCAAAGCATTGCCTGCTTCAGACGAATTTTCGATACGGATTGAGATGATTTGAAGCCGCAAACCGGGCAGGCGATAGTGGTTGTGGATGCCCCTCCAATGAATTTCATTGCGTAATCGATAAAAGACATAATGATTAACCTTTCAATGAATGAGCTTCATTCTATCACGCCTGGTTAAAATTCAGGCAAACAATATTTTATCTCCGCACACCTGATATATAAATCAGATAGTTGAGTCTGGGTGAGTGGTTATCTCGTCGGCCTTCTCTATCCGGCGCCGGGTTTATGACGCACAGGTGGGAGAAGGGCAGGCCTGACGCATCGTCATGAACTATGGCCTGCTGATTTCCGTCTGTCGCCGGTTGCTTCGGCAAGATATAGATAAATTGTTGAGGTTGTCCTCTGCTTTCGATTAAATATATATTTTAGCGTGTTCCGGATGAAGCCGTGCGCACCGCCGTTTCCGCGTGCAATTATTTGATAAAGGGATAGGACTCATGCTGACATTACGCCAGATTCGCCATTTCATTGCCGTCGCGGAAACGGGGTCGATTTCCGCCGCGGCGCAAACGGCGTTTGTCTCTCAGTCGTCGCTGACGCTGGCGATCCAGCAATTGGAGACCGAAACCGGCGTGCGCCTGTTCGAACGCCATGCGAAAGGGATGACGCTGACCCATCAGGGACACCTGTTTCTGCGCCAGTCCTACCTGATTCTGGCCACGGTGGACAATGCCACGCGTAGTCTGCGCTCGGGCAGCGAAAACGTGACCGGTTCGTTGACCGTCGGCGTGACCAGCCTGGTGGCCGGCTATTTCCTGGTCGACCTGCTAAAGCGTTTCAAGGATTCCTATCCACACGTCACGGTTCAGGTCGTGGAGGATGAGCGCCGCTATATTGAGCATTTGCTGGTGAGCGGAGAAATCGATATCGGGGTGCTGATTCTCTCTAATCTGGAAGATCGGGACGCGCTGCAAACGGAAGTGCTGTCTCACTCACCCTACCGACTGTGGTTGCCTCCGCTGCATCCGCTGCTGGAGCGGGACAGTATCAGTCTGGCCGATGTGGTCAATGAACCGTTGATTCAGCTCAACGTTGATGAAATGGAGGTTCATGCCCGCTATCTGTGGGCGCGGGCCGGGCTAAAACCGGAAATTGTACTCAAAACCACCTCGACCGAGGCGGTCAGAAGCCTGGTGGCCGCCGGCATGGGGGTCTCTATCCTGCCGGATATGACCTACCGCGCCTGGTCGCTGGAGGGCAATATGATTGAAGCCAGCAAGCTGGCCGATCCGATCGAACAGCTGGAGATCGGGCTGGCCTGGCGTCGGGGCAGCACTCGACCACCGCTCGTCGCCCCTTTTTTGAGCATCGCGCGCGAAGCTGGTGCGCCCCGCAAACCATTTTAGTGCAAAATGGTGAGCATTCGATTTTTTCGAATGCCCCGTTCAGTAATTAACATTTGTTACCTTCTGTTAGCTTACTTATTGTGTGAATTGTAGGTTATTAGTTCAGTGAATATCGCGCTCTGGGCACATGCCCTTCGGGATTATTAGCACGCTGTTATACCCGGCGCCTGCCGTCATGCCGTCGACCGCTTTTCATACTCTGAAGCGAACGGCTGTGGGTATGTCAGACGCCAGCGCAGCGATATCGTCGTTTGCGCTGATCCGCAGAGCCGTTCACGCAGAGCAGAAGGAATATCCAATGTCGGACGTGGATTTCGTCGCCAGTTTTTCCAGCCGCCACCTGATCAACGGCAGGTTAATTAAGGGGGAGGGGCCGGCGCAGCAGATTTTTAACCCGGCCAGCGGCGAGATTGTGGCCGAAATCGCCGAGACCTCTTTGTCCCAGGTCGCGCTGGCGGTGGACGCCGCCCAACGGGCATTTACCCGCTGGTCGCGAACCACACCGGCGCAACGCGGCGCGCTGTTGATGCGTATTGCCGACGTTATCGAACGGCAGGCGGCTTTGCTGGCGGCGCTTGAGGCGCTCAACTGCGGTAAGCCGCTGCATCAGGCGCTGAATGACGATATTCCCGCCGCGGTGGATGTATTTCGCTTTTTCGCCGGCGCGGTGCGTTGCCAGCAGGGACAGCTGGCCGGCGAATATCTGGACGGCCATATTTCGATGGTTCGTTGCGATCCGCTCGGCGTGGTGGCGGCGATTGCGCCGTGGAACTATCCCCTGATGATGGCGGCGTGGAAAATCGCGCCCGCGTTGGCCGCCGGCAACGGCGTGGTGTTTAAACCATCCGAACATACGCCGCTCACCATTCTGGCGTTGGCGCCGGCGCTGAATGAGATTCTGCCGCCCGGCGTGCTGAATATCGTCACCGGCAGCGGGGAAGGCGTCGGCGACGCGCTGGTCAGCCATCCGCTGGTGCGCCTGGTGTCGGTCACCGGCGATATCGTCACCGGGCAACGCATCCTGCAGGCCGCCTCGCGCAACGTTAAACGAACTCATCTGGAACTGGGCGGCAAGGCGCCGGTAATTGTGTGCGACGATGCTGATTTGGACGCCGCGGTACAGGCTATCCGTTCCTGGGGCTACTACAATGCCGGACAGGATTGCACCTCGGCTTGCCGGGTCTATGCGCAGGCCGCTATCTATCCGCGTCTGGTTGATAAACTGGGCAGCGCCGTGGCCGATCTGCGCTTTGCCCGCAAGCAGGACGAAGAGAATGAACTGGGGCCGCTGATTAGCGCGCGTCAGCGCGACCGGGTTTCCAGCTTTGTCGAGCGCGCCCTGAGTCAGCCGCATATCGAATTGATCACCGGCGCCGCCGCATACTCCGGTCCCGGCTTTTATTATCAGCCTACACTGCTGGCCGGCTGTATGCAGAGCGATGAAATCGTGCAGCGAGAGGTGTTCGGGCCGGTGGTGAGTATGACCCGCTTCGATACGCTCGGCCAGGTGGTCGACTGGGCGAATGATTCTGAATACGGCTTGGCCTCTTCGATCTGGACGCAAAATATCGATATCGCCATGCAGGTCGCCGCCCGTCTGCAGTATGGCACTACCTGGATTAATACCCATTTTTCATTAATCAGTGAAATGCCGCATGGCGGATTAAAACGCTCGGGTTACGGCAGCGATTTATCCAGTTACTCATTACAGAATTACAGCACGGTGCGACATATTATGGCGAAGTTTAAACAACAATTTTAATTCATTCGCCACGCCTCATTTAGATAGTATTTTTTTATATCGAATTTTTCCGCAGATTAATTTTAATGAAACTGTCTGCTGAAATTGATTGGCAATTAACTAAAGCACATTCGCTGATAATAAACGGTGGCGCCGTTCCCGCCATCACCACAATATTCACGACAGGAGTATTCACATGGGGAAATCTACCGCAGCCGCTTCTTTCTCTGCGATTTGTCTGAGTGTGTTGTGCGGCATTCATAGCGCAAACGCCGCCGCGCCGGATTTGACGGGCAAGGGCGAGGGCCGATTGGATATCGTTGCCTGGCCAGGCTATATCGAACGCGGCCAGAGCGATAAAAATTACGACTGGGTGACGAAATTCGAGCAGGATACCGACTGCCAGATTAACGTGAAAACCGCCGCCACCTCCGACGAGATGGTCAGTTTGATGGCGAAAGGCGGGTACGATCTGGTAACGGCCTCCGGCGACGCCTCGTTGCGTTTGATCGCCGGCAAACGCGTGCAGCCCATCGATACCGGAGCCATCGCCAACTGGAAGAGCATCGATCCCCGTCTGGTCAATGCGCCCTGGTACACGGTTAACGGCAAGGTCTTCGGCACGCCTTATCAGTGGGGCGCGAATTTACTGATGTTCAACAGCAAGGTTTTCCCCGTGCCGCCGGAAAGCTGGTCGGTGGTGTTTAGCCAGCAGACGCTGCCCGACGGCAAGTCCAATAAAGGTCGGGTTCAGGCCTACGACGGGCCGATCTATATCGCCGATGCGGCCCTCTACCTGAAGAGTACGCAGCCCCAGTTGGGTATTACCGACCCCTACCAACTGAATGAAGAGCAGTATCAGGCGGTGCTGACGCTGCTGCGCAGCCAGCATGTGCTGATCCACCGTTACTGGCACGATACCTCGGTGCAGATGAGCGACTTTAAAAATGAAGGCGTGGCGGCATCCAGCGCCTGGCCTTATCAGGCCAATGCGCTGAAAGGCGAAGGGCAGCCGATTGGCACGACAATCCCCAAAGAGGGCGTGACCGGCTGGGCGGATACCACCATGCTGGCCGCGGACGCCAAGCACCCGGTCTGCGCCTACAAATGGATGAACTGGTCGCTGGAGCCCAAAGTGCAGGGCGACGTCGCAGCCTGGTTCGGCTCGGTGCCTGCGGTGCCGGCCGGCTGTCAGGCCAGTACGTTGCTGGGCGGCGGCGGTTGCGCAAATAACGGCGCCGGCGATTTCGATAAGGTCGCTTTCTGGAAAACGCCGCAGGCCGAAGGCGGTAAATATGTGCCTTATAGCCGTTGGACGCAGGACTATATCGCCATTATGGGAGGACGCTAATAGGGCATCGCCTTAATAATGCGTACAGCACAATAGAAAATAAAGGGCTGCCGGAAAATTCGCGATTTTTAATTTTCTATGCTGCGCCGGCGGCCGTTATTTATTTATCGTCGACGATCTCGTCGTTCGACGTTTTTATTGAATTATGTATTACAAATAACCGCGCTTGCGCGGCTATTTGTCAGGAGTGTGTTATGTCCAATGCCGTGGAATTTATTGACGTATGTCGTACATTTGGCGACGTTCATGCCGTGGACCATGTATCTATCGAAATAAAAGATGGCGAATTTTTTTCCATGCTTGGCCCTTCGGGATCGGGTAAAACCACCTGCCTGCGCCTGATTGCCGGTTTTGAACAGTTAACGTCGGGCTCGATCCGTATTCATGGTCAGGAGGCCGCCGGGTTGGCGCCCTATCAGCGCGATGTGAATACGGTATTCCAGGATTACGCGCTGTTCCCGCACATGAGCGTGCTGGAAAACGTGGCCTATGGGCTGATGGTGAAAGGGGTTGGTAAGAAAGAACGGCGCAATCGCGCGCAGGAATCGCTGGATCGCGTGGCGCTGGGCTTCGCCGCTGACCGCAAACCGGCTCAGCTTTCCGGTGGTCAGCGTCAGCGTGTGGCGCTGGCGCGGGCGTTGGTCAATCAGCCTAGCGTACTGTTGCTGGATGAGCCGCTGGGGGCGTTGGATCTTAAACTGCGTGAGCAGATGCAGGGCGAGCTGAAAAAGCTGCAGCGCGAACTGGGTATTACCTTTATTTTCGTCACCCACGATCAGAGCGAAGCGCTGTCGATGTCCGATCGCGTGGCGGTCTTCAATAATGGCCGTATCGAGCAGGTGGATGCGCCGCGCGAACTCTATATGCGGCCGAAGACGCCGTTTGTGGCGGAATTCGTCGGCACCTCGAACGTATTGCCGGCTGAACTGGCGCAGCGCCTGACCGGCGAAGCGGCCAGCTATGCCATCCGTCCGGAGCATATCTGGCTGGCGGAATCCGCCGTCGGCGCCAGAACCGGCGATATCAGCGTGCCGGCTCAGTTAAAGGACATCCACTATCAGGGCGCCGCCACGCGCTATGAATTGATGCTGCCGCAGGGCGAGCGTCTGCTGGTGAGCGAATCGAACGATCAGAGCGGGACCCTGCGTCCTGAACTGTGTATCGGACGAAAGGTGACCGCCTGCTGGGATCGCAGCGCCATGGTTATGCTGCAGGAGGCGCGCTGATGGATAGGGGTTTGATGGCGACAACGCGCCGCGCCGGTTGGCTGCATAGGCTGGCCCACTTTTTCTATCGTCGCCCCGGTTTTTATCTGGCGTTGCTGCTGATACCGCCGCTGTTGTGGTTTGGCGCTATCTATCTCGGCTCGCTGCTGGCGCTGCTGTGGCAAGGGCTGTATACCTTCGATGATTTTAGTATGACGGTATCGCCAACCTTGACGCTGGCGAACATTCAGGCGCTGTTCAGCCCGGTCAACTACGACATCATTATCCGCACGTTGACGATGGCGCTGCTGGTGTCGCTATTCAGCGCGGTGCTGGCCTTTCCCATCGCCTGGTATATGGCTCGCTATACCAGCGGCCGACAGAAGGCGTTTTTCTATATCGCCATTATGATGCCGATGTGGGCCAGCTATATCGTCAAGGCCTATGCCTGGACGCTGCTGTTGTCGGGCGATGGCGTTATCCAGTGGTTTTTGCGCCATCTCGGTCTGGAGTGGGTGTTGAACAATATCCTGCTGCTGCCCGGCATCGGCGGTAATACGTTGTCTACCTCCGGATTGGGGCGTTTTCTGGTGTTCGTCTATATCTGGCTGCCGTTCATGATCCTGCCGATTCAGTCCGCGTTGGAGCGTTTGCCTAACTCGCTGCTGCAGGCTTCGGAAGATCTGGGGGCGCTGCCGCAGCAAACCTTCCGCTATGTCGTGCTGCCGCTGGCGATACCGGGCATCGCCGCCGGTTCAATCTTTACCTTCTCGCTGACGCTCGGCGATTTTATCGTGCCGCAACTGGTGGGGCCGCCGGGCTTTTTTATCGGCAATATGGTTTATTCCCAGCAAGGGGCGATCGGCAATATGCCGATGGCGTCCGCGTTCACGCTGGTGCCGATTGTTCTGATTGCGCTTTATCTGGCGCTGGTTAAACGACTGGGGGCCTTCGATGCACTCTAAACACGCGCCGCTGTTATTGAAAATTTCGGCATGGGCCGGGGTGCTGTTTTTGCACTTCCCGCTGATCATCATCGCCATCTACGCTTTTAATACCGAGGATGCGGCCTTCAGCTTTCCGCCGCAGGGCTTCACGCTGCATTGGTTCCGGCTGGCCGCCGAGCGGCAGGATATTCTGCAATCCATCGGCCTGTCGCTGAAAATCGCCGCGCTGGCCACGCTGCTGGCTCTGGTGCTGGGTACCCTGGCGGCGGCGGCGCTCTATCGACGCGATTTCACCGGCAAAAATAGCATCATGCTGATGTTTATGTTGCCGATTGCGCTGCCGGGCATCATCACCGGCCTGTCGTTGCTGTCCGCCTTTCGTACGGTGGATCTCGAACCGGGCATGCTGACCATTGTGATCGGCCACGCCACCTTCTGTATGGTGATCGTTTTTAACAATGTCATCGCGCGCTTTCGGCGTATTTCATACCCGCTGATCGAAGCGTCGATGGACCTGGGCGCGGATGGCTGGCAGACCTTTCGCTACATTATTCTGCCGAATCTGGCCACCGCATTGCTGGCGGGCGGGATGCTGGCGTTTGCGCTTTCATTCGATGAAATTATCGTTACCACCTTTACCGCCGGACATGAGCGCACGTTGCCGATCTGGTTGCTGAACCAGTTGGGGCGGCCGCGCGATGTGCCGATAACCAACGTGGTTGCGCTGTGCGTCATGCTATTGACCATGTTGCCGATCCTTGGCGCCTGGTATCTGACCAAAGACAGCACCGACGTCGCTGGCGATGGTAAATAACCCCTCTATTCAATGGGATATCCAAGGGCCGGCGCGTGCGCGCCGCGGCCCGAAAAATGACGCAAGAAGGACATTAGAGTGCAGACACAGATGTTGATTAACGGCCAGTTAGTGGCAGGCGAGGGCAGCGCGCTGCCAATCTACAACCCGGCGACCGGCGAGGTCATTGCGCAGATTGCGCAGGCGACGCCGCAACAGGTCGATCTGGCGGTCAACTGCGCGGACGCGGCGTTCGCCGACTGGGGACAAACCACGCCGAAAGATCGCGCCGAGCGGCTGCTGCAGTTGGCGGATGCCATCGAGCAGCAGGCGGAGGAATTTTCCCGTCTGGAGTCGCTCAACTGCGGTAAACCGCGGCACTGCGTGCTGAATGATGAAATCCCGGCGGTCGCCGACGTGTTCCGTTTCTTCGCCGGCGCCTGCCGCTGTCTGAACGGTATGGCGAGCGGCGAATATCTGACCGGGCATACCTCGATGATTCGACGCGACCCGCTCGGCGTGGTGGCTTCCATCGCGCCGTGGAACTATCCATTGATGATGGCGGCCTGGAAACTGGGCCCGGCGCTGGCGGCCGGCAATTGCGTGGTGATCAAACCATCCGAGCTGACGCCGCTGAGTACGCTGAAACTGGCGCAGCTGGCGGCGGATATCCTGCCGCCGGGCGTCCTGAACGTGGTATTCGGCGACGGCGCGTCGGTCGGCGATGCGCTGACCGGCCATGACAAGGTTCGCATGATTTCCCTGACCGGCTCGATCCGCACCGGCGAGCACATCATTCGCCATTCCTCGCCCGGCATCAAGCGTACTCATATGGAGCTGGGCGGCAAGGCGCCGGTGATCGTGTTCGACGATGCGGATATCGCTCAGGCCGTCGACGCCATCCGTAATTTCGGCTTCTACAACGCCGGCCAGGACTGCACCGCCGCTTGCCGCGTCTATGCCCAGAAGGGCATCTATCCGCAACTGGTCGCCGCGCTGGGCGAAGCGGTCGCTTCGCTGAGGATGGGCGCGCCGGACGACGAAACCACCGAACTGGGGCCGTTGATCAGTCAGAAGCATCTTGAATGCGTGCAGGGCTTTGTCGAGCGCGCGCGCGCCACCGGCCATATTCAGGTGGTCACCGGCGGCGAGAAGGGGCCGGGCGCGGGCTATTATTTTCAGCCGACGGTGCTGGCCGGCGCCCGTCAGGACGATGAGATCGTGCAGCACGAGGTATTCGGGCCGGTGGTCAGCGTGACTGAATTCGAGGATGAGGCGCAGGTGATGGGGTGGGCCAACAACTCGCGCTACGGGCTTGCCTCATCGGTCTGGACCCGCGATCTCGGCCGCGCGCATCGCCTGAGCGCCCGTCTGCAGTACGGCTGCACCTGGGTGAATACGCATTTTATGCTGGTCAGCGAAATGCCGCACGGCGGGCAGAAGTTGTCCGGCTACGGTAAGGATATGTCGGTGTACGGGCTGGAGGACTATACCCTCGTGCGGCACGTGATGATTAAGCACTGATACGGCGCCTTGGGATTTTCGTTCGCGGAGGTGGGGATGTCGTGGCGCACTGTCATAGAGATCCGGCCCAGCCACGAAAAAGGCTATTTTATTATTGAGTGGGAGATATCCCACCCAATAATGATCATTGATTAACGGCTTAATGGTCGCGGCAACGCGGATGCAGGTAACAAAGAGCAGTACGCTTCGCCCTCTAGTCGCTGCAAATGCTCTTCTTTGGCGGCGGCAATCAACGATGGCGTGATTAACGCCCGTACCGCAGACGCGGCCATCACCTTGCCTGCCAACAGCATGCCTTTATGGGCATATGACGTTTTACCCTGGGTAACCATCTGCCAGGAGTGCGGCGGGGTTCCCCATGCGCAGGTGGCGATGTATACCTGACCTACCGGCACCAGCCAGTTGACATCGCCGACATCGGTAGAACCATTGAGAAAATCCGGTTCTTTACGAAACGGGGTGAGATCTTCCGCCAGCGTTTTGCCGCGCTTCGCAACCCTGGCTTTTTCTTCATCAGAAAAGGTTTCCTGGATCGAGTGGGCAAAGGCTTTCTCTTCCGGCGTGAAGACCAGCGGGCCGATTTTTATCAATTCCTCATTCATCATGCTCGCAATGGTCACGTTCGGAATGAGATCGGCAGAGGCCGCATCGAATTCAATGCCACCGCAGTGCCGCTCATCAGCGCTGCGCTTCGAGCAATATCGTGTACGCGTTCGGTGATCTCGCGCACCTGCTGCATTCTGGGCGATCGCACTTTATAGAGCACTTCGGCATCGGCCTGAACCACGTTCGGCGCATTGCCGCCTGCATTGGTAATGGCATAATGCAGACGCGCTTCGGGAATAATGTGTTCGCGCGGGAAATTGGCGCCTACGTTCATTAACTCGACGCCGTCAAGGGCGCTGCGTCCAAGATGCGGGCTGAAAGCGGCGTGCGTGCTTTTGCCTTTAAATTGATATTTCACCTGATTGGTCGCCAGCATCCGCGCATTGTAGGCCAGATTTTCGTCCCAGGGATGCCAGGTAAACGCCACATCCACGTCGGCAAACAGGCCTGCACGGGCCATAAACGCCTTGCCGCCGCCGCCTTCCGCCGCCGGGCAGCCATAATATTTAATCGTACCGGCCAGTTTTAACTCATCCATACAGGCTTTGGTCGCCAGCGCGGCGGCCAGCGATCCTGCGCCAAGCAGGTTATGGCCGCAGCCGTGACCGCTCCCTGATTTAACCACCGGCGACGGGCAACTCAGATTAGCCTCCTGACTCAGGGACGGCAGCGCATCATATTCTGCCAAAATCGCGACAATCGGTTGGCCTGCGCCATAGGTGGCGACAAACGCCGTTTCGATACCGCCCCCGTTACCTGAAAGCCGGCGTCTTCCAAGGTTTGCGCCATCAAAGAGGCCGACTGTTTTTCCTCGTAGCGAACTTCAGCAAATTCCCAAATCCGATCGCTGACGGCGATAACGCGCTCGCGTTCTTCATTAAGGGTTTTATTGATTATGTCTAAGTAACTCATTTCTTACTCTCTTTAGGGTACGGGGGTTGGACTGGACCCGGCTTCCATTGGGTCATGGCTATGGTGCATGGGTAGCGATATCAAACAGGTGATTACGGCGCAGACCACAATCATTAAAAAGGCGATGGAATAATTTTGATTAGACAATTTCAGGATGTAGCCAATCACCAGCGGGGAGAGAAACGAGCCGATTTGTGCGATGGAGTTAATCAGCCCGGTAGCGGTTCCTACCGATTCTTTCGGCAATTGCTTAATGATGATGACGAAGACACTGATACTGATGGCATTGAGGAAAATATTCGATATCGACAGCCAGGCAAAAGCCAGCGGAATGGAAGAGGCATTGAACATCAATCAGATAAACAGCGCTGAGACGGCCGCGCCTATGGCGATCAGGTATTTTTCCCGCCGCACGAAAAACCGATCCAGCAACCATCCGCACGTCAGAAAGGAGATGAAGCCCAATGTTGGGGGAAGCATAGACCAGGCTCCCATGGAAACCATGCTCATCCCTTTCACTTTTACCCAATAGGACGGCAACCAGGACTGGAGCCCCCAGAAAACGATATTGGTAAAGAAATAGCAGGCGGCGATTTGCCAGGTCAGCGGCCTGGCAATAATCTCCTTCAGGCGCTTTTTCTCGGATTTTGTACTTGGCGCCGCAGATGGATGACGGACCGGCGTTGCCGCTGCCTCGGCCGGGCGAGCTTTCAGCACTATCCACAGCAACCATGCCAATACGATGCCTGCCGCGCCAAGGACAAAGAACATGATGCGCCAGTTAAAAAATGCGATCAGTGACGACACCACCACCGAGCCCACGGCAAACCCCACCGAGGCGCCCGACTGTAGAAAAGATTTTGCCCTGGCCATTTTGGATTTTTCGAATTCCTGCGCGATCACTACCGAGCTGCCGGAAGGAAACACCGCTTCCCCCATTCCGACAAAAAAGCGGGCGATCACCAGACTGAAAATGCCGCCGGCCATGCCGGTAAATGCGGTCGCAATGGACCACAGCGTTACCGCCCCGGTCAAAATGGTTTTACTTCCCATACGGTCAACCAGATAGCCGCCTATCAGTTGAGTCAGTGAATAAGCCAGAAAAAAACCGCTAATGATCATGCCGGTATGGTCGGAGGATAATCCAAACTCACTGCTGATCGGTATAATGGCAATATTTATTGCCGTTTTATCAATAAAGCCGACAACCCAGCATAAGAACAAGATGAAGATAATCAGCTTATTTTTATTACTTGTTTTCATGTTACCCATAAGAGGTTTCCTTAACGGGGGTAAAATCAATGACCGTCTTGCTACACTTGCAAAAAAAATGATAAATATCTATGTGGCTTCATACGTTACAATGAACATATATCTGTGGGTTTACACAGGGGGACGATATGTCAGATTATATTGGCGCATTAAAACTATTATTAAAAACGCGCTATCCACTTTTTAAAATAAAAATAGGAGTATCGCCCAAGCGATTTGATGAAGTTATTCAAGATGACGGCGGTAGATATGATGAAATGAATGAAAGTTTCATATTAACCCATCATATGAATCATAATGTTCTTATCATTGAAATAATCTGTCTTTACAGTGATTCATTGACTATCACGATAGAGATATCTGAATTATTTAGTGAAAATATATTTCTACAATCAGATGCTGCAGCAGCAAAAAATGATGTTTCAACGAATCAGTGATAATACCTGGCATCTTGCTTCGGGTTTGTCGCATGAAATAATCACTCAACACGTCGTTGATGGCGCGTTTAAAACCATTCCATTCAGTGACGCGGTTATTTTTCGCATCTATGATGAAAGAAAATCCCTGCTTATTCCTAAAGCGCTATCTGGTTTTAACAACGACTATTATGATTATTCGGTTTCCACTCATGAGTCGGTCTCCGGCCGGGTGTTTGAAAGCAGGCAATCGGTCATATTGAATTCACGCGAAGCCATTCTGGCGTCCTTCACGCATGAATCAGCAATACGCGCATCGGTGATGGAAAATAATCCCATAGCAAGTTCATTAATCTGTGTGCCAGTGCAGGATAAAAATATTTGTTATGGGACTTTGACTCTGCTTTCATTTAGTCATCATTCTATCTTTAATTCCCTTGCCGTATCATTGCTTGAAACCTTCGCTTCACAAGTGGCGTTGGCGTGGAAAAACGCCAAGATCCACGATGAAAAGATTTCGGCCCTCAATGAGCTAGATACCTTGAGGAAAC
>NZ_JAKMAJ010000005.1 GCF_022378355.1 Brenneria bubanii
TTTTTTTATATCGTTAGCCGATACGGTCTTGTGAGTGCCCACACAGATTGTCTGATTAAATTGTTAAAGAGCAGTGCCACATTATCCTGTGGCGCGGGCGGCATATATTATGCTTTTCCGCTGTGAAGTCAAGTGATTATTGCCTGGCTTCTTACTCACCCGGTAACTGCGTAATCGCTGTTGCCGTGTCAGTGGGAGCGCATTATAGGGACTTCTCGGCGCCTGACAAGCGCTAAATGCAAAAAAATGATTGAGTGCGTTTTTTTTCGGCAACCCGGCGGGAAAACAGCGCTACGCCGTCTTTTTGAGCGTTAATTGCCCAAACTCATGCGCAAAACGAGTGACCTGCTCCCAGTCGGTATATTCCACTTCTTTGCTCGAGTCCGTTTCTCCGCCGGTCATATGCATAATCAGTTGGATCATTATGCGATCGAACCATCGATAGCGCGGATAACGCAGCGCCCCCGCGAACACGCCGCATAAATCAGGCTCCCACGGCGAGTGCAGTAAAAACTTACGCGTATAGGCATTAGTCTGCAATGTACGCTTTTCCGCTTTCCTCGCCGTTAAATTGACGGAAAAAAACGCGCTGGGTATTTGCCGTAAGCGCATCAGATGCCGCTTGATAAACTGATCTACCGCCGGATTAAATCTCCCGTATCGCACTGACGCCCCGATAAGAATCCGATCATATTTAGTCAGATCGATATCATTCGCGCTTAGCAAGCTGATAACGTCGCACTCCAAGGAGCCTTTTAGCGAATTGGAAATATAAGAGGCGATCTCTCTCGTTTGCCCATCCCTACTGGAAAATAATATCAACGCTTTCATTACACTGTATCCGCCTGCTTTATTCCCGCCAGAACGTCGGCGTAAACAAGACCAAAAGAGTAAAGACCTCTAAACGACCGAACAGCATCGTCAGGATCAATATCCACTTTGCCGCGTCATTCATTGAGGTAAAGTTGTCCGCGACAACACCCAGCCCCGGACCCAAGTTATTCAGCGTGGCGGCGACGGCGGCAAACGCGGAAAAATCATCCACGCCGGTCGCAATCACGGCCAACATACTGACGATAAAGACTAGCGCATACGCGGAAAAGAAGCCCCATACGGCTTCTAATATCCGCTCTGGCAGCGCGCGATTACCTAGTTTTATGGTGTAGACCGCATTAGGATGAACCAGTCTTTTCAACTCTCGGGAACCTTGCAGGAAAAGCAGCAGGATGCGAATCACTTTCAAGCCGCCGCCGGTTGACCCCGCACATCCGCCGATGAACGCGGAGCACAGCAACAGCACCGGCAGAAAAAGCGGCCAGGAGGCAATGCTATCCGTAGTGAAGCCGGCGGTTGTCGCCATCGACACCACCTGGAAGAAAGCCTGATTTAGCGTTTGCATGCCAGAGGCATAGATGTTGTGAAACCACAACACAAGGGTACACACCGCAACCAGCGACAGTTGAACGAAGATGAACATCCGAAATTCAGGATCGCGCCAGTAAACTTTGAGACTACGTCCGCTCAATACCGCAAAATGCAGGCCAAAGTTACAGCCGGAAATCAGTAGGAACACCGCAACGATCGTGTTAATCGTCGGGTTGTTAAAATAGCCGATACTGGCATCATGGGTAGAAAAGCCCCCCACGGCAACCGTTGAAAAACTATGGCCGATCGCATCAAAAACCGGCATTCCCGCCAGCCACAGGGATACCGCACACGCCACGGTAAGCAACGCATAGATCAACCATAGCGTTTTCGCCGTATCGGCGATTCTGGGACGCATTTTGTTATCCTTCAGCGGCCCCGGCATTTCGGCGCGATACAGCTGCATACCCCCAACGCCGAGGATCGGCAGGATAGCGACGGCCAGAACGATGATCCCCATTCCCCCAAACCACTGCAGCATTTGCCGGTAAAACAAAATGGCCTTGGGTAGTGAATCCAAACCCACCAGCGTCGTAGCGCCTGTGGTGGTCAGCCCGGAGAAAGATTCAAAAAAGGCGTCCGTTACGCCAAGGTTGGGATGCTCCGCGAAAAGGAAAGGAAGCGCACCCACGCTGCCCAGCACCGTCCAGAATAATACGACGATCAGGAAACCTTCGCGGGATTTCAACTCATGCTTTTGCTTTCGGTTTGGCAACCAGAGGACAATGCCGATAGTCAGTGCGACCAGAAAAGTTTGCGTGAAAGCCCGCCCGGCGCCATCACGATAGATCAAGGCCACCAGTCCTGGGATAAACATCGTCCCGGAGAAAAGGATAACCAGCAGACCCACAATACGGGTTATGGCGCGCAAATGCATTGCAAAAAGTTCCTTAAATGATTCATAAAACAACGTTGGGATTATTGTGAAACTGGCAATAAATGCAACGAACCGCGACTGATATCACGCAACCTTATGGCTGCTTCATCCACATCCCTGACCGGAATAGACAAACTCAATGTCACTTCCGCACCGTAATCGCTGTGCAAAATCCGACCGCCGAGATGGTATATCAGTGATTCAACCTGAGGTAATAATGAATACTCACACCGCAAGCCATACTCTTTCTGTAATACTTTTTCTTGCAACGACATCGTTTTCAGCGCCTGCTGGACTCCGCCGCCATAGGCCTTAACCAGCCCGCCAGTGCCTAACTGGATTCCGCCGTAGTAACGCACAACGACAGCGGTAATCTCACCGATTCCACTCCCCATCAGCTGCGCCAACATCGGTTTGCCGGCGGTGCCTGAAGGCTCGCCATCATCAGAAAAGCCGAGCTGCTGGGAGTCATCAGGCGCACCGGCGACATAGGCCCAACAATGATGTCTTGCCGCAGGGTGTTGTTCTCTGGTCTGCTGAACAAAGTCTTTCGCCGCATCGACGCCGTTTGTCGGCGCCAGCAGAGTGATAAAACGGCTTTTCTTGATCTCATCGCTCAGGCTGACAAATGCTGCGGGTATCGGATACGCCTGCATCAGGACAGTTTCTGGTCGCGCGTCATGTTTTCAATACGCTGCTCATGAATAACGATATTATCTTCGATGCGAATACCGCCAAAGGGCTTTAACGCGTCAATCGCCTGCCAGTCAAAATGTTGACTGAATCGGCCTTCTCGCAAGGGCTCAAGTAGATAATCGATAAAATAGATGCCGGGTTCGATAGTCAACACCATTCCTGGCTCAAGTATCCGCGTGCAGCGCAAGTAGGGATATTGGGACGGCGCGGCCAGAGACGTACCCTGGTCATCCTGCATAAATCCGGCGACGTCATGCACCTGTAGCCCCAGCAGGTGTCCCAGCCCATGCGGCAGGAACGGTCTGGTCAAGCCATTTTCCACCATGGCCTCTTCGCTGATTCCATTAATCAACCGATGCGACTTCAGCAACCTGGCGGTACGCTGATGCATTTGGATATGATAATCGGTATAGCGCACCCCCGACTGGATCGTATCAATAAGGGAAAGCTGCTCCTGATTCAAATCTTTTATCAACGCGGCAAAGGCGTTATCGCTCTGTGAAGAGTAGGTCCGGGTCAGATCGGCCGCGTAGCCATTATACTCGGCGCCGGCATCAATCAGAAAACTACGCACGTCCGACGGAACCTGATGATCTAGCTGGGTATAATGCAATACCGCCCCATGCTCATTCAGCGCCACAATATTGCCATAAGGTACGTCGGTATCGCGGTGACCAGTCGCGGTAAGGTAAGCCAGATTAATATCGAACTCGCTCATGCCGGATAGAAAAGCCTCATGCGCGGCGCGATGACCAACAACCGCGGTTTTCTGCGCTTCCCGCATGCAGGCTAACTCATAGTCCGTTTTGTAAGCACGGTGATAGTGCAGATAATCCAGTACGCCTTGCGGGTTAATATTTTCGGCAGCGATCCCCAAAGCCAGAGCCCGCTGCGGCGTATAGCCGAGGTAAGCGACGCGCCGGCGCTGAGCCGGAAGTAATGTCCCAATATCATCGGCATTGCGCAGAACCGATATCTCTACGCCGTCAGTCCAGAAACTTTCCGGTATGGGCGCGACGTTATGCCAGTAATCCACCGGCGAATAGAACCAGAGTTTCGGCGGGTTGACGCCGTCAACCCATAGCCAGCAATTGGGCACCTGAGTTACCGGCACCCAGGCTTTAAACTGCGGGTTAACCTTAAAGGGGTAGTCGTGATCGTCCAGGAATACCGTTAATAATTCACCGGAGTGAATCAATAACGCGTCCAACCGGTGGCGCGCTAGAACCGCCTGCGCGCGCTGTTGTAACCTAGTCAAATGATGGTGATATAAAGAAGCCAGCTTTTCCATAGATATCCCTGTTTGTCACGGCACGATTTCTCCATTTTAACACAGCAGCCCTTCCACGACAGCGCGGGTACTTCGCGATCTTCGCGGCAACAGCGCGCAGGCTTGTGCCTTGCGAGCATCAGCCGTTTCGAACGCAGGCACAAACATTGCCCGGCACTAACAATCTGGGCGATCGGCAAAGAGAAGAAAAAGTAAATCTGAACGGCGGATTAATCGGGCGCGGCCACCCGCTGGGGTGTTCCGACGCCCTGAGTTCCACCACATTGATTCATCTGATGGAAAACCGCGATGTGCAGTTTGGCTGCCGCGGCAATCTGATTGGTATGAGACAGGGGATCACGGCCGTGTTTGAACGGTCGACGCGCTGCCGGACAATCCCGCGGGCTGCGTTAGATAAACGAAAAAGCATCGCTGAACATGTGTGCGGAAAGCGCGCCACGCTCATTGCAGAAGCGATCACGGGCAATCTTCGCCATTTCAAAACGCCCGGCGATATAAATGTCCTGCTCGGCTAATGAACCATAATCCTGTAGTACCGCGCTTAATACCGTGCCGGTTCGCCCCCGCCAGCCTTCTTCCGGCTGTTCAACCACCGGAATCACTTGTAAATTGGCATACTGCGTAGCTAGCGCTTCCAGTTCGCCGAGGTCATAGAGGTGCTTGCTTTCACGTCCCCCCCAATAGATAGCGATCTGACGTTTCGGCTTCTGAGCCAGCGCCGTCAGCAAAATCGATCGCGCATACGAAAAACCGGTGCCGCCGGCAATCAGCACCAGCGGGCGCTCGCTCTCTTCGCGCAGCCAGGCTTCACCATGCGGGATATCCACCGTTAGCGTTTTTTCTTGCAGGATGCGTTCCATGACCGCCATGGCATAAAGATTCAGCTCAGAAGCACCGATATGCAGCTCAATAAAATTTTTCTCCATCGGCGTGGACGCCACAGAGAAAGGCCGCTTATCCCTTTCGTCCATTACCACCATCAGGTACTGGCCGGCACGAAAAGAAAAGGAGGCCTCTGGTAATAAACGAACCCGATAAACCGTATCGGTTATTGCTTCGACCAAAGTCACTTTACAGCTCAATGTTGTCATGCATTCCCTCATAGGGTCATCAAAAGCAAAACTGGGAACAGAGCAACAGCAGATTAACGCCGGGGTTCTCTGTCACTGAAAATGGCTAGTTCATCCCATATGGCATCAACGCGCGCGCAGACCTGAGGATCTTTTTTAATCGGATGTCCCCATTCGCGTTGTGTTTCGCCCGGCCATTTATTGGTGGCATCCAGCCCCATTTTGGAACCCAAACCGGAAACCGGTGAGGCAAAATCCAGATAATCTATCGGCGTATTTTCCACCAATACGGTATCCCGTGCCGGATCCATCCGCGTGGTAATCGCCCAGATAACATCTTTCCAGTCACGGGCATTGATATCATCGTCACAGACAATAACGAACTTGGTGTACATAAACTGCCGTAAAAAAGACCAAACGCCCATCATGACGCGTTTGGCGTGACCGGCATATTGCTTCTTCATGGTAACGATCGCCAGACGGTAAGAGCAACCCTCCGGCGGCAAATAAAAGTCCACTATTTCGGGAAATTGCTTTTGCAGAATCGGAACAAAAACCTCATTGAGCGCAACGCCCAATACGGCGGGCTCATCCGGCGGACGTCCGGTATAAGTGGAATGATAAATCGCGTCGCGCCGTTGGGTGATATGCGTCACCGTGAAGACAGGGAAGTTATCGACTTCATTATAGTAGCCGGTGTGATCGCCGTAAGGGCCCTCCGGCGCCATTTCGCCCGGCTCAATATAGCCTTCCAAAACAATTTCCGCGCTGGCCGGCACTTCCAGATCGTTGGACAGGCATTTCACGACTTCGGTTTTATGGCCGCGCAATAAACCGGCAAACGCGTATTCGGACAATGAGTCAGGAACCGGCGTGACCGCGGCCAGAATCGTTGCCGGATCCGCGCCCAAGGCGACAGAAACCGGGAAGCGCTGTCCCGGATTCTCCTGACACCACTCCTGAAAGTCCAGCGCGCCGCCGCGATGCGACAACCAGCGCATAATCAGCTTGTTTCGGCCTAGCAACTGCTGCCGATATATCCCCAAATTCTGACGTTCCTGATGCGGTCCGCGGCTGACCGTCAGTCCCCAGGTAACCAGCGGCGCGGCGTCTTCCGGCCAGCAGTGCATGATCGGAATCCGGCTAAGATCGACGTCTTCACCCTGCCACACCTGCTCCTGACAGGGCGCCGAAGACAATCGCCTGGTCGGCATATTCAGCACCTGACGGAATTTAGGCATTTTATCCACCAGGTCGCGAAACCCTTTCGGCGGCTCAGGCTCTTTAAGAAAAGCCAGCAGTTTACCGACTTCGCGCAATGCGCTGACATCTTCCCGCCCCATTCCCATGGCGACGCGTTTTGCCGTGCCGAACAAATTGCACAACACCGGCATGCCGTAACCCTTGGGGTTTTCAAACAGCAGCGCCGGGCCGCCCGCACGCAAAGTGCGATCGGCTATTTCAGTCATTTCAAGATAGGGATCGATAGGCTGGCTAATACGTTTTAATTCACCCCTCTCTTCCAGCAGCGAGAGGAATTCGCGTAAGTCACGATATTTCATGCTGATCATCGGGGCTGTCTGTGGAATGGGTCATTATAAAGTCTCTTCGACAACCTGTCGCTTCTTAGTGCGGCTATTTTGTATGGCGGCCTTCCGCGTTTCTCTCAAACCTACGCAAGCCACGTTATTCCTTACTACGATAAAATCGATGTCAGAAATTTCTTACGGACGTTTTTATCCAGGTCTGCTTTTGTTATGCTTACCCACCGGAATCATAAGTCTGCAAAATTATGGAAGCTTGGTATTTACTGTATTGTAAACGTGGTCAACTGCTACGGGCGAAAGAACATTTAGAGCGTCAGGATGTCGCTTGCCTGAGTCCGATGATTACGCTAGATAAAATCATACGCGGCAAACGTACCGAAGTTTGTGAACCTCTGTTTCCAAATTATATGTTTGTGGAATTCGATCCTGAACGCATCCACACAACCACCATCAGCGCCACGCGCGGGGTGAGTAATTTCGTGCGTTTTGGTAATGTCCCCGCCACGATTCCTCAGCAGGTGATCAATGACCTGTTACAACATCCGACAGAAGGCGTTACCGACCCGCAAACGCCTCAGCCAGGCGATGAGGTCATGATTACGGATGGGGTTTTCACCGGCTTACAGGCTATCTATACCGAGCCGGATGGGGAAGCCCGTTCCATGCTGCTGCTGAATTTGCTGAATAAACAGGTTCGTCAAAGCATTGATAACCGTCAATTTCAGAAAATGTAATCGTCAGGAACAACCTGGGCCGTCCTGACGAAACTCGCCATCAGCGCTGCAAGTGCTCATCGCGCAGCCATTGCGCGACGCGCTTGGCAAAATAGGTCAATACGCCATCGGCTCCCGCGCGTTTGAAACACAACAGCGACTCCATCACCAGCGGCTGTTCCTGCAGCCAACCGTTCTGAATGGCGGCCATATGCATCGCATACTCCCCGGAAACCTGATAGGCGAAGGTCGGTACGCCGAACGTATCCTTCACGCGTCTGACCACGTCCAGATACGGCATTCCCGGTTTCACCATCACCATATCGGCGCCTTCCTGAAGATCCTGCGCGATCTCCTGTAAGGCTTCGTCACTATTGGCGGGATCCATCTGGTAAGTCTTCTTGTTTCCGCCCTTCAGATTACTGGCCGATCCGACCGCATCGCGGAAAGGGCCGTAGTAACAAGAGGCATACTTCGCCGAGTAGGCCATGATCTGCGTATTCACCAGACGTTGCGTTTCCAGCTCATCGCGGATTGCGCCAATACGCCCGTCCATCATATCGCTGGGCGCCAAAATTTCCGCGCCGGCTTGCGCATGCGACAGCGCCTGGCGCACCAGAATATCTTTGGTTATATCGTTAATAACGTAGCCGTCTTCATCGATAATGCCGTCCTGGCCGTGCGTGGTATAGGGATCGAGCGCGACATCCGTCAACAGGCCCAACTCCGGTACGGCATCCTTCAGCGCGCGTACGGCGCGCGGAACAAGGCCATTCGGGTTATAAGCTTCCTCGGCGTTCAACGATTTCTTGTCTGCCTCGATGACGGGAAACAGGGAAAGCACAGGAATGCCTAGCTTGGCGATTTCCTCCGCCTCTTTAAGCAATACATCGATAGTCATCCGGTATACGCCCGGCATTGAGGGTACTTCCTGCCGACCCTTACTGCCTTCCATGACAAAAACTGGATAGATCAGGTCATTGACCGTCAGTTGATTTTCAGCGACCAGGCGGCGGCTGAAGTCATGACGGCGTATGCGGCGCATACGCCGGCCGGGGAAGGTGCCGGGAAAAGCATTGCTCATATCGTTATTCTCCTGAATCAAACCAGCCGGAAAACCCGACGGGCATTTTCATCTGTTTTCTGCCCCAACCATGCGGCATCTTCTTCACGCCAGATAGCGACCTGACTGACAATATGCGGGAGAAAGCAGGATTCGTTGCGACGGGATGCGGGTTTAGGGCTTAAATCCCGGGGCAGTAAATAGGGCGCGTCGGTTTCCAGCAACAGCCGATCGCCCGGAATATGTTTTAACAATGAACGCAACTCAAGCCCCCGGCGTTCATCGCAGACCCAGCCCGTGATGCCGACCATCAATCCCGCGGTCAGACACTCATCAAGTTCTCTACGACTCCCCGTGAAGCAATGCACCACCGCCGCGGGAAGTTTATCCAACCATGGCGTAAGCAGGGCCATAAAACGGGGATGCGCTTCCCGGCAGTGTAGAAATACGGGCATGGATAACTCGGCCGCCAGCGCCAGTTGGGCACTGAACGCCAGTTCCTGCTGCTCAGGGGAGGAAAAATTGCGATTGAAATCAAGCCCGCACTCACCAATAGCGACGACGGCAGCAGATTGCGCCATCTGACGAATCTGTTCCTCGGCTGACGCAGTCCACTGACTGGCGTCGTGCGGATGTACGCCAGCGGTAGACCAACAGTAATTCGGAAACGCTGCCGTCAGCGCCAAAGCCTGACGACTTTCCTGAATGTTGGTGCCCGTCACCAGCATTCCGCTCACTCCGGCCTCCTTGGCGCGGAATACGACCCGATCGCGATCCTGAGCAAACTGCGTGCTGGTGAGATTAACGCCGATATCAAACATTTGATGACATAACAGCCGATAGCTACGGTGAGGGCTCTTCCGCGTTATTCCGACGGCCTTTGCCTACATAAAACCGAGAGAAAAATACGCCGATCTCAAACAACATGTACATGGGAATAGCCAACAACGTTTGCGAGAAGACATCCGGCGGCGTCAGCAACATGCCGATGATAAACGCGCCGACCAGCATATAAGGCCGTTTCTTTTTCAGATCTTCCGGTGTTACCACCCCACTCCAGCACAGCAGCACAATCGCGATAGGCACTTCAAATGAAACGCCGAATGCCATAAACAACGCCATGACGAAATCCAGGTAGTTGTTGATGTCGGTCGCAATCAACACCCCCTGAGGCGCCGTTTTGGCAAAGAAGCCGAATGCCAGAGGGAAAACCACGAAATAGGCGAATGCCATACCGGCATAGAACAACATGCTGCTGGAAACCAGCAAGGGCATCATCAGCCGACGCTCATGCTTGTACAACGCGGGCGCGACAAATGCCCAGACCTGATAAAGCACCAACGGCGCCGAAACGAACACCGAAACAATCATGGTGAGTTTTATCGGGGTGAAAAACGGTGACGCCACATCAGTGGCAATCATACTGGCCCCAACGGGCAGCTTTTCAATCAGCGGCGCGGAAACCAACTGGTAAATGTCATTAGCAAAATAAACCAATGCCAGAAACACCACCAGCACACAAATAATACTGTTAAGCAACCGCTTACGCAGTTCGATCAGATGACTAATCAGCGGTTGGGTATCTTCAGCGGTCATAAACTAACGATCATCACTTGGTTGACGGGCAGAAACGGCAGGAGACTGCTCTGGTTTGATTTTGCTATCGGCGACGGGAACAGGCGTAGCCTCGTGAGCTTCAGGCGAGTGACCGGCCGCAACCGGCGAAGGGGCTTGTTCCGCCTCAATCACGCCATCATGAACCGCCTCAGGATCGTTAAGCGCCTGATATGGCGTCGGTTCCGTCGTCATCACCTCGCTCTGAGGCGATTTATCGGCATAGCTGCGTTTCACCGCCTGCGCCGCGTCCTTCAGCTCATCCATGGAGGCTTTCAACTCCGGCGACAAATTTTGCAATCCGGCTTTTTCTACTTTCTTCAGGCTATCCTGCAATTCCTGCAGTTTCAGTTCCTGCGACAGTTCATTCTGAACCGTAGACGCCATCGAGCGCAGCATTTTAATCCACCCGGCCACGGTTCTAACGGCGACGGGCAGACGTTCCGGCCCAAGGACGACCAAACCAATAACCATCACTAATAGAAGTTCACCAAACCCAATATCGAACACCGATTATACCTGCTCTTTGTGCTGGTTTTTTGCCTCGTCCTTCTTAACTTCAGGCTGCTGGTCTGCTATCGATTTAGTCGCGAAATCAGCATCCTGCTGAGTTTTATCCGCGGCAGACGGCTGTTCGTCGTTCATGGCCTTTTTAAAGCCTTTGATGGATGCGCCCAGATCGGAGCCCAAGGTCCTCAGCTTGTTGGTTCCAAACAGTAATACAACGATTACCGCGATAATCAACAAGTTCCAAATACTAATACCGCCCATAACGTTTACCTCTTTCAAAAAGGGGGGCCACCAAGATTCTCCCCATTATAGGAGATAATCTTGCTATGCATTATGATCTGCTTCAACGAGTTCGCCGCCAACCAACAACCCAGGCAACAATCCCCGCAGCCATCAGACCAGAAGGTACGACATCCGACTCTAGGTGGCTGACCAGCAACACCGTACCACTTATCAACAGCGTTGCGCCAATTCCCAGCAGATAACGGGATTGTCCCTGTCTGACATGCTGCGTACGCAACTCATCAGCAAGTTTATCGACGCTTTTGCGCAATATCTTGTGCTGGCGTAAACCGTCATAAAACAGCTCGGGAATATCCGGCAGCTTTTCCGCCCAGAACGGCGCTTTTTCTTTCAAGGCGCGAATCATAGCCGGCAACCCGACCTGCTCTTTTAACCAATTTTCTAAAAATGGTTTCGCCGTCTTCCAGAGATCCAACTGCGGATAAAGCTGGCGTCCTATTCCTTCGATATACAAAAGCGTTTTTTGCAACAGCACGAGCTGAGGCTGAACTTCCATATTAAAACGGCGAGCCGTATTAAAGAGGTTCAATAATACATGACCGAATGAAATTTCCGCTAACGGCTTTTCGAATATCGGCTCACATACGGTACGAATGGCGAATTCGAAATCTTCGACGTTGGTATCGGCAGGCACCCAGCCGGAATCGACATGCAGCTCAGCCACTTTACGGTAATCACGATTGAAAAACGCAATGAAGTTTTCCGCCAGATAGCGTTTATCTTCTTTATTCAGTGAACCGACAATCCCGCAGTCAATGCCAATGTACTGCGGATCGTCCGGATGTTCATCATTGATGAAGATATTGCCGGGGTGCATATCGGCATGAAAGAAACTGTCGCGGAACACCTGCGTAAAGAAGACCTGAACGCCGCGTTCCGCCAGCAACTGCATGTTGGTTCCGTTGGCCTTCAAGGTTTCTACGTCGGAAACGGGCACGCCGTAGATACGTTCCATCACCAGCATACGCTCACTGCAGTAATCGGAATACACCTCGGGGATATACAGCATGTTGCTATCTTCGAAATTACGCCGCAGTTGAATCGCGTTCGCCGCCTCGCGCAACAGATTCAGTTCATCAAGCAACGTTTTCTCATATTCGTGCACCACTTCGCGCGGACGCAGGCGTCGGCCGTCCGGCAACAGTCTCGGCAACCAGCCTGCCAAACGCTTCATCAGACGAATATCGGCTTTGATCACCGGTAAAATATCCGGCCGGATGACTTTGATAACGATCTCTTTACCGGTGGACCGCAGGCGAGCGGTATGAACCTGAGCGATGGACGCTGACGCCAGCGGCTTCACCTCGAATTCATCGAACCACTCTTCCAGCGGTATATCGCCCATTGATAGTTCGATCTGTTTGCGCGCCAGCCGGCCATCGAAAGGTTCGACCCGATCTTGCAGCATCGCCAGTTGATCGGCTATCGCCGGCGGAAACAGATCTCGCCGCGTCGACATCATCTGGCCGAACTTGATCCATACCGGTCCCAGCTCCTGCAATGCTAGACGTAAACGCGTGCCCAACAGCATGTCGGGATGTCGATTCGGCAGCCAAAATAGCAGACGGCGGCCAAAACGCAGCGGGATCGTCAAACGCATCCTGGGAATAAGTTCATCCAGACCATAGCTCAGCAAAACGCGCACGATGCTGTAAAGCCGAAGCAGTTCTCCAGGCATCATCGTGAGGTCTCCAACTTCGCCAACCGCTCAGACAACATCTCTGCTGACTTCTCCAGTGCGGCAATTTCATCATGGAACCAGGCATTTTCCAGCTTACCCGGCGCAAGACGCCATTCTTCGGTCAGCGTCTCGGATAGAATATGCTGCTGCCGGTGCAAAATACGGCGACATATGCCCAGCGTTTTATGCGCCGTCTGGCTAAACCCTTGCGCGACGACATCCCCCAGATAGGGCGCCAGCCATTCGGCCGGATCGAATTCAGCCAGATCAAGCAGCCCGATAAACTGCTGCGCGACCTGTATATCGCCTTCGATAATCAGATCGCCGCTGCGGATCAGCGCAGACAAATGCTGCCGATCGCGTAGTTTCATCAGCACCGTTAGCCGCGTTTTCAGCCGACAATCGGCGCGATCGTCCCATTGGCTCACCACGTCAAGACGATGTTCGCTAAAAATAAGCACCAGCGGCACATCCAGTTCAGCCAGTTCGATTTGCAGCGTTTTCCCAAGCAGACGCTGACGCGCCGCTTTCATACTGCGGTCACGAAACAGTAGCTGATTCAACGCTGTTTCCAGCGCGGCTGTCAGCACAGACGTTATCAGCATTGGCATTTCCAATCAGAATTTAAAACCACGATGCAGCGCGACGATACCACCGGTAAGGTTAAAATAATTCACGCTATCAAAGCCGGCCTCGACCATCATTCCTTTCAGCGTTTCCTGATCGGGATGCATGCGGATCGATTCCGCCAAATAGCGATAGCTGTCGGCATCGCTCGCCACCATTTCACCGATTCTCGGCAAAACATGAAACGAATAGATGTCGTAGACTTTACTTAAGGGCTTCAATACCGGTTTGGAGAACTCCAATACCAGCAGACGTCCGCCCGGCTTCAATACGCGATACATGGAGCGCAGCGCTTTGTTTTTATCAGTCACGTTACGCAAACCAAAAGAGATAGTGATGCAGTCAAAGAAATCATCCGGAAACGGCAGCTCTTCCGCATTGGCCTGCACATAGCTGACATTATTGATAATGCCTTTATTGCGTAATTTTTCACGACCGACCTTCAGCATGGAAGCATTGATGTCGGCTAACACCACTTCGCCTTCATCGCCCACAATACGAGAGAACTTTGCCGTCAGGTCGCCTGTTCCGCCGGCGACATCCAGAACGCGCTGACCGCGCCGTACGCCGCTGCACTCAATAGTGAATCTTTTCCAGATGCGGTGGATGCCGAAAGACATCAAGTCGTTCATCAAGTCATATTTTGCTGCTACAGAATGAAAAACATCGGCCACCATGACCTCTTTTTCATCTTTGGCGACAGTGCGAAAACCAAAATCGGTTTTTTTCTCCTGCTCATCTGCCATCTTATCCGCCTACTATTTAGTCAAACATCGAGTCTGTTATTAATAGCTGAGTGTACCAGACCCGGATAAAAAGCCCACCGACTAATACCATCAGGCGCATCCAGCAAAGACCAATAAATCAATGCGGCGAAAGCGTTTAATCGCTGCCGGCATCCGTATCCAAAGGCGCGCCGCCAGACGCCGTCGATGCCGCCCGCTCGGCTAATGTCTCTCGCTCATCGTTTTCATGCGCGGTGGCTCGATCCGCCAGCGATGGGCTGATTGGACGTTTTATTTCAACGCCCAGCGCACGAAATCCCTCCGCCTGGCCAATCAGGTTGCCGCGACCGGAAGACAGTTTATTCATCGCCTGACGATAGCTGCCGTGGGCCTTATCCAGGCTTTGCCCCAACGACGTCATATCATCGACAAACAGGCGCAGCTTATCGTACAGGCGCGTGGCTCGCTCGGCTATCTGCTGCGCGTTACGGCTCTGCTGCTCATAACGCCACAGATTGTTGATGGTACGCAACGCCACGAGCAGCGTCGTGGGGCTGACCAGCATAATATTGTGCTTCAGCGCTTCGTTGATCAACTCGGGCTGACGATCGATAGCCACTAGAAACGCCGGCTCGACGGGGATAAACATCAGTACATAGTCCAGCGAGCGCAGCCCCGGCAGTTGCTGATAGTCCTTGCCGCCCAGCAGGCGAATATGCCCTCGCACGGAGAGCAAGTGGTCGTTCAGCGCGGCCAGGCGCTCGGCCTCATCCTCGCTATTAAAATAGCGCTCATAGGCCACCAGCGACATTTTGGCGTCAATCACCACATCCTTGCCCTGCGGCAAACGAACTATCACGTCAGGCTGCATGCGATTATTGATGCCGGTCTGCACGCTGACCTGCGTCTGATATTCATAGCCTTCACGCAGCCCAGAGGCCTCCAGTACGCGGCTGAGCACCACCTCGCCCCAGTTGCCCTGCGTTTTATTGTCCCCCTTCAGGGCTTTGGTGAGATTAATCGCCTCGCGCGCCATCTGCGCGTTAAGCTGCTGCAGATTGCGAATTTCATGCGTCAGGGTATGACGTTCACGGGCCTCGACGCCAAAGCTATCCTGAACCTGACGCCGGAACCCATCAAGCTGTTCACGCAGCGGCATCAATAACCGATCCAGACTTTGTTTGTTCTGTTCGTCCACTTTACGCCCGCTGTGTTCAAAAATCCGGTTAGCCAGATTTTCAAATTGCGTGGTTAAACGCTGTTCGCTGTTCATCAGCAGACGCTGTTTCTCTTCGGCCGCCATACGCGTTTCTTCCAGCCTGATGGTGACTTCCCTCAGTTCGGCTTCCAGGGAGGTGTTGACCTCGCGCAGCGCGCGTAATTCCTGATTTAACTGAACGCACTCTTCGCGCAGTTGCCCCAGTTGCCGTTGTTTCTCCTGACTGGCCGCCAACTGGCCGTGAACGCCACGCAACGCCAGTTCATTTTCGCGCAACTGCTGCTCATACTGTTTTTTTGTCTGCTGACTTTCACCCAGAAGCTGCTGAGTTTGCCGTAGCGATTGCTCAAGTAAACGTTGTTCGGTTTCATGACGGGACTGCTGACGTTGGGACGACAAGCTAACGATGAGCCAGCCGACCAACAGGCCGATCAGACCGCCGCCCAATCCATAAACTATGCTGATATCCACTGCGCCTCCACTGGCCGTTGCCGCTGCCCGTCAAGGTAAATTGATACTGTATGGATGTCCAGAGACAATTCCGTCAACGGCAGAACTTAAGGGGCAAGCAGGGTGGAAAAAGCGGCAAATGCGAAGGTGATTCAGGTTGTGCAGAAAAACCGCCCAGCCATAAACGGCGCGTCATACGTCAGGCCGCCCAAGCGTCGGCATGCTTAGCGGCCCCATCCATGGGCCCGCCTCTGCGAGACCGCCGCAAGCGGCGTGCAAAAATTATCAGCTCAGACGCTGTTTGGCGTCGCTGATGGCTTGCGCCACCTGTTGAGGCGATACGCCGCCCTGCGCCGCGCGTTTATCCAGGCAGGACTGCAGCGACAGAATTGGATAAACATCATCGGCGATCACCGCGCTGAACTTCTGCAGCTCAGGCAGAGATAGCGCCTCCAGCGCTTTACCCTGGCGAATGGCCTCGACAACCGCTTCACCGACAATATGGTGGGCTTCGCGGAACGGCACGCCTTTCGCAACCAGATAGTCCGCCAGCTCCGTCGCATTCGCGTAACCCTGCTCCGCCGCTTCCTGACAACGAGGACGCTTAACCTGAATGCCTTCCAGCACCAGAACGGCCATCATCAGGCAGTCGTGCCAGGTATCCAGCGCATCGAACAAGCCTTCTTTGTCTTCCTGCATATCCTTGTTGTACGCCAGCGGCAGTCCTTTCAGCGTCACCATCATGCCGGTCAGCGCGCCCTGGACGCGTCCGCACTTACCGCGAATCAACTCCAGCGCATCGGGGTTCTTTTTCTGCGGCATTAACGAGGAACCGGACGTCACGCGGTCGGAAAGCTCGACAAACGCCGACTCGCCGCTGTTAAAGAAAATCAAATCTTCGGCGAAGCGCGACAAATGCACCATGCCGATAGCGGCGTCGGACAACAACTCCAGCACGTGATCGCGGTCGGATACCGTATCCAGGCTATTGCGCGTGGCGGAAGCGAAGCCTAACCACCCGGCCAGCTGTTCACGATCGATAGGATAAGCCGTGCCGGCCAGCGCGCCGCAGCCCAACGGACTGACGTCCAGACGTTTCAGCGTATCGGCCAGCCGGCTTTCATCACGCACCAGCATTTCGTGATAGGCCAGACACCAGTGGGCGAACGTTACCGGCTGAGCGCGTTGCAAGTGCGTATAGCCCGGCATTACCGCATCCTGATTGGCCTCAGCCGTGGCAACCAAAGCCTGACGTAACTGGCGCACCGTCTGTTGCAGTTCGGTAACCTGCATTTTGCACCATAGTTTAAGATCGGTGGCCACCTGGTCGTTACGACTACGCCCGGTATGCAGTTTTTTGCCCAGATCGCCGACTTTTTCAATCAGACGCTGTTCAACCCAGCTGTGAATGTCTTCGGCGTCGCTTTGCAGAATGATTTCAGGATCGGCCTGAACCTCAGCCAACAGCGCATGCAGCGCCTGTTCCAACTGCCGCTGCTCTTGTTCGCTAAGCACATTGACGGTAACCAATGCTTTCGACCAGCCAATCGAGCCGATGATGTCCTGCTCCGCCAGACGGTAGTCAAACCGCAGTGAGTCATTGAACTGTTTAAAACGCTGATCTGCCGCCTGACTAAATCTACCGCCCCACAAAGCCATAACCATTACTCCTGAAATTCAAATAAATTCAGGCATGAAGCATTTCATGCCCGGACTATTAACTGATTCTTTCCTGCTCTGGCCCCATGAATTGACCCCCATGAGGCGCCCGCCTGTACCGGCATGACGAACAGAACGAATATACCCGACTGACGACTTATCAGCCGACATGGGCACGGCATCATGCCGCGCCTTAAAATTGCTTAGGCTAAAATACGCGTACCGATAGCCTCGCCGTTGAACAACGCGGGCAGTTGATCGGCATGACGCCAACTGGCGATATCCACCGGACGACCCAGCGTGCGCGCGGCATCCAGGGCGGCATTGACCTTGACTATCATGCCATCGGTAATGATGCCCTGCGCGATCAGCTGCTCGGCTTTTTGCGCCGTCATTTCGGCAATACGCTGACCTTTGCCGTCCAGAATACCACTAACGTCGGAAAGCAGGATCAAATCCGCACCCAGCGTCTCCGCCAGCGCGGTTGCCGCCTGGTCGGCGTTCACATTCATCAGGTCGCCGCGATCGGTCATCCCGATCGAGCTGACGACCGGCAGATATCCCGCCGACAGTAAGGTATTCAGCAGCGCAGGCGAACCCGCCTCGGCTTTGCCGACAAAGCCGAGCGCTTCGTCCAGTTGCGTCACGTTGGTGCTGCCGCCGTCCGCCAGACACAGACCGACGGCATTGATGTCGTGCTTTCTCGCCCACGACAGCAAGGTTTTATTCGCCGAACCCGCCAGCGCGCCGGTAATAATGTCGATCTGATCGGCGGGGGTGACGCGCAGGCCATTTTTCTTCACCACCGGCAACGACAGTTTTTTCATCAGATCGTCAACCAGGCATCCGCCGCCGTGCACAATCACCAGCGGGCGCTGATGCTGCTGGCGATAGGTAACCAGTGAGGTGAAGAGACGTTCCAGCGCTTCTTCGCTATCCAGTAAAACGCCACCTAGCTTGATAATTAACGGATTCATTGTTTTCTTCGCGCCTCAAAATGGTAAATAGTAATCAAAATAAAATCAGGGTTAACGGCTTAACCAACAAATTGATGACGCCCTTCAGCCGCCGCTGTAAACCAGAAATCAATTTTTCTGCCTCTACACTTTGCGCTGAAACGGCTAAAGCGGTTATGTTCATTTGTGGGTGACGGCTAAGATAGATCGCCGGTTTCGCGAATGAGTGGCCACCGGCACCGACAATTAACCTATGCGACATGAGATGCTCTATATCCTAACTTATTTATTAACGGAATCGGTAATAGGGTTCACCTGCGCCATAACGCCGCTCCCCCGCAAAAGCTACGCGCCATGATGAATCCATCATCCAGGATACCTTATGGTTTCCTTTCGCTTAGCGTTATTGTATTTTTATTCAAAATAAATGCATGAATATTGATACTATCCTAACCAGAGGCTGTCAACTGTGAAGATGAATTTACCCCCTTTTATTGAGCTATACCGGGCTTTGATTGCCACGCCGTCCATCAGCGCGACCGACAGCACGCTCGATCAAAGTAATCAAGCGTTAATCAATTTGCTGGCTGGCTGGTTTACCGATTTAGGCTTTCATGTCGAGGTTCAGCCAGTACCCGGCACCCGGCATAAATTTAATATGCTGGCCAGAATCGGGGAAGGCAAAGGCGGCCTATTGCTGGCGGGACACACCGATACCGTCCCCTTCGATGACGGGCGCTGGACGCGCGATCCCTTCACGCTGACCGAACAGGATAATAAACTGTACGGCCTGGGTACCGCCGACATGAAAGGGTTCTTTGCGTTTATTCTCGATTCGCTGCGCGACATCGATCCGACAACGCTGAGCAAGCCGCTTTATGTACTCGCCACCGCGGATGAAGAGACCACCATGGCCGGCGCCAAATACTTTGCCGCATCCACCCAGGTCAGACCGGACTGCGCCATTATCGGCGAGCCGACGTCGCTGCAGCCGGTGCGCGCGCACAAAGGACACATGTCCAGCGCGATCCGGATTCAGGGTCAGTCCGGGCACTCCAGCGATCCGGCGCGTGGGGTTAACGCCATCGAGCTGATGCACGACGCCATCTCCCATCTGCTGGTATTGCGTAAAACCCTGCAGGATCGTTATCACAACGCCGCGTTCGCCATTCCCTATCCGACCATGAATCTCGGCCATATCCACGGCGGCGATGCGCCGAACCGCATCTGCGCCTGCTGCGAATTGCATATGGATATCCGCCCGCTGCCGGGCATGACGCTCAACGATCTGCACGGCGTGTTATCGGACGCGCTGGCGCCGGTTAGCCAACGCTGGCCGGGACGCCTGACGATCGGCGAGCTGCACCCGCCGATCCCCGGTTATGAATGCCCGGTCGACGATCATCTCGTCTCGGTGGTGGAAAAATTGCTGGGCAGGCAAACCGAAGTGGTCAATTACTGTACCGAAGCGCCTTTTCTTCAGGAGATTTGCCCGACGCTGGTGCTGGGACCGGGCTCGATCGATCAGGCGCATCAGCCGGACGAGTTCCTCGATACCGCGTTTATTAAACCAACGAGAGCGTTAATTTCTCAGATGATTAAACATTTCTGTCACCCATAATCCTGCGACCTGCGGCCTTATCCGCCATCGCACGGATGAGGCCATTCGAGAGGGCCAATGAAGAAAAAAGATTTTATTGCTCAGGATTTGTTAAGCAAAATCTATCAGCACGCTGACCCACTGCCGGAAAAACTGCCGCCGGAACGCCTGCTGGCCGAAGAATACGACGTTTCGCGTTTTACTATCCGCAAAGCATTGGAAAAGCTCGCCAGCGTTGGCGCGATTTACATGGTTCAGGGCGCGGGGAACTTCATTAACCAGGACGTACGCGGCAATCCGCTGGTCTATAACTCCATTAGCGAAAAAAAATTCAACCAGATATCATTTCGCTTGCTCAGCCTGCATAAGCGTTGCCCGAGTCGGCAAGAACAGCAGCTATTCGGCATTCCCGATGATGCATTTCTCTGGGAATTCCACCGCCTGCAATATGTGAATGAGCGCAAAGTGCAACTGGAAATATCTAAAATGCCGGCGGCCGACTTCCCCGATATTAATCGAAAGATTATTGAAAGCTCTATACCGCATTACGTTCTCAGCAAAGGCTATGGAATTTCCCATTCACTCACCCACTATCAGGCCGTTACCGTTAATAAGGCGCAGGCTGAGCTACTGGACTGTAAAAAAGGCATTGCCGCCATGCATATTATCAATCAGGAGATCCTGCACGGCGGTCGGGTCTATGAGTCCAGCGACATCATTGATATCAACTATTCCTGCACTTATGTGCTCCCCTTCAATCGCGATAATCTGACGTTCCGCCAGTCTTCGTGATCGAAGCGGGTGGAACAGGTGAATAAGCCATCTCCACGCCGATGTTGCAATATTGCCGTTCGGGGCATTCGCGCCCCGCGTTCTCAACCTAATAAGCACGCCTAATGTCAGGGCATCTGTAATTAAATTTCACAAATTGCCAGATCTACATCAAAGCAGGTAAAAAGGGAGACGGTATAAAGATTAACAAGAACAAAGAATCGTCAATTGACGAATCTACCTCATCGTGGCTAGATGAAAAGAGCGTTGTACGTTTTTCTGGTGAAACAAACTTACAAAAAATTAGAGATGGGTTAGGGTAAATATGAAAGAGCAATATTCAGCAATGCGAAGTAACGTCAGCATGCTAGGTAAGCTACTTGGCGATACTATCAAGGAAGCGCTGGGTGAGAACATTCTTGATAAGGTGGAAAGGATTCGCAAATTATCAAAGTCCTCCCGAGCAGGCAGTGAAAAGCACCGACAGGAACTGCTGAACACACTACAAAATCTGTCCAATGAAGAACTATTGCCGGTAGCCCGCGCGTTTAGCCAGTTTCTTAATTTGACCAATACCGCTGAGCAATACCACACCATTTCCCCGCACGGGGAGGCCGCCAGCAACCCGGAGCTGCTTTCCAAAACCTTCGACCGCTTGAAAGAGAGTAAAGGACTGACGGAAAAAGATATCCGTGATGCCGTCGAGTCGCTGTCCATTGAACTGGTGCTGACCGCCCACCCTACCGAAATTACCCGTCGTACCCTGATCCACAAACTGGTGGAAGTAAATACCTGTCTTAAACAGCTCGATCATGACGATCTGGCTGATTATGAACGTAACCAGATTATGCGTCGTTTGCGTCAGTTGATTGCCCAGTCCTGGCACACCGACGAAATTCGCAAGATCCGCCCAACCCCGATCGAAGAAGCCAAATGGGGCTTCGCCGTTGTCGAGAATAGCCTGTGGGAAGGTGTGCCGGCCTTCCTGCGCGAGTTGGATGAACTGCTGGAAAAATCTTTCGGCTATCGTCTGCCGGTAGAAGCCGTGCCGGTGCGCTTTACCTCATGGATGGGGGGAGACCGCGATGGCAACCCTAACGTAACCGCCGAAATCACCCGCCGGGTATTATTGCTTAGCCGCTGGAAAGCGGCCGACCTGTTCCTGCAGGATATTCAATTCCTGGTATCTGAACTGTCGATGTCGGAATGTACGCCGGAACTGCGCAAGCTATCGGGCGGTGACGAGGTGCAAGAGCCATACCGCGCCATTATGAAATCGTTGCGCGCTCAGTTGAATAGCACCCTGGCCTATCTGGATGCACGACTCAAAGGCAAAGAAATTTTACCGCCGAAAGATCTGCTGGTCAGCAATGAACAACTGTGGGATCCATTGTTCGCGTGTTATCAGTCACTCCATGACTGCGGCATGGGCATCATCGCCGACGGTCAACTGCTCGATACGTTACGCCGCGTCCGCTGCTTCGGCGTCCCGCTGGTGCGTATTGACGTGCGCCAGGAAAGCACCAACCACAGCGAAGCGCTGGCGGAAATCACCCGTTACCTGGGGCTGGGCGACTATGAAAGCTGGTCAGAGCCGGACAAGCAAGCCTTCCTGATCCGCGAATTAAGCTCCAAACGGCCGCTGTTGCCGCGTCAATGGGAACCCAGCGCCGAGACCAAAGAGGTGATAGACACCTGTAAAGTCATCGCCAAAGCGCCCTCAGGCTCCATCGCCGCCTACGTCATCTCCATGGCTCGTACGCCTTCCGACGTACTGGCGGTGCATTTGCTGCTGAAAGAAGCGGGCTGTCCTTTTACCTTACCGGTTGCGCCGCTGTTTGAAACGCTGGAAGACCTGAACAACGCCGATGACGTAATGACCCAGCTGTTGAGTATCGACTGGTATCGCGGCGTCATTCAGGGCAAACAGATGGTCATGATCGGTTACTCCGACTCGGCGAAAGACGCCGGGGTGATGGCCGCGTCCTGGGCGCAGTACCGCGCGCAGGATGCCCTGATTAAGACATGTGAAAAAGCCGGCATCGCGCTGACGCTATTCCACGGTCGCGGCGGCTCTATTGGCCGCGGCGGCGCGCCTGCCCACGCGGCGCTGCTGTCTCAGCCGCCGGGCAGCCTCAAGGGCGGTCTGCGCGTGACCGAGCAGGGTGAGATGATCCGCTTCAAGTTCGGCCTGCCGGAAGTCACCATCAGCAGTCTGGCGCTTTATACCGGCGCGATTCTGGAAGCCAACCTGCTGCCGCCGCCGGAACCGGAACCGGAATGGATAGAGGTAATGGATGAATTGTCTCGCGTATCCTGCGATATGTATCGCGGATATGTGCGTGAAAATCCTGACTTTGTGCCGTATTTCCGCTCCGCCACCCCGGAACTGGAACTGGGCAAACTCCCATTAGGCTCGCGTCCGGCGAAACGTCGTCCGACCGGCGGCGTGGAAAGCCTGCGCGCCATCCCGTGGATTTTCGCCTGGACGCAAAACCGCCTGATGCTGCCAGCCTGGCTTGGCGCCGGCGCCGCGCTGCAAAAAGTGGTGGACGACGGGAAACAGACGCAGTTGGAGACCATGTGCAGCAACTGGCCGTTTTTCTCCACCCGTATCGGCATGCTGGAAATGGTGTTTTCCAAAGCGGATTTATGGCTGGCGGAATACTATGACCAACGTTTGGTCGATAAGGCGCTGTGGCCGTTGGGAAAACAGCTTCGCGAACAGTTAGCCGCCGATATTCATGTGGTGCTGACCATCGCCAATGACGATCATCTGATGGAAGATCTGCCGTGGATTGCAGAGTCGATCGCATTGCGTAATGTGTATACCGACCCGCTGAACGTTCTTCAGGCTGAACTGCTGCATCGTTCTCGCCAACAGGAAGAGTCGGATCCCGAGGTGGAGCTGGCGCTGATGGTGACAATCGCCGGCGTTGCCGCCGGTATGCGCAATACCGGCTGATGGTTAAACGCCAACCGAAGGAACGGCAAAGGTCGGTCAATATGACCTGATGCCGTTCATTCAAGTCTGATATCAGGGAAACACGGCGCTGAGGTTTCCGCAGCAACGCCTCTCGTCGTGGTATCCCGGATTTTAAACGAACTGCATCAGGTTAACAGGCCGATCTTTTCATTACGCTCCCAGCGACGCTCGTCATCAGGCCAGATATTTATCCTGCAGGAACCGGCGGGCGCGGCTATCCAGCCCGTACTCGTTTTCCAACCAGCCATCAACCGAACCATAACGCGCCTTGATCGCCTGCAGTGCCGTTACGATAAACTCCTCCTGAACCGACAGCACATAGGAAAACTGCTTCAGCGCTTTCTCACTGAGCGTATTTGACAGTTGATCCAGCAACTGACGGCGAAATGGCGCCAGCGTGGTGTCCGTCAACAGATAATCTTCCATGACCGTTTGTTCGTCCGCGCCCAGAGCAAACATCACCAGAGCCGAACCTATCCCCGTACGATCTTTGCCCACGGCGCAATGCTGCACCAGCGCGCCGTCATCATCCTGAAGCAGGAGTGACGCCAATTGGCGATAGGCGGAATTATCGAACGGCAACAGGCGATAAAGCTTCAGCATAAAGGCGCGCGAATCAAAGGCAGCCAGCACTTCCGAGCCTAAAGAATCCAGATTCGCCGTAACTTCATGACGCAATGGGTTAGCCGGCAAGGCGTGATAGTTGGCGCCGCGCCACAGAACATCGGGCTTTAGCGCGATTTCGTCATCATCCCGGTAATCCACCACCTGAGATACCGGCACCCCGGCCAGATGCTCGCAGTCCGCCGGGCTTAACAGATCCAGCGCGCCGGCGCGAAACAGTTTACCGTGGCGAATCAGGCGTCCGTCTGCTGCACGGTTGCCGCCCAGATCGCGAAAGTTGATCCCGCCATCCAGCGGAACCAAGGAAGGATGGAGTATCGTTGCTTCGGTCATACATCTCCTTGCGATTGTCATTGGTAAGGGCCGGGCCGCGACACTTATGCGGCGGCCAGCAACCGCCGCGTGGCGTCCAGCAGCACCTTGACCACCGTGGTTTCCGCCTGTTTCATGGTTTCGGCATCGGGAATTTCCTGCTGGGTACGATTAACGATTACCCCGGCAATCATGCCGGCGCGCAGCCCCTGGCTGGCGCACATTGTCAGCAAGGTGGCGGACTCCATTTCATAATTCAGCACGCCCATACTCTGCCACTCCGCCATTGACCCCTGGAAGCGCCGGACGACGCGACCCGAAAAGGTATCATAGCGCTCTTGTCCCGGATAAAACGTATCGGATGAAGCGGTCACGCCGACATGAAGCGCCGCGCCCGCGTCCTTCGCCGCCTCAACCAGAGCGGTAGTGCAGGTAAAATCGGCCACCGCCGGAAATGCCAACGGAGCGAAGTGCAGGCTCGCGCCGTCAAGGCGTACCGCCGCCGTAGTGACCAGCACATCGCCCACATTGATTCCTGATTGGATCGCGCCGGTTGTCCCCACCCGCAGGAAGGTTCGAATGCCGAGCTGGGCCAGCTCCTCCACCGCGATCGACGTTGACGGCCCGCCGATGCCGGTAGAGCAGACAATTACCGGCTGTCCATCCAATTCACCGCGCCAGGAGGTGAATTCACGCTGCGAAGCCAGAGGTACCGGGTTATCCATCAGGCGCGCTATTTTTTCGACACGCGCCGGATCGCCGGGCACAATCGCCAGTACCGCCCCTTGTAAATCATGCTTTGCCAGGCCGAGATGGAACACATCTGATTTAGACATAAGCGCCTCCCAGGCAACGAGTTGAGTCATCAGAGAAAAAATAAGGACGCATTTTTAAACGTTGTATAACTGCTGCCATAAGAAAAATGACGGGCAAAAAATAGCCGCTATCGATAAAACTCTATCCGAATACAAGGGTATTTTGTGTGAGCACAATCACTCATATAAAAGAAACAACAATCATATATACATATTAAGCGTGACGAATATCACTAAATTACCATTATAAAAATTCGCTATCGTCAATTGATGGCGCGCCAGCGCCAAGGTTGGTTCCGCTATTCCCCTTTATCTGACGGCGATTCGCCCGGTTTATTGTAGATTCTTTAATCGTTGATACCATTTGTAATAGACAAAAGGCTGACATTAAGATGAATTGGCGCATCCAGACAGAGGAAAACGCGTCAGGCTCTGCGTGCCGCCAATGCCAACGCGCAGATTATCGTCTACCCGAATGCGGGACACGCCTTCCATGCCGACTGTCGCCCCAGCTTTGATGCTGAATCGGCTCAGGACGGCTGGCAGCGTATGCTGACGTGGTTTAAGCAATACACGGTGGGCTGAGGATGAGCAAGGGAGGCGTTCGCCGCCCTCTGACTAATGGCGATCCGGCCTGTGCAGGCCGGCAACGTTGAACAAGGGGTGATTCGTCACCCCGGTATGCATAACGTCTTAGCGCGCTTCGCGCAGCTGGCGGGCGGCCTGAACCATGTTGGCCAGCGCCTGACGCGTTTCCGGCCAGCCGCGGGTTTTCAGACCACAGTCCGGGTTGACCCACAGGCGTTCCGCCGGAATGCGCTGCGCCGCCTTGCGCAATAGCGCTTCCATCCACTCGATGCTCGGAACGTTTGGCGAATGGATATCATAAACGCCCGGCCCGATCTCATTGGGATATTCAAACTCCTCAAACGACTCCAGCAATTCCATATCGGAACGCGAGGTTTCAATGGTAATCACATCCGCATCCAGCGCGGCAATCGAATCCATGATGTCGTTAAACTCGCAGTAACACATGTGGGTATGAATCTGTGTATCATCCTGAGCCACGGCCGCGTTCAGACGGAATGCCTCGACCGCCCAGGCCAGATAAGCGTCCCAATCGGAACGACGCAGCGGCAAACCTTCGCGTAAGGCAGGCTCGTCGATCTGAATAATACCGATGCCGGCTTTCTCCAAATCAGCGACTTCGTCACGCAGCGCCAGGGCAATCTGTTTGGCAATGGTTTCCCGCGTCACGTCTTCACGCGGGAAAGACCAGCAGAGAATGGTGACCGGACCGGTCAGCATGCCCTTCATCGGCTTGTCGGTCAGGGATTGCGCGTATTTCGCCCATTCAACGGTAATGGCCTCCGGGCGGCTGACGTCGCCGATGATCACCGGCGGCTTCACGCAGCGGGAACCGTAGCTTTGTACCCAGCCATTCTGGGTAAAAACAAAACCATCCAGATGCTCGCCGAAATACTCCACCATATCGTTACGCTCGGCTTCGCCATGCACCAGCACATCCAGCCCGAGTCGCTCTTGTTCCGCCACGGCTTGCTTGATGTGCTCGGCGATGCCGGTACGGTAGTTGCTGCCATCCAGACGCCCTTGCTTGAAGTCCAGGCGCAGGCCACGAATTTCGGTGGTTTGCGGGAAAGAGCCGATGGTGGTGGTCGGCCATGCCGGCAGTTTGAAGCGCTCTCGCTGAGCGGCGGCGCGCTGCGGGTAAGGATTGCTGCGCTGGCTATCCTGCGCCGTGATGGCCGCCAAACGTTGAGCCACCGCCGGATTATTCACCCGGGAGGACATGCGGCGGGCGCGAATCGGCGCGCTATAGGCATCCAGCGCCCGACCATCGCCGCTGTTCAGCGCCTGAGATAACAACGATAGCTCCGCGCATTTCTGGATAGCGAAAGCAAACCAGCTTTTTACCTCATCGTCCAGACGCGTTTCCACGCTTAAATCAATCGGGCTATGCAGCAACGAGCAGGAGCTCCCCAGCCAAAAATGCCGTTTCCCCACCAGCGGTTGCAGGCGTGCAAACCACTGACTCAGGTCGGCGCGCCATACGTTACGGCCGTTAATGACGCCAAGCGATAGCAGCCAGTGCGCGGGCAGTTGCTCATTCAGCGAAGCGACGTCGTCTTTACCATGTACCAGATCAACGTGCAGCCCCTGAACCGGCAGTGTTTTGATGGTGTCCAGGTTCTGGCCGATACTATCGAAATAGGTGGTCAGCAGCAGCTTGACCGGCCCTTGCAGCGCATCATATGCCGGTTTGAATGCAGCCAGCCACTCCGGCGGCAATTCCAGCACCAGCGCCGGTTCGTCGATTTGTACCCATTCAATGCCGCGTTTCGCCAATTCAGCCAGCACTTGCTGATAAACCGGCAAAATATTCTGCAACAGCGACAGGCGATCGAACGACTCGCCTTTTATCTTGCCAAGCCACAGGTAGGTGACCGGCCCCAGCAGCACCGGCTTCACCTTGTGTCCCAGCGCCAACGCCTCATCCACTTCGTCCAGCAGTTGCGTCCAGGTCAGTTTGAACTGTTGCCCTTTGGTAAACTCCGGCACCATATAGTGGTAGTTGGTATTGAACCACTTGGTCATCTCGGCGGCGGCGGCCGGCTCACCGGTCGGCGCGCGCCCGCGGCCGATACGAAACAGCGTATCCAGATCGATGGAACCATCGGCATTTTGATGACGGGCCGGCACGTTTCCCAGCAGCAGGCTGGTCGTCAAGACATGATCGTACCAGGCAAAATCCCCGACGGGCAGCAGATCGACGCCGGCATCCCGTTGTTGCTGCCAGTGGCGGGCGCGCAGTTCGCGCCCAACGCTCAGTAATGCCTCCTGTGTCGCATTACCGGCCCAATAGCTTTCCTGTGCTTTTTTTAGTTCGCGTCGCAGTCCAACACGTGGAAAACCCAGCGTGTGATTTAAAATCGTCATCATCAATCCTCATTTAGCCATCCAGATGTTTACACATCCATAATCCGCAGGTAGTGTATCGGGCACAAGCGCAATTTATTCACTGTCACTGTGAAGGACTCTCATGATCGAACTTAAACACCTGCGAACGTTGCAAGCACTGCGTAATACGGGATCGTTAGCCGCTGCTGCCGCTGCACTTCACCAAACCCAATCGGCGTTGTCGCACCAGTTCAGCGATCTGGAACAGCGGCTTGGGTTCAGGTTATTTGTGCGCAAAAGCCAACCGCTGCGCTTTACGCCTCAAGGAGAGATTCTGTTACAGCTGGCTGAACAGGTATTGCCGCAAATTCAGCAGGCGTTACAGGCATGTAATGAACCGCACCAGGCCACGTTGCGACTGGCGATTGAGTGCCACAGTTGCATTCAGTGGCTGACGCCGGCGCTGAATGAGTTTCATCAGAACTGGCCGCAGGTGTCGATGGACTTTAAATCAGGCGTCACCTTTGATCCGCAGCCTTCCCTCCAACAGGGTGAGCTGGATCTGGTGATGACGTCCGATATCCTGCCGCGCAGCGGATTGTACTATGCGCCGCTGTTTGATTTTGAAGTCAGGCTGGTGCTGGCGCCGGAGCATCCGTTGGTCGAAAAAGAGGCCATCGAACCTGAAGATTTGCGCGCTGAGACGCTGATGATTTACCCGGTGCAGCGCCAACGGCTGGATATCTGGCGTCACTTTCTGCAACCCGCCGGGATCAGCCCGGCGTTGAAAAACGTCGACAATACCTTATTGCTGATTCAGATGGTGAGCGCCCGCATGGGGATCGCCGCCCTGCCCCACTGGGTAGTGGAAAGTTTCGAACGTCAGGGACTCATTGTGACAAAAACGCTGGGGAAAGGGTTGTGGAGCCGGTTGTACGCCGCCGTGCGGGATGGGGAACAGCGTCAACCGGTGATAGAAGCGTTTATTCGTTCGGCGCGTCAGCACGCTTGCGAACATCTGCCGTTTGTGAGGGACGCCTCACGACCCAATGCCGGTGTACCCACAGCGAGGACATGATGATCATCGCCCCGATGATGAAACTCGTCCAGTGCACCTTTTCCTGCCAGATGGCCAGGTTGACCAGCAGCCCGGCGGGAACATGGAAGTTATTCATGATGCCCAGCGTACCGGCATCAACCTGGGTTGCGCCATAGTTCCACATAAAGTAGCCCAGCCCCGAAGCGGCGACGCCCAGCCAGATCAAGACGCCCCACTGCAGCGAGGTCGTGGGCAATTGGTTGGCGTTACCGAATAACAGCCAGGCCACTACCGATACCGCCAGCGCGCCCAGATAAAACCATGAAAAGGCGCAGTGTTGCGGCATCGGGTGTACCTCCATCAACCGTTTATACCCCACCTGACCAATGGCAAAGAAGATATTCGCCGCCTGCACCAGCATCAATCCCCATAGAAAATGCGCGCTGACGCCGTCGTAACGAATCACCGCCGCGCCCAGAACGGCCAACAGCGCGCTGAACATGTAGCCCCAGCGCAGACGCTCACCGCGCAGCAGATCGTAAATCAAGGTGACGTACAGCGGCGTCATCACCGTGAACAATAAAAACTCGGGCACGGAAAGATACAAATACGCCTGAAAAACAAATAAATACATAATCCCTAACTGACAGGCGCCCACCAGCAGATAGAGTAAAATGACGCGCGGCGCATAACCCCGCCAGCGTAAAAACGGCAAGAACACCAGCGCAGCCAGTCCGACTCGCATCAGCACGGAAAACCAGCTATCGACATGGCCCGCCAGATATTCGCCAATCAGGCTGAATGAAAAAGCCCACAGGATTGTGGTGATAATAAGTAATGGCACAGCAATATCCACCGCTCAAAAAAAGAGTGGCTATTGTAGCGGAGGACAGAGAATAAATTTCAGCCAATGTGGTTTACATCAGGACAAATGACAACCATTTAAAAATCATTTCCGGCAAGGTTCTTGCCGGGATGCGTCCCAGCCGGAAAGCAGACTCCCGACGGCTGCATAGCGTTGGCGCAAAGAGCGGCACGACGCCGACGCGGCAGCCAAACCCCTTTCGCACAGGCGGAAAGGGGGCTAAAGACCAGCATGGTTAGCCGCGTTGATTAAATCTGCCATCTAAACCAGGCAAAGAAAACGTTTCCGTTGTTATAAGTACCGGGAATATACGTCGCCTGGAAGGAGAGTTTCTGGTAACTGATGGACGCCAGAGGCAACAGCACCGGAATCGGAATATAGTTCCAGTTGTTGCGCATGGTGACGCCGGCGGTAAAACCCAGTCCCAGTTGGAAATCCTGATCGCTGGTTGGGCGCCAGCGCTTTTCAAACCCATAGCCGCCAATCGGTTCCCAATCGTTATGAGAATCTTTGAACGCCATCAGGTACAGCGAGTGCCAGTCACCGTCCTGGTCTAACCTCGATACGCCGTAACCGGCGCCCCACGGACGCTCATTATATTCATCCGTCTTGTCTTTATCGTAGGTCCAGCGGTTATGCCAGGTAATCGCCGGTATGTATATGTCATGATTCGGTGATTCCGACCACGTTTTAGACAGGTTGTTTTTACTTCTCTGCCACCAGCTTTCATCATGGTCAACGGAGTCCGTCGCAGCGACAGTACTACCGTCGGTACTATTGCTCACCAGGCTGCCGGTACTCTGCGCGCCAGTTGCATGAACCCAAACCGGCATAGCGGATGACGCAATAAAACTTGTGACGACCAAAATACGCTTTAAATACATTATCGAACTCTCTGCAACCATAACATCATAATTAATCACACTCTGAACCTACCCGCCTGTATTTTCTGGACTCGGGAAGACGAGAAATAAAAACAACCACCGGCGCTTAATAAGCCAATAAACTCAATCAGCGCGCTGAAGGGTCAGGCCCAGAGGAAAATCGGGTAACGTAATAACGCCGCCGAAGACTATCGGATATCGCTCAGCCGACTTTTATCCATGCCAAAATAAAGCCCGACATTATGTAAGAATAGGTGAGGATAACGGTTAGATAAATGCGCGCTGGAGAAATGATTTCGGATATTTCTCACCCCAGGTAGCAAAAAATCATCAATTTTTCATTGGGGAAAAAGAATTGACAGGCCATATCGAGGGGAGTTCGCTTCGTCTGCATAACCATATTCCGGCGCCTGAATCGCCACGTAGCCAAATATGCCGCCAGCGTCTTAAATACCGTCGCCATATTCAAAACCCCGGTTAACGCCGTTGAAGTACTGATCCATATCCATCGACGGCTTGTCCGTATCGGGGCGGCCCACAATGCGGGCGGGAACGCCCGCGGCGGTCGTGTGCGGCGGAACGGGCTGCAGCACCACGGAGCCTGCGCCGATTTTCGCGCCGCGACCCACCTCAATATTTCCCAGAATCTTGGCGCCGGCGCCAATCATCACTCCTTCACGGATTTTAGGGTGGCGATCGCCGCTGGTTTTACCCGTACCGCCGAGGGTGACGGATTGCAGGATAGAGACATCGTTCTCAACGACCGCGGTTTCACCGATCACGATGCCCGTGGCATGATCGAGCATAATGCCGCAGCCGATCGTCGCCGCCGGGTGGATATCGACGCCAAACGAGACCGAAATCTGATTCTGAAAATAGATCGCCAGCGCTTTACGATCCTCTGACCAGAGCCAGTGACCGATGCGGTATGCCTGTAAAGCATGAAACCCTTTCAGATAAAGCAAAGGCGTCGAATATTTATCCACGGCGGGATCGCGTAGGCAGACCGCCTGAATATCGCGCGCCGCGGAAACAATCATCTGCGGGTCGGCGCGATAGGCCTCTTCAGCGACTTCACGGATAGCGATGGCCGGCATGATCGGACTGGCCAGCTTATTCGCCAGCATATAGCTCAACGCGCTATCCAGATTCTCGTGTTTCAGCAATGTTGCATGAAAAAAACTGGCCAGCATAGGTTCGCAATCCGCCAAACTACGCGCCTCAGCCTTGATGTTTTTCCAGACCAGCTCCAGCTCTTCTATCGACATTGCTTTACTCTCCGAAATACCGTCCATCTAAATACAGCTTGTCACCCATGCCGTTCGCGCACAAAAAGCACTCGCGCCCAGACAACCCCATTACTGGCGGCAATCCGTCAAAAGAAACGCCGGAGGTGAAGCGAGCGAACCGGTCTGACATAAACGTGCGGTAAAATAGGGTGTTTCATCAGCTGACGCTTTCATCTTTGCGCGTACGTCCCAGCAGGCTTAGCGCCGCTTCACGGGCGTCTTTTCCACAGTATAAAACTTGCCAAAGCTGCTCGGTAATCGGCATTTCCACACCGCTGCGTTGCGCTAACGCCAGCACCTCTTTGGTGTTGCGGTATCCTTCAACAACCTGACCGATCTTATCCTGCGCGCCTTGAACGTCCATGCCCTGCCCCAGCATCATGCCGAAACGTCGGTTACGGGATTGGTTATCCGTACAGGTCAGCACCAGGTCGCCCAATCCGGCCATCCCCATAAAGGTGGCGGGATCCGCGCCTAAAGCCACGCCCAGACGGGTCATTTCGGCCAGTCCGCGGGTGATCAACGCGGTGCGGGCATTCGCGCCAAAGCCGATGCCGTCAGACATGCCGGCGCCAATCGCAATGACGTTTTTTACCGCGCCGCCCAACTGTACGCCAACTAAATCCGGATTGCTGTACACCCGGAAGCTTTTGCCGCAATGCAACAAGCGCTGCAGATCGTCAGCGAACTCGCTATCGGTCGCCGCCAGAGCAATCGCCGTTGGCAGGCCGGCGGCCAGCTCTTTGGCGAAAGTGGGTCCGGAAACCACCGCCAGAGGAATCGTCTCACCCAAGGCTTCACGCGCGACATCCTGCAACAGGCGCCCGGTTTCCGCTTCCAGTCCCTTTGTCGCCCACACCAGGCGCGCATCAGCTCGCAAATGGGGCTTAATCTGACGCAACACATCGCCAAACACATGGCTGGGCACCACCACCAGCACATTGCGGCTGGCGGCCAATGCCTGCGCCAGATCGGCTTCCAGCCGCAGCGAATCAGGAAAGGAAACATCGGGCAGGAATGCCTGATTACAGCGGGCCGCCTGCAAAGCATGGATATGGTCAGGATCATGCCCCCAGAGCACTACCCGATGACCATTACGCGCCAGCGTAATCGCTAATGCGGTGCCGTATGAACCGGCACCGATTACGGTCATTGAAGCGTCAGGCGCGTTCATCAGGCATCCTGACTCGGCTCGGCGCTTTCGCCTTCCGCCTGCTGCTGCAGGTAGTTCATGAACAAGGCGTCAAAGTTAACCGGCGCCAGATTCAACTGCGGGAAAGTACCGCGGGAAACCAGGCTGGTGATGCACTCTCGCGCATAAGGGAACAGGATATTCGGGCAATATGCGCCCAGGCAGTGCGCCAGTTGAGTACCTTCGATACCGCCGACGGTGAAAATACCACCCTGCTGAACTTCGCACAGAAATGCCGTTTCTTCACCCAGTGAAGCCGTGACCGTCACGCGCAGTACGACTTCAAAAATGCCTTCCGCCAACTGGCTGGATGCGGTATCCAGATCCAATTTCACTTCAGGCTGCCACTCTTGCTGAAAGACCTGCGGCGCGTTCGGTGCTTCAAAAGAGATGTCCTTGGTATAGATACGCTGGATTTGGAAAGACATTTCGACGTTGTTTTGTTCAGACATGTTAAATAACACCTTTTGTTGGTTTTCTTTGACGCCTTCCATCGTCAACGAAGGTAGACACCCGTAGATTACGTAATCTTAGCGTTGCAAGCCCATTCGGGCCATACAGCAAAATCGCTTACTGAAAATGGGTTGTTTGCTGCGAACCGCTTATTTACCACGTACCAGAGGCAGATTTTCACCGCTCCAGCCAGTAAGACCGTCCTTCAGCACCAGTACGCGTTCAAAACCCGCTTTCAGCAGGTCGTTGGCCGCATCGCGCGAAGACATGCCGTTGGCGCACACCACAATCACCGGCTGCGCTTTATGCTTTTCCAGTTCGCCCAGGCCGCCGCTTTTAATATCATTGGGCAACAGATTGAATGCGTTGGCAATATGTCCTCGACGAAAGTCGTCACGATTGCGGATATCGACAATCACGGCATCTTCTTTATTGATCAAATGGATCGCTTCACTGCGAACCACTTCCTTCACTTTGGAAAGTTTACTCTTCACCGTAAGCACGATCACAACAACGAACAGGGCCACCCAGGCCACACTTAATATTGGGTGCTTGCTAATGAATGGCATAATCTCTTGCATGGGGTATAACGACTCCCGAATCAGTTAAGCGATAAAATATAAGGGTCCTGAGTATATACTCTAAATAATTCGAGTTGCAGGACAAAACGCAGGGCGTTTTGCGCAGCGCTTACGCCGGCCCCCGGGGACAAAGCCGCAGGCTAAGTCACGCGCAATACCGCGCATCCCCGTGATGCTTACAGCCGGTAAGTGACCGGGATGAGTGAGGAAAGCCAACGCATCTGCAACTTGAAGTATGACGAGTATACCTGCGCAATACGGCAATTACAGCCAGTAAGCCAACATAGCGTATGGAATCTGCGGCGCGGTACATAAAAATGTCCGGGAAAGCGTTAAACGTCGCACTCGCAAGGCGGCAATCAGGCAGTACGGGGGGCAAAACCACGCGCGCCGGCGTTATTCAATCATTCTGTGCGTATAGGCCCCTGTTTATCTATCATTGATCCACCCTATGGCGCCGATTCCATGCCATCCTTTGTCACTGATGGAAATAGAAATCCAGAATCGGACGACTGGTAAGCTGCTGTTCATCGTGGAATAATCTTTCGTTATGAGTAAAAAAGCGTTATCTGTACAGTTGAGAACCGCACGTCGCCCCACGACTCACGCCCTGGCGCTACATCAGCGGTTCACCCGGTGCGCCTGCGCGTTTTGCGTCGGCGCTTTGCTGTTGTCGGATATCAGCCTGGCGGCCGATAATCAGCAACAGCTCAAAAACCTGCAACAGGATATCGCAGCGAAAGAAAAAATCGTTCGCCAGCAGCAGCAGCAGCGTGGCGCGTTGATCCAGCAATTGAAAACGCAAGAGCAGTCGATCGCTCAATCGAGCCGCCAACTGCGTGAAACAAGAAATACGTTGTCTGCCTTAAATAAAGAGCTTGGCGAGCTCAGCGTCTCCATTACCCGGTTGCAGTCACAGCAACAAAAGCAGCAAAGCATGCTTTCGCGTCAGTTGGACGCCGCATTCCGGCAAGGCGAGCACAGCGCTTTGCAACTTATCCTGAGTGGCGAAGAGAGTCAGCGCAGCGAGCGCATACTGGCCTATTTCGGTTATCTGAACGAAGCGCGCCAGAAATCCATCAATGATTTACAGCAAACGCGGGCGGAGCTGGCCAGCCAGAAACGGTTGCTGGAACAAAAGCAAAATCAGCAAAAAAACTTGCTGAACGACCAGCAGCAACAGCGACAGTCGCTGGAACAGGCTCAGTCGGCGCGCCAAAAAACGCTGACCACGCTTGAAGGCTCGCTGGCAAAAGATCAGCGTTTACTCACTGAATTGCGTCAGAATGAGACGCGGTTGCGCGATCAAATCGCCCGGGCCGAGCGCGAAGCCAAGGCAAGAGCGGAACGTGAAGCACGGGAAGCCGCCAAGGTGCGAGCCAAGGAGCAGCAGGCCAAACGCAGCGGCGGCAGCTATAAACCAACGGCAAGCGAGCAATCGCTGATGGCTCGCACCGGTGGTTTAGGCCGTCCCGGCGCCCAGGCTTTCTGGCCGGTTCGCGGTCGAATCGAGCACCGTTTTGGTGAATCGCTGCAAGGCGAGCTACGCTGGAAAGGGATGGTCATCACCGCGCCGGAAGGAACCGAAGTGAAGGCGATCGCCGACGGCACCGTGTTAATGGCCGACTGGCTGCAAGGCTATGGTCTGGTCGTGGTGGTGCAGCACGGTAAAGGCGATATGAGCCTGTACGGTTATAACCAAAGCGCGCTGGTTTCCGTCGGGGCTCAGGTCAAAGCCGGCGAGCCGATTGCCTTGGTCGGCACCAGCGGTGGGCAAAGCCAGCCCGCGCTCTATTTTGAAATTCGTCGCCAAGGGCAGGCGGTAAACCCACAACCGTGGTTGGGAAGATAGTCTTGCACCATTTAAAACCAAAAATACTATTATTTTTCAGCCTGTTGTCGTTATCTCCCGTCATCATGGCCGCTAAACTGTCCATTGTGATTGATGACTTCGGCTATCGCCCTCATAACGAGAATCAGATTTTAACCATGCCGACGGCCATTTCGGTTGCGGTTTTGCCTAATGCGCCTTATGCCAGAGAGATGGCGACCAGGGCGCATAGTCAAGGACGCGAAGTGCTGATCCATCTGCCGATGGCTCCGATCAGCAAACAGCCGCTGGAACGCGATACCCTGCATCCGGACATGAGCGCTGACGAAATTCAGCGTATCATTCGTCAGTCGGTCAATAATGTGCCTTACGCCGTCGGGCTGAATAATCATATGGGCAGCGCGATGACGTCCAGCCTCCCCGGCATGCAAAAAGTCATGCAGGCTCTGGGCGCCTACCATCTCTATTTTCTCGACAGCATGACCATCGGCAGCAGTCAGGCCAGCCGCGCGGCCGCGGGAACCGGTGTAAAAGTCATTAAGCGAAAAGTATTCCTGGATGACTCGCAAAATGAGGCCGATATCCGTCAGCAGTTTAACCGTGCGGTGCAGATAGCGCGGCGCAGCGGTTCCGCTATCGCCATCGGCCACCCGCACCCATCAACCATTAAGGTTTTGCAACAGATGCTGCCCACGCTGGCATCCGACATTGTTTTAGTGCGTCCCAGCCAATTACTGAATGAGCCGACGCAATATAGCGAGCCCTTACCAATATCGGTGACGCCGAAAGCGACAAAACCACAAACGCCAGCCAACGACGCCAGGCCATTCCCCGGTATAAAACAATGCAGGGTGAAACACCCGCCGGAGCCGGTGAAGAACGGGGTGATGCTCAAACTGCTGGGCGAGAGCGTTCTCGACAGCCCAGCCGTAGCGTTTATAAAACAGCGGTGGCAAACCTGGTTCGAACCCGCAGAAAAATCACGTTAAACGGTAAATCGTTGCGCTATTTTTCCTTCTTCGCTCGCAGAAATCCCGGATCAGCGAACGCCGGGCTGCTTGCGATAAAATGAAATGCTATCATAGCGCGCATAAACAGCCTGAGGCGTGGTGCCTCACCGGCAAGATCAACAAGGGTAGATCCCATGATTATCGTTACTGGCGGTGCCGGTTTCATCGGCAGCAATATCGTAAAAGCGCTCAATGACATTGGCTATCGGGATATTCTGGTCGTCGATAACCTGAAAGACGGGACGAAATTCGTCAATCTGGCGGATTTGGATATTACTGACTACATGGATAAGGAAGATTTCATCGCCAATATCATGGCCGGCGATAATCTGGGCGACATTGATGCCGTTTTCCATGAAGGTGCCTGCTCATCAACCACCGAGTGGGATGGCAAGTACATGATGGACAACAACTATCAATACTCCAAAGACGTGCTGCACTACTGTCTTGATCGCAACATTCCGTTTTTGTACGCCTCTTCCGCCGCCACCTACGGCGGTCGTGACAATAACTTCATCGAAGAGCGTCAGTATGAGCAGCCGCTGAACGTCTATGGCTACTCCAAATTCTTGTTCGACCAATACGTGCGCGAAATTCTGCCGCAGGCCGAATCGCAAATTTGCGGTTTCCGCTATTTCAATGTCTACGGTCCGCGCGAAGGCCACAAAGGCAGCATGGCGAGCGTCGCTTTTCACTTGAACAAACAGATTAGCCAGAATGAAAACCCGAAGCTGTTCTCCGGCAGCGAAAACTTCAAGCGGGACTTTATCTACGTCGGCGATGTCGCCGCCGTCAACCTGTGGTTCTGGCAAAAAGGCGTATCCGGTATTTTCAACTGCGGCACCGGCCGGGCAGAGTCTTTCCAGGCCGTTGCCGACGCCACGCTGGCGTTCCATAAAAAAGGCAGCGTCGAATATATTGCGTTCCCGGAGAAGCTGAAAGGCCGTTATCAGGCATACACGCAGGCAGACCTGACCAAACTGCGTGCAGCCGGTTACGACAAACCGTTTAAAACCGTTGCCGAAGGCGTCGCCGAATACATGGCCTGGCTGAACCGTACCGCTTAACCCGATGCCCTGTCCCCGAATGAAAACCGGCGGCACGGCATGCGTCATTCAGGAATAGAAACGGTATGGTATCAAAATCATGAAAATCGTGGTTATCGGTCCTTCATGGGTTGGCGACATGATGATGTCGCACAGCCTGTACCGCACGTTAAAGGCGGAACACCCGGAAGCGACTATCGACGTGATGGCGCCGGCCTGGTGCCGTCCCCTCCTTGCCCGTATGCCGGAGATTAACCAGGCGTTGGCGATGCCGCTGGGCCACGGCGCGCTGGCGTTAGGGGAGCGTCGTCGTCTCGGTATCTCGCTGCGGGCCGCTCATTACGACCGCGCCTATGTTTTGCCGAATTCGTTTAAATCGGCTCTGGTGCCTTTTTTCGCCGCCATCCCGCAGCGAACCGGATGGCGTGGTGAAATGCGCTACGGGGTGCTGAATGACGTCCGTGTACTGGATAAAGCCGCCTTTCCTCTGATGGTGCAGCGCTATGTCGCGCTGGCTTACGAACGCGAGCGTATTCACAGCGCAAAGGATCTTCCCCAGCCGATATTGTGGCCGCAGCTCCAGGTCAGTAATGAAGAAATCGCGGAAATGACGACCAGCTTCAAGCTGAATAGCCGTCGTCCGGTTATTGGCTTTTGCCCCGGCGCGGAGTTTGGTCCCGCCAAACGCTGGCCGCATTACCACTACGCCGCGCTGGCGAACAGGCTGATTGAACGGGGTTATCAGGTGGCCTTGTTCGGCTCCGCTAACGACCGAACGGCCGGCGACGATATTCGTTCGGCCCTGCCGGAAAAACTGCAGCAATACTGCGCCAACCTTGCCGGGCAAACCTCTCTGGAACAGGCGGTGGTGCTGATTGCCGCCTGCCACGCCGTCGTCAGCAATGACTCCGGATTAATGCACGTCGCCGCCGCGCTCAACCGTCCGCTGATCGCGCTTTACGGCCCCAGCAGCCCTGACTTCACCCCGCCGCTGTCGCATCAGGCGGAGGTGATTCGCTTGATTACCGGTTATCACCGGGTGCGTAAAGGCGATGCCGAACAGGGATATCATCAAAGCCTTATCGACATTCAGCCGGAACAGGTTCTCAGCGCGCTGGAAAAACACCTGGCGCAACCGGGAGAACACGCATGAGGGTGCTGATCGTCAAAACATCCTCGATGGGAGATGTTCTTCATACGTTACCCGCGCTGACCGACGCCATGCACATATTGCCCGGCGTAAAATTTGACTGGGTGGTGGAAGAGGGGTTCGCCCAAATTCCCAGTTGGCACCCGGCGGTATCTCGGGTGATCCCCGTGGCCTTACGCCGCTGGAGAAAAAGCTGGTTCAGCGCCCAAACGCGCCAGGAGCGCTCGCATTTCAAACAACAACTGCGCGAATACCGCTACGATGCGGTGATCGATGCTCAGGGGTTAATCAAAAGCGCCGCGCTGGTTACATGCCTCGCACGAGGCAAAAAACACGGACTGGATTGTAAAAGCGCGCGCGAACCCATAGCGAGCTGGTTCTATAACTATCGTCACCCAGTCCCTCTCCAACTGCATGCGGTTGAACGCGTACGCGAGCTTTTCGCCGCCAGCCTGCGTTATAAAAAGCCGGCCGATAAAGGCGACTACGCCATCGCCCAGCGTTTTCTTTCCCGGTTGCCTGCCGACGCCAATCAATACGTAGTGTTTCTGCATGCCACCACCAGAGATGAAAAACACTGGCCGGAAGAACACTGGCGGGAATTAATCGCGCAGCTGCAACCCAGCGGACTGCGCATCAAGCTTCCCTGGGGCGCTGAACATGAACATCAGCGCGCTCAACGCCTGGCGAAAGGATTTCCTCACGTCGACGTTTTACCTCGCCTTACGCTGCAGCAAGTCGCGGAAGTGCTGGCCGGCGCCAAAGCCGTGGTTTCCGTCGATACGGGGTTAAGTCACTTAACCGCGGCGTTGGACCGACCGAATATCACACTCTATGGACCAACCGATCCGGGCTTGATCGGCGGATATGGAATGAATCAGGTGGTGGAACAGTCTGAAAATCGGCAGATGGCGTTCATTAACGCCGGGGAAATCCGGCAGAAATTGGATCAAATGATAGACTTAACTCCATCAGGCGAGTAATCCCACTCCCGACGTTTGAATAAAAATACATGCTCAATTATTTAAGATATGGACTGGTAAAAATACCAGACCTGAGTTGCGCGCTGGCGCTAAAAACTATTTTCCCCGGTTGTTTATTAACGTTATGCATTATGCCATTCAGCACCGTTGTCGCCGGATGGTTTTTCTATTTAACCGGTTCATTCGCCGTCTTTTATGTAATGACCCATCTGGGAACCGTGCTGGCGGCGAAACGTCTGCTGATTGCGCCGCTTAGCCTGCTGGCTATCGGCATTATCACCCTCATTTGGTTTTATCAGTATTATCGTCGGGATAGTGTATTTTTTTACGTCTACGACGCTCACCTGTCTTCCGCCCATGCCTGTATTTTAGGGGCATTCATTATGCTTGCCGCGTTGAACAATATTAACGAGCGGCGCAAATATCATCTCCCCTGTATTCTCGCCATCTGTCTGCTTACGGCTGGCTATGCGTTTTATCAGTCCGTATTTGATGATATGCACCGTATCAGGCTGATGTTTGGGCAGGCGACCAGCGCCGCCTATTTCCTGACGTTCATCGGCGCGCTGAGCGCGCAGGCGCTGCTTACGATGAACTCCCGCTATAAATATTATCTCTACCTGGCGCACTTCCTTCTCGTCACCGTCGCCATCATTTTGACAGAGACGCGGGCGGCCATTTTTGTCTATCCGATTGTCGGCGCTATGATCCTGTTATCCGAGGTTCGACACGATAAACAACTGTTGGTAAAGGCTTTTATCGGCTCACTGATGACTATTCTGCTGTGTTCGCTGCTGTTTCACGACACCATCCAGAAACGAGCCGACGACCTGCGCAACGATATACGCAACTACAGCATGAATAACAGCAAGACCTCGGTCGGAGCGCGCATCGCCATGTATCAGTCGGGTATCGAAGCGGGAGAAGAAGCGTTGTTAGGGCAATCCGCCGAGCAGCGTTCAGCGCGCGTTAACGCGCTGGCCGCGCAAAATCCCGGCCTAAGCGGCGCGCTGGAATACCTGAACGTGCACTTGCATAACGAAATAATCGAGGCTTTTTCCCTGAAAGGACTGCCCGGCGCCGCGATGTCGGCGGTGTTTTATATATCCCTGATTTACTTTTCCCTCTTCGTTCTCAGAAGCCACCTGTTGGCGGCAATCGTCTTCGCACTCATCATGTACGGTTTGAGCGATGTCATCCTGTACTCGCGTGATATGTTAATCGCCTGGGTGCTGACCTTTTGCCTCGCCGCTACCCTGACCGGCACCCTACTTAAACGATAACCGGGTGCAACGGCGGCAATCGACGGGCGCTGCCGACGCCCGCGCCGGCAACGCGGGGGATAGCCTCAATTATCGCTGTGAGAGCATAGCGGCTTTTAGTACCATAGCGGCATAAAACGCCACATCAGCCGCAGGTGCGCGCTATTGGTGATAATCCGGAGCATGACCCGCAGTCCATTGGTAGCTGTTGAGCCAGGGGCGGTAGCGTTCTGTTACTTAAGGAAAGTAAGGAAAGCGAGTGAGTGAAAAGTCCCTTCCCTATCATCGTATTCTGGTTGTGAAACTGCGCTTTCACGGCGATATGCTGCTTACCACGCCGCTTATCAGCACGTTGAAGGCCCATTATCCCGCTGCGCAGATCGATGTTCTGCTATACGAAGACACTCGCCCTATTCTGTCGAAAAATCCGGATATTCATCATCTCTACGGTTTAACAAGAAAAACGGCGAGCCTGCCGGAAAAGATAAAAGAATGCATCAGGCTACGGAATACGCTCAGGCGAAACCATTACGATCTGATCGTCAATCTGGCCGACCAGTGGCCGGTTGCGCTGCTAATTAAATCCCTGGCAAGCCGGAGCATCGCCATCGACCGCGGCGATAGCCTGAAAGGCAAATGGTGGCGTTCGCTGTTCAGCGAGTGCGTCAAGCCGCAGGGGGAACATGTCATCGAGCAGAATCGCTCGATGCTGGCGACGTTAGGCCTGCCGGCGGCGGCGGGCAGGGAACGGATGTCGCTGGTTTACGACGCGCATGACGCGGAGCGCATTTTCGCCTCGCATCCACATCTGCGGGAGCAGCCCTACGTGGTGATTCAACCCACGGCCAGACAGCTGTTTAAATGCTGGGATAACGACAAGTTCGCCCAGGTTATTGATCATATGAAACAGAAGGGCTGGGAAGTCGTACTGACCTGCGGGCCTTCGTCGGACGATCTCGACATGATCCGCGCGATTCACGACCAATGCGAATATAAGCCGGATATCACCCTCGCCGGCAAAACCAGCTTTCTGGAACTGGCCGCGTTAATCGACAAGGCGGTGCTCTACATCGGCGTGGATTCGGCGCCGATGCACATGGCTGCGGCGTTAAATACCCCCGCCGTGTGCCTGTTCGGTCCTACCGATCATAAGAAATGGCGGCCCTGGTCGGATAACAGCATCGTTATCTGGGCGGGGGATTATCAGGCCATGCCGGAGCGGCGGCATCTCGACCGAAGCCGCAAGTACCTCTCCTGCATTCCCGCTCAGGACGTGATCCAAGCGGCGGAGAACCTGTTCGCCGACCGCGACAGCCAGCAGGAAATATAAGGAATCGCCATGAATATCGCCATCTGCCTGTACAAATATTTTCCTTTCGGCGGGCTCCAGCGCGACTTTTTCAGTATTGCCCAGGCCTGCGTAGCGCAGGGGCATCACGTCCGCGTTTATGTGCAGTCATGGCAAGGCGAAAAACCGGATAACCTGGAGATTATTCAGACGCCCGTATCCGGCGCCAGCAACCACGCCCGCAACCGTCGCTATGCCGAGTGGGTGCGGCGCCATCTGCAACAGCATCCGGTCGATCGCGTGGTGGGCTTTAATAAAATGCCGGGACTGGATTTCTACTATGCGGCGGACGTGTGCTATGCGGAGAAAGTGGCGCAGGAAAAGGGATTTTTCTATCGCCTGACGCCGCGCTACCGCCACTACGCCGCGTTTGAGAAAGCGGTGTTCGAGCGTGCCGGCCACACTGAAATGCTAATGCTGACCCAGCGCCAGATTGCTGATTTTAAAAAACATTACGCCACACAGGACGAACGCTTCTTCATTCTGCCGCCGGGTATCTCCCTCGACCGTAAATACGATCGCCGCGCGCCCGACACCCGCCTGACATTCCGGCGCGCGCAGGGTATTGATGAACACGCCATCGTGCTGCTTCAGGTCGGTTCCGATTTCAAACGCAAAGGCGTCGAGCGCAGCATCCGAGCCATCGCCAGCCTGCCGGACGAACTGCGCCGGCGCGTGGTGTATCTGGTCGTCGGACAGGATAAAGCCGAGCGCTACCAGTCGCTGGCAGCCCAGTCGGGCATTGGTGACAATGTGCGATTTTTCGCCGGTCGCGATGATATTGCGGACTTTATGGCCGCCGCCGATCTGCTGATGCATCCAGCCTATCAGGAGGCGGCCGGCATCGTGCTGCTGGAAGCGATCGCCGCCGGGTTGCCGGTGATGGTCACCGAGGTGTGCGGCTATGCTTTTTATATCGACAAGGCGCAGGCGGGACGCGTCATCCCTTCGCCATACAGCCAGGACGCGCTGAACGCCGCGTTGCAGGACGCGCTGAGCGCGCCGGACAGTTTACGCAGCTGGGCGCACAATGCCCGCCGTTTTGCTGATAGCGAAGACTTATACAGTTTACCGGAGAAAGCCGCCTTGCTCATTTCAGGCGGCCATGAGTAAATGAGCAGCATGATTGAATTAAAACCACCTTTCGCTTCTTTATGGAAAAATAAAGATCCCTTTAAAGAAGTCGACAAGCTCGACGGCGAGATATTTCGGGCGCTTGAAAGCCGACGAACCTTACGTTTCACGTTGGGCGACCAGTCGTATTTTATCAAAATACATCGCGGCACCACGTTGAAAGAAGCGCTGAAAAACCTGCTTTCACTCAGGCTACCGGTATTGGGCGCCGATCGCGAATGGCATGCCATTCACCGTCTGGCCGAGGCGGGCGTAGACACCATGCGCGGCGTCGGCTTTGGTCAGCGTGGTTTGAATCCTTTGCGTCGCCACTCTTTTATTATTACGGAAGACCTTAACCCGGCGATCAGCCTAGAGGATTACTGCGCCGAGTGGCCGCGCAACCGGCCGCTGCCGCGGGAGAAAAGATCGATTATCCGCCGGGTGGCGGAAATGGTGCGCAACATGCACGCCAGCGGCGTTAACCACCGGGATTGCTATATCTGTCATTTTCTACTCCAACTGCCCTATACGCCGGGCAGCGACGAACTGAAAATATCGGTGATTGACTTGCATCGCTCCCAGATAAGGGCAAAGGTTCCCACCCGCTGGCGCAATAAAGATCTTATCGGTTTATATTTTTCGTCGCTGGATATCGGCCTGACAAAAACGGATATCTTTTATTTTCTGAAAATTTATTTTAATCAGCCGTTGCACACGATAGTGACAGCTGAAAAAAATCTGCTTGGCGAAGCCACCATTAAAGCCGAGAAGATAAAACGCAGAACCGAGCGTAAATCCCTCTAATCCACGGCAAGATTGAATCAATATGAATATACTCTTCGTTGGCGAAGCCGTATCCGGATTCGGCGGCATTGAAACGGTAATACAAAAGGTCACCCGTTTTCTCACTGACGATCCTGAAACCAGCAACAGCTATACGCTCTATTTCCTTTGCCGTGACGACAGAATGGACAAGCGCTGGCTTGCAGGTAAAAACGCGGTTTATGCGTACTCAAGTACTAAAATTTCATTTATACGACGGCTAAGGTTTATCTCCGCGCTACGACGCCATATTGAGACGACGCGCCCCGATGTGGTTATCGCTTTCGATACGCCCACCTGTCATATCGCTTCACGCTCTATTCAACGCAGTCGCAAAGCTATCCCGCTTGTTTCATGGATACATTATTCGCTAGATCATAAAAAGCACGCCGATCGGGTACTTGCGGCAGATTACCACCTGGCGATCAGCTCCGGCATCAAACAACAGTTAATCGATCGCGGCGTGCCAGAGCAGCGTATTACAGTGATTTTTAATCCCGTAACGCCGCAAACGACGATTACTCCCCGTCCTGTCGATACCGACAGTGCGGTCTTTATCTACGTTGGAAGATTGAAGTTTACCGGTCAGAAACGGCTTAAAGATATGCTTGATGCGCTCTCTGGTCTGACGGGGAAGTGGGAATGCCATTTCATTGGCGATGGTTCCGATGCAGAGCAATGCAGGGACTATGCGCAAAAACAAGGCATTGACGAGCGCGTTCACTGGCATGGCTGGCAGGCTGCGCCATGGGACTATATCCAGCAAAACATCCCTCGCGTCTCTGCGTTCGTTATGAGCTCGGCGTTTGAAGGGCTCCCCATGACGCTGCTGGAAGCGATGTCCTACGGTATTTACTGCATCAGCAGCGACTGCCCCTCCGGACCGGGCGATATCATCAAAAATGACATCAATGGAAAGTTATATCCTCCCGGCGAAACCACTGCCCTGACATCTATCTTGCAAAGCATCATCAATCAGGCAGCATTGCCGTCTGCCGATATTATTAAAGATTCGATAAGCCGTTTTTATGATGAAAAATATTATCAGGAAATCAAAGAGACGATTCGGTTTATATCGAACCGCTAATCGATTTCATCTGTCGCATCACGAAAAACGTTATTGCTGAGATTATTATGTATTTCAATAAAAACGATGTTATTACCGAGACTATCGAATTTTCATTTAGCGCCGAATCGGAAACCGGGCCGGCGTTAAATATTTCTTTCGGCACAGATAAAAATTTCCTTTTTGGCTGCGCCATTTCCATCGCATCCGTTTTGATGAATAATCCTTCTCAGCAGTTGGCCTTTCATGTTTTTACCGATACGCTGGAAACTGATGAACGGGAAAAATTCCGTGAACTGGCGCGAAAATATAACACAACGATCACATTCTATATCGTTAACTGCGACTGGCTAAAACAGCTGCCCAGCACCAAGAATTGGTCTTATGCGATCTATTTCCGTTTTATTATTACCGACTATTTCAGCAATACGCTGGATAAGATCGTTTATCTGGATTCCGACATTACCTGTAATGGTTCGCTACAGGAATTAATTGATTTAGATATCAGCCACCATATCATTGCAGCGGTAGCTGAGGGTTCGCATAACTGGTGGGCTAAATGCGCACAAAGACTGGCGACGCCGGAAGTTGATAAGGGGTATTTTAACTCTGGTTTCCTGCTAATCAATTTAAAAAAATGGCATGATTTTCACGTCACACAGAAAACGATGAACCTGTTAACGGATAATAAAACCAAAGGGAAAATATCCTATCCCGATCAGGATATTCTTAATATTCTATTACCGGGCCATATCCTTTTTCTTGATAAGAAATACAATACGCAATTCAGTATTAACTATGAGCTTAAATGTAAGCCCGGCCAGAGCTATCCTCATCCGATCAACGACAGTACCGTGTTTATCCACTATATCGGCCCGACCAAACCCTGGCATGCATGGGCGAACTATCCCAGCACCCATTTTTTTCAGCAGGCGAAGCAGGTTTCGCCCTGGAAAGATGCACCACTACAAAAGCCTCAGGATGCAAATCAGCTAAGATACTGTGCTAAGCATATGTTTCACCAAAAAAGATTTGGCTCATCGTTTATCACTTACCTTAAATACTTCGTAAAGAAGCTATCCAACCGATAATACTCACGAGAAAAAAATGTATTTCAACAAAGACACTATTATCGAAAGAACGATAGATATCATAGGTAATGATACCGATAGCAATTTTTTTAACATTGCGTATGGCATAGATAAAAATTTTATTTTTGGCGCGGCCATTTCAGCAACCTCTATCGTCATCAACAATGATATCCCGCTAACTTTTCATTTATTTACTGATTATGTTGACGATGATATCGTCCATAGATTCACCACTATGGCGAATAAATTTCATGTGAATGTCCATCTATATAAGGTCAATACCGCGCAGCTAGCCGATTTGCCGCAAAATAGATGGCCATGCTCCGCCTATTTTAGGCTTATCGCCTTTGATTACTTAAGCGACGCTATCGATACTTTGCTGTATCTAGATGCTGATGTAATGTGCAAAGGCAGCATTAAAGAATTATCAAAGCTTGAATTTAACTTGTCTATCTGTGCGGTTGTACCTGATATTAAAGAAACGCAAAAGCAATGTGCTACTCGATTAGAGAAACCCGAAATAGAGGAACATTATTTTAACTCAGGAGTAATGTTTGCTCATTTAAATAACTGGAAAATTAATCAATTAACTCAAAAGACCCTTTTATTTATCAAAGAAAACACTGCACTTAAATATCCTGATCAAGATGCGCTTAACATACTTCTATATCGGAAGACTATTATTCTTCCTAGAAAATTCAACTGCATCTACAGTATTAAAAGTGAACTAAAAGACAAGACGCATCAGGATTATAAAAAAATAATCAGTGATGAGAGTATATTTATTCACTACGTAGGCACTACCAAACCGTGGAGTGAATGGGGCCAATATCCCTCAACCATTTTCTTCAAACAAGCCTATGAGCAATCAACCTGGCAAGATGTGCCACTTGCCAAAGCGGTAACACCTATCCAGTGGAAGAAAAAATCGAAGCATGAATTTAGAAAAGGGAAATTTATAAACGGGATCGTCAGTAGAATAAAATACATGAGTATAAAGTAATAAAAAATTCCATAGTATAATTTTCGGCACCCATGATATGAATATAACATCTATTGTAATAATTTATAATTCAGCATTAAAAGATTCTGATACTCTCAAAAGTCTCTTAAGATGTAAACTTGAAAACATAAAGCTAGAATTATGTGTTTGGAATAATGGCCCGCATTTATTAGAGGAAAATGATGTTGCTGATTTTCTTTTTTTATGCTCACGAAAAAACATCAAAGTAAATATATATCAGGACACTAGAAACATTTCCTTATCCAAAATCTATAATTTTTTCATAAAAAAAGAATTTGATTACATTTCAATATTAGATCAAGACTCTATTTTACCTACTAATTTTTTAGAAAAAATATCCATCAATAGTAATTTCGATATTATAACTCCTAAAATAATGGTAAAAAAAGATGGCGAGTATGTTCAATATTATCCGCATTTAAACAATCGCCCTAATATAGTTATACCTGAAGGGAAGGTTGATTCAAAAATCATATCAGCCATGTCGGGGTTAACACTATCTAAAGATGCAACAAATAAAATCATGTCATTCAAAGGTTATATATTTGAGGAAAGGCTTGCATTTTATGGCATTGATAATGATATTTTTAGAACAATTAATATGATGGAAAATCATAAATTATCGTTGTGCTGTTTAAATGAGATTCATCATTCATTATCCACACTCGATCTTGAAGAGGCTAAGAGCGAATTTAGAATGATAGAAATTTTCTATTTTAAATACTTTATAAGAATGGAGTATCAAAAAAAATCAATAACTAGCACAATATTTATTACTTTTCGAGATTTCATGCGAGGTAAAATGAGTTTCAGTAGAATGAAAAACTTAATTATTTTTTCATTTAAAAAATCACACCCTCGTTCTAAACATGAAATACCTAAAAATAAGATACCGACGCATTATCTTTAAAGAAAGAAAACTTTTCAGGGGAGCACGGCGAGTTGATTAAAAATACTGAAATCATAAATAGTTCCCGAAAAAATTCAGAAACATCTTACTTAAAAGAACATCTCTACAATGAATTATATAGTGTTGTAGCATGTGAAAAAATGAGGCATTAAATTATATGCTATTTACTAAAAAAATAAATGGTGCAGTCACTAAATATAAGTTTTTAGGCATCACTATACTCAGAGTAAAAAAAACAGACATAATGACAGAATATAAACTCTTAGGAATATCTGTCAATAAAACCACAATACCACCAGATAAAAAACTAGACAACAAAAAATTAATTGAAATATGCTCAGATAAAGAAGTTACATTATTCTTCGACCTATCTTTAGGCGGCGGAACAGAAAGTTATTTTTTTAACATATTAGATAAAACAAGATACAACAATAGCATTGTTCGCGTTCAATATTTGAGATCATTTAAAACATATAAAATCACTCTATTTGATAAAAAAATGGAGTATATTTTAATATTGAAAAATCTATCATTGGTAGAAAAGTTTATTTCCAAGATACCCTTATCCAAAATTATTGTGAATAACTTAGTCACATGGCCTAATACTTATGCTGTTCTAGAACTGATATGCAGGTTAAAAAAAGACAATGTGATCGTATCAATTCGAGGTCATGATTTTTTCCCTGTATGTCCATTTTTTAATTTAACAAAAAATGGAAAATTCTGTGGTATACCTCTTGGCAAAGGTTGTAGCGAATGTTTCCCTACAAATAAGCATGATGATATTTCTGTATCACCTGGTATTGAAATTGATGTTTGGCGGGATAAATGGAATTATTTTTTAAAAAATTACGCTGATGAAATTATCGTATTTTCCCAATCAGGAAGAGACATATTTACTAAGGTCTACCCATGCTTAAGTAACAAAATAAAAATCGTTTTGCATGACATCCCATTCTTAAGAACAGTAAAAATACCAGCTCATAAAAATATAAATATTGGTATATTAGGAAGTATCACGAGACAATCAAAAGGATCCGATATCTTAACTGAAATTGAATCTTATATAGAAACCATTTCAGATATAAACATGGTTGTTATAGGAAATTATAACAATAAGACAGAAAAAACCAAAGTGATCGGGGAATACAAACGAGAGCAATTACCAAATATTTTAGAAAAAAACGAAATAGATATTATATTTATACCATCAATCTGGCCTGAAACATTTTCCTATACTACATCAGAAGCAATAATTATGGATATGCCTGTAGCATGTTTTAATTTAGGAGCTCCAGCGGAGCGCATTAGTGTATATAAGAAAGGGTTAATAATCAGTACAATTGATGCTAAATCAGCCATTTATGAAATAAAAAAATTTATTACTGCAGGTTTACATCATGGGAATTAAAAATTTAATCAATAACTTAAAATATCTAAAAAAATAGACCTTAAGGAAAATATTGATAAAGAACATACAGCATCATTAATCGAATCATTAAAGTATGAATTAGTTGATGATTTCAAAGAGTTACCCCCCTATTATAAAAAATGTCGACGAAACCATTAATGAGTTTATTGAACAAAGAGCCTCAATTTGCCGATTTGGTGATGGTGAATTGAATCTTATATGTAATAACAGTATTCCATTCCAGGTAGTTTCGTCAGCGTTATCAAAACGATTAATAGATATCTTATCCTCTCACAATGATAAGATATTTATCGCTATCCCACGAGTGGGTTATTACAGAAAAAACTTAACTGATATAAATAAAAAATTTTGGCGCTCTTCAGAAGTAAGATTTCGTAGCATCGTGGAAAGAGATATATCGATTATTCTAAAACTTATTATAGCGCAGAAATAACACTAGCTTACTCATATTATAAAAAATATGATTACTCCGCATATTTTGAAAAAATCAGACAAATATGGCAAAAAAAGACATTACAGTAATATGTGGCAACACAATCTTTGATACTATTGAAAATAATATTTTCGAAAATTAAAATCTATAGAATATCAATACGCGCCATCTATAAATGTTTTTGAAAGTTATGGTAATATTTTTAAAATGAAAAAAAATAAATGCATCTAGAGTTGTCATTATAATTCTTGGTCCAACAGCAAAAATATTATCCTATGATTTAGGTTGCTTTGGATATCAAGCTCTAGATTTAGGACATATCGCAAAATCCTACGATTGGTATAAAAAACAAAAGAAGATCCATAGTCTAGATAATGCATTCAATTTCTTTGACCCTGATTAATAAGCGACATATTATGAAAAACTATGATATTATTTATTCAATAGGCCGTGATTGTGCATGTAGTGAATATTTAAAAAAAAACGGATTACGGATATGCTCAGGGCCTTTTGATTGGTTAACAAATGCTGGGTTTGAAGAGCGATTTACTCTTTTATTAAATAATTTTGAAAACTTCCTCAATCCAGAGGATTTTATACTGTTAGAAAAAGATATTTCAATAGAGAACGATAATTCTTGTGATTATTATAAAAATGTAAGGACAGATTTTTATTTCTACCATGATTTCCCTACGGAAGTACCTTTTAAGGATTCGTTTCCAGATATCGCGAAAAAATATAGGCGCCGCATACAGAGATTTTACGATAACGTCAAAAATAAAAAAATAGTATTACTAGTATGGTTTTCGCATTATCATAATACAAGTGATGAAGCAGTAATAAGATTATGTGATTCTTTTTGTCAAAAGATGGAAAGGTCAATTGATTTTTTAATCATAGAACATAGCCCAAACAAAAAGAACCATCAGATAGAAATAAAAAATATAACTAACAATATAATGAGATGTAGCTTATATACCATAACGTTAGACGCGTCAGGAAATATTACCACATTAGGAAACGAAAATAGCTGCCACAAAATATTTTCAGAATACAAACTAATAATACCGCTCCCAACACAATTAAAGAAAATAATTTTAAAACTTCTAAAAAAAATAATTTGTTTTTTTATACCTATAAAAGGCTGGCGCAAAAAAATAAGAAAATCAATGAGTAAAAAGATGAATGTATAACGTTAGTTATTGAGATAATTTAATTTCCCATTAACTATTTCAGCCATGAAATTTTTATCAATGATGATCATAAATTGAGCTTGAACGCCTGCATAATACAACTCATGAAGAGCGTGCTCGTGAAGCTATTCTTCTGACTTAGGAAGGATGGCACGATAGCATTGTCAAAGTAAACCAAGAGTATCAGAACGAGCCGCGCCCAGCCGATGTCAAGACAATAATCCCCGCTAATCGTCATAAATCCACTCACATGGAAGATTCCTTCTTTTTTGAGAATCAGCTGTTCAACGTGTATAGAAAACACGGATTTTCTATACATAAAATGTCTTACATGTATGAAAAAGAAAGTTATCTGATATCCATATCAGTGGTGAGAGCCTGTATTCAAAATATCTTGATTGTCCCAATAACTGCTTGAGGGCTCTCCGAGCCCTCATTTTGTCTATGCGCTGGCGTACAGAGCATCACTAGGCATTCGCTAACCGGATATAAGTGCGTCGTGGTTTGCTATCAAAAATCTACCAACATTCGAAATAACATCGCGGTTTTTTTGTATGCGCCAGCCTCAGATATAGTTCACCACAGACGCGGCTCCCCCAAACGCCACCTTACCAGTCGCTCAAGCTGCGTCAGCCTGTCTGGCGCACGTTAAGACATCAACTACCCGCTATCAACGCGAGCAATGCCGGTCCTCGGTTTTACAAATAGCCTTCTCCTGCGTAACCCGATAAAATCGCCACCAGCGATAACCAACTATAGTAAAACGCATGCTACAAACCCTCTACACCGTTCTTTTATACCTAATCCAACCATTGATATGGATCCGATTGTGGCTGCGAGGCCGCAAAGCGCCCGCTTATCGCCGACGCTGGAGCGAGCGCTACGGTTTCTGCGCGGAAAAAGTCAAACCCGACGGCATCATGCTGCACTCCGTTTCCGTGGGAGAAACGCTGGCGGCCATTCCGCTGGTCAGAGCGTTACGCCATCGTTATCCCGATCTGCCGATAACCGTCACCACCATGACGCCCACAGGCTCCGAACGCGTGCGCTCAGCCTTCGGCGACTCGGTTTATCATGTCTATCTGCCCTATGATCTGCCCTGCGCCCTGAAGCGTTTCTTTAATCAGGTGCGTCCTAAAGTCGTGATCATCATGGAAACCGAGCTGTGGCCGAACCTGATTGCCGAATTACACCGGCGTAAAGTCCCTCTGGTGATAGCCAATGCCCGTCTGTCGGCGCGATCTGCCGTCGGTTATAAAAAAATAGGCAGTTTGACCCGCAATATTCTGCAACGAATCACGCTGGTCGCCGCGCAAAATCAGGAAGACGGGCAACGGTTTATCGATCTCGGTCTAAAACGCGCCAGCCTGGCGGTCACCGGCAGCCTCAAGTTTGATATTTCCGTTACGCCGGAACTGGCGGCGCGCGCGGTGACGCTCCGGCGTCAGTGGGCGCCGCACCGTCCGGTGTGGATCGCGACCAGCACCCATGAGGGCGAGGAAGCGATTGTGTTAGCGGCCCATCGCCAGCTGCTGGCGACTTTTCCCGATCTCTTGCTGATCCTGGTTCCCCGTCATCCGGAACGTTTCCCTACGACGCAAGCGCTGACGCAAGAGCTGGGATTCAACTATATTCTGCGCAGCAGCGGGGAGACGCCTTCCGCCGCCACTCAGGTTATTGTCGGCGACACCATGGGCGAACTCATGCTGCTATACGGCATTGCCGACCTGGCGTTTGTCGGCGGCAGCCTGGTGGAACGCGGCGGGCATAATCCGCTGGAGGCGGCCGCGCATGCCATTCCGGTACTGATGGGGCCACACACGTTTAACTTCAAAGATATCTGCAACAAGCTTGAACAGGCAGACGGGCTGATTACGGTTACCGATACCGCATCGCTGGCTAAAGAAGTGGGCAATCTGCTCGCCGATGAAGACTATCGTCGCTACTATGGCCGACATGCCGTAGAGGTTTTGCACCAGAATCAGGGGGCGTTGCAGAAGTTACTCTCATTACTCGAACCTTATCTGCCGCCCCGGGCTCACTGATTGAGCGTGGTTTTGCGCACAGAGCGGAGGAACGCCATGACGACTAAAGCGATTTATCCCGGAACTTTCGATCCGCTGACCAACGGCCATCTGGATCTGCTGACCCGCGCATCGCACATGTTCGACCATCTGGTGCTGGCGATTGCCGCCAGTCCAGGCAAAAATACGTTATTTACGCTTGAGGAACGCGTGGCGCTGGCAAAAGAGGTCACGCAACATTTGCCCAATGTGGAAGTTATCGGCTTCAGCGAACTGATGGCGCATTTCGCACAGAGCCAAAAAGCCAATATTCTGGTGCGTGGATTACGCACGGTTTCTGATTTCGAGTATGAACTTCAACTCGCCAAAATGAATCACCACCTGCTGCCTGCGCTGGAAAGCGTGTTCCTGATGCCTTCTGAAGAGTGGTCCTTTATCTCGTCATCCCTGGTTAAGGAAGTCGCAAAACACGGTGGCGATGTTTCTCATTTTCTGCCGGCGTCCATAGAAAAAGCGTTGCGTGCCAAGCTACGCTAGCTGTGCCATTTAACTCAAATGCCCTGTTCGCAATCAAACCCTCTTTGTGAAGGGCATTTTCAAAAATACTCATTACCGCGAAAGCGGAGCGAAACAATATCTGAACCACCAGAGAGGTTTCCACCATTTTTTTAATGGCGGTAAAGTATTCGGCCTTTTATTATGGCGATATTTTATTTCCCAGGTAAAATTAAGAAATATTCTACTTTGTCCATATTCATCGCCAAACAGATCACACTCTTCTTTTTTTCTCAAATCAATGGGCGTATTGCCAGCCAAATCCCGCTGTAACGAATGATAGCTTTCATCTCTGTCTACTGTTCGTTCAAAACATCTTATTTTTTTTGGCAAATAATGCTGTTTAGACCCATGATATTTTTGAAATTTCACGAATCGAAAATCTTCCGATCCGTAATTTCCGGAAAACTCTTCGTCATAACCAAAAAAACGTATAAATCTGGCTCGCGACATAAAGAAGGTATTTGGATGACCATAATAAAGATCCCCTTTATTATATATCTTCCCTCGATGAAGGACGCCATCCTCTTTACTTTCGCGATATATTTTATAAAAATTCCGCCCTGGATTTTTCGCTTTAATTAAATATCTAAATGTTGTTTCTGGTAGTTCGTGATCTAAATCCGTTACAATAAATTTATCCGACTTGGCATAGGTGACACCCAAATTTCTAGCACCTGCCTGATTCCATTTTATATCTTCTTTTATTCTCAGCCAGGTGATATTTAAATCAAACTCACCTGTTTCATATTCAATTGGCGAGTTATCATCAATAATAACAAATTCAACTGCAGTACGAATATCTTCTGGGAGTTGTTCATACTTTCTCAGTAGGCTGATGACTGAATCCATATTATGTTGATTGCAGTAAAAATGTGTTACATATGTTAATTTTATATGCTGTTTGTCAAGCGGGTGCCTTGCCAAACAAGAATAATCATTACTCATTTACCAAATCCTTTACTCTACTTTTTTATACCTTAAAAAATAAAACCTTATGGAAACTATTAGCCAATCAGTGGTCGCATAACGTAATTCGACCGTAATTATTGATTATTAATAGACTATCTCTGACAACGACGACAAAAAAAAGTGCTGCGCTGTCCGTGTTTTGCCACTTCTATTGACGTACCGCAAATTCGGCAAAGCTCTCCCGCACGGCCGTAAACCTGCAATGCTTGAGCAAAGTACCCGGGCTTGCCATCGGATTGCAGGAAATCCCGCAAGGTTGTCCCACCTTGCTCAATTGAACGCAGCAGGACCTGTTTAATGGTCTCTACCAGCCGCGTAGCTTCCACTTCAGTTAATGACCCCGCCGCTCTATCGGGACGAATGCCCGCAGCAAACAGCGATTCGCTGGCATAGATATTCCCCACGCCGACCACGACTTTGTTATCCATAATCCAGGGCTTAATCAGCGTCTTTTTGCCGCGTGACCTTTGATGCAAATAGGCGCCGGAAAAATCATCGCTCAGCGGTTCTGGTCCCAAATGCGCGAGTACCGAACTCTGTTCGGGATTATCGCTCCACAGCCAGGCGCCGAAGCGGCGAGGGTCGGTATAACGCAACACCCTGCCGTTATCCATTACCAAATCGACGTGATCGTGTTTCCCCGGCGCAGTGTACTCAGGCAGAATACGCAGACTACCGGACATGCCCAGATGAACAATTATCCAGCCAGCGGACAGTTCAATCAGCAGATATTTCGCGCGCCGATGAACCCCCAGCACAGCCTGATCGCTAAGCGATAAAATTTCGCTGGAAACCGGCCAGCGCAGGCGGGAATTGCGGACTTCGGCATAGAGAATGGTATGGCCGACAAGGTAGGGCGAGATGCCCCGACGACTAGTTTCAACCTCTGGTAATTCTGGCATGGCTCGTCTCCTGGAATATTCTGACTAGATGAGCATAACGCAAGAAGGACATCGTTGACGGCAGCATTATCGATAACGGTATCGGCATTCGCCACTATAGAGTGGTTGGTACCGCGCAGCATAAAAAAACCCGGCCGAAGCCGGGTTTTTAGCAATCCACTAAAATTATTTAATCTTAGCTTCTTTGTAGATCACATGCTGACGGACAACTGGATCGAATTTCTTCAATTCCAATTTTTCCGGCTTCGTGCGCTTGTTCTTCGTGGTGGTATAGAAGTGACCAGTACCAGCAGAAGAAACCAGCTTGATCTTCTCGCGAACACCCTTAGCCATGATTCAGTTCCTTAATACTTTTCACCACGGGCACGCAGATCGGCCAGAACCGTCTCAATACCCTTCTTATCAATAACACGCATACCTTTAGCGGATACGCGCAGCGTTACAAAGCGCTTTTCACCCTCAACCCAAAAACGATGTGAGTGCAGGTTCGGCAGAAAACGGCGTTTAGTCGCGTTCAGTGCATGGGAACGGTTGTTACCGCTCACCGGGCGCTTGCCAGTAACTTGGCAGACTCGGGACATGTCTATTCTCCAAAAATCAAAATCAGCTCGAGCTTCGTATAGGATTTGGCCGCCTCGTCAGGCTCTAGAGCCCATCTCAGCAACTTCACTGAAAAGACTCCGTCATCAGGATAAACCTGCTGAGATAGGCTCTTACCGCCACACCCAAGATTCTCAAAGGTGGCGTAGTATACGCTTTGAAGCGTAAGTGCTCAAGTCCCGAACAGCTAAAGATCTCCCCGGATCGCGGAATTCTCAGTTAAATCCATCCACGCTCGGCAAAAGAGACGTACTCACCGTGCCCAATGACCAGATGATCAAGCACGCGAATCTCTAATAGCAGGCAGGCTTTAATAATTTGTTCGGTTATCGCACGGTCGGCCTGACTAGGTTCCGCCTTCCCAGATGGATGATTATGCGCCAGAATCAAAGCTGCGGCATTGGATTTCAATGCTTCGCGCACAATTTCCCTCGGGTGTACTTCCACGCAGTTAATAGTACCAGCAAACATCTCCTGATGACGAATAACCCGGTGCTGATTGTCTAAAAACATGACTAAAAAGACCTCCCGCTCCTGACGTGCCAGCAATAATTGCAGGTACTGTCCGGTAATTTCAGGACTCAGCATCGCGTTTTCTTTCGCCAAACGCGATGAAAACAGCCGGCGCGACAATTCCGCCACCGCTTTTAATTGCGCATATTTTGAAATACCGATGCCTTTCGCCCGATAAAACTCGGCCTGATTGGCGGACATTAATTGATGAAGGGAGCCGAACTGCACCAACAGGCTCGCCGCCAGCTGCATGACGTTCATGCCGGGTATTCCGGTGCGTAAAAAAATCGCCAGCAGTTCGGTATCCGTCAGCGCTTCAGCGCCTAAACTGACTAGTTTTTCCCGCGGCGCCTGCTTATCACCCCAATCCATCGAACCTCCTTTCCGGCAGAACGCCATCATGACACGACCCGCATTCCGGAACGATGCCGGCGATAGCCGGCTGCGAATCGGTTCGCAATTTTTATCAGGAAAACAGGCCGGCGGCTTAAGATTCATCTCATGAGCCAAGGTTATGATAAAATAACGCCCTCTTTAGGGTTTTTATCGGACCACGATGATGACGGCACTTTCCAGCCCGAATGGGCTCTCTTCTGACAAAGCTCTTTCAGGCAAACGAATTTTGCTTGGTATCAGCGGCGGTATCGCGGCCTACAAATGTCCTGAACTGGTCAGGCGCCTGCGCGACGGCGGCGCTGAGGTACGCGTCGTCATGACGCAGGCCGCACAGGCCTTTATCACGCCGCTGACGATGCAAGCCGTATCCGGCCACCCGGTGGCGGACGATCTGTTTGACCCGGCGGCGGAAGCCTCGATGGGCCACATTGAGCTGGGAAAATGGGCCGATTTGGTTATTCTGGCGCCGGCCACGGCCGATTTGATCGCGCGTTTGACCACCGGCATGGCCAACGACCTGCTGACAACCCTGTGTCTGGCGACCCCTGCGCCCATCGCCGTTGCCCCGGCGATGAATCAGCAGATGTATCAAGCCAGGCCGACTCAGGACAATCTGAGCAGGCTCAGCGCGCGCGGTTTGCCTATCTGGGGACCGGACAGCGGCAGCCAGGCCTGTGGCGACGTCGGCCCCGGCAGAATGATTGATCCGCTGGCGATTGTTGAACTGGCCCGGCGCCATTTCGCCGCCGCCGCCGACTTGCAACATCTGAATATTATGGTTACCGCAGGCCCGACACGCGAGGCGCTGGATCCGGTGCGCTTCATCAGTAATCACAGCTCGGGAAAAATGGGATTTGCGATTGCTCAGGCCGCCGCAGACAGAGGCGCAAAGGTGACGCTGGTCGCCGGACCGGTTTCGCTGGCGACCCCGGCCAACGTCAGGCGAATTGACGTCGATAGCGCGCTGGATATGCGGCAGGCGGTGATGGCGGAAGCCGCGCGGCAGCATATCGTCATCGGCTGCGCGGCCGTTGCGGATTATCGCCCCAAACAGGTGGCTGACGAAAAAATCAAAAAGCAGGGTGATGAAATGCGTATCACCATGATAAAAAATCCGGATATTATCGCGGATGTCGCCGCCATGGATGAAAATAGGCCTTATGTTGTCGGGTTTGCTGCCGAAACCCAGAATGTGGAAGAATACGCCCGGCAAAAGCTGGCGCGTAAAAATCTGGATTTAATCTGCGCCAACGACGTCTCCCTATCCGGGCATGGTTTTAACAGTGAAACCAATGCATTACATCTTTTCTGGCACAACGGAGACAAGCAGTTGTCACAATGCGATAAACGTCTTCTTGGCCAAAACTTAATCGACGAGATTGTCAGCCGTTATGATGAAAAAAATCGACCTAAAGATTGTTGACCCGCGAATTGGTCAGCAATTCCCGTTACCAACCTATGCAACGCCTGGCTCCGCCGGGCTGGATCTACGGGCATGTCTGGATCAGGCCGTGGAACTGAAGGCAGGGGAAACCGTTCTGATCCCCACCGGGCTGGCGATCCACATTGCCGACGCCAATCTGGCCGCGATGGTGCTGCCCCGTTCCGGACTGGGCCACAAGCACGGCGTCGTATTAGGTAATCTGGTTGGCCTGATCGACTCTGATTATCAAGGGCAGTTAATGGTTTCCGTCTGGAACCGCGGTCAACAGGCCTTCACCATTGAGCCCGGCGAACGTATCGCCCAGATGGTGATCGTGCCGGTCGTTCAGGTTGAATTTAATCTGGTCGACGATTTCGTCAGCAGCGAACGCGGGGAAGGCGGCTTCGGCCATTCGGGTCGTAACTGACGCGTCCCTGCCTGCCACCCGGTAGCGGTAAAAAATTCATATAAGCCATAGAGATACTCTATCCGCTCTCAGATTACGGCGCGTCGGCGAAGGAACGCCGACGCGGCACTAATTTGAAAAAGACAAGGGTTCTTGACGATGGCGCTAGCGGGTGTTTGTCCGTCAAATTTTAGCAAGGGTCTTTTCAGAACATGGCAGAGAAAGAAAATACGAAAAGGAATCGTCGCGAGGAAATTTTGCAGGCGTTGGCGCAAATGCTGGAATCCAGCGATGGCAGCCAACGCATTACCACGGCAAAACTGGCAGCGAACGTTGGGGTGTCTGAGGCGGCGCTTTACCGTCATTTTCCCAGCAAAACGCGGATGTTTGACAGCCTGATCGAGTTTATTGAGGATAGCCTGACGACCCGCATCAACCTGATTCTGCAAGATGAAAAAGAGACATTTAACCGTCTGCGCCTGATTTTATTGCTTATTCTGGGGTTTGCTGAACGGAATCCGGGGTTGACCCGTATTCTGACCGGGCATGCGCTGATGTTTGAACAGGACCGCTTGCAAGGCCGTATCAATCAATTATTTGAACGCATCGAATCGCAGTTGCGTCAGGTATTGCGCGAGCAAAAATTACGCGGCGGCAAAGGCTTTCAACATGATGAGACGCTGCTGGCCAGCCAGCTTTTAGCATTTTGTGAAGGCATGCTTTCACGGTTTATTCGTTCCGAATTTCGCTATCGCCCAACCCAGGAATTTGACACCCGCTGGCCGTTGCTGGCCGCCCAGTTGAATTAAACTTGGCGCTTGTGGCTTGACGTCGCAAGCCTGCCTGCATTGTGCGGCGATCTTCTCAAACCCGCGATTTCTGCCAAACCGCACGCCTTCAGGCAGGCATGCGGCCATCATCCCGCCGCGGCATTACGGCCATGATGAGAAAAACTGAAACAATAACGTCGTTTTAGCGCGGCTCACACGCCATAGCGATCGCGGTAGGTTTCAACCGCGGCAAGATAATTCGCCATTTCAGGTTTTTCAGCCAGATAGGTGATTAAATCTTGCAAAGTAATAATGGATATCACCTTGCACTGGTAGTCGCGTTCAACTTCCTGAATGGCGGAAATATCGGCGCGTCCGCGTTCCTGACGATCAAGCGCAATCATAACCCCGGCAAGATGGGCATGGTTGGCGGCAATAATCGCCATCGATTCACGGATCGCGGTCCCCGCCGTAATCACATCATCGACCAGCATTACCCGCCCTTGCAGCGGGCTGCCCACCAGATTCCCGCCTTCGCCGTGATCTTTGGCTTCTTTACGGTTAAAGCAGTATGGCAAATCGCGGTCGTGGTGTTCGGCCAGCGCCACCGCCGTGGTGGTGGCGATTGGAATACCTTTGTAGGCCGGCCCGAACAGCAAGTCGAACGCAATCCCTGAATCCACTAACGCCTCGGCATAGAAGCGCCCCAGCAACGCCAAATCCCGCCCGGTGTTAAACAATCCGGCATTAAAGAAATAAGGACTGATGCGCCCTGATTTCAGCGTAAATTCACCGAACTTCAATACCTGTTTGCTGAGCGCAAACTCAATAAACTGGCGCTGATAGGCTTTCATTAACTGCATCTCCTGAGATCGTAAGTGAATTGATCGTAGCTGGCCGGTGCCCATTTTTCGCCGTCTCTGCGAGTACGCCCGCGGCGATAAGCAGGGTTCGACTGTCAGCGTCAACGCCCTGTCGCCTGAAATATTTTCTCGCAGATTCCCGCCGGCGCGGGAATGGCCGATGAAACAAATGGAACTGACGGTTTAAAAATTAATCGGCTAGCGCCGCTTTCTGCGCCTGGATGATATGCTCGATTCCCGCGCGCGCCAACGCCAGTAAAGACAACAACTCTTCATGAGTAAAGGGTTCGCCTTCCGCGGTGCCCTGCACTTCAATCATGCGGCCATCTTCAGTCATCACCACATTCATGTCGGTTTCAGCCGCAGAGTCTTCGACATACTCGAGATCGCAAACGGCTTCACCGCCGACGATGCCAACCGATACCGCCGCCACCATGCCCTTCAGTGGATTCTTTTTCAACTTTCCGTTGGCAACCATAGTGTTCAGCGCATCGGCAAGCGCCACGCCGGCACCGGTAATCGACGCGGTGCGGGTGCCGCCATCCGCCTGTAGCACATCGCAATCCAGCGTGATAGTGTATTCTCCCAGCGCTTTCAGATCGATGGCGGCACGCAGCGAACGCGCGATCAACCGCTGAATTTCCATCGTCCGTCCGCCTTGTTTGCCCCTTGCGGCTTCACGCGCGTTGCGGCTGTGCGTCGCGCGCGGCAACATGCCGTACTCGGCAGTCACCCATCCCTGCCCCTGCCCTTTCAGAAAGCGCGGCACCCCCTCTTCAACCGTAGCGTTACATAAAACTTTGGTATCGCCGAACTCAACCAGAACAGACCCTTCGGCATGTTTGGTGTAATGGCGGGTGAATTTAAGGGGGCGTACTTGCTGTGCACTTCGGCCTGTAGGGCGCATGGATCATCTCCGGCGGGTAAAGTTAAACTGGCGCGCATTATACGGCCTTAGCGATACAATGCCTACCTTGCCTCGCGGCAATCACAAAAAGTCATAGATCATCAGGGTATACCCTCAGGTTATACCCTACCCATGAACAAGTATTCGTCAGCCATGGCGACGCATGGAATATTCTTGTGAAGCCCCATCACTGATGAGAAAAGCGTCATGTCGATCCACCGGCCTTGCCTGCCGCTCTTCGCTAACAAGTCTGAATCGCCGGCGTCGACGGTGCCGGTCACCGTCTCTTCTCATCGACACCTTATGATTTTTCACAATACATTATTGTTGCCATGAATATTAAACAGCACGGGAGGCGGGATTAACCATGCGCCATATGCAAATCGAAGCGGTAAACCTGCCTTTAGCCAGACCTTTCACCATCTCCCGCGGCACCCGCAACGCCGTCTCCGTGGTTCGCGTTACGCTGGAAGAACAAGGCTTTATTGGACAAGGCGAATCAACCCCAACGCCGCACTACGGCGAGTCGGTGGAAAGCGTTTGCCGCCAGTTGCAGGAAGTCGTCGAAGCGGTGGAAAACGGCCTCAGCATCGAACAGTTACAAACCCATTTAGCGCCGGGGGCAGCCAGAAATGCGCTCAACTGCGCGCTATGGCGGCTCAAGTCGGCATTGGAAAAGCAGAGCCTGTGGCAGAGTCTCGGCATACGGCCGCCTCAGTCCGTCACGACTGCGGAAACCCTTTCTCTCGACAGTATGGAAAACATGACCGCCGCCGCCGCCGATGCGGTTTCCCGCGGCGCATTGTTGCTGAAAATCAAACTGGATCGCGACCTGATCCTGGAGAAAGTCGCCGCCATTCGTAAAGTGGCGCCTGATACCAGGCTGATTATCGACGCTAACGAAGCCTGGAGCGGTCTGGACCTCGGCAGCCTGTTCGATGCGCTGACCCGCTATCAGATCGGTATGGTGGAACAACCACTGCCGGCAGGTAAAGATGATGACCTGCTGCGATTTTCCCACCCCATTCCGATTTGCGCGGATGAGAGCTGCCACCACCGCGGCGATATCGCCGGACTGTGCAGCCGTTACGAAATGATTAACATCAAGCTGGATAAGTGCGGCGGCATAAGCGAAGCCCTGGCGATGGTGGAAGAGGCGAAACTTTACGGTTTGCAGGTGATGGTCGGCTGTATGTTGGGTTCCTCCATGGCCATGGAGGCCGCTCTGCCGATCGCCACTATGGCTGTATATGTCGATCTCGACGGCCCCATCTGGCTGGCGGCGGACAGTTCGCCTTACCTGACCTATAAACTCGGCCGTATCTGGCTATGACCCAAACTACCGGAGTGACAATGACGGATATCATGCAAACTGGCACGGTAACCGCCGCTGCACCCGGTATAACGCCCAGACCGGTGCTGGAAATCGACGATCTGAGCGTCAGCTTCAGCGGGCGTTCCGGCAAACATCTGGCGCTGAAAGGCATCTTATTCACCTTGAATAAAGGGGAAATAGTGGCCGTGGTGGGGGAAAGCGAAAAATCTGACTGGCGTTTACATTCTGGCGGATGGTTCGCTGGTTTTCGATCAGGCGCAATTTAAGTAACAGACCCCATAGATTTCAAGGTGCGGGACAACAGGTTGTCCCTTTACGGACAAGGCTCATGAATGAGCTTTGTCGCCCAGTCGACGCAAGGCGGGCAACGCACCTGCGGCTTGAGCTATGAAGGGATAGGGAGAACACAATGTTTGCCTATATAGTCCGACGTTTGCTGGAAATGATCCCGGTTCTGCTGGTGGTCTCCCTGTTAGTGTTCAGTTTTATCAAACTGCTGCCGGGCGATCCGGCACGTATTTACGCCGGGCCAGATGCCTCTATTGAATGAAGCCGTAGAATCCGCACGCCAGCAACTGGGGCTGAACGATCCGCTGCCGCAGCAGTACATTCACTGGCTCGGCGGACTGTTTAAGAGGGACCTGGGGGTCACTCACCGCACCCAGCAACCCGTCGTTGAGGCGATCGGCAACAGCTTTATGCCCACCATGTGGCTGGCGCTGGCCGGTTTTGCCTGGTCGGTGGTGCTCGGCCTTTTGCCCGGCACGCTGCCCAGCGTGATCGTTTATTTCACCATGCGTATCGGCACCAGCATCCTGACCGCCGCCAGCCTCAGTTTTATCGGCCTCGGCCCGGAACCCGACGTCCCTGAATGGGGCAACATTCTGGCCATGAGCCGTAGCCTGATGATGGCCGGCCTATGGCACGTCAGCGTTTTCCCCGGTCTGGCCATCTTTTTCACCGTATTGGCTTTCAACCTGCTGGGCGATACGCTCGATCCCAAACTAAAAAGTTAAGGAAGCGATATGTCATCCTACCAACAGCAACAAATCGCGCTGCTGCTGCGCCGCTGGCAGAAACAGCAGCAGTTGGGAACGCCGCGTTCCGCCAGCGGGCCGCGCAATAGCATCAGCGACGTCGCCGGGGTTCGCGTGGGACACTACACGCTGGCGAAAGGCGAAACCCAGACCGGCGTCACCGCGATTGTGCCGGCCGACAGGAACCTGTTCGCGCATCCCCTGCCCTGCGGCGCCGCGGTATTAAACGGTTTCGCCAAGCCCGTCGGACTGGTGCAGATTGAAGAACTCGGCCTGCTGCAAACGCCGATTCTGCTCAGCAATACGCTGGCCGTGGGAACGTTATTTACCGCACTGGCGCGGGATGCGATTGCCCATAACCCCGAATTGGGCCGTACCTTGCCCACCGTTAACCCGCTGGCGCTGGAGTGCAACGACGGCTGGCTGAACGATATTCAGGCGCTGGCCGTTACCGAACACATGGCGCGTGAGGCGCTGGAGTGCGCCGAAGAAACCTTTGCTCGCGGCAGCGTCGGCGCGGGACGCGGCATGAGCTGTTTCGGCTTGAAAGGCGGCATCGGCACCGCATCGCGTCTGATCCCGGAATTGAACGCCACGCTGGGCGTGCTGGTATTGGCGAATTTCGGCGCCCTCAGCGCGCTGACGCTCGACGGCGTACAGATCGGCGAAGCCATTGCGCCGTTATTGCCTGAGCTGGCGCCGCAAAAAGACGCGGGCTCGATCATCATTATTATGGCGACGGATGCGCCGCTGGATGCCCGCCAGCTGCGGCGCATCGCCAAACGCGCCGGCGCCGGATTGGGCCGAATGGGCAGCTACTGGGGCCACGGCTCCGGCGATATCGCCGTGGCCTTTTCCACAAGCCCGCACCCGCAACCGCCGGAGGACGGCAAACTGGAACCGCTGCTGAGCGCCGCCGCCGATGCCACCGAGCACGCGGTGCTGGACGCTCTATTAAATGCGGATGCCGTAACCGGCTTTCGCGGACACCACCGTCCGGCGCTGCGTCAGGTTCTGGATCGTCTGGCGGCAACATTATCTGATTGAGGAATTGGTGATGAAAGTTTTTATTTCTGCGGATATTGAGGGAATTGCAGGGGTGATGCGCCCGGAACAATGCAGTCCCGGCACGGCGGAATACCAGCTCGCACGCGGACTGATGGAGCAGGAAGTGAATGCCGCGATTGACGGCGCATTCGCCGGCGGCGCCGCTGAAGTGGTGGTGGCCGACAGCCATGCCGCCATGGTCAATCTGCGGGCGGAGAACATCGATCCCCGCGCCCGTCTGGTACAGGGCAAACCGCGTGGTTTGTCGATGATCGAGGGTCTGGAACAGCAGCAGTACGACGGCCTGATGTTTATCGGCTATCACAGCGCCGCCGGCGAATTCGGCGTGCTGGCCCATACCATTAACGGCCGAGCTTTTTACCGAGTGCAGATTAACGGTGAAATCATGGGTGAAAGCGATATCTATGCGGCGGCGGGCGCGGAATACAACACGCCGCTCTGGCTGGTCAGCGGCGATGATCGGCTGCAACAGTGGATCGCCCGTTATTATCAGGCCTCCGGCTATGCCTGCGTAAAACGCGCCATCTCGCAGAACGCGGCTGAATCACTCAGCCCGGTCTCCGCCCGCCAGCTTATTCAGCAATCCGCCATGAAGGCGGTTCAGACCGCGCATCGCGGCGTGACCTCGCGGATCCAGGCGCCCTATCATATTGAACTGATGGTAGCGAAACCGGTACTGGCGGATCTGTTTTGCCTGCTTCCCGGCATTGAACGACGGGATGCCATCACCGTCGGCTATACCGCTCAGACCATGGTGGAGCTGATCAGTCTGTTAAGCGCGTTTTCTTATCTGGCGACGACACAGCATTGATATGCGACGCCATCCCACTCCCGTCGCCCTAAACTATTGAGAAGAGAATTTGCCGTATGATCAAACCAGTGATTGTGATCCACGGAGGCGCGGGCGCGCTGACCCGTTCCGCCATGAGCCCGGAGAAAGAGCGGCGCTATCTGGCTGCGTTACGATCGATTATCGCCAGCGGACAGCACATTCTGGCGCAACACGGCAGCGCGCTGGATGCGGTGACCGAGGCCGTCAGGCTGCTGGAGGAGTGCCCGCTGTTCAATGCCGGGCACGGCGCGGTATTTACCCATAACGAAACCCACGAACTGGATGCCAGTATCATGGACGGCCGTACGCTGGATGCCGGCGCCGTCAGTTGCGTCAGCCATATCCGCAACCCGGTGCTGGCGGCCAGAAGCGTATTGGAGAACAGCCAGCATGTGATGTTCACCGCCGCGGGCGCGGAGGATTTCGCCCGTCGGCAGCATTTGGACATGGTGGAACCGGACTTTTTCTCCACCGAAGAGCGTCGTCTTCAACTGCACAACGCCCAATCCGGCACAGGGAAAGTGGTGCTGGATCACGATGGCCAGACGCAGGACCCGATCGATCCCGACCGTAAGTTCGGCACCGTCGGCGCCGTGGCGCTGGACAGCGACGGCAACCTGGCGGCGGCTACCTCCACCGGCGGCATGACCAATAAACAAGCCGGACGCGTGGGCGACAGCCCCATTATCGGCGCCGGATGTTATGCCAGCAATCAGACCTGCGCCGTTTCCTGTACCGGCACCGGCGAGGTGTTTATGCGCGCCGTCGCCGCCTACGACGTCGCGGCGCTGATGGAGTACGCCGGGCTGTCGCTGCAACAGGCAGCCGATCGCGTGGTGACGGAGAAACTGAAACGGCTGGCGGGCAGCGGCGGGCTGATCGCGGTCGACGGCAACGGCGACATTGCGCTGCCGTTCAACAGTGAAGGCATGTACCGCGGCTACGGTTATATCGGGAAAGATCCGGTGGCGCGTATTTATCGCTGATGAAAAATAAGCGGCTCGCGAAGTCCGCCGATTCAAGCGGACTCCGCGAGCCGACGGCGGCAAGGGGCGACCGTCTCATCCCTGAGACGCGCCCCCTCCCGTCAGCGTCCTCAGCGCTGATATCTCACTATTCGGCTGCGGTTCAGCAATAGCCTCATCTCGTCCCCTTCAAGCTGGATGGCAAAGCGTTTTTCCCACGGGCCATCCTGCGCCGTTGCCAACAGACGGCCTTTACCCAATGAGATCAGCGAGGCGGTTATCGCCGCCGGACCAATGCCCATCACCAGTTCGTCGCCGGCGATCGTCAATTCGCTGCGCCATTGCGGACAAAACCAGCGGCCTTGCGCCAGCTCGATGCCGTCATCCGCCGCCACCGGCAGGAAACGGCGCGGGACATGACCGATTTCCCCTTCTATCGCCGCCCCGTTCTGACGCAGCCGCATCGGCATATGGCTGGAAAGCGATACCGCCTCTGCCGGATCCTCGCCGGGATACAGCGTATCGCCCGCGCCCAGCCAGCAGGCGGTATTGCCGCTAATTTCCAACCAGTCGCCGCCGCTGTCGGAAGCATACAGCCCCGCGGTCAGCGCATGTCCCGGCTGCGGCAACGGCAGCGCCTGCAGCGCCGCCATAATGCGCAACGCACAGTCATAAGTGGCGACGTCTTCCCGGTTGGCGACCAGCGCCACGCCTACGCCTTGCTGCGGATCGAGCAGAAAATAGGTTTTATACCCGGCATGAGAACCGCCGTGCCCGACCCAATGCGCGGCGCCGAGGCGCGTATGGGCGATCCCCATACCGTACCCGGTCACCCGGCCATCGGCCAGTCGACGCGGCGCGCTCAGCCGCTCCAGCACGCCTGCGCCGGGCCCATCATCGCGCAGCAAGGTCTGTAGCCAGACGCTCAGATCGCGCACGCTGCCCGCCACGCTGCCTGAAGCGGATAAATGCAGGCCGGCGCTAGCCAGCTGCCAGCCATTTTTTCCGTGCCAATAGCCGGGCACCAGCCCGGGAACAATATCAAACCAGGTGTCCGGCGCGTGCAAATGAATATTCAGCGGCGCGCAGACGTGCTGTTGCAGCAAATCCGCAAACAATATGCCTTTAGCCCTTAACGCTTCCTCCACCAGACGATAGCCGGTGTTGGAATAAGAAATTTCACTGCCCGCCGGGTAGTTCAGTTCGCCCATGTCGGCTTCAAACTGAAGCAGGTCGGCGGCCTGCGTCGCGTTATAAACCGACAGCCCCAGCAGAGACAGGGTTTCACGGATATCGTCCAGCCCCGATGTCATATCCAGCGCCTGTCCCACGGTGACCTGACCATTGGGGCCGGTCAGTTGCGGAAGATGCTGCGCCAGTTTATCCGTCAGCGCGATGTTGCCGGACATCGGCCCGGTGACCATCGCCGCGAACAGATGCTTGGTGACCGAGGCGAAACGCACCACGCTGCTGGTGCTGAACGGCGTCCCCTGCGCCAGATCCGCCAACCCGCCGCAGCTCGCGGCCTGGATCTGCTCGCGATCGAATAGCACAATCGCCCCGCCGGGCTGACGATCGCAATCCCAGCTTTCCGTTATTGATTGAGCGACCTCTGCCGCCCGTTTCCAGTTCAACATGATGCCGGCTCCTCTAGCGCCATACTTAACGCATACAGTTCGGTGGTGTGCGGATGTTTCATATGGCCCGCGCGCAACGCTTCGGCGCTGAGTATTTCTACCATTTCACCGTGCTGCATCACGCCGACCTGCTGACAAAGGTGCGTCACCACCGCCAGATTATGGCTCACCATCAGGTAGGTCAGTTTGCGCTCCCGCCGAATATCCATCAGCAGGTTGAGTATTTCCGCCTGTACCGACACATCCAGCGCGGAAGTCGGCTCATCCAGCAGCAGCACTTCCGGCTCGGCGATCAGCGCGCGCGCGATGGCGACGCGCTGCCGCTGTCCGCCGGATAGCTGATGCGGAAAGCGAAAACGTACCGTCGACGGCAGTCCGACATCATCCAACGCCTGGGCAATACGCTGCTCAGCGCGGTCGAGACGATGCACCAGCAGGGGCTCCTGCAAGATACGGTCAATCGTCTGACGGGGGTGCAGGGAGCCGTAGGGATCCTGAAATACCATCTGCACCTGGCGGAAAAAATCGCGGCCGCGATGAGCCGATAGCGCCATACCGCCGAACAGCATGCTGCCCTGCCAGTCGTGGTTAAGCCCGGCCAACGCACGCAGTATGGTCGACTTCCCCGAACCGCTTTCGCCGACGATGCCAAAACTGGCGCCGCTATCCACCTGAAAAGAGACGCCTTTCACTACGGCGGTCGATCCGAATGAAATACGTAAGTTATCGAGTGTAATCATCAGTTTTTCCAGGCCGCATCACGTTTCATCACCGGGAGACGATCCCGCGGATGTTTTAAAGAAGGAAGACATGCCAGCAAGCCCTGGGTATAGGGATGCTGAGCCTGCTGCAAATCACCGGCGGCCAGCATTTCGACAATCCGGCCGGCATACATCACCGCCACCCGATCGCAAAAGTGCGAAACCAGCGGCAGATCGTGACTGATTAAAATCAGCCCCATGCCCCGCTGCGACACCAGATCGTCAATCAGTTTCAGAATATCGGCCTGTACGGTGGCATCCAGCGCGCTAGTCGGTTCATCGGCGATCAGCAGCTCCGGATCGGGCGCCAGCATCATGGCGATCATCGCACGCTGCCCCATGCCGCCCGACACCTCGTGCGGATAACGCGCCGCGACCCGTTCCGGATCCCGGATACGCACCTGCTCCAGCAGCTCGATCGCCGCCGCCATCGCCGCGCGCTTGCTGCCGCCCTGATGTTCCCGCCAGGCTTCGGCAATCTGTTCGCCGATGGTCATGACCGGGTTCAGCGAGTATTTCGGATCCTGCAAAATAAACCCGACGCGTTTGCCCCGAATCTGACGCATGGTTTTTTCATTGGCGCCGCGCAGATCGATGCCGTCAAAGCTGAGCTTATCCGCCTGAATCTGCGCATTACCCGGCAGTAGCTGCATCAGACTGCGGGCGGTCAGCGATTTGCCCGAACCGCTCTCGCCGACGATGGCGAACTTCTCTTTGCCAATACTCAGCGACACGCCGCGAACCGCCTCGGACTTTTCGGTCCGGGTGGTAAAGGTGATACGAAGATTTTCAATTTCCACCAGCATTTAGCGCTCCTTTGGATCCAGTACGTCACGCAAACCGTCACCTAAAAAGTTAAACGCCAGCGAAGTCAGGAAGATGGCCACGCAGGGCATCAATGGCACCCACCATTCGGTAAACAGGAAACGCCGCGCGGTGGCGATCATCGTTCCCCACTCCGGCGATGGCGGCTGCGCCCCCATACCCAGAAAGCCAAGACTGGCCGCGGTAATAATGATCGAGCTCATATCCAGCGTGATACGCACAATCAGGCTGGGTATGCACAGCGGCATGATATGGCGCAGAATAATGCGCATCGGCGTCGCCCCAGTGAGGCGATTGGCGGCAATGAAGTCGCTGTGGCGAAACTGCATGGTTTCCGCGCGCGCCAGCCGGGCATACGGCGGCCAGGCGGTGAGCGCAATCGCCAGAATGGCGCTCTCCACACCGGGCTTTAACGCCGCTACAAACGCCAATGCCAGGATCAAGCGCGGGAACGACAGAAAAATATCCGTCACGCGCATCAGCGCTTTATCCAGCAACCCGCCGGCATACCCGGCAACGCAGCCTACCAGCAGGCCAATCGGCGCGGTGAGCGCCACAACGGCGATCACCATGCCCAGGGTGGTACGGCCGCCGTAAAGGATACGGGTATAAATGTCGCGCCCCAGTTCGTCCGTGCCTAACCAGTGCCTGGCGGAAGGCGCCGCCAGTCGGTTAGCCAGGTCCTGAAAACCAGGATCGAAAGAGGTTAATAATGGGGCCGCCAGCGACAACACCAGCACGGACAGAATAATGACCAGCCCGATCATCGCCATTGGATTGGCCCGTAACCCCAGCCACAGCCGGTAACGCCGGCCCCATACTGCCTGACGGCGTGTTACGGGCGTTTCGTCGAGCAACCAGGCTCGTGAGACAGGAAAAATCATTTTACTCGGGGATCCCAAAGTCGATAGAGAATATCGGCACACAGATTCAGCAGAACGTACATCGTGCCGACTAATAGCGTGGAGCCAACCACCGGATTCATATCGGCATTCATCAGCGCCGTGGTGAGGTATTGCCCCAGACCCGGCCAGGAGAAGACGTTCTCCGTCACGACCGCGCCTTCAAGCAGACCGGCATAGGTCAGCGCCAACACCGTGACCAACTGCACCGCCACCGTCGGGAAGGCGTGACGCCAGATCACCCGGCGAGACGACAACCCTTTAGCCCGCGCGGTAATGACGAACTCGCCGCTCAGCGCATTGAGCATAAAGGTGCGCGTCATCCTTGTGATGTAGGCCATACTGAAGTACGCCAGTATCAGCACCGGCTGCGCCATATGGGCGACGGCGTCCTTGAAGGCGTCGTAATCGCCGGCCAACAGCGAATCCACCGTCAGCAGCCCGGTGACCTGCGGCACCATGTCCTGAAAGATGATGTCCTGACGGCCCGGGCCCGGCGCGATACCCAGCACCGCATAGAAAATCAGCAGGCTAAGCAACGCCAGCACGAATACCGGCAGAGAGTGCCCGGCCAGACAGACCACTCGGATGGTTTGATCGACCCAGGAACCCTGGCGCACCGCGGCCCATACCCCCAACGGAATACCGACCAGCGCGGCGATAATAATCGCCGCGGTCGCCAGTTCCAGCGTGGCGGGGAAAAAGCGCGCGATATCGGTAATAACCGGATTAGAGGTCAGCACGGAATTGCCCAGGTCGCCTTGCAGCAGTTGATGCAGATAATGGGCAAACTGCACCCATAACGGCTGGTCCAGCCCCATTTCCTGACGTACGCGCGCCACCACCGATTCCGGCGCGTTATCTCCGACCACCGCCAACACCGGATCGGTCGGCATAACCCGGCCGATAAAAAATGTCAGCACCGATAAACCGAATAACGTCAGTAGCAGGCTCCCCAGCGTGCCGAGAACACGTTTTAACACCGGCATTACGCTTTTTTCACCTTATCGTAGTCACTATCGCGCAGCACCGTCATATTGACGCCGCTGATATTCTTACGACAGGCAATGGGCAGCGTACTCTGCATCATCGGAATAAACGGGCTCTGTTCCCGGTGTTCACGCTGGATGGTTTCATACAGCGCAATACGCTTATTCGCATCGCTTTCGTGCAGCGCCTGCTCGGTCAGGGTGTTGAATTTCTCGTCAGACCAGCCGCAGCGCCATGCCAACGTGCGGTTACGGGCGTTTTCGCCGTTATCGGTGTTCACGCAGAATGTTTCGGTATTCGAGTTGGGATCGAAATAGTCCGCGCCCCAGGCGGTAACCGCCAACTGATGCTGCCGCGCGCGCATTTTGGTCAATACCTGGCGGTTTTCCGACGAGATCAGCCTGACCTTAATGCCGATGGCGCCCAGTTGCGTCTGGAGCGCCTGAGCGATATCGGGATAAGGCTGCGCGGAGTAGTGATCGAGGGTGATTTCGAAACCGTCCGGATAACCGGCTTCGGCCAGCAGGGCTTTCGCTTTGGCGATATCCTGATGGAATGGGGTATCGTCCAGCGCCGCCGGGAAACCGCCGGGCAGAAAGCTTTGGTGCACCCGGTGAGTCAGCGGAATGATATTTTTCTGGATACCCTCATAATCCACCGCCCACTTCAGCGCCTGCCAGACCTGCGGCTTTTTCAGCAATTCATGCGTCGTGTTGCAAGACAGCAGCATAAGGGTGGAAACATCCTTGCGCAGCACATGGTAATTTTCGTCATTTAAAATCGGACGCAGCTGTTCGCTGGTCAGGTCGCGGGCGATATCCACATCCCCTTTCTGCAGCATCAGCAGCTGGGCGGACGGATCGACAATATGCTTCATGATGATGCGCTGAATCTTATTGTCGGTCGGATAATGGGGGTTTTTCTCCAGAATCACGCTCTCGCTGGCCTTCCAGGCGCGCAGCGTAAAAGGACCCGACCCGGCGCTGTGCTGTTTCACCCAGGCATTGCCCAGATCGCTCCCCTGCTGATTGGCCAGCGCCGCTTTTTTCTGCACCACGCTACCCACCGGCGCCGACAGGCAGTACAGCAGAAAGCTTTCCGCCGCGGGCTGATCGAGATTAATCACCAGCGTATGCGCATCCGGCGCGGTTACGTGTTGTTCAACGTTGTCTTTGGTAAAACCGAACTGGTTAATGATAAACGCCGGACTTTTATCCAGTTTGACCGCGCGCTGCAATGAAAACGCCGCATCGTCCGCCGTTACCGCGCTGCCGTCGGCAAATTTGGCGTTGGGGTTGATATGGAAAGTAAAGGTTTTGCCGCCGTTGCTGACTTCCCAACTGGACGCCAGCTCGCCCTTGACTTCACGGGGTTTCTCCGGGTTCGGCATCACCAGACGCTGATAGAGGTTACCGGCGATTTCAGAACCGATAGCTTCGAAACTCTCATGCGGATCAAGGCTGGTCATATTGTCGAGCTGCATCGCCATCACTAGCATGGTGGGCGGGGTAGCGGCAAAGGCGGAGTGAAGATTCAGATAGGAAAGAAACGGTACGGCGCCGCACCCGGCAAGAAAATGTCTCCTGGTAATCATAAATACCTCAACACGTTGATATTAAATAGTTTTTTTGAATTTAATTACAGATTTTGTCTTGACATCGACAAAGCAGGTTGGCTTAAAATGAATGTACTAAGGGATGGTTTTTTCCTTAGTGGCGGTTTGTTCATTTTTGGTGCAAAGCACCAAAATAGAGCAAGCTAACGCACCATTGCATCGCATCCAGAGCCGGTACTTGTGACTATGTCAGACAATCAGTTTCCCATCATTGAACAAATCCCTGTCTTCGACGGACATAACGACGTACTCCTGCGTCTTTGGTCTTCTCACCGGGATAATCCCGTAGAAGCCTTTCTAAACGGACCGGCCGCCGGGCAGATCGATCTGCCTCGTATCCGGCAAGGCCGCTTTGCCGGCGGTTTGTTCGCCGCTTATGTTCCCTCACCCAAAGCACCAGCAAAATCCGTACCAGAAAATTCAGGCCTCTTTGTCCCCCATGCCACGCCGACGCAGGAAAACGCCAGAGACGTCACGTTTTCGCTGATTTCCACCCTGCTTCGCATTGAGGCGGCGTCCAACGGGCAAGCCAAAATCTGCCGCAGCGCGGCCGACATCCGCCAGTGCATGGCGAAAGGCGTGCTGGCGATGGTCATGCATATTGAAGGGGCCGAAGCGATCGATCCCGATCTGGAACTGCTGGATATCCTGCACGCGGCCGGATTACGCTCGCTGGGGCCGCTATGGAGCCGGCCGAATATTTTTGGTCAGGGGGTTCCGTTCCGCTTTCCTTCCTCTCCTGATACCGGAGAGGGATTGACGGAAGCCGGTAAGCGCCTGGTACGGGCCTGTAATGCCAAACGCATTATGGTGGATCTGGCGCATATGGACGAAAAAGGCTTCTGGCAAACCGCCGGCATCACTGACGCGCCGCTGGTCGCCAGCCACTCCAATGCGCACGCGCTTTGCGCCCAGTCTCGAAATCTGACGGACAAACAGCTGGCCGCCATTCGGGAAAGCCAGGGGTTCGTCGGCGTAAATTTCGGCACCATGTTCCTGCGTGAAGATGGGAAAAAAGATCCCGAAGCGACGGTCGGCGAAATCGTCCGCCATGTTGATTACCTGCTGACAAAACTGGGTGAAGACGGCGTCGGTCTGGGTTCAGACTTCGACGGCACCACCGTGCCGCCGGATCTGGTTGACGTCGCCGGTCTGCCGATATTGGTCAAGGCCCTGGCGAAACAGGGCTACGATCGGCCTTTACTGGAGAAGATTTGCTACGGTAACTGGCTGCGCGTACTGGAAGCCACCTGGGGCGCGTAATGTAAACGCGGGCACGCGGACAAGGGAGCACCAGCCGTTGCTGTATGGCGTGGATATTGCATATTGCATATTGCATATTGCATATTGCATATTGCAGATAGCGTTGTGCCTCAGGGTACAACCACCACCAAAGATACACGGGCGTGCTCCCATGCGTTTACGACATATCGAAATTTTTCAAGCCATTGTGCAGGCCGGCACCATCAGCGGCGCCGCCCGTTTGCTTAACGTCTCCCAACCCAACGTCAGCCGGGTGCTTAACCACGCGGAGCAACAGCTTGGTTTCGCCCTGTTTGAGCGACATACACAAGGCATGATTGCCACGGAAGAAGGCCGTAGCCTGATCCCCAAAGTGCAGGAGCTTTACCAACAGCTACAACACATCAGCGCATTGACCGAGCAGATTAAAATCGGTAAAGAACGGTCCGTTCGTCTGGGTGCCGCTCATGCGTTCGGCCAGATGATTGTGGCGCCGGCGTTGGTGGAATTTCATAAGCAGGAAACGCTGGTCAACGTGGAGCTGGTAACTGAACATTTCAGCACCCTTTGTCTGAATATTTTGCAAAACCAGCTCGATTTCGCCCTGGTGTTCGGACAGCAGGTGGATACGGCATTGTTGGCGGAACCGCTGTTTCAGTCGTCCATGGTGGCGCTGCTGCCTAAAGACAGCCCGGTGGACGGGCCGGTATCGCTCGGCTGGTTATGTGCAAATAACCTGTTGATGATGCAGCACCAGGATCCGCTCGGACAGGTGTTGCATCGCGCATTACACGACAGGGATCTGAAGCCGGCGGCCTCGCTGTACATCAAAACCTACTCGATCATTGCGGATATGGTGCTGGCCGGCGGCGGCGTCGGGGTCGTCGATCTCTTTACCGCCTGCCGCTATGCCGGCCTGCTCAAAATCGTGCCGATCGATCAGCCGCTACCGTTCGAAGTCACGCTGATTAGCCGCCGGGATAACCCGCAGTCGCGGGCGACATTGCAGTTGAAACAGATGATGAAGAATAAATGCCGGGAGATCGCCAGACAAAATGAAGCGCTGCTGCATGGCGTATAGCGCAACCGCGCCCCACCAACGGGCCGCCTGACCGCCCGTCCGTCGATTTTGTTCTACCCTGCCCTGGAACAGGTTATAATCCCTTCATCATTTACTCTACAGGTATGCACCAATGATTCGCAGTATGACCGCTTATGCCCGACGAGAAATCAAGGGCGACTGGGGAAGCGCAGCCTGGGAACTGCGTTCCGTCAACCAACGCTATCTGGAAACCTACATCCGTTTGCCAGAACAGTTCCGCAGCCTGGAGCCTGTTATCCGCGATCGCATCCGCGCCCGTCTGACCCGCGGTAAAATTGAATGCAACCTGCGTTTTGACCTCGATCCGCGGGCGCAAAGCTCACTGATCCTGAATGAAAATCTGGCTAAACAACTGGTTAACGCCGCCAACTGGGTAAAAATGCAGAGCGACGAAGGGGAAATCAACCCGGTCGATATTTTGCGCTGGCCGGGCGTCATGGCGGCGGAAGAACAGGATCTGGACGCCATCAGCGCCGAGTTGCTACAGGCGTTAGATGGCACGCTGGATGACTTTATTAGCGCGCGGGAAAGCGAAGGCAAGGCGTTAAAAGCGCTGATTGAGCAGCGTCTGGCCGGCGTTAGCGCCGAAGTCGCCAAGGTCCGCGCGCAGATGCCGAATATTCTGCAATGGCAACGCGAGCGGCTACTCAACAAATTGGAAGATGCGCAGGTTCAGTTGGAAAATAACCGACTGGAGCAGGAGTTGGTGATCATGGCTCAACGCATCGACGTTGCGGAAGAGCTCGACCGCCTTGAAGCGCACGTCGCGGAAACCTATAAGATCCTGAAGAAGGAAGAGGCCGTAGGCCGCCGTCTGGACTTTATGATGCAAGAGTTCAATCGCGAATCGAATACGTTGGCATCCAAATCCATCAACGCCGACGTCACCGCTTCCGCCATTGAACTGAAAGTGCTTATCGAACAGATGCGGGAACAGATCCAAAATATCGAATAATTTCCACCCTGCTCCACCAACTGCCACAACGCCCTGTTTTCAGGGCGTTTTTGTTGCCATCAACGTAGATTTGTCACTGATAGCTCTACAGGCTATTAGCTGTATGGTCCACTTCTCGCTGTGAGCGAGCGGATGTTACGACTTTCAAAGCGATGAGATCCACGAAAGATTACTGTAATTATATTAAGTTAATCAATTCAAAACATGAAAGCTCTAAATATGAGACGATAGCAGGAACCCATGAGTAGATAAGGAAGTTAAAACACATGAGCAGGCGTTTAAGCAGAGATTACCGCACAAAAATCAGAAATATACCCCGCCGAATAAAAGCACTTAACCGTTGGGCTGAAACCTTTCATACTCCTAGCCGCGCTATTTTTTCAGAAGACCAACACTACTGGAACTACAAGATACCTATAGATATCAATCTTGTTGAAGGAAAGCATAGTATGCAGAAAACTAAGGCTGACTGTGCTCAAGTCTTAATCAATGCATGTTCTAATTTATTGCTCGCAACATCAGATTGGGATTACTGCCCTCGAATTACAGCTGTAATCTGCCTCCCGGACATGTTTACCAGCGAGGTATGTTTGTACCGCTCGGAGGAATATTTTCAGGGTTTCATTTCAGAAGGTAGATCTGAAAATAGTTCATCGACACTCCTTAGAGAACGTAGCCTTGCTAAGGAATGGGGGCTTATTCTTCCAAGAGGTGTACAGGAATTGGGTATTGCACTTGAATACCATAGCGGTGACGATCCAGATGAGAGGTTTACAGGCGAGCGTTGGTATTATGGCCAATTACAGTGATCGAAGCCATTTCAGGAACACCAAGTTAAAGTGAAATTGCTGATGGCATGCCCTGATTACTCACTCATTGCCAGGCTAATAACATTCGACTCCTAGCAATGACCTGACTATAAAAGCGAATTGAAGCCAGATAACGACTCTACAGGCCTATAAATATCCTATCCCAAACGGGTAGTAAACCGCCGCAATCACAGACAAAATCATACTAACAAACTAATTTTTAATACCTTTATTTTATATTCAACAAACAGATCCAAAACATCGAATAATTTCCACCCTGTTCCACCGACTGCCACAACGCCCTGTTTTCAGGGTGTTTTTATTGCCATCAACGTCTACTCTATACTACCCAAATCCAGCGAAATCCACTGCCGAGTGGGTAGTACATTGGGTAGTACCATCGCTTTACAAGCCAAACTGTTCGTTTTACAACCTATATTCTATCCACTTTTTCGCGCAGGCCACGATTGACGGGCGCTGATGGAAGCCCGCTCTCAGGCCGAAGACGCCCGCAGAAAGGTCAGGAGAGGCGATGCACCCATCGCCGAACGTAAACGCAACCGCCCCGCCAGAATCCATACCGTCGATGATCTGTTTAACGACTGGAAACAGGATTTGGTGCGACGCCTTAAGCACCCGCATATCCCACAGCGGATCTTCGCCAGAGAGATCGCGCCACACATTGGCGAGCTGGCGTTAGGCAAGGTAACACCGCTGGACATACGCGTAATCATCCAGCAAATCACCGCCAGCGGCAGGCCCTGCGTAACCATTCTCCGCGCCGATAACTGCTTCTCTTGCTATCGAGAACAGTTAATTCTTCTTTATTCAGGCGAACGCTTACGCAATGCTGTCGAATCTCGGTGGAAGGTAATTTATCCTTGCCGACCCCCAGAGGGAATACCGGGAGGTATCGAGGGTTTTGGGTTTTGGTTTTTGGTTTACTGGTGCTGAAACTCATAATATTTCTCTTTATTATAATTATGTGATGACCTGCTTTTCCCTTTTACAACCAAAGGGCGGAAAAGCAAGGGCAACGCTAAGAAGCTAGCGCAGCGGCTTCGTGAGTTAGCCCTTGCTTAAGTAAATAAAATATAATCCTATGGTAAGCAGTAATACAGAAACGTCAATATTCTGAATATATATATCAGACGAAAGGTCTACGCAAAGGTAAAAAGGCTTAAATTACGCTTCGGTTGCGGAGTGAAAATGACAACAAAGAAAAAATGAGGGTGTAAATAATGAATGAAAATGTGATTATAACAGTCTATTTTATTCAAAATTCATTTTAAGTAACGGGGGTATAGCAACAATAAAATAGTAGCGTAGAAACGGGGTGAAATACCAGATTTTGACATATAAACTTTTCGCGTCGCAAAACAGAGGTCAAAAATGAACGGTGCATTATTGAAAAGACAATCTTTTTACTGAAATAAAAAAAAGAAGAACTTTTTAATCAACAGACCTGTGTGTAGCTTCTGTGGCCCAAACGATTCAGTAGCGTAATCGAAGCAGCCAGCCGTGTGTGAAGCGTATCCCAGTTAAGCGCTTCGATAGCAGTGTTGCCAGTACCCTCGTGGTTGCTGTCCGCTGACCCTACGCCCTCACGTTAGTTTTTAGAAAAAGATCGATTCCATTTTATTTCCCTTTCCTGACCGGTTCGTTTAAAATTGCATAAATATAATTAATCAGTTTATAGTGTCAGTAACCTAAGCAATGCTTTTAATACAGGGAGTTGAGCTTGCAGATGTATAGTTTATTTACACAGGCATTTTTCACTTATTGAAATAGTTATATTAAAAGGATGTTATTATGTCAGCACTGATGATATGAAGTGTGGAGATCTTACTGAAAAGCAACTCAGAAGCGATTTAGGCTTGGAAGATGTTTCTGATGTCGTTAACCCCTGGACTGGAAAGGAAGTATCTATATTCAACTCTTTCCGAGATATCCGTCAAAAATCCAGAACGGAAATGGCTGAACTTCTTTTCAATGAGTTTCTTCGTGTTTCTATGCCTGCATATTATCTTGGTCAGCATCAAATATTCAACAATCTTGTTAAACACCTTTATTATAGCAATGGAAAAAGTTTTTCAAGCCCCTTTCTTGATAGGGCATATGAAAGTTTAATATTAAAGGGAATATCATCTTCACCTCTTTCAATAATCCAGGCGAACCTGGATAAGGTTGCCATTGATTCGAGAAATGGCTTATCTGATGATGCTAAAAAAGTAATAACTGCGGAAATAGGTAAATCAAGACTTTCCAAGTTCAACAGATGGGCTGATAGTTTCAATGGCTTAGGCATGTCAATACATGATATATATGCGACTAATATACAGCTCACACAACTTGATATAACTGACAGTGGTTATGTCACAAAAGTAACTTTTACAGGGCAAGATCATTTTGGTCTCGACAAAACTGATATCACAAGTATGAAGTTTCATTATATCAGGGCATTTCGTATCTGGTTTGTCCTTCAACGATGGGAAAAGTTTGCCTTTAAACCTTTTTTTACGAATATGAAAGCTGAATTCGAAATCAGTGGTCGGAGGAATGGATGAAAATCAGAAAGATTTTAATCTTTATATTTTCAGTAATCATACTTGCCTTTTTTTATTTAATATTTTTTAACTCTCCTAAGATTATTGCGATTCATGGTTCTGGAGCTAACAGAGAATTGTTAGCTAAAAACATCCCTTTCACTGATAGTGATAAAATAAAATGGTGGGATAATATCGGAGTTAAAACCATACCTTCTCCTGAAATTTACAATATTTCAATCTGGGATTTTGATGGAAAATACCAAAAACTCGCTCCTAAGAACTCAGGATTGTTTCCCGACCACGATATTGATTACTTGTTGTGCTTCGACGACATGAAAACAGAAGAAAATTGTATAGACAAGTCAAGTTGGCTCATGGACATTACTAAAACAAAGGATGGTTATACTTACTACCGTCTTGATGGTGAATCTTACTATCGAAAACCTTCTGGTGAACTTATCAAGGGTGAAAGATTCACGACAACCATTAAACCTGTAAGATGATCAGATTGCCCCTGCACTTAATGGGGAGTGGATTGGGGAGTAAAATCTCAAAATATTAAAAATATATGAATTAACTGATTGATTATCATTAATAAATCAATATTCAGATCCAAATGTCGAATAATTTCCACTCTGCTCCACCGCCCTGTTTGCAGGGCGTTTTTATTGCTATCAACGTCTACTCTGTACTACCCGATACTCTCCCTGTTTTCAACGGGAACTTTAAGTAGAATTATGTCACCAATGCGAGCTTCTGCATGGGCGTTATGCCACCTAGTCCCATATGGGGACGTTCATGGTTATAAGTCCAAAGCCACCGCGTTGCGAAATCTCGTACTTCAGCAATATAACTAAACACATATTGATTTAGCCAGTCATAACGTACCGTGCGGTTAAATCGCTCTGTATAGGCATTTTTCTGGGGCTTGCCCGGCTGGAGATAGAGCAAGATTATTTGATGTTTGATCGTCCATTTTTTCAGTTGAATACTCAGGTATCCTGCGCCGTTGTCGCATCTTATACAAGCTGGTTTACCGCGCCATTCGATGAGCTGTTCAAGCGAACCAACAACGCATTCTGACGTCAGGGAAAAATCAACATCGAGGACAAGGCCTTCTCGGTTAAAATCGTCTATCACATTGAATGTGCGGAAGCTTCTGCCATCACTTAATTGATCATGCATAAAATCCATTGACCAGGTATGGTTGGTCTTGTCAGGCACAACTAACGGGGCGGGATGAGGCCGAATAATTTTTTTTTGGCTTGATCCGCAAATTCAATTTGAGTTCACAATAAATCCGATAAATGCGTTTATGATCCCAATGAAAACCTTTGACGTTACTCAGAAATAAATAACACAGGCCAAATCCCCAACTACGGTGCCGTGCCGTTAAATCGGTAAGCCAGTTGGCTATTTTCACATTTTCATCACGCAACTTAGCGCAATACCGATAGCCACTTTCGCTGAGGCCAAAATGGAACAGGCTTGGCGGATAGAGATACCTTTGACTCTGACTGCGTGCCGCGCCATCTCACGTCGCCGAGATGGCGTTACCACTTTTTTTGCATGGCCTCCTGGATGATCTCGGATTTTAAACGCTCTTCGGCATACATTTTTTTGAGCCGTCGATTTCATCTTCCAGTTTTTTCAGGCGGGCCATCATCGAAGCATCCATACCGCCAAAGCGTAAGCGCCACTTATAAAAACTGGCATTACTCATGCCATGCTCGCGGCAAAGCTCAGAAACCGGTGTGCCTGCCTCGGCTTGCTTCAAAATGGCCATGAACTGGCTGTCGCTAAAACGTGATTTTTCATCCGAATATCCTCGATTCATGTTACGAGAAAATTCTACTTATTAGTACCCCGGCTTTTTTGGGGAATTACCCTGTGACCTTGAAAGGTGAACCTGTATGGATGGTTTCTACATCTACCTTTCATATTATTATATCAGCAGGGTAGAAGCGAAATGTATTGCGGTAGGAGATCGACCGAATGATTCTCAAAGGATTAGTGAGAATAATTAGATATTTTCCTTCATGATTATGAAGATGATTTTTTATAACGAAAAAAATGTAGTTATTAAATATCAATATATTTAATCGATTCAATTAAATCGTTAGAATAAGCAACCCTTGTTTTAACCACCACCATTCTCATTTTAGGATTGAAGTGAATTGCTGAATTTGGTCACCCAAACAGAGATAATAGTCTTACTTCAGTAACAATACAGGTGCCACAACAACAATAAAAAGAATAAATTTAGCGCGACATAACCAGTGATGACATGAAAATAAGGTTGACGAATCAACGACAACTCCTGGATAATAAAACTTTCAGATTTAAGTTAACGGAATATATTCATGACCATATTATTAAAAGAATTGAAAGATGCATTTAAAAATTTACATGGTGATATACCAATCCCGCAAGAAATAGAACTACTTTATCAATGGATAGAAAAAAATGGCCTTATTGAGACACATAACAGTGTTTCTGCCGACACGGATGTTTATCATTATGGTAGAATTAGTGCTGATTATGAGTTTAATCCAGACATAACCTTTACCATCAAGGGCCAGCAGGCAATTAAATATTGGTTTAATCTTCCTGAAGTAACCAATGAAATAGCATCCAGGCTCGTTGTATTCGCAGAGAGTGGGAGCGATGGGTCGCTTCTTGCATTTTGGCTGAATGATAATAATGAACTTAAATTTGTTCACATGGGTTCTGGCTCAGGCTCAATGCTTTGTTGTATTATCGCAAATAATGCAAAAGAATTTATTTCTTTACTTTCAATAGGGTATAATGAATTAAATGATGATTTTGATTTTTCGTTACCCCCTGAAGAAATAAATATAAATCATAAATTTGTTGAATGGTTGGAAAAATCATTAGGTATTAAAAGACCTCATGATGCCGGCAATATTATAAAAGAAAAAGCGATTATTGGTGATGAAAACACCAATGACCCATTTTGCTTATGGTGTAATAAACAATTTCCACAATAATATCCGCGTTTAGTTCAAGATGCAGGGACATCAAGCTTGCCGGGCATGAAGATTTAGAATTTAGGGTAGGCCGTTACTGCATCTTGGCGTTTATTGTTTTTATATTGTTATCGTGGAGAATAAATTTATCTTTTTGAGATAAAATGGCCCCCCAGACTGTTATGACTCTCGCTGAGAATACACAAGCCAGACTATCTCCCGTCAAAAAAACCACCAATGGTGTTAACAACACCTTATCGTATATCCGAAAGATGGGTGAAGGAAGATGAATGTCGGGTTTATTACTGATGCTGACTTATTGATAGATCACGGCATGCATCCTTTAGTGTTTTCAGGCAGAGAGGGTAAAAACGCGTAACCATTTTCATCAAGCGCATTAAATATATCCAGCACGCCGCGATCGGTATTAATTAAAAGACGCGCATCAAGAGGAATATTTTTGTTTTCCATCGTAAAAATGATTTGCCCTAAAGAAACCGACAGTATAACGCCGCCGAGCAACGGGTTAAGTTCTGTAAGGCTATTTTCAGTCCAGCGAATATGACTGTCATATATATCAAAGGGTAACGACGAATCATTCGCCAGCCACAAACTATCGAACGCTGACCAGGCAACAGCGACGACGCCACCATTATCGAACCGCAATCTGATAGGCAAATCATTCCATGGCTCCCATTCATCAAAAAGCACTTCAGCGGTAGCGTAGCCCACCAGCCGGGCGCCGATCAGTTTCCCAAATGCCGTTTTTATCGCTTCGACGTTGTCCATCATGCCTTACGCTTTACAGGGTAATGTGTCTGGATATCATGGTTGGCAGCAGCAACCTCCTGAGACAATCCGCTTTTCAAGCAGATAAACACAGCGTGCCGCACCTCCTCACAACAGCCTGTTCTCGGGGTTTTCACGATAAATGTTGCATCAAGAATGACGCCACGCCGATAGTACGCAAAGCCTGAAGCCAGGGATGCGACAAAAACCAGCGCGGTTGAAACAACCAACTCATTTACCAGGAAAATATGCCGTTATAGAAAACAGGCTTCAGCATCCCTGCCGAAAAAATACCATCAATGCTTTGCTGAACGGATTTTAAATACCTGGGTTAGCATGCAGCGAAAAGGCCGTATCGGCATGCCTGATTAATCACGTTGTTTAAAAATTTCAATAAACCGTTCTTTTGTGGATGCTTGGGAAAGCAACGCGGTTTTTAATTCATCGCCGAGCATGCTGCCTAATTCAGAAAGCACCGTGATATGTTCATCCTTCTGGGCGGCGACGGCAATAACGATAAAAGCGACCTTGCCATTCCCCCACGATACCCCGTCGGGAAACTGAAATATATGATGCCCGGTTTTACTCACCAGCGCGATATGTTTTTTGGAACAGTGGGGGATCGCGATGCCGGCGCCGACATAAGTGGACATCTCCAATTCCCTTTCCATCAGCGCGTGGTAAAAACCATGAGTAACAAAATGATTATTTTCCAGATACTCCGCGGCAATGGCCAACACGGCTCTTTTTGAGTCTGCTTTGCAGCCCAGAGATATACTTTCATCGTTTAAATCTATCATGACAGTACCTCATCAACGCCAAAGGGATAAACCTTTGTGCATCAGACCATAAACCCTCAGCGAGCGAACAAATACGCCGGCGATATGGTTACGGCGACTCCCGACCTGTTCACGCCTGCGTCAGGTGCGGAATTTCTCTTCAATCTCTTCCAGCGTCAGGCCCTGCGTTTCCGGCAGGAATTTAAATAGCAGTAGAAACATGACGACATTCGCGGCGGCGAATATGCCGAACGTCATGCCGCCGCCATAGCTATCCAGCAGCACGGGGAAAATCGACTGGATGATGAAATCGAAGAGAAACAGGCCAAATACCGCGATGCCCATGCCGGCGCCCCGCATTCGCAAAGGATAGATCTCAGCCAGCATCAGCCAGAATACCGGCGCGATCCACCCCTGCATAAACACCAGAAAAACCAGCATCAATGCAAGAATGATATAGCTGGCGCCAGCGAAATCCCCTCTCAGCGCCTCAACGTTATTGATCATCTCGGTATGAAAAAACAGCTTAAAACACAGACCGATTGCGACTAGCGACAGCATTACGCCAATCTGACCGGTGAAAAACATCCTGCGCCGGGAAGTGCGCCCGATAATCATCAGCCCGAGAATAGTGGCCAGAATGGAGATCAATCCATTCGCCACCGCGCCCGTCACGGCGGCGGCGTCACCGAGTCCAGTGGATTTCAGGACGGTTGGCGCATAGTACATAATGGTATTGACGCCGGTCACGCGCGTAGCGAGTACGATCATTAATCCAATAAGAATCAGTTGGCGCACCCATTTTTTTCTCAGTTCCTTGATAAGGTTGAACTTTTCCGATTCAAGCTCGATAACGGTTTTGATTTCTTTGATTTCAAATTCAATCTCGTCAGGCTCTCTCAGCGTTGCCAGCACGCTTCTGGCTTCTTTTTCCTTACCTTTCTGCAAAAAATATCTCGGGGATTCCGGCATAAAGAGCATCCCCACCCACAACAGCGCACCGGGTACGGCCGGAATAGCCAGCATGATTCGCCAACTGGCCGATAGCTCAGGGTAAGCATTGACAATGCCGGCATTGACCGAGTAGGCCAGAAACTGGCCGGTCACGATCATCAGCTCGTTGACGGTCACCAGCCGTTCCCGCGAACGAGCCCTGGCGAGTTCGGCAATATAGATTGGCACCGTAACGGAGGCGCAACCGACGGCCAGACCAAGGAAAAATCGGGCGACGATCATCGAGCTAAAGTCCCATGCCAGCGAGGTGGCGATGGCGCCCGCGACAAAGAACAGGGCGACCAGCAGCAGGTTTTTACGTCGTCCCTGTTTATCAGACAGCATTCCGCCGAGTAATGAGCCGAACGCGGCGCCGAACAGCAGCGATGAGGTGACAAATCCCTCCGCTGCAGGGCTGAGCCCTAAATCGCGTGACATGAAAATCAGGGCGCCGGATATCACGCCGGTATCATAGCCGAAGCACAGCCCGCCGATGGTCGATACAATCGTGATCAGCCGCATTCGCTTTGCGGTTCTTCCATCTGCTGGCGGCGCGTTGGCCGGGGTTTCAGTTGTAAGATGCATGTTGGAATTTCCTGTGTTGTTTTTATAAAAATCAATGTGTACAGGCAATGGACTTCCCGGGTATCAGGGGACTTATGCGGAAAACTTTTTCTCCAGATAGTTAGCCGTAATTTGAGCATATTGATGCGGATACGCCGCACCTTGAAGGGGGTCAGACACGGGCGAGTCTGGCGCGTCGCGTTCAGCCGCTCATTGAGCGCAGGCGAGGAAGCAAAAAATTATGAATATAGGGGGGGATGTTTCATCATGACCTCCGCGTTCAGGATGTACGTTATGTGACGTACCTTCACGTTGCGTGTCTGTCTGTTAATGAAACTGTGCGTTAAATGAAAAATTAAATCCATTTAATGTCTTTGTTAAATATTTATTTCGTGAAATAAATCATCATTTTTTCTGCGGAAGGATTTTTCTTTGTGAGACGTGTCAAAAAAATATTTTCTATATGTTGGCAATAGGTTAACCAACAAGAACTAAAATGTAGTAAAAAAATAAAAATGGCTGCATTAATTTATTTATTAACCTTTATTATCAAAATGATAGAATTGATATGGCTAATAGGATCGCGCGCTAATTATCTCGGCATCATCCTGTGACGGCAGGTTGATATTTGATAATAAAAACCTTATCAACATGCTGATCTTAAATACGATTTATTCATATACCCGCTATTTTCAGCACAAAAGGGCGGACGTTCAAAAGCATTGCGCTGCCGCGATTGGATGGTTTAGATTTCGCAAAAACAGTATCGGAAATAAAATTCCATAACGAGCTTTATTATAAAAAATATTTGACCGTATGCGGCTGCCGGGACATCGGCCAAATAAGAAAAGGCGAACTCATTGCTGATACATCGGGAGCATGCGTGATTTCGGCAGGACGCAGCGAAAAAGCAGCGTGAAGGCCGGCGCGTAATGGAGACGACGCGTCGCGGCTAACATCCCCATCGCGCCAGGAAAATGGCGCCCGGTTATCGCCCGTTTACGCGTTTCAGGCCAGATGACGAAACAAATCAAGCCGGCGAATCGAAGGGTCACTGCGCCAAACGGCCCGCGCTAAATTGAACAGTCCGACATAATTTGCGCCAGCATACTCTGGCAGGTTTTAATGGCGATGGATGATGTCCGTTGCCGGGGCAAACAGAGATCGACCCGCACCCGCTCAATCAACGGGTCCAGCAGCGGCACGGCGACCAAGCCATCCCCCAGATCTCTGTCCTGCCGCGCCGCCTGCGGCAGCACCAGCAGCGCGATGCCGGCGCGGGCCAGGGATTTTTGTACCTCCACCGAACTGGTGGTGTAGGCGACGTTGAGCTGAACCCCCTCTTTTCGCGCCGCGGCTTCGATGATTTGTCGGGTCGAGAATGTGGAGTTGGGAATCGCCAGCGGTTGCCCGATAAGGTCCTGTATCCTGATGGAATGACGTTCGGTAAACGCATGGCCCTTCGGCACCAGAACCCGATGCCATAGATCACAATGATGAGCGACTTCAATTTCAGCGCACGGCGGCATGTAGAAAGCCAGCCCGATATCCGCTTCACCGGCGCGAAACGCATCCGCAATCCGCGGCGCGCTGCCGGTTTCAATCTGAAACTGCACCTTGGGATACAGCTGAGAAAATTTCGCCATCGCCGGCGCCAGGATACCGGAGATTAAGCCCTCGCTGACGAACATTCGAATGGTTCCCGCCACCACGCCCTGGCTGTTGGCGATATGCTCCTTTACATGATCCAGTTCACGTAAGGTGGCGTTGATGGCCTGCGCCAGAAATTCGCCTTCCCGCGTTAACCGGATGCCGCGCGGATTTCTTTCAATCAGCGAAGCGCCATAAAAATGCTCCAGTTGCTCAATCTGACGGCTTACCGCGCTGGGCGTGACGAATAATCGCGTGGCCGCTTTACGTAACGAAACACATTGCGCAACTTCATTAAAGTATCGTAATGCCCTGAGTTGCATGGCGGCTCCTGAAAGTCATAACCGAATCCTGCTTTTCAGCAATAAGTATGCCACCCCCCATTTGTTCCTTGATCTTTCTCGTTGTCGGCGCGTTGGGCGTCGGCATGGGCAGAGCCGTTCGTCATCAATCTATTGGGCCGAGCTTCTCTTATTTTTAAGCAGGCATTTCATCATGCGTTCATTAATAAAAATTAAATCTCATTTATGGCAGTCTATTTTCTTATGGCTAAGAAAGCGGACGCCTTGGCGCTAATTCTGCACTATGCCAGTGCAATGCGGCGAGGAAAATAAGTGCGTAACTTAACGACGAAGAATAAAAAGATTGGCGTAAGCGATATCGCCAACCAATTATTAATTAAAAACATCCATTTACTATAAAAATAGCACTCATAACCAATAATAATGTTTCTTTTCCGGCTGCACTAATATGCGGCACCGTCATGATAGCCAGCCGTATTGACTACCTTTTTCCTGCACACAAGTGCACAACAAAACCATAACCACATGATAAATAACCATAATAAATTAATGCCTTTTTGGGCGAATGAAAATCAGTGTCTACTTTTTATCGACACTGAGTCGCTGATGTTGTGATAGCCTCGTGAGGCATACTTTTGTAGTGTTTTTAATACCACAAGGAGAAATTTTATTAATACCGTGATATCTCAATAATGATTTTTGCTTTCAATTCTACTTAATGCCATATCCAGATATACCCAATAGCTTCACGTTGCAGGATAAAACGTTGTCGTGTTGAACAACCTAAAACGTTGGCCCTTTATGGACGAGGTTCAGGAAAGAGCCGGGTAATAAAGCCGATGCGCCGGCGACTTGAAAGATGAAGGGTATAGGTATTTAGATAAAATCGGGGATACTATGAAACTAAAGACGGTTAAAAATGCATTTATCGATAAAATAGCGACCAGAATAACCTCACGTCGAATAATTTGCGGCCTGCTGGCGACGTTTTTCAGCCTGTCGTCCTTTGCCGAAACGCCGGCCAACGTATTGAAAATCATCCCTAGCAGTAACCTGGTATCGCTCGACCCCATGTGGACGACCGCCAACGTTACCCGTAATCATGGCTACATGATTTACGATACCTTGTTCGGCACCGATATCGACGGCAACATCAAGCCGCAGATGGTCGATAGCTGGAAGGTATCGGACGATAGCCTGACCTGGACATTCGTGCTGCGCGACGGGTTGAAATTCAGCGACGGCACATCGGTGACCAGTGACGACGTCATCCCTTCCCTGCAGCGCTGGTCGAGCCGCGACAGCTTTGGCAGCGCCCTGGCATCGTTTATCGATCATTACCAGGCGGTGGATGCGAAAACCTTTACCATCACCCTGAAAGAGCCCTTCGGCATGATGCTGGAAGCGCTGGGCAAACCCTCCTCCAACGTGCCGTTTATTATGCCGAAGGCCGTCGCGCAGACCTCCGGCGACGTGCAGATTCGCAGCACCGTCGGCTCCGGCCCCTATATGTTCAAAACCGACGAGTTTAAAGCCGGCGAGCGCGTGGTCTACGTGAAAAATCCTTACTACGTGCCGCGCGATGAGCCGCCTTCCGGCACCGCCGGCGGCAAAAAAGTCTTCATCAACCGCGTTGAGTGGCTGATCATCCGCGATCCGCAAACGCAATATAATGCGCTGGTCAACGGTGAGGCCGATATTCTGGAACAGCCGGCTTTTGAACAGATCCCCTCGCTGGGCAAAACCCCCAATATCAATTTGGTCAAGGCGCAGCCGATCGGGATGCTGCAAATCATCCGCTTTAATTTCCTGCAGCCGCCGTTTAACGATGTGCGCATTCGTCGCGCCGCCATGCTGGCGCTGGGCGAACAGCAGATGCTGCGCGTGCAAATCGGCGTGCCGGAACTGCAAAAATTCTGCAAGAGCATGTATCCCTGCGGCACCGCCTTCGCTTCGGATGAAACCGGCGAATTTACCGGCGTAGCCAATCCGCAAAAGGCCAAGGCGCTGCTGCAAGAGGCCGGCTATCAGGGGCAACCCATCGTCCTGATGCGTCCCACCGACTCCCCGACCATCGCCAAGCTGCCGCTGGTCGCCAAACAACAGCTTGAACAGGCCGGCTTCAAGGTTGATTTGCAAAATATGGACTGGCAGACCCTGGTGGCCCGGCGCGCCAAAAAAGACGCGCCTTCGGCCGGCGGCTGGAATGCGTTTATGACCGCCTGGGCGGCGGAAGACGTACTCAACCCGTTAACCATGGCGATGATGAACGCGCGCGGGGAAAAAGGCTGGTTCGGCTGGCAGGACGATCCTGAACTGGAGGCCATGAAGGCCCGCTTCGCCCGCACCATGGAGCAGGGGGAAAAGAAAAAGCTCGCCGCGCAAATTCAGCTGCGCGCCTTTGAAACCGTCACCCATGTGCCGCTGGGCCAATACGAGCTGCGGGCGGCCGTTCGTTCCAACGTGACCGGTCTGGTGTCTTCAGGGGCGCAGGTGTACTGGAATATTCGTAAACAGTGAACCTGACGGGCGCGCGAGCGTCCGTTGACCAGTCGCAACAAGGAACGAGGTACCAGTATGTTGACATTTACCGGCAAACGCCTGCTGGCGACGCTCCCGGTTTTACTGGTCGTGGCGGTCGCCATCTTTATGATCGTCCGGCTTATTCCCGGCGACCCCGCCGCGGTTATCGGCGGTAATAGCGCCACCAGCGAGGATATTGACCGTATCCGCCAGCAGTTGGGCCTGACGCTGCCGTTGTGGCAACAATTTTCCATCTGGGCGCAAGGGGTGCTGCACGGCGATTTCGGCTACTCCTTTTTCATGAACCAGCCGGTGACCTCGCTGCTGATGCAGCGGATGGAGCCCACCCTGTCGCTGACGTTCGGCACCCTGCTGTTTACCGTGCTGATTGCGCTGCCGCTGGGCGCGCTGGCGGCCTGGCGCATGGGCGGCTGGCTGGATCGCTGCGTGATGTCCTGCTCCGTGGTCGGCTTTTCCATACCGGTGTTTGTAATTGGCTATCTGCTGATCTATGTACTGGCGCTCAAGCTGCAATGGCTGCCGGTGCAGGGCTATAACCCGCTGTCAAAGGGCTTTCTACCCTGGTTGAACAACCTGATTCTCCCCTGTCTTACGCTGTCGGTGACCTACGTGGCGCTGCTCGCCAGAGTGACGCGCGCCGCGGTCAGCGAAGCCTTGACCGAGGACTTTATTCGCACCGCGCGCGCCAAAGGCATCACCGAGCTACAGGTGCTCAGGCATCACGCGCTTAGGGTCGCCGCGGTGCCGGTGGCGACGGTGATCGGCGTCAGCGCCGCCCTGCTGCTCGGCGGCGTGGTGGTGACGGAAACGGTTTTTGCCATTCCCGGCCTGGGACAGTTGACGGTAGACGCCGTACTCAATCGTGACTTCCCGGTATTGCAGGGCGTGGTTCTGTTCTTCGCCGTGACCTATATCCTGCTGAATTTCCTGATAGATCTGAGCTATCTGTTGTTGGACCCACGCATTCGGGATGAATAATGAATACAGCTAAACAACTCTGGCGTAATACCTCGGTCAAAATCGGCGTGCTGACTTTGCTGGCGCTGGCCATGATGGGGATCGGCGCGCCCTGGCTCGGAACTTTCGACCCCAGCGTGATGGACATGAATTTTATCTCCGTCGGCGCCGGCACCAACGGGCAGGTGACCCTGCTGGACGGTACGCAAATCACGCATACGTTCTGGATGGGCAGCGACAGCCTGGGACGCGATATCTGGAGCCGCGTGCTTTACGGCACGCGTATTTCTCTGTCCGTCGGCCTGCTGACCGCGCTGGCCGCCATTCTCGCCGGCTGCCTGCTGGGGATGCTGGCGGGCTATTTCCCGGCGCTGGATATGCTGCTGATGCGCATTATGGACGGACTGATGGCGATCCCGTCGGTGCTGGTGGCCATTACGCTGGTGGCGATGTTCGGCGGCAACCTGACCACCGTCACCATTGCCATCGCGGTGCCCGAAGTCCCCCGGGTCACGCGGCTGGTGCGCTCGCTGGTGCTCAGTTTGCGTCAGGAAGCCTTTGTCGAGGCGGCGCGCGCGCTGGCCACCAGCAACCTGATGATCCTGTGGCGCGATATCTTACCCAACGCCATGGCGCCCCTGATTGTTCAGGGGACCTTTGTGGCGGCGTCGGCGGTGCTGACGGAGGCGATCCTCAGCTTTCTTGGTCTGGGCCTGCCTTCCGACATTCCCACCTGGGGCAACATCATGGCCGAAGGCCGCGTGATGTTCTCACAAAGCCCGGGCGATGTGCTGTTCCCCGCGCTATTCCTGGTTCCCTCGGTACTGGCCATCAACCTGCTCGGCGATGGTCTGCGTGATGTCCTCGATCCCAAATTCTCAAAACGGCTGTAGGGGGAATCTAATGAACAAGCTTGAAAACGACGCCCCGGTGTTGCGAATCTCCGGCCTACAGGTCGCCCTGCCGGCGGACGCCGATCGCCCGTACGCCATTCAACATCTCGACCTGGAAATCGCCGCGGGGCAAACCCTGTGCGTGGTCGGCGAGTCGGGCTCGGGAAAATCCGTACTGGCCACCACCATTATGGGGCTAATGGCCAAAGAGCTGCGCATCAACAGCGGCACTATCCGGCTGGCGGGCAATACCCTGCTGGATTCAGGCCATTACACCAGTAACCGGCAGATGCGCCAGCTGCGCGCCACCTGTATGGGCATGGTTTTTCAGGAGCCGATGACCGCGCTGAATCCGGTCCATAGCTGCGGAGAACAGGTTGACGAGCTGCTGCGCGCCCACACCAACTGGCCCGCCGCCGAGCGCAAAGCCAGAATATTGGCGATGTTCGAGCGGGTCCGCCTGCCCGACCCGGCGCGTATTTATAAAAGTTTTCCGCATCAGCTTTCCGGCGGTCAGCGACAGCGCATCGTTATTGCTATGGCGATCGTTCTCAAACCGCGGCTGTTGATCTGCGATGAACCCACCACCGCGCTGGACGTCACCACGCAGGCCGAAATCCTCAAGCTGATCCGTGAACTTCAGGCGGAACAGGGCAGCGCGGTGCTTTTCATTACCCATGACATGGGGGTGGTATCGGAAATCGCCGATCACATTCTGGTGATGTATCGCGGCGAGATGGTTGAACAGGGGACCTGTCGGCAGGTACTGCAACACCCCGCGACCGACTACACCCGTTCACTGCTGGCGGCGGTGCCCGATATCACGCCGCCGCCGCCGCGGCAGTCGACAGGCAGCCACCTGCCGCCGCTGCTGCTGGGCCAATCCGTCAGCAAAACCTACGTTAGCCGCGACTGGCTGGGGCGAGCCAGGCGATTCGACGCCCTGCAACAAGCCAGCGTCGCGGTTCACCGCGGCGAAACCGTCGGCGTCGTCGGCGAGTCCGGATCGGGGAAATCCACCTTTGCCCGCTGCATGATCCGCATGATCGAGCCCAGCGCCGGCAAGATCCTGTGGGGCGATCGGGAAGTGCAAAACTTACCCGAATCCCAGGTGCGGACGCTGCGCTCTCGCGTGCAGGTGGTGTTTCAGGACCCTAACCGATCGCTGAATCCGCGCCGCACCATCGGCTCCTCAATCATGGAGGGCGCGATGAATTTTGGTCAGAGTCGGCAGCAGGCGCGCCACACCGCCGAAGCGTTAATGGATCGCATCAATCTGCCGCGCGCCTCGCTGGAACGCTACCCGCATCAGTTTTCCGGCGGACAACGACAGCGGCTGGCCATCGCCCGCGCCATCGCCTGCGATCCGCAGGTGCTGGTGGCGGATGAAGCCGTCTCCGCGCTGGATGTGTCGGTGCAGGCGCAAATCCTTGATTTGCTGCGCGAGCTACAGCGGGATTTGGGGCTGGGCTTGCTGTTTATCACCCATGACCTGCGCGTCGCGGCCCAACTGTGCGATCGCGTCATCGTGATGCATCAGGGACAGGTGGTTGAACAGGGCATCACCGCCCAGTTGTTCGGCCAGCCGGAACATGACTACACACGCCGACTGCTGGCGGCGGCGCCGCGTTTGGCGACGATGAAATAATGAGATTGCTGACAAAGCTGTCTGCCAAGCCGAGATGCCCGGGGCGACCACGGGGGTGAGGCGAGTCATCATCGGCTTTATCAACTGTCTGATAATTCGCTTATTTTTCGGACGGCGGACGCTGTCCTTAATATTGCAACCGGGAGTGGTATATGAAATCGCAAGTGATGGACTGGGATGAGTGGTCGGGCTATGACGCGGTGGGGCTGGCGCAGCTGATACGCAAGGGCGACGTGAGCGCGGCCGAGCTTGCCGCACAGGCGGCGCAGGCCATCGCCCTGCTTAATCCCGAATTAAGCGCGGTGGTTGAGGTTTTCGACGACGTCGTCGCCGATCCGCTGAAAGACGGCATGAACCCTCAAGGCGCTTTCGCCGGCGTGCCTTTTCTGATCAAAGATCTGGGACCGACCCTGAAAGGCCGTTTGCAGGAGATGGGATCGCTGCTGATGCAGGGCAATCGCTCGCAGCGCGACAGCTTTCTGGTGGGTAAAATGCGCCAGGCCGGGCTGAACCTCATCGGCCGCACCACGACGCCGGAATTCGGCGTATGCAGTTCAGCGGAGAACCCGGCGCTCTATATCACCAGAAATCCGTGGAATCCTGACTACACCACCTGCGGCTCCTCCGCCGGCACCGCGGCATCGGTGGCTTCCGGCATCGTGCCGATGTCTCATGCCACCGACGGCGGCGGGTCGATCCGGATTCCCGCCGGATTCAACGGCAACATCGGCCTGAAACCCTCGCGCGGGGTATTTTCCATTGCGCCCTACGCCTCCGATCTCAGCGGCCTGGTGTCGATTCAGGGGTGCCATACCCGTACGGTGCGCGACACCGCCGCCTTCGTCGATCATTGCCGCGGCGGCGCGCCGGGGGAGTTTATGCCCTACTGGACCGCGGCCGAAAGCTATAGCGCGCTGATTCAACGCGACCCCGCCCCGTTGCGCATCGCGCTTTCCCATGAATGGGGCGATTATCGGGCCACGCCGCATTTTGTCGCCGAACTGGAGAAAACCGGCCGGTTGCTGGCCGAACTGGGTCACCACGTGGAATGGGTGACGCCGCAGGTGGATTTCCGCGCCGCCTTTGAGGCGCAGACCACCTGCTATATCAGCAACTTTGCGCAGACGATTTCCGGCATGATCAAAACGCTGGGGCTGGAGGTTCCGCCGGCGGATCGCATTGAACCCATCAACATCAGGATCTGGGAGGCGGGGAAAGACCTCTCTTTCAGCGAGCGGGCGGCGATGCAAACCGTGTTCAATAACACCTCGCGCGCCTTCGGCGCCTTCTTCGAATCCTGGGATATTATCCTCACGCCCATCACCGCATTGCCCACGCCGAAGATCGGCACCATGAAATATCTGACGCTGAGCGATAATCCGTCGGTGACGGACTGGTTCGCCACTTTATGGGAAAACTTCGCCTATACGCCGTTATCCAATCTGTGCGGCATTCCGGCGATCTCGCTGCCGCTGGCCGCCCAAGAGAATGGCTTGCCGTTCGGCATTCAGGCGCAAACGCGCCAGGGCGACGACGGCCTGCTGTTGCAGCTTGCCGCGCAGATTGAACGCGCCATAGACGGTAAGTGGAACGGCGGCAGAAAACCCGGCGTACATGTTACGCGCGCGCCGCAGGCGTAAGGTTTAACGCGTTCGCCCAATAGAGTGATTTCCCAAAATGATAAAGCGAACGGCTATTCTATCCGCCTCACGTCCGGATGTTTTTCGCCGGCGGCCTCATGATAGATATCGCCTAGCCAACCGGGAATTTCCGCTTCAGTGATAAAGTCAGGGATGACGACATCATGAAGGCGGGAAAACTTTCTTTCCGTGATATCGACGCGAAACACCTGCCAACCCTGCGGCGTGCCGTTCACGCCGATAAACCGCCCGAACACGTTATAAATCATCATAATCAAAGCGTCCTATTGATCATTGCCGTCACCGCATCGTGTCGGCGTTGATAATCCCCCCGGCCGCTCAGCCAGCGATGCGCCGGAAGCAAAAGACCTTTCGGCGGATTCATGTCAATATTTATTAACAAATTGATTTTATTTACCTTATATAAGATAAAAAAATCAAAATGAATCATTCGTCGCTAATGCGAATTTCGGCAAAGCATAGTTAAATTTGTTATTCATCCCTCCCTCCGCCGCAGTGCTAGTCTTTATTGATTATATAAAAAATACAAAAAATTTTCAGCTTTGGCGCAAAGCGCATTGCCACCAGGAGAACAGAGTGAACGAACTTGCCGCAGCCGGGGTAAGGGTTGGCGTGGATGTCGGCGGCACCTTTACCGATTTTGTGTTATTCGATCCCAAACGGCAATGCTACTTCTTCCACAAACAGCCCAGCACGCCGGACGATCCGGCGCTTGCCGTTCGTGATGGATTGCTGGCGTTACTCAACAAAAGCCGGTTGCCGGCCAGCGAGCTATCGCTGTTATTGCACGGTACGACGCTGGGCCTTAATGCCATCATCCAGCGCCGCGGAGCGAAGATAGCGCTGATAGTCAGCCGCGGATTCCGCGATGTACTGGAAATTGGCCGGGCGCGGATGCCGTCCTCCTTTGACTTCCATGCCGATCGGGAGCCGCCCTTCCTGCCGCGCCGGCGGGTGCTGGAAGTCTCCGCGCGCTTCACTCCGCAAGGCGAGATACGGCAATGGCCGGAGGCGCAGGAGCTTCAGACCTTATCCGAACAGATCGCACGGCTTGATGTCAGTTCAGTGGCGCTGATGACGCTGCACGGTTACGCCAATCCCCAGGCGGAAACCGAGCTGGCCGAACAAATCGCCGCACGGCTGCCCGATATCCCGGTACTCTCCGCCGCGCAGCTGTGGCCGGAAATTCGCGAATACGAACGCACGCTGGTCGCGGCGCTGAACGCCTATATCCAGCCGTTGATGCATGGTTACTTCTCCCGTTTGTCCGAGCTATTGCAGCAACATAAGGTGAACGCGCCGTTACTGATCACCGCCTCAAACGGCGGCGTGCTGCCGCTGGCATCGGCGCGGCAACGACCGGTCGATACCCTGCTGTCAGGTCCGGCATCGGGCGTGATCGCCGCCGCCCATCTTCTGGCGGGCGCCGCCGGCGGCGGCTACATCTCATTTGATATGGGGGGCACCAGCAGCGATATTTCACTGTCCGCCGCCGGCGCCGTTGAACGGGTGACGCGAACCGACATCGGCGGCTTACCGCTGATTCTGCCGGTCGTCGGCGTGTCGGCGATTGGCGCCGGCGGCGGCTCCATTATCCATGTTGATGAATACGGTATTTTGAAAGTGGGTCCGGAGAGCGCGGGCGCAGACCCCGGCCCAATCGCCTACGGGCGCGGCGGAGAACAGCCGACGATTACCGACTGTTATCTGGTGAGCGGCATCCTGCAAGCCGACTCGTTTTTAAACGGCACCATGCCGTTGAGCCTTGCTTGCGCGCGCGAAGGGCTGAAAAAACTGGCCGGTCGGTTGGGCAATACCGATGACGACGCGGCGGAATGGGCCGCCGGCAGCGCACTGGCCGTGGCCACCACGCAAATGGCCAGCGAACTGAATAAACACCTGGCGCAACGCGGCGTTGCGCCCGATGAATTGACGCTGGTGCCCTTTGGCGGCGCCGGCCCGACGCATGCCAACCTGCTGGCCGAAGAGACGGGTATTCATCGTATTCTGGTGCCGGCGCGTCCCGGCACCTTCTGCGCTCAGGGCGCGGCCACGGCCGATATCCGCCGTGATTTCGTCCGCAGTCTGCGCGTGGCCGTGGCGAAACAAACAATCGGGAAAATCGCCGCCGCCATCGCCGAGTTGCGTGAACAGGCGCAGGACTGGTTCGCGCGGCAGGCTTCGGCCTTCAGCGGCACGCTGCGCTGGGATATCGAGGCGGATATGCGCTATGCCGGACAGGCCTATGAACTTCCCATCGCGCTGGATAACGCCGCCGATATCAGCACGCAATATCTGACGCGCGCGTTCGAACGGGTACACCAGCAGCGCTACGGCTTCATCAATGAATATGCCGACATCGATTTATCCACCTTACGACTCTCGCTGACCGTGCTGTTGCCGACGCTGCCCGCCAGCGCGTCATCCCCATCTTCCGCTACCGCCGCCGGCCCCGTTCAACGTCCGTTTTATTACCGGCGGCGCTGGCAATCGGCAACGGTCTGGCGGCGTTCCGCGCTGCAGGCCGATGATCTCCTGCATGGGCCGGCGATTGTTGAACAGGAAGATACCACCACCCTGATTTTACCCGGCTGGCAAGGGCAACCTGATAGACAGGGCAACTTGTTGATCGTCCGTCGGTCCGAAGGATAATGCTACCCATGAAGCTGGATCCCATTACGCTGGAAATTCTTAATAACAAGCTGACGGCGCTGACGGAGGAGATGTGTCACATTCTGCAACGCACCGGCCGGACGCTCTATGTCAAGGAAACCGCCGATTTCTGCTGCGCCATCGCCGATACCCAGGGGAAATTTTTCGCCTATCCCCGCGGGATCGGCGTATCGGGTTTTGTCGGACTTGACTGTCTGCCGACCATGCAGGCGGTCGACAACTTACAGCCCGGCGACGTCATCCTGACCAACGACCCCTATCGCTCGCGCGGCCTCGCCACGCATTTACCCGATTTACAGCTCCTGGCGCCCTGGTTTATCGACGGACGCATCGTCGCCTGGGGCTGGGCATTTCTGCACGCCTCCGATGTCGGCGGACGGGTTCCCAGCAGCATCTCGCCGACCAATAGCGATATCTTTCAGGAAGGACTGCAGATTCCTCCGGTCAAGCTGGTGCGCGCCGGCGAGGTCAATCAGGACCTGATGCAGATCCTCAAGGCCAACAGCCGGACGCCGGAAGCCAACGCCGGCGATATTCAGGCGATGCTGGCCTCGCTCAACGCGGGTCGTCAGCGGCTGGAGCAGATTGTCAGCCAACATGGCGTCTGCGATGTATTGCAGGCGCAGCAAGATCTGCAAGCCTATGCGGCGGCGCGCGCCCGTCAGGTGTTACGCCGTATTCCCGACGGAACCTATTGCTTCGAGGATTATCTCGATGATGAAGCGGGCGGCGGATTGCCGATCAGACTGGCGCTCAGCGCCACATTCCGCGATGGAAGGGTGCATCTGGATTTTACCGGCAGCGACGCGCAGGTGAGCGCGGCCATTAATATTCCCAGCCACGGCGCCCCCCACGCCTGGCTGACGCTGCGTATTCTGGCGTTGGTCTGCACGCTGGATAAAACCGTACCGCTGAACGCCGGTTTATTAGCGCCGGTTTCGCTATATGCGCCGCCAGGTTCGCTGGTTAACCCGCAGTTTCCCGCCGCGGTGGGCGTTCGCCACGCGACGGCCGTACGGGTCAACGACGTGCTTAACGGCATGCTGGGGCAGGCATTGACCGATGTCATGCCCGCCGCAAGCGGCGGCACCATCATTCCGTTTGTGGTGGCCGAAACCGGCCACCACGGCAAAGAGCAAAATGTGCAGGTCATAGAACCGATGGTGGGCGGCGGCGGCGGTCGTTCCGGCCGCGACGGTATCGATGGCCGGGACAACAGCATCTCCAATTTGGCCAATAACCCCGTCGAAATGGTTGAAGCCGAAACGCATATCGAAATTCTGCAATACGCCCTGCGGGAGGACTCCGCCGGCGCCGGCCAGTGGCGCGGCGGCATGGGACAACAGATTCGCATCCGCATTCTACAGGATGACGCCACCCTGCTGGCGCGAGGTATGGAACGCATGCTGTTTCAGCCATGGGGCGCCCGCGGCGGGTTACCCGGAAAGCCCGCCGGCATGACGCTCAATCCCGGCCTCGACCACGCCGTCGCGCTGGGAAAAATCGATCTGCTCAATGTGAAAAAAGGCGATGAAATTCTATTACAAACGCCGGGCGGCGGCGGATGGGGCGATCCATTCGCCCGGGATAGCGCGGCGGTGAAACGCGACGTGGATAATCAGCTTATCCGCGTTGAATCCGCGCGCGCGCAGTACGGCGTGGTCATCACGGATGATGGCGTGGATGAAACGGCGACCCTGGAATGCCGACGACAGCCGTCGCCATGCTCTTCCTTCGGCGCGGCGCGCGACAACTGGCGGCAGGTGTTTGACGCGGAAGCCTTAACGCGTCTCAACCAGTTGCTCTACCCGCTGTCGCCCGCCGAGCGCCGCCGTTACCGCCAGCAGGCGTTCGCCGCCGCGCTGCGGCAGCTGCCGCCGCAGTTTCCCAATAACACTCATGCCGATATCACCCCGGCCCGGCAGTGCTTTGCCGATGCTGTCGCCGCGTTGGAACAGCAACTTTTCACATCACGTTCTTAATCACCAGGAGATATTTATGCGTATCGCTATGCTCAGATCGCTCGTGCTTAGCCTGTTGCTGGGAACCGCCGCGACCGCCGTACACGCCGAGCCGAACACGCCGCCGGCGACAGACGCCGTTATCGTCGGCGTCTACGGCGGGGACTGGGAAAAAAACATCCGCGCCTCCGGACTGGAACAGTTCGCGCGCGATAACCATATCAAGCTGACGGTGGTACCCGGCGCGGATGCCGAGTGGTTCGCCAAGCTGCGGGCGGCGAAAGGACGGCGCTCGCCGTATGACATTGTGGTATTCCAGCCTGATACGGTGCAACGCGCGGTGGCGGCCGGGTTACTCCAGCCGCTGGAGAACAAAGACATACCTAACCTGGCAAACCTCTATCAATCCGTACAGTCGCGTTTTGTCAGCGACGGCAAAACCTATGCCGCCGCATTCAGCCTGGGGCAGTTAGGCCTGGCTTACCGCAGCGACCTGGTGACCACCCCGCCGACCAGTTGGCTCGATTTATGGCGACCGGAATACAAAGGGCACGTCGCGATATCGTCGCCGACCTACGCCGCCGGCCTGCAGTTCTTCGCCGGACTGGTCAATGCGCTGGGCGGTAAATTAGACAACCCGGCCGATGTGGACAAGGCGTTCGCCAAACTGGCTGAATTACGCGGCAACGCGGTCGCATTCCCTGATAGCCCCGGCGCCATCCAGACTCTGCTGGAGCGCGGCGACGCCTGGATTGTTCCCTACTGGGACGGTCGCGTTTTCGCGTTAAAACAGCAGGGCGTAAAGGTCGACTTCGTCTATCCGTCGGATGGTCCGGTGGTGGGCGCCGCCAACTGGGTGATCCCCAAAGGCGCGCCTAATCTGGCCAACGCTTACAAATTGGTGAATGCGCTTTCCAGCGATGCCGTGCAGAAATCATTCTCGGATAAGTCGCTGTACGGCATGACCAATAAAGACGTGCAGTACAGCGAAGACCTGAAAAGTCAGGTCAAAGTGGGAGAAGAGGCTTACAGCAAGCTGATCTGGATCGATTACTCGGTGGCGACGCCGAATCTGGCCGATTGGACCAGCCGCTGGAGTAAAGCCCTGGGGGGAGGACGATGAGTTCAGTATCCATCCGGGCGGTGGAACAAGTGTTCGAAACGCATCGCGCCCTGGATGGCGTGAGTCTGGAAATCGAACAGGGAGAATTTTTTTCATTGCTGGGACCAAGCGGCTGCGGCAAAACCACCCTATTGAACATCATCGCCGGATTTATTGCCCCGACCAAAGGCAGCGTGTCGATTGGTCAACAGGACGTGACCGCATGGCCGCCCTATCGGCGCAATATCGGCATGGTTTTCCAAAATTACGCGTTATTTCCCCATCTGAACGTTGAGGAAAACGTGGCCTACGGCTTAAAGGTGAAAAAAACCGGCCGCAGCGAACAGAAGCAGCGCGTGGCGGAGGTGCTAAAACAGGTACAGCTGCAAGGCATGGAAGCGCGCATGCCGCATCAGTTATCCGGCGGGCAGCAGCAGCGCGTCGCCATCGCCCGCGCGCTGGCGATCAGACCGCAGCTGCTGTTGCTTGACGAACCCTTGTCCAACCTTGATGCCCGACTCAGAAAAGAGATGCAGGATGAGTTAAGAGCCTTGCAAAAGCGCGTGGGCATTACCACCGTATTGGTCACGCACGATCAGGAGGAGGCGCTGACGTTGTCCGACCGCATCGGCATTCTGGGTCAGGGACAGCTGCAACAGGTCGGCATGCCGCTTGAGCTTTACCGCGCCCCGAAAAACCGTTTTGTCGCCGAATTCATCGGGCAGGCGAATTTGCTTAAAGTCACGGCCGATGACGCTGGCCGGCGCTATCAGGCGACCGACAGATTGCTGGATGGCGGACGGCCACTAATGCTGGCCGCCGGCGAATTTCAGCCGCGTTCAACCCTGCTGATCGTCAGACCGGAACGCATCCGTTTGTCGGAAAGCGCAAACGAGCAACGCCTGAATCAAACGGCGGCGACTATCCGGCAGGTCAGCTACGCCGGCGCGACGGTGCGTCTGAGCTGTCTGCTGCCGGGCGGCGGCGAGCTGGTGGCGCATGCGCAGGAACGGGCATTTTCCCGATTGCCGCAGGCCGGTGAGCGCGTCTTCCTGTCCTGGCGGGCGGAGGATGTTATCGTACTGCCAGCGGATACCCCAACATCATGAGCCGCCTGACGATGGGAACAAAACGTCATCTTTTCCCCTGGCTGCTGCTGACGCCATGCCTGATCTTTTTGCTGCTTTTTCTGTTGGCGCCGCTGTTGCTGCTGTTGGATCAAAGCGTGACGCAGGTCGATAGCCTGCTTGAGCCGCTGCCGGGGTTCAGCCTCGTTCAGTATCTGACGGTATTCACCCAGCACGAATATCTGTACGCGCTCTGGACGACCATCTGGGTCTCGGTGCTGACCGCGCTGCTCACCGTGGCGCTGGCATGGCCGGCCGCCTGGCTGCTCGTCACGGTTAAAGCCCGTTTCTGGCGGGTATTGCTGTACGTGATCCTCATTTCGCCCTTACTGACCAGCGTGGTCATCAGAACGTTCGCCTGGATTGTTTTACTGGCGCAAAACGGCCTGATTAACAGTTTTCTGCTCAAGACGAGCCTCATTCCAGAACCGCTTAGTTTGCTGTGGAACATGAATGCGGTGGTGATCGCCTATGTTCAGGTCATGCTGCCGTTTGCGGTGCTGCCGCTACTCACCTCGCTCAATGAAATCGCCCCCGCGTTGCGCCTGGCGTCGATGAGTCTGGGAGCCACGCCGGCACAGACGTTTCGCCGGGTGATCGTACCGCTTACGCTGCCCGGAATGATCACCGGCTTCATCATTGTCTTTTCACTGGCCGCCGGCAGCTATATCACGCCGTTGCTCATCGGCGGGCGCCTACAGCCGCTGTTGCCTATCGCGATTTATCAGCAGGCGATGCAAATCGCCAATCTGCCATTGGCCGCCGCGCTGTCGCTTTCGCTTTTGGTCATCACGCTCATCGTAGCGGGACTGGCGGGCGCGGTACTGAAACGCAGGGAGAAGAATTATGGTCACTGATCGTTCCGTCGCGACACGCCTGAGCCGCTGGCTGATTACCCTGGCGGGGATGGTGGTTTATGCTTTTCTGGCGCTCCCGGTACTGGTGATCGCGCTTTCGGCATTCAGCCCGGAGGCCTATCCGCAATTCCCGCCTCAGGGATTATCCCTGCGTTGGTTTTACGCCTTATTTGATGATGAAGGCTGGCGTTCATCGTTGAATATCAGCCTGCTGCTACTGGTTATCGTCACGCCGATTACCGTCATTATGGGCACCTTCGCGGCTTATGCGCTGGCGCGGCTGGACTTTCGCTACCGGGAAAGCCTGCAGGCCTTCATCCTTTCCCCGTTGATGATTCCCCAGGTGGTGCTGGGCATCGCACTGCTGTATATACTGACCGCCGCCGGCGTGGCGGGAACGATAGCCGGCATGGCGGCCGGTCATATCCTGGTGGCGCTGCCCTATGTCGTTCGTACCGTCAGCGTCAGCCTGGCGGCAATGGATCGCCGGCTTGAACTGGTTTCGATGAGTCTGGGAGCGGGACACTGGTATACCTTCCGCCATGTCACCCTGCCCTTGATCAAGCCCGGCGTGCTGGCGGGAACGATGTTTGCCGCCGTTACCTCGTTTGGCGAAGTGTCCGTGAGTCTGTTTTTGACCGCGCCGGATACCGTCACCGTGCCCGTGCGTATTTTCAACTACGTAGATCAGACTTTTGACCCCACCGTCAACGCCATCTCGGTGATTATCATCGCCATAGCGATACTGCTCCTGATTCTCATCGAGAAAAGCATCGGCTTAACCAACATGATAGGAAAATAAGGCGCTTCCCGCCCGGCGGCGAACGCGGACGAACGACGGCATCGGCCGCCGCGATGCGCCGGTTGACGAGACGCATCAATCTCCTGACTATAGTATAAAAAAACCCGGCGACGAAAACGTTGCCGGGTTTTGACATCAGCTAACCGCTGACTGGCCGCGCATTACTTTTTGCTGTTATCCTGCAGTTGCCCGACCTGCGGTACGCCGGCTTTGGAAGAAGACAACAGCCCGGTATTCGCATAATCAAACAGTTTTGCACGGGTATCGGTAATATCCAGGTTACGCATGGTCAACTGGCCGATACGATCGTCCGGCGAGAATACCGAGTCGCCTTTCTCCATCGTCAGACGCTCTGCCTTATAGGTCAGATTGTCGGAAACGGTATTCATGATGGAGTAGTCGTTGCCGCGACGCAGCTCCAGCGTCACCTCGCCGGTAATGGCGCTGGCGATCCAGCGCTGGGAAGCATCACGCAGCATCAGCGCCTGGGAATCAAACCAGCGTCCCTGATACAGGAAGCGACCCAGCTGGCGGCCATTGGCGTGATACTGTTCGATGGTGTCTTCGTTATGAATACCGGTCAGCAGACGCTCGTAGGCGATATGCAGCAACGCCATTCCGGGCGCTTCGTAAATACCACGGCTCTTCGCTTCGATGATACGGTTTTCAATCTGATCGCTCATGCCCAAGCCGTGACGTCCGCCAATACGGTTGGCTTCCATCATCAGCTCCACATCATCGGCAAAGGTTTTGCCATTCAGCGCCACCGGATGACCGCGATCAAAACGCACCGTGACTTCTTCCGCCGCGATTTTAACGTTTTCATCCCAGAATTTGACGCCCATGATCGGGTTAACGATTTTGACGCTGGAGTTCAGGAATTCCAGATCCTTGGCTTCGTGCGTCGCGCCCAGCATGTTGGAGTCGGTGGAGTAGGCTTTTTCGGCGGACATTTTGTAATCAAAACCGGCCTGCGCCATGAATTCGGACATCTCCTGACGGCCGCCCAGCTCATCGATGAAGTCGGTATCCAGCCAGGGTTTGTAGATTTGCAGTTCGGCGTTGGTCAGCAGGCCGTAACGATAGAAACGTTCTATATCGTTGCCTTTATAGGTGCTGCCGTCGCCCCAGATGTTAACGCCGTCTTCTTTCATTGCGGCGACCAGCATGGTGCCGGTTACCGCACGCCCCAGCGGGGTGGTGTTAAAATAGGTAACGCCGGCGGTGGTGTTGTGGAAAGCGCCGCATTGAATCGCCGCAATACCTTCCGCAACCAACTGCTTACGGCAATCGATCAGACGGGCGTTTTCCGCGCCGTACTCCATCGCGCGGCGAGGGATCTCATCGTAATCATCCTCATCCGGCTGCCCCAAATTCGCGGTATAAGCATAAGGAACCGCGCCCTTTTGACGCATCCAAAGCAGCGCGGCGCTGGTATCCAGACCACCAGAAAACGCAATACCAATACGCTGACCAACCGGAAGATGTTTAAGAATCGTTGTCATAAATAAAATCCCTGCTCGAAGATCGATGGATAGAAGCTAACCGCTCTACCATTATGTTACGCAATATATTACTGAGAGGCCATGACCTCACCGAATGGCGGAGGGGTCCGGCTGATTTTATCGGTTAAATCGCGCTCGCAATAAATGCATAATTATGCAAAATAAGTGAGTGATAATTTAAACATCTTTTTGCCGGCACAGGAAGAGGTGCGTCGCGTTTTAGGCAAAAAAATCCGAGCTCAGTTTACGCCCAAGTAATCGAGTATAGCGCCATTTCATCAACAAGCTAAGCAGTATAGGTTGGTTACGCGACCTATTCATCAAAAATAAAACACTGTTCCATTTTTGATTTTTTATTTGCTATTCTCGCTCTCCCCCCTGTATTTTTCTGGAGATGCTATGTCTAAGAAAGTCGCCGTTCTGCTGGCTCCTGGTTTTGAAGAGGCGGAAGCGATGATGGTGATAGATGTACTGCACCGCATGAAAATAGACGTCGCCATGCTGTCGTGCGACGACAGACTGGAGCTGTACAGTTATCACCATATTCGTATATTTGCCGATGACCTGCTGGAAAGAAATCTTGATGTGCTGTTTGATGCGGTAATCATTCCCGGCGGACCGCAGGGAACGGTTAATCTGGCGGCCAATCCGCAGGTGGTTGAGTTTATTCGCCGCCATGATGAAGCCGACCGGCTAATCTGCCCGATTTGTTCTGCAGCGGCGCGCGTGCTGGGCGGCAATCATTTATTGAAAGGCCGACGCTACGTGTGTTCCGGCGAACTGTGGCAAAACGTGACCGACGGGATCTACGTCAACGAGAAAGTGGTCGAAGACGGCAACCTGATCAGCGGTAAAGGTTTGGGCGTCGCTTTTGATTTCGCCTTTACTATTGCCTATCGTTTGACGGGCGATAGGCAAGACGCCAATTTTCAAGTTGAACATATCGACTACGACTACTGGCGCTGCATTTGATCGGACAACGTCTCTGATACCCGCAACGCATTGCAGATCGCTCGCCAGATGGTGGTCGATTGCGCCAGGGTGTCGGGCTGGAAAAGTCCGCGTTGATGGCGGGCTTCTCCTCTGCCCGCCATCAACGCCGCGCGCAGCGGCGCCAGGCGTGACATGACGCATAATCGACATCCCGGCTTTAGCTCACCAGACGCCGGCTATCGATTTTCTGCAACGCCATCGACAACAGCAGACCGCCCAGCAGCGCGGCGCTGAAGATGTAAAAGATATCCAGCACCGGATGGGCGTCGGCATCCAGGTTGTGAGTCCGCAGGTAGTGAATAATCAGCGCATGAAAACCGTAAATCGCCAGCGAATGGCGCGATATCAGAGCGAGTCCGGGCAATACCCGATCATTCAGGTAGTATTTAAACGCCGCCAGCAGGCTCACCGCCGCCAGAAAAACCAACGGGCCGCAGTAGATATAAAACGTCTGATTGAAATTGTCGTTCAGCACCGAGTGATGTTTGGTTCCTATCGCCACCAGCAGCACGCACAGAATAAACGCCGGCATCGCGGCCATCGCCACGCGTCGGGGGATATTCAGCATTCCCAGCGCCCGGCCGATCAGCGCATACAGCAGATAGTAAAATGTATCGCCGTAGATATAGAGATTTACCGGCAATAGCTTAACATTTGCAAAATCAACGCGTTCCAAATTGGGATTGGCGATCACCGCCAGCAGCATGATGGAAACAGCCAGATATCCGCCCGATACGGGCTTAACGTTGATTAGCGGCGAGAGCAGATAGATCACCACGATGGCATAGAAAAACCACAGGTGATAAAAAATCGGTTTTTGCAGAAAATATCTGGCGGCGTTCAGCGGGTTGATGGGGGTAAACGCCGCCAGATAAATCAGCGAGGCGGCGCTGTAAAACACCATGCACAAACCAATGCGCAAAAAATGCTTCGGCTGCGCGCTGCGCCCGCCGAAGAACAGATAGCCCGAGATCATAAAGAACAGCGGCACGCAGGCGCGGGAGGCCGAATTAAGGACATTCGCCACATCCCAGCTCGCATCACCCGGCGTACCGCCGACCGTGATGTAATAGGTGGTGCTATGAATCAGAACGACCATCATGCAGGCCACCGCCCGCAGATTATCAATCCAGGCGATCTTCCCGGTCATGCATAACCTCGATAGAGAACTCAGTCATGCACAACAGCCTAGTGCCTGCCCATCGTTGGTACAATCAGCAACAGGCTGAATACGCGCGAAATCACGCGAGCTAGCGCGGAGATGTTGCGCTGTGGGCGTAAGAAATTGTGCTGAGGTGGACGTGACCGCCGAATGAGCGGCACGGATGCCGAGAAAGCGAGTGCCGCGTCGGCAACGCGCCACTCGCGGTTCGCATCAAGGTTATCAGAACAGCCCCAGCGGTTTTTCCGAATAACTCACCAGTAAACATTTGGTTTGCTGGTAATGCTCCAGCATCATTTTGTGGTTTTCCCGCCCAATGCCCGACTGTTTGTAGCCGCCGAACGCCGCATGCGCCGGATAAGCATGATAGCAGTTGGTCCAGACGCGCCCGGCCTGAATACCGCGCCCCATCCGGTAGGCTACGCTGCCGTTGCGGCTCCAGACGCCCGCGCCAAGACCGTACTCGGTATCGTTGGCGATCGCCAGCGCGTCATCCATGGTTTTAAAGGTGGTGACCGCCAGCACCGGCCCGAAGATCTCTTCCTGGAAGACGCGCATGCTGTTTTTACCAAACAGAATGGTCGGTTCCAGATAATATCCCTGCGCCAGTTCCCCCGGCATCGCCTTGCGCCGCCCGCCGGTCAGCACCCGGGCGCCCTCCTGTTTACCGATATCAATGTAATTGAGGATAGTATCCATCTGTCCGGCCGATACCTGAGCGCCCATCATGGTGTTGCTATCCAGCGGATGGCCGACGCGAATAGACTCGACGCGCTTAATCGCCCGCTCCATAAAACGCTCGTAGATCGACTCCTGCACCAGCGCCCGGCTCGGGCAGGTGCAGACTTCCCCCTGGTTAAAGGCAAACAGCGTGAAGCCTTCCAGCACCTTGTCAAAGAAGCCGTCTTCTTTATCCATCACATCGGCAAAGAAAATATTGGGCGATTTACCGCCCAGCTCCAGCGTAACCGGCGTCACGTTGCGCGCCGCATAACCCATGATTTGCTGACCGACCTCCGTCGAGCCGGTAAACGCCACTTTGGCGATACGCGTCGACGTCGCCAGATATTCGCCAATCTCGCTGCCGGATCCGTTTACCACGTTAACCACGCCCGGCGGCAGAATATCCTGAATCAGCTCCATCAGAACCAGTACCGACATCGGCGTCAGCTTGGCGGGTTTAAGCACGATGCAGTTGCCCGCCGCCAGCGCCGGCGCCATCTTCCAGCAGGCCATCAATAGCGGGAAGTTCCAGGGAATAATTTGACCGACGACGCCCAGCGGCTCATGAAAGTGATAGGCCACGGTATCGCTGTCGATTTCACTAATCCCGCCTTCCTGAGAGCGAATACAGGCGGCAAAATAACGGAAGTGGTCGATCGCCAGCGGAACATCCGCGCCGCTGGTTTCCCGAATCGGCTTGCCGTTATCCCAGCTTTCCACCCGCGCCAGCCATTCCAGATTCTGCTCCATTCTGTCGGCAATACGGTTCAGCAGCAGCGCGCGCTGCTGCACCGACATGGATCCCCACTCGGTTTTCGCCTGATGAGCCGCATCCAGCGCGTGGTCGACATCCCGAGAGCCGGAACTGGCGACTTCACACAAAGGCTGGCCGGTAACCGGCGTCAGGTTGACAAAATATTCGCCCCCCTCGGGCGGAACCCAGGCTCCGCCAATAAAGTTGTCATAGCGTTTTTTCAGCTTAAGCGCGTCATATTCACCGGTCGTCGCCCGGCGTTCAGCGATGTCATAGGCCATTTCAATCTCCTTCTCGCGGTCTGGGTGCGCGGCGAAGCCGCAGTGGCAGAAGCGATGCACAAACGAATGTTGATCAAAAACATGGTTAAATCGTAAGCAGCGTTCGTGGTTTATGACAGTCGCAGGCAACGAAGAATATTCACTCTTCGAAGCAAGTCACACTTTTGTAACTATAAAGAAACAATTTCACAACCAACGCTCATCCACGATCGCGATTTCCAGAGAAAAGTTCGCATCGGCCGGATGGCGGTGAAATAATAGCGGGATATCTCTGCGACACTGACTCATAGGTATTTCTGGTGAAAAGCGTTAATCCACAAACCATCGCGCTCCCGACGGGCGCATGCCGCAGCACGGTCAGCCATCAGGGCACGCTGACGCAGCCGCAGACCGACTGGCTGGCGGAGGAAGTCCCGGTGGCGCTGGTATATAACGGTATTTCCCACGTAGTCATGATGTCGTCGCCGAAAGACCTTGAGCTATTTGCGCTGGGGTTTTCGCTGTCGGAAGGCATCATCCAGTCGCCGCAAGACATTTACGGCATTGATGTTCAGCCGGTATGCCATGGCATTGAAGTGCAAATCGAACTTTCCAGCCGCCGTTTTGCCGGTTTAAAACAACGGCGCCGGGCGATGGACGGCCGCACCGGATGCGGCGTCTGCGGCGTGGAGCAGCTGGCGGAGATCGGCAAACCCGTTACGCCCCTGCCCTTTACCCAGACCTTCCCGCTAAACCGCCTTGAGTCTGCGCTGGCGCAGTTGAAAGACGTGCAGCAGGTCGGCCAGTTGACGGGCTGCACGCATGCGGCGGCCTGGATTACGCCGGAGGGTACGCTAAGCGGCGGGTGTGAAGATGTCGGACGCCACGTGGCGCTGGATAAGCTGCTCGGGATGCGGGCGAAACATCCGTGGCGGCAGGGCGCGGTGCTGGTTTCCAGCCGGGCCAGCTATGAGATGGTGCAAAAGTCCGCCATGTGCGGCGTAGAGATTCTGTTTGCCGTTTCCGCCGCCACCTCGCTGGCCGTAGAGGTCGCCGAGCGATGCAATTTAACGCTGGTGGGATTCTGCCGGCCAGGCCGTTCCACTATCTATACCCATCCACAACGGCTGCATGAATCGTGTCCGGGTTCAAAACGCTTAGTCTGAAGAGGCATTACTTAGATTGATTTGTTTTTATCTCATAGCGGAAGCACATAAGCGCTTGTTATATGGGTCTAAAGCGATGGCAATAATCGCCCTCAGTCGAGAATAATCATTTTCAATATCATTTAATTAACTATAATGAACCTAATTCTTACGCGGTGCTAACAAAAGCAGTGCCGCAATACTTTGTGTACTAGAATAATTGTGTACGATACCTCTTTTCAGTACTACAACACTTCGGTACTACAACCACGGAGATGCTAAACATGAGTTATTCACTACCGTCCCTGCCTTATGCTTATGACGCGTTGGAGCCTCATTTCGACAAACAAACGATGGAAATCCATCACTCCAAGCACCATCAGACCTACGTCAATAATTCTAATGCCGCGCTGGAGTCCCTGCCTGAGTTAGCCAAGCTGTCCCCGGAAGAGCTGATCACGCAACTGGACAAAGTACCGGCAGAGAAAAAAACCGCTTTGCGTAACAACGTCGGCGGCCACGCTAACCACAGCCTGTTCTGGAAAGGTCTGAAGCTGGGCACGACGCTGACTGGCGATCTGAAAGCCGCCATCGAACGTGATTTCGGCAGCGTTGACGCGTTCAAAGAAAAATTCGAGCAGGCCGCCGCCACGCGTTTCGGCTCCGGCTGGGCTTGGCTGGTACTGAAAGATGACGGCAAACTGGCCGTGGTTTCCACCGCCAACCAGGATAGTCCGCTGATGGGCGAAGCCATCTCCGGCGCGTCCGGCTACCCGATCGTCGCGCTGGACGTATGGGAACACGCCTACTACCTGAAATTCCAGAACCGCCGCCCTGACTACATCAAGGCGTTCTGGAACGTTGTAAACTGGGACGAAGCCGCTAAACGCTTCACTGAAGCGAAGAAATAATCTGCCGATTGGCGGCTATCGGGTCGCAAGCGGTAGCTAGCCGACGGTGAAAGATAAGCCGGAATAACCACGCGTTGTTCCGGTTTTTTTATGGCGGGCTTCCGGCACCGTCGCTCGCAGCCACGCCGTGTGCGACGGGTTATGTCTGGATTAAAAAGACTTGGGGGCGTAGCCCGTCATCTCTTTTAAGCCCATTTCGCGTCCCAATGCCGTCATCGGGTGCACCACCACCAACCCGCGGACGCTTTTCTTCAGCGCGCCCAGATTGGCCTGCTCTTTTTTGGTAATGACGCGGCTGAAAGGCAGGCGGGCCAGCTTTTGCGCTTCCTTACTGAGATTCTGCTCTCTGACATGGCGCAAACGCTCAATCTCTGCCGTCAGCTTTTCGCATTCCGCAAGATTAAGGGCTATCGCCTCGGCATCGCCCTGCGCGAGCAGGGTGGCCTGCTTACGATTCAACTTGTCCAAATGATCGCTAAGGCGTTTGATTTCTGCTTTTTCCTGCTCTTTCATAATGTTTAAACCTGTATATATCCAATAGATTTCGAGTTGCAGGACAAAACGCATGGCGTTTTGAACAACGCTTGCGTTGGCCCCGCAGGGGCGAAGCCGTAGGCTGAGTCATGCGGCAGCCGACTAGATCCCCTGGGGTTTACTCAAGTAAATGACCGGGGTGACAAATCCGCCTGACGCAGATTTGAACGCTGCTCACAGCGGTCCCAACGGGCGAGTAGTCAGGCAGCCAACGTACCTGCGACTTGAAAGGTGAAGGGGATCTCTTTCTGACTTGACGTTGGCGAACCATGCGGGGTGCAAGCATACACTAAACCCGGCGACAGGTGCAGTGAACAAACAGGCGAACGGGGCGCCGATTAAAAGGCTTTTTTCAGGCTGATACGGGAAATCAGCTCCGTCAGCGATAGCACCAACGTGGAACGAACCATCTGTTGATAACGCTGTTGTTGCATACCGATCAGTAAGTTATCGGTTGCCTCTCCCCCGGCGGGAAGCGGCGGCTCAACGGGCAGAATGCTGACGCAGTGCAATTCGCCGATCGATCCCAGAATTTCATCGTCGGTAAAACGATAATCACGTTCGTCGGGCAATAACTCTTCGCCCAACGCCATCAGTAATTCGGCGTCCTCATACTCTTTACGGCTGATCATGCCTAATCCGTAAATCAGCTTGAGACGCACGCACAGATCGCCCAGCGGGCCGGTGCCCGTCATCAGCGGTTCAACCGCATATTTAACCGCATAGTCATCCTTGCGGAATACCTGCAACATCAGAAGACTGACCGCTTCAGCCAGTAATTCGACGGCCCGGAGCATGAAATCACGCACCGTGGTTGCTGAATTCAGCGATTCAAGCACTCGGTTTTCAAACGCCTGCGTTTCTTCCATCGTCACATCCATTCCGTTAATCCGCACACAGATAAGCCCATCCAGCAATCGATTTACCCATAAATCCGGCGATGCGGGACGTCCACCCGACACCACCGGACCCAGACATTAACCGATCTGAACGCCGCTGAGGATCAATAAATCAACCTGGTGCCGATATACGGCGACCATCACATGGCGTTATACGCTTTTACTGCCTGTAAAATCGACGGGCTATCGGCATCCAGACCGGAAATCTGCGCCAGCGCCGCCTGAGGCCCCAGTTTTTGCAATAATGCCGCCAGTTCCTGCGCCTGCGGATCCTGCTCACTGCGAAAATGCATCGCGGCGGCAATGCCGATGATCAGATTATCATGCGGCAATTGGTATTCCAGCGTACCCAGCAGCGGTTTGATCAGCCGATCGCCGGCGCTCAGTTTACGTAGCGGCTGACGCCCCACGCGCTCGACATCATCGTGCAGATAGGGGTTTTCAAAACGGCTGAGGATCTTGCTGATGTAAGCCGCGTGTTTGGCCGGTTCAAAACCGTAGCGCTTAATCAATACCGCGCCGCTCTCTTCCATTGCGCCTTTGACCACGGCGCGCACTTTCGGATCGAGGATGGCGTCGCGGATGGTCTGATGTTTAGCCTGCTGGCCCAGATACGCGGTAATGGCGTGGCCGGTGTTGAGCGTAAACAGTTTGCGTTCAACGAAGGCCATCAGGTTATCGGTCAGCTCCATACCGGGAATCGCCGGCGGCGCCCCCTGGAACTGCGTCTGATCGACAATCCATTCACTGAAGGTTTCCACCGTAACGGCCAGTATGTCGCTGCCGCCCGCGTCGGAGGGCGGAACGATACGATCGACGGCGGAGTCGACAAATCCGACATGTTCGGCAACCCACGTCTGCTGATCCGCCGGCAGCAGCTTCAGCACGTGCTGTTTGAGCTGGCTGGTGCCGCGCACCATATTCTCACAGGCGATAATATTCAATGGCCGCGCATTACCGTCGGCGTGACGTTTTACCAACCCCTGCGCGACGGTACCGGCGATTTTTTCCAGAATTTGCGGTCCGACGGCGGTCGTCACCAGATCGACGTCGGCGATCAGCGCGACGGCTTCGGGACTGCCGCTATGAACGGCGCTGACGTTGCTGACGGCGTCGATACGCGTCTGCTCGCCTACGATATGAACCTGATAATTTTTGCGGCTGTTCAGCGCATCCAGCAGCGGCTGATTAACGTCGGCAAATGTCAGTTCGATGTCGGCGTCCGCCAACAGTTTACCTATAAATCCCCGGCCGATATTGCCGGCACCAAAATGTAGTGCTTTCATCATGCTTTACCCTTTTAAAACAACATTCAGAAAAGAGGCCGCCGACTGGCGGCATCGCCGTGGCTTCAGGCGCTCTTTTTGCCCGACAACAGGTCGAGCACGTCCTGCGCGTTCTGGGTATGGGCCAGACGTTCAATTACCGAGTCGTCATCCAGCGCGTTCGTCAGGCTGGTGATGACCTGAATATGTTCGTTATTACGGGCGGCAATACCGATGACCAGGCGAGCGACATCATCGTCGCCCTCGCCGAAGCGCACGCCGTCAGGGTACTGGCAGAAAACCACGCCGGTTTTCAGTACCTGATCTTTGGCTTCGATCGTCCCATGCGGCACCGCAATGGATTCCCCCAGATAGGTGGAGGTCAGTTTTTCACGCGCCAGCATCGCATCCACGTAAGCCGGCTCGACATAGCCGCCCTTCACCAGCTGTTCGCCGGCAAAACGGATGGCCTGCTCTTTGGTTGCGGCATGCTGGTTAAGAAATACGTTGCCGGCGCCAAGCTGGAACAGTTTCGCCCCTTGGCTGGCGACATCCGGTGTGGCGTCCGTGGTCGCCGCGGACGGGGGAACCGCCCCCTGAGCGTTGACGAGACGGGCAACCAGATCGCTATACAGTTGGCTGTCGAGGAAATTGGTCAGCGAAATATGCTGAGCCTGCGGCGCATGACGCAGCGCGCGCTCGGTCAGGTCACGGTGAGTGATCACCAGATCGACATCTTCCGGCAGGTTGTTGATTGCGCAGTTGGTTACCGAAACATTTTTCAGCCCGGCATCCTGCACTTTCTTACGCAGCACGCCGGCGCCCATGGCGCTGGACCCCATGCCGGCATCACAGGCAACGATGATTTTACGCACGGTGCTCAGGTCGCCGCTGACGCCGTTAGCGGCGCGATGGCTGCCTTTGGCCGACGATTTCATGTCCTGCATACGGCGGGTGGCTTCGCCGATGTCTTCTTCAGCTTTGTTTTTCGTGCTTTTCAGCAGAATGACGGAGACCACGAAGGACACCGCAAATGCCGCCACGATAGCTGCAATATTGGCGAAGTAAGCGCCTTTCGGCGTCATTGCCAGCACCGCCAGAATCGACCCCGGAGACGCCGGAGAAATCAGGCCGCCGCCCAGCAGGCTGAGGGTAAACACGCCGGTCATCCCGCCCAGAATGACGGCAAGCATCAGGCGCGGGTTCATCAGCACGTAAGGGAAGTAAATTTCGTGAATACCACCGAAGAAGTGGATAATCGCCGCGCCCGGCGCTGACTCTTTTGCGTTGCCGCGGCCAAAAAACATATAGGCGATCAGCACGCCCAGACCGGGGCCGGGGTTGGCTTCAATCAGGAAGAAGATGGATTTGCCGGTTTCAGTCGCCTGCTGAATACCCAGCGGCGAGAAGATACCGTGGTTAATGGCATTGTTCAGGAAGAGAATTTTTGCTGGTTCGACGAAAATAGAGGTTAACGGCAACAGGCCATTGCGCACCATCACGTTCACACCGGCGGCCAGCGCCTGAGAGAACAGCTCAACCAGCGGACCAATGGCCAGGAAAGACAGGATCGCCAACAGCATGCCGATAATACCGGCGGAGAAGTTGTTGACCAGCATTTCAAAGCCGCTTTTGATTTTGCCGTCAACCAGCCGATCGAAACGTTTGATCGCCCAGCCGCCTAACGGACCAACAATCATCGCTCCCATGAACATCGGAATATCCGTCCCGGCGATGACCCCCATCGTGGTGATTGCGCCAACCACGCCGCCACGTTCGCCGAACACCAGACGGCCACCGGTATAACCAATCAACAGCGGCAGCAGATAGGAGATCATTGGCCCGACCAGTTTCGCCAACGTTTCGTTGGGAAACCAGCCGGTAGGAATAAACAGCGCGGTAATAATGCCCCAGGCGATAAATGCGCCGATGTTGGGCATCACCATGTTGCTAAGGAAACGGCCAAAGTTTTGAACTTTGATCTTGATGTCTGGTGAAAACATAAAAACACACTCCTATTGATCGCGCTGACGATGAGAGCGCGTGGTCATTACCGTGAGACGGAGTGAGCAATATCCGTCCGCATCCCCGTATGGGATCGGACTCTAGCATTCTGTTTTCACTTAGCAATCGGGCGGGAATTTGTGACAAAAGTCACACATTTGATATACAGAAAGGTCACAAATAAGTGATCTGATTCACAAAAAAGGGGGTTTTGTACGATTTATGCGCATTATGCTGTTGGCGGAGATGTGAGCAAAATCACAATTCCGCAACATGCATTTGTTCAGTTTATGGGAGATAAATCACAATTTATTTCGATTGGAAACCGAAACAGGTGGGCAAAACGACCTATCGGGTAGTCGACCCATTCAGCGCTTTCGTCAGGTTCTGCTGTTGAGCCACGAGATCCGCCACCAGGCCGTTATATTGGGCAACCTGCTGCGGCGTACGAAATTGCACCGAATTGCCGTTAAAGATCGCCTGATCGCCCTGAGCATCGAGGTAATCGCCTATCTGGATCAAACGTTGCGCAAACGAGATGGCGCCGGGGATAGCGGGCAGCAGCGCATTGGTCGGCTGGGTTACCACCTGCCCATACAACCGCTGATAGATGACCTGCAACTCTTCCGGCTGTTTGAGCTTACGCAAAGCATTGTCCGCCTGAGATTTCGCCGCCTGAATTTGCGGTGCCAGTTGGTTAACCGCCACAGCGGACTGGCGAAGATTATTCCGTTGCGACAGATAATCCTGCGGTACGCGAATACGAGCGACCTGATCCAGCATCGGCGTCAGACTGCCAGCAACCGCCTGGTCGAACTGCCGGGAAAAGGTGGTCAAAATCGCGTAATCATTGACAAAAGGACCAAATTTCGTTTTTTGCTCCTCCGTTAACGCCGTGAGTTTCCCGCCCGGTGGCAACTGGATATTTTGCAGGAAGCCGACAAATGCCTTGCGCTGGTCGGCTTCAGAGTCACCGCAGGCGACCAGCTGCAGCGCCATAAAAAACATCATCACCGGCAGCAGCCAGCGTGAATGATATTCCATCAATCCTTTCATTCCTTCCCCCTATGAGACAGGCTTATCAGCCTGTTTTTTATTATTTCAGTGAGTTGGCGCCAGCTATCGCGACGCGACAGATTGACGACGGGCTCTGTAGATCCCCGCCCGGAGGCCAACGCTTCCGGCGTTTTTCAAATGACCGACCGACGGCAACCGAGAGCCTCCCGCAGGTCAGATAATGAGAGAGGTAAAAGCCGTCGCCATCAGTGCGATTTGAAAGGCAAGGACATGCCAGTAAGCATAGTAGAATCAGTCTGATGAGGTGGGATGAAACCGTAAAATCGGAAAAATAGCGCCCGGCGTCAGAACCGGGCGTTAGCGCTGGCGGATAAACGCCGGGTTAATTTCCGTAATAGGAGAGGGTATACAGCGCCTTCATATCTTCTACGTTGGGATTACCGGGGTTGGTCAGCGTACAGGGGTCGTCCAGCGCATTCTGACTCATGCGATCAAGCACCTTCATGAATTTCTCTTCGCAGAAGTCCACTTCATCACAGGCACGGAACCTATCGGGAATATTTAACCGCTGATTCAGATCCCGAATGGCGTCGGCCAGATTGATAATGCCGAAACGCTTCTCAATCTGTTGATATTTACTGGTCCAGTGGCGATTAAACTGAATCACGTACGGCAGCATTATCGCGTTGGCCAAACCGTGGGTAACGCCGAACTCGCCGCCAATCTTGTGCGCCAGCGAATGGATAATCCCCAAAGATGCGTTGGTAAAAGCGATACCGGCCAGCGCCGAGGCGTTATGCATGTGGAAGCGGGCCTGCATATTGTCTGGCGACAGGTAGGCCGTCTCCAGATTATCGAAGACCAGCCGAATGGCTTCCAGCGCGTAGGGATCGGTAAATGAGGTGGCGGCGGTGGAGACATAGGCCTCCAGCGCATGAGTCAACACATCCATGCCCGAATATGCGGTGATATGCGGCGGGCAGGTTGCCGGAATCGCCGGATCGAGGATCGCGATATCCGGCACCATGTCGGCAGCCACAATGGGATACTTAATGTGGCTTTCCGTATCGGTAATCACGGAAAAAGCGGTGATTTCCGAAGCCGAACCGCTGGTGGAAGGAATGGCGACAAATTTGGCCTTGTTGCGCAGCGCAGGCATTGAACCGACCGGCAGAATATCCGCCAGCGTAAGCTGCGGATGCTCATAGAAACACCACATGACTTTTGCCGCGTCGATGGCGGACCCGCCGCCAATCGCCACAATCCAGTCAGGCTGGAATTCAAGCATCGCCCTGGCGCCGCGCTGCACCGTCGCCAAGGAAGGATTCGGCTCAACGTTGTCAATCAGCAGACAATCCATTCCGGCCTGATTGAGCAGTTTCTCAGCCTGCGCCAGAAAACCATGTCGCTTCATCGAACTGCCGCCGGTCACAATCGCCGCCCGGCTGCCTCGCAAGGTGGCGAGCCGCGCCATGGCATTTTCACCGTAGGTGATATCTCGCGGGATAGAAAAATTAATCGCACTCATAATGAACTCCTGTAATTGATAGTAAGCTATATAAATAGTTCTACGGCAGACAGAGCGTTACGGTGCCATCGGTTCAGATCCCCCGGTCATTATTTTTCTTTATCCCACCGGGCCAATAACGAGTTTATTTCTCTGGCTGACAATCAAAAAATTAAATATATGCACCTGTTGCAGAATTATTAATTTCATTGCATCACTCGTTTAACGAACTACAAATGCAGAAAAATAAAAATAAATAAAATCAAAGAATTGATTGGGATTTTATTTATATTACGCGTAAAAAGTATGTTTTTAGTATAGACCGGTAAGCAGATGATAATTGTGATCATTATTCTATTTCATAAAAAATGGAAAAGAATAAAAAAGAGTGAAAACATCATTTTTTCAAGATGATGAACACATGACAACGCTAAAGCCATGGATAAAGAAATAATCATCGCCATGTTGATGACATGAAATATTCATTAATAATGATGGTTAACTGGATGATATTTAATTTGTATTAACCTGTTAAATTATTTACTGCAAATGAAATAATTCAAGCGTCAGAAAAGTCTACGCATCGGTAATATGAAGGGTGACAATGTCTATATTCCATCGCGTTATGGCGGGCTGACCAGCGCGAAAACAACGCGGCCAAAAGAGAACGCCCTCCCTTCAACCTAAAGGGAAGGGAGGGCGTGGAGACATTATTGCAATAGCGAAATATCCGCCACTTGCAGGAACAGATTGCGCAGCGCATCAAGCAGCGTCAGGCGATTCACGCGAACCGTTTCGTCATCGGCCATCACCATGACCTGTTCGAAGAAGGCATCAACCGGTTCACGCAGTTCGGCCAGCTCGACCAGCGCTTCCTGATAACGCCCTTCGGCGAACAGCGGCTCCAGCTTATTACGCAATACCACCAGATACGTAGCCAATTTGATTTCCGCCGGATCTTTCAGCTCCGCCGCATTCACCTGTTCGTTCAGCGTATCGCTGGACTTCGCCAGAATATTGGAAACGCGTTTGTTGGCTGCCGCCAGCGCGGCCGATGCTTCCAGCGTGCGGAAATGGCTTACCGCCTTCACCCGGGCATCGAAATCCGCCGGGCGGGTCGGACGGCGCGCCAGCACCGCCTGAATGGTATCCACGCTGTGGCCTTCTTCCTGATACCAGGCGCGGAAGCGACCGAGCATAAACTCAATCACATCATCCACCACGTTGGCATTGGTCAGCTTATCGCCATACAGACGCGCTGCTTGTTCCGTCAGCGTTTGCAGATCCAGCGGTAAACGCTTCTCAACGATGATGCGCAATACGCCCAGCGCCGCACGGCGCAACGCAAACGGGTCCTTATCCCCTTTGGGATGCTGTCCGATGCCAAAAATCCCCGCCAGCGAATCCATCTTGTCGGCAATCGCCAGCGCGCAGGCGACTGGGGAGGAAGGCAGATCGTCACCGGCAAAACGCGGCTGATACTGTTCATTCAGCGCCACGGCGACATCTTCCGCTTCGCCATCATGACGCGCATAGTGCATGCCCATCACGCCCTGCGTGTCGGTAAATTCAAACACCATGTTGGTCATCAGATCGCACTTGGACAACAAACCGGCACGGGTGGCGTGGTTCACATCGGCGCCAATCTGTTCGGCCACCCAGCCCGCCAACGCCTGAATACGATCGGTCTTATCACGCAGCGAGCCGAGCTGTTGCTGAAACAGCACGGTTTCCAGACGCGGCAGGTGATCTTCCAGACGCTTTTTACGGTCGGTATTAAAGAAGAACTCCGCATCCGCCAGACGCGGGCGCACCACCTTCTCGTTACCGGAAATAATCTGTTGCGGATCGCTGGATTCAATGTTGGCGACAAAAATGAAGTTCGGCAACAGCTTGCCGCCGTCGTCGTAAACCGGGAAGTATTTCTGGTCGCCCTTCATGGTATAAACCAGCGCTTCCGAAGGCACCGCGAGGAATTTCTCTTCAAACTTCGCCGTCAGCACCACCGGCCATTCCACCAGCGAGGCGACCTCTTCCAGCAGGCTGTCATTCAAGTCCGCATTACCGCCAATCTGGCGGGCGGCGGATTCGGCATCCTGCTTGATTTTCGCTTTACGCGCGTCGTAATCCGCCATGACCTTGCCGCGTTCCAGCAGGATGTCAGGGTATTGATCGGCGTTGTCGATGGTGAATTCCGCCTCACCCATGAAACGGTGGCCGCGAACGGTGCGCGCGGAGTCAATCCCCAGCACCTGCCCTGGGATCAGTTCGTTATCCAGCAACATGACGACGGTATGCACCGGGCGCACAAACTGGGTATCGTTATCGCCCCAGCGCATCAGTTTCGGGATCGGCAGCTTAGCCAGCGCGGTGCTGACCATCCCCGTCAACAGCGACTGAGCCTGCTTGCCTTTCACCTGCGCGCGATACAGCAACCATTCGCCTTTATCGGTTTTCAGGCGTTCAGCCTGATCGACCGCGATACCGCAGCCGCGCGCCCAGCCTTCGGCCGCTTTGGTCGGATGACCGGCGGCGTCAAACGCCTGCGCTATCGCCGGGCCGCGTTTTTCTATTTCGCGATCCGGCTGAGCGGCGCTCAGATTCGCCACTTTCAGCGCCAGACGGCGCGGCGCGGCAAACCATTTCACGTCGCCGTGAGTCAGGCCGGCGGTATCCAGTTCCGCGGTAAAGTTAGCGGCAAAAGAGACCGCCAGATTACGAAGAGCCTTCGGCGGCAGCTCTTCCGTGCCGATTTCCACCAGAAATGTTTTATCAGTCATGGCTGCCTCTTAGCTCTCTTTCTTATTGCACACGTTCTTGGTACACAAAGGGAAACCCAGCGCCTCGCGGGAGGCGTAGTAGGCTTCGGCTACCGCTTTGGTCAGGGTACGGATACGCAGAATGTAGCGCTGACGTTCGGTAACGGAAATGGCTTTACGTGCATCCAGCAGGTTAAAGCTATGCGCCGCTTTCAGGATACGTTCGTAAGCAGGGAGCGGCAGCGGCTTTTCCAACGCCAGCAGGTGCTGTGCTTCTTTTTCATACTTTTCGAAACAGGTAAATAGAAAGTCGACATCCGCGTGTTCAAAATTGTAGGTCGATTGTTCAACCTCATTCTGGTGGAACACGTCGCCATAGGTAGTTTTGCCTAACGGACCGTCGCTCCAGACCAGATCGTAGACGCTGTCCACGCCCTGAATGTACATCGCCAGACGTTCCAGACCATAAGTCACTTCGCCGGTCACCGGCCTGCATTCCAGACCGCCGACCTGTTGGAAATAGGTGAACTGCGTGACTTCCATACCATTGAGCCACACTTCCCAGCCCAACCCCCAGGCGCCCAGCGTCGGGTTTTCCCAGTTGTCTTCCACGAAGCGGATATCATGAATCGTCGGATCCAACCCCAGCGCTTTCAAGGAGCCAAGATACAGTTCCTGAATATTCTCGGGTGATGGCTTAATGACGACCTGGAACTGGTAGTAGTGTTGCAGGCGGTTGGGGTTTTCGCCGTAGCGGCCATCGGTAGGACGGCGAGACGGTTGAACATAGGCGGTAGCCATGGGTTCCGGACCTAGCGCCCGCAGGCAGGTCATCGGATGAGAGGTGCCTGCGCCGACTTCCATGTCCAATGGTTGAACGATGGTGCAGCCCTGGCGCGCCCAGTAGTCCTGTAACGTCAGGATCAGGCCCTGGAAGGTCTTGGTATCAAACTTTTGCATTTGGATTCGCACGCGATACAGTGGATTGACAATAAAGGCGTCAGTATACCCTCTGAGTGCGAGATATACAGCCGGAATGCGGCAACAAGTTCATATCGATGCTGATTTATGCTCAGGATATGAGGTGAATTTCGCTATGGATCCCGACCATCAGGTTATCCCCCTCCCATCCCCGCGAAACGGCCATTTTTCGCCGCCCGTAACGCAAACTGCGCCGCATCAAGATCCGGCAGCGTCTCGCGACGCCGGCGAATACCTTACGGCGACAGTCGCTGAAGAGCGAGCTAACTCACCCCATAAACACCGTTTGCAGCATCTTCAGGCTTAACAGCAACAATAGCCCGGCGAAGACTTTTTTCAACGTGGCGACCGGCAGACGATGCGCCAAACGGGCGCCGACCGGCGCGGTGAAATAGCTTACCGCCGAAATCAGGACCACCGCCGGCAAAGAAACATAGCCGATGCTGTAATCGGGCAGTCCGAGCGCCGACCAGCCGTTTATCATGTATCCCAATGCCCCGGCCAGCGCGATAGGCAAACCGACCGCCGCCGAGGTGCCGATTGCCTGTTGAATACGCACATTACACCAGGTCAGGAAAGGAACGGTTAATGAACCGCCGCCGATAGCCACCAGCGCGGAAATGCCGCCGATGCACAGCCCGGCCAGTGACGTCCCTGCGGTGCCCGGCAGTTGACGCTGTGCTTTGGGCTTGATGTTCAACACCATTTGCAGGGCGACATAGGCCATAAAACAGGAGAAGAAGATCGCCAGCGCCCGCGTCGGCAACAGCGTCGCCAGCCAGGTGGCGGCGAAGGTGCCGACCAGGATGGCCGGCGTAATTCGCCAGACCACCGGCCACAACACCGCCTGATGCTGATGGTGAGTGCGCAGGCTGGATACCGCCGTAATCACGATCGCCGCCATCGAGGTGCCCAGCGCCATATGCACCAGGTGCTGATTCTGCACGCCCTGCGCGGCGAACATCGCCGTCAGAATCGGCACCATAATGCCGCCGCCGCCGATGCCCAATAGCCCGGCCATGAAACCGACCACCGCGCCCAAAGCCAGATAGGCTAAAATCCACTCAACCGCCATTCCCCGCCTCCTTACCGTCATCCGTTATCGTTTTTGTTAAATGATTTCATTACCCGCCCTGCCCAACCAGCATCCTGAATCCCGTTGGTTCAGGCGCAAGAAGGCTGGTTGCCTATACAGCAACTTACATGTAATGATGGCGCAATATTCAGCGGCATCAATATGAATATCAATAACCTCGCTAAATGACAAGCCGGACCCCAGAGCTTAACGATAGGTTAAAACGATGAAACGATGTGGTTGGGTCACCCAGGACGCTTTATATCAGGACTATCACGATAACGAATGGGGCAAGCCCTGCACCGATAGCCAAAAGCTGTTTGAACTGCTGTGCCTTGAAGGCCAACAGGCCGGGCTTTCCTGGATTACCGTGCTGAAAAAACGCGAAAACTACCGCCGATGTTTCCATCAGTTCGATCCGCGCCGCATTGCCCAAATGACGCCGGACGACGTAGACCAACTGATGCAGAACAGCAGCATTATTCGCCATCGCGGCAAAATCGAAGCCATTATCGCCAATGCCCGAGTCTGGCTGGAAATGGAAAGCCAGGGCGACAGCTTTTCTCATTTCGTCTGGTCGTTTGTCGGCAATCAGCCGCAGCTTAACCGCCGGGCGACGCTCGCCGAGGTGCCGGCCAAAACCGCTATTTCCGATGCCATGTCCAAGGCATTGAAAAAACGCGGCTTCAAATTTATCGGCTCCACCATCTGTTACTCGTTTATGCAGGCTGGCGGACTGGTCAACGACCACGTCGTCGACTGCTGCCAGTATCAAGAGCCCATGCCATGATCCGCAAGTACCGGACGCAAGACCTGGAGCCGTTGATGTCGCTCTGGCTGGAAAGCACCACGCTGGCGCATCCGTTTATTCATCCAGACTACTGGCGGGAAAGCGCTTCGCTGGTGCGCAACCTTTACATCCCTCGGTCACAAACCTGGGTATATGAAAAACCGACGCGTCTCGCCGGTTTTATCAGCGTGTTGGACAAGCGCTTTATCGGCGCGCTGTTCGTACAACGGCGCGATTATGGTCAGCATATCGGCGCCGCGCTAATCAGGCACGTGCAACGGCGGTTTTCATTACTTAGCCTGGAAGTGTACCAACAGAACGGGCGCGCCTGTGCGTTTTACCAAAAACAGGGTTTTGTCGTCGTGGAGGAAAACTTCAATCAAGAAACTCAGGCTACAACACTTATTATGCAATGGGCTAATCCTTGTATCGAAAATATTAACTATCCTTATTTCTCCACGCCGCTAAATTAAATAAACCCTAACAATTACCTCAACTAATATCTGTAAACGTTCTATGCTTTTTATATCTGGTGTTACGCTATCAACTAACGCTTCGGCCTTAATTGTTTAATCACGACGCAATCATTGCTTAAAAAAATTTTATTAGACAAATCAACTAATAATAACGACATTGCCTATTGGGTCATCGCCTCGGGGAAGCGCGATGATCCGGGCTTGTTAAGGATGTGCCATGTCATCAAATAAACAGAACCGTATTAACGGTGCGTTATATGGTCAAATGTTGGGCGATGCAATGGGAATGCCGTCAGAATTGTGGCCACGCACACGGATTAAAAATCATTTCGGCTGGATCGATCATTTTTTGCCCGGCCCCGCGGAAAATGTTGCCGCCTGTTATTTTAACGCTGCGCAATATACCGACGACACCTCAATGGCAATGGCGTTGGCGGATGCGCTGATCGAATGTGAAGGACAGATAGAACCCAAGATAATAGGCCGGCATATTCTCAAATGGGCGTTAGCCTTCGGCGCGTTTGAGAAAAACATCCTCGGCCCGACCTCAAAAGCCGCGTTAAACGCATTACAGCAGGGAACCGATATCCGCGAGTTGGAAAACAATGGCGTCACTAACGGCGCCGCGATGCGTGTTTCCCCGTTGGGCTGCCTGTTGCCCGCCCATTCTCTGAGTGATTTCATCGGCGATGTAGAGCAGGCATCCAGCGTGACGCATAAGTCCGATGTGGCCGTCGCCGGCGCCACCGTGATCGCCTGGGCCGTTTCAAAAGCGATTGACGGCGACGCCACCTGGAGCGGGATCGTCGATGAACTCCCCGCGGTGGCTCAGGCGGCGCAGAACAAACGCATTACCACTTGCAGCCCCTCTTTGGCTTGCCGTATCGAACTGGCGCTGAAGGCTGTCAGGCGCGCCAATGGAACCCAGTGCGCCATGTCGCGGGTTTATGACCTGATCGGCACCGGTACGGAAATGATTGAGTCCGTACCGGCGGCTATCGCCATGGTCGAGCTGGCGCAAACCGATCCCAACCGCTGCGCCATCCTGTGCGCCAATCTGGGCGGGGACACCGATACCATCGGGGCGATGGCAACGGCCATCTGCGGCGCCATAAACGGCGTAACCAGCATTGCGCCGCATTTCAAAAAACAGTTGGATGAGGCAAACAGGCTTGATGTCGGCTACTACGGCAGAGAACTTCGTCGATTACGCGCCCTGCGGGAAAAGGCATTGAATTCATCCACGGTCTGTTAGTCAGTTACTTTTCCTGCTAACTTTATTTCATCACGCATGTCGTATTGGGTGGTTTGCCGGCACGATTCCGGCGGCCACGCTGCGATGCCATCAACGACGGATGCTTTATTCTCCCCAATTTGCCGGAGTTTGCGATGAAACCTAGCATTATTCTGTACAAAGCGATCCCTGACGATTTACGTGCTCGTTTAGACCAACACTTCACCGTCACCGAGCTGGATGACTTGCCGCCGGAAAACCATCCGGCGCTGGCTCAGGCTGAGGGTCTCATCGGCGCGGGCGGTAAAGTGGATAAAAGATTTTTGCAACATTGTCCACGCCTGCGCGCGGCGTCCACCATTTCCGTTGGGTATGACACTTTTGATGTCGCAGCCCTGAATGAAAAAGGCGTTATTCTTATGCACACGCCCACGGTATTGACAGAAACCGTGGCGGATACGGTGCTGGCTCTCATGCTGAGCAGCGCGCGCCGGGTCGTGGAAGTGGCTGGAAGGGTCAAGGCCGGCGAATGGCAAGAAGGGATCGGCAGCGACTGGTTCGGTACCGATGTCCATCATAAAACCATCGGCATTCTCGGCATGGGGCGTATCGGCCTGGCCGTCGCGCAGCGCGCGCATTTTGGCTTCGGCATGCCGGTGCTCTACAACGCGCGCCATCATCACCCGCAGGCGGAGGCTCGCTTCAACGCCCGCTACTGCGATCTGGATAGCCTGTTGGCCGAAGCCGATTTTCTGTGCATCACCCTGCCGCTGACGCCCGAAACGCGTAACCTGATCGGCCGTGCGCAGTTGGCGAAAATGAAGCCCGGCGCGATCCTGATTAATATCGGCCGTGGCGCCGTGGTTGACGAAGCCGCGCTGATCGAGGCGCTGACCAACGGCACCCTCCACGCCGCCGGGCTGGATGTTTTTGTTCAGGAGCCGCTGCCTGTCGACTCCCCGTTGCTGAGTTTGCCTAACGTGGTGGCCTTGCCGCATATCGGGTCGGCCACGCATGAAACCCGCTACGCCATGGCGGCCTGCGCGGTCGATAATCTGATCGCCGCGCTAAGCGGACAGGTAACAGAAAACTGCGTGAATCCGCAACTACTGAAAAAATAAGCGATGGCGCGATTGATGGTCGAACAAGGGTCGCCGTTCTATCAGGGATGGGGCGTCCCGATGGAAACCGCATTCGCGCGCGCCGCAAAAAGACAGCACGACCGGTAGCCTGAAAGCTGCCGGCGCCCCTTCACCTTTCCGTATTTTCCGCGGCAAATCAGCCCATATATCAAGACGTGTTCTACCTCTTCTCAGCGGTAACCCCCAGTTCTTATCGCTTCAGCCTTCACGGCGTGAGTTTGAGAATACCCCGGCGTTTTTTTAACCGCATCACAAAATAAAAGCGCAAAAATTTTTCGTATTGCGCAAAAAAAAAGTTGGTGATTATATCAATTGCACATTTCATCATCGATTTGTATTTCTTTTCTACACGGTGGGTTATTCATGCTTAACAACACGGACTTACAGATTCAGCTTAATTCGCTATTAACCGGAATGACCGGATTAAAAAATCAGGGACGCTTTCTGGAACCCAATATTGACGGCACCCCCGGAGACTATATTTCATTTGATAGCTGGGAATGGCCGCAAGGCGTTGGCATTTACGGATTGGTCAGATTATGGGAATTCACCAAACGGGATGATATTTATCAGCTGATTGAAAAATGGTTCGAGAAACAATTTAATTCCGGCCTGCCCAAACTTAATGTTAATACCACCGCGCCGATGCTGCCGCTTTCTCTTTTCTGGGCACACACCAAAAACCCGCAATATCAGGAAATCCTCGATAACTGGGCTAGTCGCGTAATAAATGAATTACCGAGAACGCCGGAAATGGGATTCCAGCATATTGTTTCCGATGGCGTTAACGACATGGAACTGTGGGACGACACGTTATTTATGGTCGTCCTATTTCTGGCGCATTACGGTACGGCGTCCGGCCGTAAAGAATTCGTCGCGGAAGCCGTACGGCAATTTTTACTTCATGCCCGTTATTTGAACGATACCGAAACCGGCCTGTGGTTTCACGGCTGGAGTTTCAAAGAAAAGAGTCATTTTGCGCGCGCGCGCTGGGCGCGGGGTAACGCCTGGATCACCGTGGGTATCCTTGAGTTTATCGAGCTGGCGGAGCTGGATCCCGGCGTTCGCCAGTACCTGCTCGGCTGCCTGCAAACTCAGGTTGATACGCTGCTTCAATTACAGGCGTCCGACGGCGGGTGGCATACCCTGCTCGATCACCCGGATTCCTATGAAGAAATTTCCGCCACGGCCGGTTTTGGCTATGGATTGCTGAAAGGCGCCCGGCTGGGTATCGGCGACGAATCCTGGCGTCAGGCGGGCTTACTGGCGCTAAAAGCGGTCTGCGGCAACATCGATCAAGACGGCACGGTGCGTAACGTCTCTTACGGCACCCGCATGGGGAAAACGCTGCAATTTTATAAAGATATTCCTATTCAGCCGACCGGCTACGGTCAGGCATTAGCGATCTTGTGCCTGACCGAAGGCATCCGCGAACATTCTTAGCGCAGGCGGATGCGGAATAAAACCGACAGTCACTCTATTGTCGAATCTTCAAACGGTTAACCACTCTGTATCCTGGAGATATAATACTATGACTAATAATCCAGAAACCTATTTCAGCGAACATCCACTGGCAAATGGCGACGCCGTTCGCTATTGGCGACTGTCCCAGATAACCGAACAACGCTATGACGTTGCCGATCGCCCGATGCAGGGTGATATGGACCCCTTTTTCTTCCTCAGTAAACACAAGAATTTCATCCCGCATACTTATCCTTGCCGCGCTGATTTCGCGGAAAGATACGCGGATAAACGCCCAACGCCGTTAAGCGAATGCCGACCGGCGCGCTGGTGGCTGCCGTTTGGCTCGGATCGCGTGGATTTATCGGGATTCTGGTTCCGTCCAACGCACGTCGGCGCCTGGGCCAGCACCTTTATTCGGGCCGCTCGGCAGGGCGAGGCGACATTCCGCTTAACCACCTGCGGCGGCGCCATACTCTTTGCCGAGGGCCAAGAAATCGCCTGGAGCGCCCGCTATCAGCGTAATCTTGAAAACAGCATTGATGTCGCCATCCCGTTAAATGAAGGGCTGAATGAAATCGTCATTTACTTCGACGACCTGGCTGAGCGCGATATCCGTTTCTTTTTCCAGCTGGATTACCTGTCCGGCGTCGATGCCGCCGTCGCGCTGCCTGTTCCTGTCGCCCCGCAGCGGGCAGAAAAAATCGAAAGTCTGCTTGAAGGCATGGCGTTCAGCCATTCCGCTTACTTTACCGGCGATATCGTCGTTGAGTTTGCCCAGGCGGCGAGCGAGGATCTGCAGGTCAATTGTCAGGTATTCGGCGACTTTATCTCTCTTGATAAGCCGGTATTGCTGACATCGACGCTTAAAAAAGGCGAACAGCGCCTGAGGCTGGCGGCGACCGGGCAAATTCCGGCGGACTTCCGCAACTTCATGCTCACCCTGCAATGCGGTGAGTTCTGCGCCAGCCGCAATATTGGCGTGGAAATCTGTCATGCGGATCGGCAAAAAACGGTTCCCGCAACCCAGGCCGAGCGCATAGAGGAAGCGCTGGCCACGGTCGCGGAATACGGCGAAATGAGTAGCGTGAAGGCGCTGGCTCGCCTGGCGCGCGGACAGGCCGACCGGGAAACGGACGCCATGCTGGAGGCGGTACTGCCTTCCGTTGTTGATTGCCACGACTGCGCCGACTTTACCCTGGTGCCTCTGTTGTGGTGCCGCATCAAGTTCGGCGAGGCGATGAGTCCCGCAACGCGCCGGCACATCGATGACGCCATTTTGAATTTCCGTTACTGGATGGATGAACCGGGCAATGATGTTCAGTGGTATTTTTCGGAAAACCATGCCCTGCTGTTTCACACTGCCGCCTATATCGCCGGCAGTTTTTTCCCGCATGCGACCTTCGTGCGATCGGGGCGCAGCGGCGCGGAACAGGCGCGGGTGGGAGAACAACGCATCACCGCATGGCTCGATCACTTTGAGCAATATGAAATGGCCGAATGGAACTCCGCGCCCTATTTCCCCATCGATTTAAAAGGACTCAGCGCCCTTGCCGCGCTGGCGGATAACCCGGTTATCGTCAAGCGCGCCAGCCGTGCCATCGAGCGGCTGATCGAACAGATCGCCCGCTCGTCTCATCAGGGCATTCTGACCGCCTCGCAGGGCCGCGCCTACGAACATACATTGCGTGCCGGACGCTCGCTGGAGCTGTCCGCCATTGCCCGACTGTTGTGGGGAAAAGGCGGCTACGGCTGCCGCTTTCACATTCTGCCTCAGCTGGCGCTGCTGTTGCGGGAACAACGCATCAGCATCTCTCCGGCGCTGCGGGACATTGCCATTTATCAAGGCGAGCACGCGCTGGAGTGGTGCTTTGCTCAGGGCGCCAACCGTATCGCCAAGCTGTACCACTATAAAACCCGCCATATCGCCATGGGCTCCATCGCCAGCTACCGCTGGGGAGAGTGGGGATACCAGGAATCACCGCTGCACTTGCGCCTGGGCGATAATCCCGAGGCGCAAATCTGGATCAACCATCCAGGGGAAACCATACAGGCCGGGTTCGGGCGCCCTTCCTACTGGGGCGGCTGCGGCACTTTGCCTCGCGTTCAACAGTATCGCGGCCTTGCCGTGCTGGATTTCACGATTCAGCCCGGCCAGCCGGATTTCGCCCACGCCTGGTTGCCGTCGGAGCACTTCGAGCAGCTTGAAATCGCCGATAACCGGATTGCGGCACGTAGCGGACAGGGAATGGCGCTGCTGTTAGGCGACAAGCCATTCGAAATGGTGACGCAAGGGCCGACAAAAAATTGTGAAGTCCGGCTAACGGGCCGCCGCAATCGCTGGGTGATTCGGCTGTGTGACGATCGCTCGACCACCCAGCTTTCCGCCTTCGTTGATGACTTTCGTTCGCTATCCGTCAGTGAGCAGGATAACGGCGATTTATCAATCGACGACCCGCATTACGGTCAGGTTCTTTTCCTTGCCGACGGACGCGTTCAGGCCGAAAACAGAATCATTGATCCGCAAACATGGACGATTAAGGGCGAGAGCAGAGAATTAAAATAACGCTTGGCCATAATCCATAAATTTATTTTCACTGTATACCCTACAAGATACGAATATCAGGAGAATAATATGAAAACAACCAATAACGATTAAATAAATACCTCATTTCCATCTTTCCACTTTAGGAAAGTGCGTATAAACGCGCAGGATTACAGGAATAACCTGCTTAAGATTACCCACCAGAAATAGTCATTTTATTTCCGGGTAAACCTTTCGCCCTGCGCATTTAAAAATTCAATTTTCACTTATTTTTCATACTCCGGTTGTATTTAAATAAGCAATAAGGAGAGTTCTGTGAAAACAAAAAATAATATAGAAATAAAAAGCCCAACACCCAAGGGAAATTATCGTTGGTTTGTCTGCTCGATGTTAGTTTTTGCCACGACAGTCAATTATATGGACAGACAGGTTCTCGGTTTATTAGCCCCGCTATTGCAAAAAGAAATTGGCTGGACGCAGATAGAATATAGCTGGCTGGTTAATGCATTCACCATCGCCTACGGTATCGGCACGCTGCTCTGCGGCCGAATTATTGATAAAATCGGCACTAAAATCAGTTACGCGATGGCGATGATTATCTGGAGCGGCGCCGCCATGCTGCACGCCGCCGTGGGATCGGTAGCCGGATTCGCCCTGGTGCGCGTGCTGCTCGGTTTCGGCGAGGCGGCAAATTTCCCCGCCGCGATGAAAGCAATCTCCTCCTGGCACCCCAGGCAGGAACGCACGCTGGCGACCGGCATCCTGGGGGTGGCGGTTAACGTCGCCGTGGTGATTTCCCCCGCCATTATCCCCTGGGTCGCCATTCACTACGGCTGGCATGGCGCTTTCCTGATCCTGGGCGGCATCGGGTTTCTGTGGCTTATCCCCTGGTTTTTGTATTTCGGCAAACCCGAAGATAAAGCCAACGCCCAGGAACAGGCCTGGATCAATCAGGATAAAGAAGAGGTGGTCGCCGCCAGCTCGATTAAGTGGTCAAAGCTGCTGGGATATCGACAGCTCTGGGCATTTGCGCTGGGGAAGATGCTGACCGACCCGATCTGGTGGTTCTTTCTGTTCTGGCTGCCTAAATGGCTGAATGAAACCCGCGATATCAATATGGCCGGTCTGGGACTGCCGCTCATTGCGATTTATCTGTTCGCGATCGTCGGCAGTCTGGGCGCGGGATGGCTCCCCGGTATGTTGATGAGAAAAGGATTCAATGCGGCCAGGGCGCGCAAGACCACCATGTTTATTTGCGCCTGCGCGGTTATTCCGATTATCGCCGCCACCCAGGTGGAGAGCCTCTGGGCCGCCGTCGCCATCGTCGGGCTGGCCGCCGCGGCGCATCAGGGATGGTCCGCCAATTTGCTGACCAGCGTTTCCGACCTCTTCCCGAATGCGGCGGTAGGGTCGGTCGTGGGCATCGGCAGCACCTTCGGCATGATCGGCAGCGTGGTGTTCTCAACGATTATCGGCGCGGTGCTGGAACAGTCCGGTAATTACTGGGGATTATTCGCGATTGGCTCGGTGGCGTATTTGCTGGCCTGGTGCGTAATGTACTTACTGCTGGTGCCGAAAATGGATCGCGCCAAATTCGACTAGCGCAATAGTTTCTCACCCTTGGAAAGGGTGAGAAACCCGCAGCCTTTCTACGGTATGGTTACATCAGACAGCGGCATGACGAGCAATAGGTTGCGCGCAGGCCTCGCGGAATGCCTCCGTATCTTCATAGATGTGATACAGCGTGATGCGCCCCTTTTGCACTTTACAGATCAATGCCCAATCACTGATGAACTCCCTGCCCGTTTGTCGGCTTTTGTCCCGCAGCGTGCCGTAAAGCGCCGCGTGTTCCCCATCGGCAAAGGATGCATTTACATTAAACTCGCCAGGCTCCAGAAGCTCGGCAAAACCGCTGAAGAAACGTTTGACGCCTTCCGTGCCGATAAAGGTGCCATGCAGCGGATTATGAGGATTCGGCACCGGTCGGGTAGAGATGAAACGCGCGCAAGGATCAACCAATGCAAGCGCCTGATCCATTTCGCCAGAAAAGATGTGGCCCAGGAAATCCTGAACAATGTTGAGTGTCGTCATAAATCGTTTTCCAGATGGTGGGTTAAAGCCGGTCAGGACCCTTTTCTATTGTGCGGCCGCTTTCCAGCTGTTGATGCGCGCGCAGATTCGCGGTATCGATGGCGCCGGAGGCTTTCATCATGACCTTCGCACAAACTACAACTAAAACGTTGGAGTTTATTTTAAGCTATTTTTTTAGCTAAAAACAACCAGTCAATGGAATCAGAAAACCAGGCTCAGGGATAAGGAAAGTGCGAAACGCAACATTCCCGCCGCTGGGGGCGGTGTTGCCGATGGAGGGTTCCACGGGAAACACCCTCAATGGATCGATAAAACGGGATATCGGTTTGCGCCTTAAGTATCGCGCTGATGATGAAACGAAGAATAACGCCAACCCTGCTTCAGTCGTCGCGTCTTGTCGCCACCGACTGACGTTCGATCAGCGAACAGGCCAATTCGACCCGCCGGGGAATTTGCACCGTGCCGGCAATCATATCTTGCAATAGCTCCAGCGCTATCACGCCGATTTCCTGCACCGGCAGGTGTACCGTTGTCAGACCAGGCTGAGTGAATTCAGCCTGCGGCAGATCGTCCATGCCCATGACGGAAATATCATCGGGAACGTTAATCCCCAGCTTATGCAACGCGCCGATGGCGCCAATCGCCAGGCTATCATTGGCGCATAAAATCGCGCTGAATGAGGTTTGATGCTGCCGCATATAGTCCATCACCGCCTGCTCGGCCAGCTCCGGCAACCAGTCAGACACGGTAATCACCTGCGTTGCATCGCAACGCAGGTGATAGTGCAGCATGGCGTCGCGCCAGCCTTCCAAACGCTGCTCGATAGTTCTGCGCCCCGGATGCGTCAGAAAAACGATATCTCGATGCCCCTGCCGCACCAGATACTCGGCGGCAAGCCGCATGGCTGAACGGTTACAGGGCAACACGCTGGACAGGCGCATCAGCGGATCGTCGCTGTTCACCAGCACCGCCGGCGTATTCAGACTCACGACATTATCCAGGATATCCAGATCGTCCACCGTCAACGCCAGCAGGCCGCCTATCGACGGATCCGCCATTAACGCCGCCAGTTGCGACGCGCCCGCCTCCGACAGAGGATGGGTGACAATTTCGATGCCGAGCATTTTGGCGCGCTCCTTAAGTCCCTGGAGCACATACCAGCTGAACTGATAGCGATGATAATCCAGCATCGCCACCTGAGAAGCCGCCAGAACAATTTTGCTGCCGCTGATTTCCTGCGCCGGCGTGTAACGCACCGCGCGCGCAATCTCCTGAATTTTACTTCTCAGTTCCGCGCTGACCCCTTTATCGCCAGACAGCGCCCGCGAAACGGTACTGAGGGACGTACCGCATCTTTTGGCGATATCCTCAAGCCGTACGCGCCGATACGCCGGATCGTTTTTAGCATTATTATCGCCAGATGTTGACGCGGGTCTCTTTTTCATAATCATCGGATAAATAAAGATTAAGCACAGCGCTACATGTTTCGAATGCTAACCTGACTCACCGGCCCAGAAAAGAAAATGTTCATTTTTTGTCATATTGCGCGCAAGCATGCCGTTGCGAAAGAAAAAACCGCTTCGCCCGACGACAGGCAAAGCGGCATATGGACAAGGCGGAGGGCTAACGGTTATTCAACGGCGATGGGTTTCTCCGTTACCGTGATTTTATTGTCCCCCTGAATGGCTTTTACTCGCTGTTCGGTTTTCTGTACCGCGTCGGCGCTGCTCAGCAGACTGTAGGTCAGCTCAAACGCCGTGCTTTGTCCCGGCTGCAACTGTTTTACCCGCCCCTGTTGACGCTCGATGGTCACCGGATAGGCGTAGCTGGTGCCGGGTTCAATGCCGGTGACATAACCTTGTTTTTCAGTATCGGTATTTTTCCATAGCGTCAGCACCGGCAGTTGGTGGGTGTCAAAATCAATCGAGACCCCCTTATCGCCAGCGCGATTGAACAGCGCCGCCAGCGTTTTCCCCTGCTGGTCGGCATACGGCGTCAGGTTAAAAACCATTTCATCAAAATCCTTGGTCGGCCCCTGATAGGTCTGCCAATCTTTCAGACCCGCTTTGGCATAGTCGTTGAACGGCGAGACCTCTTTCACCGGCGCTACAAAACGCGCGCCCTGTTCCAGAATCGGCGTGCTGAAGTTGCTGTGATAAATGATTTGATAATCACGCACATAATCGGATTTATTGGTCAGCACATCGTGAACGGTGAAGGATTCGCTGCCCGGGACGTAACGCAACTCTGTCCAGGTTTCCAGATTCGATTTCTTAAAGCTGTTCTCTTTCAGCAGACCGCGAACGCTTATCTGATAAGGCGCTTTTTCGCTGATATCGACCACCACCTTCGAGGCGGGCGTGTTGCCTGCACGGCCGTGCAGGGTATAAACCATGCCGTTATCGACCACCGGGTGGCCGGTCCATTCATAACCGCAGCGCACCATCATCTCATTGAAGCCTTCCAGCCAGCCCACCCCGCCGCGGCTTTCCAGGTTGATGGTATTCGGGTTTACCACCTCATCGACCGGAGAATGCCAGCCCAAACGGATGTCTTTCCCGGTAACGTGCAGTAAGTCCATGCCGCGGGTCGGACTCAGTACAATTTTCAGCCCGTTCTGACTCGTGATAGTGATGATTTTGCTGCCTTCCTGACGCCCGCCGTGCAGGACGCTTTGTTCAATGCTGAAGTGCTGATCCTTAATCTTCATCGCATCACTGCTAATTTGCCAATTCCCTTTCTCCACGCTGCTTTCAGCATCCGTCAGCACAAACGTCTGAGCGGATGCCTGCCATGAAATCAAGGCTAATGACACGCCGATAGCCAGTAGTTTTTTCATCTTGTTCGTCCTCGTTGCTGAATTGATTTAGCTCGTACACGACAAGACTACAAATCAGCCACGATTCAGAATGTGATACCAATCACCAGTCCAATAAATAGACTTTTGCCACTCAATATTTCCTATAGAGATCACATTATCGTTAGAAACATTAATGTTTTTCGCGCAAAAAAGCGCGCTGAACGATAAAGGCTGATATCGATTCAGCAACATATTCAACCGATGCCGCTTTGTGGAAAATAACCATAACGACGCGCATTAATCCGCGCGCACAGGGCGCCCGTCGAAATAGATAATGACTCTAATAAAAAACAAAAAAACAGAACAATCAATTGCGTGTTTGATTTTTCGCCACATTGCACCGTGGTTGCGCAAGCGCTATGGTGTCCGTCTATTCATGTATGGTCATTAATCGATAAACTATGAACTTCTCTCTTTTCGGCAACAAATTCACCCGTCATGCAGGCATCACGCAGCTAATGGATGACATGAACGAGGGGCTCCGCACGCCGGGAGCAGTCATGTTGGGAGGCGGTAATCCGGCGCATATCCCGGCAATGGATACCTACTTTCAACAACTCTGTCAGGAAATGCTGGAACAGGGAAAATTAACCGAGGCCTTATGCAATTACGATGGTCCTCTGGGCAAAAATGCGCTGCTGAACTCGCTCGCCGACCTGCTGCGCGATGAATTAGGCTGGCAAATCGGCCCGCAGAATATTGCACTGACAAACGGCAGTCAGAGCGCATTTTTCTACTTATTTAATTTATTCGCCGGACGCCATGCCGACGGCGGCCAGCGTAAGGTGCTGTTCCCTCTGGCGCCGGAGTACATCGGCTACGCGGATTCCGGGCTGGATGAGAACATGTTTGTCTCCACCCGTCCGCAGATTGAGCTACTGCCCGCAGGACAATTCAAGTATCACGTCGATTTTGACCATTTGTCGATCACCGACGATATCGGGCTGATTTGCGTCTCCCGCCCGACCAATCCGACCGGCAACGTACTGACCGATGAAGAGCTGATGCGATTGGATATTCTGGCGCAGCAGCACAAGGTGCCATTGCTGATTGATAACGCCTATGGCGTTCCCTTCCCCGGCATCATCTTCAACGAAGCCACGCCGCTGTGGAATCCAAACATTATTCTGTGCATGAGCCTGTCCAAACTGGGACTTCCCGGCTCGCGCTGCGGCATCGTCATCGCCGATGAAAAGGTAATTTCCGCGATTGGCAATATGAACGGCATCATCAGCCTGTCGCCGGGCGCGGTGGGGCCGGCGATTGCGCATGAAATGATCCAGCGCGGCGATTTGCTGCGGCTGTCCGATGAGGTGATCCGGCCGTTTTACCAACAGCGCGTCACGGAAACCATCACGATGATCCGCCGCTATCTGTCGGAGGATCAATGTCTTATTCATAAGCCTGAAGGGGCCATTTTCCTGTGGTTATGGTTTAAGAATCTCCCCATCACCACTGAAGTGCTTTATCAACGGCTGAAAAAACGCGGCGTATTGATGGTGCCGGGTCACTACTTCTTTCCCGGTCTGGAACAAGGGTGGCCGCACGCGCATCAATGCCTGCGCATGAACTACGTGCCGGACCCGCAAAGCCTTGAACGCGGTATCGCCATTCTGGCTGAGGAAGTGACCAACGCCTTGCGGGAGGGCGGGCTGTAGACCCCGGCGGCATTTTCGTTATCCCCACCCCTCGCGGGGATAACGGAACAGGCGCGCCGGCGCCGATATGGCGTTAAGCCCCTCGCCCCACGACGCCGGCGGTTTCCATCACCGCGTGCAGCAACACATTCGCGCCGGCCGTCACCTGCTCGGGCGAGGAATACTCGATTTCGTTATGACTAATGCCGTTCTTACACGGAATAAAGATCATCCCGGTGGGCGCCAGTTCCGCCATATAAACGGCGTCGTGACCGGCGCCTGAGACGATATCCATGTTGGAGTAGCCCAGCGTATCGGCCGCCCGGCGTACCGCATCCTTGCAGTCGGGATGGAAAGGCGCGGCATGATATTGAGACACCTGCGTCAACTGAATATCCAGCCCGGTTTCCGCACTCAGCTCGGCGAGATAAGTCTTTAGCGCCGCATCCATCTCGTTCACCAGCGCATCGGTAAGATTGCGGAAATCGATGGAAAACTTCACGCTGCCCGGCACCACGTTACGGCTGTTGGGATGCACCTGCACCATGCCGACCGTGCCGCGGCCGTGCGGCGCAAAGCGATCGGCAATCGCAATCACCTCCTGCATGATGCGGGTGGAAACCTGCAACGCATCCTTACGCAGCTCCATCGGCGTCGGCCCGGCGTGGGATTCCATGCCGGTGACGACGCAGTCATACCAGCGAATGCCCAGTACCGCCTGCACTACGCCGATTTCAATGTTCTTGTCTTCCAGAATCGGCCCTTGCTCGATGTGCGCTTCGAAGTAGGCGCCGATCGGGTGATCGCCCGGCGTTTTCGGTCCGGCATAGCCGATTTTCTCCAGCTCGTCCTTCACCGTTTTACCGTCCACATCCTGTGCCGCATAGGCGAGCTCTATCGGGAAGATGCCGGCAAACACCCCGGACCCCATCATCACCGGCACAAAGCGCGATCCTTCTTCATTGGTCCAGAACACCATTTCCACCGGCGCATTGGTTTCGATTTTATTCTCATTTAGCGTACGGATGACTTCCAATGCCGACAATACGCCGAAGTTGCCGTCAAACTTCCCGCCGGTCGGCTGGGTATCGATATGGCTGCCGGCGACTATCGGCGGCAGATCATTATTACGCCCGGAGCGGCGCATGAAGACGTTGCCGATTTTGTCGATTTCAACCGACAGCCCTTCGGCCTTCCCCCAACCGATGACCAGATCGCGGCCCTGGCGATCCAGATCGGTCAGCGTGAGCCGGCATACGCCGCCTTTCGGCGTGGCGCCAATCACCGCCAAATCCATCAGTGACTGCCACAGACGATCGCCGTCAACCCGCAGATCGGTAATATCGGTTTTATTTTTCGTTGTAGATAACACGTCGCTATTCATAACAGATTTCCTTATGGGTGGAGTGAAGCTACCTTCTTGATCTCAACGATGTTGCGCTCAACGCGGCACGGCCGTGGGCGCCAGCAGACGTTCCCGCAGGGCGCAGGCGCTGAAATCGGCGTTAAAGGCCGGGCGCTTGATATAACGGCCCGCGCCTTGCTGCGCGCGCAGGTCGCCATCGGCCCAGACCAGGGTTCCCTGACTGACCGTATATCTCGCGATACCGCGTACTCTACGGCCTTCAAAGACGTTGAAATCGTTTCTTGAATGATGCGTTTTGGCCGACAGGGTTTTGCTGCCGTTGGGATCCCAGACCACCAGATCGGCGTCGGCGCCAACCGAAATCCGGCCTTTACGGGGGTAGATATTGAATAAACGGGCGGTGTTGGCGGAGGTGATCGCCACGAACTCGCTGGGAGTAAGACGTCCGGTATTCACCCCGGCGTCCCAAATAACCGCCAGCCGCTCTTCCACGCCGCCGCAGCCGTTGGGGATTTTGGTGAAGTTGCCGTCGCCGGCGGCTTTCTGACTGGCGCAAAAGGTGCAGTGATCGGTGGCGGTGGTGTGCAGCTGACCGGACTGCAACCCACGCCACAGCGACTCCTGATGCGCTTTAGGACGAAACGGCGGGCTCATGACGTGCGCGGCGGCCTTGGCGAAATCCGCATCGCGGTACACGCTGTCATCCACCACCAGATGACCGGCCAGCACCTCGCCGTAAACCCGCTGACCGCGCGCCCGTGCGCGGGCGATCGCCTCGGCCGACTCCTGACAGGAGACATGCACCACGTAAATCGGCACGCCCAGCACGTTGGCGATCGAGATGGCGCGACTGGCCGCTTCCCCTTCCACTTCCGGCGGACGCGACAGCGGATGCCCTTCCGGCCCGGTGATGCCGCGCTTCATCATCTCCTGCTGTAACAGAAATACCATTTCGCCGTTTTCGGCATGAACGGTCGGCATTGCTCCCAGCTCCAACGAACGGCGGAAACTGTTCATCAGCGTTTCGTCGTCGCACATGATGGCATTCTTATAGGCCATAAAATGCTTGAAGCTGTTAACGCCCTCTTCGTTCACCAGCGTGCCCATATCGCGATGGACGCTGTCATCCCACCAGGTGATGGCGACATGGAAACTGTAATCGGATGCCGCTTTTTGCGCCCAGCCGCGCCATTCGCGGTAGGCTTCCATCAGCGGCTGCTGCGGGCTGGGGATCACGAAATCGATAATGGTGGTGGTGCCGCCCGCCAGTCCCGCCGCGGTTCCGCTGTAGAAGTCGTCTACCGTGACCGTACCCATGAAGGGGAAATTCATGTGGGTATGGGGATCAATGCCGCCCGGCATCACGTACATGCCGCCCGCCTCGATCACTTCCGTGCCTGCCGGCGCGTCACGGGCGGCATCCTCGCCCACCGTCACGATAATGCCGTCGGCACAAAGCACATCGGCGCGAAATTCGCGATCGGCGTTAACCACCGTACCGCCTTTGATTAACAAGTTATGACTCATTATTTACCCCTCGCTATTGCTGCTTCTGACCGCTGATAAAGTTGGACGCTTGGCCGTAAATGTCCCCGGCCAGCCGCCTCCTTGCCGGGGAGACGTCAACGACCGTTTTACCCCCCTCCCCGACGAAGGGGAGGAATGGGGTAGGAGCCGGACTCATCGCCCGTCAAACCCCGTCGGCAGTCAGGCCGTGGTTGCCATCGGGTTATTAGGATGCGTCGTCCAGTTGGCGTACTCGCCGCTCACCGTCTTGCCGGTGCGCAAATCCACTTCCCCCGGTTGCAGGCTGCGCATGGAAATACAGGCGTCGACCGGACAAATGGAAACGCACAGGTTGCAGCCCACGCACTCTTCTTCCTTCACTTCATAATGGCGTTCGCCATCTTTCATATTGGTGATGGCCTGGTGTGAGGTATCTTCACAGGCCAGATGGCAACGTCCGCATTTGATGCAGGTCGCCTGATCGATGACCGCTTTGTCGATGTGGTTCAGATTCAGGTAGCGCCAGTCGCTGACCGAGCCGACAGCCCGGCCGCGGAAATCCTCCAGCGTGCGATAGCCGCGCTCGTCCATAAAGTTGGACAAACCGCTAATCATGTCGCTCACAATCTGAAAACCCTGCACCATGACGGCGGTACAGACCTGCACCGTGCCGCAGCCCAGGGCGATAAACTCGGCGGCATCGCGCCAGGTGGATACGCCGCCAATACCGGAAATCGGTAATCCGCGCGTTTGTTCATCACGGGCGATTTCCGCCACCATATTCAGAGCGATCGGCTTCACCGCCGGGCCGCAGTAGCCGCCGTGCGAACCCTTGCCTCCCGTGTTGGGCGTCATGGCCATCTGGTCCAGATCCACGCCTATCACCGAATTAATGGTATTAATCAACGAGACGGCGTCGGCGCCGCCTTGCCGCGCCGCACGCGCCGGATAGCGAATATCGGTGATATTCGGCGTCAGCTTGACGATCACCGGCAGGCTGCAATACTGCTTGCACCAACGGGTGACCATCTCGATATATTGCGGTACCTGCCCTACCGCGGCGCCCATGCCGCGCTCGCTCATACCGTGAGGGCAGCCGAAGTTCAGTTCGATGCCGTCCGCGCCGGTCTGCTCCACCAGCGGTAAAATGCTTTTCCAGGCATCCTCTTCGCAGGGCACCATAATCGAGACGATCATCGCCCGATCAGGCCAGTTGCGCTTCACGCGCGCGATCTCTTCCAGATTGGTCTCCAGCGACCGGTCGGTAATCAACTCGATATTGTTCAAACCGATAATGCGGCGATCGGTGGTGCGCAACGTGCCGTAGCGCGGCCCGTTAACGTTCACCACATGCGGGTCCTGCCCCAGCGTTTTCCACACCACGCCGCCCCAACCTGCCTCGAATGCCCGCACGACGTTGTATTCCTTATCGGTGGGCGGGGCGGAAGCCAGCCAGAAAGGGTTAGGGCTTTTGATACCTAAAAAGTTGCTGCTGATATCAGCCATGTGAATACTCCCCGGTGGTTGAAGGTTTATGATTGACGGATGAGCTGGCGAAAGGACGCAGCGCCGCGTCTATCGATGCCGCCGCCGCTTTACCCTGTCGCACCGCGTCTACCGTCAAGTCCAGCCCATCGGCGCAGCAGTCCCCGCCGGCCCAGACGCCGGGCAGCGACGTGCGGCCTTCTTCATCCGCGGCGATTCGTCCGCCTTTCAGCGCGATCGCGCTCTGCGTCGTGCTGGCGTCATAGGTCTGGCCAATGGCCTTCAGCACCATATCGGCCGCTAAGGTGAAGGTTTCGCCGGTCGCAACCAGCGCCCCTTCCTGCGGTTGCATCACCACGAACGACACGCCGGTGACGCGATTGCCGTCGCCGTGAATGGCCTGAGGCGCCGACCAGTAGCGCAAAACGACGCCGTTGGTTTTCGCCCATTCCTGCTCATGCCCCGACGCCTTCATATCCGCCTCGCCGCGGCGATACACCATGGTGACTTCACGCGCGCCCAGTTTTTTGGCCTGCACCGCGGCGTCAACCGCCGTCATGCCGCCGCCGATCACCACCACATTGCGGCCGATCGCCACCTCGGACGGATGTGCGGCCTGACGTAATTCAGCAATAAAATCGACCGCTTCACGAATTCCTTCCCGCGCCGCATATTCAATACCCAACGCATTGACGCCGGCTAATCCCATGCCGAGGAAAACGGCGTCGTAATCAGAGCGCAGCTTATCCAGCGAAATATCACGCCCCAGCCGTTGGTTAAGACGAAGCTCAATGCCGCCAATCGACAGCAGCCAGGCGATTTCCCGCTGCGCGAAATCATCGGTCGTTTTGTAGGTCGCCAGGCCGTATTCATTCAGGCCGCCCGGTTTTTCCCTGGCGTCGAACACCACCACATGATGTCCGCACTGCGCCAGACGATGCGCCGCCGTTAACCCTGCCGGGCCGGCGCCCACGACCGCCACCTTTTTGCCGGTCGACGTCGCGCGGGTAAATAGCGGCTGCCCCGGATTGGAGAGATAGGCATCGGTGGCATAACGCTGGAGCAGGCCGATCTGTACCGGCTTGCCGTCCTGTTGATTACGGACGCAGGCCTGTTCGCACAAGGTTTCGGTTGGGCAAACTCTGGCGCACATTCCGCCCAGCACGTTTTCGCTCAGAATCGCTTCGGCCGCACCGCGCACGTTTTCCTGCGCAATCCGATGAATAAAACTCGGCACGTTGATATCCGCCGGACATGAGCGGGTACAGGGGGCGTCGTAGCAGTAGTAGCAACGTTCCGCCTCGATTACCGCCTGAATTTTGCCAAGCGGAACGGCGCTGTCGCTGAAGTTACCCGCGTACTGCGCATCGCTCAGCCGTCCGGCCTGAATGCCCGACGCATCGACGCCGAGTGGTAATGAGGTTTTCATTTGGCACGCTCCTCTGGCCGGTTAATATCAGGGTCACGAGGGCAAAGCATCGGCGACCTGCTCGACCGCCGGCCCGTATCGCCTTGCTTTCGATGGCTCATAGTGGTTCTCCCGCTAACGTCGAATGAAGGAAAAGTCCGGTGGCGCCACACCTTTCAAATAATCCTGACCAAATGGTTAAGTTTTCCAATCTAACCATGCGATTTATGTGCCATTTACGCATAAATAATTAATTTGAATTAAAGCAATAAGTTAAAAACAACACGCCAGAGCCATAAGAACAAACTTTGACCAGTAGAGGTGCAAGTCAGGCTATTGGCTTCATGCGTTGCGCTATTTTTGTGCTGATGGGACGGCCTGGATGACTGTCTCCGCCGGACTGGGAAAATAAATGCAGGGGCTGGATTTCGCTCAGCGCGGCTGAGTGTATTTATCGAGAGCAAAAGCGGCGAAGCGGCGTTCATCCATGATGAAAACGGCTATTGGGAACAGCGATTGGCAATAGTGCGTGACACCCTTTCCATATTGCCGAAACGGTGGCGTTAACATGTAGCGTTTAGCTGCAGCGGCGCGAAACAGGTTATCGAGTATTACGCATCCCGCCGTCGGCTCTTGTGTCCCGGCGGCCGCTACGCCGCCATCTCCCCCCTATCCAGCCCGCACATCCTGAACACGCTGGTCAAGACATGCTCGATCGCGCGCTGACGAACGCCCGGCGCGCCGGCGTCTTCGCCAAGCACGGCGGCGATCTGGATATCAAAATCCGCATAGGTTTGCGTGATTGCCCAGATAGAGAAAAAGAAGTGTTTACTGTCCAGCGGCAGCAGCATCCCTTGTTCGATCCAGCCATCAACCACCGCGGCCTTGTCCGCGACCAGATCGTGTAGCTGTGTTTTCAATACGTCATGCACCATCGGCGCGCCTTGCAGCAGTTCATTGGCAAACAGCTTGGAAGCGTAAGGACGTTCAAAGGTTAATACCATCTTCTGCCGCACATATTGTTCGATGACGGTACGCGGGTCGGCCTGCGGCCGGAAATGCTCCAGCGGCGACAACCAGTCATACAGGATGCCGTCCAGAACGCGCAGATACAGATTCTGCTTGTTACCGAAATAGTAGTGAAGGTTGGGCTTCGGCAGATTGGCCTCTTCCGCGATCTGCGCCATCGTGGCGCCTTTGAAGCCGAAACGGGCAAATACATGCTCTGCGGCCAGCAAAATCGCAGCTTCATTATCAAGCCGGATACGGCCTTTTGCCGACTCATCGGTTTGCACGTTTTTTAGCATTCATTACTACCTCATTTATACTGTTTGCGAACGCGGTTCAACACGCTTCAGACATGGTGTCCGCTTTGACGCCGGCTTTCGCCGCTTCCCTGTGGCTGATCCTGAAAGCGCCTTGCGAATCAGCCCTTTTACGCCAGAGAAGAGATCCTCTGCCTCTTTTTGTGCCTTTCCGCTGGCGTATCAAGGGCCGAGCAATAATGACGCTTACGCCCTATTTAGCCGCCGCTTGCCACACCACATGGGTCATGGCGCCGTCGCCGGGGTCTTTTTTAATCACCGAGGCGCTGCCGCCGCTCAGCAACACATCCACAGTACGACGATAGGCGGCGGGATCGAGATAACCCATTTTCGGCGTATTGGCGTTGGTAATCAGCTTGGCGACATTCTCCATCTGCCGCTGCTGTACTTCCACCGTTGCGGAGCCGGATGAATCCTCGTTCACCACAATCTCCGCGGCTTCAGCCGGATGATTTACCGCCTCATTCCAGCCTTTGTAGGTCGCCTGCAGGAACTTCGCCATTTTAGCGACAAAAGCCGGATCTTTCAGGCTGGACTCCAGCACATACAGCCCGTCTTCCAGCGTCGAAACGCCCTGGTCCTCATACGGGAAGGAGATCAGGTCATCCGCTTTCATGCCGGCGTCAATCAGTTGCCAGTATTCGTTGTAGTTCATGGCGGAAATACAGGCGGCCTGGTTCTGTAATAACGGATCGACATTAAAGCCTTGCTTCAGCACTTTGATATCGGTATCCGGTTTATAACCCAATTTATGCATCCAGTTGAAGAAAGGGTATTCATTTCCGCCAAACCAGACGCCCAGCGTTTTTCCTTTCAAGTCCGCCGGGGTGGCAATGCCGGTCGATTTGCGGCAGGTCAGCATCATGCCCGAACGATCGAATATCTGCGCGATATTCACCAACGGCACGCCCGACTCGCGCGCGGCCAGCGCGTCGGGCATCCAGTTAACGATGACGTCAGCCGACTTGCCGGCAATCACCTGCACCGGAGAGATATCGGTTCCACCCGGTTTGATGGTGACGTCCAGACCGGCATCTTTGTAATAGCCCTTGGCCTGTGCTACGTAGTAGCCGGCAAACTGAGCCTGAGGCAACCATTTAAGCTGAAGCGTGACTTTCTCGGCGGCATAGGCGCCTGCGGTCAGTGACAATGCCAGCGTCGTGGCGGCCACGATAAGGCACTTGCGAAAGGCGGAACGATCTCTCATATGAGTATCCTCGGGTTAGGGTGGAACACAACATTTTCTTAACAACGCCATAGCGTCAACAACGGCTTTTTTGACAACTACGCTTTCTGATAACGATCATTGCTCACGACTGACAATCAGCGGCGCTACGACTCGCCCCGCACCGAGGGATGCCAGAAATTGACTTTTCTTTCCAGCCAGACCAACAGCGCATAAAACAGCGAGCCCACCACGGAAGCGACCACAATCGCCGCCCACACGGTGGGCATATGCATACGGGCCGCTTCGGTTGAGATACGGAAACCCAGCCCCGCCGTGGGAGAACCGAAGTATTCGGCGACAATCGCGCTGATCATCGCCAGCGTGGCGTTGACCTTCAGCGCGCCGAAAATAAAGGGTAACGCCGCCGGTAAACGCAACGCCTTCAGGGTAGTGCGCGGTGCGGCGGCATAGCAGTACATCAGTTCCCGCTCCAGTTTGCTGGAAGCCTGCAGACCGGCCAGCGTGCTGACCAGCGCGGGAAAGAACGTAACCAGTACAATCACCGCCGCTTTGGAAGGCCAGTCGAAACCAAACCACATCACCGCAATCGGCGCTACGCCCACCAGCGGAATGGTGCTGGTCAGATTGGCCAGGGGCAGCAAACCGCGTTGCAGAAAAGGCAGCCTATCGATCAGAACACCCACCGCAATGCCCATGCCGCTGCCCAGCAGGTAGCCGACCAACACCGATTTCAACACCGTTTGCACAACATCGCCCGTCAACAGCCCGGCGTTGCCATACAGCGCGTGAACAATATCAACCGGCGCCGGCAGCAATACCTGAGGCACTGCCAATACCGTAACCAGCAGTTGCCAGAAATAGATCACCCAGACGCCAAATAACGCGGCGACCGAGCCGGCCGGCAGCGCGTTACCGCTACTGTTCGCCAGACGCTGCACGCTATGGCACGCCAGCAGCGCCAATGCCGATACCGCCAACCAGTACACGGCATCGGGCTGCGCCATGACAGCCGGTTGGGTCAGCATCCCGGCCGCCGCAATAATCAGCGCAATCGCCAACATCGGGATCCAGCGCGATGAAGGGGGATACAGCGCCAGCAACGCGGCGCCCAGCAGCAGCAGTTCAATAACCCAAAGCGGCGTTATGCCGGTTTCCGTCACGCCATTGGGGATCAATTGCCCCAGCCCCATCAGCGTGACGATCAACGCGACGACAAGCCCGACGCCGCCGGTAACAGATTTACGCATCATTGACCTCCCTTACGACGCGACATGACGGCGTATTCCGCCAGGCTGACCAGGGCGGTCAGAAACAGCCCCAGTAAAGAGGCCATCACCAGGGCAGACCAAATCTGAATGGTGTTGCCGTAATAAGAGCCGGTCAGCAGACGGGCGCCCAAACCGGCCTGCGCGCCGGTCGGCAGCTCCGCCACCATGGTGCCGACCAGACCGCTGGCGATCGCCACGCGGAATGCCGGGAACAGATACGGCAAAGCGGAAGGCAAGCGCACCATCCAGAAGGTATCGATGCGGCTGGCGGCATAGGTATGAACCAGTTCCATTTCCAGCTTCTGCGGCGAACGCAGCCCTTGAACGGTGGCGATGGTGACCGGAAAGAAGCAGAGATACATGGCGATCGTGGCCTTTGGCAGCAGGCCGGTGATCCCCAGGCTACCGAGAATAATCAGCACAATCGGCGCAATCGCCAGCACCGGCACGGTCTGCGATGCCACAATCCACGGCAATAGCGCTTTATCCAGCGAACGGGAATGCACGATGCAAATAGCCAGCGCCAGCCCAAGCACTACGCCCATCACAAATCCGGTCAGAGCGGCGCTGGCCGTGACCCAGGTATGCAACAGCAGATTCCGCGGCGACGTCACCGGCCATTTCGTCAGGCTGGCCCAGGTGTCGGCCAGAATCTGATGCGGCGCAGGCAACACCGGACGCCTCATGTTCAGCGTGGTGCTCACCAATTCGCGCCAGCCCCAATCGCCGGGGAGGCTGCGTTCAATCGCCCCCGGCGCGTTGAGGGCAATCGCCAGCAAATACCAGCACGCCAGCGCCGCGGCGATAATCACGGCGACCGGGAAAACCCGGTAACGTAAAGCGTCAATGTTCATGGTGTCCCTCGATTAGCGCTTCCCGCACTTCCTGAGCCAGACGAATAAATTCCGGTGAATCACGCATAGACAGATCCCGCTCATGGGGCAAGGGCGAGTCGATGATTTTGACAATGCGCCCCGGACGCGGCGACATAATGACGATGCGGGTAGATAAATAGACCGCTTCGGAAATGGAGTGGGTGACGAAAACCATGGTGCGCTGCTCGTTGAACCAGAGTTGCTGCAGCTGCTGATTGAGGTTATCGCGAGTCAGCTCATCCAGCGCGCCGAAGGGCTCGTCCATCATCAGAATTTTAGGTTCGAATCCCAACGCCCGTGCAATAGACGCACGCTGCTGCATCCCGCCGGATAGCTGCCACGGATACTTTTTCTCAAACCCGCTCAGACCGACTCGCGACAGCTGTTCACGCGCAATCTCTTCGCAACGGGCCGGCAATGCGCCCTGAATCTGCAGCGGCAGCATAACGTTCGCCAACACGCTACGCCACGGCAGCAAAACCGGAGCCTGAAAAACGTATCCGTATGCACGCGCCTGCCGGGCTTCGGAAGGCGTCATGTCATTAACCAGCACCTCGCCGGAGGTGATAGGCTCCAGATCGGCAATGACCCTCAACAAGGTGGTTTTGCCGCAGCCGGAAGGCCCGATGAAGGACACAAACTCTCCCTGGCGGATGGTCAGATTAATATCCTTCAGCGCGTGAACCGGCTTATCGGCCGCCGGATAAATCACATTGGCGCCATGCACGACGATTGCCGGTCTGGTCATACTCGGGGCCGATGTCGTCGTTATGAGTGATGGCTCATTTGCATACATTGGTTGGCTCATACCGATTGTCCTATAGTGGCAATTTCTGACTGTTTGGTTAGGTTTCTGCTTAAACGGATGCCATTTCCATGCCAACGTTCAGTTTTCCGCTAACCTTACGAATAACAGGGGAATAAACCTTCGGCTTTTGAAGAAAAAAACATAATTGGTGCAAATAACCGCTTTTTTGCCTCCATTTAGCGCATTTTCCATACATAAAACCTATGTTTTGTTTTAATGCGCAGGGTGTTGCCAGAGGGAAGAGATAAACCTGTTGGATTGACGTCGTTTTCGGGGCCGGGGAAAATTCCAGAAATGGTTATATTGATCGGCAAAGCATCTTTCGTATGCTAAATGCCGCGATGCCTATATCCTGCCAGCGCGCGCGACATCGGGGGCTTAAACGCCGGCCCCCGACGAAAACCGGCTAGCGGTTGAATTGCGCGTGACAAACTTAGCTGTCGCCCATCGATGGCGTTGCAGCGCACGCCGGGTTCAGGCGAACTTCGCGCTGACCTCGGAGAGGGACTCATCAATGATGGCAAGCGCCTGGCCGACTTCCTCAGCGGTAACGATACAGGGCGGCACCACATGCAGACGGTTTTCCGCCACAAAGCCCAATAATCCCTTATCGAGCATCCGCGCTTTAAACTCGCCCATGGCGGCGGCCGGCAACGGCGTTTTACTCACCGGATCGGAAACCAGTTCCAGCGCGTGGAACAAGCCGATACCGCGTACCTCGCCAATGATGGCGTACTTTTCGCCCAGCTTCTGTAAACCGGTCGCCAGTATGCCATCTCCGATACTGGCCGCGTTTTCCACGATTTTCTCTTCCTCCATCGCATCCAGCGTCGCCACGATGGCCGCCATCGCCAAAGGGTGGCCGGAATAGGTCAGGCCGCCGGGGAACATGCGCGTATCGAAGAAATGCGCTATCGGGTCGGAAATCAGCACGCCGCCCGCCGGAACGTAGCCGGAGTTCACCCCTTTGGCAAAGGTGATCAGGTCAGGCTCGACGCCGTAATGTTCGAACGTGAACCAGGAACCGGTGCGGCCGAATCCGGCCATCACTTCATCCATGATCAGCACAATGCCAAACTCGTTAGCCAGCGCCTGAACCCCCGCCAAATAACCCGCGGGCGGAACCAGGATCCCCGCCGTACCCGGGATGGTTTCCAGCAGAATCGCGGCGATGGTGTTGGGTCCTTCGCACTCAATGATGCGCCGCAGATGGCGCAACGCGGCTTCGCACTCTTCTTCCGCCGTTTTCGCCATGAACTCGCTGCGATACAGATAAGGGGTGAAGAAGTGAACATGGCCTCGGGAATATTCATTGGGCAGACGGCGCCAGTCGCCGGTCGCGCCGATGGCGCTGCCGGTATTGCCGTGATAGGAGCGATAGCCGGACAGCACTTTCTCTTTGCCGGTAAACAGACGCGCCATACGAATCGCGTTTTCATTGGCGTCCGCGCCCGCGTTGGTGAAAAACACCTTGTTGAATTTCTCCGGCGCGCGCGCAACGATGCGTTTCGCCGCCTCGCCGCGCGCCAGGTTGGCGGTGGCCGGGGCAATGGTCGTCAGCGCATCGGCCTGAGCCTTGATTGCCGCAATGACTTTCGGATGCTGGTGACCAATATTGGTGTTGACCAACTGGCTGCTGAAATCAAGATAGGATTTTCCGGCATAATCCCACAGACGACAGCCTTCTCCGCCGGCAATAACCATCGGGTTCAGCGCCCCCTGAGTCGACCAGGAGTGGAAAACATACTGCCTGTCTAGCTGACGGACGTAGTCATTAGATAACTCGGCGTCATTCTTCATGGTCATCTTTTCATCCTTATCGGTACGGGTTACACTGTAAAAAGCCTTCTGTTTCAATAAGATTGCCTTTTTCTGGTAATCACACCACGCAACGCAATGCTTATTGGAACCAGACTAGGGATAAAAAGGCCAACGTTGATAGAGCCAGATCGCGAATAACTATGGGTCAGTTTGTCCCATCGATTCCGCGTAACTGGCCCTATCGAGGCGCTTTTCCACTCCGTAAAGTGGAAAAGCAAGGGCAGAAGGCTGCCCGAATCGGGTTACAAAACGGTTTATCCAACTTTAGAAGGACGTTTTCGATGCAGAATATTGTGTTTATCACCGGGGCAACATCCGGATTCGGCCAGGCAGCAGCACATCATTTTGCAGCTAATGGGTGGTCATTAATTATTACCGGACGGCGGGAAGAACGATTGAAGGCGCTGGCGGATGAGCTATCGGACAAAGTGCCGGTTTACTATTCCGTGCTGGATGTCAGAGATGCGCAGGCGGTGAAAAAGCTGGTCGAGACGTTGCCAGCCGAATTTAAAGCGGTGAAAACACTGGTCAACAACGCCGGCCTGGCTTTGGCGCCCCATGCGTCGCAAAAGGTTGAACTGGAAGACTGGCATACCATGATCGACACCAATGTCACCGGGCTGGTCAACGTCACTCATGCACTATTACCCACGCTGATTGAAACCGGCAAAGGCGCCAGCATCATCAACCTCGGCTCTATCGCCGGACAATGGCCATACCCCGGCAGCCACGTTTACGGCGCCTCAAAAGCCTTTGTGAAACAGTTCAGTTATAACCTGCGTTGCGATTTGCAGGGTACCGGCGTGCGGGTCACCGATTTGGCGCCCGGCATTGCGGAAACCGAGTTTACCCTGGTCAGAACCAAAGGCGATCAGGACGCATCGGACAAACTGTATCGGGGAACCACGCCGCTCACCGCGGAGGACATCGCCGGACAGATTTACATGATCGCGACCCTGCCGGACCATATGAATATCAACCGCCTTGAGGTGATGCCGGTACGACAGGCTTGGTCGCCCTTTGCTATCGATCGTGATTGATTTACCCTGATTACCGGCCCGGAGAACCCGCTTCAGGGATGAGGCAGATAACCGTCGGCGCTCGCCGTCCTGATGGCTGGTAAAAAAGCATCCCCGCCGACGCGGGGATGACACGCATCTGTCCCGTCAGGAAAATACCGCTTACTGACCGTTCCACGCATCAATCGCTTTCGCGCGCACCTGCAATTTTTGCTGCGTGGTCAGCTTGAAATAGCCTGGCGCCAGACCGCTTTCCCAGTCGCCGTACAGCGGATTGGGCAGAACGATGAACTCGGTGCCGAATTTGTCCTTATTGGCACTGACAAATGACTGCCGTTGCGCATTATCTTTATGGTAAGTGGCTGAGCCCAAGTCGTTCAGATTATCTCCCGCATAGACGACAATGTCGTAACCGGCATCTTTAATGCTGTCGAAACGCCCCTGTTTGTTTGACGCCCCGCGATCAAGCAAAACGGTGTTCGCCGACATGCCGGTAAAGCCGAGTTTCTGCATATTGGCGACGGTCGCATCATATTCCGACTGTTTACGGTTGGAGACATAGAACATGGTGCCGCCGTGACTGTTGACATAGTTGGCGAACTGAACCGCTCCCGGAATGGCCTGCGCCTGCTCGGTTCGTGCCCATGTTGCCCACGACTCGCTGTCAAACGATTTGTTTTGCTGCACCTGCCAGCCTTCATAGGCGCTGTTGTCCAGCATGGTTTCATCCAAGTCGACCACTACGGCTTTTTTCTTGCCCGCGGCCGGTTTGGCCTGATCGAAAGCACGTTGCGCGCTATTGAACGCCTGATGCGCCAACGCCTGATATTCTCCGGATTGCTGGAACCAGTTCAGCGCCAGCACCATTTGATTCGACAGCTGCCGCTGAGCCAGCAGATCGTCTTTTGGCTGTTGAGCGCAGCCAGCCAACGCGAGTAACGCAATACCGACCGCGGTGCCAAGGGAAACCTTTTCGAGACGTGTTTTTGCCATATGGGGATAACTCTCTGTCTGTTATTTCAGAACAAACATGGCGTTGCCATGCCGGTTTCTGAAGGGAGATATGTCGCTGAATTGACGTACGATATGCGGGCGGTTGAACGCCTTGCCGCCTCACCGGGAGCCGACATCAAGCCACGCAAAATTAAAAAAAACAGCCTAGACGCGTTTATTTCATAAGGCAAGCCCCTGTCGGTCGCCGGAAGAGGAGTACCGACGAGCCCTGAGCGGCTTGCCTTTCCGCACGCACTGTTTTTACTGAAAAGGGCGCATTACGCGATTCAGGTATGTAATTTGCTTATTCTTAAAGACGTATTGTCGAGCTGATGGAAGCGGGAAATGATCGATCACTGCCTGTATATCGATTTTGTATCAAACAGAAGCCTGCAGGAGCAGCTGCGCGAAACGCTGGTGACCTCTATTCTTGCCGGCGTATTTCCAATTAACGAACCGCTCCCGTCCTGTCGTAAGCTATCGAATCAGTTAAATATTTCCCGTAATACCGTGGCGCTGGTGTACGAAGGCCTGCTGAACGACGGCTATCTGATCAGCCGGCCGCGCAGCGGATATTATCTGCATCCGGACTATCACCAGACCGATGCCCTAACGGCTATTCCGTGCGGTACCGAGATAGCGGAAACCGCGCCGCAGGCACCGGAATGGAGCAGACGCTTCAATAACTGCCCCAGCAACTATCTTGCGATCCTGAAACCGGCGCAGTGGATGGACTATCCCTACCCCTTTATCTACGGTCAGCCAAACACGCAGCTGTTCCCGCTGGAACAGTGGCGTGAAACGACACGTAAGGTGACCGGCACGCATCACGACCACCGCTGGCTATACGACAATATCGACCAGGACGTTACGCCGCTGATTGAACAGGTGCGTAAACGCATTCTCCCCAAGCGGGGCATCATCGCCCGCGGCGATGAAATCCTGATTACGCTGGGCTCCCAGAATGCGCTCTATCTGCTTTCACGACTGCTGCTGAATAGCAATACCCGTATCGGCGTCGAGAACCCGGTATTTCGCGAGGCCATCAACACCTTCGCCCTGCAAGACGCGCACATCATCCCTCACCAGTTGGACAGCGAAGGCTTGCAGCTCACCGAGGCGTCTCGCGCCTGCGACTATTTTTATGTGACGCCAAGCCATCAGGCGCCTACCGGCATCAGCATGAGCAACGCCCGCAGGACGCAGTTGCTCGAGCACGCCTGCAAATACGACCAGATTATCATTGAAGACGATTACGACTCCGAAAGCAGTTTTGATCCTCATCCCAGAGCGGCGCTGAAGGCCAGCGACATGCACAACCGGGTAATTTACGTCAGCAGCCTGTCGAAATCGTTGTCGCCGGGGCTGCGTCTGGGCTACCTGGTGGCGCCGTCGGAGCTGATTGACGAGCTGCGCGCCCTGCGCCGGCTGGTTTACCGTCACCCGCCCACCAGCATTCAGTATCAGATGACGCATTTTCTGGCGCAGGGATACTACGAAACCTACCTGCATCGCTACCGCGAAGACTCCGCCAGACGCTGGAATATTCTCAATGAGGCGTTGAATACCTATCTGCCTGAATGTACGCGGATCCCCGGCAGCAACCCCGCCAATGCGTTCTGGATCCGTACGCCGCAATCAGTCAATACGCAGCAGTTGGCCTGGCGGGCCGCTCACGCCGGCGTACTGATCGAACCGGGTCAGGATCATTTTCTCGACAAACAGCCGCCGGAAAACTATTTCCGTCTGGGCTTCCACGCCATTAAAACCGAACAAATTGAACCCGGCATAGCACGTCTGGCCGAGGCATTTCGCCTTACCCGGTTGAATAAGCGCTAACGAAAAAACCTTCAGCGAATCCGGGTAGATGATGTTCATCGCTTATCCGTCTCCCCTTGCCTCGGCAGACGGGAGCGGCTCGCGCTGACGCGTCGGGAGGCGGGAAGGAATGAGCGGTTGGTGCTACTAGACTGCCGGCGCCGCCGGACCAGCACGCCTCGCCGGGAAAGGAGAGGCGCGCAATCCCGACTTAACCGCCCTGTTCATCCTGATCGACGGCGAAGCAGGCCACCTGCTGTGCGCCATAGGCCTTCAACTGCGGCTGTTGCTCGGTGCAGGCACTAAAGCAACGCTGACAGCGGGCATTGAACGCACAGCCCGGCGGCGGGCTCAGCGGGCTGGGGAGCTCGCCAACCAGCTTGATACGCTCGCGGCGCAGATCCGGGTTAAGCCTTGGCGTGGCGGACAACAGCGCCTGCGTATACGGGTGCCGCGGGTTACTGAAGATGGCCTCTTTACTGCCTTTCTCCACACAGCGTCCCAGATACATCACCATGACCTCGTCGGCAATATGTTCGACCACCGACAAATCATGGGAGATGAACACATAGGACAGCCCCATATCCTGCTGCAAATCCATCATCAGATTCAGCACCTGCGCCCGCACCGAAACGTCCAGCGCAGAAACCGGTTCATCGGCGATCACCACGTCCGGGTCCAGCATCAGACCGCGGGCGATGGCGATACGCTGGCGCTGTCCGCCGGAGAACATATGCGGGTAGCGCTCATAGTGTTCGGTTTTCAGACCCACCTTCGCCATCATGGCCAGTGATTTTTCCCGCCGCTCGGCCTTTGACAACGCCGTATTGATCAACAGCGGCTCCTCAAGGATCTGACCGACTTTCTTGCGTGGATTAAGCGATCCGTATGGATTCTGAAACACGATCTGGATCTTCTGACGACGCAGTTTCTCCGCCGTGTGATCCGGCTTCAGCAGATCCTGTCCCTGATAGTAGAGTTCGCCGGCCGAGGGTATTTCAATCATGGTCAGCAAACGGCCCAGCGTCGACTTGCCGCAGCCGGACTCACCCACCACCGCCAGCGTTTTGCCACGCTCCAGCGTAAACGAAACCCCATCCAGCGCTTTGACCATTCTTTCCGGTTGGAATAGACCCTTCTTCACCGGATAGTGCTTTTTCAGGTTAATCGCATGCAGCAAATGTGGCTGCGATATCACATTATTCTGGCTCATACGCTTGGCCTCCCCGCATCATCCAGCGGTGTATGACATTTCACCTGGCGTCCCGGTATAGCCCGCAATTCAGGCTCCTCTTGCCGGCAGCGGTCGTTCGCATAGGGGCAGCGCGGATTCAACAGGCAACCGTTCGGACGATCGTATTTACCCGGCACCACGCCCGGTAATGACTCCAGACGCGATTTATCCGTCGCAAACTCCGGCAGCGCGCGCAACAGCGCCTGAGTATAGGGATGCCGCGGCGCGCTGAAAATATCCACCGCCTTGCCGGACTCCACCACCTGTCCGGCATACATCACGATGATGTGATGGGCCGCTTCCGCCACCAGCGCCAGATCATGGGTGATCAAAATCAGCGCCATATTTTCACGCTGCTGCAATTCCAGCAGCAGTTCGATAATCTGCGCCTGAATAGTTACGTCCAGCGCCGTTGTCGGTTCATCCGCTATCAGCAGCTTGGGCCGGCAGGCGATGGCCATGGCGATCATCACGCGTTGGCTCATGCCGCCGGAAAGCTGGTGGGGGTAGACATCCAGCCGCGACTCGGGGTCCGGAATACCCACCAGCGTCAGCAGATCGACCGCTCGCTGGCGGCGGGTTCTGCGGTTGCCGCCCTGATGCACCTTGATGGCCTCCATAATCTGGAATCCCACGGTATAACAGGGGTTCAGACTGGTCATCGGATCCTGGAAAATCATCGCGACTTCCGCGCCGACCACCTGACGCCGCTCTTTCTCGGACATTTTCGTCAGGTCGCGCTGGTCAAACTCCAGCCTGTCGGCCAGAACCTTGCCGGGATAATCGATTAATCCCATAATCGCCAGTGAGCTGACCGATTTACCGGATCCCGATTCACCGACAATACCCACCACTTGTCCGCGTTCAACCTGGTAGCTGATACGGTCGACCGCACGAAACGGCACGCCCTCATCACCAAAATGAACGGAGAGTTTCTCTACATTGAGTAACGCCATCTCTCTACCTCTATTACTGCTTGAGTTTGGGGTCGAGAGCGTCACGCAAGCCGTCCCCCATCAGGTTAAACGCCAATACCGTCAGTAAAATCGCCACGCCGGGGAAGGTCACCACCCACCAGGCGCTTTGCGCAAACTGCAAAACGTCGGAAAGCATGGTGCCCCACTCCGGCGTTGGCGGCTGTGCGCCCATACCGAGGAAACCCAAAGCAGCCATATCCAGAATGGCATTGGAAAAGCCAAGCGATGCCTGCACGATAAGCGGCGCAAGACAGTTGGGAAGAATGTTGACGAACATCTGGCGAATCGCGCCGGCGCCCGCCACGCTCGATGCCGTCACGTAGTCGCGGTTCACCTCAACCAGCACCGCCGCGCGGGTCAAGCGCACGTAGTGCGGCAGCGCAACAAACGTCAGCGCCAGCGACGCGTTGACGATCGAAGGACCGAAGACCGCCACCAGCACCAGCGCCAGCAGCAGGCTGGGCAAAGCCAGCATGATATCGACGACGCGCATGATGACGGCATCCACTACGCCGCCGAAATAGCCGGCCAACAGGCCGAAGATCACGCCCAGAATCAGCGACAGGATCACCACCAGACAGCCGACCAGCAGCGACAAGCGCGCGCCGTACATCAGGCGGGACAGCACGTCCCTGCCGACATCGTCGGTACCCAGAATAAACCTCCAGCTTCCGCCCTCCTGCCAGACCGGCGGATGGAGTAATGCATCACGGAACTGTTCGGACGGCAGATGCGGCGCCAATACATTGGCGCCGATCGCGATCAGCAGCATCAGCGCGATATAAACCATGCCGACCACCGCGCCTTTATTACGTTTAAAATAGTGCCAGAATTCCTGAAACGGGGTCATCGGCTTAGGCGCGCTGCTTACAACAGGCTCAGTTATTTGTGTCATCTCAGCCTCCCCCCTTATTTCTTATGCCGGATACGTGGATTGACCACGCCGTAAAGCACATCCACCAACAGGTTCACCAGAATAATCATGGTGGCCACCAGCAATACGCCGCCCTGCACCACCGGATAATCACGGCGCTGTAAAGCATCGATCAGCCAGCGTCCCAGTCCCGGCCAGGAAAAGATCGTCTCCGTCAGGATGGCGCCGGCCAGCATGGTGCCGACCTGTAACCCGATCACCGTCACCACCGGCAGCATGGCGTTACGCAGCGCATGCACCACGATCACCCGCAGGCGGCTCAACCCTTTGGCGCGGGCGGTACGGATGTAGTCCTCGCCCAGCACTTCCAGCATGGCGGAGCGCGTCATACGCACGATCACCGCCAGCGGAATCGTGCCCAACACCACGGCGGGCAGAATCATATGCTCCAGCGCATCGATAAAGTCGCCCGGCTCCCCCCAGAAGAGGGTATCAATCAGCATAAATCCCGTCAGCGGCATACTTTCATCAAGGAAAACCATATCGCCGACGCGGCCGGATACCGGCGTCAGATTAAAGTGAACCGACACCAGCATGATAAGCATCATCCCCCACCAGAAAATAGGCATGGAGTAACCGGCTAACGCCAGACTGACGGAGGTGTGATCGAAGATGGAGCCGCGTTTTACCGCCGCTAAAACGCCGACGGGAATGCCCACGCTGATGGCGAAGATCATCGCGCAGATCCCCAATTCCAGCGTCGCCTTGAAGCGAGGAACAAATTCCTCCCAGACGGGAATACGACTTTTGAGCGAGATGCCTAAATCGCCATGTAATACGCCGCCGATATAGCTAACGTACTGCTGCCAAAGCGGCTTGTTCAGCCCCATTTCAGCCATCAGTTGAGCATGGCGCTCGGCAGAAATTCCGCGTTCCCCGGCCATGATCATAACCGGGTCGCCCGGAATCATGTGCACAAAAGCAAAAGTTAATAAAGTAATACCGATAAACGTTGGGATAACCAATCCCAAACGCCGGAGTATGAACTGCAACATATCCCGAACTCTCTTTAAGTGCCCGCTTAGCTCATAGGCTTACGGGCATAATGTATGCTCACATTTGCCATTATTTATGGCAGCAAAGCCCTGTTTGCGCCGCAGTGACGCAAGCAGGACTCAAAAGCGGCCCATAAAATAACCGGATTAATTAATCGAGTGACACATAGTTAAAATTATGAACGCTGCGCGGTTCTATTTCGTACCCTTTCACGTTGTTGCGGAGCGGCTGATAGTAAGTAGAGTGAGCGACAGTCAGCGCCGGCGCCTGTTCGTGCATTACCACCTGGGCCTGCTTATACAGTTGAACGCGTTTTTCATGATCCGGCGAAGTGCGTGCAGGCTGAATCAAATCCTCAAACGGTTTATAACACCATCTTGAGTAGTTGGTACCGTTCTCAGCCGCATCGCAGCTAAACAGCGTAGCGAAGAAGTTGTCCGGATCGCCGTTATCGCCGGTCCACCCCATCAGCAACGTCTGATGTTCGCCACCTCTGGCGCGTTTCAGGTATTCGCCCCACTCATAGGTGACGATCTTGGCCTGCACCCCTATTTTCGCCCAGTCGGACTGGATCATTTCCGCCATCCGACGCGCATTCGGGTTATAGGGACGCTGTACCGGCATCGCCCACAGATCGATGGTGAAGCCATCGGCCACTCCGGCTTCTTTCAGCAGCGCTTTGGCTTTTTGCGGGTCGTAACTATAGTCCTGAATGTCATTGTTATAGCTCCACATGGTCGGCGGGATCAGGTTTTTAGCCGCTTGCCCCGCCCCCTGATAGACCGCCTCGATAATCGCACTCTTGTTCACCGCATAGGTCAAAGCCTGACGGACTTTGACATTATCCAGCGGTTTTTTCTGTACGTTGAACGCCAGATAACCGATGTTAAGACCCGGCTGCTCCAGCAGCGTGACGTTTTTATCCTGTTTGATGCGACCGATATCCGCAGGGTTAGGGAACGCCATCACCTGGCATTCGTTTTTCTGTAGCTTGGCGTAACGTACGGAAGCGTCCGGCGTGATGGAGAAGATCAGACGGTCAATACCTGGTTTGCTCCCCCAGAAACCAGGGAATGCGGCGTACAAAATACGGGAGTCTTTTTGGTATTGCAGCAGCTTGAACGGCCCGGTGCCGACCGGATTCAAATCGACTTTCTCCGGCGTATGGGCCTTCAGCATTTTATCGCCGTATTCCGCCGACAGAATGGAAGCAAAATCCATCGCCAGGTCGGCCAGGAATGGGGCTTCCGGGCGATTCAGCGTAAAGCGGACGGTATCATCATCCACTTTTTCGATTTTGCTGATCAACGCTGGCATGCCCATGCCCGCGTAATACTCGTAGTTGCCGCCGGACACTTTATGGTACGGGTGGTTGGCGTCCTGCTGTCGCAAAAAGGTGAACAGCACATCATCGGCATTGAAATCGCGCGACGGTTTAAAGTTTTCATTATCCTGCCACTTCACGCCTTTGCGCAGATGAAAAGTATAGGTTTTACCGTCTTCACTGATATCCCACTTTTCCGCCAGGCCCGGCTCCAGATCGGTGGAGCCGTGTTTGAATTCAACCAGTCGGTTATAAATCGGGACAGACGTGGCGTCATAGGTGGTGCTGGTAGTAAACAGCTGAGGGTTGAACCCTTCCGGCGAGCCCTCTGAACAATAAACCAGGGTTTTGGCCTGTAGCCCGGCGGCGACAGACATGGCGAGCAAACCGAGCCCGAGAGTTAACACCCTTGATTTAGCCAAGGAATTTCCCATTATTTGTGCTCCATTGTGGATGATGTTGTGTTGTTCACTGGGCCAGACCGATATTTTTAATGTAGTGGTCCATACCCTGCCCGAAGGCACAAAAGTAAAATAACGGAGGAAGCGGCAAGAAAGCCTATCGCCAATGAATACGAGGAATCGTTCAGGCATTCATGGGTTTCTCCCCTTGTGACGTCTTAAATCTGTCAACAGATCATCATTGCGTCAATACAAGCTGTAGGGATTTACAAACCACCGCAAGATACCTATATAGTTAACAATATAATTATAACTCAAAAAATTAGTTTTATATTTTACATAAAAAACTGAAAATGGTTTCATTAACCGCAAAATCAACAAATAAAAGAAGCTAACGCTACAGTAAAAACTCGATAAAACCGCATTTAAACGCGCAATACGTAAGCACTTTTATTTGAAAAAGTCATGAAGGGCAGATAAAAATGCTGATTTTAGATAAGAAAATTGATAATACGTAAGTAAACAGGCCAGTCGGCAACACCAACTGACCTGAGAACGGAGACAGCGCAAGCTTAGATGATCCACCCCAGCAACAGGGTAGCGCCGATCACGGTGGAGGCGCCGCCGATACGGGTGGCGATCTGGGCGAAAGGCATCAGCGACATGCGGTTGGAGGCAGAGAGAATGGCGACATCGCCGGTGCCGCCGAGTCCGCTATGGCAAGTGGTGACGATAGAGGCCTCTATCGGATACATGTTCAGATAGGGTGCGATGAAAAAGCTGACCAGAGCCATGGAAAGCACCACTGAGCCGCATACGACGACATAACCGATGGAAAAAACGGATACGACGCTTTCCAGCGGAATGTAAAGCATGCCCAAACCAATCATCAACGGCCAGACCAGCGAGCTGGAGACAAACTTATAAACGCTGTGCGCCCCGGTTTCCATTGAGTCGGGAATAACGCGGCTATATTTGCAGAATACGGCGATCAAAATCATCAAAACCGGGCCCGGTATATGAACCAGCTTCTCGAACAGACCGCCGACGATGAAAAATGCGCAGATCATCAGCAGACCGCCGCCCATCAGGTGAAAATCAACGGGTTTGGGCGCTTCGGTGACGGAAAACAACGCATTATCTTCATCGCTGCGCACCAGACGACCTTCACCATTCAGATCTTTTCGTCGCATACCGAGACGAGACAGCAGGCCGGCACAGAAAATGGCAAAGATGTTGCCGACGACCGCGGCCGGCGCCAACTGTGCGACATAAACATCCGGCGATTCGCCTAGAATAGCGGAGTAAGCCAGCGATAAAGGCAGAATGCCTTCACCGATGCCGCCGCCGATGATCGGAACGATGATGAAAAAGAAGGTATGGTACAGGCTGTAGCCGCACAGTTTACCAACCAGCAGCCCGGTGACCAAAGCCGTTGCCGTACCCACCACCAGCGGCACAAACATGCGGATCATCCCTTGAATCAGGATTTTCCGGTTCATCCCCAGGATGCTGCCGACCACCAGACAGGCGATGACGAAATACAGAAAATTCGCTTCTTTCATCAGCAAATGTACGGTATTCATGGTGTTGTCATTAAACAAATGAAAATACACCAGAATTGAAGGCACCATCAGACAAAGAATTGCCGGTCCGCCAATATCTTTAAATACAGGAATTTTATGCCCAATATGCGCCAGTAAAAAACCCATACTCATAATTACAGCGAAACCGCCAATCATATTTTTAGGCAAGTATCCGGCGTAAGCCGCAATAAACGTAATTGCGGCGATAGCAATAAATAGAGGAAACGGAACAGCGCCTATTTTCTTTTTAAAAATTATCTCCATAAATGAGGGTGGGGCGTTTATGGCAAGGTCGTTCTTACATAGAATATCCGTGTCAGTTTTTTTCATTGTCTTCACCCAGCTATGACAGTACGGTACAGGAAACCTGCGTTTATTTTCAGGAAGTAAGGAAGTCCATTCTTGTTTTTATCAATTCAATATGTAATAAAAAATGGCAGGTGTTATTTATTGAATACTTTTATTAGAGGTAATCTATCATAGGCAAATGTTAAAAATGATATGGTTTTACATTCTTAATGCTGTATTTGTGAACTTATTAGCAAGTCTCATTTAAATAACTTATATCATTTTTTTGTAATTAAATTAATTTATAGGCGGGTTTTATAAGATGCTTGGCGAAGGGGGCAGTAATAACTGCCAAGCACAATATAAAAATACCACGTTATTTAAATAAGTAAATAAGCCGATTAAACACTAATCATTGTATTTCAATAAATCACCACCCCTTACCTTTTCCCCATCCATGACCGGTTGCGCCGTTAGCGATAGCAATAAACTCGAGGCGAGTCGCCAGGGTGCCTACCGACGCGACGGTTCGTCGCTTAAGCAAGATTCCGACCGGAACAGGGGGCAGACTGAGGTTTATCTGTTCGAAATGCGCAAGCGCGCAGATTTTGCAGTGACCTTCACCCCCTATTTCTGTTTATATATAGCCATGCATTCCAACGTGCAGGCCTTTCTCCATCCGCTGAGAAAACCAGATGGGCATGGTGAGCGTTCTGCCGTTTGAAAATGAAAAGTAAAATTCTTGAATCTAAGCGGAGATAATACGTTATGTATCAGTATGCCTTGGTGGGCGATGTCGGAGGGACAAACGCGCGTCTTGCGCTTTGCTCATTAGAAACCGGTGAAATATCGAACAATAAAAACTACGCCGTGTCCGAGCACGACAGCCTGGAAACCGTTATCCGGTTATTTCTGGCCGAGCATTCCTCGCTCACCATCAAACAAGGTTGTATCGCCATCGCCTGCCCTATCGTCGGCGATTGGGTAGCCATGACCAACCACAACTGGGCTTTTTCCATCGCGGAGAAAACGCGGAATCTGAATTTTGACCGTCTGGATATCATCAATGACTTTACCGCCGTCAGCATGGCGATCCCGGCACTCAGCCCGGATGACGTACTCCAGTTCGGCGGAAACCAGGCCGTCGCCGGCAAACCCATCGCGGTTTATGGCGCGGGCACCGGACTTGGCGTCGCGCATCTCGTTCCCGTCGAAGGTAAGTGGGTCAGCCTGCCCGGAGAAGGCGGACACGTAGACTTTGCGCCGAACAGTGAGGAAGAGTCGCTGATTCTCAAAATACTGCGCAAGGAGTTTGGCCACGTTTCGGCGGAACGTCTTTTATCCGGTTCCGGGCTCGTCAACCTGTATCGGGCGATTGTCATCGCCGACAACCGGACGCCGGAATCGCTGACGCCAAAAGACATCTCGACAAGAGCACTGGAAAACAGTTGCGTAGACTGCCGCCGAGCGCTATCGCTGTTCTGCGTTCTACTGGGCCGCTTTGGCGGAAATCTGGCGTTAACGCTGGGAACGTTTGGCGGCATTTACATCGCCGGCGGTATTGTCCCGCGCTTCCTGGACTTTTTCCTCAATTCCGGCTTCCGTACCGCCTTTGAGGATAAAGGGCGATTTAAAGATTATCTGGCCGATATTCCGGTTTATCTGATAACCCATGCCCACCCCGGTTTGCTCGGCGCTGGAGCATGGCTTCGTCAGGCAAGCGGCTATACGTTATAACATGATGACAGGGCCGGAAACGGCCCTGAGCTGACGGTGGCATCCATCACTCACAGTATTGACGCAGCGCATCCTGCTTTTCCGGCAACAGGCGGTAAAGGTATACCGGTCTGCCGGTGGAGCCATAGAGAATATTGGTGGCAAGAATTCCGGTATCCGCCAGGTAAATGAGGTACTTCCGGCAAGATACGCGGGAGATGCCGATAGCGTTCGCCAACATTTCCGTTGAAAACTCGGCGCCCTGATTCCCTTCAACCCATTCACACACGGTACGCAACGTTAAACTGGTCAAGCCTTTTGGCAGTTTCTTACGCTCGCTGGCGGAATTTCCGCTGGTGCGTCTGATCAGATTATCGATATCGGACTGGGCCACAAACTCACGATGTTTCAGCAAGTTAGCTTCTTCGCGATAGGCCGTTAATGCCTGTTCGAAACGGGAAAACTGAAAAGGCTTAATCAGATAATCCACCACACCGTAGTGCAGCGCTTTCTTGATGGAGTACACATCGCTGGCGGATGAAATAATGATCACATCCGTTTTTTCACTGAACTCACGAATGGTTGGCAACAAATCCAGACCGTTATCCTGCTGCATATAAATATCCAGCAATACCAGATCGATGCCTGAATCCGGTTGCATCAGTAAGTTTCTCGCCTGCTGTAACGTGGGTACCGTTGCATAACAGCTAAATCCGGAAATCTGACTCAGATAAGATTTGTTCAGTTCTGCAACCATGGCATCGTCATCAACAATCAGTACATTAATCATGGTCAAACGGCCTTGCTTGATAAGGTATGTTAACGAAAAACTGGGTATACACCTCAGGTTCCGACTCAAAATCGATGTTTCCGCCTATCTTCTCCAAACTCTGCTTAGTTAGATACAGACCTATGCCTCTTCCACTGCCTTTTGTGGAAAACCCCTGCTCATAAATATGAGCCTGATTCTCTAGTAAAATACCCGGGCCGTCATCACCAACGGTGAAATGCAACCGCCCATCCTGATGGTGAAATCCTACGCTGATTTCACAATTTTCCTGCCCGTCGATGGCATCCATCGCATTCTCAATCAAATTGCCCAGAACCGTAATCAGTTCATTGGTGGCGTCCACGTCATCCGTATCGAGCAACAGACTGTCTTCACTAATTGACAGCGTAATGCCGAGATCGCGGGCCCGGTTAATCTTACCCAACAAGAAACCGGCAATCACTGGCGATTTCACTTTACGGATAATCGAGCCGATTTCCGCCTGATAGTTGTTGGCGGTTTTTAAAATATAGGCCTCCAGCTGAGGATAATATTTTAAATGCAGCATCCCCAGGATCACATGCAGCTTGTTCATAAACTCATGCGACTGCGCTCGCAGCGCATCCGCATAGTAGGACATGCCGGACAGGCGTTGTAACAACTGGCTGATTTCAGTTTTATCACGGAACGTCACGATCGCGCCGATCATATCGCCCTTAACAAACACCGGTACGGTATTCGTCAGCAGCAGATGACCATGAACGTTGATTTCTTCGTCGCGATGCGGGATACCGTTCTCCAGCACCTGTTTCAAATTCAGCTGATCCAACCAATGCTGACTGATGCTTTCTGCCGTTTTATCCGGCGACTGGCTTCCGCCCTGGCGAAATAGCCGTATCGCCTCGTCGTTGATTACCGTGATATTCGCGTGACCATCGACCGCGATGACGCCTTCCTTAATCTGCTTCAACATCGCATTACGCTGCTCAAACAGATTCGAGATCTCAAACGGCTCGAAACCCAACATGATGCGTTTGAGTATTCTCACCAAAACCAACGTGCCCAACCAGCCAACCAAAGCGCCGGCCAGAATCGTCCAGGGGATCATCCAGCGGTTCTCGTTAATCACTTTCTGTACGCTGGTCAATGCAATGCCCAGCGCGACGACGCCAACCTGCTGATGATTCGCATCGAACACCGGTGTGAATACCCGTAGGGCCGGGTCAAGCGTACCACGGCTGATTGATGAATTCTCCATCCCCAGCAAGGCGGGATAAATATCCTGACCCGCAAAATGCTCGCCAATCCTGTCACGCTCGGGGTGAGTATGGCGAATGGTATTCATATCGGTGACGGTAATGAAAAGTAACTGATTCCGCAGGCTGATGCGCTCCGCCGCTTCCTGTATCGAGTCTGGATTGCCGAGACCTTTCAAATCGTCGATAACCAGAGGCGAGGCGGCAAAGGTACGGGCAATCGCGAAGGCTTTTTCCCGGAGATGATCTTCAGAAAGCTGGTTAATGCGAAAAAACAACAAGGCGTATACGACTAAAAGAACCGCGCCAATCACCGCCGAAACCATCAGAAACACCGATGTCCCCAACTTCAACGGTGTTTTTTTCTTATTCATCTTGCTCTCCGGAATAACCATCATTACACCGTTATCTTATACTTATTCATCACATTTCGCGTGCCGGCAAACGCTGAACACGTTCCCGGGCGGAAGACGAAGCGCATCATTTCGGATAAAATTAATATAAAAAACAAGAAAATAACCCGATAGGATTGCAAATGCCGCCAGGCAATAATGAATAAATTCCCCGTTGTATCATCAATAAAACCGCCGGGGAAACAAATCTGTCGGTATCAGCATCAAGCGTGATATTTGCAGCGGCCGGGTTTATATCGCCAGCGCCGCTGCAAGTTGAAAGGTGTAAGGAGGCGCCGGTCTTACCAGTAACCGAGCACTTTCCACCACATGCCGCCAACCACCAGCCAGATAGGAATGATCACCAGACTGACTAAGAAACCGATCTTCCACCAGGTGCTTAATGGCATGTAACCACAGCCGAACAGAATGGGCGCCGGACCGCTGGAATAGTGAGTAGTGGACATAAACAGGTTGCTGAAGATACCGAAGACCAATACCGTCAGCATCGGCGGCGCCCCCGCAGCCAGCGCAATCGACACGAAAATGGCATACATGGCGCTGATATGGGCAATCGCACTTGCCATCAGATAGTGGCTATAGTAGTAAACCAGCAGCAGCAGGCCCAACATCGGCAACCAGTGCATACCGCTTACGGCATTTCCTGCCATATTCCCCAGCCAGGCAATCAGTCCCATTTTATTCAACTGACCGGCCAGCGTCATCAGAACCGCAAACCACACCACGGTATGCCAGGCTTCTTTTTCGCTGACGACATCGTCCCAGGTCAATGCACGACTCAGCAACAGTACGCTCAAGCCGGCCAGCGCCGTCAGGGTCGCATCAATATTCAACGTCGAACCAAGCACCCAGAACGTAACCAGCCCCAGGAACACGCCCAGAACAATCCATTCATTACGGCTCATCCGCCCCATTTCACGCAGACGTTCCACCGCAATCGCCCGCATTTCGGTAGTGGTTTTCAACTCGGGCGGATAAAAGCGGTAAATCAGATAAGGAATCAGCGCCAGTGAAAGAAAGCCGGGTAATAATGTGGCCAGCGCCCAGTCCGTCCAGGTGATGTGGTAACCGAACTGTGACGCCAGCTTGGCGACCATCGGGTTACCGGCCATGGAGGTCATAAACATGGCGGAAGTCACGGCGTTACACTGGAAAATAGACTGCACCAGAAAAGCGCCAATACGTCGTTGCGTCCCCTTTTCCGGCGTCGAGTCATAGGCTTCGGAGATGGAGCGGAACAATGGGGTGATAATCCCGCCGCAGCGCGCAGAGGTTGAAGGCATTGCCGGCGCAAACAGTAAGTCGGTAAAGACCAGCCCGTAAGCCAACCCCAGGGAACTATTGCCTAATTTGCTGATAAACAGCAAACCAATGCGCCGGCCAAAGCCAGTTTTAATAAAGCCGCGGGAGATAAAGAACGCACAGGCAATCATCCAGATGGTCGGATCGCTGAATCCCGCCAGAACGTCTTTAATGGACAACAGACCTAATATTGAGACCGACGTCAGGCTGAACATCGCCATCGCGCCCAACGGGTATGGAGAGAGGATTAAACCCACCACCGTTGCGATAAATATCGCCATTAAGTGCCAGGCTGGGGGGCTAACGCCAGCAGGAACCGGGAGTACCCATAATCCGCCGGCGATACAAATGATAATCAGAAGCTTTAACAACCTGCTATTATTTGCAGACATAAAATACCACTCTTCATTATTAATACGGAATTCGTTAACTAATAACGGATGTCCCGTGCGGAGGAGTTGGTATTTCTTATTCTTCCTTCATCACCCTGCCGGTTAATACAGTATTAACTATATTAACTATCGCAACAGGAAACATCAGCCAATAAAAGGACGAGAAAGTAATGGTAAGGGTGATTTCTCGCCCACTAAATTCTGATAAATCAATAGAAGCATAATAATGAAATACCGTAACAATCAGTAATTACTTTACTTATAAAATATATTAATTAACTTAATTATCAGGTTAATAATTTCAAATAGTGAATTAAATTCACTGACATTAACAATTTATAAACATTAAATTAACTAAAATAGCCAGTCAAAAAAAAGGATAATCCCTGTTTTTTATGCGTGTATTTGAAATTTCAAGTCAATGGAATAAGCGCTGATTTCTATTTTTCTGCCTGATTTTCGTTAGCACTTAAGAAATACTAAAAGTAGAAAACGCTGCCCGTTTTTTATTTATTCTCTTTTCAGAAAAAATATGATTTGCCACAGAACATCATATCATCCAAATAAAACTGCCGGAATTTGTGATGACATAGCCCGCAAAAACATAACCAAGGGTTACAGCATGACTAAGATAGCGATACCGCGACGCCGGCGGCATGCATCCATTGGTAAACGCCTGCGCGCCAAAACCCCAACGACCGATAAATACAACCATAACAGACAAGAGTATTGCCATTTAGCCCCCGGCAGGCATCTCGCTGAGCGTCTAAAACGAAAAAACCCGCTCAAGGCGGGGTTTTTTCTCACTATCATTTATCTGCTCAGGCTCTGGCCTTCATCGCTACCGTAAATGTTAGCGAGACTATCGGCAATTAAAGCGCGACAACATTAACCGCTGACGGGCCTTTCGCGCCGTTCTCAATCGAGAACTCCACTTTTTGGCCTTCGTCCAGGGTTTTGAAGTCGTTACTCTGAATGGCGGAAAAATGCACAAATACATCTTTGCTGCCGTCTTCAGGGGAGATAAAACCAAAACCTTTGCCGGCATCAAACCATTTTACCAAACCAGTCGTTTTGTTAGACATAGATACTTCCTTTTCAATTTTTGAGCCACAGAAAGTGGCGAGCATAGCCTGTTTGCAGAGTTTTACTTATGGAGCACTTAGGAGGAGACTCATGAAGAAGGGTATCTTATCCAGGGATAACGCTTTAACTGAGGACTGCTTTACTAAAACTGCTTTCATAAGGTCTGTGTTCCAAACCGTTGACGCCATAGTAGGCCTGGTTTGATTTAATAAGCAAGAATTAATTTTTCGATGCCAAATGAGTAAAGAGATATCCAGGCCGCCATCGGGCGAAAAACGGCGTTATTCTGGCGTTGAGAAAATCATAACGACATCAATAATAAAAGCCCTGACCATTGCAGTCAGGGCTTTTAAGGTACTGCGAACTTCAAATTTAACATTAATGGACTTATTAATTTATTACTGCTAAGGATACTGCTTTTAAATGTACAGGTTTACCAAAGATAATGTTGGGTGCAATACTATAAAAACCTCCCTTTAATTATCGTTTAACATCATTCCGCCAACCTGACGACCTGATTCAGGTGGGGGAACCTTAAACAAGTACATCTCCCCTCGCGACCTATACTTTTGATGCGTGACTTTACTTCCGTTGCGATAATCCAACAAAATAAACGATCCAACTCAATCGCAACCAATCACCACAAAATCAAGACATTACATCGTCGCGTTATTTCACCACCTTGCGATTTAATATACCAACTACAGAGCCTTAAAGTATTACCGACGCAAAAATCAACTCATCTTAACGTCAGCGATCCCATACAAAAAACACTTCGTGGCTGTTATCGCAAATCACTCAAACTCATACTAAATAAACAGCGAACTAGCATACTGCCGCTGTTAAAAGTTAATTTACGAGTTTTAAAAATAGAGTCAATACTGTTTTTAATAACATGATTTTATTAACAGCATTCATCAACAACCATCGTGATGGATATGCTGATTATCTTAAACTTGAGAAGGCGTTTCTTGACATATAACCTGATACATCAGTTAACAACGAAATCACCCTCGATAATGCCGTTGCAGCCTTTTATCGGGCTGAATAGCGTTATCTTCTCTCTGCATCCCGTCTTCATTTGAGCTTTTAGATAAACCGATAGATTTTATTTTTAACAAGATTCCAGAAGAAAAAACGCCCGCTATCTGGCCGAATAGCGGGCGCGACAAACAAAATAACGATAAATGAACAGCCGCGAGCGGTTATGACTCAATAGTCGGCTGGCTCGTTTCCTCGGCGGAAGGCTGATTTAATACCGGGCGACTACCGCCAATGGCGATCCGCTGCGGCTGCAAGGCCTCCGGCACATCGCGCACCATATCGATATGCAGCAACCCATTTTCAAACTTCGCATCAGAAACATGCAGATGCTCCGCCAGCGTAAAACTCAGGGAGAAAGGTTTGAACACCAACCCCTGATGCAGATACTCCACTTTTTCCTCCGGCTGCCTTGGGCTGCCTTTTACCGTCAGGCGCGGACCTTCCACCTCAATGTCCAAATCGCTTTGCCGGAAACCGGCTAAAGCCAGCGTGATGCGGTAATGGTTATCGTCTTTTTTTTCAATATTATAGGGAGGAAACTCAATGGGTTCCTGGCCCCCCTGCATCGAACTGGCTAATTTGTCAAAACCGATCCACTGACGCAATAAGGGTGATAAATCATAGTTACGCATACTTATTACTCCTTCTATGAAGCGAGACAATTTCACCCAGCCGCGGCAACGCCACTGGGCTCGTCCCCATAAGGCGGACGATGGTTATTACATTAATTCATTACGATATGACCACCGGCTCTGGCGCCGTTTATTTAATTTCGATCCGACGCGGCTTCATGGTTTCCGGCACAATGCGCTGCAGATCGATATACAGCAAACCGTTTTCCAGATTAGCGCCTTTGACCTGAATATGTTCGGCCAGCTGGAATTTGCGTTCGAAATTACGCTCGGCGATCCCCTGATATAAGTAGTTGCGGGCTGCGGGTTCGTCGGCATGCGCGCCTTTCACGATCAATAGATTATCGTGTGCGGTAATGTCCAGCTCCTGCTCGGCAAAACCGGCAACGGCAATAGCGATACGGTATTGGTTTTCGTCGACTAACTCGACATTGTAGGGAGGATAGCCGCCATTACCCTGAGTTTGGCCCGTTTCCAACAGATTAAACAGGCGGTCAAAACCAATAGCGGAACGATAAAGCGGTGAGAAATCGGGGTTACGCACAATAGCCTCCTAAAAATTCAGCGAGGATTCGCAATCAACCTTCCCTAAGGACAGGTTCACCATTCGGACAGATACCCGTACGGCGTATCTTTCTCTCCGAACTTGACATAGAAATGGTGGCCATTCTCAGATTTTCAACAGATAAATAGAAAAAATTGTCGCTTTTAATACAAAATTCACCGATAAGAGTGCTGTTATCACATACACTTAAATTATTCGATGTGGATAACGCCCGGGTAATAAAACAGCCAACGCATCTGCAATTGAAAAGATGACGGGTAATCGCGAGAGCCAGGGCAGATACGCCCTCCCTCCCCTTAACGGACGGTAAGTATGACCATGCTGAAAAGTGCTTTATTCTCTTTCATCATTACCAGTGGCGGAATGATGGCGACAAGCGGTTGTTCCAGCGTTATGACACACACCGGAAGCAACCAGGGGTACTATCCGGGGACGCGCGCCAGCATGGACATCCTGCGCGATGACGACACCAGCTGGGCGATGATGCCGCTGGTCGCGATCGATTTGCCATTTTCAGCCGTGGCGGATACCTTGTTGCTGCCTTATGACTACTACCGTGCGGACAGTGATAAAACCACCACCCGTGAGCGCATTTTACACAGCGAGCAGTTGAACCAGACCGCCAGTTCGCAGGCGGCCAGCGCGCCTAACAATCAGCTTTAAACTGAGTGAGCCGTTTCCGGGTTGTAGACAAACGTTTTGTCGGATGCGCTCAGCATGGCTGAGCCGCCACAACAAAGATTTGATTGAAACCATCGATTTCACGCATGTACGCGATATATCTTCCGTCAGGAGAAAACACGACCGCATCCGGGCTGGGGGCGTTCACCGTGCGAGCCGTCTGACGCACCAGATTTCCACTGCCGGCATCGCACAACATGATGCTGTTATCACAAACGAACGCGAGTGTCCGGCCTTGCGGGTGCCAGCTAAACGCCGACTGAATGCCGGATTCCGTATGCGTCACCTGCCGGGGTTCTCCGCCGTTGGGCGAAACCGTCCACAGTTGCACAATCCCCGCATCATCTCTCATTAAAAAGGCAATTTCGCTGCCGTCCGGCGATGAACGCAACCAGTGACGAGGCTGATTCACCACGCCGGGATAACGCCGACGGTGGGTAAACGTCAGCCGACGCTGCCGCACGCCCAAAGGCGGCGCCGGCATTGTCGTCGGCGTCCCCGCCAACGGCGCGTCGCCTTCTCTGGCGTAATCGGCCAGTCGCTCGGGTAAGTCGACAAGGAAAACTTCAGGGATCTTCTCTCCGCCGGCCGAACGCGTATCGCCGATAAAAGCCAGCGCCCATCGTTGCCGCGACCCCTCGGGCCGACAATACCCGGACGCCCCCACCCACCCCTCTTCATAAGCGCGATCTATATCATCGCTGCCAGGTCGGGGATGCGGGGTGGTACGGCTGACCAACACACAATAATGGCTGCCGTCATACTCTCGGGGATGCTGTTTTACAATCGATACCGGGTGCAGCGGCACGGCAACGCCGACATTGCGTAAGTCCAGCGACGGCTGGCGCTCATGCAAGACATGATCGTTATAGGTAAAGCTCAGGCGGCTGCCGTCGGGGCTAAATACGTGGACGTGCGAACCGCCGCGCAACGCGCCCGCCTGATAAGGCGGCGTAATCGAAAATGCATCCAGCGTTATTGCGTTATCGCGCCGACTATCGCTGACGATCACCCCGCGGCGGTGATGAAAATCATATTGCCAGCCGCTATCCGGATTTTCCGGACCCTGGATAAACGCATAGCGTAACGGTGCTACCGGGCTACAGGTGACGACGCCCACATGGGCGCCGGCTTTTGCCTGATAAACGATCTCTTTTTCCCGGCTATGAATATTTACTCGCTCAATTGTCATCCCGGTAAACATGGAAGCCTGAGAGCGAACATCATAAACCAGCCAGCTTCCATCACATGACCAGGCATTAATATTGGTAATCTGATGACCAGCAGCATCAAATGTTAATCTCAATTCATCAAACAAAATATCACCCTGGATAATCAAACGACGTCAATAGATCGTAAATATATTTCAGTTTCATGTATAAGCTTTTGTTTTACATTTAAAAAAAAGGAACAAGTTTTCCGTCTTTTATTCAAAAAAACTGAACATCGCCATCAGAAACATTATATTTCCAGCTAACAAACATCGGCGTAACATTTCTTCTATCGAAAGGCGTTGACCTTTCATTCCATCATTCAGAACAGGATAAAGCATTATGAAAAACGTAAAAACTATCGCCGCCGCTGTCGTTCTCGCTACCGTTTCTTTTGGTGCTTCCGCTGCCGAATATATTTCCACGCAGCAGGCACAACAGTTGCAAAAAGTAGGGGTGGTTTCCGCCACGGCAAAAGATCTGGACTCGCTGCAAGCACGGTTAGACGAGAAGGCAGATAAAGCCGGCGCCAAAGCCTATAGCATCACTTCGGCCACCGGTGACGACCAGATTCGTGGTACTGCGGTAATTTATAACTAATTAATCTTTCGCCCTTTTCAGTCAGGCGGTCGATTCGCTCACTGTCGACGCGAGTCCAATCAGCAAAGAGAAGGCTTACCGATACAGGCGACGACCGCAGGTTAGAAAGCCAAAGAGACGTATCACCGTCAAAAAACCCACGTCTGTAAACGTGGGTTTTTTTATTAGCGACGCCGACGATGATTCGCTTATTCATCCCAGCCCCGGTCAATTTCCCGCCGTGCCTTCATCACGGCGATGCGCCCCGTCAGATTAACCTTATTCACCGATAAAACTGCCCGGAGTTCTGACTCCACCCCAGCCACATCAAAGGCACCTTATCGATACAGTTAGCGTCGGTCCGCATATCATCAAAACAGAGCAAATCCGAGTCTTCATCCGTTCCCCGGTCAATGCGATAACCCTCGCCAAAGTCGAGAATAAACACGCCATAATACCCGTCGCCACGCTTATGAGGAATGCCGTATTTCGCCTGTATCAAGTCTTTATTGGCCCGCCACCAGGCGATTTGGCGGCTTTTCAGCAACGGAAAATGCCTGACTAACAGCGTATCCCCGCAATGCGCGGCTACGATCTCAACCGGGATCAAATACCGCCAAAGCGCATAGCCGCAGGCCGCCGCCGCGATAACGCCGGCGATGATTCGCTTATTCATCCCACCCCCGGCCAATTTCCCGACTTGCCTTCATCACGGCGATATGCCCCGTCAGATTAATATTATTCACCAATAAAACTGCCCGGTGTTCTGGCTCCATCCCAGCCACATCAAAGGCGCCTTATCGATACAGTTAACATCGGTCTGCATATCGTCAAAACAGAGTAAATCCGAGTCTTCATCCGTTCCCCGGTCAATGCGATACCCCTCGCCAAAGTCGAGAATAAACACGCCATAATACCCATCGCCTAGCTTATGAGGAATGCCGTATTTCGCCTGTATCAGGTCTTTATTGGCCTGCCACCAGGCGATTTGGCGGCTTTTCAGCAACGGAAAATGCCTGACCAACAGCGTATGCCCGCTATGCGCGGCTACGATCTCAACCGGGATCAAATACTGCCAAAGCGTATAGCCGCAGGCCGCCGCCGCGATAACGCCGGCGATGATTCGCTTATTCATCCTCTACCTTTTCTAACCACTTAAACAAAGTAAATCCAATATGTTAGCGCCAAAAGAATGCATTGTAAGCCGCTAAGGCCAGTTCTGTTGCCGACTCAAGCAGACAACCAGGGGTGCCGGATGAAAGAAGCGCTTGCCGGTATCCTCGTCATAATAAGCCGCACGTCTTTTTTATTAACTATTTCTTAGCTATCCAAACCAGAAATTGAGATTTAAAAAACCTGCATAGCGCCTGTTATGTTTATCACCATGATGTTGCAAAACCTCACTTTATTTTAACTTTTGGTTATAAGTGGTTCAGGTACAGAGGATACGCATAATGAAGGACTCAACGAAGGCATTAAGCCTGGGTATGCATCAGCGCCGGATGCCGTTGCGCGATGCGCTAACGCTGAGCGATCGTGAGCAAAGTATCAGACTGTTGGCGAACGCGGTCGGTCTGCCGGAAAAGGTCATCGCCACCGCCCTCGACCATCGTCCGCCGACGATGATCAAGCCGCTGGGACAACCGACCATCGCCGCTCAGCAATACACCGCCAATCTGTTTTATGAAAACCGTCTGGTGCCGGTAAAAGTGGATATTTCCCAACGCGTCTGGCGCCCTCAGCGCCAATAACATGATGCCGGATAGCCCGGAGCGATCGACCTACTCAGGAGATAATACGATGAGTATTAACGTATTCTGGTTTTTACCCACCCACGGCGACGGCCGCTACCTCGGCAGCTCGGAAGGCGCGCGCCATGTGGATCACAGTTATCTGCAACAGGTGGCTCAGGCTGCCGAACGGCAGGGATTTGGCGGCGTATTGCTGCCGACCGGCCGATCCTGCGAAGATGCCTGGCTGGTTGCCGCTTCGCTAATCCCGGTGACGCAGAGGCTGAAATTTCTGGTCGCGCTGCGCCCCGGCGTCATCTCGCCGACCATCGCCGCACGTCAGGCCGCCACGCTGGATCGGCTGTCGAATGGCCGGGCGCTCTTCAATCTGGTTACCGGCGGCGACCCGGAAGAATTGGCCGCTGAGGGAGTGTTTCTCAGCCACGACGAGCGTTATGAAGCCTCCGCCGAATTTACCCACATCTGGCGCAGGTTGCTGGAAGGCGAAACGGTCGACTTCGCAGGCAAACATATTCAGGTAAAGAACGCCAGGCTACTGTATCCGCCGGTGCAGCAGCCACGGCCGCCGCTCTATTTCGGCGGCTCCTCCGCGGCGGCGCAGGATCTGGCGGCCGACCAGGTTGATCTTTATCTCACCTGGGGCGAGCCGGTCGCTCAGGTTAAGGAAAAGCTGGATGAGGTGCGCGCCAAAGCGCAGGCCAAAGGCCGCAAGGTACGATTCGGCATCCGGCTGCATGTGATTGTCCGTGAAACCACGGAAGAAGCCTGGCAGGCCGCCGATCGGCTGATCGCGCACCTTGACGATGAGACCATCGCCGGCGCGCAGGCCGCGCTGGCTCGCTTCGATTCAGTCGGACAGCGGCGTATGGCGGCACTGCACGGCGGCAAAAAAGACCATCTGGAGATCAGCCCCAATCTGTGGGCCGGGGTAGGGCTGGCGCGCGGCGGAGCCGGTACGGCGCTGGTCGGAGACGGGCCGACGGTGGCCGCGCGCATCCAGGAGTACGCCGATCTCGGCATCGATACCTTTATCCTTTCCGGCTATCCGCATCTGGAAGAGGCGTACCGGGTCGGCGAGCTGCTATTTCCGCATCTCGATCTGGCGCACCCCACTCCGTTGCGATCGGTGGAAGCGTCAGGAGAAAGCGTCGCCAATCGTTATATTCCGCAGAAAGCGTCGCAAAGCTGACGTCCCGATATCAGGCGCCATCCCCCTGGATCTGAACAAAATGCCCGAAGGAGACTTCCCGATAAATCCGCTTAGGGCAGGTAAAATCCGGCGGTCTCACCGGGCTTTGCGGTTCATCGCGATAGAGGTCGCGTACCGGTCGGGTATCCGGATCGGGGATCGGCACCGCTGAAATCAGGCGACGGGTATAGTCATGCTGCGGGTTATCAAAGATAGCGGAGCGCGGCCCAATCTCGACGATCTCGCCCAGATACATCACCGCGACGCGGTGGCTGATACGCTCGACGACCGCCATATCATGGGAAATAAACAGGAAAGAAAGCCCGAGTTTCTGCTGTAAATCCAGCATCAGATTGATGACCTGCGCCTTAACGGAAACATCGAGCGCCGAAACCGACTCGTCGGCGATAATAATTTTCGGCTCCAGCGCCAGCGCTCTGGCGATACATACCCGCTGCCGCTGCCCGCCGGAAAACTGATGGGGAAAGCGTCCGGCCATCGAGCCCGGTAAGCCGACCTGCTCCAGCAGTTGCCCGACGCGGGCATGGACGTTTTTTTCACTGGCTAACCCGTGGGCCAGCATCGGCTCGGCAATGGCGTCGCCTACCCTGATTCGCGGATTCAGGCTGTCGTAAGGATCCTGAAACACCATCTGAATCTGCCGCCGACCGGCGGACAGGTCATGTTTATCCGCGGTGAGAATATCACGTCCCTGAACCAGAATTTCCCCGCTGGTGGCCTCAGCCAGACGGATGATTGACCGACCGGTGGTGGATTTGCCGCAGCCAGACTCCCCCACCAGAGACAGGGTTTCGCCATGCCACAGATCGAAAGAAACATTTTCCACCGCATGCACCCGTGCGGACAGCCGCCGAAAAAAACCGGCGCGAATATCAAAACGCGTCACCAGATTTTTCACTTCCAGTATCGGCTTATCACCGCGAATGGTGTTCGCCGTTTTCGGTATCGGCAGGCTCTCGCCCGTCTGGCGATCCACCAGCGGAAAACGCTGCGGCCGCCCGGTGCCCGACATGGCGCCCAGCCTGGGAACGGCGGACAGTAACATACGGGTGTAAGGATGCTGAGGATGGTGAAAGATTTCGCTGGTGGCGGCGTTTTCAACGATTTCGCCCTGATACATGACTAAGGTGCGATCGGAGACTTCGGCCACCACGCCCATATCATGGGTAATAAACAGTACCGACATCCCCTCTTCTTGCTGCAGGGTCTTGATCAAAGCCAGTATCTGCGCCTGAATAGTGACATCCAGCGCCGTGGTCGGTTCATCGGCGATCAGCAGCCGCGGGTTGCACGCCAGCGCGATGGCAATCACCACCCGCTGGCGCATTCCGCCGGAGAAACTTTGCGGATACTCGTTCAGGCGCGATTTGGCGCCGGGAATGCGCACTTTCTCCAGCAAACGAACGGCTTCCGCCCTCGCCTGCGCTTTGTTCATTCCCCGATGACGGCGCAGCACCTCGGTAATCTGATAACCAATCGGCAACACCGGATTAAGGCTGGTCATCGGCTCCTGAAAAATCATCCCAATACGATTGCCGCGTACATCGCGCATTTCCCGCGGCGATAAAGAGAGTAATTCGACGCCGTCGAAATGGATTTCCCCGCCAATCTGGCTCTGCCCGGCAGGCAACAGCCGCATGATGGACTTCGCCATCACGCTCTTGCCTGAACCGGACTCGCCCACCACGGCGACCGTTTCCCGCTCGCCGATAGTAAAAGACAGATCGCGCACCACATCCATCCACTTGCCGTTCACCTGAAAAGCCGTGGTCAGGTGTGATACCGACATAATTGGCGCCGTCATACTTTCTCCCTCAATGTCTTGGATTGAGAATATCGCGCAGTGCATCGCCAACCAGATTGATCGCCACAATAAGCAGCAGCAGCGTCAGCCCCGGAAAGAAACTGATCCAGTAGTCGCCTGACATCAGGTATTCAAAACCGTTTGAAATTAGTAATCCCAGCGACGGTTCGGTCACCGGCAGCCCGATCCCCAGAAAAGAGAGCGTCGCCTCAAGCATGATGGCGTAGGCAATCCGCATCGTCGCGACCACAATCAACGGCGCCAGACAGTTCGGTAAAATATGTCGAAACAGAATCCGTTGATTGGATAAAGCCATGCTGCGGGCGGCGTCCACATAGCTGCGGCGTCGTTCGACCAGCGCCGAACCGCGGATAGTGCGTGCATAATAAGCCCACTGGGTCACCACCAGCGCCAGAATGATTTTATCAACGCCTTGCCCCAGCACCGCCAGCAAAATCAATGCAATCAGGATCGGCGGGAAGCTGAGCTGAATATCGACGATACGCATAATCACCGCGTCCGTTTTGCCGCCGGCATAGGCGCTAATCAGTCCCAACGACGCGCCAATCAGCAACGCCAACACCGCGCTGGAAAAACCGACCACCAAACTGATTCGCGTGCCGTAGAGAATGGCGCTGAACAGATCGCGCCCCTGATCGTCGGTGCCCAGCCAGTAGGTTATGCCGCCGGGACTGACGGAGCCCGGCGGCAAACGTCCATCCATGATATCCAACTGCATCAGATCGTAGGGATTTTGCGGCGAAATGAGCGGGGCAAGGGCCGACAGCGCCATAAAGATCGCCAGCATAATCAGGCCGCACAGCGCCAGCCGGTTTTTGACCAGCGCAAGCAGAACCCGCCTGAAGGCGGAATGATTGTCCTCCATCCCCGCCGCGCGCTGATGTACCGTATTGGCGGGCATCAGTTATTCCCTCCGAGCCGGACGCGCGGGTCGACCAGGACATACAGCAGGTCGACAAGCAGGTTGATGGCGCTGAACATGACGACGGTGATCATCAGATAAGACAGGATCACCGGCCGATCCAGCACGGCGATCGAATCGATAATCAGCTTACCCATGCCGGGCCAGGCGTAAATGGTTTCCGTGACCACCGCAAACGCGATAAGCGAACCCAGCTCCAGACCAATAACGGTGATCAGCGGTATCAAGGTGTTGCGCAATACATGCACCAGCACAATGCGGGTTTCCGATAGCCCCTTGGCGCGAGCGAACTGTACATAATCCTGTTGCAGACACTCGATCACGCCCGCCCGCATCAAACGAATAATCAACGAGGTTTTAAACAGCGCCAGATTGAACGCGGGCAAAATCAGGTGTTCCAGACCATCTCTGGTCAAGAAGCTAAAGGGAATGCCGAACAAATCGCTGGTTTGTCCGCGTCCCGATGCGGGCAATAGCCCCAGCTTGACGCTGAACAGCATGATCATGACCAGACCAATCCAGAAAGTCGGCAGGCTGAAGCCGAAGATGGAAAACGTCATAATCGACTTCGATACGGCGCTGTCCGGCCGCAGGCCGGCATAAATGCCAAGCGGGATGCCGATCACCAGGGCGATAATGAATGCCGTCATCGCCAACTCCAGCGTGGCGGGCATGCGCTGAAAAATCAGCGTCAGCGCCGGCTGGTTAAAAATAAAGGAATTCCCCATGTCGCCCTGCAGGGCGTGCAACACGAATAGCCCATACTGTTCCCAGACCGGCTTATCCAGACCGAATGACTGGATTACCGCCAACCTTTCCGCCGGCGTCGCCGTCGCTCCCAGCAGCATGTCTACCGGATTGCCAACCAGATACACCCCCACAAAAACCAATACCGACATGACAATCAGCGTCAACAGCGTTTGTCCGATACGGCTTAGCAGGTAGGCAATCATTAACTCTAACGCTCCTCAGAACCATAGCAGTTCAGGTAGCGCGCTATCAAAGACAGCACGCCCTGTTCATCCGTTTCCCGCATCACCAGCGCATTCGCGGGCAGGCCAAGCTTGTTATAAAAATCAGCAAATACGTAGCCGGCGGTACGGCCGGTGACTTCGACTTCCACGCTGGCCGGTACGCCGCTGAACAACGCCGGGTTGAGCAACCAGGCCACCACGGTAGCATCGTGAATCGGGCCGCCTTCGCGGCCAAAACGAGCGACCTCATTGCGATCAAAACGGCGTAGCAGCGCCGCCAGCGCCATGCCCGGCGCACCGGCGCGGCGTTCCAGGTCATCAATCTGCCGTTTCTGAATAAGCACCTGAAACGTCATATCCAGCGGCATGATCACTATCGGCACGCCGGAAGAGAAAACGATCGCCGCCGCATGGGGATCGGCATAAACGTTGAAGTCCGCCCAGGGAACGCGATTGCCCAATGCGCTAAAGGCGCAGCTCATGGTGACAATCTGTTTAATGCCGCGGGCGACGTCCGGGTGACGACGCAGCGCCAAAGCCAGATTGGTCAACGGCCCCAGCGCGCAAAGGGTGATCGGATTATTGTCCGCCGCGGCCTGACGCGCCATGCGCACCAGAAAATCCGCCGCATGCTCCTGCTCCGGGCGAAAAGACGAATCCGGCACCAGGTCATGGGAAAACGCCCCGATATGCGCGTATTTGCCGTAGACCTGCTGACGCACCAGCGGCCCTGCCGCGCCGGCGTAAATCGGCACGTCCGTTCTGCCGGTCAACCCGACTACCTTGCAGGCATTAGCCAGCGTATCCTGAAGCGGCACATTGCCCGCCACTACCGTGATCCCGAGAATATCCAGTTCCGGCGCCGCCATCGCCAACCAAATGGCGATCGCATCATCCACACCGGGATCGGTATCAATAATAATGCGTTGTCTAACCATATCAGGCTTTCTCTTCATAGCGGTTCAAACGTTCGGCAAATAGTGCAAAAACCCGTTCGACATCAACTTTTGTCACCACATCCACATTGGGCTGCCCGTCGGTTTTACCATACCAGTCGGCGACGGTCTGTCCCATGCACAGCTCACTTTCATACTCAATGTAGACCCGCGCCTTTTCGCTGTTAAAACAGTGCGGCGCCAGTACCCAGGCGATAACCAACGGATCGTGCAGCGGGCCGCCGCGCGATCCGTAGCGGCGGATATCATTACGATCCCAGAACGCCATCATCTCCCCCAGCGGGGCGGAAATCCGGCCGGAAAGCGCAACGAATCGCGCCACATGCTCCGGCGTCAGGATCACCTGATGAGTGGCATCCAGCGGCAGCGCGACAATGGCGATGGATGAAGAGAACACCACGTGCGCCGCATGAGGGTCGGCCAGCATATTGAACTCTGACGTCAGACTGCGGTTGCCCGCCTCACGGTAAGCGCCCCCCATCATGACCACGCGCTCAATACCCTCGGCAATGGCGGGTTTCATGATCAGCGCCGTCGCCAGATTGGTCATCGGCCCCAGCGTACACAGCGTGATGGGCCTACCGGCAAGCGCCGCCTTTTCGCATTGTTCTATGATGAAGTCCACCGCATGCTGAGATTCGGCCTGTTTGCGTGGTTCAGGTAAAACCGTATTTCCCAATCCGCTTGTGCCATGAAACCGGCCATGAATAGGTTCGCGGAACAGGGGGCGGTGACATCCGGCATAAACAGGAATATCGGTGCGTTTCCCCAGTTCGATAATTTGCAATGCATTATGGACCGTACGCTCCAGCGGCTGATTACCGCAAACCGCACAAATACCCAGGATATCCAGCTCGGGCGAAACAAACGCGCTTAACAGCGCGATGGCGTCGTCAATTCCCGGATCGCAATCAATAATAATCGGTACGGCATTCATCCGACGATGATTCCTTTTTTCAGATGTTGTTACAGGCTATAGGGCATCGACGGATGCCAAAACCTCGGCGATCTCTTTGCGCGCCGACTCATCCAGCGACGGCTGCGGAGGCAGCGGATCGCCCACGGCGAATCCCTGCAATTGCAGCGCCGTTTTAATACAGCCGGCGATGGAATAACGGGCAAAGATTTCATTGATACGCCACAGCGGGCGTTGGAGGGCCATCGCCGTTACCCAATCGCCTGAACGGGCGGCTTGGTAAAGGGCGATGCTCTGTTTGGGGACGATACAGGCCGGACCGGCCATCCAGCCGACGCCGCCAATCAGCATTACGCAGGCAGGAATATGGGCGGAGGCGGAAAAAACCGCCATCCGACCACGGGTTCGCTCAATAATGGACAGTAAACGTCCGGTATTGGTGGAGGCGTCTTTGATATAGCGGATGTTCTCAACATAGCTCAGCCGTTCAATAACCGGCAGGCTGAGATCGGCGCGCTGAAATTGCGGATTGGTGTACAGCACCACCGGCTTTTGCCCGGCGGCTTCGGCAATCGCGCGAAAATAGCGCTCAATGCCGTCGTCCTGCAGTGGAAAATAGGCTTCCAGGACGGCGAGAATACCGTCTGCGCCCAGTTCGATATAGCGTCTCGTCTGTTGCTGCGCATCGCGAATCGTCGTGGAGGCGACGCCCGCGATAACGGGCACCCGACCACGGGCGGCGTCGATAACCGTACTGACCACCGCTTCCCGCTGAGCGGCGGAGAGGTAGGCAAACTCTCCCGTACTGCCCAGAGGCACCAGCCCATGAACGCCGCAATCGATAAGGTGATCGGTTAACCGGGCCAGCACCGCGCAGTCAACCCCGCTATCGGGCTTAACAGGCGAAACCAGATAGGGAAACACGCCGCTGAAGACCCCCATACCGTCCTCCTATCGCTATGCGGAACTAGTTTGCCGAACGGACAAAATACGGCAGCGTATATGCATCCGAGCGCCCAACATAGGTATACGGCTTTTTCATCGCCCAGGTGTTGGACAGGAACATCACCGGAATCACGCCCTGATCGTTGATGCCGATATTCATCGCCTCGGCCAATAGCGCTTCCCGCCGCGCGCTATCCATCGTCGAACGCGCTTCAATCAACGCTTTATCAAACGCCGGATTGGAATAGCGGCCGCGGTTGCCCTGCCCGCCATTGGGACCAAAGGTCTCCAGCAAGGGTCCCAGAACGCCGGACGCTTCACCGGTTTCGATAGCGGCGCCGCCCATGATCAAACTGAATTCGAGACGCGCAGCGCGTGAGAAATACACGCTGCCCGGCATGGTGACAACGTCGGTTTTGATCCCGACGCGGGTAAACATCTGACCAATGGCCTGAGCTATCTTGGCGTCATTGGGATAGCGATCGTTTGAAGCATGGAACGTCAACGTAAAGCCGTCGGGGTATCCCGCCGCGGCCAGTTCCTGCCTGGCTTTCTCCGGATTGTAAACCGGCGCGGGAATGGATGCGGAATAACCGAAATACCCTTTAGGCACAAGCTGAGAGGCCGGTTCGGCCTGCCCGTCCATAATACGCTCGACGATTGCCTGACGATTGAGCGCTAAAGACATCGCCTGGCGAACTTCTTTTTTTAGTAATGGGTTTTTGCCATCAGGACCTTTGGCGAACGGAGATACGTCGCGCTGTTGGTCCATGTGCAGATAAATAATACGATTCCCTGGTGTTGAAATCGTGTGTAGCTGATTATTTTTTAAAATATTACGACTGTCGGCTGTTGGAACGCTTTCGATCATGTCCACATCACCGGATAAAATGGCGGCTACACGGGCGCTGCTGTTTTTAAATACACGAACGGTAACCTTGTCCCACTCGGCTTTTCCTCCCCAGTAGTTGTCATTACGTTCAAGAACGACCTGGTCATCAGGCACCCAGGAAACAAACTTGAATGGTCCGGTTCCAATCACATCCTTACCGGCATTCAGCGTTTCCGTCGGCACCGTTTCGAGCCGGGCCGGCAAAATAGAAACCCGGCTTAAGTTATTCAACAGCAAAGGAGACGGTTCTTTAGTGGTAATCCGCACCGTCAGCGGATCGATGGCCTTCATCTCAGCGATGTCATTAACGTAAGGCGCATAAGAGCTCGGGCTGTTTTTTGACGCCAGCGCGATGCGTTTGATGCTGGCGATCACGTCCCTGGCGGTAAAATCACCGCCGTCATGAAACTTGACGCCCGGGCGTAGCGAAAATTCCCAGGTTTTATCGTCAATAATTTTCCACGATACGGCCAAGGCAGGAGAAATTTGCTGCTTTTCATCCTGAGCGACCAAACCGTCAAAAATATTACGCGCCATCGCACTATTTTGTCCCCCAACATAAAACTGAGGATCCATTGATGTTGTGGATGTCGCCAAACCAATATTCAGATCAGCACTAAAAACCAAAGGCGAAGATGAAAATAAAAAAGTAAAAATTAATGCCATTGTTGATTGTTTCATTCATCAACCTCTCTATTCCATGGCAGGTTTGTATAGTGCATAAATTATTCTATATCTGGAGTCTATGCGCTAGATGAGACAAATAAAAATTACATTTTGTGTTAAATTGATAACCAAATATTATGTTTCGGAGTGAACAGTATGCGGATCAATCCCCGTCAGGTTGAAGCTTTTCACAAGGTCATTCTTACCGGTGGGATCACGGCGGCCGCCAACATGATGCACATTACCCAACCAGCGGTGAGCCGGCTTATTCGGGATTTTGAAGACGCGCTGAACCTGAAATTGTTCGATCGGGACGGACGCGGGCTTATCCCCCGCGCCGAGGCGATGAAGCTTTACCGGGAGGTAGACCGCCTCTATCTGGGTCTGGGTCATATCGCTCTGATTGCCGATGAAATTCGTCACGCCAAAGGCAGCGTACTGCGCATCGCCTCGGTTCAGGCATTGTCGATGCTCTGTTCAGAGGAAATGCTGCCGGCGTTGCTCGAGGAATATCCTGATATCTCTTTGTTTTTAGATATTGAAAGCACCAGTCATATTACCGAAGCCATCACGGCGAACCAATACGACGTAGGCTTTATCTTTGGTCAGATGGGCAACAAAGGTCTGGAAGCCGAACCGCTGGCCGATGCCAGCGCCGTTGCCGTAGTGTCGATCACGCATCCTTTGGCCAAGGCGGAACAAATTACCATCGACGACCTGACCCGTTACCGCGCCATTCTACCGGGTAGAACCACGCCGCTACGGGCGCAGATCGATCTGTCGCTCAGGAACGAGCTGGGCTATTTGCACAATCCGATTGAAACCTCGATGGCCAACAGCTGCGCCTTGGCGGCAAAAAACGTCGGTATCGGCGTTGTGGATTTCATTACCGCACTAAATAGTCCATCTCCAGTTATGGTTAAGCCTTTTAATCCTGATATAAAAATGGCGTACTGCGCGGTTTATCCGCCACAAATCCCCCGAAGCCAGTTGGTTAATCACGTCACTCAGATGATAAAAGAAAAAATAATGAATTGTCTGGCATTAAAATAAATTAGGACGCTATCCAATTTATTTTTTCTAAAAATAATTATTCATGATATTTATTTATTGAGAATAAATAGCAGAAAAATAATAAAATAAAAAAAGCCATCAACGATGGCTAGTCAAACGGTCCGAAATAAATTCGCGAGACCAAAATGCGATCAGACATTAAGCACAAATTTCTCGATTGCGTACGCCACGCCGTCTTGCGCATTGGTTCTGGTGATAAACTGACTGGCCTCCTTCACGGTATCGATGGCATTTCCCATCGATACGCCAATCCCGGCATAATTAATCATCGCCAGATCGTTTTCCTGATCGCCCATCGTCATGATGCTTTCACGAGGGATGTTCAGGTGTTCGGCCAACATTTTCACCCCTTCGCCTTTATTGACCCGCTTATCCAGAATTTCCAGATAAAACTCGGCGCTCTTCATCAGGGTATAATGCTCAAACGCTTCCGGAGGGATCTGACTGATAGCCCGATCCAGCACCGGCGGCTCATCAATCATCATCATTTTCGGGAACGTCAGGCTGCGGTCCATCTCTTCCACCGCGCGATACTTCAACGGCATGCCGGTCAGATTCGATTCATGAACGGTATAGGCGCTGATATCTTTATTCGCGGTATAGACGAAATTAAAGTCCAGCGCGTGAAAGTGAACATGAATCTTACGCGCCAGCGCTTCAAAATAGAGGTAGTCGTCAAAGCTAAGCGTGGTTTGCGCCACGCACTCGCCGTCGGCTGCGCGTTGCACCAGCGCACCATTGTTGGTGATGCAGTAGCAACCGTCCTGCTGTAAATCCAACTCGGCCAGGTAAGGCGCCACGCCGATAAACGGGCGGCCGGTAGCCAACACCACCTGTACGCCTTTTGCCCGTGCGGCGGCAATAGCGGCTTTTACGGCGGGCGAAATTTGGTTCTGGGGCGTCAGCAGCGTCCCGTCCATATCAATAGCGATCAGTTTAATAGACATAATTTTTCCAGCGGCACATGACTGTTTTTATGCTAACGCGATTTTGCGATGAAGAGCCAGCGAAATAAAGCAGGCTAACGACGGGATGCCCGGTATGCCTGAACCAGAAGCGTTATAACGCGGCCCAAAGCAGAGCCGCGTTATTCAGAGAAGCCGCCATCGGCGGCTTGAAAGACAAATGCCATACCGCCTCACGCCAGATCCGCGCCTTGACTGGCGATAACCTGCTTATACCAGTTAAAACTTTTCTTCTTCGCACGCTTCAGCGTACCGCTGCCGTCGTCATGTTTATCGACATAGATAAAACCATAGCGCTTACTGTACTGCCCGGTGGTGAAGGAAACGCAGTCGATGCAGCCCCAGGGCGCGTACCCGATCAAATCCACGCCGTCTTCCAGCACGGCTTTTTTCATCTGCTCAATGTGCGCGCGCAGGTAATCGATACGGTAATCGTCATGGATCTGCCCGTCGCTTTCCACGGTATCGACCGCGCCGAACCCGTTTTCAACGATAAACATCGGCTTTTGATAACGCTCATAAAAGCTGTTCAGCGTATAGCGCAGTCCCACCGGATCAATCTGCCAACCCCACTCCGATGCGCCAATGTGCGGGTTCTTCACGCTGCCGTTGAAGCCGGCGATGGCATCGCCGGCGGGCCGATCTTTGGCCGCATACTGTACGGCGTTGCTCATGTAATAGCTGAAGCCAAGATAATCCGCGCAGCCTTCCCTCAGAATTTGATCGTCTCCCGGTTGACGAACGATCTGGTATCCCTTGTTTTCCCATTCTTTAAGAATATAGGAGGGGTAATAGCCGCGTAGCTGCACATCGCCAAACAGGTGACGTTCACGCATCGCCTCCTGGGCGAACATCACATCATCCGGGTTGCAGGACCAGGGATAAAGCGGCACCAGCGCCAGCATGCAACCGATTTTAAACTCAGGATTGATCTCATGACCTCGCTTGACCACTTTGGCGCTGGCCACGAACTGGTGGTGCAGCGCCTGGTACATCGCCTGTTCGGGATTTGGCTGTTTGGTGAAAATCACCCCGGAACAGCAATAGCCAAACAGCGGATAGCGCCAGTTGCGCTGATTATTGATCTCATTGAAGGTCATCCAGTATTTCACTTTGGATTTATAGCGTTCCATTACCACTTCGCTATAGCGCACAAAAAAATCAACCACCCTGCGGTTCAGCCATCCGCCGTACTGTTTGACCAGATGATAAGGCATCTCAAAATGGGAAAGCGTAATCACCGGCTCGATATTGTATTTCAGCAGTTCGTCGAACAGCTCGTCATAAAATCGCAGGCCCGCTTCATTCGGCTCCTGTTCATCGCCATTGGGGAAAATGCGCGTCCAGGCGATGGAGGTGCGGAAACACCTGAAGCCCATCTCGGCAAACAGCGCAATATCCTGTTTGTAGTGAGAATAAAACGCCACCGCCTGATGGTTGGGATAGTTGAAGCCGGGCTGCACGCCATCGGTTATCACGCGATCCACGCCGTGCGCGCCGCCGGACAGCACGTCGCAAATGCTGACCCCTTTTCCCCCCTGATCCCAACCACCTTCAACCTGATGCGCCGCTACCGCGCCGCCCCACAGAAAGTCTTTCGGTAATTGCTGAACTGACATCTCGTACCCTTTTTAGCATTTGATAAAATTGACCGGCATTGGTCGGTAAAAACGTTGTCGATGCGTTTGGCGCCTTAGCCCCGAGGTATAAACGTCTTAAGGCTTAAGCGCGGCGAGCTTCTTATGCAGATAAATAAGCTCCTCAACCAGTTCGCGACACAGCATCGCATTCATCAGGTGATCCTGCGCGTGAACCAAAATCAGGTTAACCGGAATTTTCCCGCTCCCTTCATCCGCTCCGATCAGCGCGGTCTGGATCTGATGAGCTTTGCGCGCGGCGGCGGAAGCATCCGCCAATAGCGCATCCGCCTTGCTCCAGTCGTCCTTTTTTGCGGCGCTCAGCGCTTCCATTGCGCAGGAGCGGGCCTCTCCGGCATGAATAATCAGCTCCATTACCGTATTTTCATCAATCACCATCAGTACCCCCCTTGCGGTTGCGCGCCCTCTTTTTCCTGCGCTAAAAGTTGACGTTCATACATTTTGAAAAAAGGGTAATAAATCATCGCCGATACCATAATCAGCACCGCCACCAGCACAATGGCGCGCCAATCCCAACCGGTGGACCAGGCGGCGCCGATGGGCGCGGGCGTCGTCCAGGGCGCAAGCGATACCACATGGTTGACCAGCGAGGTTCTGGTGGCGACATAAGCGATAACGGCGTTGACCAATGGCGCGGTAACGAACGGAATAAACAACAGCGGGTTCATCACCACCGGCGAACCGAAAATAACCGGTTCATTGATATTGAACATGCTGGGCACCACCGCCAGCTTGCCAATGGAACGCAGGTGCGCCGAGCGGCTGCGCAAATAGAGGAATACCAGTCCCATGGTCGAACCGGAGCCGCCCACCACGATAAAAAATTGCCAAAAGGGTTCGATAAAAATCTGAGTAATAGGCACGCCGGTGTTTAGCGCCTGCTGATTAATGCCCAGATTGGTCAGCCAGAAAGCCTGTAAAATCCCACCGACAATCACCGCGCCGTGAATCCCGGCAAACCACAGCAGGTGGCATAACAGCACGGCAATCAAAATGGCAGGCAGAGAATCAGAAGCGGAGATGACCGGCGCGAAGATCGCCATAATCGCCTGCGGCAACAGCATGCCGAACTGGTTCTGAATAAACAGACTGAGCGGAAATAGCGTCAGAAAGATGGCGAGAATGGGAATTAACAGATCAAAAGACTGGCGAATCTTCGGCGGCACCTGTTCCGGCAACCGGATGCCGATCTTGCGCTTCTGCAAAAAATTCATCAATTCAGTGGTATAGAGCGCAACCAGAATGGCGGTGAAGATGCCTTCGCCCCCCAGCGACCCCACCGGCAAGCTATCGCCGGCTTGCGGAGCGGCCACCACCAGAAACGACATCAGCGACAGGCTGCCCGCCATAAAACCGTTCATTTTGTAGCTTTGCGCCAGGTTATAGGCAATCGCGCTGGCGATATACAGCGCCATGATGCCCATGGTCATATTGTAGGGCATCATAATCTGTTCGCTATGGCGCTCGACAAGCCCCAGCCACCACTGGGCGAATGCCCATCGACTGTCGGCGCTGAAGGGGGGATGGGCAAATAACAACATAAAGGAGCCGACGATCAAAAATGGCATCGAGGCAATGAAGCCATCTTTAATGGCTACCACGTGGCGTTGATTAGAAAGTTTCGCCGCCACCGGGCTGATGCGGTTTTCGATGAGGCTAAATAATGACTCACTGAATGTACTCATTATTTTTTCCCGTAATTAGTGGATCATCGCCAACGCGGCGCTGAGTACTTTCTCACCATTCATCATTCCATAGTCAATGCTATTGATAACCGCGATGGGTTTATTTTTTTCATCCGCAATTTCTTTAAATTCCGCTAACTTATACTTAATTTGCGGTCCAAGAAGGCAGCAATCGAACGCCGAAACAACTTCACTAAACTCTTCAAAACCAACGGCTTTTATCTCAACGGCAATCCCCTTTTCTTGCGCGACTTTTTCCATGCGTTGCACCAGCATACTGGTGGACATTCCCGCGGCACAACAGAGTAAAATCTTATTCATCATGCACCTCACCGTTTGTATTTTTATTATTCAAGCAACACAAAAAATAATACGCAACCGGTTTCATATTATTTTTTCTATTTTTTGAACGCGATCATAAATAACGATCACCAAAAATAAAAATTAACGTAACTGGATTTAATGATGATAAAAGCCGTTTAATTTTCTTATAATAGACGGAATAACGCAGGGGATAAGCCGAGTCGCTGAGAGCAGACAACACATCGGCAATTTGAAAGATGAAGGGTATAAAACAGAATGATAACCATGCTCGATGTGGCGAAAAAAGCCGGCGTGTCAAAAGCCACGGTCTCACGCGTATTGGCGGGAAACAGCTATATCAGCAAAACCACCAAAGAGCGGGTATTCAAAGCGGTGGAAGAGTTGGGCTACCGGCCAAACCTGCTGGCGCGCAACCTCGCGACCAGCAAGTCGCAAAGTATTGGTCTGGTGGTCACCAACACGCTGTATAACGGTCCCTACTTCAGCGAGCTATTGTTTCAAACCGCCACCATGACGGAAAAGTATGGACGGCAGTTGATCATGGCCGATGGTAAACACGGAGCGGAAGAAGAACGACAGGCGATTCAGTTCCTGCTGGATTTACGCTGCGATGCGATCATTATCTATCCGCGTTTTCTTTCCATCGCCGAGCTGGAAGCCATTATCGATCGCTACGAACAGCCCATCATGGTGGTCAACCGCACGCTAACGCGCCACGAAGAAAACAGCGTCTGCGCCAACCACCAGCAGCACTGCTTTGCCGCGGTGAATTACCTGATTGAACAAGGCCACCGGGATATCGCCTTTATCCACGGTTCGGCGGCGTCGCCGACCGGGGAAAGTCGCTTTGCCGGTTACCAGCAGGCCCTGGCGACCCGGGGGATCGCATTCGACCCCGCACTGGCGGCGCCGGGCGACTGGACATCCGAAAGCGGTTATGCCGCCGTGGAGACGCTGCGTCGGCGCGGCGCCGCCTTCAGCGCGCTGGTCGCCAGCAATGACGATATGGCGATCGGCGCGGCAAAGGCGCTCCGTGAACAGGGCATCGCCATACCGCAGCAGGTTTCCCTGATGGGTTTTGACGATCTGCCCATGGCTTCCTGGTTTAACCCCGCCCTGACCACCGTACACGTTCCCGTCGCCGAAATGATAAACAGCACCCTTGAAAGGCTGCTGGATAAACTGGCGGGCGAAACCGTTGCGCCGTTGCCCGAATTTAAAGGCCAGTTAATTATTCGTGAATCCGTCGGCAAAGGCCCGTTCGCATCCGGCGGCTAATTCTCTTTTTTGCAGAGAGCCGGTCTTTAGCTGATCGCTTTCAGAGCTCAGCATTATTTGTTGTTGTCTGAAATATTTTGGAAGAAATCCCTGTCTTGTTGCGAAAAAACCTTACCTGCGGCGACAACCGAATTGGTAATCATGGCGTAATAAATATTACTTGAAACAAAAAACCAAAAAACGCTAAAGAAACAATGAATTGGGCCGATAAAACAAAAGTGATCCTGATCACATTAATACCCGCTCCGCCGGTAAGCAGGCCTGCTTAAGCGTCCTCTCTCCGCACCTGAAATCTACCGGGTATATCATGCAATCCGACAGTGAAAAAAGCGCAGCCGGCTGCTCTTACTATTAAGTCATTTGGTTATTAAAAGGGGACGATCCAATGTCAAATGAATTGGTTTCCTATTCTTCATCCCAGCCGCCTTCTTCTAAAAAAAAGAAACTTTCCACCCGGGCCCTGGTATTAGCTACCACCATCACAGCAATCGCATTAGGATTCATCATCACCGTCGGCTTACTGCTGTGGCAATCCGGCCAACAGCAAAAATATATCGCCCAGAAATTTCTCACCCAAATGACCTATTCGAATATCTCTTTGGTGCAGAATAAGCTCGATGGTGCATTATCGGCCGCCCACGCGCTGGTGCAGACCGTGCAAACCTTGCAGGAGGTCGGCAATCCCGACCGCCGCACGGCGGAGGCCATGCTGAAAGATACGCTGAAAAATAATCCTGAGCTGCTTTCCATGTCGCTGGCCTGGGAACCCAACGCGTTCGACGGTAAAGATCAGCAGTATGCCGCGCTGCCCGATCAAGATCCCAATGGGCGCTTTGTCCGCTATGTCGATCGCGATCCGGCCGGCAACATCGCGCTGCATAACCTGACCGACTACGAAACGCCCGGCAGCGGCGACTACTATCTGCTACCGCGCAAACTGCAAAAAGAACTCATCCTGGACCCTTACAGTTATAACTATAATGGCGTCGACACGATGATTACCTCGCTCGCCGTTCCCATTATGGTCAACGGCAAGTTTTATGGCTCCGTCACCGCAGACTTTTCGCTAACCAGCCTGCAACAGCTGGTTAGCGGCATCCGTCCTTATCCCGGCGCCTACGCGCAGATGTTTTCCCATACCGGCGTCTTTATCGCGCATCCGGATCAACACCGGATTGGTCAACGTTCTAAAAATAGCCAGGTGCTGTTGGAAAGCGTGGCGAACGGCAAAATCAACATACAGGAGCGCTACAGCGACACCCTGGGTTCCGAGGTATTCAACATTAACGCGCCGATCGCCATCGGCAATACCGGTACCCCCTGGGTACTGGGTCTGGCGATCCCCGTCAACGAAGTGATGGCCGAATCGGTGAAGCAGCGCAATATCGCCATCTTGTTGACCCTGCTGAGCATCATTGTGGTTTCCGGCGTCGTGGGCATTATTTTCACCCGCAAGGTGCTGCGCACCGTAGGTGGAGAACCGGCTGAAGCCGCCGAAATCGCGCTATCGGTATCGCAGGGCGATTTGACTAAAACCATTCCGGTACAGAACAGAGACGACCACAGTATTTTTTACGCCATGCGCACCATGCAAACGCGTCTGAGGGATATCGTAGACCAACTGCACGCCGCCAGCGATTCCGTCAACCACAGCGCCGGTGAAATCAGCGCAGGCAATACGGACTTGGCCTCCCGTACCGAACAGCAGGCCTCTGCGCTGGAAGAGACGGCGGCCAGCATGGAGCAAATCTCCGCGACCGTGAAACAAAACGCGGATAATGCCCACAACGCCACGCGCCTGGCGCAAAACGCCGCTCAGATCGCACAAAAAGGCGATGCGATTGTGGGACAGGTCATCCATATGATGGGGGAAATCGACGAAAGCTCGCAGAAAATCTCCGACATTACCAGCATTATCAGCAGTATCGCCTTCCAGACCAATATTCTGGCGCTGAATGCGGCGGTGGAAGCGGCCAGAGCGGGTGAACAAGGTCGCGGCTTTGCGGTGGTGGCCAATGAGGTGCGCAACCTTGCCCAGCGCAGCGCCAGTTCGGTGAAGGAGATCACCGCGCTGATCGCCGAGTCAGCCAGCCGCGTTGAAAATGGCGTGGGGCTGGTGCAGAGCGCGGGCGCCACCATGCAGGATATGCTGACCGCGGTGACATCGGTGAAAGATATTATGGACGAGATTGTTTCGGCGTCGGACGAACAGTCGCGCGGCATCAGCCAGGTCACGCAGGCCGTACACGAAATGGATGGCGTCACGCAGCAGAACGCCGCGCTGGTGCAAGAAGCGTCGGCGTCGGCAGCATCGCTGGAAGATCAGGCCAGACAGCTTTCCCAGACCGTACAGGTATTCAAACTGCCCTGATTGCCGATAAAGCAGCAGACCGGCGTGATCGGTCTGCTGTCTCCGGCTCTGGGAAAAATCCGGCGGCATCATCACCAATGCGGACATTGATCGGCAAACGAGTGGGAAAGCGGGCGCAGTTCCGGCGCGTTTTTTTCATCGAAGCAGCCAATCACCAGCGCCACGGTCGGCTCGTCGTCAATGGCGCCCAGCGTGCTGCCGCAGCGCGCGCAGAAAGAACGGCTGGAATAACCGGACGACCGATAACGCGCAGGTTCTCCGCCTTCGCCAATCCACGCAACGGATGCCCGCGGAAACTCGACCCAATACAGCGTGAGCGCCCCCGAATGCCGCTGACAGAGGGTGCAGGAGCAGGCATGCGGGTTGCCTGGCTTACCTACAGCCTCAAAGCGGATAGACCCACACAAACAGCCGCCGAGATAGTGTTTTGTCGTCATGTGGCGCTTCCCTTATCGACCGATCAATATCTCCACCATAGCAAGCATCGCGCTAAGCCCAAAGTCATCTCGCGGATAATGCGCCGCCGCCGATAAAAGATTGAACGCTAATAATATGAACGATATGGTAATGTTATGCCTTTACTGCCTCAGAAAACGACGCCGGCGCGCCGCATCGTCTTTCACGCAGAAATCCACCATCGCCTGCTGACGACAAAAAATGAAACGAATCAAGCTGCCCCTGCTGGCTCAGGTCTCATCCGCTCACCTGGTAAGCCATTTTCACATGATGGTTTTGCCCGCGCTTATCCCCTTGCTCTCCGAACAGCGCAATATCAGCTTTGTCGAACTGGGCCTCGCGCTAAGCGTGTTCAATATCGTCTCCGCCTGCGTGCAGACGCCCATCGGTTTTGTGGTTGACCGCATCGGCGCGCGCCGTACCCTGACCGCCGGACTAACGCTCGGCAGTCTGTGTTTTCTCTCCTTAAGCCTTTCGAACAGCTATCTGTGGCTGGTGGCGGCGATGGCGCTGGCTGGGGTGGCGAACGCGGTTTATCATCCCGCCGATTACGCGCTATTGTCGCGTGGGATCGATGAAAAACGCATGGGTCGGGCTTTCTCAATTCATACCTTCTCCGGCTTCTTCGGCACCGCTATCGCGCCGGGGCTCTTACTGACGGTAGCCGCCTTTGCCGGTACCAACAGCGCATTTATCGTGGCGGGGGCGATAGGGCTGCTGACGGTTCCCCTGCTGTCGACCGAGCGCGACCAGCCAATCCGGCACCAGCACACCGAGCAGGAAAACGATCCACCGGGCAAACGTCGCCGCATGTCGCTTTTTACCCTGCCCATCATGGCGCTGTTAGTGCTATTCCTGTTGTTAAACCTGAGTACCGCGTCAATCCAGAACTTTTCGGTGACGGCCTTTGTGACCGGCTACGACCTGCCATTGCCGCAGGCCAATATGGCACTGACCGCCTTCCTGTTCTCCAGCGCCTTCGGCGTACTGGCCGGCGGTGCGCTGGCGGATAAAACCCGCCGCCACGGGCTGGTGGCGACGGCGGCACTGGCGGTAACCGCAGGATTGATCACGCTGGTCGCCATTTATCCGCTGTCGGTTGCGGTGTTGATTCCCCTGCTGGCCGCCGCCGGTTTTCTATCCGGTATGATTGCGCCTTCGCGCGATATGCTGGTACGGGCCGCCTCGCCCGCCGGCGCCGAAGGGCGAGTTTTCGGCATTGTCTCCACCGGCTTCAATATCGGCGGCGCGGCTGGCCCGGTACTGTTCGGCTGGTTACTCGATCAGGGCCATCCGCAGGGCATCTTCTGGTCGGCGGTCATTTTTATGCTGATCACCGCCCTGATTACGCTGCGCCAGGAGCTGCGCAGCGCCAGACGTCGCGCCGTCGCGGTATAGGAGGCGATGTTTAGCGTCACGCGCTGACGGTCAACAGGGTGGCCGGCTGGCGGCGAGCCATAAAAAAGCCGGTTCAGCAGAGAACCGGCTTAACTCCCCCCGCAAAAGGAGGGGGGCAGGCTGCGATAAAGCCCGATTAGATATCGATATTCGCGGCTTTCAGCGCATTTTCTTCGATAAACGCACGACGCGGCTCAACCGCATCGCCCATCAGCGTAGTAAACAGCTCATCGGCGGCGATAGCATCTTTAACGGTGACGCGCAGCATGCGGCGACTGGTCGGATCCATCGTGGTTTCCCACAGCTGATCCGGGTTCATTTCACCCAAACCTTTGTAACGTTGAATGGCCAGGCCGCGGCGCGACTCTTTCACCAGCCAATCCAGCGCCTGTTCAAAACTGGCGACGGGCTGACGGCGTTCACCGCGTTCAATGTAGGCGTCTTCTTCAATCAGGCCGCGCAGTTTTTCGCCCAGCTGATTGATTTTGCGATACTCGCCACCGGTAATGAAGCTGAAGTCCAACGGATAATCGGTATCGACGCCGTGCGTCCGCACGCGCAGAATCGGTTCAAAAATCTGCCGTTCCTGATTATCGTTGATGATGAAGGTATAAGCGCTGCCGTGCTGTTCCTGCTCATTCAGGTGCGTGACCAACGTTTCGATCCACTGCTGAACCTTTTCACGAACGCTTAAATCCGCTTCAGCCAGCGTTGGCTGATAGATTAAACCGTTCAGGAATGCCCGCGGGAAGCGGCGCTCCATACGGCCAATGGTTTTCTGCACCGCGTAATGTTCGGCAACCAGTTTTTCCAGCGGCTCGCCCGCCATCGCCGGCGCGGCGGCGTTGGTGTGCAGCGTTGCGCCGTCCAGCGCCAGCATAATCTGGTACTGATCCATGGCGTCATCATCTTTAATGTACTGTTCCTGCTTGCCTTTTTTCACCTTGTACAGCGGCGGTTGCGCAATATAGACGTGGCCGCGTTCAACAATTTCCGGCATTTGGCGGTAGAAGAAAGTCAGCAGCAGCGTACGAATGTGGGAGCCATCGACGTCGGCATCGGTCATGATGATGATGTTGTGGTAGCGCAGCTTGTCCGGGTTGTACTCGTCGCGGCCAATGCCGCAGCCCAGCGCGGTGATCAGCGTCGCCACTTCCTGGGAAGAGAGCATTTTGTCGAAGCGCGCCTTCTCGACGTTCAAAATCTTGCCCTTCAGCGGCAGAATCGCCTGATTCTTACGATTACGCCCCTGTTTGGCGGAACCGCCCGCCGAGTCCCCTTCCACCAGGTACAGTTCAGACAGCGCCGGGTCGCGTTCCTGGCAGTCCGCCAGCTTGCCCGGCAGGCCGGCCAAATCAAGCGCGCCTTTACGGCGGGTCATGTCGCGCGCTTTACGCGCCGCTTCACGGGCACGGGCGGCGTCGATGATTTTACCCACCACGATTTTGGCGTCTGACGGATTTTCCATCAGATAGTCCACCAGCTTCTCATTCATCAGCGATTCAACGGCGGTCTTCACTTCCGAAGACACCAGTTTATCTTTGGTCTGAGAGGAGAATTTCGGATCCGGCACTTTTACCGAAACCACGGCAATCAGCCCTTCGCGCGCATCGTCGCCGGTGGCGCTGATTTTGGCCTTTTTGCTGTAGCCTTCTTTGTCCATATAGGTGTTCAGAGTACGGGTCATGGCGGCGCGGAAACCGGCCAGATGCGTACCGCCGTCACGCTGCGGAATGTTGTTGGTGAAGCAGTAAATGTTTTCCTGGAAACCATCATTCCACTGCAAAGCGACTTCAACGCCGATATCGTCTTTCATCGTAGAGAAATAGAATACCGTCGGGTGAATCGGCGTCTTGTTGCGGTTGAGGTAGTCGACAAAGGCTTTGATGCCGCCTTCATAGTGGAAATGGTCTGCTTTATCTTTTTCACGCTCATCGATCAGGCGGATAGAAACGCCGGAGTTCAGGAAGGAGAGCTCGCGCAGGCGTTTAGCCAGAATCTCATATTCGAACTCCACCACGTTGGTGAAGGTTTCCAGACTCGGCCAGAAACGCACGGTGGTGCCGGTTTTATCGGTGTCTCCCACGGCTTTCAACGGCGCCTGCGCCACGCCGTGGCGATAGGTTTGATGATGAACCTTGCCTTCACGGCTAATGATCAGCTCCAGTTTTTCCGATAGGGCGTTAACCACGGAAACCCCCACGCCATGCAGGCCGCCGGAAACTTTATACGAGTTGTCATCAAATTTACCGCCGGCATGCAGCACCGTCATGATCACTTCTGCCGCGGAAACCCCCTCTTCTTCATGAAGACCAGTGGGAATACCGCGACCATCATCCTGTACCGAAACTGAGTTATCAGCATGGATAGTAATGATAATGTCTTTACAATAGCCAGCGAGTGCCTCGTCGATAGCGTTGTCCACAACCTCGAATACCATGTGATGCAGACCGGTACCATCATCCGTATCACCGATGTACATACCTGGGCGTTTACGTACCGCATCCAGCCCTTTCAATACCTTGATACTTGAGGAGTCATAAGAATTCGACATCAACGTTTCTCGCTCATTTTAGTCCTGTGATTGAACCGTTATTTTACCCTGTTCTACGCGGAACATCTTGCCATTTTCACCAATCATGTCGGCTATCTGCTCAGCGCCGATGGCGCTGACAAAAACCTGGGCACGGGTGGCTTTTAACCGTTCGGCCAGCAAACGGCGGCGGGTACTATCCAGTTCGGAAGCAAAATCATCTATCAGATACAGACAGCGCAGTCCGTTCTGACGGGTGAGAAACTCACCCTGGGCCAGCCTTAATGCGCACATAAGCAGCTTTAGCTGACCACGGGACAGCATATCCTCGACGGCCACACCGCTGGCGCGGATGCGAAAGTCGGCTTTATGCGGCCCAAGCGACGTATAACCCAGCATACGATCGCGTTCAAACTGCCGCTCCAGTAGTTCGGCATAGTCGCTTTCTTTATCCCAGCCGCGCTGGAAAGCGAAGCTGAGAGCAAACTCCGGCAAAAACTGCGTACAGGTAGCTGCAATATCCTCAGCAATCGCCGTGCTGTATTGCGCCCGCCATTCACTGATACGCTCGGCCAGCGGCACCAGTTCCTGATCCCAGGCGCGCAACTGTCCGTACTGGCTCACCTGACGCAGCGCCGCATTACGCTGGCGCAGCAGGCGTTTCATATTGCTCCAGGCGGAGAAGAAGCCGGGTTCGTTGTGAAAACAGCCCCAGTCGAGAAAAGCGCGGCGATACTTCGGTCCGCCGTTCAGCAGCGTGAAGCCTTCCGGTGTAATCAGTTGAATCGGCAACAGCTGAGCCAGTTCGGCCACCTTATGGCCGTCGCTGCCGTCGATACGCACTTTACCGTCGCCCTGACGATTCTTGCTCAGACCGACCGAACGCTCCCGCTCAAGGCCGTCAATACGTCCGTGCAGCACAAACTCTGGCTGTTCGTGACGGATAACGCGCGCCGCCTGCACGCTGCGAAACGCCCGTCCATGTCCCAGCGTATAAATCGCTTCCAGCACGCTGGTTTTTCCGCTGCCGTTGGCCCCGACCAAAAAGTTAAAGCCGGGCGCCAGCGCCAAATCAGCCGCTTCAATATTACGGAAATCTTTAATAAGGAGACGAGTCAGAGCCATGCGACTATTTCTTGTGATCTAAAATCGTTATTGTCGTAGGCAGATTGGGCGCGGACGGTAGCCCGGCCCAATGGGCGCACGCCGCGAGTATCCGAAGCATACTCAGCGTACGTGAGGATGGTGAACGCGCCCCAATCCCGGGCCGACATATAACATCGCCCGTCATAGACTAGAGACGCATCGGCATAACGACATAGGCGGCGGCCCGGCTGGCGCCGTCTTCGATCTGCACGCTGGAAACCGAATCCGTCAGCAGTAGGCGGACATCCTCGCATTTCAGCGCATTCAGAACGTCCAACACGTAACTGACGTTGAAGCCAATTTCCATCTCGGTGCCGTCATACTGCACATCAAGAATCTCTTCCGCCTCTTCCTGTTCAGGGTTATTGGCGGTGATCTTCAACTGGTTCTGGATCAGGTGCAAACGCACGCCGCGGAACTTTTCATTCGACAGAATCGCCGCTCGGGAGAACGCCTGCTTAAGTAAATCACAGCTGGCTTCCAGCGTTTTATCCGGATTTTTCGGCAATACGCGTCGATAATCGGGGAAACGGCCGTCGACCAGCTTGGACGTAAAGATGAAATCGCCGACGTGAGCGCGGATATTGTTGCTGCCGATTTGCAGCCGCAGCGGCGTGTCGCCGCCATCCAGCAAACGCACCAGCTCCATCACGCCTTTACGCGGCACAATCACCGAATGCGACGGCAGCGTCTGGCCCACCGGCATGGCGCATACCGCCAGACGGTGTCCGTCGGTCGCCACCGTACGCAATTCTTCACCTTCGGTTTCAAACAGCATGCCGTTAAGGTAATAACGCACATCCTGATGCGCCATCGAGAACTGCGTAGCCTCAATCAAGCGCTTCAGCGTCGCCTGCGGCAACGAGAATTCCACGTCGCTCTGCCAGTCATCCAGATTGGGAAAATCTGCCGCGGGCAGGGTCGACAGCGAAAAACGGCTGCGGCCGGATCGCACCAGCATCCGATCGCCATCCAGCATAATGGTGATTTCCGCGCCGTCCGGCAAACCACGGCAGATATCAAACAATTTGCGCGCCGGCACCGTTGTGGCGCCCGGTTCATGCGGCTGCGTCAACGCCACTTTGGCCACCATCTCCATTTCGAGATCGGTGCCGGTAAGCGATAGCGCCCCTTCGGTAACCTGCAACAACAGGTTGCCCAGAATAGGTAAGGTCGGCCGGCCGCCCAGCGGGCTGCTGACCTGTTGCAGCGGTTTTAACAGATGTTCGCGTTCGACAATGAATTTCATAATATTACGAAGATAATGTTCTGATTAAATTGGAAAAATCTTCTTTGATGTCGTGACTTTCTTCACGCAGCTGTTCGATCTTGCGACAGGCATGCAACACCGTGGTATGGTCACGCCCGCCAAACGCATCGCCGATTTCCGGCAGACTGTGGTTGGTCAGCTCTTTGGCCAATGCCATCGCCATCTGGCGCGGACGGGCCACCGAGCGGGAACGACGTTTAGATAATAAGTCGGCAACTTTGATTTTATAGTATTCCGCCACCGTCTTCTGGATATTGTCGATAGTAACCAGTTTTTCCTGCAATGCCAGCAGATCGCGCAGCGCCTCACGTACAAAATCGATGGTGATGGAGCGGCCGGTAAAATTGGCGTTGGCAATGACGCGGTTTAATGCCCCCTCCAGTTCACGCACGTTGGAGCGCAGACGCTTGGCAATAAAGAAAGCCACTTCTCCCGGCAGACGAATATCATTTTCGTCGGCTTTTTTCATCAGTATCGCCACGCGCGTTTCCAGCTCCGGCGGTTCAATCGCTACCGTCAGCCCCCAGCCGAAACGTGATTTCAGGCGATCCTCCACCCCGTTGATCTCTTTCGGGTAGCGATCCGAGGTCAGGATAATCTGCTGATTACCTTCCAGCAGCGCGTTGAAGGTGTGGAAAAACTCTTCCTGCGAGCGCTCTTTGTTGGCAAAAAACTGAATATCATCAATCAGTAGCGCATCAACCGAACGGTAATAACGCTTAAATTCCTCAATCGCGTTGTTTTGCAGCGCTTTCACCATATCCTGAACAAAACGCTCAGAATGCATGTAAACCACTTTTGCATTGGCTTTACGGGCGATGATGCCGTTGCCGACCGCATGTAATAAGTGCGTTTTACCCAGGCCGGTCCCGCCATACAGGAATAGGGGATTATAGGCGCCGCCGGGATTATCAGCCACCTGACGGGCGGCGGCGCGCGCCAGTTGGTTCGACTTACCCTCAACGAAGTTATCAAAGGTATGCTTGGGGTTCACGTTGGAGCGATAGGTATGCTCAGCCTGCACCGGCGAATTATCCCAGCTTGGGCGCACCGGCGCGGAACGCACCGGCACCGCGGCCGCCACATTGGCATTGCCGTTGCTGTGGTGGTTAACCGGCTGACTAATGGTTTGAACCAACGGCTTGCTGCCTACTTCAAAACGCAGCAGCGGGGCGTCCATCCCACAAAAATCATTCAATAATCCATTGATATTATTTAAATACTTATCGCGTACCCAATCCAGTACGAAACGATTCGGGGCGTAGAGCGCCAGAGTGTTATCACTCAGTTCTGCCTGCAATGGGCGTATCCACATACTGAATTCTGTGGCAGGTAACTCATCCTGCAAACGGGCAAGACACTGCTGCCAAAGCGAAAGTGACACGGCGGACTCCACTCGAACAAGAACGATCAAAAAGAAAAGAATAAGATATTTATATGACTCATGATTTTGGCACCTGCCCCCGTCCATGATAAAGACGGCAGATGCACCGCGTAACCGATGCGGCTTACCGTGACGATCCCGAAGAAGGATCGCTAACGGGACGGCGGATCATAACCTAAACCAGAAAATAGATCCTCCCCTTCTGCACAGTTTCGATCCTTTTTATCCACAGGCTATGCTTATAGCGGCTCCCGCCTTTACCCCAGAAGATCGAAAGAATCCCATTCCTGCCGCAATGCCGGACTTCACTCCAGAATAAACCGGTCGGCAAACGCGTTACGGTGATATTGATCATGATCCTGTCGGATGGATCGCAGTAGGATCCTTGCGCTTTATATTAGAGTCCGTATAATTCTCTGCCCGCGCGTCAATGCCTGTTTCTGTGCTCAGCCAGACAGAAATCCAAAAATAATTGGAATGGCTGGCATGTAAAGTGTGATGTTAATTGACTCAGGACTGTACAATTATTACAATCCCGCCTCTTTGTTATATGCGATTGAGGCGTCGGTCATTTTCACGCCGAGTAGCCAAACGCGTTTACTGTGAAGTTAATTATCCAAGTTTAGGTAGAAATCGCCATGAAACGCACTTTCCAACCGTCCGTATTGAAGCGTAACCGTAGCCACGGCTTTCGTGCTCGTATGGCCACCAAAAATGGTCGTCAAGTTCTGGCCCGCCGTCGTGCGAAAGGCCGTTCTCGTCTGACCGTTTCTAAGTAATAAAGCTAACCCACCGAGTGGTTAAGCTCGCTTTTCCCAGGGAGTTACGTTTGTTAACTCCCAGCCATTTCACTTTCGTCTTCCAGCAGCCGCAACGGGCTGGCACGCCGCAAATTACTATTCTCGGCCGCCTGAACACGCTGGGGCATCCCCGCATCGGTCTTACCGTCGCCAAAAAGCATGTTAAACGTGCTCATGAACGCAATCGGATTAAACGTCTGACGCGTGAAAGCTTTCGCCTGCATCAACATTCATTGCCCGCAATGGATTTTGTGGTGATTGCGAAAAAAGGGGTGTCTGAACTGGATAACCGAACATTGACGGAAGCGTTGGAAAAATTATGGCGTCGGCACTGTCGTTTGGCTCCCGCCTGCTGATCGGGTTGATACGCGGTTATCAACTCATTATCAGCCCGTTACTTGGACCACATTGCCGCTTTCGGCCAACGTGTTCACAATACGGTATTGAAGCAATTCGCAGGTTCGGCATGATAAAAGGCTGTTGGTTGACGCTTAAACGCGTATTAAAATGCCACCCTTTGAACCCTGGTGGTGATGATCCCGTACCGCCAAAAACCGACAATAACAGAGAGCATTAACGATGGATTCGCAACGCAATCTTTTTCTCATCGCTCTGCTATTCGTAACCTTTATGATCTGGCAGGCCTGGGAAACGGACAAAAATCCGCCAGTTACCGCGCAGACCATACAGCAGGCGAAGAATGCAGCATCCGGTGATGCCAGTAACCAGGGCGTACCCGCTAGCGGTCAAGGTAAACTTATCACGGTTAAAACTGACGCACTGTCTCTGACCATCAATACCCGTGGCGGCGACATCGAGCAGGCTAATCTGTTGGCTTATCCGGATACGCTGGGCTCTGACAAGCCCTTCCTGTTGCTGGAAACCACGCCCGAATTCGTTTACCAGGCGCAAAGCGGTCTGACCGGCAAAAATGGTCCGGATAATCCGGCCAACGGCCCGCGTCCGCTGTTTACCGCGGCGCAGGATCACTTTGAGCTGGCCGACGGCCAAAACGAACTGCGTATTCCGCTGACCTATACCGCGGCTGACGGTGTGACCTACACCAAAACGTTTGTATTGAAACGCAGCGACTATGCGCTGAATGTTGATTACAACGTCAACAACACCAGCACGCAACCGCTGGAACTGACGCTATTCGGTCAGTTGAAGCAATCCATCAATTTACCCAAACACCGTGATACCGGCAGCAGCAACTTTGCGCTGCACACCTATCGCGGCGCGGCGTTCTCCTCCAGCGAAGACAAGTATAAGAAATACAGCTTCGGCGATATGGACGAGAACCTGAACATCACCACCAACGGCGGCTGGGTAGCGATGCTGCAGCAATACTTCGCTACCGCCTGGGTTCCAACCACCGCCGGCGCCAATACCTTCTATACCAGTAATCTTGGTAACGGGCTGGCCGCCATTGGCTTTAAATCCACCCCGGCAGTTGTCCCCGCGGGCAGCCAGCAAAATCTGAACGCCACGCTGTGGGTTGGTCCGGAGATTCAGGATAAAATGGCGGCTATCGCTACGCACCTGGATCTGACCGTCGACTACGGCTGGCTGTGGTTTATTTCTCAGCCGCTGTTTAAACTGCTGAAATTCCTGCACGGTTTTATCGGTAACTGGGGCTTCTCCATTATCGCCATTACCTTTATCGTGCGCGGTATCATGTACCCGCTGACCAAAGCGCAATACACCTCGATGGCGAAAATGCGCATGCTGCAACCCAAACTGCAGGCAATGCGTGAGCGAATCGGCGATGACAAACAGCGCATGAGTCAGGAAATGATGGCGCTGTACAAAGCGGAGAAGGTTAACCCGCTGGGCGGTTGCTTCCCGTTAGTCATTCAGATGCCGATCTTCCTGGCGCTGTACTACATGCTGATGGGTTCCATTGAACTGCGTCATGCGCCGTTTGCCTTGTGGATCCATGACCTGTCCGCGCAAGATCCTTATTACATTCTGCCGATTCTGATGGGCGTCACGATGTTCTTCATCCAGAAGATGTCGCCGACCACCGTTACCGACCCGATGCAACAGAAGATCATGACTTACATGCCGGTTATTTTTACCGTGTTCTTCTTGTGGTTCCCGTCTGGTCTGGTGCTGTACTATATCGTCAGTAACCTGGTGACCATCATTCAGCAGCAGTTGATTTACCGTGGCCTGGAAAAACGCGGCCTGCATAGCCGCAGCAAAAAAAGCTAACGGTCGAGACTGACTAGCGAGACAAGATAAGGCGGTCAATGACCGCCTTATTTTTTTATATGTACAGAGAGAAAACCATGAGCCATTCCGACACCATCGTAGCCCAGGCCACGCCACCAGGACGCGGCGGGGTAGGCATTCTGCGCGTATCCGGCCCTGCGGCGTCGGCCGTCGCGCAAAGCGTACTGGGTAAACAGCCCAAACCGCGTTACGCCGATTATCTGCCGTTTCGCGATACCGACGGGGCAACGCTCGATCAAGGGATCGCCTTGTGGTTTCCCGGTCCAAACTCGTTCACCGGCGAGGACATACTGGAGCTTCAGGGACACGGCGGCCCGGTTATTCTCGATATCCTGCTGCAACGTATTCTGGCCTTGCCGAACGTGCGTATTGCGCGCCCCGGAGAGTTTTCCGAGCGCGCATTCCTCAACGACAAGCTGGATTTGACGCAGGCGGAAGCTATTGCCGACCTGATTGACGCCAGCTCTGAGCAGGCCGCGCGTTCCGCGTTGAGTTCTCTGCAAGGGGTATTTTCCACCCGCATCAACCATCTGGTTGAAACCTTAACCCATCTGCGCATTTACGTTGAAGCCGCCATCGATTTTCCCGATGAGGAAATTGATTTCCTCTCCGATGGCAAAATTGAAGGCCAGCTCAACAATGTGATGGCCGATCTGGATGCCGTCAGAGCCGAAGCTCATCAGGGCAGCCTGCTGCGCGAAGGTATGAAGGTGGTGATCGCCGGACGGCCTAATGCTGGAAAATCCAGCTTGCTCAATGCATTAGCCGGACGGGAAGCGGCGATTGTCACCGATATCGCCGGCACGACCCGCGACGTGCTGCGCGAGCATATTCATATTGATGGCATGCCGCTGCACATCATTGATACCGCAGGCCTGCGTGATGCCAATGATGAGGTTGAACGTATCGGCATCGAACGCGCCTGGCAGGAAATTGAACAGGCCGACCGCGTGCTGTTCATGGTCGATGGCACCACCACCGAAGCCATCGAGCCGGCAGCCATCTGGCCGGAATTTATGGCGCGGTTGCCCAGCGCCTTACCGATTACCGTAGTACGCAATAAAGCCGATATAACCGGAGAGACGCTGGGCATCGAAGATGTGAATACTCACTCACTTATTCGCCTGTCGGCCCGTACCGGCGAAGGCATTGAGACGTTGCGCGAACACCTCAAGCAAAGTATGGGATTCATCAGTAATACGGAAGGCGGCTTTCTGGCGCGCCGCCGGCATCTGCAGGCGCTGGAACAGGCAGCCCAGCATCTGCTGCAAGGCAAAGATCAGTTAGTGAGCGCTTACGCAGGTGAACTGTTAGCCGAAGAGCTGCGCCTGGCGCAGCAGTGTCTAAGCGAGATTACTGGCGAATTCACCTCAGACGACCTGCTAGGCCGCATTTTCTCCAGCTTCTGTATCGGCAAGTAACGCTGAGTCTGTAAGCGTCCACTCACTTCCACACATCCCGCATAGCACCTTGTTATGCGGGATTTTTTGTTCCATCGATGTCTATTCGCTTCTACCAAGAGCCAGGGATTTTTGTGTCCATAGCTGTGTCCATCGTCATTTTTTCCTTGTGTCCATGGTTGTTTTTTGAGCAATAATTCGCGTATTATGGACACACAGCGCAGTACAAAAAACAATCGAACTTCGCAAACCATGGACACATCAGGCATGTTTTACTCTAAAAAACCATACATAACATAAAGATACCATCATCACATATGGACACGTTAAAGAGGTACATATGGCGCTTTCAGATACAAAAATCAGAAGTCTGTCAGCAAAAAGTCGGGCATATCAGGTTGCCGACAACGGCGGGCTGGTCATAGAAGTACTGCCCACGGGCCGCAAGGTCTGGCGCTTGCGCTACCGTTTCAACGGCAAGTCACAGAAAGCGACGCTGGGCGAATACCCCGCTTTCTCGCTGGCGGAAGCGCGCCTTTGGCGTGAAAAATGCCGCTCGATGATTGCCCATGGCGTCAGCCCGGCACAGAAAAAGCAGGAAGAGAAAGCCAAACAGAAAGAGCCGACCACCGTCGAAGCCTTCGCCAAACGCTGGCTGACCGACATTATCGAAAAAACCACCCGCCAGCCGCGCAATGTAGTCCGCGTTATCAATAAAGACATTATCCCGGTTATCGGTCACATCCAGCTTGAAGCACTTACCACCGCCGACGTACAGACGGTGATCGATCGCATCAAACTGCGTGGTTCGGACCACGTCGCCCTGCTCACCCGCAACGTTCTGAAACGTATGCTGGCCTATGCCATCTCGCGCGGCATCATCTTTAACAACCCCGCCGCTGCCATTGAGGCTCGTTATATTGCGCAGGCTACCAGCCGTGACGTGGCGCTGACCCCACAAGAAATCGGCATACTGCTGCGCGGCATTTATACCTCGGGCATGAACCGGCGACATAAGTTAGCGTTGCATCTGCTGATTTTGTGCATGGTGCGTAAAAGCGAGCTTATTGAAGCGACATGGGATGAAATGAATTTCGTTACCGCCGAATGGCGCATCCCTGCCGAACGCATGAAAATGGATAATCCACATATCGTCCCGCTCTCCGGCCAGGCATTGGCAATGTTTGAAGAACTTAAATTTCTGGCTGGCGACTCACCCTATGTTTTCCCCAGCCGCAACGACTATCGCCACCCTATTTCCAAAACCACCTTAAATACCGCCGTGCGCACGCTGAATCTCGACGTTCGGGATTTCGTTATCCATGATTTCCGCCGCACGGCCAGCACATTACTGCACGAACAGGGCTACAACTCTGATTGGGTGGAAAAATCTCTGGCTCACAAGATTTCAGGCGTGCGCGGCGTCTACAACCGCGCGGAATATCTCGGACAGCGCCGGGAAATGCTTCAGGCATGGGCGGATTTTGTCGATGCGCAGATTGAAGAAGGCCGTAAGGTGATTATCGGCCGGTTTGGGAAGGCATATAAAGCGGACACTGACGGTTAGCCCTGATTGTCTTATTGCGCGTCTACAAAACTACGATAGTCGTAGTATCTGCAACTCCTCATAACTACGACTATCGTAGTTATGAACACACCTCGATCACATAGCGATATTTTCAGCAAACGTTTAAAGGATGCCCGGCAGTTGCGGGGGCTGTCCCAGAAAGGGCTGGGTATCGCCGCCGGCATTGATGAGTTCGTTGCCAGCGCGCGCATTAACCGCTACGAGAAAGGCGTCCACGAAGCCAATATAATGACAGCCAGCCGTCTGGCGCAGGCGTTACATGTCCCGCTGGCGTACTTCTACGCGGACGACGATAATCTGGCGAAGATGATCCTGAAATTCTCCGAACTGCCTGCCGCGCAACAAACCAGGCTACTTGCTTCGCTCGATAGCCAATGAACAAAGTAACGCGATCGCGTTACTCAGGCCGCTTCCCTCTGATTTTCACCTTTCGGTCGATGAGTTTCCCCACCCCATCGTAGTAACGGCTCGGCCAGATCTCGGCAGGATGAATGCCCAAAGCGTCAGCGATTAACCATTCGCCTTTCGGCCACGGGCGTGTCAGCACATTTGCCAGCGTGGATGAACTTAATCCGGCGGAGCGGGAAAGCGCAGCCATTGTTGTGCCCTGTTTGCGCAAAGCGGCGATAATATCTGCCTGATGCCAGTCGTTTTTCATGTGACCCCCTAACCTTTCGTCGTAAAAGGAACATGCACAACTCAATACTACGTTATTCGTAGTATCACGCTCAAGCAAAAACTACGATTCTCGTAGCCATGAAGAGCAAACCCAATTATCACGACATTTTCTGTCAGCGGCTTAAGCAGGCGCGTCTGGCGAAAGGGCTATCGCAAAAACAGCTTGGCATTGAGGCCGGGATCGATGAATTTGTCGCCAGTCCCCGCATCAATCGTTACGAAAGAGGCGTGCATGAAGCCAACACCGAGACGATTCAACTGCTGGCGGATGTGCTGGGCGTACCGTTAGCCTATTTTTACACCGCCGATAATGAACTAGCCGAACTGATACTGGCATTTCAGGCTCTGTCGTCAGAGGACAAACCGGAAGTTCTGGCGCTGGTGAAAAGCCGGGCTGAACGGCCTCGTCAGGCGTGATTTCCCCCATTTTCCTTTGACCCGCCAGCGCCACACTTTTGCCCCCACTGAAAACAGACATATCCCTGCTCAGACCAGTCATAGCGCAGCATTGAGCGATTCCCCCCACCTGGGCGTCATATACAGGCGGGAAGTGGGGGGATCCGGTTTTTTTGGGCCGGATCCCCCCATCAGTACCACCATGTTCCCGTTTATTCCCCCATATACCCGGCAAGGCGGATCGTTTCTCCCTCCAGCTCAATCAGGCCGTCTTTCTCCAGCTTGAGCAGCCAGCGGGTAAACTTTTTATCCACATTCATCCCTTTTACGCGCAGATCGTCGCGCAACTGCGATCGGGTACAGACTTCGCGCGCCTTAAGAGCCTGCCAGACAGCGATGTGATTGGCGGTCAGATGGGGGATACCGGCCAACTCCGGGTAAGCATCGATTCCGTCCCGAAGTTCCCTCGGTTGGTCGTTCAGCACCAGCGAATCAACCGGCTCGCCGTCCTCATCAACATAGACCGTAACCGGCGTAAGGTCGTAAGCCGCCGGCGCGGGCGGTTCGGCATCTTTCATTTTGGTACAGCTCAATACCAGCGCATTGCCGTTACTTTCCCGCCGCACGTTGAACTCCGCATCCAGCGCGGCCTGAAACGCGCTGGAGCCGCGCGCGCCGCGCTCCAGATCTTTGCCGGAATGATGAACGATCAACACCGATGCCTGCGTAGCGGCCTTGATGGTATCGCACCCCTGAATAAATGCGCCCATATCCTTAGCCGTATTTTCATCTGAGCCGCCAAAGCAACGGGCCAGCGTATCGAGAATAATCAACCGGACCGGCATTCCGGTCTCTCGTTTAACGTCATTCGCCGCCTGTATTACCTGCTTTACGCTCTCGCTACTGGCCGGAAATACCGGACAATCGACCCGAAACAGGGTATCGACAGGGCTGCTGCCGTTCAGCGTCTGCTCCCAGGCGCGGATCCGCCGCGGCACGCCGATACCGCCTTCACCCACCACATAAATCACCGCGCCCTGATTGACCAGCCGGTTGGCCCACGGTTTACCGGTGGCGATATGGCAGGCCCAGGATACCGCCAGAAACGATTTATACGACCCGCTGGCCCCGTAGATACTGCACAATGAATGACCGGCGAGATGCCCCTTAATCAGGTAATCCTGCCGGGCATCGTAGCCCTCAGAGCCCCGGCGCAGCGGCAGCGTGGAGGTAAAGACGAGCTCATGGTTATCGGGAGTCATAATGGGCATCTCCATGGAAGAAAGCTGGCGATAAAAAGTGCGTCGGGCAACGTCACGGCCGTTATGACGCAGATAATCGTCCCAGTCGGCGGCGATATCGCCGGGCGGCAATACGGCAAAGCCGTTCACCTGTCGGGCGGCATATTCGGCCTGTTTCCGGCCGGTGTTTTCACCTGCGCCATTATCGTTATCGCCAGCCAGGATAAGGCGGGTATGAGGATGTTTTTCACGTAAGGCTCGGGCCACATGCAGCAGGTTACTCGCCGACAAAGCCGCATAGGCCGCAACGCCTGTCAGAGACTGGACCGCCAGCGCCGTGGCGTAACCTTCGGCGATGGCGATGTCGGGATGACCTTCACCGGCAGGCAAAGCAATAAAACTACCTTTCAGCCGCGAACCGGGCAGCAGACGTTTATCGCCTGCGGGGCTGATAAGCTGCGCGCCGGTCATATTGCCTTCGCTATCCCGAAGCATTAACACCAGCGAACCCGGCCCGAAAACGGCATCGGCAATATGCATTGGAGCACCCTCAGTCAGTACGTGCTCACTTCGTTGATACCCCTTAGCCTGCAAATAAGGCGACTCACCACAGGCACAGCGGGACAGCAACGCTGAAACCTTCTCGCTGATATCTGGCGGTGAAGATTGCGCTTTTTCCCTGGCTGGCGATGTCGCCTGCCTGTCTTCCACCGAGGCGACCAGCTTTGCCGCCTCCGTCAGGGAGCACTGATGCACTTTCGCTACCAGATCCAGACCGTCACCGGCCCGGCACTGATTGCAGAACCAGGTGCCCCGGCCTTCAAGGTCATCGAAACGAAAACGGTCTTTACCGCCACAAATCGGGCAGGGGCCGTGGTGATGGTGGGCCGGAACGCGGATATTTAACGCAGAAAGAACGGCAGGCCAGCGATAACAAGCGCTATGGGTTATCTCAGTAACAAACTTACCCGTCATTGTGCCACCTCCTGCCCGTACACCTGCCGGATGTAGCGCCCGCGTCCGTCGCCATGGCCTAAATCCATTGATGTCAGCGCACAGGCTTCCCTGCGGCTGAAGCCCTGCTGCCGGTAATGGCGAATGGCATCCTGAGCCCAGGCATAGCGCAGACTGTGCGGGGAATATTGTCCTTTCAGACCGGCCGAAGTGGTTTGGTAGTGCCAGCGATTCATGGCGGTTTTCAGGTCGGGTTTGTCAATCAGGCGGCCGTTACGCGTAGCGGCAATTGCTAACGCTTCACGGACAACCTGCGTCACGGCCTCACGGTTCAACACCATGGTCTGGCGCGGACGCCCGCCTTTGGTGCCGTAGACAACCGGCAGACGTTCGTCGCCCCTGGCCAGCGCCGCGGCCCAATAGGATAGCGACTGCGAGCACTGCACCGCCTCCTGCGAGCGCAGGCCCATCAGCCGGGCCAGTTGCAGCGTGACGGCTACGCCGGCATCTTTTTGCCGCCGGGTGGTCAGGACGACCTGATAATGCTCTGGGGTAATGGCGGCGCGCGTGCCGCTCCGGCTGGCGCCACCTAATCCCAGCGCTTTATTGCTAATCCGTTCGGATCCCGCCAGTGTTTCCCGCCCGGCCTCACGCAAAATAACGCGCACCGCCGCCATCTCATTGTGCAACGTACGCAGCGATATTCCCTGCGTAAGACGGTCGGCGATGTAACTCTCTATATGTTTCGCTTTCAGATGCTGTACCGAACGTACCTGAATATTCAGCGACAGCAGATGACGGCCGATCCGCTCGGCCATTTTCAGCCGATCGTGAACGGTCTTGTAACTGCCGGCGGCCCGCCGGGCCAGTTTCTGCATCTCACGAGTTAACTGTGACATAGCGTTTACCTCAGTCTTCGGCGCGTGGTTACCTGCGACACAGGGCGAGCCTGTGCCGTGCTGAACAATACCTGTGCGCCGGAGTGTCTGGGGTTTGGGTATCACGGGAACCGGTTATGCACTCAGTGCAACCGCCTGCGTCAGCAGGAACGTTCCCCAGGCTGAAAGCCTGCCTCAGGTATCGGTTCAGTCCTCCTTAGTTGAATGGTTGATAAATGTTGACGCAGCAAACAGGGCGTCAGATGACAGGTCGCGTCGGAAAAAGAGACAGCACAAGCGCTGGCGCGGCGGCCGGGGCAACGTCACTTCGAGCCGCGCAGCGGACGAAGTGACGTTGCTGCCTCATGGATAGACCTGGCTGAGGCAGTAAAAGGCCACGGCCACCGGTAGCGCCAGTTCCGAACGATTGATAAATACAGGTCATGCGTCAGAGATAACACCGCGTAGAGATAAAACAGGCCGCACGATTTCGGGCTAACGAAAGCCGCGAATACGCTAAGAGCAGAACAGAGATGCAGCCATGATGGCGCAGGAAAAGAAGGTTGCTACCACCGCCGAAGCGGCCACCCGCGCTGCCGGTAGCGTTAGCGGGTTGGGCGTCGACCACACAGGTTTGGCCTGTACGTTGCCTGGAAGGTCGTGGCAACTTGGGATGCTATAGGGAGTCAATTTATTGTGTGGTATATATTACACTAATGTTAAAAAACCAGCAAGATGCCTTCTTCCATGCATTCCATGTGAACTTATTAACTCACATGTGTTCCATACACTAAAGAGAATACTTGCATAAGATTAGTTTTACATAGTTAATTCATTGACACATTGAAAAAATTACAACCTTTTGATTATTATAGTGAAATATCGAACTGTATACTTTATACCGAGATCAGTAAATCAGGATAAAAACTCTAAAAAGCTAGATTTTGCTTATAAACCAACCTATAATATTATAGATTTTATAAGAGGGATAAATTGTATTTAAATATAATTTATTCATAACACTGACTTCTATAATTAAATATTTTATTCTAGTGAACAGCAATGAACGAAAGACAATTATTCAGCATTACTCTCCAGCTATATAAAAAGCAACCATGGCTGGCTGACAAACATACTGAAGTAATGAGTTTACTTTACGAAGATTGCAGAAGTAGTGATGAAAGAGAATTATTGATTGAGCTACTTAATAGATTTAATTTTTTAGAAGAAAAAGAATTTAATCATTCTTTAAACAGGTTAGCCGATGAAATTGTTAATGATAAAGAAATTGAAAGTAGAACCACACAAATAGTATCATTAACTGCCGATAATTACTCAGATAGCGGACAAAGTATTTTATATGCATTAAAACCCAGACTTGAAAAACGAGAATGGAGAGAACATTTATCAATTAATAGATTTGGTTCATCATATAAAGAGTTTATTCGTAACGGGGGAAAACACAAAAATATTTTATTTATTGATGAATATATTGGTAGTGGACAGACAGCCATTGGTAGGGTTGATTCTTTAAAAAAACAATATAGTGAAAAAGGAATTGAAGATATTCATATAAAATTAATTGTAATTGCTGCATCATCTTTAGGGGTACACAATTTAAAAGAAAAAGGAATAGAGATGACTTGCATGCATGAAATAAAAAGAGGTATTAGTGATTACTATAAAGACGAGAATGAAATTATAAAACATTTAGGTGTTATGAATAAAATTGAAGATATACTATCACAATCATATAACGAAAAACCACTACCTAAAATGGGATTTGGTAGCACTGAATCCTTGTATGGAAGGGAGTATGGGAATACACCAAACAATGTTTTTCCTATTTTCTGGTGGCCTTTTTATCGTGACACATCTAAAAGGCAAACTATTTTAACAAGAGCGATGAGAGATGCCTAAATGGGAAAATATATGTCAGAAATAGAACGAGATATTTTAACATTTTTATTTAAATCATCAGCAGGGTTAGATGCTTTCACTTTATTCAAAAGAGTAAAAATCCCTTTTTCTGAATTTTCAAAAGCATTATTTTTACTCTCAGATAAAAATTTCGTTGAAGAGTCAAGAGAAGAGTTCTATAAAATCACACCTGCCGGGCGCAACATGCTATCTTCTGTATCGTCAAATAAAAAAAATGCTAATTGGAGAGAAATACCCGAAAGATTCCGGGAGATTAGTTTACCCGTAAACTCATACTATGTGCCAAGTATTAAATTGCTTGATAAAGACACTTTTAATGTTGAATAAGTCATGGTAACCTATTATTGGCTTGTGGAAGCTAGTGCGTTGGAGTGTAGTCGCTCCTTGGTTAAGGTTCACTTTAACCAAAGACCAGACAAGAATTTTGTAACCAAAATTCCCGTCTGGTCGCTTCGAATAGCTATGCTATTCTCGCGGTTCTTTCAAGAACGAGATGTCGCGTCTCGCAACATCTCGTTCTCGAAGAGAACGAACTGCTTAGTATAGAAGGTAGTTTTCACAAGCCGCTTCAACATACCGCCTCAAGGATCTTTTTCGTGAATAATAACTGGCATGACTATTTAGCTGATAGAGGATTAAATAACGCTCTTATAGAGGAATATTTAGCTTATATAAATAGACTTGAAGAAAATTCAATCCCAGTCATTTTTGAAAATGAACACTTATCCAGACTACTAGGAATAAAATACCCAGAATTTAACAAACTCATATTCGGCACTCATAAATTCTATAGAAAATTCAAAATACCAAAAAGAAAGGGAGGATACAGAATTATTGCATCCCCGTATCCTTCATTATTTTCCTGTCAGAAATGGATATATAATAATATATTAAAAAAAATCCCAACACATGTTTGTGCGCAAGCATATAAAAAAGATCACTCTATAATAAAAAACGCAAACCTTCATTTAAATAACGATGTTATGTTAAAAATGGATATTAATAATTTCTTCTCTGAAATACCTATCAACTGGGTTATAAAATTATTTAGCGATCTTGGCTACTCAAAAAATGTATCTTTTGCTCTAGCATCATTATGCTGTCTCGATGGTGTTTTACCTCAAGGGGGGGTAACTAGCCCTGCGCTAAGCAATATTTTAATGCTCTCCCTCGATAATAGATTACATAAACTAGCCGAGAAATTTGACTTAATATATACACGTTATGCAGATGATATGTTTTTTTCTGGAAAGAAAATATCATCAAAATTAATTAATTACATTAAAAACATCGTAGAAGAATACAATCTTTCAATTAATGAAAGCAAAACAAAATTACTAACAAAAGAAAAACGAAAAATAGTTACAGGAATAGATACTAGTAGCTCTAAATTAACATTACCACGGGCCACTAGACGCAATATAAAAAAATCCATGCATTTTATAATAAAATATGGTCTTATCGGACACATGAATAATGTAAAAATAAAAAATCCTAACTACCTTCTTTCATTAGAAGGCAAGATACGATTTTGGCTCCAAGTAGAACCAGAAAATCAAGAAGCTTTATATTTCCTCAACGAGATCTTAAAAATAAAGAAATTATCATAATAGCTAAATATTATACAACAGTTGGTAAGTCATCTAATATGAAAATTTTAATAAGCTCCATAAATACAATAATATTAATGTAAATAAGTAAGTACCTATCAATAGGAAAAGTATCTACTTACCCACTTGAAACCTTGTTTCACATGATATGATCTACTGCTGAAAACCAATGATTCTTGTGTCCATAAATGTGCCCATCGCACAAAAACGCACCAACAAACATAATGATAAATCAAACAGATAAAACAAAATTCCAGCTTCTGCATCGAACGCTGAGTCTGTAAGCGTCCACTCACTTCCACACATCCCGCATAGCTGCCTGTTATGCGGGATTTTTTGTTCCATCTATGTCTATTCGCTTCTACCAAGAGCCAGGGATTTTTGTGTCCATCAATGTGCCCATGGACGATTTTCCGTGTGCCTTGGTTTATTTTTTGAACTGAAGATAATACTAAAACGCCCGCAGGCGTTTTGTACTTTACTGACGGTGACGTGATGCGCCGGCAGGCCGACGACTGCTACCTGACTCGCCAAGACATACATGCAATCACCGTAGTAGCGGAATGAAAGGCAGAGGCAAACAACAGCGGAATAGGTCGCGAAAGCGGTGATATACAGCGTAAATAGGTGGCCCGGCGGGGCGATTCGACCTGACCGGCGCCAACATCCGCCTGATAATCAAGTCAATATGTTCAGTTTTTCTTCCGTTAAGAGAGCCGTTATGCATTTTACTCAAGCCATTGCCCGACTGCCCGCCGATACCTGTGGTTCCGGTCAGACTACCGCCCGTCTCGGCGCCCCGGATATTTCCGCAACCGGTCGCCAGTTTCTGGCCTATGTGGATGCGTTGCTTCGCCTCGGCCTGAAAGTCACCGTACTGCCTGCCGCGCCGGCGTTTCCGGATGCGCATTTTGTTGAAGATACCGCCGTGGTAATGCCGGAGCTGGCGGTTATCACGCACCCGGGCGCGCCCAGCCGTCAAGGCGAAGAAGAGAGTATTGCGCCCGTATTGACCGGATTTCGGCCGATAACCCGCATGAGCGAACGCGGTCATCTGGACGGCGGCGATGTACTGCTGGTGGATAAGCATTTTTTTATCGGCCTGACCGCGCGCACCGATGAGGCGGGAATCGCCGAGTTTGCCGCGGCGGTAGAACCGCATGGCTACAGGGTGACGTCAATCGAAGTCAGCGCCGGCCTACATCTGAAATCCATCGTTAACTATGCCGGCGGTAATACGCTGCTGCTGACCGAAGACTATCAACGCCATCCGGCGTTTGCCGCCTTCAACAAGATCGTTATTCCCGAAGAGGAATCCTATGCGGGTAACACCTTGTGGATTAACGATACGCTGATCACCCCACGGGGCTACCCCTACACGCTGGCGCAAATAGAAAAGCTGGGCATGCCGATTATCCAGCTCGATACCAGCGAATTTAAAAAAATGGATGGCGGGCTGACCTGTCTGTCGCTACGTTTCTAAACCGACGTTTATTACCAGGGATCTGAATCATGAAAAAATTACTCGCGATTTTACTGACGGGTCTGGCGCTTTCCACCTCGGTTTCCGCTCAGCAATTCGACACCATCAGCTTTGGCGTGGATGGCGGCTATCCGCCGTTCGACGTGCTATCGCCAAGCGGCGAGATCACTGGTTTTGATATCGATATCGCCAACGCGCTGTGCGATCAGTTGAAAGCGAAGTGCGTATTCGTGAAACAGCCGTTCGAGAGCATGATCGCCGCGCTCAACGCGCAGAAATTCGATGCGATTATCGCGTCGCTGACCATTACCGACGCGCGCCAAAAGGAAGTGGACTTTACCGACCGCTATTACCGCAGCTCAGCGCAACTGGTGGCGCGCAAGGGCAGCCCGCTGCTGCCGGAGGCGTCAAGCCTGAAGGGCAAAACGGTCGGCGTGCAGACCGGTTCCATCCATGAAGCCTATGCGAAAAAACACTGGGGCAGTCAGGACGTGAAAATCGTCTCCTACGCCAATCAGGACAATGTCTACCTGGACCTGATGTCCGGGCGCATCAACGCCTCGCTGCAGGACAATCTCCAGGCGGCCAGCAGCTTTATCGATACCCCGCGCGGGCAGAAATTCGCGTTTGCCGGCCCGGTGATTCACGACGACAGCATATCCTCTGACGTCGGCATCGCCATTCGCAAAGATAACCCGGCGCTGCGCGCTGCGCTCAACGGCGCCATCAAGGCCATCCGCGCCAACGGCACCTATGACGCGATCCAGAAAAAATATTTCAGCTTCGATATTTACGGTGACTGAGTTGATGTCGCCTGGCAACGGGGGCGGACGGCATGAATTCGCCGTCCGCCAGCGAAACGGTATCGGAGGCGGCGAATGGTAGCGGAATATTTACCCTTGCTGGCCCGGGGCGCGGCGCTGTCGCTGTGCGTCATGCTGCTGGCATTGGTGGTGGCGCTGACGCTTGGTTTGATCAACGCGGTCATAAAGATGTTTGGCCCACGCTGGTTGCGCTGGCTGTCGATCGGTTACACCACGCTGGTGCGCGGCGTGCCGGAACTGGTCATCATGCTATTACTGTTTTTCGGCGGCGAAATGCTGGTTAACGGTATCCTCGTCCTGTTCGGGTTCGCGTCGGTCCATTTCAATACCTTTATCTCCGGCGTACTGGCCATTGGCTTTGTATTCGGCGCCTACTACACCGAAACCTTCCGCGGCGCGTTCCAGACCGTCGAGCGCGGTCAGTTGGAAGCCGCTGAGGCCTATGGCATGACGCCATGGCAGGTTTTCCGCCGAATTATGCTGCCGCAGATGCTGAGCTTTGCGATTCCGGGCATTAATAATAACTGGCTCGGATTGATGAAAGCCTCGGCGCTGGTCTCCATTCTCGGTCTCGAAGATATGGTATGGCTGGCTGAGCAGGCCGGGCGCGCGACCCAAAAACCATTCCTGTTCTATTTCCTGGTGTCGATTATTTATCTGGTGATTACTGCGCTATCCAGTTGGCTGTTTAATCGTCTCGCCCGCCGCTATTCCCTGACGCATCTGACGTCGGAAGAGGCGCGCTGATGAATCTGCAAACGATAGTGGAAGCCGTGCCGGCCTTCCTGTGGAGCGACGGCGCGGATATCACCGGATTGGCGATGACCGCCAAACTGTTTTTGCTGGCGGTGGCGCCGGGCATGGCGCTGGCGGTAGTGATGGCGATGGGCCAGGTCTACGGCCCGCGCCCGCTCTCCCTGCTTATCCGCGGCCTGACCTGGTTTTTTCGCGGCACGCCGCTCTATTTGCAGTTAATGCTGATCTACTACGGCCTGTCGCAATTCGATGTGGTGCAGTTGGGATGGCAGGACGACCAGCCGTTCTGGCTGCTGTTTCGCGACGCCACCTTCTGCGCCGCGCTGGCGCTGGTGCTTAATACCAGCGCCTACGTCGCGGAACTGTTGGCCGGCATGATGGCGACCTTCTCGCGTCAGGAGTGGATCGCCGGCGAGGCTTTCGGCATGAGCAAGTGGCAAATCATCTACCGGCTGGTACTGCCGTCCACGCTGCGGCGCGGTATCCCGGCGCTGAATAATGAGATGGTTTTCCTGCTGCACGCCACGTCGCTGGCCAGTACCGTCACGCTGCTGGATATCACCGGCGTGGCTCGCGCCTTCTACGCCACCACCTACTCGCCATTTATTCCGTTTCTGATGGCGGCGGCGCTTTATCTGGTGTGCACCTTCTCGCTTATTTTCTTGTTTTCCCGCGCCGAACGGCGCTGGCTGGCGTTTCTCCGCCGCGGCTGAAGGTGGAACAGATACCGCGCTCAGGCGCGTTTGATGGCTTGCAGTTCGGTCAGGGTAACGATCTTATCCACACGAAATTTTTTGCTGGTCAGCCAGCCGTCGGCCAGTTGGCGATAATGCTCCATACTTCGGCAGCCAATACGTACCAGAAAATCGAAGCTGCCGCTGACCAGCCAGCAGTCCAGCACTTCCGCAGACTGGCGCATCTCCTGTTCAAACGCCGGTTGCGAATGGCCATGGTCGGCCAGCGCGATTTGCGCCTGCACCACAAACGCGTGTTCCGGCTCCGGCAGTTCTATGATGGCGCTGTAACCACGAATAATGCCCGCGCGTTCGAGCACGCGTACCCGCTCAAGGCAAGGGCGCGCGGTCAGATTCACCTGCTCCGACAGCTTCTGATAGGAAATGCGGCCATCCCGGCGCAGTATTTCAAGGATTTTTTTGTCGATTCGATCGAGCCGGGGTTTCTTTTCCACAACCAGGACGTCCAATGAAAATCAAACACCATAATTTACCTGAACATGCCCCCGGAGGGCAGCGCCAATTAACCAGTTTTCATTTCGGTCGGCCCGGTGACGGCGAGAAAATCTACCTGCAGGCCGGTTTACATGCCGATGAACTGCCCGGCATGCTGGTATTGCATTATCTTAAAAGATTACTCAGTCAGGCGGAACGGCGTGGCGAAATTCACAGCGAAATCGTCGTGGTTCCCATGGCTAACCCGCCGGGAATGGCTCAGGTGATGCTCAATAGCGGCATTGGACGTTTCGATCTGGTCAGCGGGCGCAACTTTAACCGCGATTTTCCCGATCTGGCGCGGCTGGCGCATCAACATTTGCAATCGTTGCCCGCGGCCGACGTCGTCAGCGATCCACAACGAGTGAGGACCGCCATGACCTCAGCGTTAAGCGAGCTGCCGGCCATCAGCGAAACGGCGGCCCTGCGCCGGCAACTGTTGCTGCTGGCCTGCGATGCCGACCTGGTGCTGGATTTACACTGCGACGATCGGGCGATCCTGCATCTGTACGCCGATCCCGCCTGGCGCGATGCGGCGCAAATTCTGGCGCGCTTTATGGATATCGGCACGCTGTTGCTGTCTGCGGATAGCGGCGGCGGGTCGTTTGATGAAGCCTGCGGTTTACCCTGGCGCCGGCTGGCGGCCAGTCATCAGGCCTGGCGCCAGCTCAAACCTCACTGTATGGCGGTAACCCTTGAGCTGCGCGGCCAGCAGGACGTCAGTCATGCATTAGCCAGCGCCGACGCACAGCGCCTTTATCACTATTTGCAGCACCGCGGCGCCATTGCCGGCGATGCGCCGGCGATACCGGAACGGGAAACCGTCATGTTGCCGTTTTCCGCCGGGGAAATTGTCCAGGCCCCGGCCTGCGGCATCCTGCTGCTGCTGCGTCAGCCGGGCGAGTGGGTTGACGCGGATGAGGTGGTGGCGGAAATTATCGATCCGCTCACCGACACGGTAAAAGCGGTGCGTACCCGGGTTAGCGGTCAGATCTACGCCTGCCGGCGGACGCCGTTCGTTACCCTGGGAGCGGAAATCATGAAAATCGCCGGCCATACGCCCTTTGACGGCGGCGGCGGTTTGGCCGCCTGAACGGCGACCGACCCTTCACCATAGCCGGGTGATATTGCGTGCGGCTATGGGCGGCGGCGCCTACCGCTATTTTTCCTCTCCCGTCAGAAAAGGCAGAATGCATTCCGTGATAAGCGGCGCCAGAGCAAGATCGGCGCCGCCGGCGAGGCGATACCAGACCAGCTCTTCAATCTCCGCTGAGGCGCTCACCGTATGGGCGATCTCCGCACGCCAGACCTTTGCCCGCACATCGGCGTTATCTTCATTCGCCGCCGCCGCCGTCCATTGCCCGATATAGCCTAACTGCTCCGGCTTGAGGGATAGCCCCAGCTCTTCCTTCAGCTCGCGCAACAGAGCGTTTTCACTCGCTTCCTGAGGCTCCGGTTTTCCTCCCGGCAACATAAAATATGGCGTCCCTCTTTTACGCACCAGCAGAAGCGCATTATCGGCATTAAATAGGCAGGCGGCGCTAACCGTAATCAGGGTTCTCATTTTGCCGACCATTTTTTTTCCGGCGGCTGATACGCGTTGAAATAGCTCAGCAGCTCATCAATGTTGTCAGAAAAACGCAGCATGTCGGCGTGTCGGCGATGGAGAAAGCCTTCATGCACCATCTTTTCCGTCATCGCCTGTAGAGGTTCAAAATACTGATTAATATTAAGAAAACCGCAGGGTTTTTCATGAATGCCCAACTGCGCCCACGTCCACTGTTCGAATATCTCTTCCAGGGTGCCGGCGCCGCCGGGCAGCGCGATAAAGGCGTGAGACAGCTCCGCCATTTTATTTTTTCGCTCATGCATCGTTTCCACGACATGCAGTTCAGTCAGGCCGGTATGCGCGATTTCTTTTTCAGCCAGCGATCTGGGTATGATCCCGATGACGCGCCCCCCAGCGGAAAGCGCGGCATCGGCGATAGCCCCCATAATGCCCACTTTGCCGCCGCCATAAACGATATCGACGCCGTTTTGCGCCAGAAACCGTCCCGCCTCTTTGGCTTTATTGAGATAATCCGGCCTATTGCCGGAGGCTGAACCACAAAAAATACCAATAATCATCCGGTTATCCTACATTACGCTCGATTAAATGACTGAATCAGCACTGAGTTCTTACTATTTTATCTACCGGCAGAAGACAAAGAAAGTCCGATGGCGCGATGCCGGCGAATTATCGTGCCGATAACCGGCGCGGCGCGATCAGCGTTATTACCCCCCTTCGCCGGCGCTATAGTGAGGTGTTCAGGATCATTCAGCCCGTTATGGACTCACGATAACATCGAATAATCACGAGATTCTTAGCCGTTGTCATAGAAAAGAAACCATCGGCGGCGGTCATCGTCACCTTCAGCGCAATGACAGGCCGGCGCCCGGGCATTTACACCCGACGATAACGGTTGTCCAGCAAGGTGAAGCTGAACTGGCGCTGCGACGAAAGAATCACCTGCCGCTCTCTGGTGACGAAGATGGCTTCGATATGCGGTACGCCGGACAGGTAAGCGAGTCCCTTTTCCACTCCCATACCGTAAATCAGCGTGGTATAGATATCGCCGTCGATGGAGTCATCGGAAATAATCGTGACGCTCAGCAGCTCATTATCCCGCGGGTAGCCGGTTTTTGGATCGAGGATATGGTGGTAACAGCGGCCGTCCAGCTCAAAGTACCGTTCGTAGATGCCGGACGTCACCACCGATTTATTGTTCACATTGATGACGCCAATCAGATCGTCAGGATCGGAAAACGGCTTTTTCAGCCCGACCGACCAGGCATTCAGCCCGCTGGCCTGCGGCACGTCGAGCGTCTGAACATTACCGCCCAGATTAATCAAGGCGTGGCGGGTATCGTGCTGATGCAGAAAATCCCTGACCAGATCGGCAATGTAGCCTTTGGCAATCGCCCCGAGATCGATCTCCATTCCGGCCTTTGCCAGAAAAACGGAGCGCTCCTGCTCATTGAGGATGACGTCGGCAGGATTGGTCAGCGCTAATAGCCCCTGTAGCTCAGCGGCGGGGGGAACGCTGTTGCCGTTAAAGCCGATTTTCCAGCGCTTGACCAGCGGCCCGATGGCAACGTTAAAACAGCTATCGTCCAGCAAACTCACCGCTTTGGCGCGCTTAATCAGATTAAATACCGACGGATCGACCACCACCGCATGGCGACCGGCGGCATGGTTTACATCCATCACGTCGGAATGCTCGCGGTTAACCGTTAACCGGTTTTCCTGCTGCTTTATCAGTCTGAAGACCAGAGAAGCCAGACGTTCGTTATGCTCAAATAACTTAAGAAGAATGGGCGAACCCATCAAGACAGCGGAATAAGCATAGACACGATTGTCTGGCGGCATAGCGGATTACCTGAAATTATGAAACCTGTACCCTGGGCGCCCAAGGTACAGGCTGACGTCGGTTACCGCAAGGCGTGAGCGGCGGCGTTACGCCCGGCCATAATACCGAAGATGATAATATCGGCGACGGCATTACCGCCAATACGGTTGCCTCCGTGGATCCCGCCGACCACTTCACCCGCGGCATAGGCGCCCGGAATAACCTGCTGCTGATCGTCCAGTACCGCGGTATCGGTGTTAATCGTTACCCCGCCCATGGTGTGGTGAACCCCAGGCGCGATGCGGATGGCGTAGAACGGGCCCTGATTGATAGGCTGACGCAGCGCGGTTTTACGGCCAAAATCTTCATCGTTCTGTTTATCAACAAAGACATTGTAGCGTTCCAGCGTCGCCAGGAACGCGTGGAGATCCATATCCAGCTTGGCGGCCAGTTCACGCGGAGAATCGGCGCTGATGACAAATCCGCGCGCAATGTACTCGTCCGCAGCCTTGTTTTGCATTCTGATCTGCTCGTCGAAAACGACATAAGCGTATTTCTCAGGCAGACTGATGATCTGAGCAGAAACCTTGTCGCGGGTTTCCATTTCATTAAAGAAGCGTTTACCTTCCTGGCTCACCAGGATGGCGCCGCCGCCGCGAATTGATTCGGAAACCAGATAAGACGTGGTTTGCTCGACCGTCGGGTGAATCTGAATTTCGCCCATGTCGACCGTACCGGCGCCAATCTTCTCCAGAATGGCGATGCCGTCGCCCGTCGCGCCTTTGTGGTTGGTGGTGACGAAGCCATCCAGCTCAGCACGATACTGTACAACCATATCCCGGTTGGCGCTGAACCCGCCGCTGGCGACGATGACGCTTTTCGCCAGGATCGTCAGGGTTTCATCATCATCGTTAACGGCCCGTACGCCGATTACCGCGCCGGCTTCATAGAGGATATCGGTAACCGCGGTATCCAGCATCACATCAATATTGCGCGTATTGAGGTTCTTGGTCAGCCCGCTGATCAGGAAGCCGCCGACGGCGGAGCGGTCTGCCGGACGGTGGGTACGGTCGATGCTCATGCCGCCGGTGATGGTGATATCGTTCAGTTCAATACCGTGATCCGCCAGCCATTCCACCGCCTGAGGCGCATGTTCGACAAAGCACTTCAGCAGTTCCGGATTGTTTTTGTTTTTACCGCCTTTCAGGCTTTCCTGATAGAACAGTTCTTTACTGTCGACAATGCCTTTTATTTTCTGGAAACGGGTTTCCGCCGCATTCATCCCCACCGATGCTTTGATGGTGTTGCCGCCAATGCTCGGCATTTTCTCAATAATCAGGACGCTGGCGCCCTCATCGCTGGCCTGAATCGCCGCGGCCAGACCGGCGCCGCCGCTGCCGACGACGATAACATCGTAGCTTTGCGGCGTGGCCGGGTTGCCGCCTTCTTCCAGAATCTGCGCCTTGCAGGACTTCGCCAGCGCTTTGGATACCGCTTTTTTCACCGCTTCACTTTGCGTGGTGGCGCCGGTGACCGCATCCACATGCGGACTGTTGGCATCCAGAATACGCGAGCGGATAACCTCAAAACTGGTCACGAAAGAGACGTCCAGGTCGGAGCCGGCATCCAGTGCGATATCGGCGATGCGATCGGTCTCAAGGCTGACATTGATGATCAGCTCGTTAGCGTCATCCTGCGCTTTTTCCTGGAACACGCCGGGCTTGAATTTTTTCGACGACAGGCTCATATCGCGGATCATCGCGTCAACCAGCGAGAAGCGCCACAGCGGTTCCGGAATGATCAGATCTTCACGCTTGGTATTGTCGATAAACAGTTCGATCCGCTGATCGTCGGCAATACGTTCGACCCAGTCGGGATACGCGATGCAGGCTTTACCAACGGCGACCATGTCGTAGCCGTGCTCCAGCGCCAGCTCGATATCCTCTTTGTTGACCACGCCGCCCACGCCCATCACCGGGACTTTCGCCAGGGTATCGGAGCGCATGGCCACATATTTATCAATCAACGGCGTAGGGTCGGTCGTATCGACAATCGACGGACGCAGCGTATAGCCCATGGAGAAGTGCAGGTAGTCCAGCCCGCGTTCGGCCAGTTTTTCCAGCAGATACATGGTGTCGGCAAAGCGAATGCCCGGCTCTTCAATTTCTTCCGGCGAGAAGCGGTAGCCAATAATGAACGATGAGTCGGCGTACTTGCGCGCCATTTCGTGGGTGATGTCCAGCACCGCCAGCGGGAATTTGGCCCGGTCGTCGCGGCTGCCGCCCCATTCATCGTCACGCTGGTTGGAGTTTGGCGAGTAGAACTGCTGAATCAGGTAGGTGTTGGCGCCGTGGATTTCCACGCCGTCAAATCCGGCTTCAATGGCGCGGCGTACGCCTTCACCAAATTTGGCGATCATGCCTTCCACTTCTTCCGCGCTCAAGGCCGTCGGGACAGGCGAACCGTCACGCGGCGCGGCGATAGCGCTCGGACCGACCGGAGACTGACCGCCGATCAGTTTCGGCTCCACCATTCTGCCGCCGTGATAGATCTGCAAAACGGCTTTTGAACCTTTGGACTTAATGGCTTCGGCAACTTTCGCCAGACCGGAAATTTTATTGTCGTTATCAATACCAATGGCGCCGGGAAACGCCAGACCTTTGTCATCGATAAAACAACATTCAACAATAACCGTACCGATAGTACCGGAACGCGCCCGATAATATTCCACCAATTCATTGGTTACGGTGCCATCATAAAAGCCGGTGCAGGTGGTCATCGGCGCCATCAAAAGACGGTTTTTTACCTGAGTGCCATTGGGGAAAGTAAATGGACTAAGTATGCGATCGTTACTGGTCATAATAATCAACTCCAAAATATAAATATTTCAAATTCTTTGAATTCGTTATCGGTTTATTATTTATTGGTTTTAATTCGCTACCGATGTCATCTGACTAATATAACTTTATATTTAGTTTAAAAATCATTATTTTTAGTTAATTAATTATTTGCCAGGCGCTATTTTACTCTATTTATTAAAAAATCATTACTTTTAAATAAAAAAGATCACATAATATCGAATTAATATAACTTTTTATTTACCTCTATAAAAGATGATAAAAATCTTATGCAACCTCACCGCTACAAGCCGCGTCACGCCTGATCTTGCGCCACACATTTATTTACATGAACAATATTGGCGGATACCCACAAGAAATTTAATGTCATATATCCCCTCACGCCACTCACATCGATGAAATATAAAAATGGGAAAATTAGACAAAAATAAAATACCGGAATCGCTCTCATTCAGGTTGCAAAAACAGAAAATATCACCGCGATCTGTTGATCAAGATCAACAGCAATAAATATGAAAAACGCATTATATAAACATTCCATTTTTGTAGATCGTATAATTTATCTACTATCTCGGAGCAAAATATAACGTTCAAAATGTCACCGTTAAATAAGAATATAAATTTAAAAAACTAAATAAAGCGGAAGTGTTTTTTACGTATTGCAAAGATTCTTAATCTACTTATAGACAATCAAAATGAGCGTAATATCAAAAAGCATCAATCCGCCACAGGCTAAAAAAGCCTCAAGCGGCAAGAAAAACCACCTGATATATATGTTATTGATGGTATTAGTTTCAACGGCATTACTATTAACTCCCGTGCCTGATGGATTACAACCTTATTCGTGGCATTTCTTCGCCATCTTTGTCGGCGTTATTGTCGGCCTGATTTTCGAGCCGTTGCCGGGTGCGGTAATCGGCCTGACCGGGCTGGTCATCATCGCGCTGGGCGGGGAATGGTTGCTGTTCAGCCCCGAACAATTGGCCGATCCCAAATTCAAACTCGCGGCCCAATCATTTAAATGGGCGGTAAGCGGATTCGGCAACTCGACCGTCTGGCTGATCTTCGGCGCATTCATGTTCGCCGCCGGCTATGATAAAACCCAGTTTGGCCGCCGTCTGGCGCTGATTCTGGTGAAACATCTCGGCCGCCGCAGCCTGACGCTGGGTTATGCCATCACCTTCGCCGACCTGCTGTTAGCGCCCTTTACCCCGTCCAATACGGCGCGCAGCGGCGGCACCATTTATCCCATTATCGCGAACCTGCCTCCGCTGTATGGCTCCAAGCCGAACGACCCCAGCGCCCGCAAGATAGGTTCCTATCTGATGTGGGTGGCGATCACCGCCGCCTGTATCACCAGCTCGATGTTTTTATCCGCGCTCGCGCCGAATCTGCTGGCGCTGGCGCTGGTTAAAAGCACCGTCGGCATCAGCATTTCGTGGGGCACCTGGTTCCTCGCCTTCCTGCCGCTGGGTATCCTGCTGATCCTCGCCATGCCGTTGCTGGCTTACTGGTTCTATCCGCCTGAAGTCAAAATCAATGATGAAGTGCCGCGCTGGGCCAGCCAGGAGTTGGAAAAACTCGGCAAACTGTCGCGTAATGAAATTCTGCTGCTGGTATTCGTCTGCTGCGCGCTGGTGATGTGGATTTTCGCCGCCAACTGGATTGAACCGGCGCTGGCCGCCCTGTTGGTTATCGGCCTGATGCTGTGGACCGGCGTGTTGGAGTGGGGAGATATCACCGGCAACAAAGCCGCCTGGAATACCTTTGTCTGGTTCGGCACGCTGGTGGCGTTAGCCGACGGTCTCTCCTCCACCGGGTTTATCGGCTGGCTGGGTCAAGAGGGCGGCGTACTTCTGAGCGGCATCGCCCCGGGTATCGCCACCATCGTACTGCTTGTCGCGTTTTACCTGCTGCACTATCTGTTCGCCAGCACCACCGCGCATACCACGGCATTGTTGCCCGCCATGCTGACCATCGCCTCCACCATCCCGGGAATGAATATGCAGGTCTTCTGCCTGTTAATGGTAACGTCATTAGGTATCATGGGGATTATCACGCCATACGGCACGGGCCCGAGCCCGATTTACTATGGCAGCGGCTATCTGCCAGCAGCCGATTATTGGCGCCTGGGCACTATTTTTGGTGCGATATTCCTGGTTGCCCTGCTGGTTATTGGCTACCCGTGGATGTCGATGATGTTCTGATAATAGCTTGGCCAGCCCCTCGATCCGTCGGGCTGGCGACAGGCAAACCCAATAAATGCCGCCAATATTGTTTTCTACAAATGACTCGAATTACTGCGGCAATAACGTTATCAAGTGAGAAAAAATGTCGAATAAAAAGCCGTTCATATACCAACCCGCATTTCCACTGGCTAAAGATGAAACCGAGTATTATCTGCTGACCAACCAGTATGTTTCCGTCAGCGAGTTTGATGGCCAGCCGATGCTTAAAGTCGAACCTCAGGCGCTGACGCTACTGGCGCAGCAGGCCTTTCACGATGCCGCATTCATGCTGCGCCCTGCCCATCAGCAGCAAGTCGCCTCGATTCTGCACGATCCGCAAGCCAGCGAAAACGATAAATACGTTGCGCTACAGTTCCTGAGAAACTCGGAAATTGCCGCCAAAGGCGTGCTGCCGACCTGCCAGGATACCGGTACGGCCATCATCATGGGTAAAAAAGGGCAGCGCGTCTGGACCGGCGGCGGCGATGAAGAAGCGCTGACTCGCGGCGTATACAATACCTATACCGAAGACAACCTGCGCTATTCCCAGAACGTCGCGCTGGATATGTACAAAGAGATCAATACCGGCACCAACCTGCCGGCGCAAATCGACCTCTACAGCGTAGACGGCGATGAATACAAGTTCCTGTGCGTGGCCAAAGGCGGCGGTTCAGCCAACAAAACCTATCTCTACCAGGAAACCAAGGCGTTGCTTAATCCCGGCAAGCTAAAAAATTATCTGGTGGAAAAAATGCGCACGCTGGGCACCGCGGCCTGCCCGCCGTACCACATCGCCTTTGTCATCGGCGGCACCTCCGCGGAAAGCACGCTGAAGACGGTAAAACTGGCCTCCGCCAAATACTATGACGGCCTGCCGACCGAAGGGAATGAACACGGTCAGGCATTCCGGGATGTGGCGCTGGAACAGGAACTGATGGCCGAGGCGCAAAATCTGGGCCTCGGCGCGCAGTTCGGCGGCAAATACTTCGCTCACGACATTCGGGTGATCCGTCTGCCGCGCCACGGCGCGTCCTGTCCGGTCGGTATGGGCGTATCCTGCTCCGCGGACCGCAACATCAAAGCCAAAATCAACCGCGAAGGCATCTGGATCGAGAAGCTGGAACACAATCCGGCGCGCTATATTCCTGAATCCCTGCGCCAGCAAGGCGAAGGCGACGTAGTGCATATCGATTTGAACCGCCCGATGAAAACCATCCTCGCCCAACTTTCTCAGTATCCGGTATCTACCCGTCTGTCCCTGACCGGAACCATCATCGTCGGCCGCGATATTGCGCATGCCAAACTGAAAGAGCGTATCGATAACGGCGAAGATCTGCCGCAGTACGTTAAAGATCACCCGATCTACTATGCCGGCCCGGCCAAAACGCCGGAAGGCTACGCCTCCGGTTCACTGGGCCCGACCACCGCGGGACGAATGGACTCCTATGTCGATCTGCTGCAATCCCACGGCGGCAGCATGATTATGCTGGCCAAAGGCAACCGCAGCCAGCAGGTAACGGATGCCTGCCATAAACATGGCGGATTCTATCTGGGCAGCATCGGCGGTCCGGCCGCGGTATTGGCTCAGCAGAGCATCAAGAGCCTGGAATGCGTGGAATATCCTGAGCTGGGCATGGAAGCCATCTGGAAAATTGAAGTGGAAAACTTCCCGGCGTTTATTCTGGTGGACGATAAAGGCAATGATTTCTTCCAGCAGATTCAGCAAAATCAATGTGATAAGTGCATGAAGTAATAGCTGAGTCAATCACCCGAAGGCTTGCCTGATTACGGCAGGCCTTTTTTTATTCCGCCGTTTCCCCGGGTAACGCACAATCATCGCCGACCGATGGCAATGGGCTTGCGGTTATCTTCCGCAAGGTCCTTATCTGCGTGACGACAGCGGCTGCGAACAGCCGCTGTCAATGGCTCAAACGCGCCGGCTAACAACGCGCATCGAGAAAATGCACCAGAGAAGAGCCCTGTTCGTACATCTGATTTCTCACGCCGCGCAGCGATGCCGATGCCGTCTCCGACACCGGTAACGGCATATCCTGTTCGCCGACCTGTTCCAGCACCAGTTTGGCCAATTCACGCCCCAGCGTGGTTCCGGGCGCGATGCCGCGACCGTTATAGCCGGAAAAGGTGTAGGTATCGCGCGCCAGCTTGTGCAATCGCGGCAGGTTATCTTTCGTCATGCCGATCTCGCCATACCATTCATGTTCGAAAGGCACGTCTTTTAACTGCGGATAGAGCTTGGTCAGCGCGCGGCGTCCCCATTGATGGTGTACGCCGTGGTTGGTGCCGCGCAGGGCGCCCACGCTGCCGAAGACCAGACGCCCCTGCCGATCGAAACGGAAAGAGGAGAGCACGGTACGGGTATCCCAGGCACCTTCCCGGTTGGGCAGAATCTCGCGCTGCTGTGCGGCGGACAGCGGCTGGGTGGCGAGGTTGAAGTATGGAAGGTAGACCAGCTCATGGCACAACTGACCCCATGGGCACGCTTCCATGGTGTAGGATTCGGTGGCGACCACCACTTTACGCGCGTTTACCGTCCCGCCTGCCGGCGAACGAAGTTCCCAGTGCGCACCGGCGTCATGAACCTGCGTGATGGGGGTTTCGGTAAAGATTTGCGCGCCTTCGCGCAGCGCCGCATGAGCCAGCCCGCGGGCATAAGCCAGCGGCTGAACCGTCCCGGTACGGCGATCAAACAAGGAACCGGCGTACGCCTCAGTGCCGGTGCGGCGCGCGGTTTCCTCGGCGTCGAGCACCTCCACCGGCGCGCCCAGCGCCAGCCACTGACGACAGCGTTCCCGAACTTCCCGCATTCCCAGCATGCCGACGGCGCAATGTATCGTGCCGTTGTGTACCGCTTCGCATTCGATATCGTATTCTTTGATCAGGTCATAAACCATCTGCGGCGCATCACCCAGCAGACGCAAAAGCCGCCCGCCATAGTGAGCGCCCAGCGTGCGGGTAAGTATTTTCGGCATCACCCACATGCCGGCGTTGACCAGACCGACATTGCGGCCCGATCCGCCATAGCCGATATTCTTGGCTTCCAGCACCGCGACGCTGGCCCCGGCCTTGGCGCAGTGCAGCGCGGTGGACAAACCGGTGTAACCGCCGCCAATCACCGCAATATCCACATCCCGGTGCGTAGTGAGTTCACAGGTTTGCGGCGCCGGCGGCGCGGAAACTTCCCACAGGCCGAAGGAAAGGGGATCATGATGCATGGACGTTGCTTTATCTGACATGGTTATAACCCTCGCAAATTGCCAATATTGAAAATCAATTAATGACCGCTTAGATAAGCCTTGCGCACATCTGGGTTGGTCAATAGCGCCTCCCCGCTGCCCTCAAGGCAAATGGAACCGTTAACCAAGACGTAACCCCGATCGGCCAGCGAAAGCGCCTGATTAGCGTTTTGCTCGACCAGAAAAATGGTGCTGCCGCTGTCGGCGATGCGCTTCAGCGCGCGAAAAACGTCGGCGATGATGAGCGGCGCCAATCCCAGAGAGGGTTCATCCAGCAGAATCATGCGCGGACGCCCCATCAGGGCGCGGGCGATCGCCAGCATCTGTTGTTCTCCGCCGGATAGGGTGCCGGCGCTCTGATGGCGGCGTTCCAGCAAGCGGGGAAACAACGCGAACATCGATTCGAGATCGTCCGCATAGTGACGCATGCCCAGCGGAGTGGTGCCCATCAGCAGGTTCTCCTCCACCGTCATCGCCGGGAAAATGCGCCGTCCTTCAGGCACCTGGGCCAGCCCCAGACGCGCCACCTGATACGCGGGCAGCGATGTGATCGCCTTACCGTCAAAAAATATCTGCCCGCTGCGCGCGCGCGGCTGACCGAAGATGGTCATCAGCAAGGTGGACTTGCCCGCGCCGTTGGCGCCGATCAGGGTGACGATCTCCCCTTCATTAACGTGCAGTGAAATATTGCGCAGCGCCTGCACCGGTCCATAGCCGGAATTCAGATCGCGTATCGCCAGCAAGGGATCGCTCATCGTTATTCCTCCCGTTGTTAAAGGGTGTCTGCCGGTGCGCCGAGATAAGCCTCGATTACCACCGGTGAGTTGGCGATATGCGCCGGCTTGCCCTGCTCGATCACCCGACCGTAGCTAAGTACGACGATGTGGTCGCAGATGTTCATCACCAGTTCCATATCGTGTTCAATCAGCAACACGGTGACGTCATGCTCGTCCCGCAGTTGGCGTATCAGCGTGGCCAGTTCCGCGGTCTCGCGCGGGTTTAAGCCGGCGGCCGGTTCATCCAGGCAGATCAGCGTCGGTCTGGTGCACATGGCCCGCGCAATCTCCAGCCGCCGCTGGTGGCCATAAGGCAATTCCCCTGCCAGACGGCCGGCGCTGTCGAGCAGGCCGATGCGTTCCAGCCATTGGCAGGCGGTGGCGATCGCCTGTTGTTCGGCATGACGGTAGCCGGAGGTGCTCAATATCCCCGCCAGCAGACTGTGGTTACGCTGCCGATGCTGGGCCACCACCAGGTTTTCCAGCACCGTCATTTCCTTGAACAGACGGATGTTCTGGAACGTACGGGCGATGCCGGCGCGGGCGACGCTGTGCGTACCGCCGACGATAGAGCGCATCAGCGCGCCGACTTCGCTCACGCCCTTCGGCGTCGATAGCCAAATCTGGCCGTCAGTGGGACGATAAAAACCCGTGACGCAGTTAAACACCGTGGTTTTACCGGCGCCGTTAGGCCCGATCAGCGCGGTGATCGAATGGCGGCGAACGTTGAAGTTCACATCGCTCAGGGCCTTGATACCGCCAAACTGCATCCCCAGACCGGACACTTCGAGAAGAAAGGCAGGTTCCATGGTCAACCTCGCGGAAGTTCAATAACGGGGCGCCGGGCGGCGATCAAACCGCGAGGCCGCCAGATCATCATCAATACCATCAGCAAACCGAAAAGTAGGATGCGGTAGTCGGAAAAGTCGCGCAGCAGTTCCGGCGCCAGCGTCAGGGCGAACGCGGCGATAATCACGCCGGTGATGGAGCCCAGACCGCCCAGCACGATAATCGCCAGAATCAGCGCCGACTCGAAAAAGGTAAAAGAGCTGGGATTGACGAACCCCTGATAGCCGGCAAAAAAGACGCCGGCGATGCCGCCGGTCATCGCCCCGATGATGAAAGCCGAAAGCTTGACCGTGACGTGGTTAATGCCCAGCGATCGACAGGCGATCTCGTCTTCGCGCAGCGCTTCCCAGGCCTGTCCCATCGGCATGCGGCGCAGACGATCCACCACCAACACCATCAGCGCCACCACGGCCACCAGCACCACATAGATAAACTGGTAACGCATATTGGCGTCGTAGGGGATGCCCATCGCCTGATGAAACGGCACGCCGCCGTCGCGGGCCACGCGAAAGAATTCCATGCCGAACAACGTCGGCGCCGGCGCCTGAATGCCGTTTGGTCCGCCGGTGACATCCACCCAGTTGGTGAGTACCAGACGGATGATTTCACCGAATCCCAGCGTAACGATAGCCAGGTAGTCGCCGTGCGTTCGCAGTACGGGGAAAGCCAGCAGGCCGCCTAATATGGCCGCGGCAATCGGAGAGAGCACCAACGCCGCCCAGAAATCCAGGCCCAGAAACTGATGTCCCAGCGCCAGCAGATAGGCGCCCAGCGCATAAAAACCGACGTAGCCCAGATCCAGCAAGCCCGCCAGCCCCACCACAATATTCAGACCCAGACCGAGCAGCACGTAGATCAGCGCCAGAATCACCGCCTTGAGCAGGTATGAGCTGCCTGCCATACAAAAGGGCGCCGCGGCGACAATGATGACCGTCGCCAGGATCAGCGCCAGATTCTGACGCCGGGAGGCGGGAATGGTGCGCACCTGCGCGGCTTTGGCTTGTTTGCGTTGCAGCCAGGCGTGGCCCAAGGGCGACAGCCACAGGGCGCGGAATAGCCCGCGTCCGACAGTCACGATAGCCGACAGCACCAGCGGACGATGCCAGTGAGGAATCAAGTCGAAGCCGCTAAGCTGCAATCCGGTGATCGGGCCGAAGACCACCATCGAAATGACAAAGGTCGCCGCCAGATCGAGCAGGAAAGCGCGCGCCGTCACAGCGGACCTGGCGGAATGGGTGGCGGATAGGCTCATACTTTCTCCACGGCAGGTTTACCGAATAGACCGCTGGGCTTGAATACCAGCACGATGATGAGTACGGAAAAGGCAAACACGTCCTTGTAATCGGAGCTGACGAATCCGGCAAAGACCGACTCCATCAGTCCCAACAACAGGCCGCCGAGCAATGCGCCGGGCAAAGAACCGATGCCGCCCAGTACCGCTGCGGTGAAGGCTTTAATGCCGATAACGAAACCAATTGAAAAATCGAAAGATCCATAGTTGAGGGTCACCAGCAGGCCGGCTATCGCCGCCATAACCGCGCCGATCACGAAGACCAGAGAAATGATGTAACGGGTGTTGATGCCCAGCAGCGTGGCCATGGTTGGATCCTGCTGCGTAGCGCGGCAGGCGCGTCCCAGCGGGGTTTTGGCGATAATCCAGGTCAGCAGCGCCATACTGACGGCGGAAATCAGAACAATCAGCGCCTGCGGATAGGTGATCTGCACGGTATCATCAGCGCCGGCGCCGAGCGGCAGGATGAAAACGCCCTTCAGTATCGTGGGTATGCCTTGCAGGTTGGGCCCCTGAGACAGCTGTACATAAGACTGTAGGAACAGCGATACGCCAATGGCCGAGATCAGGGGCGCCAGGCGCGCGGACTGGCCCAGCGGCCGGTATGCCACCCGTTCGATCACCCAACCATAGGTACCGGTCACCAGCACCACCGCGACCAGCGTAATCAACAGCATGGGCAGCACCGAACTGATGCCGAAATAAGCGCATAGGCTCAAGGCAATGGCGGTGACGTAAGCCGACACCATATAAACATCGCCATGCGCGAAATTAATCATGCCAATCACGCCATACACCATCGTATAACCGACGGCGATCAGGCCGTAAATGGCGCCGAGAACCAGACCATTGACCAACTGCTGGACAAAAATATGCAAATCCATTGGATAACTCTCGCTGTGGGTGGGCGATCCCAGGACCTCCCAGAACGGCTGAGCAGCCTTAAGGCTCCGAAACTACTGGGAAATCTTTGCGTACGTCCCGTCTGCCTTCCAGCGGTAGAGCACATAGTCGGCGATTTTCAGGTCGCCGTTGGCGTCCCAGGATTTGGGACCCAGCACGGTCGGCACCTGATTTTTTTTCAGCCAGTCGGCCAACTCGCTCCCGCTGGTGCTCTGCGTCCCCTGTAGCGCGGCGGCGATGGCCTGCACGCCGGCGTAGGAGTAAAGCGTGAAGCCTTCCGGCTCATAGCCGCTCTGACGCAGCTTTTGCACCACGGCCTGTCCGGCCGGTTTTTCACGCGGATCGTCGCCGAAAGTAATCAGCATGCCGTTGACATTGCCGCCGCCCCCGGCCGAGGTCAGCAAGGCTTTATCCGCCAGACCGTCGCCCCCCATAAACACCGCCTTCACCCCCTGTTCGCGCAGTTGGCGCAGCAGCGCGCCGCCTTCCGCCGTCAAACCGCCGAAATAGACCACATCCACATCGGCGCCCTTGATTTTGGTGACCAGCGAATTGAAATCTTTTTCGCCGCGGCTCAGCCCTTCATAAAGCACTTCTTTAACGCCCAAAGCGTTCAGACGCGCTTTGGTGGCATCGGCCAGCCCCTTGCCGTAGGTATCCTTGTCATGAATAATCGCCACGCGTTTGGCCTTGAGCTGCTGCACCAGGTATTCGCCGGCGATGTCGCCTTGCTGATCGTCACGCCCGCAGACCCGCATTACATTGGGTAATTTTCGGCTGGTGACCAACGGGTTGGTGGATCCGGGCGTCACCATAATCACATCGGCCTCGGCGTAGGTATCGGATGCGGGGATAGTGCTGGACGAGCAGAAGTGACCAACCACCCCGACGACCTTATCTCGCTCCACCAGTTTGGATGCCACCGAAACGGCCTGCTTGGGGTCGCACGCGTCGTCGCCCACCACCAGCTCAAGTTTGTTGCCGTTGACGCCGCCGGCCTGATTGATGTCTTCGACGGCCGCCGCCGCCCCGCGGCGTAGCTGTTCGCCGAAGCTGGCGTTAGCGCCAGTCATCGGCCCGGCGATGGCGATTTTCAGCGTGGACTGGGCCCAACCGGGGGCGCAGGCGAGGGCCAGAGAAGCAATAGTCAGCCCCATGGTGGTTCGGCGGAGGATCGAAAATGACATGGCAAACTTCCTTCTTTTGGTTAGCGGATAGCGCTCGACGGCTGAAACTTAAATATCGAAGCGCACACCTTGAGCCAGAGGTAAATCGCAAGAGTAATTAACCGTATTCGTCGCTCTGCGCATGTAGTTTCGCCAGGCATCGGAACCCGATTCCCGACCGCCGCCGGTTTCTTTTTCGCCGCCGAAAGCGCCGCCGATTTCCGCCCCCGAGGTGCCAATATTCACGTTGGCGATACCGCAGTCCGAACCGCGCGCAGAGACAAAGATTTCAGCTTCGCGCAGATTGTTGGTGAAAACCGCGGACGAGAGCCCCTGAGAAACCGCATTTTGCAGCGCCAGCGCGCTGTCGTAATCGTCGTAACTCAGGACGTACAGAATGGGCGCGAAGGTTTCGCGGCACACCGCCTCCGTCTGTGCCGGCATCTCAATGATTGCGGGCTGAACGTAGTAGGCGTCAGGAAACGTCGCTTGCAGCACGCGCTCGCCGCCGAATACCTTGCCGCCTTCGGCGATCGCCGCCTGAATGGCGGACTGCATGCCGTCGAACGACGCCCGATCGATCAGCGGACCAATCAGCGTTTCCGGTTGCAGCGGACTGCCAACCAGCAGCCTGGCATAAGCATTTTTGAGGCGCGTCACCAGCTCGTCGCGGATATCGGCATGGACGATCAGACGGCGCGTGCTGGTACAGCGCTGTCCGGCGGTTCCCACCGCGGCGAACAGAATGCCGCGCACCGCCAGATCAAGGTCGGCGGAGGGCGTAACGATTACCGCATTGTTGCCGCCCAGCTCAAGCAGGCTGCGGCCAAAACGCTGCGCCACGCGCGGGCCGATTTCACGCCCCATACGGGTGCTGCCGGTGGCGGAAATCAGCGCCACGTCAGGGTGATCCACCAGCGCTTCGCCGACATCGCGCAGTCCCGGCAGCACCAGGCTCAACCCTGGCGGCGCATCGCCAAAACGCTTAACGGCGCGTTCGAACATGGTCTGGCAGGCCAGGGAGGTCAGCGGCGTTTTCTCGGAAGGTTTCCAGACCACCGCATTGCCGCATACCATCGCCAGCGAGAAATTCCATGACCACACCGCCACCGGAAAATTGAAAGCGCTGATCACGCCGACGACGCCCAGCGGATGCCAGCTTTCCATCATCCGGTGGCCGGGCCGTTCGGAGGCGATGGTCAGGCCATACAGTTGACGCGACAGACCGACGGCGAAATCGCAGATATCGATCATCTCCTGCACCTCGCCCAGTCCTTCCGTCAGGATCTTGCCCGCTTCCAGCGAAATCAGCTTGCCCAGGTGTTCTTTTCCGGCGCGCAGCTCTTCGCCAAGCAGGCGGATCAGTTCGCCGCGCCGCGGCGCCGGCACATCGCGCCACGTGCTGAAAGCCTGAACGGCGCGGGCCACGCCATGTTGAATGTCATCCGGCGTCGCGCGATGAACCTGAGCGATAAGGGCGCCGTCAATAGGAGAACGCACCTTGAGATCGCCGCCGGTGACGAGATTCGACGGAACGCCGAGCGTTGAGAGTAAAGATTGGACTTGAATAGCTGTTTGACTCATAAAATACTCGCTTAGAGATATTTATGGCATATCAACGCCATTTATTTATCATGGTGGAAAAAGTTTCCTATATACAGCAAAATGAAAAGCAAGGTTCATGCCATCAATTCCATTAGAATGAATAGTTATCTGCATCATTAGACCTGAAGGTGATAATTTCCCCGGAAATCATGGAAAAATAAGCGCGGATAAGGCACAAACGTCTGGGTAAGGAAATGAATTTCTGATTTAATCTGGAGAGATAATGCTTGCCGCATTGCTCTTTTTTGGGGCGAAAAGTTAAGTTTTGGCGCATCCTGCCGTGGAGCGTGGTGCATTGATAGGATAACGAAATGAACTCTGGTATTGATAAAAACGCAACGGAAACGGCGTTGGGACAGCGCATTCGCGCTCTGCGAACCAGCAAGGGATGGACGCTGGAACAGGCAAGTCAGGCCTGCGGTCTGGCCCGTTCGACTTTATCCAAGATCGAAAACGAACAGATGTCCCCCACCTATGATGCGCTGATCAAACTGGCCGCCGGGTTCAACATCGATCTGAGCGAACTGTTCGCCATGCGACATGCGCCAATGGGCGCGGGACGCCGCAGCGTTACCCGGTCCGGCGCAGGAATGCCGCATGACACGCCCTACTATCACCACATGCTGCTGTGCAACGATCTCTCCAACAAAGTCATGGTGCCGTTCCGCTCGAAGATTGTGGCGCGCGCGTTTAGCGAGTTCGACGACTGGAGCCGTCATACGGGCGAGGAGTTCGTCTATGTGTTAAGCGGTCAGATTCGCCTGTTTACCGAGTTCTACGAACCGGTGGACCTGGCGTCGGGCGACAGTTGGTACATAGACAGCCGCATGGGTCACTGCGTAATAAGCCTGAGCGAAAAAGATGCCGACGTGCTGTGGGTCAGCACCATCCATCCCTGGAGCATGAATGATGTGAAGGGAGGTTGAATATTTCCCGGGCCGCTGCCCGGGAATCGGCGCGCGTCACGCCAGACCAGCCACCGTTGCCGCCAGTTTGGCTGCGGCCAGATCCCATAGCGCGGTGCCCACGGTTTTAAACATCACCGGGCGCCCCTCGCGAGGACGTGGGTTCACCACCCCGCCGATCTCCCTGACGTTGCTCCACGCTACCCCGGCCTGCATCAAATCACCCGCCTCTTCCTGAGCGCCTTCCAGCGTATCGACGAACAGGTCGCAGCGATTCACCACCGATGGGGCAATCTCCACCATCTCCGGTTGATAGGCGCCGACGGCGATAATGGTGCTGTGATTCGGCACCGGCACCGAAAGCACCGGCGTACGGCTGGTGGTCGCCGAAACAATCAGTCCGGCCTGCGCCTCGCGTTCGTCCACCGATTCAATCGCTTCCGCATCCACTCCCAGCTGTTCGCGTACATACTCCGCCAGCGCCGCCGCGCGCGCCAGGCGCTTTGATAAAATACGTACCCGGCGTAACGGCCATTGCGCGGCAAAGGCCTGAATATGCGCTTTCGCCTGTACGCCGGATCCAATCAGCAACAGGCTATCGGCATCCGGATGAGCCAGTTTACGTGCGCCCAGCAGCGAAAGCGCAGCCGTGCGCCGTGCGGTGACGGTCGGCGCATCCAGCGAGAGCAAGCGTTCGCCGGTATCGGCGCGCATCAGCACCAGTTCGCCCTGAATCGCCGGCAGGCCGCGATCGGGATTGCCTGAATGTACGGTAAGCAGCTTTACACATAAATGTTGGGGATCGGAAGCTGGCATCATCAGCAATACGCCGCCGTTCTGAGCGGGTACGCTCTGACGCACCGGCGCCTGCGCCTGCCCGTTCAGCGCCAGTTGGGCCATGTGGTCCAGGGCATCGACCAGACGATCGTAAGGAAGTAGTTTGGCCGTCGCTTCGGCATCGAAGAATTTCACAACAGGACTCCTAAATAAGTAACTCGGGCGGGCGCAGACAGGATTTTTATCCATACAGATAGGCCACGCCAACGATGGCGGTGGAAACGACGAACATCAGCCCAACGAAGCTGCGGTTCCATAGCAGGCCGACTTTTTGCGGTTTTACGCCGCACAGCGCGCCGGTCAGCAAAGACATGGCGCTGATGGGCGATATGGCGATCGCCATCGCCCAACCGAGCGTCAGCGCCAGGGCCAGCGCCATCGGGTGCGTCATTCCCAACTCGCTGGCGCCGAATATCTGAGCCAGCAACACCACGAAAATCGAGTGGGGAATAAACAGGCCGCCGGCCAGCGGAACCACCAGCAAGCAGGCCAGCAACACCGCCAAGGCCGGAAAATGGGCAGTCTGTAATGCCTGCCATCCGGGCTGCTGCTGGATAGTCAGCGAAATAGCGGCGCCAATCACATTGGCCGACAGGAAAATGGCGCTTTCCATTCGCATGGAGCCGATGTTGCTGAAGATCTGCTCCGCCCGCTGGCGCAGACCCACAGGGGGCGCCGAACGCTCACAACAGAGCCAGGCCAGCGCGAACAGCGGCAGCACAAATACCGTCGCAACCACGAATGACCATTGTAACCAGATATGGATGCCGATCACAGCGGCCAGCAATAGCACGCAGGCCAGCAGCACGCCGATCAGGCTGTGCAGAGAGCCGTCGCGCCCGATGCCTTTGGGCGCGGCGTCACTGCGCGCGCCTTCGCAACGCATCGCCCAAAGGCAGGTGACGGCCATCATCAACAGCGCCGAGGCGAATGCGGCGGCGATGAAATAGGTCGCGTTCAGCGCCGTCAACGCGGTGGTGACAATCGCAAACCCCAATCCCATCGGCGACCAGATGGTCATCAGAACCGCGCCGCGCATCCCGGCCAACAGCATCATGCGCGCTTCTCCCTCGGCCGGTTTTTCCCTGCCATTGCCGAGTTGGTCGGCGATAAGCGGGATAATGCCGACATTAAACAACAGGCTCAGAAAATGGCTGCCGGCGTTCACCGCCGCATAGCGCCGGCTGATGGGAAACGAAAGCAGGTATCCCGCCGCCTGGCGCACGGTGCCGGAGCGACTGACCGGATAACGCAGCAGGCCGAGAACAATCAGCAGACATGAAAACGCCACCCCTTGCGCCAGCGCCTGCGCCATAACCTGTTGTTGCGACGGGTAGCGCCACGCCACCCACGCAAAGGCCGCAACAGCGCCGAGGCAGAATCCCCGCGCCAGCGCCGAGAGGGCGTTAAAGCGCAATAGCGTAGCCAGCACCGTAGCGCCCATGGCGATCGCCAGCCAGGGTGAACCGGGGAAAACATTAGCCAGAATCAGAGCGATAGCCGCCAGCAGATGGGCACAGCCGGCAAGCAATTCAAACAGGCTCAAGCGATCACCTTCGTCAATAGGTTATCCCCTTCATCTTTCAGGTTACAGGCAAGCGACAGCCTTCCCGCCGCAAGCGACGTTTAGCATTCCTGCCGGCGATTTTTAAATCATTCGATGAGATCAGAATATCACGCTTGATTCTTATGGGAAAAAATTTCTATGATATGAAATATATATCAGCGGGAAGGCGAAGCCTCGCCTCAACCAGCGACAGCCTCTATGGAATGGCGTTTTGCTGATTGAAAACGTGACGCTCTCCATGCGGCGGCGTTTCCTCACCCGTTAACCTACCCTGACGCGTGATGAAACCGCCGCTTCGGCGGCTTTCAACCAGGGGATCGTGCGAAGAGCAAGCGCTCAGTGCTGATGCAGATCGCTCAGAAAACGCTGCGCGCGCGGATGCTGCGGAGCGCGGAAGAAATTCTCCGGCGCCGCTTTTTCCAGAATCTGCCCCTGATCCATAAACCAGACGGTATCGGCCACGTCACGCGCAAAGTTCATCTCATGAGTGACGCACATCATCGTCATCCCTTCCTGCGCCAGACCGCGCATGACGTTCAGCACTTCCCCGACCATTTCCGGGTCCAGCGCCGAAGTCGGTTCGTCAAACAGCATCACCGGCGGCTTCATCGCCAGCGCGCGGGCTATCGCCACGCGCTGCTGCTGACCGCCGGAAAGCTGGGCCGGATACGCATTGGCTTTATGAGACAAGCCGACGCGTTCCAGCAGCTCGCCCGCGTGCTTGCGGGCTTCAGCGCGTTTAACGCCCAGCACTTTCACCGGCGACATCATGATATTTTCCAGGACCGAAACGTGCGGAAACAGATTGAAGTTCTGGAACACAAAACCAATGCGGGTTCGCAACTGGTTCAGGCGCGTACTGGTGCCGTGAATATCGATGCCGTCGAACAGAATTTGCCCCTGTTCAATCGGCTCAAGTCGATTGACCGTACGAATCAACGTGGATTTGCCGGAGCCCGACGGGCCGCAGACCACCACCACTTCGCCGCTTTTAATCTCGGCATTTAAATCGGTCAGAGCCTGATAGTCGCCATACCATTTGCTGACCTTGTTGAACATAATCATCGGTCTCATCATTCATTCCTTATTGCGATGGCATTGGGGTCAGTAACCGGGTTTGGCGCCTGGTTTTCATTGCGGCGTTTATTATCGATATGCGCTTCCAGCCGGTTCGCCAGCCAGGTCAGGCTGAAACAGATGATGTAATACCCCAGCGCGACGATGGCGAACACCTGAAAAGGTTTGGTAAGCAGTTGATTATTTACCTGATTGGCCGCATAGGTCAGTTCGGGCACGCTGATGACGTAGCCCAGCGTGCTGTCTTTGATAATCGAAACCAGTTGGCTCACCAGACTTGGCAAGGTGTTGTAGAGCGCCTGCGGCAAGATCACCATACGAAAGGCTTTGATGTGGCTCATCCCCAGCGCGCGCGACGCTTCATATTGACCCGACGGCAGCGCCTGAATCCCTCCGCGGACGATTTCGGCAATATAGGCGCTTTCATAAATCACCAGCGTACACAGCATGGTGGAAAACCCGCTGATGTTATGGCCGATAAGCAGCGGGACGCAGAAATAGGTCCAGAACACCACCATCAACAGCGGGATCCCGCGCAACACATAGACCCAGCAGGCCGCCGGCCAGCTTAGCCAGCGAAACGGGGAGATGCGCGCGACGCCGAGCAGCACGCCGATGGGAAAGGCGAAGATCACCGCCAGCAGCGAGATCAGCAAGGTACAGAGAATGCCGCCCAGCGGGCCTTTGGGATACTGGCCCATCAGAAACAGCATCCCGTTATCATGCAATATGGTAAACATTTCCAACACGGGGTTACCTCGCATAAACACGCTGGAAATGACGCGCCAACAATGCGCCGGCTCCCATCAACAGCAGAGAAAAGACCAGGTAAGCCGCGGAAGCCACCACATAGGATTCAAAAGTACGGAAGGTGCGATTTTCAATCTCGCGGGTGACAAACGTCAGTTCCGTCACGCCGATCACCATCGCCAGGCTGGTGTTCTTGAACAGCAGCACGGTATGATTGATCAGCGACGGTAATGAGTTGCGCAATCCCTGAGGCAAAATCACCAGGCGCATCGCGCGCCCATAGCTCATGCCCAACGCGCGGGCCGCCTCATTCTGTCCGTCGGGGATGGCGCGTAATCCGCTGCGGATGTCTTCCGAAAAATAAGCCGCCTGGCATAATCCCAGTGCGATCATTGAGAAGATAAATTCCGCATTGAAATCGTTAATCCACATTTGCAGCGATTCCGGCAGCAAGGTGGGAATAGCGAAATACCAGATCATCAGTTGAATCAGCGTCGGTACGTTACGGTGATAGGAAACGTAAGCCGCCACCAGCATCACCGCCGCCCGTTTATGGGTTAAACGGATCACCACCAGCAACAACGCTAATGCCATCGCCAGCAGCCAGGAACCCAAAGCCAGCTTCAGAGTAAGTACCGCACCGTCAACGATCATCGCCCCGAACTGACCGGTGAAAATCGCGTCAAAATCGAGCGTCATCGTTTATTCCTCCTCCAATACTTACCCGTCGGTTACTGCGCCGTTTCGCCGGGGCGCATCGTCGATAGCCCGCCCGGCACCTGCAGCGTCGGCGTGATCTCGATATTGCCGAAATTCACGGCAACCGGCGCGGCCAGCACAAACGCTACGGTATCCGCGATGTCTTTCGCCTGCGGCAATTCAAAGCCTTCAATAAAGCGGCGATGCCCTTCTTCTTTATCGCCCATCACATTGCCGAAAATATCGGTGGCGACGCGGCCCGGGCAGATTTCCGTTACCCGCACGCGCTTGCCATAGCAGTCCACCCGCAGTTGGCGGGACAAAGCGTGCACGCCGGCTTTGGTTGCGTGATAGATAGAGTTGCCGTTGAAATTGTAAATCGCCGCGATCGACGTGATATTGATGACGTGTCCGCAGTCGCGCTCGACCATTCCCGGCACCAGCAGGCGGCACAAATGCAGTACCGCGCGCAAATTGACGTCGACCTGGGTATCAATCGCCTCTTCATCGGCATTCAGGATCGAGCCGGGACGGGAAACGCCCGCGTTATTGACCAGAATATCGACCTGAATTTCACTGCACAGCCGTGTCAGCGCCTGCGTATCCGCGACGTCGATGGCATGAGGAATGCAGCCGGTGCGTTCCGCCAGCGCCGAGAGCTGCTCCTGACGACGCGCCACGGCGTGGACAGTGATGCCCTCCCGGCACAAACGTTCTACAATCGCTTCTCCCATTCCGGCGGATGCGCCGGTTACCAATGCGGTTTTGTAATCTGAAAATGGCATCTCAATTCTCCTGAACGATTGTCTGCTCACTGTTTTTCAATAAACGGACCGGATAATTTGACTCTATCCAGTAAATGCAAACGGGTATAAGACATAAATGATTTGAGGCGATAAGGGCGACTTATAACCACGGGAACGGCCCGGCGAGATTAACCAATCTGTTGTGATACCGGCTCAATGCGCAGGCCGTTTTCTTCAATCACGGCGCGCAGTATTTTCACCATGCCGATGGCCTCCGGCGTATCGCCATGCACCAGAATCGACGACACCTCGGCGCGCAGCGTCTGACCGTCGATGCTGCGAATGGTGCCTTCGGTCAGTAATTGGCATACCCTGGCCTTGACCTGCGCCAGATCGTGAATAACCGCGCCCGGCTTGCCGCGGCTGACGAGCAATCCGTTGCTTTCATAGGCGCGATCGGCGAGGAAAACGCAAGCGACCGGCAGCGTCAAGCGACGCGCCGCGCGTTCAACGGCATTACCGGCCATGGTGCTAATGATTAACCCCGGGTCAAACGCCTTCACCGCGCGCAGCAGGCTCTCAGCCAGCGCCTCATCTTCAGAGGCCATGTTGCCGAGCGCGCCATGAAAGCTCATGTGCGTCAACGGGTAGTCCGCGGCGCGGGCAAAGGCGGACAACGCGCCGAGCTGATACGTCACGTAATGGGCAAGAACCTCGGGTTCTATCTGCATGCGCCGACGGCCGAATCCCATCAGATCCGGCAACCCCACGTGGGCGCCCAGATCGACGCGATGCTTTTTCGCCAGCGCCACGGTTTTCGCCATAATCACCGCATCGCCGGCATGAAAACCACAGGCGACGTTGGCGGAGGTGATCAGCGGCATCAGCGCGGCGTCATCGGCCATTTGATAATCGCCGAAGCCCTCGCCGAGATCGGCATTCAAATCAATCGACTTCATGATGAAACCTCTGTTTTTCGTAACCTGAGAATGGCGCTCTGGTACTCGACCAGCTCGCCCTGACTCACCTGCAGCGCGTCAACCACGCCATCGACCGGACTGCGCAGAGGCAGATAGATCAGCCCAACCTTGAGAAGGGCCAGCACTTCGCCCTGTCTGACCGCGGAGCCGATCGGCGCAAACGGCTCGCCGTTGCTCGGATGCCACAACCAGACGGCGCCTGGCATGGGCGCGGACAGCATGCTCGTTTGCGCGGCAGACGACGGCGTCGCCGTCTGCCTATCGCCGGAGGCGACAACCACTGGATCAAACTTAAGGCGGACGCGATAGCCGTTACCGCCGATCTCAATCTGAGATAACCCCGACTGGCGCATTTTATGAGCCACATCGCGTAAATCTTTAAAAGCTAATTGGCTAATGTGCATACCTATCCCGTCAAATCGTCCGCCGTAATTTCGCCGCGCCGTGCGCGGTTTCCCAGAAAAGGCAAAAGAACAGGCGGTGCGGAAGAGATGAATATACGGTGTATGAATGAGGGGGCACCGCATTGCTTCCTGCCGCCAACCGCCAGTAGTCCTGGCGCGCTGGGGATAAAAAGCACTTTAACCTAGCCAAATGGTCATTCGGTAAGAGGGTTTCGCTTTACGATGATAAGGGACTCTTATTACCCGACCAGCGCCAGCGGACGATTGTCCGTCGTGCGTTTGGCCATCAGCGCCAGCAAAATGTCTTTAACCGCCGTGGCGGGTTGCGACAGCGGCAGATGATCCGACATACAAAATGACAGTGAAGCCTGAATATTGGGATTGTCGATTTTCGCCATCCAGGCATTGCAGGCCGTCAACATCGCACGAGCGGAGGATTCAGGCATGATGGTGCAGCCTAATCCGGCGCCCACGGCGGCGTTCAGCGTCGTTTGCGATTCGATTTCGCAGTTCACGCGATAGGCGAGCCCGCGTTGGATAAAAGCATCGTCAACCACTTTACGCATGATGTTATAAATGCGCGGCAGAAACAGATCGTAGCGCGCGACCTCGGCCAGATCGATGCTCGCCCGCGATTTACCCAATGAGAGCGGGCAAACGAAATAGAGATCTTCTTTCATCAGCGGCATAAAACGTAAGCCATGGATCTCGCGGACGCCATAAATCACCGCCATGTCCATCCGACCATTCATGATCAGCTCGCTTAAGGTGGTGCCGAAATTTTCATTAAAATAAAGAATGATTCCCGGATGCTGGCGACGAACCTCTTCCATCAGCGGCAGCGCCAGCTGCTGAGCCGCCGTCCCCGGCGCCAATCCGACGGAGACATTGCCGGACAGCGCTAAACCGGCGCCGTCAATGGCGCTTTGGGCTTGATCGCACTGGCGCAGAATCACCTGTGCATGGGTGTAGAGAATTTTCCCCGCGTCGGTCGGCGTGACGCCGCGCTTGGTGCGAATCAGCAATTGCTGATTAACCTCCCCTTCCAGCGTGGCGAGTTGCTGACTCAGTGCGGGTTGCGCAATATGAAGAATATCGGCGGCCTGAGTCAGGCTGCCAACGTCAACGATCTTGATAAAGTACTTCAGTCGACGGAGATTCATGATTGTTTCCTCGCAGCGATATCTTTATATTTTTTAAAGCAAATTCTGAGCCAAATATCGCCATGCGGCTGAAATCATTATTTTTCTTTCATCTATGTACAAATTTCAATCTATTAGCGGCAGGCTTTAGCGCCAATCAACCGACATGGTATTTCCCCCCCGACGACCGCCCCGCCCCCTGACTGCACTATAAAAGGGCAAGGCGCCATGCCGTTATTCACGCCGCCGCCGCCGATAACCATCATTTTGTGTTATGTCACCACAACAAAGCGCTATTAGCCCGCCGCGTTGATTCACTCTTATGCTTTTCAGGATGCAGACCCTGATTGACGGTCTGATTCTTTGCTCTATGTCGTGCCGCCTGTCTTGGCCGATTTTATGCGGTATCGGCATGACGCCACTCTGGACTGACTGGAATATCCACACCATGCCTGAAATTGCCGATCGCTTAAAAAATGTCACTATTTCCGCTTCCGTCGCGATGACCCAGAAAGCGCGAGACCTTGCCGCGCAGGGTATTCCCGTCATCGGTTTATCCACCGGCGAGCCTGACTTTCCCACGCCGCGGCATGCCATAGAAGCGGCCTATGCCGCCGCGCTGGCCGGCGATACGCGCTATCCGCCAACGGACGGCACGCCGGCGTTGCGCGCCGCCATTCAGCGCAAATTCAAGCGGGATAATCATCTTGATTATGAAATCAGCCAGATCATTACCGCAGGCGGGGCCAAACAGATTATTTTCAACGCCATGCTGGCGACCATTAACCCCGGCGATGAAGTTCTGATCCCAACGCCGTCCTGGATCAGCTATGCCGATATCGTAAAATTCGCCGGCGGCATACCGGTGCCCGTACCCTGCGCGCAGGAAAATGGCTTTAAACCTTATCCCGCCGATATTGAGCGGGCGATTACGCCGAAAACCAAGTGGCTGCTGCTCAACTACCCAAGCAATCCCACGGGTTCGGTCGCCAGCCGTCAGGAACTACAGGCCATCGCTGACGTCATGTTGCGCCATCCGGACATCTGGATCCTGACCGACGACATCTATGAGCACCTGATTTATGACGACATCATCTTTTATACTATCGCCGAAGTTGAGCCGCGGCTGATGACCCGAACGCTGACCGTCAACGGCGTATCCAAAGCCTGGTCGATGACCGGATGGCGCCTGGGTTTTTGCGGCGGACCGAAAGACCTGATCAAAGCCATGAGCAACGTGAACACCCAGAACAGCGGCGGCGTCGCTACGCTGACTCAGGCCGCGTCGGTTGCGGCGCTGGATGGGCCGCAGGAATTATTGAAACAGCGCGCGGAAATCTACCGTCAGCGTCGCGATTATGTTCTGGAACGACTGGCATCGATTGACGGACTGCTGTGCCATAAGCCTCAGGGCGCATTTTACCTGTTTGTGAACATCGCCGCGTTTATCGGCAAAACCTCTCGCCAGGGCCATGCCATCAGCAACGATACCGACTTTGTCCTGGCATTAATGGAAGAACAGCATGTGGTGACCGTTCAAGGCGCGGCTTATGGTATGAGCCCCTTTTTCCGTCTCTCTTACGCCACCAGCATGGAGATACTGCAAGAAGGATGCGACCGCATCGCGAAATTCTGTGAAGGTATGCAATAAGATTGTCGCGTCGTCCCCGCGCCGGCGGGGATTGGCGTCATGGCGCGCCTATCCGGTCGGCTATTCGCCTAAAACCGCGCCGGCGACCTGACGGCAGCTGCCGATCAGCGTATCAAGATAAGCATTCAGCGCGTGCTCCACCGCTATCGCTTCATCAACATGACTCTCAACAAATTGTATGCAATTGCCGGCTTGCGCCTGTCCCAGCCGCCAGAGGTCGCCTTCGATCACCCCGGCAATCTTCGGGTAGCCGCCGGCAGTATTCGCATCGCTCAGTTGGATAATGGGCTCGCCTGCCGGCGGCACCTGCACTACGCCGGGGATCAACCCGTAAGACCGCATCTCCACCACGCTGGCGGGAGTAATCGGGTCGCCGCTCAGCCGATAGCCGGTGCGGTTACTGTGATTGGAGATCGTCCACTGCTGCGACCAGAAGCGCGGCGCGTCGTGGGCAAACAGCGCATACTCCCCGGAAGGGATGGCGCGAAGCTGCAAGACGCCGCTGCGGCTGACCGGGAAAACCTCGGCCAGCGCCACATCCGGCGGCACCACGCCCATCCCGCCGGCAGGCAGTTCGCAACATGCGCTTTCGCCTATCGGCAGGCGATCGCCATTGGCTAACGGCCGCCCATCAAGACCGCCAAAACCGCCGCGTAACGCCGTACTGCGCGATCCCATCACCACCGGCACATCAATGCCTCCCGCCACGCAGAGATACCCGCGAGCGCCCCGGCGCGGATAGCGCATTTCCAGCGTCTGCCCGGCCTGAACCCGACAGGCCCACCAGGGCGGCAAAGCCTCGCCATCAAGGGTGGCGCGGCAATCGGCTCCGGTTAATGCGATGGCGGTATCGCGCTGAAAAATAAGACGAAAAGGAAAGAGCTGCACTTCAATCGCGGCGGCGTTTTGCTCGTTGCCGAGCATGATATTACCCACGCGCAACGCCAGTGGATCCATCGCGCCGCTGACCGAAACGCCGATGTGGCGAAATCTGGTTCGCCCAAGATCCTGTACGGTGTTCAACGGGCCGGTTTTGATCACGTCTATCACAATTCAATCCTTTCGGGTAGAAAGCGAATATTGTCGCCCGGCGCCATCAACGCCGGAGAATCAGCCATTGGGTCAAATACCGTAATATCGGCAAAGCCAATGGCATTCCAGCCGTTCGGGCCGGTCAATGCCGAAACGCCGGTCTGCGCTCCGCCAATGGTGACCGAACCTTTCAACATCTTCAGCGAGGGGACCTTTTTACGCGGCGTGGCAAGCGCCGGATCCAGACCATGCAGATAGCCAAAACCCGGCGCGCTGCCCAGGCAAAATACCCTATAGCGCCCCTGATAATGGCGGCGTACCACCTCGGCGGCCGACAAGCCGGTAAATCGGCACACCGCATCCAGATCGATGGCGTACTCGCCGCCGTAACAGACCGGAATTTCAATCAGCTTACCCTGCGGGTCGATCGATTGGGCTTTATCCCAGGCGTCGCGCAATAACGCGATAGTCGAGGCGGGATCGGGCGGGGTTTGTTTGAATAACACCAGTAGATTGGTCACGCCGGGAATCAATGAATCAACGTCATCGCACGACCGCAATGCGGCCGCCAACGCCCAGATGCGACGCTGGGCGGACAAATCAAAATCACCTGGCGCATCAATCAGATAAGCGCGGTTGCCAATGGTGGAGACCTTCACTTGCTCGCCCGAATTGACAAGCGATAAAGAGATGCGCTTCGGCATCTCTCCAGACAACATAGTCATCAATTATTCCAGAGGTTCAAATTTCAGACTGGAAAATGGCTGTACTTTTTCTTCACGAACCATTTTGTACTCGGTATCCGGGCCAATCCAGGTATTCCAGATTTTATCGATAACGCCCGCATCATCCATCGCCTTCATACTGCTATTCACCGTATTGAGCAGCGCGGGTTCGTCTTTCTTCATACCGATGCCAATCGGCTCCAGCGCCATCGGCTCTTTGATCATACCCAGCTCGATACCCTCTTTTTTCGCCTGGGAAATCATCTTGATGCCCGTCATGGTGTTGGTGACGAAACCGACCGCTTTATTTTGCTCAAGCGCTAAAAAGGCGGACGCGGCATCCTGGAAGGTCACGGCTTTGGCGCCGGCCAGATAGATTGATTGTTCCGAGGTGGTTCCTTTGGTCGCGCTGATGCGCTTATCCTTAAAATCAGCACGGGTCTTGCCCTCATTGGGCTTCTTCACCACCAGCACTTCTTTCGCAATATAATAGGGATCGCTGAACTGAATCTGTTTACCACGTGATTTGGTATAGGCTAAATTGGCAATCAGGACATCGGCGCGACCGGTGATAATAACGGCGATACGCGCTTCAATCGACGTCGGCACCAAATTGACGCCGACGCCCATTTGTTTTGCCAACGCATTGCAAAGATCAACGTCCATCCCCACTAACTGACGCGTTTTAGGATCGGGAGATGAAAACGGCGGCACATCGGAATACACCGCACAATTCAACTGACCACGAGATTGAATATCCGCAAGCACATCCGCGTGAGCCGCCGTTGAGAGGGGCATCATTAAGGGCATCGCCAATACAGCGCCCGCAAGCAATTTCAGTTTCATCATTCGTTCCCCGATATGTTTAATTGAGAATAGAAGTCACCCCGGCTTTTCCCGAATTAAGCGCGACCATGCATCATTGGTGGTTAAGCATTTAAAAACAGAGTGATAGCAATCAGAACATCCCTTTACCACCACAGTAATATGACTATAAAAGCAAGGCGTGGCGATGTATAAGACGGAAAGCCTGTATGGCGATACACAATTTATATGACAAGGGACAGCGGCTATAAGGAAAAACTATCCAGGTAGAACGAAATTATCTTAACCCTCTCCGCCGCGCTCACTCTATGGTAAGCAGGGTTCCCTTATATCCGGGAAGCACATTCCGATTTTTAAGCCAGAGAGTGAAGTTAACAATGAATTCTAAAATGGGCGTATTACTGAAAATAATGTCAGCCCTGTGTGCAACGTTAATGCTGGCCTGCGTAAAAGGATTAAACGGCGGAATTCCAACCGGTGAAGTCATTTTTTTTCGTTCCTTCGTCGCACTGATTCCATTGCTGATCTGGCTTAAGTTTCAGGGCAATGTCATTGCGTTAATTAAAACCAAAAATATATTCGGCCACCTGGTGCGCGGATTTTCCGGTACCGGGGGAATGTACTTTAATTATCTGGCGCTGGTTTACATCTCGCTGGCGGATATGACGGCGATCAGTTACGCCGCCCCGCTTTTCACCGTGATTATGGCGGCGATATTGTTAAAAGAGAGGGTGCGCTTTTACCGTTGGCTGGCGGTGGTGGTGGGTTTTTCGGGAATTATCGTCATGCTCTGGGCGCATTTAAACGCCGGCGGATCGGTCTTCTCATCTCATGCCGCCGCGACCGGTTCCGCCATCGGCGTACTGTTCGCGCTGCTGGCCGCGCTCTGTTCCGCCGCCTCGTCAGTTCAGATCCGCTTCCTGAATGGTATTGAAAAGCCGGGCGCCATTGTTTTCTACTTCTCGCTGATGACGATGTTTATTGGTCTGGCTACCGTCTTTTTCGGCTGGCTAATGCCCAACGCCGCACAGTTGGCGTTACTGATCGGTTGTGGTTTTTTCGGCGGCATGGCGCAAATTCTGATTACCCTGAGCCTACGTTACGCAGACGCCTCGCTGCTGGCGCCCTTTGATTACACCACCATGGTATGGGCGATGCTGATCGGCTACCTTTTTCTCGACAGCATTCCGGAGTCATCGACCATCGCGGGCGCCGCCATTATCGCCTGCGCCGGTATTTTTACCGTCTGGTGCGAGCGGCGTCAGCGAAGAGCGCCGATTCGTCGCTCCGCGATATAGCGCACGCAATGACCGCAGACGGCGCGTCGTCCAAACTCGAACGCCGCCCGGAATCATATTGATGGCACGCTGACGGTCATCCGATCCGCATTCGAACGTAATTAATCCGAAACCAGCCGACTGATTCCGGATTATTTCTTATTGGCGAGCGCCTTTAGTCATGGCTAAACGCTCGGCATCTACTTTGGGCGACGTTGATGGTCACCCGTACAGCGCTTAGTTGATTTCTTTGCCGTATTGCAGTGAACGAGGGCCATAAAGCATACCCCGCGGCTGGCCGGCAGCAAGTAAGCGCCCGCTGGTAATGCCGGCGATATCATGACCTTTATCCGTCATCGTGCTGGCAATTTGGGTAATCGCGGCCTGCACCAGAATACCGATAATGCTGCCGCCGGAATTTGATTGCTGTTCGGCGCTGGAAGCCGTGGCGCTTCCAATCCACAACAAGGTACCGGTTCTTAAATCAACCAGACGGGCCGTAGCGGTCACGCGAGTATCGCTATTGATAACCATGTAAGTGGTGCCGTACTCCTTCACGTCCAGGTATAATGCGGCGTCGGCGCCGAAAATCTGATGAAGCTTGGTTATGCTTACCGCCTGAACATCCTCAGCGGTCGTCAGGCCATTTTGTTTGAACGTTTCATCGACTAGCGCGACAGGCAACACGTAGTAGCCTGACTCGGCAAGAGGATAAGTGACCTGGGAAACAACGCTGTAACCGGCTTTAACATCGGGAGAGTGGTTTACTGGCGGTAAAACCAGAATGGATTTTGGCCTGCTTTGCTTAAATGCCGTGTAGTCATAAGGGACTGGTTTGGCGCATCCGGTCAGCACCAGCGCCCCAAGAAGAGCGCACAATCCAAATAAACGATTCATTGAATATTTCCTTTATTTTTACTCAACAGAAAATCCATAAAAGGTGCGGATTCAGGAAATTGCGCTTTTTCAGCAGCGAACTGCTGGCGAGCTTCTCCATCACGGCCGGTATTGGCGTACAGCAACCCCAGTTGAGCATGCAGACCTGGCGGAACAGGTTTGTTTTTCGCTTTCGCTTTTTCCATCGACGCCTGAAGAGATGCGATCTGCTCTTCTGGGCTAACCTTATCCTGTTGATAATATTCGTAAATTGTTGGCTGATACCGTTCCCAATGATAAATGGTTTTGGGTTCAGAGGCACAGCTGGCCAGGATTGTCGCGGCCACGAGCAGGACAATTTTTTTATGGGATAACATCTGGGTATTTTCCTATTCCATTAGTTAGTCGGGCGCCAGGCGCCACTTTCGATTCCATTGACCAGATTATTTACAGCTTCGCGAATTGCCAAATCCAGAACTTTACCATTCAGCGTGGAGTCATAGCTGGCCGTGCCGCCAAAACCAATGATTTCACGATTTGACAAGGTATATTCACCCGCGCCCTGCACGGAATAAACGACCTCGGAGGTTTGTACATTAACGACATTCAATGTCGTTTTCGCATAAGCGATCTGTGTTTTACCACGCCCCAGGATCCCCCACAGCTGGTGATCGCCCACTTCTTTACGACCAAACTCCGTCACGTCCCCGGTAATGACATAACTCGCGCCTTTCAGCGTTTGCGCTTGCCCTTTGATACCGGCTTCCGCTTTCAGCTCATCCATATTGGTACGATCTAACACGTTAAAACGACCGCTTTGCTGTAAATGACTCACCAGAATCGTTTTTGACTGGTTTCCCAGACGATCGATGCCATCGGAAAAAATGCCATTCATATAGTTAGAACGGTTTTCAAATTTTCCGATAGAAATCGGGCTACGGGTGCCGTGGTAGGGGGTGTTATAAGAAGGGACCTTCTGCACTTCAACCGTTCGGGATGATTCCGTTGCACACCCATTCAGCAGGGCTGCCGACATTAATACCGAACAAAAAACAACTTTTTTATACATTACCAATTCCTTAGCCAACACACTAACCCTTCAGAGTCATGTTATTAATTACGATAAAATTGCCGTAAACAACTATTTAAACAGAGATAATTCCCAGTGAGTAAATTGCACTAAACATTATGAGTATCGTCAGGAAAAGTAACCAGTTATTTCACAAAAAAATCATCCAAAATCACCAAGCCGACCGGCGGTAAAAAACAAAAAAACACATAAATCAATCAATTAAAAAATCAAAAATAGCAAACCAACTTGCTGAATCGATTAAATAATTTTATTAACCCCCCGTTCTTTTTACCTGTTCTATATCAAGGTGACCATCAATTAAAATCATTAGGATGATAGATAATAACATGGGGGACTGTTGCGTTTTCTTCTGCGCGGCGCCAGGCCAACGCCCAAACGACCGGTAGGGGTTACCGGATAAATCCCCCGCGACTCAAGATCAGCGCCATCGTTTTGATGTAAGCAGTCACTTACATTTAATCAATTTGTATACATTAAACCGCCGTCAACGTCGCCAGGCGAGCAGGACGATGATGGATTACCCTGCCGAGTCAATGCAGCCTCCCATCGGCCCCACCCTGGATACGGGAATATGTTGTGTTTTTTTCGGAAAAACAGACAATATTATGCATATGTTATTTTTCGATAAAAAACAGTTATTCGGAAGATAATTATGATTAACAAACAATAATCGCCGATTTATCCATTGATTTTTCTTTAGATCATATTTTTGTCTGATAATATGCAGATATCGCTTTCAAGATACGGCCAGCCGGCTGGCGGAACAGCGCCTCGGCCAATGAGTAATAAAGAGAAGGGAAACCAACTCGGCGGCGACTTGAAACAGCAAGGACACATCCTTAAGCATGACTCAAACGAGACATTCTGTTTTTCATCATCATCACGGAGTGAACAATGTCCTGCCATTTTGTCCGGTGGACCAGCACGGAAGCACTTCCCAATCTGCAAAGATTGCCGGATGAACTCATTTCATCAACGAAAGGTTTTGCGACTAAACGCCGCGAGCGCTATCTGAAAAGCCGGGCGTTGCTGGCGGAGATGATGTTCTATTTTTTTGGCTATCCGTTACTCCCTAAACTGCTTGTTTCCCCGGATGGACGTCCCTATTTCGCCGATCCCGACCTGCCCAGTTTCAGTCTGGGCTATGCCGGAAATACCATCGCGATTCTGTTGAGCGAGGAAGGCAGCGTCGGTATGGATATCGAAATAGTCCACGTGCGTGCAAATAACCAGACGTCAGCGGTCATGCAGACGCAGACCCTGGCGGAAAAGGCGTGGATAGAAGCACAACGCGATCCGCTGGAAGCCGCAACGCAGCTGTGCACGATTCGTCATTCGGTGATGAAAATACCGCGTTCTAATGAATGCCGCGCGGAAAACCTGCGCCTCCATCCCGCGTCCGGACGATTGCGTTCCGATTGCCTTCCGGCCGTTGAGGTCATGAGTGATATTGATGACTATCTGGCCTGGGCCTGCGCTCATGTCCCGACGCTAAACCGTCTGGTGATGTGGCGCTACTCAGCCGAGGCGGGCATGAAGAAAACGGGTGAAATCATACAACAACAGCGCCAGTCCTTACGTTATATGAAGCTAACCAGCCACTCCGCCGAAAAGCCGACGCCGGGCACGCCCTCGTAACGGCGATCGGCGGTCAAAACAGGACGAACCATCATGCCTGAATGTTGGTAATGGCGTGCAACTGACGACCATACGGAACTCCGGGGCGAACGCCCCGGAGCATCATGAGATTAATGTGCGTCGATAAAAATAATTTTTAACAGGAACAACAACGCCACAACCACCACGCAAGGGCTTATTTCACGCCAGCGCCCCGTTGCCAGCTTCATTACGCAATAAGAAATAAAGCCCAGAGCAATACCTTCAGTGATCGAGAAACTGAATGGCATCATCACCGCCGTAATAAAGGCCGGTACCGCTTCGGTTAAATCATCCCATTTAACCCGCGCCAGGCTGGAGGTCATCAATACGCCCACATAGATCAGCGCGCCCGCCGCCGCATAAGCCGGCACCATACCTGCCAGAGGCGACAGGAAAATAACCAGCAGGAATAACAGGCCGACGACGACGGCCGTCAGGCCGGTACGTCCGCCGACGGTGACGCCGGAAGAGCTTTCGATATAGGCGGTCACCGAAGACGTGCCGATAAACGCCCCGGCGACTGAACTGATGCTATCCACGTACAGCGCCTGTTTCATACGCGGGAACTTGCCGCGCTCATCCGCCAGACCGGCTTTATCCGTGACCCCAATCAAGGTGCCGGAAGAGTCAAACAGGTTAACCAGCATAAAGGAAAAGATTACGCCGGACAGCCCGAGGTTCAGCGCGCCCGCCAAGTCAACCTGCCCAACAACGGAGGTCACGCTGGGCGGCATGGAGAAAATGCCGCTAAACTTAACGTCACCCAGCGCCAAACCTATCAGGGTGGTAACCACGATCGAGATCAGCACCGCCGCATGAATATTTCTCGACGCCAGAGCCGCAATAATGAAGAAACCCAGCGCGCCCAACAAGACGCTGTGAGAGGTCAGGTTCCCCACCGAAACCAGCGTTTCGGGATTGGAGACAATGATGCCGGCGTTCTTTAATCCCATCATGGCGATAAAAAGACCGATGCCGCTGGCGATGCCCAACCGCAAACTCAACGGAATATTGGCAATCATCCAGTAACGTATCTGGAAAATGGTCAGTAGCAGGAAGCCAATCGCCCCCCAGAAAATCGCCCCCATGGCCACCTGCCACGACAGCCCCATCGCCCCGACGACGGCAAAAGCGAAAAAGGCATTCAGCCCCATGGCCGGCGCCAGCGCGACCGGCAGATTAGCCAGCAGCCCCATAAAAATACTGCCGAACGCGGCAATCAAGCAGGTGGTGACAAACACCGCCTGCGTATCCATGCCTGCGATGCCTAAAATTTGCGGGTTAACGAAAACGATGTACACCATGGTCAAAAAAGTGGTGAAACCCGCGATCATCTCGGTGCGCGCGGTGGTGCCGTGCTGTGTCAGTTTAAATACACGCTCCAGCACTCCCTGCTCACCGGCATGACCAGATTGCGATTTATTCATTGTCAGAGTTCCAAAAAAGTGATGATTATTTTTGGGTATCCTATAACAAAATGGTAGGCATTAACGCGGATCCGCCATTTTTTTCTTTCTATAAAAATAACTTATGAAAATAGGCGTTAAGCGGTCGAAAAAACGCGAGCCGATGCTCTTTGATTAATTTCCCCCGGCAGAGAGAGGCCGAGTGGCAAATCCGCCGAATTAGCCGCAATGGCCAAAGCCACGCAACGCGGATGCCTGTCCACGCTCATTGTCCCGCTCGGAAAGTTTGCGGGAAAGATAAAAACAACGTATTAAATAGCCGTACCTTTCTCCCGATAAGGATCTTTCATGCCCCGTATTGAATGCGTTTTATTTGACTGTGACGGCACGCTGGTCGACAGCGAGGTCTTGTGTTGCCAGGCCTATGTTAATGTTTTCGTTCCCTACGGCGTCAAGCTGTCGCTGGAGGAGGTAATAAAAAACTATAAGGGTATGAAGCTGCATGAAATTATTGCCCGCATTGGCCAGAAGCACGGGCTGACCGTATCGGTGGAAAACCTTGAGCGCCACTACCGGCAAGAGGTAGCACGCCTGTTTGACGAATCCCTGCTTCCGATCAAAGGCGCGCCTGAGCTGCTTTCGTTAATTAAAGTGCTGATAGCCGTGGTATCCAACGGGCCGGTCAGTAAAATGCAGCAGTCGCTAGGGCTAACGAAGATGCTCGAATACTTTGGCGACCGCCTTTACAGCGGTTACGATCTGCAAAAGTGGAAGCCCGATCCCGCCCTCATCATTTTTGCCGCCGAGCAAATGCAGGTGCCGGTTCAACACTGTATTCTGGTGGAAGATTCGACGCCCGGCGTTCAGGCCGGAATTGCCGCCGGCATTCCGGTATTCTACTATTGCGCCGACCCGCACAATACGCCGATCCACCATCCGCTGGTCACCATGTTCAGCGATATGAGCGACCTGCCGCGGATATGGCGTGAAAAAGGTTGGAATATTACCGGATAGCCCTGGTATTGCATCTCCCTAGCCACGCGCTAGCGGTTCTCCCCGCCGGCGGCGGAAACGCTGATTGACGCGATTAGCCAATAGCTCCAGCGACAGGCAAAAAACAAAATAGACCAGCGCGACAAACAGAAAGACCTCCATCGGATAAACCATGCTGCGGTTGTTCACCTGCGTGGCTAAAAACGTCAATTCGCCAACGCCGACGATGTACGCCAGCGAGGTATCTTTGATCAGCGAAATCCACTGATTGATGAAGGACGGCACCATCATCCTCAGCGCCTGCGGTAAAACAATGTGCCACAGCACCTGCCAACGACCGAACCCGAGAGATAACCCGGCCTGCCACTGACCGCGGCCAATCGCCGCAATGCCCGCTTTTACGCCATGCGCCAAATACGCCGACGCAATCAATGCCAGCGCGCAAACCACCGTGGTGATTTCAGGAATCTCGACGCCGAAAAGGATCGGCAGCAGAAAGTAGGTCCAGAAGATCAGCATAATGACCGGGATCGCCCGAAAAAAGCCCAGGAGGGTCGCCAGGGCGGCCGCACACCATCCACGGGACATCGCCAGTCCAACGCCCATAATGATGCCCAACGCGGCGGAAGCGATACCCGCCAGCAGGCTGATAGTCAACGTCAGCGCCGCGCCCCCCAATGGGCCATCGGGAAAAGTACCCCACATAAGGTAGCCGACGTTATCGTAAATAATGGTGAAATCCATATTCAGCGCTCCACGGCCAGACTACGTTGCTGTCGCCACATTCCCCAGCCTTCCATCAACGCGATAATCGCGATGTACAAAACGGTTGAGACGCCGAACGCCTGAAAGGTGCGTAACGTTTCAGTTTCCACCTGACGGGATGCATAGGAGAGTTCGGCCACGCCAATCGCCATCGTCAATGATGAATTTTTGATAACATTCATGTACTGACCCAACAGCGGCGGTAAGGCAATTTTCAACGCCTGCGGCAGTACCACATGGCGCATGGATTGCCATCCGGTCAGCCCCAGCGCCAGCGCGGCATGCTTTTGCCCGCGCGCCACGCCGCCTATGCCGGCCCGGATCTCTTCGGCGATAAAGGCGCTGGAATAGAGCGTCAAGCCTAATAAACCGGCCAGAAACTCAAATGAGGGCCATACCGCGCTGATGCCGAATAGTGTGATGTCGTGCGGCGTATTGAGCCACTGCATCATCACGGAGGGAAATAGCTGACCGGCGCCGAAATACCAGAAGAAAAGCTGTATCAACAACGGCGTATTGCGAAATAGCGAGCTGTACGCCATAACCGGCCAACGCAGCAAACGGCGTTGGCTATCCCGCGCCGCCGCCAGCAGGAACCCCAGCGATGTCGCCAGGATTATCGTACACAAGGCGATCCATAAGGTGACCAGAAATCCCTGCCAAAGCCAACCAAGGTAATGGGGTGCCAACAGCCACGCGTCAATATAGCGCAGCGCTGTATCTGTCAGTTTCATAACCAGCCGTTTTTATAAACTATCAAACGTTATAAACAAAAAGGCCCCCTGCGCGGCAGAGGGCTGAAAAGCGGTGATTTTATCGTCCATCAAACGATGAATCAGGCTTTGGGCTGCTGCTCCAAAGGGGCGAAAGTAAAATCGCCGCGCGGTTGCGCAGATGTTGTCTCCGGTCCGAACCAGCGGTCGTAGATCTTGTTGGCATCGCCCTGTTTTTCCAGGTTCAGCAATGTCTCATTCACTTTTTCCGTCAAGCGATCTTCACCTTTTGGCAGGCCGATTCCCTGGTATTCCCGGGTGATGCTGAAAGGAGAGATTTCGAAATCGGCTTTCTGAGCATCCGGCACATTGGCCAGCAAACCGACCAGCTTGGCGTCATCCTGCGTGATGGCCTGTACGTTACCGTTACGCAACGCGGCGAACGCCAGCGGCGTGTCATCATAAGAGATCACCCTGGCGGTAGGGTAATGCTCGCGCAGGGTGATCTCCTGCACGGTGCCTTTATCCGCGCCAATGCGCAGCGATTTAATGTCTTCCGGGGTTTTCAGTACGCCTTTACGGGCGATGAATTTTTGTCCGGTTGCGAAATAGGGAACGCTGAAGTTAACCTGCTTGGCGCGCTCATCGGTAATCGTGAAGTTGGCGGCGATCAGATCCACTTTTTTAGCGCTTAACAGTGGAATACGGTTAGCCGGATTGGTCGCCCGCAGTTCTACCTTCACCCCCAGCGCCTTACCAATGGCTTCGGCGATATCGACATCGTAGCCCACCAACTTTTTGCTCTGTTGATCGACGTAGCCGAACGGCGGATTACTATCGAAAACCGCAATTTTAACCACGCCTGCTTTTTGAATATCATCCAGCTTATCGGCTTGAGCAACGCCAGAAACGGACGCTAAACCTGCCAGCAACGTTAATGCCACGATATGATTTTTCATTCCCTGCCCCTAAACCCGTCAATGTATTGATTGCAGGCTATCAATGGCGTGGAAAAGGGGGAAATAATATAAATAGCTATAATATAACCTTATGTTACATCTGATATCCGGCAGATTATACTGCCGGAAAAGCGGATTTCGACGCTTTACGTTGACGGCATGGTTGGCGCCCATAGGTTGCAACCAAGCGACACAATATTCTACCTTTTCTCCGCTAAAAAAATATTCTATCGACAGTTAACGATTTACTTCTTATTTAATTATCAAAAACGCCATAATGACGAAATAATTGTCATAATGCGATATCAGGTATGGACGTGAGAAAACCGCCAATGAAAAAACCTATCGCCACGCCCTCCGCCGAGGAGAAGAAATCCTATGAGCTGGATCGCTTCGATATCGCCATCCTGCGCCTTTTACAGGCAGATGCCTCCCTATCCAACGTGGCGCTGGCGGAAAAAGTCAATCTCAGTCCCCCCGCCAGTCTGCGCCGGGTTGAACGCCTTAAACAGATTGGCCTGATTAAAGGGGTTGTCGCCCTGCTTGATCCACAAGCGCTTAACGCCGGTCTGGTGGTGTTAATCGGCGTGGTGCTGGACCGATCGACGCCCAGCTCGTTTAAGGATTTTGAGGCATCGGTGCAACGGATCAGCGGCTGTATGGAGTGTCAGGTGGTCACCGGCGAGTTTGATTACATCCTGAAGATTCGCACCAAAGATAATCAGAGCTTTAACCGGCTGCATGCCGAGCAGTTGCTCTTCCTCCCCGGCGTGCGCCAGATCCGCTCTTTTATCGGTCTGCGGGAAGTGCTTTCCACCACGCAACTGACGTTCTGACGTTGGCGACAAAACCATCATGCCCGCACGAGCGGGAATGACGGTCACAAGACGACTTCGCGGGCTGAAAATCACTGGTGAATGCAATACCGCCCGTTAACCATTACGGAAAATATAGCTGTAGGCACTCAGCGCCGGTGCGCCGCCCAGGTGGGCGTAAAGCACTTTGGAGCCTTTCGGGAATTCGCCGTTGCGGATCATACCGATCATACCCTGCATGGATTTACCCTCATACACCGGATCGGTCATTACCCCCTCCAGGCGGGCGCACAGGCGAATAGCCTCCAGCGTGCCTTCGTTAGGCAAACCATATTCCGGGCCGCCATAACGCGTATCCAGCACCACGTCGTCTTCGGTCAGCTGTTGCCCCAGTTCAACCAGTTCGGCGGTGTTCTGCGCAATACGCAGGATCTGCGCCTTGGTTTTATCCGGTTTCGCCGAAGCATCAATACCGATGACGTTGCGGGCGCGTCCGTCGGCGGCGAAGCCGACCACCATACCAGCCTGGGTGCTGCCGGTAACGGAACACACCACGATGTAGTCAAATTTGAAGCCCAGCTCTTTTTCCTGCTGACGAACTTCCTCGGCGAAACCGACGAACCCCAGACCGCCGTAAGGGTGTTCGGAGCAACCGGCCGGGATAGGGAATGGTTTGCCGCCATTCTGCGACGCTTCTTCCATGGCGTTTTTCCAGCTTTCACGGATACCGATATCAAAACCGGCGGCATCCAGGCGAACATCGGCGCCCATAATGCGCGACAGCTCGATATTCCCCACCCGGTCATATACCGCATCGGCATAATTCACCCAGTTTTCCTGCACCAGGATACACTTCATGCCCAGGTGCGCGGCGACTGCGGCTACCTGACGCGTCTGGTTCGATTGAATTCCGCCGATAGAAACCAGCGTATCGCAACCCTGCGCCAATGCTTCAGGAATAAGATATTCCAGTTTACGGGTCTTATTGCCACCGAATGCCAGACCACTATTACAATCTTCACGCTTGGCATAAATTTCTACCTCCCCCCCCAAATATTCACTAAGCCTTTTCATCGGCGTAATGGGAGATGGTCCAAAAGTTAATGGATAACGTGAAAATTTTTCCAGATTCATAATAGTGCTCCGGTAAATAATGAGAAAAAATAGCCGCAGGTTGTCAATATTCCATTGAGAAACACCGTCATTCCATACCCATCATATTACCCACAATAAAATGTATTTAAATTGCTAAATTCACTATTATTTTTCTTGAAAATTTTATTAAAAGACAAAAATAGTTTGGTATATTTTAAAAATAAAAACCAACAAGAAATAAAATTAACTACCACGCATCACCATCCCTAACCAGCCCGCCATGCCATGCTGTTCGATCGACCGGAAAAAACAGCGGCTTTTATATCCAGCAAATGCCGGCGGCGGGACAAGACGTTGCCGTTTAGAGCAACGCAACGCGTTGACCCTTTACGAGCGAGGCGCAGGCAACTCGAAACCTATCGGGAATTAAGCATATTGATGAGAGGAATAGTGACCGTTTAAATATATTGATACGGATGGCCGATAAAAAAGAGTAACTGTCCCGATTTCGGTCTTTCGCGAAGAAAATTCCCGACGTTTATCATGATAAAACATTATTGCAGCCGGACTTATCACCCCTGAAAAAGATATTCCTGCCGAAACAGGGCATCCTGCGTTTCCAGCTCGTGGCGCAAAAAGGCGCAAAAATCATTCAGCACGTTGGTGGCCGGTTTACTGACCTCGGTCTGGATCTGCAACATCCGCTGGCCTATTTGATCCATATTGATGGATCTTACCCGCAAGCCATCGCGTTTGGCGCGATACAGTATGGAAAAGTGGCTGCATATGACGATGGCGTCCGGCGTATCCAGCAAGAAAGCATACAGGGTTGAAAAATGGTTGCAGGTGAATACCGGATCGATGAAAACACCATTCATCCGGCACGATAAATCAAAGAGCTGACGCACCGTCGCCGCCTGATCGGACAGCACTATGGGATAGGTGCTTAGATCATCAAGCTGAAAATCCCTTGCGGCCAGCGGGTGATTGGCCTGCATGACCGCCAGAAACGGCGCGGGAAAAGAGGCGATAATCTGCACGCCATGTTCCGGCGCCAGGCTGAACTTCAGCGCCACATCGCACTCGCCATTGCGAATCAGATCGGGAACCTGCCGGGCGCTGCCCACCGTCAGTACAAAGTTGACCTCGGCGCACTGGCGACGAAACTTCGCCATCAGCGTCGGCAGCAGGTTGAACCCAATACCGTCGGTACACACCACCCGGATGGTGGTCTGGCGAGCCGACTTCAACCCCTCAATCTCGGCAATCGCCAGTTCCATATCCGCCATGCTGCGCCGCACGTGGTTTTCCAGAATATGGCCGGCGTCATTCAGTATCATTCCCCTGGCATGCCGCTCGAACAGCGGCATGCCGAGGCGCGCCTCCAGCCGTTGGATCTGCCGACTGATGGCGGATACGGCGACAAACAGCTGTTGGCTGGCCGCACTGAGCGAACCGGTACTGGCCACCGCCATAAAGTAACGAATTTCGTTGCTATGCATTGTCTCTCACACAGGTTGCTGAACCGTCAGGCATCAGAACGAAGTGCGTATCGCCAGGTCCCTGACGACACGCAAAGCGTAAGCAAAACAGAGTTATTCGTCGCGTCTTTATCTATGCCGTTGCCTTAGTTTGCCCCGCATTGATCAGTGAACGACGATCCGCAACCCCGGCGCCTTCCTCCGCCAGATCCCAGAACAGGCCGGTCATGATTTTAAGCGCCTGCAGCGTCATATCCGCCAGAATATGTTCATTGGGCGCATGCTGCGAACAGGCGGGGTAAGAGTGAGGCACCCACAGCGTCGGCAGCCCCAGGGTTTCCGAGAAACAGGCGTTCGGCAATCCGCCGCCAAAATTCGGCAGTACCGCCGCCTTGACGCCGGCAGAGCGGGTCATCGACGCTACGCCCCACTCCACCCATAAATCATTGGGATCAAGCCGGGTCGCGGCGTAATGGCTAACGGCATTCGCTATCTCGATATCTTCAAACCCATTGGCATCCAGATGACGGCGGATATGCTGAGCAAAGTTCGCCACGTCGCTGCCGACCACATAACGCATATGGCAATGTGCTCTGGCCTGCGGCGGAATGGCGTGAGCGGGCTTATCCGGGTTGCCGGTCACCGATGCCAGCACATCCAGCGTATTCCAGCCATACAGTTTTTCCGCCGCCGTCAGTCCCGGCTCTCCCCAGCCGGGGTCGATGGCCGGATCCGTCGCCCCGCAGCCCAGTTCGATATCGGCAAGAATACGCCGCATGGTGTCGGATATCGCCGGCGGCCGCAGTCCGGGTACCAGAATGCGGCCGTGCGCGTCCACCAGGCTGGCGAGCGCGTGGGACAGGCGAATACCGGGATTGCTCAACAGCCCGCCCCAGTTGCCCGAATGGTGCGCGCCGTCGCGCAAGTTAATGCGCAGCTCAAAATTAAAGACCCCGCGCGAGCCGAGAAACAGGGTGGGGCGAGCGGCGGATATTCTCGGCCCATCGGAAGCGATAAACAGATCGGCGGCCAGCCAGTCGCGGTATTGCGCGCAGATCTCGTTCAGCCCCGGCGATCCATCTTCCTCGCCCATTTCAAGAATGATTTTTACGTTGTAGCCCAGATGGCCGTTGCGCGCCGTTAGAACCTGTTCCAGCGCCGTCAGATTAATGGTGTGCTGCCCTTTGTTATCCGCGGTGCCGCGCCCATACCAGCGGTTGCCGTCCTGGGTCAGCGCCCACGGCGACAACCCCGCGCGCCACTGATCGTCATAGCCCCGCACCACGTCGCCATGGCCGTAGGTCAATAGCGTCGGCGCGCGCTCCGACTCCATACGCCGCGCCAACAAAAATGGCCCTTTGCCGCCAATCGGGTTATTCGCCAGCAGGCATTCAAACCCCATCCTCTCAAGCAGCGGAATCATTTCATCCGTCAGGTAGGACATCAGTACAGGACCGCTGCCGGCATCCTGACTTTCCGTCCGATATGCCACCCTGCGCGCCAGGGTGTGCGCAAATTGTCCTGAGTCAAAATAATCGACCGTGGCCTGGATAGTCTCTTCACGCGTCATATGCTGTCTATCCTCTTTTTCTTTGATATATCCGTCATCTTGCAAGTGCGTTAGCCCGCGATAAATCGAGGGGGGTATGAACGCACGCTTATTATTTGTTAGGGGTTGATGCGACTCAATGTCCGGAATCCCCAGCCCCGGCTCCGGCGTAAGCACTGAAGCCAACAGCGATTTGGTGTAAGAATGTTGCGGAGAGTGAAAGATCTGTTCGCGCGTCCCCTGCTCGACAATCGTTCCTTTCTGCATCACCGCCACATGGTCGACCAGATGCTCGACCACCGACAAATTGTGGCTGATAAGCAGGTAAGTCAGGCCAAACTCCTGTTTCAACGCCAGCAGAAGGTTGAGAATTTGCGCCTGAACGGATACGTCCAGCGCCGACGTCGGTTCATCGCAGACCAGGATGTCCGGGCGCATAATCAACGCGCGGGCGATGGCGACGCGCTGACGCTGCCCGCCCGACAGCTGGCCAGGATATTGACTGTGCGTGCGGGCCGGCATGCCGACCACATCCAGCATCGCTTTGACGCGCGCTTTGCGCTCCGCCGGCGTACCGATGCCGTGCAGACGCAACGCGACCTCCACGATATCGGCGACCGACCGGCGCGGGTTCAACGACGAATAAGGATCCTGAAAAATAGGCTGAATACGGGCCGCCATGTCCTTACGATTGCCGGAATCTATCTCTCGCCCTTCAATCAGCACGTTGCCGGAAGTCGGCGTCAGCAGACCCAGCAGCATTTTTGCCAGCGTGCTTTTACCGCATCCCGACTCGCCCACCAGCCCCAGCGTTTCTCCGCGCCGGATACGCAGAGAAACATCGTTCACCGCGCGGATCTCGCCGTCGCGCGCGAATAAACCGCGATTCAGGCGAAAAACCCGCGATAGGGAGCAAAGCTCCAGCGCAATATCGTCATTCCCCGGAATATGGGTCGGCAGCGCAGAGGACTCGCCATAATGATTGACCATGTGGCTCATGCGACCTCCGCATTGCGAACCGGTAAAGCGCGTATGCAGCGCACCGCGTGCTGTTCCGTCACTTCGACGTAAGGGGTTTCCTGGCTGCAGGCATCCGAGCAGTAGGTACAGCGATTACTGAACGCGCAGCCCTGCTGTACGCCAACCAGACTGGGCACCACGCCGGGGATCGCGTTCAGCGGCCGACCCGGAATGGTTTTCCCCTGAATCGGAATGCAATCGAGCAGCGCCTGGGTATAAGGGTGCTGAGGGTGGTTAAATAACGCCATGACCGGCGCGGTTTCCACTATTTTCCCGGCATACATTACCGCCACCCGATCGGCGATACGCGCCACCACCCCCAGATCGTGAGTAATGAAAATCACCGCCATGCCGAACTCCTGTTGCAACTCGCGCAGCATGCGCAGGATCTGCGCCTGAATGGTGACGTCCAGCGCCGTCGTCGGTTCGTCGGCGATAATCAGCTCAGGTTCGCACATCAGCGACATGGCAATCATGATGCGTTGGCGCAAACCGCCGGACAGCTGATGCGGATACTGATTCAAACGATCGGCCGCCATGGGAATACCCACGCGTTCCATCAGATAGACCGCGCGATCGCGCGCCTGCGACAGGGAGACCTTGCGATGAGCCTGAAGCGTCTCGCAAAGCTGGTTGCCCAAGGTATAAGAGGGGTTCAGCGAGGTCATGGGTTCCTGAAAAATCATCGACATCTTGTCGCCGCGCAGTGCGGTAATCTCGCGTTTTTTCAATGACTGCAATTCGGTGCCTTTAAACAGAAGATGATCCGCGGTGCGCACCGCCTTGCGCGGCAGCAGATCCATCAGCGCCAGCGACGTCATGGATTTACCGCATCCCGACTCCCCCACCAGACACAGCATTTCACCGCGCCGTACCGAAAAATCCAGCCCGCGCACCGCATGCAGCGTACCTCGCGGAGTCGGCAGATCGACGCGCAGATTTTTCACATCCAGCAAAATGTCATTATTCATGGCCACGTCCTCAGTTACGTCCGTCCAGCGCGGTTACATCACGCAGGCCGTCACCCACCAGATTGATCCCCAGCACGAGGATAGCCAGCACCACCCCGGGGATCAGGATGACCCAGGGTTGAAAAAACATGTACGCCTTACCTTCCGCCACCATCAGCCCCCATGACGGCATCGGCGGCTGCACGCCCAGCCCGAGGAAAGAGAGCGTGGCTTCCAGCAGAATGGCATGAGCGATTTCCAACGTAGCCACCACCGTCAACGGACCAAGCAGGTTGGGCAGGATTTCGCACAGCATGATGAACGGCGAGGACGCGCCCAGCGTCTTGGCGGCGGCGATAAACTCCGCCTCGCGCAGTTGGCGGGTGACCGAGCGGGAGACAATCAGGAAGCGATCCCACAGTAGCAGCCCCAGCAGCAGGATCACCACTTTTACCGATCCCCCCACCAACGAGGCGGTGGCCAGCGCCACCAGGATGATCGGCATCGACAAACGAACCGTCAGAATATAGCTGACCACCGCATCGACCCGGCCGCCGAAATAGCCCGCCAGTACGCCCAACGTGATGCCGATAAACCCGGCCACCAGCACGGAAACCAGTCCGATGGTTAACGATACCCGGGCGCCGAACAATAGCCGGCTCAGATAGTCGCGCCCCAGTTTGTCCGTTCCCAGAACGTGATCCCAGCCGCCTTTCTCGTGCCATACCGGCGGTATCAGGCGCTGGCTCACATCCTGCGCGTAAGGATCGTGCGGACTGATTAATGGCGCAAAAATCGCCGCCAGCACAATGATCGCCAGCACCATCAGGCCAAACGTCATGCTGTGATGACCGAGGATGTTACCAACCCAGCGCCGCCAGGGAGCCGGTTCCGGAATCAGCCCCGCTTCAGCCATCGCCGGCTTGGCGACCAGCGTGGAAGTGAGTGATGAAGACGTTTTCATGGAAACTCCCTATGAAGTACGCAGGCGCGGATCGAGCGCCGCATTGAGGATGTCCGCAAGGAATGTCAGCCCGATATAAAACACCGAGATAATCAGTACAATGGCCTGCACAACCGGAAAGTCGTTACGGGAGATAGAGTCCCAGGCCAGTTGACCCAATCCCTGTAAGGCAAACACCGACTCAATCACTACCGATCCCCCCAACATAAAACCCAGTTCGACCGTCGCCAGCGCCACCACGGGAATGATGGCGTTACGCAGGCCGTGCTTAACGATCACGTTGAAAGAATTCAACCCCTTGGCTCTTGCGGTACGGATATAGTCCGAGCCCAGAACGTCGAGCATGCCGGAGCGCGTCAGACGCATCAGTGACGGCATGGCGTAATACCCCAGCGCGACCGCCGGTAATACAAAGTTTTGCCAACTGCCGTTGCCGGCTACCGGCAACCATTTCAGGCCCACGGCAAAAATGACGATCAGCAGCAGGGCAAACCAGAAATTCGGCATTGCCTGACCGATAACCGAAACAAAAATTGAGCACCGATCGACCCAGGTATCGCGAAATACCGCCGCCAGCACGCCAAGCGGAATCGCCACCACCAGCGCCAACAGCAGAGAAACCGCCCCCAGCTTGAGGGTGACGGGCATTCTCTGGCCGATCAGCTCCATTACCGTGCTTTCAAAATAAAACGAACGACCGAAATCAAGATGCAAAGCCGACCACATCCAGTGCATAAACTGCGTGGTTAATGGCTGATCCAACCCATACTGCACCCGGATACGTTCAACGACCTCGGACGTTGCCTCCGGTCCGGCAATCGCCGCGGCTAAATCACCAGAAAGATGCAGGAGAGAGAAACTGACTACCGCCACGGTAAACAACACCGCCAGCGCGACCATAAGCCGATGTAAGATATAGATAACCATGAGCGGTTCCTCATTCTCACCAGATGTCTGCGGGAATCGATCGCGGTATCGATTCCCGACAGCTTGTTACTTCCAGCTCGCCATCGCGAAACGCGGCAGTTCATCCGGCCAACTGTCGAAGTTCAGATCGGAGGTAAAGGCGTAATTGGTTGAATAGGAAAACATGGGAGCGAAATAAGCCTGGGAAGAGATGCGTCCCAGCAAATCAGCGTACATGGCGCTGCGCTGTTTGGTATCAATGGTTTCATCCGCTTTGGTCAGCAGGTTGGTGACTTCAGCGTCTTTCCAGATGTCGTCGCCCTTGCCGCCGAAATAAGGCGTGACGAAGGCGGAAGCATCATTGATGGAAAAAGATCCCCAGGTGCGTATCGCCATCGGCGCTTTACCGGAAATCAGATCGGCCGCCAATACCGGATACTGCACATAGTGCAACCGGGCGCGGATACCGACTTTGCGCAAATCGCCGATAATCGCTTCGGCGTAATCCCGCTCGCGGTAAGCCCAGATATCGGTGTCAAACCCATTGGGGTAGCCCGCTTCCGCCAGCAGCTGTTTGGCTTTATCCGGGTTGTAGTCATACTGGGTCACTTTGCTGGTGTTACAAGCGGCCTGAGTATAGAAACAGGCGGAATAGACCGGCTGACTGCCGCCGCGCACCAGATTATCGACCATTCCCTTACGATTGATGGCGTGATTCACCGCCTGACGGACACGTATATCCTTGAACGGCTCGCCGCCCGGCCCGCTGGCATGAGTGCTCATCGCCAGGAAACCGATTCTCATGGTTTCACCGCTTTTCACCGAAATATTCGGCATGCTTTCCAACGACGACATCTGGTCGGCGGAAACTCGCCAGATCCAGTCGACCTGCCCCGTCATCAGCTGCGCCAGGCGGGTTTCCGGATCGCGGATCACCACAAACTGCAGTTTGCCGATTTTCGGCTGACCTATCGGGCTGTCCTTAAAGTAATCGCTATTTTTTTCCATGGTGACGCCTTGCGCCGGCGTGACGCCAGTGATTTTATAAGGGCCGGTACCTATTGGCGCCTTACTGAATCCTGATAGCTTGACCTGTTGATAGTATTTGGCGGGAAAGATTGGCGTCGGGCCGGATAAATATTCCAACGCCGCCGGGAAAGGCTTTTTCAGCAAAAGTTTAACCGTATAGTCATCAACTTTTACGGTTTCCTTAATCCAGTCGACGCTCTGTGGAATGACTGAATCCGCTGCGCCGGCGATATTATTGAACGTGTAAACGACGTCATCGGCGCTAAAATTATCGCCATTGTGAAACTTAACGCCTTGGCGCAAATGTAAAACCAGTATTTCCGGCGCGTCCCATTCCCAGGATGTAGCCAGTAATGGCTCATATTCTCCGGTTTTCGGATCACGGTAGATAAGCCGGTCCCATACCAGGTTGGAAATAATCACGCCTTCGCGCATGGTATTATGATAAGGGCTAATATTCTCCACCTCGTTGTCCGAGGCATAAACCAAAGTATCATTCTGCTTTCCGGCATAACTATAGGAAGCGCATCCAATCAGTAATGCAGATAAAACATATTGCTGTATCCGTCTTGCCAGGGAACGAGTCATGCTATTTCTCCATGTCATTAATGAATAAATTAAATAGCCACCATGTATACCCAATAAATTTCAGGATGCAGGAGAACAGAAATTGAATGTCGCCGGCCATTGCCACAAAAGACAAAATTCAGCGTGGGGGAAATAATTTAAATAAGCCGCCACATCTGCAACCTGAAAGATGACGAAAATACTTATTGCAAGACTGAAGCCAATAGCGGATTTAAAACCTTACAGTTTTTAGGTAAGACGTTTCTAAAAACAAGAAACCGTAGACGTGTCATGCACTATTTTTGAATACTACGGTGAATAAATTAAGCTACGCCGCTTATCTATAAGCGTTTCATCTGAAGAGTGGGTGCGTTAGTAGTGCGCCGGCGTTCTTTTTTTGCACTATTAAAAAGCAAAACGCCCTGCTTTTGCAGGGCGCTTTTACATACGGACAGGAGTAGCGCTATTCGTCATGTTTACTCTCTTTCTCCACCAGCAGTTTTTCCAACGCATCGCCACCGAGGTGACGGAAATCCTGCCCTTTGACGAAATAGAAAATAAATTCGCAGATATTCTGGCAACGATCGCCGATGCGCTCAATTGAGCGGGCGCAGAATAAAGCCGTCAATACGCTGGGGATGGTGCGGGAGTCTTCCATCATGTAAGTCATTAACTGGCGTACAATGCCCTCATACTCCTTATCAACCTTTTTATCTTCACGATAAATACGTACCGCTTCATCCAGATCCATGCGGGCAAACGCATCCAGTACGTCATGCAGCATCTGCACCGTATGGCGACCTAACGACTCCAGGCTGACCAGCAGCGGCTGATGCTGGTGAGAGAATTTCTCCAGCGCGGTGCGACAGATTTTATCCGCCACGTCACCGATACGCTCCAGTTCGGAAATCGTTTTGATGATCGCCATAACCAGACGCAAATCGCTGGCGGTCGGCTGACGTTTGGCGATAATACGCACGCAGGCCTCGTCAATGGTCACTTCCATCATGTTGACCTTGGAGTCAGCTTCCACAACACGCTGAGCCAGTTCAGCATCCTGATTGTGCATGGCGGTAATCGCGTCGGTCAGTTGCTGCTCAACCATCCCGCCCATGGTGAGAACCTGGGTACGGATGCTTTCCAGCTCGGCATTAAACTGCCCGGATATGTGTTTGTTCAGATTCAAATTATCCATGATGCTTCCCGTAATCAACCGTAACGGCCGGTGATGTAATCTTCAGTCTGTTTCTGCCGTGGCGCAGTAAACAGCGTGTCGGTATCGCTGAATTCAATCAGTTCACCCAGATACATAAACGCGGTGTAGTCTGAGCAACGTGCAGCCTGCTGCATATTGTGGGTGACAATAACCACGGTGTAATCATTCTTCAGCTCAGAAATCAGCTCTTCTATTCTGCCGGTGGAGATCGGGTCGAGCGCCGAGCAGGGCTCATCCAGCAGCAGTACATCAGGGCGAATGGCGATGCCGCGCGCGATGCACAGACGCTGTTGCTGACCGCCCGACAGGCTATATCCACTCTGATGCAGCTTATCTTTGGTTTCATGCCACAGCGCGGCTTTGGTTAACGCCCATTCCACACGTTCATCCATCTCCACCCGCGATAGTTTCTCAAACAATCGTACGCCGAAGGCAATGTTGTCATAAATGGACATCGGGAACGGCGTCGGCTTCTGGAAGACCATTCCCACCTTGGCTCTGAGCAGAGAGATATCCTGTTTATCGTTCAGGATGTTACCGCCATCAAGCAGAATTTCGCCTTCGGCATGCTGCTCCGGATAGAGCTGATACATTTTGTTCAGGGTGCGCAGCAGCGTCGATTTTCCACACCCCGAAGGACCGATAAAGGCCGTCACCTGATTGGCGGCAATCTCCAGCGAAATATCTTTCAGCGCATGGAATTTCCCGTAATAGAAATTCAGATTACGTACCTGGATTTTACTGGTGGATGTCTCAGTAGCCATACTCATCAAGACTTCTCTCTTTTTACACGGATGCTGCAAAGCAACATCTTAAATTTATTAGTGTTTCTTCGAAGAAAAAATCACACGCGCCAGAATATTCAGCAGCAGAACACACAAGGTAATCAGTAACACGCCGGCCCAGGCCAATTGCTGCCACTCTATGAACGGGCTCATGGCGAACTTGAATATGGTGACCGGCAGGTTAGCAATCGGATGCATAAGATCCGTGCTCCAGAACTGATTGGACAGCGACGTAAACAGCAACGGCGCGGTTTCCCCGGCAATGCGAGCTATCGCCAGTAAAATCCCCGTCATAATGCCGGAAATCGAGGCTTTCAAGGTAATGGCGGAAATCATTTTCCACTTAGGCGTGCCTAACGCGTATGCCGCTTCACGCAGGCTATCCGGCACCAGTTTGAGCATATTTTCGGTGGTACGAATAACGATAGGCACCTGCAAAAGCGCCAGCGCGATCACCCCGGCCCAGCCCGAAAAGTGCTCCATCTTCGCCACCACCAGGGTATAGACAAAAAGCCCGACCACGATTGACGGAGCGGATAACAGAATATCGTTAATAAAACGGATAACTTCGGCAATCCATGATTTCCGGCCGTATTCAGCCAGATAGATACCGGCCATGATGCCAAGCGGCGTACCTAACACGGTCGCCCACAGGATTAACAGACCGCTACCGACAATGGCGTTCGCCAGACCGCCTCCTGCCGTATTCGGCGGCGGGGTCATTTCGGTAAACAGCGCCAGCGACATCCCGTCAACCCCTTTACTGATGGTTGAAAACAGGATCCAAACCAGCCAGAACAGGCCAAACGCCATCGTGACCATCGATAAGCATAAGGCAATACGATTTTTCTGGCGCCGCCAGGCCTGCATTTTACTCCGAGAGCGCAGCAGCGACTCGTCTTGTTCCATACCTAATGCCGACATCAGCGCGTCCCCTCATTCTTTGCCAGACGCATGATCATTAACTTTGAGCACGCCAGAACAATAAAGGTAATAACAAACAGGATCAGCCCCAGCTCCATCAGTGCCGCCGTGTGCAGACCTGATTCCGCTTCGGCAAACTCATTTGCCAATGCCGAGGTGATACTGTTACCGGGCATATAGAGCGATGCGGTGTCCAACTGGTAGGTGTTGCCGATAATAAAGGTCACCGCCATGGTTTCACCCAACGCGCGCCCCAACCCCAGCATAATTCCGCCAATCACCCCGTTTTTGGTGAAGGGTAAAACAATATGCCAGATAACTTCCCAGGTCGTACAACCAATACCGTAGGCAGACTCTTTCATCATCACTGGCGTTTGTTCAAAGACATCGCGCATTACCGCCGCAATATAAGGGATGATCATGATCGCCAGAATCACCCCCGCCGCCAAAATGCCGATGCCGAATGCCGGGCCGGAGAACAACGCCCCGACAATCGGAATACCGGACAGCACATTACCGACCGGTTGCTGAAAATACTTGGCGAATAGCGGCGCAAAGACAAACAGCCCCCACATACCGTAAACAATGCTGGGAATGGCGGCAAGCAGCTCAATGGCTACGCCCAGAGGGCGCTTCAGCCAACCTGGGGCCAACTCCGTCAAAAACAGCGCAATGCCAAAACTGATCGGTATGGCGATAATCAGCGCAATCAGTGAGGTGACTATCGTGCCGTAGATCGGCACCAACGCGCCAAATTGTTCGGCCGGCGCATCCCAGTTCTTGGTCCACAGAAAAGAAAAACCAAATTTTTCAATGCTGGGCCAGGAAGCCACAATAAGGGAAACAATGATGCCCCCTAACAACATCAGCGTCACCAGCGCGGCCAGCTTTACCAGCGCGCCAAAAATGATATCGCCGTGTTTTCCGGGGGCTTTGATAGTTGGCTTGTACTCAGCCATGCGTCTCTCTTCTTAATTTAACGATGCTTGATAACAAAAGTGGCAGCGAATGATGGGGATAAAAAATCTTATCCCCTTTGGTTATACACTCATGCTTCAAATTACCTGTGCGGTGACGTTGTTGACCGGCCCATCCCTGGACCTCCCTCTTTGGGACCGCATTCCTGCAATTCGAATTTTTCGTGTATCTACCTTGCCGCACTCAGCGAAATGGCCTTGCTACCAAACACAAGGAACGTAGTACAATTTTAGTACACTTATTCTTAACGCAATTCTTTTTCTAATTATTTTTAATACAAGGCCTTACCGCTGCTATCTTTCACATTGGTCTTCCAGGCGGCACGAATCTGTTCAACCACTTCATTCGGCAAAGTAGCATAATCCAGCGCCGTAGCCTGAGAACCGCCTTTCTGATAAGCCCAGTCAAAGAACTTCAGAACTTCCGCACCCTGCTCCGCTTTCGGCTGATCTTTTTGAATCAGAATGAAAGTTGTGGAGGTGATAGGCCATGCGCCATCCCCTTTCTGGTTAGTCAGATCCTGGGCAAAAGATTTGCTCCAGTCCGCCCCTTTGGCGGCGTTACTGAAATTGGCGCCGGTCGGGCTAACAACTTTACCGTCGGCGGACAGCAGTTTGGTGTAAGCCAGATTATTCTGCTTAGCGTAAGCGTATTCAACATAGCCGATGGAGCCTGGAAGACGCTGAACGAATGCGGCAATCCCATCGTTACCTTTACCACCCAGACCGGTAGGCCAGTTAACCGTAGAACCGGCGCCGATTTTTTCTTTCCACTCAGGATTCACTTTCGCCAGATAGCTGGTGAATACGAAAGAGGTACCGGAACCGTCAGCACGACGCACCACGGCGATATCCTGATCTGGCAGTTTGGCATTCGGGTTTAGTTTGGTAATGGAAGGGTCGTTCCATTTTTTGATTTTACCCAGGTAGATATCACCCAGCGTTTTACCATCCAGCGTCAGATCGCCGGATTTGATGCCAGGAATATTCACCGCCAGCACCACGCCGCCGATAACGGTCGGGAACTGGAATAGGCCATCCTGCGCCAGCTTATCGTCGGACAACGGCGCATCAGACGCACCGAAATCGACGGTTTTAGCGATAATCTGTTTTACGCCGCCGGAAGACCCGATGCCTTGATAGTTAACTTTATTACCGGTTTCTTTTTGATAGGAATCAGCCCATTTGGCATAAACCGGCGCAGGGAATGTCGCACCTGCGCCAGTGAGGTTGGCAGCGGCAAAAGCGGAAACCGCCGTCAGAGAAAAAGTTGCCGCAACAATACTGGCAAGAGTGGTACGCATAAGTTTCATAATCCCTCCTGTGGGATACCCAAAAGTAGTGTCGATCCGGAGTCGTGATTAATCAGAGTGTAGTTTGCAGGAGGAAAAATAGGACAATTGAGTGACAGTAAAATGTACGTAATGTGACAATTTTATGACAACAGAGCAATTCAAGCGCATCTGCATAAAAAGACCGATGAAACCTGACTACATGATGCATATGAAAAGCACGAGGATACAGCAAAATAGAACATAGCCACATGTTCCACCTTCTATTATTGGGGAATAAATAATCCTTTATAAACAATATATTATCAACAAAATCACGTTTTACTTATTTTGCGCATTCTGACTTGTGCTGAAGCATGGGCAAGGCGTTTCGTTCTGCAATACAACGCAAAGAGAAAAAAAGCGCGGCTATTCATCAACCACCTACCGTACCAAAGCACCGCGAATTCTCCAATGAAGAAAACTGTTTTTTTCGTATCATGCAACCCTTCAACGAAGGCGATGTATCCAGATGTCGCAATCGACACAAAAAAAACAAGAATAAATAAATAGTTAAAAATAATTAATCCCTGCACCTGTCCACGAGCGATGAGACGAGCGGCAGAAAGTAAAGTGATGAAGAAAATAGACATAGCGCCAAAATATATCGATATAAAAACCGCAGGCACCACATGGAAAGAGTATAAAGTAAATACCATATTTACTGAAAACGCTATAAGTAAAAGGAGATAGACTCCACCAGCAGCGAAAGGATGAGGAATCGCCTGTTCATAAAAGGGTTTGTCAAAATAGTGTTCCATTTCCCACGTCGAGCGCTCAGTCAGGGTATCCCCTCCTTGCCGGATAGCCGTATCAATCTCTCTCCCATGAGCAATGAGATCCTGAAAAGTACTGCCAACAATTAGCGCTATCCACTTCATTTTATTGTCGCCAGAGACTGAAGAGTGCCCAAAACATAATTTCCTGTACGTCGCACATTACCAGGCGCGGCAACCACACCGCTAACGGCGCTTCCGGTAAATGCCATTGCGCTATTAAGTGTATTGACCAACTGTTTCTGCAATTCTTTTTGAACAGGCTCAACAGGAAAACGCTTCGGATAGATTCCTGCACGAATCATCGCTTTAATTTCCTTATTGGAAATGCCAGGGTTTTGAGCTTTGATAATTTGCTCTGTAAGACGAGCGCGATCCTGACGCGGATAGGTTTTTAACCAGTCACGAACTTTCAGCGATGAAATAGATTTCATGGTGTTATATGTTCTTAATACCTCCCTCAGTGCCCCACCAGCTGCCGCAAGCGAGATCAAATCCAGAGCCGTTGAAGTCGCTATATACCAATCCTCTGAATCCAACCAGCTAACCGTTTGAGAATCTAATAATCCAATATCTACTACGCGCAATGTACCGTTAATACATTGAGCCCCCGTCGCCATCGTGCCCGCATAAGCAAGAACAGCTAATGCACCACTGGTGCCAGCAGTGATAGGCATAGCCGAAGATCCGAAAATAAAAACAGCAGCAGTTAGTAACGAAGCGCCGCAGGATAAAGCCGTTGATGCAATCTCCCCCCCCAATGAAGGTGAAGATACAGCCTCTTTGATGCCTTTTTCCGTAAAGTGACTATTAAATTGAGGCACTTTGCTAACAACCACATGCGTTACCTGACTATGCGACGAATTGGCATAACGACGAGAAGGTCGAACCAGAAAGCTGCGGACGCCATCATTGAAAATGATGCCGGCCTGATTGAACGTGCGATGGCAATCCATTGCCTGCCCCAGCGCTTTAAAATCAAAATCGGCACCGGCGCTATTTCCCATCCATCGGGAAAAATCGTAATTCATTAATCCTTGTTCAGCAGAATAATTCAGCACAGCCATCATATATCTCCATCCGTTGGCGAAATTAACGACAATCCATTCTCTTATTACTCGCAACAGATTTCAATATGCGAGGAAAAGGCCATGACCATTCACTGGGTATCTCCTGCTGACGGCACGCGGCGGCGGAGCAAATAAATAGCCGTATTCGTCCGTCGCCACAGACTGGCGCAGTTCAACTCATTTAATGGGTCTGGCCATTGCCAGCCAATAGTTTATAAATGGTATCCGGCGTATATTTATCATCCTGGAAATAAATCACCCAGTCGGAAATCAAGCTCAAGTCGAGCGGGTAAATGCCCCCCTCTTTCATCTTATCAATACGGAAAGGATGGTTTATTAATTTTCCGGTAAAGGCATCGCCGTTCAGCGACTCAGGGATAAACCACATATGCTCACGCTCGCCTTCGCCCGGTTTGCCGTAGGGAATTCCGCATTTGACCAGAAAGCGCCATTCGCTTTCCTGCTGCGGCTCGGCTGTTTTATTTAGCAATTTTGCAAAAAAGCCTTTTTTAACCGGCTCCGCGGGCACCGCATAGTTTTCGAACATCCGGCCAAAGTAATGCCAACGTAGCTTAGCTTTGCGCGACATTTCATACGTTTCGGCGTTTGTTCGCCAGAACATGATGGCATTCTGCTCTTCAAATCCCTTGAAGAAGGTCTCCAGCAGCGAATTTTCTTCCGTTACGCGAAACAACATGCAGGATGGCGTCTGATGAACCTCGTCACGATCGGCCCGATCGCCAAGAAATTCGCCTGCAGGCGTATCGGTCAGATCGTAATGCATCTCTTCAAGCGGTTTAAGCTGATCGACCGGTATGGATCGATTGACGTGCCGCAGGCCTTCTTCAAAAGGCAGCGCCACCACGTATTCGTAGCCAGCCTGCGTTTGCCCACACAGAATAGGCTTGTTAAACACTATTTGGCGATTTTCAATACAATTATTAGCGAAGTTTCTGAACAGTTCGGGAATACCGTAATAGGAGTTCAGCGTATGTGGAATAACCAGCTCCACTTCGGTTATGCCGCAACGGCTAAGCCCGTGGGTATGGAACCAAAAGGTGGTCGGTGGATTATTGTCCGGATCGTAAATGGCGTGGATCGTATAGAGGCTCTCCACTTCCGGCAGTACGTCGTCTTCCAGTTGGAAGCGCAGCCATTCAGGCGTAAACGCTTTGTCGGCGGCGGAAACATCAATACCAAGTAATAAGTCAGGCGCCAACAGATGCAGCATTCTCAGTTGATAACGGTAGGCGATCAGCGGATGCTGTTCGAAAAAGCACTCCACAAACACGACCTGCGGCGAAGCATTGACTGCAGCCAGCAGCTCAGGCGAAAGAGGATCGGTTGAGTAATATGGATTAACGACTTCGTCTTCTAAACGATCCATAATTTGAATACGAAACGTTAAAGTATCATCGCCATGGCGACAGGTATAAACAAAGCCGCCCTGTTGGTCTTCCGCGTAGCTCACCTCACCATCGGTAAAGAAACGCTGCGCCTCCAGGTTATTTTCCAGCAATCGGTAATTCAGCGTTTCAGAATGAAAAACAACCATGGTTGAGGGCGAGGCCTTACCTTTTCCTGCGGCGATATCCAAATACTGTTGCTTGTTGTCCATAATGATCTGTTTTGATAAAACTGAAATTAGCGGACATTCTAACATGTTAATAGTGCTATAAACGCCCAGCAACTACCGGAAAAGAGCCCTTGGATAAAAGCGCTTTTTTTCACAAAATCCCGCCTGAATCCACACAGGAAGGACTCATGAAGAAAACAGAGCATTTAAAACAAGGATCGTCGGCTAAATATGAAGAAAATACTAATGTGTTTTTTGGTGATCGGGATAATGATTTTGGGCGGAAGCGGCTACATTTTCATCAAGGATTACAGTTTCAAGCAGAATGCCGTCAGCACTAAAGGCATGATCATCGACCTTGTTCGCAGTACAAAGACCTCCTCGTCTTATTACCCCATCATCAATTTTTTTGTCTCTGATGGAAAAAAAATAACGTTTCGTTCCAACTTGGCCAGCACCAGCTATGCAGGCAGTGATGGTGAAACGGTTGAGGTACTGTACGATCCGGACAACCCGAGGAACGCCAAAATCAACCCCCAGTCGGCTTTTCTGTTTTATTTCGCTCCCTTTATAATGGCGCTCATGGGGCTGACCTTTATGCTTGCCGGGAGCCTGCCGCTTTATCTGATCCGCAGAAAACAAGCCATGAACGAAACGCTCAGGCATAGCGGCCAACCCATCACGGCGAAAATAACCGAAATAAAGCAAAACAGCATGCTGAAAGTGAACGGCGTTCACCCGTACCGGATCGTCGCCCAGTTTACCGACAGCGCCAAGCAGACGAAAACCTTTTATAGCGCCAACCTGTTTTATAATCCGGAGCACGCTATTCACCGCGATACCGTGACTGTTTACGTCGACAGGAACAACGAAAAGAAATATTACATGGATATTTCTTTTCTGCCCGCCAAATAAGTTATCAAGCCAATAAAAAAGTCCGGCAATACCTTGCCGGACTCCATATGATGCGTTGTCGCTTTTCGCTTTATTCCACCGTCACCGACTTGGCCAAGTTGCGCGGCTGATCGACATCGGTGCCTTTAATCAGCGCGACATGGTAAGCCAGCAATTGCAGCGGCACCGTATAGAAAATCGGCGCTATCACCTCTTCAATATGGGGCAGCGGAATAATTTTCATATTTTCGCTACTGGTGAAACCGGCATCTTCGTCGGCAAAGACGTAAAGCTCGCCGCCGCGAGCGCGAACCTCTTCGATATTGGATTTCAGTTTCTCCAACAGCTCATTATTGGGCGCCACCACCACGACCGGCATATCCGCGTCAATCAACGCCAACGGACCATGCTTCAGCTCACCGGCGGCATAGGCCTCAGCATGAATATAAGAGATTTCTTTCAGCTTCAGCGCCCCTTCCATGGCGATAGGGTACTGATCGCCACGTCCCAGGAACAACGCATGATGCTTATCGGAGAAACCTTCGGCCAGAGATTCGATGAGTTTATCCTGCGACAGCATTTGCTCAATACGCGCTGGTAATGCCTGCAGACCATGCACAATACCCTGTTCAACCTGAGCGTCCATGCCACGCAGTCGGCCGATACGCGCCACCAGCATCAAGAGTACGGTCAGTTGGGTGGTAAAGGCTTTGGTGGAAGCTACGCCGATTTCAACGCCAGCCTTGGTCATCAAGGAAAGATCCGACTCACGTACCAGCGAGGATCCCGCCACGTTACAAATAGCCAATGAGCCCAGATAACCCAGCTCTTTGGATAAACGCAGCGCCGCCAGCGTATCGGCGGTTTCCCCCGACTGGGACAGGGTAATCATCAGGCTATTCTGCCGTACCGCCGGTTTGCGGTAACGAAACTCAGAGGCGATCTCCACATCACAGGGAACGCCAGCCAATGCTTCAAACCAATAGCGCGAAACCATACCGGAGTTGTACGAGGTTCCGCAGGCGATGATTTGCACGTGCTGTACTTGCGACAGCAGTTCATTCGCTTTCGGACCTAATTCAGAGAGATTAACCTCGCCCTGGCTGAAGCGCCCTTCAAGGGTGTTCTTAATCGCCATCGGCTGCTCATAGATCTCTTTTTGCATGTAATGACGGTAAGCGCCCTTGTCACCGGCATCATAATTAACTTTTGATTCAATCTCTTCGCGTTCGGCAAGGTTGCCGGCCTTATCGAATATGCGAACGTCGCGACGTGTGATTTCAGCGACATCGCCTTCCTCCAGGAAGATAAAACGGCGAGTAACCGGCAACAGCGCCAACTGATCGGACGCAATGAAGTTTTCCCCCATCCCGCGTCCAATGACCAACGGGCTGCCGGAGCGGGCGGCAACCAATACGCCGGGATCGCGGCTATCCAAAACCACCATGCCATAAGCGCCGCGCAGTTGCGGAATGACGCGCTTAACCACGTCAATCAGCGAACCGCCCTGTTTCTGCTCGAAATGAACCAGGTGGGCAACTACCTCGGTATCGGTTTCCGAAACAAAGCGATAGCCGCGCTCGATCATCAATTCACGCAGCGGTTCATGGTTTTCAATAATACCGTTGTGAACGATGATGATGTTTTCAGAAACATGGGGATGCGCATTGGCCTCTGAAGGTTCGCCGTGCGTTGCCCAACGGGTATGGGCAATGCCGGTGCCGCCATTCAGCGCATGTTCTTCGGCCGCCTGGGCCAGCATCTGCACCTTTCCCAAGCGCCGTAAACGGGCAACCTGTCCTTCACTATTCACCACTGCCAGACCGGCAGAGTCATAGCCGCGGTATTCAAGACGGCGTAAACCTTCCAACAGGATTTCTGCGATATCACGTTGCGCAACTGCGCCTACAATTCCACACATCGATTGTATTCCTATATAAGTGACATATTGTGTCACCAGGGATGTCTTTGACCTGATTGTTCCGGTTTTTTCCGGATTCCCCGAGCCTTGTAGAGAGTTGGGGATTATTATGTTTTGCCGTGAGTTTTTACTGATAGATCATCAAAACGCAGGGCAAAACAGCCTCCGCTATCCGCGAAGGCTGATTAATATCATTATTTTTTCTTCACCGGTCGTTGCCAGCCCGCTTTATGATTCTGCTCTTTACGGTTATAGACCAGCTCCGCGCCAGCGACGTCTTTCATCACCGTCGTGCCGGCGGCGATAGTCGCGCCTGCCGCCACCTTAACCGGCGCCACCAGTTGGGTATCGGATCCAACGAACACATCATCGCCGATGATCGTTTTATGCTTGTTGACCCCGTCGTAATTACAGGTAATGGTTCCGGCGCCAATATTGACTCCGGCACCAATATCCGCGTCCCCGAGATAACTCAGATGACCGGCCTTCGAACCTTTACCGAGGCGCGTTTTTTTCAACTCAACAAAGTTGCCGACGTGAGCCCCTTCTTCCAGCGCGGCGCCGGGACGCAGACGGGCGAACGGCCCGATGGTACAGTTGGCTTCCAGCGCCGCGTCTTCCAACACTGAGTATGGACTGATTTCACAATCATCACCAATGACACAGTTTTTAATCACGCAGCCCGCGCCGATTTTAACCCGATGACCCAAGGCAACCTGACCTTCCAGCACCACGTTGGCATCAATAGTAACGTCGCGTCCGTGGCGTAATTCACCACGCAGATCAAAGCGGGACGGATCAAGCAACATGACGCCTTCCAGCAATAATCTTTCCGCCTGCTCACGCTGATAAACGCGTTCCAGGGACGAAAGTTGCAGACGATTATTCACCCCTTCCACTTCGCTCAGGCGCTCAGGATGCGCCGCAATCACGCTTTTCCCTTCCGTCGCGGCCAGCGCAATAATATCGGTGATGTAATACTCACCCTGGGAATTATCATTATTCAATCGGCTTAACCAGCGCTTAAAATCGTTACCGTTGGCAACCAGGATTCCGGTATTGATTTCATTAATCTGACGTTGTTCATCGCTGGCGTCTTTATGTTCCACAATCCCGACGACAGCGCCGTTTTCCCGTACGATACGTCCATAGCCAGACGGGTCGTCCAGCTTCACGGTCAATAATCCAATGCCGCCCTGCGGCTTAGCCCGCAACAGACGTTGCAACGTTGCCGGCGAAATTAACGGCACATCGCCGTACAACATGAGAATATCTTCATCATCGGCGAAATAGGGCGCCGCCTGTTGCATGGCGTGCCCCGTCCCCAACTGTTCTGCCTGTAACACCCAGTTCAATGCCTGATCGGACAACGTGTGCTTCAATAAGTCTCCCCCGTGCCCATAAACCAGATGAACATGCTGTGCGCCGACGCTCATCGCCGCATCTATAACATGCTGAACCATCGGTTTACCCGCTAGCGGGTGCAAAACTTTAGGAAGATCGGAGTACATGCGGGTTCCTTTACCTGCTGCAAGGATAACCACACTCATAGCGCTGTTCGACATAAGCATCCTGACGAAAACTGATTGGCAGACCACCAAAATAGATGAACAAAAGTAAACCTGTTATAACACAGAATTACTACCTGTTTTTATTCGCGGCGGGCTTAACCCACCGGTCTTTCGCAAAGACATTACTCCCGCGACGAAAATGCTAGTTTACTGAAAACTATTCTGAACAGAGACCACCTTGCCCGTTTTTTGCTAAAAAATCGCACTACCGCTTTATTTATCGGTGGGGATAACCTAGTCGGCTGACTCAAGACATAAAAAAAGCCAGTCAGTAAAATTAAACCGACTGGCTTTTTATCAAACGCTTATCTGTTACATCGCTTTTCGGGTCAGTTCGATAACGCGCAGTTTCGCAATTGCTTTCGACAGCTCGGCAGAAGCCTGAGCATAATCCACATCGGCATGCGAGTTACGGATATGCTCTTCAGCTTTGCGCTTCGCTTCCAACGCACGCGCTTCATCCAGATCCTGCCCACGGATGGCGGTATCTGACAGTACGGTAACCATGTTCGGCTGCACCTCAAGGACGCCGCCGGACAGGTAGATATACTCTTCTTCACCGTGCTGTTTAACAATACGAACCATACCGGGCTTAATGGCAGTGAGCAGAGGGGCATGTCCTGGATAAATACCCAGTTCGCCTTCGCTCCCCGTTACCTGGATTTTCTGCACCAGGCCAGAGAACATTTCCTGTTCCGCACTAACGACATCCAGATGGTAAGTCATAGCAGCCATATCACCCTCCTACAAGGCGTTACAGTTTCTTGGCTTTTTCCATTGCTTCTTCAATGGAACCAACCATGTAGAACGCCTGCTCCGGCAGGTGGTCGTATTCGCCGTCCATGATACCTTTAAAGCCACGAATGGTATCTTTCAGCGAAACGAATTTACCCGGAGAGCCGGTAAATACTTCCGCGACGAAGAACGGCTGCGACAGGAAGCGCTGGATCTTACGCGCACGGGATACGACCAGCTTGTCTTCTTCAGACAGTTCGTCCATACCCAGGATCGCAATGATGTCTTTCAGTTCCTGATAACGTTGCAGCACGGACTGAACGCCACGCGCAACGTCGTAGTGCTCCTGACCGACAACCAGCGGATCCAGCTGACGACTGGTGGAATCCAGCGGGTCAACCGCAGGATAAATCCCCAGAGAGGCGATCTGACGGCTCAGTACCACGGTTGCGTCCAAGTGAGCAAAGGTGGTGGCTGGCGACGGGTCAGTCAAGTCATCCGCAGGAACGTAAACCGCCTGAACAGAAGTGATAGAACCGGTTTTGGTGGAGGTGATACGTTCTTGCAGCACGCCCATTTCTTCCGCCAGCGTCGGCTGGTAGCCTACTGCGGAAGGCATACGGCCCAGCAGCGCGGAAACTTCTGTACCGGCCAGGGTGTAACGATAAATGTTATCGACAAACAGCAGAACATCGCGACCCTCATCACGGAATTTCTCCGCCATGGTCAGGCCGGTCAGGGCTACGCGCAGACGGTTACCCGGCGGCTCGTTCATCTGGCCATATACCAGAGACACTTTATCCAACACGTTGGATTCTGTCATTTCGTGGTAGAAGTCATTCCCTTCACGGGTACGTTCACCCACACCGGCAAACACGGAGTAACCGGAGTGCTCGATCGCGATGTTACGGATCAGTTCCATCATGTTGACGGTCTTACCTACACCGGCACCGCCGAGCAGGCCGACTTTACCGCCTTTGGCAAACGGACACATCAGGTCGATAACCTTAATGCCGGTTTCCAGCAGTTCCTGCGAACTGGACAGTTCTTCGTAGCGCGGCGCTTCACGGTGGATAGCCCAACGCTCTTCTTCACCAATGTCGCCCTTCATGTCGACCGGTTCGCCCAGAACGTTCATGATACGGCCCAGCGTTGCTTTACCTACCGGCACTTCAATCGGGTGACCGAGGTTAGCAACGTCCAGGCCGCGACGCAGACCGTCTGAAGTCCCCATTGCGATACAGCGAACAACGCCGCCGCCCAACTGCTGCTGTACTTCCAGCACCAGTTTTTCAGCACCGTTTTCAACCTCAAGCGCATCGTACACTTTCGGTACGGCATCCTGAGGGAACTCGACGTCCACCACGGCGCCGATTACCTGGATAATCTTTCCAGTAGCCATCTTGAATCCTCTACGTAATTCAACAATACGTAATTCGTAAACCTGGTTTAAACCGCGGAGGCTCCCCCGACGATTTCAGTGAGTTCCTGGGTGATGCTGGCCTGACGAGCCTTGTTGTATACCAACTGCAGCTCTTTAATCAGACTACCGCCATTATCGGTAGCGGCTTTCATCGCTACCATTCGTGCGGCTTGCTCACTGGCCAGGTTTTCTACGACGCCCTGATAAACCTGTGACTCCACATAACGGCGCAGCAGGGTATCCAGCAGCGACTTAGGATCGGGTTCATACAGATAATCCCAGGATTTTTTCTTCAACTCGCCGTCATCCGCAGGCGGCAACGGCAGCAGTTGAACCACAAGTGGTTCCTGAGACATGGTATTGATGAACTTGTTACTCACAATATACAGCTTGTCCAGGCGACCTTCGTCATAGGCTTGCAGCATGACCTTCACCGGTCCGATCAATTCTGATACGGAAGGGTTATCTCCCATGCCGGTGACCTGAGCAACAACGTTTCCGCCTACCGAACCGAAAAAAGAGACCGCTTTGGAGCCAATCAGCGCCAAATCAATCTCAACGCTTTTCTCGTTCCAGACTTTCATTTCAGCCAGCAGTTTTTTGAACAGATTGATATTCAAACCACCGCACAGGCCACGGTCGGTAGACACCACCAGATACCCAACGCGTTTAACGTCACGCTCTTCCAGATAAGGGTGTTTATATTCCAGATTTCCCAACGCAAGGTGACCAATCACATTGCGCATGGTTTTTGCATAAGGACGGCTGGCCGCCATACGATCCTGCGATTTACGCATTTTGGAAGCGGCGACCATTTCCATCGCTTTAGTGATCTTCTGCGTGTTCTGGACGCTTGCGATCTTACTACGTATCTCTTTTGCGCCGGCCATCTTTGCTTCTCCTCAAAGCCTTGCGGCCTGCTTTACAGCAGGCCACCGGGCGTTACCAGGACTGGGTTGCTTTAAAAGTATCAAGGATGCCTTTCAACTTACCCTCGATCTCATCGTTATAAGCGCCAGCCTGGTCGATTTGTTGCAGAAGTTCGCCATGTTCGCGGTCGGCATACGCCAGCAGCGCCGCTTCAAAGCTACCGATTTTCGCCAGATCAACGTCTTCCAGATAACCACGTTCCGCGGCAAACAGCACCAGAGACTGCTGCGCAACCGACATCGGCGCATACTGTTTCTGTTTCAGCAATTCAGTCACTTTCTGACCGTGGCTCAACTGTTTACGAGTAGCATCATCCAAATCGGATGCAAACTGAGAAAACGCCGCCAATTCACGATACTGCGCCAGCGCGGTACGAATACCTCCGGACAGTTTTTTCATGATCTTGGTCTGTGCGGCGCCACCAACACGGGAAACGGAAATCCCCGGGTTAACCGCAGGACGAATACCGGCGTTGAACAGGTTGGACTCCAGGAAGATCTGACCATCGGTAATCGAAATCACGTTGGTCGGAACGAACGCGGAAACGTCGCCAGCCTGAGTTTCAATGATCGGCAACGCGGTCAATGAACCTGTTTTCCCTTTGACTTCCCCCTTGGTAAGCGCTTCAACGTAGTCAGCGTTTACACGCGCAGCACGTTCCAGCAGGCGGGAGTGGAGATAGAACACATCGCCTGGGAATGCTTCACGGCCCGGCGGACGGCGCAGCAGCAGGGAAATCTGACGATAAGCAACGGCCTGTTTGGACAGGTCATCATAAATAATCAGCGCATCTTCACCACGGTCACGGAAGTATTCCCCCATGGCGCATCCGGCATACGGCGCCAGGTACTGCAGAGCGGCGGATTCCGACGCGGTAGCAACCACGACGATGGTATTTTCCAGCGCGCCGTGCTCTTCCAGTTTGCGCACCACGTTGGAAATAGTGGAGGCTTTCTGGCCGATAGCGACGTAGACGCACTTAATGCCTGAATCGCGCTGGTTGATGATGGCATCAACAGCCAATGCGGTTTTACCCGTCTGACGGTCGCCGATGATCAACTCACGCTGACCACGGCCGATCGGGATCATGGCATCGACGGATTTATACCCGGTCTGAACCGGCTGATCGACGGATTGACGTTCGATAACGCCTGGCGCAATGGCTTCAACAGCGGAGAAACCATCGTGATCCAGAGGACCTTTACCATCAATTGGCGCGCCCAGCGTGTTCACCACTCGACCCAGCAAACCGCGGCCGACTGGCACTTCAAGAATACGGCCGGTGCATTTTACCTTCATGCCTTCAGCCAGGTCCGAATACGGCCCCATAACCACCGCACCAACGGAGTCGCGCTCCAGGTTTAGTGCAATCCCGTAACGGTTGCCCGGCAGGGAAATCATTTCCCCCTGCATAACATCGGCAAGACCGTGAATACGGATGATTCCGTCACTAACGGAAACAATAGTACCTTCATTGTGAGCTTCGCTCACTACATTGAACTGAGCAATGCGCTGCTTGATCAGTTCGCTGATTTCGGTGGAATTCAGTTGCATGCTCCAGTCCCCTTAAGACTGCAAGACGTCTGCCAGACGTTCCAGACGACCGCGAATGCTGCCATCTATCACCATGTCGCCCGCGCGGATAATCACGCCGGCCATGACAGACTTATCAATTTTGCAATTCAGCTTCACTTTGCGTGACAGACGTTGTTCCATCGCAGCAGCGATCTTCGATAACTGCTGCTCACTCAACGCATTGGCAGAAACAACATCGACATCAACTGTCGAATCCTGAGCTGCCCTCAGTTGAATAAATTGTTCCAGAACTTCGGGAAGCACCGGTAAACGTCCGTTTTCGGCCATAACCTTAATCAGGTTCTGACCGGCTTCATCAAGTTGATCACCACAAACGGCAACGAAAGTATTCGCCAGCTTCGTCGGTGCGATAGCACCGGACAACAGTTCTGAAATCTCTTCATTGCTCGCTACTTCAGCCATAAACGCCAACATGCTCTGCCAGCGTTCAACGGCCTGATTCTCAACCGCAAAGTCAAAAGCTGCTTTGGCGTAGGGGCGAGCTACCGTGATAAATTCAGACATCAGCCCCTCCCTCCTTACAGTTCAGCGACCAGTTTATCAACGATGTCGCTGTTAGCAGCTTCATCCACGGAACGTTCAATAATCTTCTCGGCACCGGCAATAGCCAACATAGCGACTTGCTTACGCAACTCTTCACGAGCGCGTTTACGTTCAGCTTCAATTTCAGCCTGCGCCTGCGCCACAATTTTGTTACGTTCAGCTTCAGCTTCTACCTTAGCTTCGTCCAGGATTTGAGCGCGACGCTTGTTTGCCTGCTCAATGATGACCTGTGCATCCGCTTTAGCTTTTTTCAGTTGATCCGTTACATTGGCCTGCGCCAAGTTCAAATCTTTTTTGGCACGTTCAGCAGAAGACAGACCGTCAGCGATTTCTTTCTGACGTTTCTCGATAGCTGCCGTAATAGGCGGCCATACATACTTCATGCAGAACCAGACAAACAGGACGAACGCTAAGGCCTGGCCGAGGATTGTTGCATTAATATTCACAGCACAATGCCTCTTTCAAAGTTAAATAATTGATGTTCAACCCCTGCAGAAAACATTTCTGCTTAGGCCACCGCAAACATCACATACAGCCCCAGACCAACAGCAATCATCGGAATGGCGTCGACCAGGCCCATAACGATAAAGAACTGTGTACGCAGCAGCGGGATCAGGTCAGGCTGACGTGCAGCACCTTCCAAGAACTTACCACCCAGAATGCCGATACCGATCGCAGCACCGATAGCCGCCAAACCCATCATCAAAGCGGCAGCCATGTACAGCAGATCCACACTCAGGTTTTCCATGACAGTCTCCAGTTTGTTTCAGTTAAAACGTTATTGTGTTGTAAGAAAATTAATGCTCTTCAGATGCCATCGAGAGATAAACAACCGTCAGAACCATGAAAATAAAGGCCTGAAGCGTAATAATCAAAATGTGGAAAATGGCCCAAGGCACATTCAACACCCATTGTGACCACCACGGCAGCAAGCCGGCAATCAGGATGAAGATCAACTCACCCGCATACATGTTGCCAAACAGTCGTAAACCAAGAGATACCGGTTTAGACAGCAGGCTGACACCTTCAAGAATCAGGTTGATAGGAATAAATACTGGATGATTAAACGGCTGCATGGTCAGCTCTTTCACAAAGCCGCCAACACCCTTCATTTTAATGCTGTAGAACAAAATAAGAACGAAAACGCCGAGCGCCATCGACAACGTGATATTTACGTCGGCGGACGGCACCACGCGCAAATAAGCATGAGCGGCATCGTGGCCGGTAGCGCTGTAAATCCTCGCCCAGATTTGCGGCAGCAAATCGATCGGCAGCAAATCCATCAGGTTCATCAGGAACACCCAGACGAAAGTGGTCAGCGCCAGGGGAGCGATTAGCTTACTTTTGCCATGATACATATCGCGAACGCTGCTATCGATAAAGCCGATGATCAGCTCGACAGCCGTTTGCAATTTACCTGGCACGCCGCTGGTCGCGCTTTTAGCGACACGGCGGAAGACAACCAGAAAGAGGACCCCAAGAGCGATAGAGAAAAACATCGAATCAATGTTAATCGACCAGAACCCTGTCCCCACCTGCAAGTGTGTCAGGTGATGACCGATATACTCTTGAGGAGTAGAGATTTCTCCTGATGCAGACATGATGTCTCTTACCCTTTTGTTGTTAATTACGGTAACGGTTAACGACTGCCGGCGCCACTATCTGCATAACCAGCACCGATAAATAAGTCAGGCCAAGCGGGAAAAATTCCGCTTTGAACATCCCTAACGCTACCACCAATAGTGCAATGGTGATCAATACCTTAAGCGCCTCACCAATGGCAAAAGACCAGGCAACGCGTCCATCTGCTGGTTTATTTGACTGATGACGCAAGGTAAACAGCACGAACAAAACGCTTGGCAACCAGGCGGCCAGCCCACCACCCAATGCGGAAAAACCAGCTTCAACACGGTGAGCCGCGAATATCAGACTCAACAGAATAAACGTGGCCAACTGCAACAACAGCAACTTGAAAGCGGTTTTTCCACTGTAAAGGGGTACAGACATAACGTTTGCTTTCTCCGTACCTTTCAGAGGCATGCTGAAGACGTATAAAACTGCCTTTGAACGTCTGAGTCAAGCAGCAAAAAACGAGCAAATTATACGGGTCACACCTGCGAATTCAATCGATAAGTAGCGAAAAGGTGAACAATTATTTAAATACCTTTCCAGAACCTCATTTTCGCTAATAACCAGAGTCGCATCGATGTATTTCAATTAGTTTCTAAAGACGCGCAATCTGTGATACACCTCACATAAACGCCTTTTTTAACATTTTATAGCGGACAACATCATTTCCTGTCTTTAGCAAAGAAAGCTATTTATATTTATCAAATTCAAATAGTTAAAAAAATCTTTGTCAAAAATCCGCCATAAACACCGAACAAACCTTTTATTGACATTTTTTATACTTTTATTTCACTATTTTAACAAAAAAACGATGCGATTTTGTTAAAAAGACGACTTTTTCATCAGCGCCGATCCACCCATGAAAACAAATCTTTCAATGACAAAACAGGCATATGTGAAATATTGGTGATCGTTCCCCACCACCGCGCTCGTAACATAACCTGGTATGTGAATAACCGATAGCAGGATAATTAGTTATAAATTGTTTGATAAAGCGCAAAATTAATTTGGTTTAAGCACAATCAGGTGACGCTCGCCTTCCAATTCCGGCACCGATAAACGGATAACCTGAGCTAACGCGATCCCCTGTGGCAATGCGGCAAGTTCTTCTTCAGGCAATACGCCTTTCAGCGCGTAAAAACGACCGTCCGGCCTGATTGGAAGATGGTGGCACCACTTAATCATATCCTGCAAAGAAGCAAACGCCCGGCTGATTACGCCATCAAAAGGAGGATCGGCAGGAAAATCCTCGACCCGGCTTTGGACGGGCGAAATATTTTCAAGCCCTAGTTCATGTTGCACCTGACGCAGAAAACGAATGCGTTTTCCGAGGCTATCAAGCAGCGTGAAATGCGCGTCAGGTCGAACTATGGCCAATGGGATGCCCGGTAATCCAGGGCCGGTTCCCACATCAATAAAGCGTTGCCCCCGCAAATGAGGCTCGACCACGATGCTGTCCATAATGTGCCTGACAAGCATTTGTTCAGGATCGCGGACAGACGTCAGATTATAGGCCTTATTCCACTTATCGAGCATCTCAACATAGTGTACCAACAAGCCTTTTTGCTTATCAGAAATCGCAATGCCGGCCGTTTTCAGCAGATTATCGAGAGTGTTGTGCACAATAAGATCCTGGAATTATTTATGTGAATCTAAAAATATGAGGTGCTAGGCAAACCGCAAATTCACCGCGGCTGCTCAATTTTGCATTACCTTACCACATAAGCCGCCCTAGCTATGCCCCGAGTGAATTGCCCGGTTCACCGAAAGTAGCCATTACGGTAAACGGAGCGTGAGGCGAAATAGAGCATGCGGCTATTTTACATTAGCGGCGTGATTGTCGGCTCAAGCGCTGCGACGCAGCAGACCTTGTTTCTTCAGCCATACCAGCAGAATGGAGATTGCCGCGGGCGTGATGCCAGAAATACGCGAAGCCTGACCGATCGAACCGGGTTTGTGATCGTTAAGTTTGGCGATCACCTCATTGGACAGACCATTGACCTGACGATAATCCAAATCGGCAGGCAGCAGGGTGTTTTCGTTACGCAGCTGTTTCTCGATTTCATCCTGCTGACGGGCGATGTATCCTTCGTATTTAACCTGGATTTCAACCTGTTCGGCCGCCTGTTCGTCCATTAAGGCCGGAGCAAATAACGGCAGTTTAGTCAGCATGTCATAATCCACTTCGGGACGACGCAGCAGCTCCTCGCCGTTGGCTTCGCGTGAAAGCGGCGTCTTCAGCAACGCATTAACCTGATCCAGATGCTCCGATTGCGGATGAATCCGGATATCGCGTAAGCGCTGGCGCTCTTTCTCGATGCTTTCCAGCTTCTGGTTAAAACGAGCCCAGCGATAATCATCCACCATGCCTAATTCACGGCCAATTTCGGTCAAGCGCAGGTCGGCATTATCTTCCCGCAGCATCAGACGGTATTCGGCGCGAGAAGTAAACATGCGGTAGGGTTCTTTGGTTCCCAGCGTGCAAAGATCGTCCACCAGCACGCCCAGATAGGCCTGATCGCGACGTGGCGACCACCCTTCCTGGTCAAACGCCAGACGGGCGGCGTTCAAGCCGGCCAGCATACCCTGAGCGGCGGCTTCTTCATAACCGGTGGTGCCGTTAATCTGACCGGCGAAGAACAGACCGTGGATAAACTTGTTCTCCAGCGTGTTTTTTAAATCTCGAGGATCGAAGAAATCATACTCAATGGCATAGCCAGGACGAACAATACGCGCGTTCTCCATTCCGGTCATCGAGCGAACGATTTGCCACTGCACATCGAAGGGCAGACTGGTTGAAATCCCATTGGGGTAAATTTCATTGCTGGTCAGCCCTTCAGGCTCCAGAAAGATCTGGTGCGAGTTGCGATCGGCGAAGCGCATGACTTTATCTTCGATCGAGGGACAGTAACGAGGACCGATCCCTTCGATGATCCCGGTGTACATCGGGCTGCGGTCCAGATTATTACGGATCACGTCATGGGTTTTTTCATTGGTATGGGTGATATAGCAAGGCATTTGCGCCGGGTGCTGGCTTGCCTGTCCCAAGAATGAAAACACCGGCATGGGATCGTCGCCGTGCTGTTGTGTCAGTGCGCTGAAATCAATGGTTCTGGCGTCAATTCGCGGTGGCGTACCGGTCTTCAGGCGATTAACCCGCAGCGGCAGTTCGCGCAGGCGACGCGCCAGTGGAATGGACGGCGGGTCGCCTGCGCGTCCGCCGCTGTAATTATCCAGCCCAATATGAATCTTCCCGTCAAGGAAAGTCCCGACGGTCAATACCACCGCTTTAGCACGGAACTTAAGTCCCATCTGAGTGACAGCGCCAACCACTCGATCGTTTTCAACGATGAGATCGTCAACCGCTTGTTGAAAGATCATCAGGTTAGGCTGGTTTTCCAGCGCAGTTCGAATCGCTTGCCGATAAAGAACGCGATCCGCCTGGGCACGCGTCGCCCGTACCGCCGGACCTTTACTGATGTTTAGTATCCTAAACTGAATGCCTGCCTGATCGACGGCGCGAGCCATCAGTCCGCCCATGGCATCGATCTCTTTAACCAGATGGCCTTTTCCAATGCCGCCAACCGCCGGGTTGCAAGACATTTGTCCCAAATTATCAATATTATGGGTCAGCAAAAGCGTTTGTCGTCCCATACGAGCGGAAGCCATTGCTGCCTCGGTACCGGCATGGCCGCCACCGATCACGATGACGTCAAAAGGATCTGGATAAAACATGGTACTGCTCCTCGCATTGTTGCGAATGAATAGTTGCAAACGATCGTTACTAGCTCTGGGGAGGTGGATTCTACTCAACTTTAAGCAAACGACCAAGCGCGTTGGATCGTCGCTAATTAAAGAAAGATCTTTTTATTTAAAGATCTCTTTATTAGATCTCTTATTAGGATCGTCCATTAGTGTGGATAAGTGATTATTCATATTAAGGATCAATGAATTAATAAGGATCATTAGCTGTGAATGATCGGTGATCCTATACCGTATAAGCTGGGATCTTAATGGCTAGTTATGCACAGGACAAAAAACAATCAGCGGTTGTTATTGGGATAACTACCGCTTTTACACCTGAATTAAGCATAGTTATACACATTCAACTGCTGAATATTTCATCTTATTTGAGTAAATTAACCCAGGATCCCAACCATTCTTCTGCGGGATCCTCGGGAATTTCATGTTGGGTAATGTCGATCCGCAGTATTTCGCCGATCCTTTTAGCGCCGAGTTGGCCGAGTACATGATCCACGGTCAGGATCGCGCCGCAAAATGTATCGTACTCTTTACTGCCAATACCGATCGCACCGAAACTCACCTGAGAAAGATCGGGTTTGCGCTGTTCCAACTGTTCAAATAAAGGTTGCAGATTGTCCGGTAATTCACCTGCGCCATGGGTTGATGTCACCACCAGCCATAAACCGCTATCCGGAAGCTCACCCAGCTCAGGACCATGCAGTATTTCAGTCGAGAAGTTTTCCTTTTCCAGGAGTTCAGCTAAATGCTCCGCCACGTATTCGGCGCTGCCTAAAGTACTACCGCTGATAAGCGTAATGTCTGCCATACACGATCCCATCTGATAAAAGACGGGACATTGTACGCTGTGATCTGGTTGGGATCTACCTGTGGATAATAGGGGTATAAGAAAATAGGATTATGGCGCGATCGTCCGCATGATGGGGTTTTGCAGGGAGATCAATGTTTCTGTCGACTGTATTTCATCAATGGTTTGGATCTTGTCGATAAGTACGTGTTGCAGGGCATCGATGGAGCGGCACATGACCTTAATAAAGACGCTATAGTGACCAGTGGTGTAATACGCCTCCACCACTTCTTCCAGGTTATTCAGCTTTTCCAATGCCGATGGATAGTCTTTTGCGCTTTTCAGGATAATGCCGATAAAGCAGCAGACGTCGTATCCCAGTTGTTTTGGGCTGACGTCCAGGCGCGTGCCGATGATGATCCCCGCTTGCTTCATTTTTTCCACCCGGACGTGAATTGTCCCGGGACTGACGGAAAACTGTTTCGCTAGTTCGGCATAAGGCGTTCGCGCGTTGTCCATTAATGCGGAAAGTATGCCGCGATCGAGATTATCGATCTGATAGGTTTCCGACATGTTTTCTCCCTAATTTTTCATTTAATAGCGATTTAAGGCGATGGATTAACCTTGAAAAGCCCCTTTATGTAGAAAAATTGCAATCAAGGATAAAAATTGTTTATACGCTGATTCCGCTATTCCTGTCATCTTTCAAGTAACGGGACACGCTTGTTTAATTAGTCAGTAGGGAATAGGGGGGGATTATCGGTGCTGCCAGCGTCGCATCAAGCGGCTTTTTAAACCGGTATCAAAACGCCAGATATGGTCGAAAATGCGCATGATGCCTGGCTTGCCGTGATCGGACATCGCAACGGCATGAAAACGATGTTGCAGCAGTTTCTGACGCAGTTTGACCTTGTTGATCACCTCATCGGGCAAGCGTTGGGCAATAAAGTCTGAAATAACCACCGCATCGGCGTCGCGCCACTGTTTGTCTTCCATTTTGTCCAATAGCGTTGATAAACAGGCGCTCAAATCTGTTCCGCCGCGAAACGCCTGGCTCAGGAAGCGAGCCGCCTGATCCAGGCCGCTTTCGCCGGTCAGCTCATACTGCACTACGCCGGTTGAAAACAGCATGATGTAGCAACGACGGTTGTCGGCCAGCGCAACACGCAACAATGCCAGACAGAAGGCTTTTGCACAGCGTTCGTTAAACCCGCCCATGGAGCCTGATGTATCAACGCAAACAATGAACGGCCCACGCGGCTGCTGTTCATTTTGCTGATGAATAACCGGCCGCTCGCTAATCTTTTCACGCCAGTTATCGCCCTGCAGGCGGTAGGTTAACAGGCGATGCTCAAGCAGCCGGCGATAGAACTCGTATTCCAGTTCAACGATGCTCATTGAAGCCATTTCCACCGGCAGCAGGCGCAGGATATCGTCGCTTTGGTGAATGCCGCTGACTTGTTCAGGCTCGGTTTCCGGTTCGCGGATCATCACCCTGAAAGTTTCTTTTGGCGCATCCTGACTAAGGATCGATTTTGTCTCCCGGCTACGCCCTAATCGTTCGGCCAGATGCTGCAATGTGGGTTGCCGTTGCAGAAAAGCGCCAAAATCGAGCAGGGTCTGGCGGTCGGAGTTAATCAATTGCCCGGCGCTAAGATCCCACAAACGTCCTGCCGCATGTTCATTCTCGGCCAGAATGGGTTCCAGCTTGCCGCTCAGCGTCAACCGTTGCTGTAGCTCATGGAGCAGGATTTCTCGTTCCTGCTCCATGATCTGATGGTGCAGAGACAGGGTTTGCAACGTCAGACTCAGCCGCCAGCGTTGCAGAAACAGCGAATGTAACCCGCTGCTGATTTTTTGCCCCGCAGTCAATTCGGGCTGGTGTATCAGCTTATCGGCCTGTATCAAAAATGGCGATTCGACCGTGCTGAGCATTTCCATTATCCGCGGCAGACGCGTCTGGAAAGTCCGATAATTCACTGTCTGGGCGCGTTGATAACAACTGAATTCCGTTTCCAGCTCCGGTGGTGCCTGCGTGTTGTGCAGGCGCTGCCTCAGGGCCGCTTTCCAGTTGGGAATATCATTGAGCAGCGCGGATTTCAGGCCGGGAGATTTTTCAAAGAACGCCGCCAGCTGAGGGGTAGCCAAAAGCGTCACAATCATATCGTCCAATAGCTCGTTTTCGTCTATCGACAGCAGTATCTCCAGGGATTCCAGCGTGATCATCGTGCTTAGTCCTGCTGTGATTGCTGAATTTGTTCAGCGACGTGTTGCAGACTGGATTCGATTTTTGCCAGCCATGCGGCAGGCACAAACAAACATGGCTGATGTTGATTAAATAAACGCCGTTGTTCACGTAACTGGAGCGTCAGATTTTCATACTCATCCACGATTTCTGCCGGCAGGGCGCAGTCACGTTTTTCCGGCAGGGAAAGGATGGACGATTGCAGGCTGATATCGCGGATAGCCAGATGGCAACGATCGTCCACCACCAGATCGAGACGTTGGGTAAAACCGATTCCGTTCAGCTTGCCGCGTATTTCTCCCCCTTTTTGCAACCAGCTTTGCAGAGCGTCTTTATCAATAACCAGGTGGGCGACGTCAATGTCGTGGAGCACTAACGGTCGTTGTAAAACCAGAGCGATAGTATCGGCGGTTAGCGTTTCTGGTAAGGAGTAGTGGAATTTCCGGCCCAATATGTGGCCGTGTTTTTCCAGCGTCAGCGCCTGTGATTCACTCTGCTGCATCTGGTATTGTTGGCGCTTTAGGTTTAGCTGCTGCAAGCGAAACAAAAGGCTTTTTTGCTGATAGGCTTCCTCGGTCACCAGCTGTTCGAGCTGCCGTTCGATCAGAATCAGGGTATCTCTGTCATGCCAGAGGCAATCTTTCAGCAGAATAATATCAACCGGGGTAATGCTCTCCCGTCCGCTGAAAAATGAACAGGCCTGAAGTAAGCGCAGCGCTTTTTTCCAGCGCCGATCGGAAATATAGGGCGATTGATCTATGGTATCGAGCTTCTGACGTAATTGATAAATCAGTTCAAAGCAGTTTTCCGGCAACGCCACCCGGTCAATATCCTTTTGCCACTGCAGGTATTCTTCATCACTGACGCTGACTGACGGGCTGACCGGATTGTCGTGCATGCCGCCGTTATTCACCAATAGCGCGCGGAAATTATGCTTTTCCTGCACCCGATCCAACCACAGGCGAATGAGCATTCGGTCATATAAGGCTTCCAGGCTGCTGTCTGCTTCAGGTAATTCATTGGAGGCGGTAACCAGAAGGCGCATTGGTATCGGGTCTTCGCTATTGCCGTTACGGAAACGTCGTTCGTTAATGGCGGTCAGCAACGTGTTCAAGATCGCAGGGCCGGCCTTCCAGATTTCATCCAGAAAGACGATCTCGGCTTCCGGCAGATAGCCCTCGGTTAATCGCTGGTAACGGCCTTCATCTTTCAATGCTTGAATCGACAGGGGACCAAATACTTCTTCCGGCGTGGAAAATCTCGTCATCAGATATTCAAACGCATTCGCATGGCGAAAAGCGAATTTAAGACGCCGGGCGATCATGCTTTTCGCTATCCCCGGCGGCCCCAGTAAAAAAACGCTTTCTCCGCTTAATGCGGCCAGTAAGCACAAGCGAACAGCATGCTGCCGTTCATACAGCCCATGTTCCAGCGCGTTACTGAGACGTGAAATTCTTTCAGCCAGAGTGGCAGATTGAACCATAATTAATCAGTCGTTCCCGAGGTTTGTTAGCGTAAAAACAATACTAATAATAAACGGAAGATCACAGATTTTTATTAGTGGTAATGGGGTGATTATTTTCTCTTCTGCGTTGGTTAATCAATAAACGACCTTTTTCAGGATGTTTCCTAATCAATATAAAAATAGGATTTTAGCGTCAATTGTGCATACTGTGCCCTTTTGGGCGAAAGGTAATTGCATACCTTTATTCGCTAACAAATTGATAAAAGAAGATAAGTTTTATGAGCTCAGAACATAAACGTTCGCTTTCTGCCGTCACGCTGGCTGCGATAGGGGTGGTTTATGGAGATATAGGAACTAGCCCGCTTTATACGCTAAGGGAGTGCTTATCTGGGCAGTTTGGTTTTGGTGTTGAACCAGACTCCGTATTTGGTTTCCTTTCTTTAATCTTTTGGCTGCTGATTCTCATTGTCTCGTTGAAGTATCTCACCTATGTCATGCGAGCCGACAATGCCGGTGAAGGCGGCATACTTACGCTGATGTCGTTGGCCGGTCGTAATACCTCTTACCGGACAACCTCGGTTTTAGTCATTATGGGGCTGATTGGCGGCAGCTTTTTCTATGGAGAGGTGGTTATCACGCCGGCAATCTCGGTGATGTCCGCGATGGAAGGGATAGAAATCGCCGCGCCGTCGATGGATCACTACATTATCCCGGTGTCGATCGTCGTTCTGACATTATTGTTTGCCATTCAAAAACATGGCACCGGCAGCGTGGGAAAGCTGTTTGCGCCGGTCATGTTGATTTGGTTTCTTACGCTGGCGGTATTGGGGGCGCGTAGCATCGTTGATAACCCTCAGGTATTGCAGGCGTTAAATCCTATGTGGGCGGTTCACTTCTTTGTTGAATACAAAATGGTGTCTTTTTTCGCCTTGGGGGCGGTGGTTCTGGCCATTACCGGTGTAGAAGCGCTGTATGCGGACATGGGGCATTTCGGCAAATTCCCTATTCGTCTGGCCTGGTTTACCGTTGTCCTTCCCTCTTTGGTGATCAACTACTTCGGTCAGGGCGCATTATTACTTAAAAATCCTGAAGCGATAAAAAACCCCTTCTTTCTGTTGGCTCCCAACTGGGCTTTGATTCCGCTACTGGTTTTGGCGACGCTGGCGACGATCATCGCATCTCAGGCGGTTATTTCAGGCGTGTTTTCGCTGACCCGTCAGGCGGTGCGTCTGGGGTATCTTCCGCCGATGCGCATTGTGCATACGTCCGACATGGAGTCCGGGCAGATTTACATCCCGGCGATCAACTGGCTGCTGTATGTCGCGGTGGTGATCGTAATTGTCAGCTTTGAGCATTCCAGTAATCTGGCTGCGGCTTACGGTATTGCCGTAACCGGAACCATGGTGTTGACCAGTATCCTGTCTTGCACCGTCGCAATACACAACTGGCACTGGCATCGCTATCTGGTGTGGATATTGCTGAGCGGGTTGCTGCTGCTTGATGTACCGATGTTTTTAGCCAACGTAGTGAAAATTTTCTCTGGCGGCTGGTTGCCGCTGACGCTTGGAATGGTGATGTTTATCATCATGACAACCTGGAAAAGCGAACGTTTCAGACTACTACGTCGCCTGAATGAACATGGCAACTCACTGGATGCCATGATCGCTTCGCTGGAGAAAAATCCGCCGTTAAAAGTGCCGGGAACGGCGGTTTATCTGTCGCGGGCCACGCACGTCATTCCGTTTGCGCTGTTGCATAATCTTAAACATAACAAGATATTGCACGAACGCGTCGTGCTGTTGACCATGAAAACCGAGGATGCGCCTTATGTGCTGAACGCGCGGCGGGTTTCGGTGGAACAACTTTCGCCGACCTTCTGGCGCGTTGTCGCCAATTATGGCTGGCGTGAAACGCCCAATGTGGAGGAAGTCTTTCATCGCTGCTGGCAGGATGGGCTAACCTGCGAAATGTTGGAAACCTCATTCTTTATGTCCAACGAGTCGCTGACGATGGGAAAACGCCCCTGGTATCTGCATTTCCGCGGCAAGCTGTTTATGATGCTTAGCCGTAATGCGCTGCGAGCGGCCGATCAGTTTGAAATACCGCCTAATAGGCTGATTGAGCTCGGCATTCAGGTAGAGATTTAATGCATCGCCGCGAGTTCGATTATACGGGGGTGAGGCGTTCCTGCGAGAGCCTCATCCCCGTATTGCCTGTAATACGCGAATACATTTTATACTTATATACGTCGCGAACGCGGCGGCATCAGCTCTCCCCTGACGGGGCCGTGAACCTGTTTTTTCAGCGCGTTAAGCCCGTTTCTTACCAGTAAATCGAGACCAACAGACCGCCTTCGCCGCGGTTATTCAGATTAACCTGCATGCCATGCAGGTGGGCGATGTTATTCACAATGGATAAGCCTAAACCGCTGCCGGATTTTTGCTGTCCGGCTGGGCGGAAAAAGCGCTCGCCGATTCGCGCCAGCGTCTCATCGTTGATGCCTGGTCCATCGTCTATAACCTGGATGCTTCTCTCTTCAAGCCTCAGCTTTATTATTCCGCCCTTGTGGCTGTAGCGAATGGCGTTATCAAGCAGATTGCGAACCATTACCGCCAGCAGCAGTGGGTGTCCCTGGATAACCACGGGATCTTTAGCGATATCCAGCACGAGTTCACAGCCTGTCGCATGCGCTTTATGGTAATGGGCGACGATCATTTGTTGCAGCAGCGGCGATAACTGAACGGGCGTCAGTTCATTAACGAAGGACTCTGAATCCAGTCGGGATAGCGTTAATAACTGATCTACCAGCCGCGTGGCGCGGTCTATTCCCTCATCCAGATTGTTCAGCGCGCGACGGCGTACACTCTCGTCATCATCGGACAATTGCGCCAACTCTGCCTGTACCTTCAACGCCGCCAGGGGACTACGTAACTCATGAGCGGCATCGGAAGTAAAGCGGCGTTCGCGCAGCAGCATGTCACTAATGCGAATGAACAGGTTGTTAAGCTCGTTCACCAGCGGAAGCGCCTCTTGAGGTATCGAGCGGGTGTCGAGCGGCGCGTCATCTTCCGGCGGTCGCTTGCTAAGCTGGTCGGCAATCCGCTTAAGCGGCGACAATTCACGGGTTATCAGCCAGAACATCAGCAGCAGCATAATCGGCAGCGCGAACAGCCAGGGCATGAGCGTGGTTTTCACAATATCCAGAACCATATCTTGACGGTATTCCCACTCCTGCCCGACAACGACGATATGGCGATTATCTTCCGTCGCCAGCCAGACCATGCGCCATTTATCATCATCGTCACGCAATTTTCCGTCGGTAAAGCCGTTTTTCGAGTAATTAAAGATAAAGTCTTTACCGTTTTCGCCGTCATTCAGCGCCATCCGACCGTCACCTGTGAATAGGGCAAAGGCCAGCGCATCCTCTTCCTGATTACCGCGATTATCCTGTACCAGGCTTTTGGTTTTGGCGAGTGATTGCGTACCCGCGATTAATTCTTTGGGATTCATGGTGGCCAGCCGTTTGGCAAACAGCATTTGCTGGGTGTCGAACAGTTCGTTAATGGTATGGCGGGTCTGATGCCAGGCCAGTAGTCCTGCGACACTCCAACAAACGAAGGTCAGCAAAATAAATCCGATAGCCAATCGTAAACGCAGGCTGAGAGGGCGCATTACGTATCTCCGAGAGTATAGCCAACGCCGTGTACCGTGCGGATGAATCCGCTGCCCAGTTTTTTGCGCAAGTGATGTATGTGTACTTCAATCGCGTTGCTGGATACGTCATCATCCCAGCCATAAAGCTTTTCTTCCAGTTGCGCCCGGGTAAGCACGCGACCGGGGTGCATCAGAAATAGCTCAAGCAGCGCCAATTCGCGTGATTTAAGCGTCAGCGGCTCGTTATTTAAGGTGACGGCGCGCGATCCCGGTTCAAGGGATACGGCGCCGTGCGTCAATATGGGGTGAAGTTGCCCGTGTCGGCGCCGTATCAGCGCTTGCAGACGCGCGGCGACTTCCGTCAGAGCAAAGGGTTTGCTCAGATAGTCGTCGGCCCCCAGTTGCAATCCTTCAACCCTTTGTTCCAGCGCATCACGGGCGGTGAGGATCAGTACCGGTTCATCTCGTCTTGCCTGGCGCCATTGACGCAGGATCTCCAGACCGTCTATTTCCGGCAGGCTTAGATCGAGAACCACCGCGTCATAAGGGGCGGCGTTCAGCGCCGCCATACCGGTAGTGCCTTGTATAAACCAGTCGACACTGAAACCCAGCTTCATTAGTCCGGCCTTGAGGCCATCGCCAATAAGGCGATCGTCTTCTATCAGCAGTATTCTCATCGGCGTTCACCTGTGTGATTTTCAGGGATGTTATACGGTTTACGTCATGGGATTGCCAACCGTCGCGCCAGTAAACGCGCCGCGTTTCGCAGTATTGATAAATATAAAAGAAAAATCGCTAACCTTAAGATTCTGTTAAGAACATTTTGTTTTACTTCTTTGGAAACATAAAAATGCGCGGTTTTACCGCCATGCAACGAAGAGAGAGAAGGAAACTAAACGATGAAAAAAACAGCCGCTATAGTCGCTATCGCTGCATTGTGTTCAGCGCCGGTTTTTGCCGCTCAGACCGGTGGGTATCTCGCGCCGACGAATACCCAAACCGCTCAAGTTCAAAAGCACCCTGGCGGGTTTACTGGTCCTGACGGCAGCGTAACGACGGTCGTAAAAGCAAAAGAGATGAAAGATGACAGTTGGATTATTCTACGTGGCACGATCGATCAGCGTATCGGCGATGAAGATTACCTGTTCCGCGATGCGTCCGGCAGCATTACGGTTGAAATTGATAATAAATACTGGAATGGACAAAACGTCTCGCCTCAAGACAAGGTTGAGCTGCAAGGCGAGCTCGATAAAAGCTTCAGTTCGGCAGAACTGGATGTAAAGCAGGTAAGAATCATTCGCGGATAAAGCTTTTAACTCACAACATACCGACAGCCTGAAAGGTGAATGGTATATAAAGTTGAAACTTTGTCGTCCAGCCTATTTTTTATCTGCAGGCTAACGAAACGTTTCGCTGCCGGAGTGGTTTTTCCGATGTAGCCCATGCTTTTAGCTGGTTCGGTATCGGGCGCCCGTTAGGGATCCCAACGCCTATCTTCCGATGCGCTAGGAAATACGATTAAATTGGCTAATCAGGCGAAAAAGCCAGCCATCATAAACAGATCGGAGTCAGCAAAATGAAAACGGGTAAGCTGGTGGTACTGGGCAGTATAAATGCCGATCATATTCTCAACCTGGCGCAATTCCCATCTCCGGGGGAAACGGTGATCGGTAAGCAATATCGTGTCGCTTTTGGCGGTAAAGGGGCTAATCAGGCGGTCGCCGCTGGTCGCAGTGGCGCGAATATTTCTTTTATTGCCTGCGTCGGTGATGATGATATCGGCGCCAGTATCCGTCGACAATTAAGCGAAGACCGTATTGACGTGTCGGCGGTCGAAGCGGTTCCCGGTCAAACAACCGGCGTGGCCTTAATTTTTGTCAACGGCGAGGCCGAGAACATGATCGCGGTTAACGCCGGAGCGAATGCCGCCGTTACGCCTGATTATCTCCATCGCCATTATCAGAAAATTATTGATGCGTCCGCCTTATTGATGCAGTTGGAATCACCGTTGGAAACGGTGACGATGGCAGCCAGACTGGCGCATGAAAACCATACTCTGGTTATTTTGAATCCTGCTCCGGCCTGTGAACTTCCCGATGAATTACTGTCTCTGGTCGATATCATTACGCCTAATGAAACGGAAGCTCAACGCCTGACGGGCATTTGCGTGGAGAGCGAAGAAGACGCGGCCCGCGCTTCTCAGGTCTTGCATGAAAAAGGTATCGCCACCGTATTGATTACATTAGGCAACCGTGGCGTGTGGTTGAGTTCCAAGGGGGAAGGACAACGCATACCCGGCTATCAGGTTCAGGCAGTAGACACCATTGCCGCTGGAGATACGTTCAATGGCGCGCTGATCACGGCGCTGCTGGAGGGGCAGACGATGTCGGCGGCCGTTAAATTCGCGCACGCCGCCGCCGCGATCGCCGTTACACGCTTCGGCGCTCAGTCGTCTGTACCATGGCGTGATGAGATAGATGCTTTTTTGCAATCCTCAAGATGATTTTTGACAATCATGACAGATGTCGTCCGTTTAGGAGGAGGGCCTCCTATAAAGTTTCTCCAATGATGCGATGGCTGTTGGCGTTTATTATGCGTTGTATCCGTGCGGGCTTTCAGTTGCTGAAGATATGGCGGTTATTGATTGTGGCGATATTCACTGGCTTGCTTCAGTCGCCACCGCTTAAGATAATTCATCAGCCTAAGGATGAACTCGGCGAGCTGGCGGTTGATACACTGCGGTATCGTCTGGAACAGCATACTGAAGCAAATGTTCTGGCGCTTACTCCGGAATTGGTAGTACGTAATTCTGTTGGATAACCAGTTTCACGCATTGTTTGAGTTGATTAACGCTCAAAAAGACGGCATAGCGCTGTCTTTCCCGCCGGGTTGCCGAAAAAAAACGCACTCAATCATTTTTTTGCATTTAGCGCTTGTCAGGCGCCGAGAAGTCCCTATAATGCGCTCCCACTGACACGGCAACAGCGATTACGCAGTTACCGGGTGAGTAAGAAGCCAGGCAATAATCACTTGACTTCACAGCGGAAAAGCATAATATATGCCGCCCGCGCCACAGGATAATGTGGCACTGCTCTTTAACAATTTAATCAGACAATCTGTGTGGGCACTCACAAGACCGTATCGGCTAACGATATAAAAAAA
>NZ_JAKMAJ010000006.1 GCF_022378355.1 Brenneria bubanii
ACCTCAAGGAAACAACATGTTGGGTGGAGCGGACAATCCAAATGGTGAATTACTGTCTTATATCATTGGCGCTAACACAGCGAGAGCGGAGCTGTCAATGAGGTCGGTTTCTTAGGCAATCAAAATAATAAATTGTCACCCCCAGCAGGTTCGCAAAATAGCTTGCTTTCCTGGCTTCGACTCTTCCCGCCCGCAGATGATAGCTCACAGATCAGTTTCACCCGGTCATTCCTTGAATAGCCAGAGAAAACCCCGCCAAGGCGCTGTCTGGTGTAAATGCTGAGTTCTTGTCCCTGAAGGTCGATTATTGTCAGCGTCCAACGACTCAGGCGATCCTGTGGCCCCACTGGAATAAACACATGCCAATTACCCTGCGGTACCATTGAAAAATGCCCGTTGCTGTCGGTTTGTACCGTAGCGATTGGGCGGTCGAATTCAGTTAACGAAACCGCTACCCCGGCCAGCGGTTCTCCAGCATTAGTCAACGTGCCCTCAATCTGCGGGGTGGGATAATCATGGTAAACGCAGCCGCTGAGCAAAAATGAGAGAGCAAAGATAACGTGGCTTGTGAGGCAGGAGGTGACTGACATGGGCATGAATCCTTTTGTGTAACGATATTTTTCTGTGGCGTGTAGCAGTATACGCAGGCGGTAAATTATCGAAAGTATGGATTCAGGTAGTGATGTTGGTATACGGCGTATTTAACCAGGCCGGCGGCTGAATCAGTTAAAGGAGGCAAAGAAAAGACGTCTCCATCCTGCTTAACGGCGATACGTCCCGTAATCGATGGGATCTCACTTTCCAAAACCGCCTATAATGGGGCGCTTTTCTTAACCTCTATTCCCGTTATGGATGGCTGGGAACCCGAAGAAGTAAAAGAATTAGCGATTCGCTATTCGCATAAACAACCCAATAATTATAGAGAAAATATTCCCGCGGAAGCCCCTGATTAAAAAGGCGTAAAAACATTCACAGCGAATTATCACGACCATCGATCGAGCTGGATAAAAATCAACCCGGCACATCATCCTTAGCACTATCCACTCAATGCCTACTGGTTGACAGAATACGGCATGCCCGATAGACGCCAACTCACAACCATATAACAAATTGATTATTAATCATGAAATTATGGTGAAAATTCAACTCCCCCCAGCGCGGAAAGCCTTTCGATAGTCACGCGGGCTGGTGCCCAGTATCTTTCTGAAATGATGCCGCAGGGTGGGAAGATTGCCGAAGCCGCTGCGTGTTGCGATGTCTTCCAGGCTGTAGTCAGCTTTATGCTCAAGCAGTTCACAGGCAACGCGTAAACGTTCGCGTAAAAGCCAGGTGCTGGGAGGCAGCCCCGTCAGGGCTTCGAACCGTCTTTGGAAGGTGCGTAAACTCATCCCTGCCTGGAGCGACAGGTCTGCGACCAAATGGCTTTCAGCAAGATTTCGCCTCATGCTTTCGATCACTGAACCTATGCGAGAAGCCTCATAGACCTTGGGAACCGGTTGCGGGATAAACTGTGACTGCCCGCCCTCTCGGTGTGGGGGCATAATCAGCCCCCTCGCGACGTCATTAGCCCGCTCGACGCCGAAGTCCTGACGAACAATATGGATACACAGATCCATTCCGGCGGCGCTGCCCGCGGCGGTTAGCACATTGCCCCGATCCACATACAGTGCGTCGGGATCGAACGCTATCAGCGGGAAGCGGCTGGCGATAGCGTCAATAAAGCGCCAGTGCGTCGTCGCCTTGCCGTTATCCAGAAGACCGGACTCGGCGAGGACAACAACGCCGGAACACAGCGAGGCAATCCGCGCCCCGCGAAAATGCGCGCGTCGTACGGCTTCGATGACTTCGTTCTCAATCGGCGACGTAATATCGGGCCAGCCGGGTATGATGATCAAATCGGCTTTGTCCAGCGCTTCCAGTCCATCGTTGATAAACACGGATAAACCGCCGCTGGCGCTGAGCATGCCAGGACGAACGGCCGCGCAGCCAAATTTGTACCAATTGCCCCCATAGCTGCGCCGCGGCAGGCCAAAAACCTCATAAGCGATGCCGAACTCGAATGACAGCAGCTCATCCGAGATCAGGCACACGACATTGGGCCCCATGTTTATTTCGCCTTCTTCGCACATAAACGAGTCCCCCTCACGAAAAATGGAAATCGCCGCCTGCTTAGCGCAGGATAGGCACAGGCTGACTCAATTTCAATATGCGCCTCGCCGCGGCAATGAATAAGTGGCGTGGCGGCACCTATTATCGACGTTTTTTTATTCTTCGCAGTTAATGTGTGGCCGTAAATGAATACGCATATATTCACCATCGCTCTTTTATTGAATAAATAATAAAATCAAGGAGTAGGTGTTATAACGTTTTATTGCGAATGGCGGCTACGCCGGGCACAGACATACCCAGGGCCATAAATAACAGCCCCGCAATCTGAACCATGCTTAACGATTCATTTAGCAGGAAATAACCGGCTATGCTGGTAATAAATGGCACCGTCGGCATAATCAATGATGCTCGTTGTGGTCCTTTCTTCTGAACGAGATATAAATAGAGGAATATTGCGACGGCACCCGCCAAAATACCTTGCGTAAAAGCCTGTAAGGCAATTTCTACCATGGTGGCGCTTCCGAAACCCGTTTGCATCGTTGCGTGCGAAAACATAGCGGGAAAGCATGATGACAAAGAGACAACCGCCGTTCCCAGAATCGGCTCAACCCGCCATCGCTTAATAAGCACGCCATAAAGAGAGAACATCAAACCCTGAAGTACAAAGAGCGTTGTTCCGAGCGTAGACAACCCTCGGGTCAAAAAGGTGTTGTAGATAAATAGAAGTATTCCGACAGTGATAAGCGCGGTGCTAACCAGCGACACCCAGTCAAGTCGGGTCTTCAAAAGAAGAAAAGGCAAAAGAAAGGAGAAAAGAACGATTGAACCTGGTCCTAGGGTAGCGACATAGCCGGCCGACGTAAGCGAAATTCCGGTGTTAATGACAATCAGATAGGGAAAGCCGGCAAGTATCGAAAGCGTCAGGATTTTAGCCATGCCCAACGCCCTCATTTTAACCCGGTTTTCTGATTTACAGAGGTAAGGTATAAACAGCGCGCCCGCCGCATAGAAACGCAAAATGGTGAGACCTGACGGCGTAATTTGTCCCTGAAGGCCGGCTCGCGCCGCTAGAAACTGCACGGCATAAATTAGGACCAGCAGCACGCCAGCTCCGGTAATATGTCGTTTGCTCGTCATGGCGTTCCTATATTTACGGTCATAGCGGATCAGATGAAGTCGTTGGCCTTATTCAGGGTGATGCATCGCTGCATATTTAGATTATTGATCATCGCTGATGGCGATAAAAAGCGGCGTGAATGCCGGTTATCGTAAATGATATGCCAAAAAACATGCAGATTTTCCGCATAGCGGTAGAAAAGTATAAAAGTGAGCAGATAATAATAACGTTCACTGCTATATTCATGATGCTAACTGATTAAAAAATCGACTTTCTTCTCTTCATATTTAAAGTAATCGATGTTATCCACAAGTATGTCTAGAATCAGATGATAACCTTTAACGTCGTCTTTCAGCGCCTGTGTCATACCCACTAAAAACACACACATATTATTCTTTTCTAGAAGATCCAAACCACCATAAATAGAATCAGAAAAAGCATCAAAATGGCACTTACTGTATAATGGCGGATCCAGCGGCAGTGATTTTTTTATCTCGTCAAAAACATCATAGATATTTACCGCTCGTTCAAAACGAGAGATGATTACCGTATGACCTTTTTTTTCATATTCATCTACCAGATTATTCAGCTCTTTGCTTTTAAAAAAAATCAAAGACATGTTATTTTACCTTTTAAAAAGTTACATAAAATAATCATTTTCTTATGTGCCGCGCATTCTCATATTTAACATAAAAATCAATAAACAATATAATCATAACCGTCGTAAAAAACGCTGATAATCATTTACAACCGAATAAACTCTTTTATATTATTTTTATTCTCCGTTGATGAAAAAAACGACAGGGAAACATTAACACCATCTCTTTTAAATTTAACGCCATAACTACCTGGGGGCAGATTGATAAAGGATCCAGAGATATAATTTATGTCATCGGGCTCCAGACCGCCGCCTGTGGTATCTTCCCCGGCGCCAATAAATAGACAGCCTGATGGAGAGTGCATATATACGATACCAGTATATTCTTTTAAATCATCGACAATATTGATCAAATAATCGCCATCGCTATCCAGATTAAAAAAAATGGCATTTCCATTATTAACTTCATCAATCTCATCGTCTTCGATACTCCACCAATCCGGCGTATCACTAATACGATGCTTAAGCGACTGTAAATCAAATACCACCAGGGTAGCCGTATCGGTTAACACATTGAATTTAATGTTAATTTTAATAACCCTCAAATATTTAAGCTTATCTGCCTTAGATACGTTCAACTCATGAATAATAATTTAAAGATGGTTGATCTATTCTATCGTTCAAAGAACTTTAAAAATAATTTTCCCGGACAGGAAACTGACAGCTAATAACGTTGACTTCACCTTTCTGGATAAGATCCCCTATAACTGTCTGTCCCTGAACATGGATTAAATTAACATAATCATCTAACAAAGCAATACTTTCATAGATAAAAGGCTAAACGTTGCATTACCATAAATAATATATTTATAGTTTAATAAAGGCATCGTTTTCAAAATAAAACATAAAACATTTAAATAGCGCCTCATCAGACAGGTTATTCCTTTGATCTTTTGCATTATTCACTATGCTTTTTACGGATTGGCACCCCATGACATATCGATATCCCGCAGCGTTAACCACCGGTGGATCTTCATCTGGATCGTCTGAATCTACATCATCGGGATCTTCTATCATGGCTAACGAATCCAAATTCCAAGCCGACACATCATCAGTCAGGTACAACGCCAGACGCCAATCAATACTTTCAGACTTCGTTAATACTTCTCTTAAATTTTTATGCGCCATCTTATCGACCGCTTCCCCGCGAAAGATCTGCCTATGCCTGAGGCACATTCTAAGTCAGCCACCTCAGATAATAAAGCAACCAAAACAGAGCGTTACTTTAGCTTCAGATATAAATTGCCGCACTGCCGCTCTCAGAACCTGCAAACATATCAATATGATATAGAACGAGAGATTATTCAGTCAGCCAGACCGATGCAAAACAAAAAACCACCGCAGATCCTGATTGACGGCGGCACTAAAAACCGCAGGGACTACATGGGCGAGCTCATGCTATGAGATCCAACACGGGCTTTTGTAGCAAAGCCGACGCTTTAGCGAGGTATGCCGCCGCCATTTATTTTCACTTGCCAATCTGAGCTGTCAACGATATTGATTATCGCAAGGCAATTCGTTAAATCATCAATATCCTCATAGGCTAACAATTCAGCGCTCGCCACCATGAAGAATGTCTTTATGTCCTCTAATGAATCAGCGAATAGCTTCGCTTCACTCCACGTCATTTCCAGCCCATATTCTTTCGATAAAACCAGCGCTTCAAAGTCGGGCATAGATAAGCCATACAGTGCGCAACCAACCGCATCTACTTCATATAAATACCAATTCCAATCATTCTCAGGAATAATTTTTATCAGATCGCTTAGCTGTAACTTTCTGTTTTCGCGTAAAAACATTTTTCCCGATTCAGTCTTCATCATCAATATGCCTATGGCTTGGCAGGAATATGCGGCACGCCCTTCCGGTCGGGTCAGGGCTAAGATCTGTTTCTTTGTAAAACACGTCCATTTTATCCTCCCTCCTTTTTCGCCGTCTGCCGGCCCAGCGCCCCTGGCGATCAAAAAATATCGAAAGTGAGAATATCCTTGAATTACCGCCCGCCATCAACAACATCTCGCTTAACGGCAACCGGATTAGCATTCGTTATCCCGTGATTTACCGCGTCGATGCGTTTCCACGAATGCCGGCTATTTTGTAATATCCACAACATTCTATAGCCTTACCTCTTCGCATCATTAGCGCCCCCATATCCGTCGCTGTATTGACGGACACAACCGTAATCCTCTTACCTGGAAAAGGGTATTTTTCTTGCCTGCGCAGTAAAGCGCAATCCCGCCAGAAGAATCCAAATCATCACTGAACCGGTTGCCGCCATAACCCCGCCTTAATGATGTTTCATCAGGAGAAGTAAGCAACGCCGTTATATTATCCCACGTCAGAACCTACCGGTTAATGGCGGTTCTCATTGGGCGTGAATTATGGTATTGGGCATTTACGAACGAGCGCCGAGGCAGCCATAAGAATAATTGATTTAACCTATCCAACATCAAAAAAAAACAACCATTTCAATATATAACCAGTTGTAAATATTACCATGCAGACTAATGGGTTATTAAGGCGGCAAACAAAAAAATCTATTTCCGCAGGGGGCATGATTCAAGCCGGAATATATGCCGCTTAACTGCCTATTATCTCTGGGAAAATACGTAAATTAGAAAAAAAAGTCTGTTTGCGGTACCCTGTAGCGCGTTTTTACATCTTTCAATGTATAAAACCCAACATATTTCGTTTAAAAAACGCCGATATAAATCGGAATTATTTTACTCCACGAAGAGTGGTAATTAAGTAAAAAGAGACCAACACCATGGAGAGAAATAAATGAAAAAAGAGCATTCGGACTTACAGAAATTACTTGGGCATACGCAGTTGAGTCGCCGGTCATTTCTTAATACTGCCGCACTCCTTGGAGCGAGTAGTGTACTTTCTTCATTTCCTCTGAGCAGTTCTGCCGCACAAGCCGTGCCCAAGAAGGGCGGCACGCTTAAACTGGGTATGTCCGGCGGTAATACCAGCGATACGCTCGATCCCACACTGTTCAGCGACTGGGTGCCGCTCAATCAGGCCTACATGCTGATGAACGGTCTGGTCGAGATCGATGAAAATAATCAGGCCACGCCGGAGCTGCTGGAAAGCTGGCAGGTCGAACCGGGTGCCAAAGAGTGGCGCTTCAAGGTGCGTCAGGGCGTTACCTTCCACAACGGCAAAACGCTGGATGCGGATGACATCATCTACTCCATCAATCTGCACCGCGGCGAAAAGTCACGCAGCGCGGTTCGCTCCCAGCTCTCCAGCATCACGAAACTCTCCCGCACCGCCCCTGACGAGATTGCCATTACGCTCGACAGCGGCAACGCGGATCTGCCGTATCTGCTGGCGGACTATCACCTGCTGGTGGTGCCGAACGGCTTTACCGACTGGTCACACCCTATCGGCACCGGCGGATTCACGTTCGACTACTATCAGCCAGGCGTTCGCTCTCGTTTCAAACGCAACCCGAACTACTGGAAGCCGAACCGCGCGTTCGTCGACGCCGTGGAAGTGCTGGTCATCAACGATCCGACCGCCCGCACCAATGCGCTGATTTCCGGGCAGGTGCATGCCATCAACCGCGTCGATTTCAAAACCGTCGATTTCCTGAAGCGCAGCCCGCTGCTAAATATCATTCGATCTTCCGGCGGTCAGCACTTCACGTTCCTGATGGACTGCCGCGCCGCGCCGTTTAACAACAACGACGTGCGCCTCGCGATCAAGTACGGCATCGACCGTGAAAAAATTCTGGCCACTGTGCTGCGCGGCTACGGCAGCCTCGGCAATGACCATCCGATTCCGAAAACCGATCGCTTCTTCAACCACGACCTGCCGCAGCGCGCGTGGGATCCGGACAAGGCCAAATTCCACCTGAAAAAGGTCGGGCTGACTACGCTCCCGCTGGAGCTATCCTCCTCAGACGCCGCTTTCGCCGGTGCGCTGGACGCGGCGGCGCTGTTCCAGGGACAGGCCAACCAGTCGGGCCTTCAGGTGACCATCAAACGCCAGCCCGCCGACAGCTACTGGGAGAACGTGTGGATGAAAGCCCCGTTCAGCATGGGCTACTGGGGAGGTCGACCGACCGCCGACCAGATGTTCTCCACCGCCTGGCAGTCCACCGCCAAGTGGAACGATGCCCATTGGAAAAATGACCGCTTCGATGCGCTGCTGTTGCAGGCCCGTTCCCTGCTCGACGAGAAGGCGCGCGCCGACATCTACGGCGAACTGCAGAGCATCGCACGCGACGACGGCGGCGCGATGATTCCGCTCTTCGGCGACTATCTCGATGCGACCAGCAAAAAACTGGGCGGCGTCACGCCCCATCCGTTGTTCAACTTTATGGGGGGACGTCTGGCGGAGCGCGTCTGGCTGGAGTCGTAATGAAAAAGCATATCCTTCACCGTCTCTTGCTGGGGCTGTTGACGCTCTGGCTGGTTTCCATGCTGATCTTTCTCGGCACCGAGCTGCTGCCCGGCGATATCGCCAGCGCGCTGCTCGGCCAAAACGGTACCCCGGAAACCATTGCTGCGCTGCGCACCCAGCTGGGGCTGGATCAGCCTGCCGTCGGCCGCTATCTGCACTGGCTGACCGGTGTGCTGCACGGCGATCTCGGCACCTCGCTGGCCAACGGGCGTCCTATCAGTGAAGAGCTGCTACCGCGCCTGGAGAACACGCTGTTTCTGGCCGCCTATGCCGCGCTGATCGCCATTCCGCTGGCGGTGGCGCTCGGCATTGCCTGCGCCATCTGGCGCGGTTCGCTGTTCGACCGGCTCGCCAACTCGCTGACGCTCCTAAGCATTTCCGTCCCGGAATTTTTCGTCGGCTACCTGCTGGTGATTTTCTTCGCTATCCACTTCGCCTGGTTCCCCAGTCTGGCGATGGTCAGCCCGGACGACTCGCTGACGCAGCGGCTGTATAACGCGACGCTGCCGATGATCACGCTAGTGCTGGTGGTGCTGGCGCACATGCTGCGCATGACGCGCGCCTCCGTGGGCGCGGTCATGTCAGCCGGTTATATCGAAACCGCGCTGCTGAAAGGCGTGCCGCGCTGGCGCATCGTGCTGGGTCATGCCTTGCCCAACGCGCTGGCGCCCATCATCAACGTGGTGGCCTTCAACCTCGCGTATCTGGTCGTCGGCGTGATCCTGGTCGAAGTCGTCTTTGTCTATCCGGGCATTGGACAGCTGATGGTCGATGCGGTCAGTAAACGCGACCTGCCTGTCGTACAGGCGTGCGGACTGCTGTTCGGCGGCACTTATATCCTGCTGAACACCGTCGCCGATCTGCTGGCTATCTGGTGTAACCCCCGACTGCGACATACGAGGTAAGTCAGGCATGAAAATAACAAAAATGAGCGGAGTGCCGCTCTCGGCGTGGATCGGGCTGCTGATTATCGCCGTCAATCTGATTGGCGCGCTGTTCGCGCCCTGGCTGGCTCCGCATAGCGAAACCGCGCAGGTCGGCGACATCTGGATAGCGCCGTCGGCTGACGCGCTGCTCGGCACCGACAGTTTGGGGCGCGATATGCTGTCCCGCATTCTGTTCGGCGCCCGCACCACCATCGCCATTGCGCTGGTGATCACCTTCAGCTCCTTCGTCATCGGGATCATTACCGGCTTCACCGCGGCGATTTACGGCCGCTGGGTCGACGTCGTACTGACGCGTATCGTCGATACCCTGATGTCGATTCCGGTCCTGATTCTGGCGCTGATTGTCCTCTCCGTATTGGGAACCTCAGTCCCGGTGCTGGTCGGCACTATCGCGCTGCTCGACGCCACCCGCGTCTTCCGGCTGGCGCGTCTGGTCGCGCAGGACATCGTGTGTCAGGAATATGTGGAACTGGCCCGGCTGCGCGGCGAAGGCCTGCGCTGGATCCTGACGCGGGAAATCCTGCCGAACGCCATTCCGCCGCTGCTGGCCGAATTCGGCATGCGTTTCTGCTTCACGTTCCTGTTCATCGCCGGCCTCAGCTTCCTTGGCCTTGGTATCCAACCGCCGTACGCCGACTGGGGAAGCATGGTGCGCGACAACGCGCAGGCCATCAACTTCGGGCTGCTGGCGCCGCTCTATCCGGCAGCCGCCATCGCGCTGCTGACCATCGGCGTCAATTTGGTCGTGGACTGGCTGCTGCTGCGCAACAACCTGTCACTGGGGGATGAAGCATGAATCAACCTGTTCTCGACATCCGTCATCTGCGTATCGAAACCGAAGACAAGGGACGCGCGCTGGTGCAGGACATCTCGCTCACCCTGCAACGGGGCGAAGTCCTTGGCCTGATCGGCGAATCCGGCGCGGGCAAGTCCACCATCGGGCTGGCCGCGATGGGCTATACCCGTCCGGGTTGCCGCATCAGCGCGGGCGAAGTCCGCATCGACGATCACGATATCGTGCCGCTCTCCAACGCACAGAAGCAGGCGATCCGCGGCCGCCGCGTCGCCTACGTGGCGCAGAGCGCCGCCGCCGCGTTCAACCCGGCGCTGACCATCGGCAAACAGGTGTGTGAAGGCCCGTTGCGACACGGTCTGATGAGCCGCAGCGAGGCGAACGCCTGGGCCACGACGCTGTTCACCGCGCTGGATCTGCCCGATCCGGAAAACATCGGCAAACGCTATCCGCATCAGCTCTCCGGCGGACAGCTGCAACGCGCGATGGCGGCGATGGCGATGTCCTGCAAACCCGACCTGCTGATCATGGACGAACCCACCACCGCGCTGGATGTCACCACGCAGATCGAAGTGCTGGTGATGCTGCGCAAACTGGTGCGGGAGTTTAACACCGCCGCGCTGTACATCACGCACGATCTGGCCGTGGTGTCCCAGATCGCCGACCGCATTCTGGTGCTGCGTCAGGGACGCGCCGTGGAATGCGGCGACACCGACGTCATTTTGCAGACGCCGAAGGAAACCTATACGCAGCAGCTGGTTTCCGAACGCACGCACGCGCTGACGCAGGGCGAAGAAACACAGTCCGACGCTTCCGCGCTGCTGACGCTGGACCGTCTTAGCACCGGCTACAGCGGCAAACGGGTAGTACACGATGTTTCGCTGTCGCTGCCCAAAGGGCAAACGCTGGCGATCATCGGCGAATCCGGCAGCGGTAAGAGCACGCTGGCGCGAGCGCTGTGCGGTCTGCTGAACGATACCGAGGGCGATGCGATCTTTGACGGCGTCAAACTGGCGCATCGCTATCAGCAACGCGATAAAGAGACGCTGCGCCGCATCCAGATGATCTACCAGTTGCCGGACGTCGCGCTGAATCCGCGGCAGACGATTCTGGAAGCCATCGGCCGCCCTATCGCCTTTTATTTCGGCCATAACCGCCAGCAGGTGCGCGCCCGCGTCGAGGAGCTGCTCCAGCTGACCGAGTTGCCGACCTCGCTGGCCGACCGCTATCCCGGCGAACTTTCCGGCGGACAGAAGCAGCGCGTCTGCATCGCGCGAGCGCTGGCCGCCAATCCGGATCTGATTATCTGCGACGAAGCGACGTCCGCGCTTGATCCGCTGGTCGCCGAGGGCGTGCTGAACCTGCTCAAACGGCTGCAAGAGCAGCTGGGGCTCTCCTATCTGTTCATCACGCACGATCTCGGCACGGTCAAACGCGTCGCTCAGCAGGTCGCGGTCATGTATCAGGGCAATATCGTCGCGCAAGGCCCGACGGGCAAAGTCTTTAGCGCCCCGATGCACCCTTACACCGAAAAACTGCTGACCTCCGTCCCTGAAATGCGCAGCTCCTGGCTCGACGAAGTTCTGGAGACGCGCAGCAATGAAATTTCGACAGGAATATGATGAAAGAAACCGTAACCCACTTCCCGCACAACGTCGTCGTTACCGAACATTTCTGGATCACGCTGGCCGACGGCACCCGTCTGGCGGCGCGGATGTGGCTGCCTGAGCAGGCGCATCAAACACCGGTTCCGGCCATTCTGGAATACATTCCCTACCGCAAACGCGACGGAACCCGTACGCGCGATGAACCAATGCACGGCTGGTTTGCCGGTCACGGCTACGCCGTCCTGCGCGTGGACATGCGCGGCAGCGGCGAATCCGACGGACTGATGGCCGATGAATACCTGTTGCAGGAACAGGAAGATGCGCTGGAAGTGATCGACTGGATCAGCCGTCAGGCGTGGTGCAGCGGCGCGGTCGGCATGATGGGCAAATCCTGGGGCGGCTTCAACTGCCTGCAGCTCGCCGCGCGCCGTCCGCCAGCGCTGAAGACGATCATCACCGTCTGCTCGACCGACGATCGCTATAACGACGACATCCACTACAAAGGCGGCTGTCTGCTGAACGACAACCTGTGGTGGGGCGGCATCATGATGGCGTACCAGAGCCGTCCGCAGGACCCGGCGCTGATCGGCGAAAGCTGGTATCAGGACTGGATGCACCGGCTGGACAACATGCCGTTCTTCCCCGCCCAATGGATGGAGCATCCGCTGCGCGACGCCTACTGGCGCCACGGCTCTGTGGGCGAAAACTGGTCGGACATTCAGTGTCCCGTGATGGCGATCGGCGGCTGGGCTGACTCCTACACCAATGCGGTTTTCCGTCTGATGGATAACCTTGAGGTCCCACGCAAGGCCATCATCGGCCCGTGGGCGCACATCTATCCGCAGGACGGGACGCCGGAACCGGCCATCGGCTTCCTGCAAGAAGCCGTGCGCTGGTGGGATCACTGGCTGAAAGGCGAAGACAACGACGTACTGGACGGACCGCGCGTGCAGGCGTGGATGAACGAGAGCCAGCGCCCCAGCTCGCAGCGGCCGACAGCGCCGGGCGAATGGATCGGCATTGACGGCGACACCGCGGCGGCTACCACCCCGCGCACCTTCTGGCTACAGCGCGGCCAGTTGAACGACCAGCCGGATGAGCACGCTGGCTGGCAGAATGTGTGTTCGCCGCAGAGCCACGGTGTCATGGGCGGAGAATGGATGGGCGCGGGCGTATTGGGCGAAAGCCCGAGCGATCAGCGCATCGACGACGGTCTGGCGACGTTTTATGAAAGCGAGCCGTTGCAGGACATGCTGACGATCTACGGCCTGCCGCAGTTTAGCGTCGCGCTGAAAAGTGATAAGCCCGCCGCCATGCTGTATGTGCGCCTGTCCGACGTCGCGGAAGACGGCGCGGTGACTCGCGTTTCGCACGGCTGGGTGAATCTGAGCCATTTGCAGGGGCAGGATCGTCATACCCCGCTGACGCCGGGAGACACCGTGCAGGTCAACGTTCAGCTGGACGGCATCGCCTGGCGCTTCCCCGCCGGGCATCGTCTGCGCGTCTCGCTGGCGACCACCTACTGGCCGATGGTCTGGCCGATGGCCGAAGCGGCGACGCTCAGCGTCGATCTGGCAAGCGCGCAGCTGCGCCTGCCGGTCTGCGAGTCGGTACAGCCTATCGCTGGCCCCAACCCGCATCCCAAGACCGCGCCGGATACGCCGCTGACCGTGCTGTCGCCGGGACGAGTCGACCGTCACGCGTCCTATGACATCGTCACCGATACCTGGACCTACGTCACCGAAGGCGTCGGCGGCGTGTTCGGCGAGGGGGTTTACCGCTTCGACGACATCGACACCACCGTCGACCACAGCCTGCGTCGTCAGTTGACCATCAACAGTCAGGACCCGCTGTCGGCCCGCTATCTGTTGACGCAGTCGATGAAAATGGGACGTGAAGGCTGGTGGACCGAGGCGGAGATCACGCTGGAGCTGCGCGGCGATCTCACCCACTTTATCGTGACGGCGGATATGCGTATCCAGCATAACGGCAAAGCGGTCTTCGATCGCCAATGGAACCGGCGCATCGCGCGCTGATCCCCCGCCCGCCGCCTGGCGGCGGGCTGTCTTCGCCGGCGCAACGCAGTTCCACTGAAATTGATAAAAACGCGGAACGGCGCTTCATCATAGTGCACACAACCGGCCTTTCCGCCCGCAAAGGGCTGCTGTCCACCTCGCTGGTGCTGGTGAGCTTTACCCTGTTTACCGCCACGATGTTCGCCGGAGGAGAGCTGGCCGACAGCATGCAGCAGGCGCGGGAAACGGCCACTTTTGCCGAAATCCACCAGCAGTCGTTCGAACCGGTGTATTATCGGGAATTGGGCGTCACTCGACTTTTGCCGCCAGACGCTGGCCGGCAATCTCAACAGCCACGGCCGCCATGTTGACGCCGCCCGCGCCTTGGGTATTCACCGCAATACCCTCAGATACCGTTTGGCGACGCGGGAAAAATGACGGGCCGCGCCCTGCTGGATCCGCTGCGCCGGCTCAACCTGCATAACGCCCTGCTGATCGAGCGCATACTGTTGCACACTCACCGGCTCGATCCTCACGAGTCCGACGGCTGACCGCCTTCCGACCCGCAATCTATCCGTCACGACAAGGAGAATATGAATGAGAATCGTCAACGCCCGCCTGCGCCATCGCCCGCAACTGTTCACGCTGGAAATCCGCGACGGATTATTCACTGCCATCACGCCGCAGACTACCGGACAAAATGCGGCGACGGCGGAGATCGACGCGCACGGCAACCTTGCCTGCGCGCCGTTCGTCGAACCTCATATTCATCTCGATGCGGCGCTCACGGCCGGAGAGCCCAACTGGAACCAGAGTGGTACCCTGTTCGAAGGCATTGAGCGCTGGGCCGAGCGCAAACCGCTGTTGACGCCCGACGATATCCGCACCCGCGCCCGCAAAACTATCCAGTTGCTGATGGAGAACGGCGTGCAGGCGATCCGCACCCACGTCGACACCACCGATCCCAGACTGACCGCGACCAGGGTGCTGTGCGAGCTGCGTGACCAACTAAAAGATAAAATAGAGCTGCAGGTGGTTGCCTTTCCGCAGGAAGGGCTGCTCTCTTATCCCAACGGCCTGCGGCTGATGGAGGAAGCGCTGGAGATCGGCGTCGATGTGGTGGGCGGCATTCCCCATTTTGAGTACACCCGGGAGTTGGGCGAAGCCTCCATGAAACAGGTTATCGCGCTGGCGAAAAAATACGATCGCCTGGTGGATGTACACTGCGATGAAATTGATGACCCCAATTCGCGTTTCCTTGAGGTGCTGGCGACCGAAGCGCTATTCAACGACATGGGGCACCGCGTCACCGCCAGCCATACCACCGCCATGCACTCCTACGACAACGCCTACTGCTCCAAGCTATTTCGTCTGCTGAAAAAATCCGGCATCAGCTTCGTCTCCTGTCCTACTGAGAGCATCCACCTGCAGGGGCGTTTCGATACCTTCCCGAAACGTCGCGGGGTGACGCGGGTGAAGGAACTGTTGGCCGCCGGGATGAACGTCTGTCTGGCGCAGGATTCGGTATTCGACCCCTGGTATTCCCTCGGCAATGGCAAACTGCTGCGGGTATTGGATGCGGGGCTGCATATCTGCCAGATGATGGGTTATCAGGATATTTCCACCGCGCTAAGTCTGATCACCGACAACAGCGCCAAAGCGCTGGGTATTGACGGGCGTTACGGCATTGAGGTCGGCAAGCCCGCCAACCTGATCATATTGTCCGGCGAAAATGATTACGAAGCGATCCGCCGTCAGGAAGACGTGCTCTGGTCTGTCCGACACGGCGAGATTATCCTGCAACGCCGCCCCGCACAGGTGGTTAACCGGCCGGCAATCTTCTCTGAATAAGCGAAATACATGATCGTTCGCCGCAGCGCATCGTTGCGTTGGATAAACTCGTTATCTATGCGAATATATACCGATTAATATCGATAACCACTTGCGTGATTTTAAACATCAGGAGCAACCATGAGTTTTAGTCTTTGGATCGCTTATACCGGAATTATCAGCGCATTAATCGCGATACCGGGTCCTTCGGCTTTGCTTTGCATGTCGCACGGACTGCGCTACGGGCATGCACGCGCCGCGGCGACCGTGCTCGGGGGCGCGCTTGCCGCGCTAACGCTGATGGCCTGTTCGGCTCTGGGTCTAGGCGCTATCCTCGCGGCGTCAACCACCGCTTTTATCGCGTTAAAAATCGTCGGCGCGGTCTATTTAATCTGGCTGGGCATCACCTCGTGGCGTTCATCGACAATGGATCAAACCGCGCCGGGCGTTCAGGATGCGCCGTCGACCGGCTGGTGGTCTTTATTCCGTAAAGGCTATCTGGTGGGGATCAGCAACCCGAAAGATTTGCTCTTCTTCGCCGCGCTGTTCCCTCACTTTATTGATACCGACGCCCCGCATCTGTTGCAGTTCGTAATACTTGCCGCGACCTGGCTGGTCATCGATTGCAGCATAATGTTTATCTACGCCTGCACCGGCCGCCGGCTGTCGACGCTGTTTGCAAACCCCCGCCGTATAAAACTATTTAACCGTTCAACCGGCGGCATTTTTATCCTGGCGGGCACGACGCTGGCGGCCTCGACCAAATAGTCGCGGTCTGGCCGATAATCACCTTCTTAACGAAGGTGATTATTTCATCGACGCCAATTGTCTGATGCCGCGTTCATCCAGCCGATAGCGGATCCACTCATTCTGCGGCAATGCCCCTATGCGGTTATAGAAATCGATTGCCGGCTGATTCCAGTCAAGTACGCTCCATTCCAGCCGACCGCATTTTCTTTGCCGGGCAATGTCGGCAAGATGTCCGAGCAGCGCTTTACCCGCGCCGCGGTGACGAAATTGCCGCCCGATGTACAAGTCTTCCAGATAAATGCCGTTTTTCCCCAGCCAGGTGGAGTAGCTCATAAAGAAAACCGCATAACCGGCCGGCTGGCCGTCGATACGGCAAATAAGCGCTTCTGCGCTGGCATCCTCGCCGAATAACGATTTTTCAATATCCTGACGTGAAGCCACGACCTCGTGCCGGGCTTTCTCATAGTCCGCCAGCTCAATAATAAAATTTAAAATGACGTCGGCATCGGACTTCTGAGCGGGATAAATCTCTATATTCATGTAGATTCCATGGATTGTGGTGAGGAGGAATGCTTGCCATGCTACTTCATTGCCAATACTGTATGAACTGCATTATGCTCAGGAATTAATGAATAACATGCATCTTGACCTACGCCGTATCGATCTGAATTTACTGCTTATATTCAACGGTCTCTATCAGCACCGATCCGTTGCCGCATCGGCTAAAGCGCTGGCGATGAGCCCCTCGGCCGTCAGCCATGCCTTGATTCGGCTACGCCGCACCTTTTCGGACACGCTATTTTTTCGCGTCGGCAACAGCATGCAGCCCACCGTGCTGGCGGAAGAGATTGCGGCGCCCATCGCCGACAGTCTGGCGCTGCTGACGCAGGGGCTGGCGCGTCGCCCGCGTTTCTCCCCGGCCCAAAGCACCGAAAGCTTTACCTTTTCCATCACCGATTATACGGTTTTCTCGGTTTTCCCTTCCCTGATGGCGCAGATGGAAAAACTGGCGCCGAACATTACGTTCAATCTGGTCTATTCCCCGCAGAAAGTGGCGATTAACGATTTACTGGCGGGGAAAATAGATTTTGCGCTCGGGTTCACCGAGGCGACGCAGATAGAAAATAAGGACATCGAAGAAATCGACTGGATCGAAGACCACTATGTGGCGATATCTCCGGCGGATTACCCGCTCAGCGAAACCTTAACCCTCGAAGACTATCTTCGGGCGCGCCATCTGGTGGTCACGCCCTGGAATGAGGCTCGCGGCGTAGTGGATTACTCGCTGGATAAGATCAATAAACAACGCAACATCGTGGTGAAAACCCCGTCAATGATGAGCGCGCCGTTTATCATCGCCCAATCCTCCATGCTGATGACGCTGCCTTATCACGTGGCGACGCTTTTCAGCAAAGTCATGCCGTTGCGTATCCATCCGCTGCCCTTCGACGTGCCCGGCTATCGGGTGAAAATATACAGCCACCGCAGAAATAGCCGACCGGAAGCCCAGCGTTGGATTCAGTCCCTGCTGCAGCGCCTCGCCGCCTGAGCGGTGTCAGCGTAGCTGAATCAGCGTTAAGCGGCCGCCGAACACCGCGCCGGTATCGATATAAAGCTGGTTGAAAAATATCAGCGGCTTATGCAGCGGCGTGTGCCCAAAGATAAACAGATGCGCTCCGGCGATGCGCGTCCCCTCGTCGGCCATGGCGCGCGTGATGCGGTTACGCCCCCAAACCAGCTCATCCTCATCGACGGCCTTGCCGAAGGCATAGTCGTCCGCCGGGTAGTCGGCGTGCGCAATAACATAATGGCGGCCGCCGATATTCGCCTCGATGACCAGCGGCAGGTCTGCCGTTTGCATGATCCGCCTGGCGGCTAATCGTTTTTCGCCCTCATCAAGCGAGGAATACCAGCGTCCGCCGTTGCGTGCCCAAAGCCAGCCGTTATCCTCGCTCAGCGCTTCCCGCGCCATCTGTTCATGATTGCCGCATACGGCGGTAAACCAGGACTCATCCAGCAGCGACAGGCAGGCCGGACTGTCCGGCCCGCGGTCAATCAGATCGCCGACCGAAATCAGCAGGTCGGCCTGGCGATCGAATCCCCGTGCCGCCAGCGCATCCAGCAATCGCTGATAGCAGCCGTGGATATCGCCGACCACAAATATTTTTTGATAATCCTCACCGCTGATTCTGCGATACATGGACACCTCATCTGAAGCGCACTGGCATACTGAAGCCCGGCCGGGGAAACGTCGACGGCCGTTGACTGGGTCAATCGTTCGCCCATTTTTACACACTCAGATAAGTATGGCATTTAACGCGCCGATATGGCCTAGGCTTCCGTCGGATGGTGCGGCGCGGCCAGAATGCGCTGATAAAACACCAGATCCAGCCACCGTCCAAATTTAAAGGCCGCCTGGGGAATGGTGCCGCAAGCCTTTCATGCAGCGCGACGCTGACGCTGTTTTCTGCATCGATTCCGATGGTATGCATGCCCGGCGACTGCCTGAATTTCGACGTCGAATATCCCGTCGTATTTCATAATCCACAGCCGCGGGAGTGCCGTTATTTATTAGCGATCGCCGACGAATAATCCGTTGTTCTGAGGAGCCGGTATCTGCAACATGCGACGCCCTCATGGCTGCCCCTCGCCGCCGGTGCGGGAAAGATCGGGGAAAAGCTCGCGCAGCGTATCGGCGATGGCCTGGCGGTCATAACCCAGTTGCCGCAAAATCATGGCGATTTGCCGGGCGGAAACCGCATCCTGATAGACCGAATGGATGACATCGGCAATCAACTGAGGGGTGATGATGCTAATCAGGGCGATTTCCTGCGCCGCGCCGCCCCACGCCTGAAGAAGATGTTCAAGCGCCTGTTCCGGGGTCATGCCCTGTTCCTTTAGCGATGCCACCACGGAAACCAGCTTATCTCTTATTGCATTCGCCATTATTCGGCTCCTTGATCAGCGGAAGCCTCTCCTCATCCCCGCCAACCGACCATTCGACCGGAAAACCCGTCCTGCCCCCGCACGCCACAATCTGAAGTTGTCGCTGCCACAAATAAAGGGTGTTTTTCCAATATATCTCAGATGGTTATAGTGAAACCATCGCGTGTTATCCCCCATAAAACGCACCAACGCCAGGGCGGATAGTCATTTGGACGCGTCCAAACCATTGATCTGGCTGCATCAAGACCGTTCTTCATCATACAACAGGCGGAAGATATAACCAGAAAACAGCACAAGGATTCGCCATTTCTACCATAACAGGAAGATAACACTATGAGCAGATTAAGAAAAAATGCCCACTTCAGTTGCTTTCTTTTCATCTTTAGCCTCTCCCTCGGCTATGTACCAGACGCTACCGCGCAAGCGCGCAAACTAGAAACCGACGTGGTTGTCGTCGGTTTCGGCGGCGCCGGCGTTTCCGCCGCGGTATCTGCGGCGGAATCCGGATTGAAAGTCATCGCATTGGAAAAACAGGGGATCGCCGGCGGCAGTTCCAACTTTGCCGAAGGACTTTTTGGCGTCCAAACCGATCAAACCCGCAAAAATTCGATAATCATGAGTCCGGAAGAGGCTTACCGCACTTCAATGGCGTTTAACCAGTCCTACCGAGTGAATCCCGCGCTGGTGAGGCTATATCTAAAGGAATCCGGCGCCACCATCCGCTGGCTGGAAAAACACGGCGTCAGTTTCCACGTCACTCAAATATCACCGAGCGAACCGCGGGTGTGGCATATCGTGGAGGATTACGGCAACGCCAGTCATGGGGCGGCGCTCATCAAGCGAATGGTGGAGCGCGCCAACGAACTAGGCGTGACGGTGATGTATAAAACACCGGGGAAAAAACTGATCTATCAGGATGGCGCCATTAAAGGCGTGGAAGCGGAAGATGCCGCCGGCAACAACATCACCATCACGGCGAAAGCGGTCATTCTGGCCACCGGGGGATTTCAGGACAGCAAAGAAAAAGTCAAAGCCTGGACGCCCTTCGATCCCGAAAAAGTCCAACCTTTCGCCTTCCTGAACAAAACCGGCGACGGTATTGATATGGCGATGAGCGTCGGCGCGGATACCACCGACTTTGGGTTGATGCTGCATCCGGCGCTGACGGACAAAGGCATTCCGCTGGTGGGCGATTTACAGGGGATGGCCTGGGAACCCAATCTGTGGGTCAATAAATACGGCAATCGCTTTATCGATGAAACGGTCGTGCAAAGTTTTGTGATTGCCGGTAACGCGATTGAGGCGCAGCGAGATAGCTTCGTCTGGTCCATTTTTGACGACAATACGGTGAAATACGTCGGAGAACAGGGCGCCAGAACCGGGATGGGCGTAATTATTCCGGTCATGAAAAAACTCATCAATGTGAAAAAAGAGATCGATGACGCCATCAAGGCGGGCAGCCACAAGGTCGTGATGGCCAGCTCGCCGGCTGAACTGGCTAAAAAGATCGCGGTTGATCCCCAACGGCTGCAAGCATCAATCACTCGTTATAACCAGATCAAAGAAAAGAATATGGATGAGGATTTTGCCAGAAATCCAGCCACGGTGATGCCGATTACCGGCCCCACCTATTACGCACTGAAAGTCCAACCTCACTATTTCGCCACTATTGGCGGCTTGAGGATTACGCCGGCGATGGAAGTAACGGACAAACAGGATAATGTGATCAAGGGACTCTATGCAACCGGCCTGGATGCGGGCGGACTGTACGGCAGAACCTATACGCTGTGGGCGTCAGGATCTGCTTACTCCTTCTCGGTTACCTCGGGCCGTCTGTCCGGCGCCAACGCCGCCGGCTATGTCCACGCGCTGAAATAACTCCCGCACGCTGTGATGGGGAGCCCAGGCTCCCCATCGTGCCTCACAAGCACTGGGGGAATAATGAATAATATCAAACCATTGATTAGCGTCACTCTGCTGACGGCGGCCGTAATGACAGGGCCCGAGGTTTATGGCGTAGAAAACGTCACGCCCTTGCAACCGGGCGCCACCACCGGCAACGCGGCCGGTATGCTGCCGCCGGACGGGCTTTATTTTTCGTTTGCCAGCGCTTATGAAACCGGCTCACTGCGGGATGAAAACGGCGATAAGGCCCAAACGCCCGGCGGCAGAGTCCAACTCAAGGTCAACAGCTCCGCGGCGTCACTGTTGTGGGTACCGGGTTGGGAAATGATCGGCGCCCGTTACGGACTCAGTATGACTCAGCCGTACCGCACGATTCGCGTCAAAATCGACAGCGGCGCCGGTACGGATAGCTATGACGGATTGCTCAACACCACGCTCACCCCGCTGATGCTATCGTGGGATCTGGGCACCGGCCTGTTTGTCGGATTCGGCGCGGGGATTAGCTTGAAAAACGGCAAGTTTGCATACCAATACAGCGAAACCGCCGACAGAAACGTTATGCTGGGAAACGCTACCGCCAATAATTTTTATATTTTTCAGCCAAATCTCGCCTTCACCTATCTGCGCGACGACTGGGCTTTCACGCTGAATAATATCTTTAATATCAATACCCGTAACAAAACAACAGAGTATCAAACCGGGCACCTCTATTATCTGGATGCGACCGCAACCCATGCGATTGAGAACTGGACCCTGGGCATGATTGGCAACTACACCCGGCAAATCAGCAATGATGAGATAAAAGGACGGAAGGTCGCCGGCATTACGGGATTTCATACCCAGGGTAAACGTACTCAATATGCCGCGCTTGGCCCGCTGGTCGGCTACAACTTCGGCTCATTTGCCGTTTCCGGCCGCTTGCTGATCCCGCTGTTCGCCAAAAATGATGTGGAGATGTCAATATTTCAATTGGGCGTCACCGTCCCGCTGCAATAAACGCCAGACCGCCATCGTCATAACCCGGCGTACCGCTGCGCACAGCAAAACTGTGCGCAATATCCATATTATCTATCGGTGTTTTTTTATTCCTATGATAGCTGTCATATTTTGACGGAAAACCCCTGGTTACACTGAGCATCACTCCTTGTACGATCTTTCTTCAACGATGGAAGCGACGGTATATGGATATCGGCACACTGAAGTATTTTGTTCAGGTGTATGAGGATCGTTGCCTGACGCGTTCGGCACAAAAACTATTCATCACCCAGCAGGCGCTGAGCAGGCAGATCCTCAATCTGGAAACCGAACTGGGCGTAACCCTGTTTCTGCGCAATTCCCGTGGCATGTCGCCGACAGCTATGGGGGACTTTCTCTATGCCAAAGCCACGACCGCCATCAACGGCATTGCCGCGCTGGAAAGCGATATCCGCACCAGACAACGGAACCAGCGTCTTCGCTACCGCCTGGGTTTTTCTCCCGGTACCTTGCAGAGTCTGGGCGTTCCTCGGGTAATGGCGTTTCTGGCCGCCTACCATGAGGCGGAGTGCGAACTGTCCGAACATGCCGATATCGAGTGTGAGGCGCGCGTGGATAGAGGAGCGCTGGATATGGCGCTTACCGTGAGGCCTGAAAACAACCCACGGCTGCGCTATACCAGCATCAAGCAGGAGCGAATTGTACTGATCACTAATCAGAGGCACCGCCTGGCGCGACAGGCTAAAGCGCGGCCAATTCGTCTGACCGATATGGCCGATGTCTCGCTGATTATGCTGGATGAAACCTTCCGGCTACAGGAGACTATCTTGCAGCATCTGCACCGGGCGGGCATCGCTCCCCGCATTCATACCCATATCAGCCACGATCTGCGCGTCGCCCGTGATCTGGTGATGCTCAATCAGGGCGTTTTTATCTTTGTCGAAGGGTTAGCCCGCCCGTTGCTGCAAGAAGGCATGGTATCTATCCCCTTGTTGGGCACCGGGATGAGGTGGGATATCGGGCTGATCGCCGCCCGTGAATCCACCACGCCTTCACCAACGCTACTCAATTTCGTTAACCGCTTTCAGCATGAAATGCGACAAGATCCGGCCGCTTCGCGATGGGAAATCGACAGCGTCTGTCGCTCGCCCACCTGAAATCACATTTTTTTTTACAAAAGAAACAAAGAGATGAAAGTCACTGTTCGCGACCGCAAGGCTATCGCGCCGATTAAATCGTCGGCATAACGCAGAGAGCAGCATTTATCCGCCATCGGTGTATAATATGCCGAATTGTTAAAAATATATTGAAACAACGCCACGTAAATCGAGTCATTATCCTCGTTCTTCGAGATGCGATAATTCCCCAAATAAACATCGAGTTTCATTCTGTGAGCAAAAAGGCTAAGTCATGATCACCACCGACGGTAATAACGCAGTCGCCTCTGTCGCCTGGCGAACCAATGAGGTTATCGCCATTTATCCTATTACGCCAAGTTCAACCATGGCAGAACAGGCTGCGGCCTGGTCAAGCGATGGCGACAAAAATATTTGGGGGGATACGCCGCGCGTGGTTGAAATGCAGTCGGAAGGCGGCGCGATAGCCACCGTGCATGGCGCGTTGCAAACCGGTTCTCTGGCGACCACCTTTACGTCGTCGCAGGGTTTGCTGTTGATGATCCCCACGCTGTATAAGCTGGCCGGCGAACTGACGCCGTTTGTCCTGCATGTGGCGGCCCGTACCGTCGCGACCCACTCGCTGTCCATTTTCTGCGATCACTCCGACGTCATGGCCGTACGTCAGACCGGCTGCGCCATGCTGTGCGCCAGCAACGTACAGGAAGCGCAGGATTTTGCGCTGATCTCGCAAATGGCCAGTCTGAACAGCCGGCTGCCGTTTATTCATTTTTTCGACGGCTTTCGCACCTCGCATGAAATCAACAAGATTGAGCCGCTGAGCGATGACGATCTGCGCCACCTGCTGCCTCAGCAGGCTATTGACGCTCACCGTGAGCGAGCGCTTACACCAGAACGCCCGGTGATCCGCGGTACGGCCTCCAATCCGGATACCTTTTTCCAGGCGCGGGAAGCGACCAACCCTTGGTATAACGCCGCCTGTCAGCACGTTGAACAGGCCATGGACGAATTCGCCAGGGTCACCGGCCGTCAGTATCGCCCGTTTGAGTATTACGGCCATCCTGAAGCCACCCGCGTTATTGTCCTCATGGGCTCAGGCGTCGGCACCTGCGAAGAGGTGATCGACAGACTGCTGACGCTGGGTGAAAAGGTCGGCGTGGTGAAAGTGCGGCTGTATCGCCCGTTCTCCGCCGCGCATCTGCTGTCGACTATTCCGCAAACGGCGAAAAGTATCGCCGTGCTGGACCGCACCAAAGAACCGGGCGCGTTGGCAGAGCCGCTATATCTGGATGTGATGACCGCGTTGGCCGAAGCGTTCTCCATGGGTGAGCGCGCGTCCATGCCGCGAGTGATCGGCGGGCGCTACGGTCTGTCATCCAAAGAATTTACGCCGCAGTGCGTGCAGGCCATCTTTAATGAATTAGCGCTTGCTAACCCACGCCCGCGCTTTACGGTAGGCATCTACGACGACGTCACCAATCTGTCGCTGCCAATCTCCGTCGAACATCTGCCGGGCTGCGCTTCGCTGGAAGCGCTGTTCTACGGTCTGGGAAGCGATGGTACGGTTTCCGCCGCCAAAAACTCGATCAAAATCGTCGGCAACACCACGCCGATGTTCGTACAGGGTTATTTCGTCTACGACTCCAAAAAGGCCGGCAGCCTGACCGTATCCCATATGCGCGTAGGCCCGCATCCGATCAACGCCGCTTACCTTATCGATCAGGCGGATTTCGTCGCCTGTCACCAGTGGCAGTTTATTGATAAATACAGCATGGTCGAGCGTTTGAAGCCCGGCGGCGTATTTTTGATTAACACCCCTTATTCGAGCGACGACCTGTGGCATCGACTGCCGCAAGAGGTTCAGGCCGCGCTGAACCAGCGTCAGGCGAAGGTGTATTGCATCAATGCCGCCAAAATCGCCCGCGAGTGTCAGTTGGGCGCGCGCATCAACACCGTGATGCAGATGGCGTTCTTCCACCTGTCGCAGATCCTGCCGGGCGACGTGGCGGTGGAAAAACTGCGTTCAGCGATCGCCACCAGCTACGGCAGCAAAGGCCAGGAGCTGGTTGAACGCAACTGGAACGCGTTGAGCGCCACGCTTGAAGCCCTTTCGGCCGTGCCGCTGGAAGCCGTCAACGCCGACAGTCCGCAGCGCCCGCCGGTGGTGTCCGACGCCGCGCCGGACTTTGTCAAAACCGTGACCGCCGCCATGCTGGCCGGATTAGGCGATACCCTGCCGGTTTCCGCTCTGCCGCCGGACGGCACCTGGCCGACCGGCACCACCAAGTGGGAAAAACGCAATATCGCCGAAGCGATCCCGCTATGGCAGCCGCAACTCTGTACCCAGTGTAACCACTGCGTCGCCGCCTGCCCGCACTCTGCTATTCGCGCTAAAGTGGTGCCGGCCGAGTCGATGGAAAGCGCGCCGTCGTCGCTGCAATCGCTGGATGTGAAAGCCCGCGACATGCGCGGCCAGAAATATGTCCTGCAGGTAGCGCCGGAAGACTGCACCGGCTGTAACCTGTGCGTGGAAGTCTGTCCGGCCAAAGATCGTCAGAATCCGGAAATCAAAGCCATCAATATGGAATCCCGGTTGGATAATCTGGATGCCGAAAAAGAGAACTTCGACTTCTTCATGGCGCTGCCGGAGATGGATCGCGCCAAGCTGGAGCGTATCGATATTCGGACTTCGCAGCTGATCACCCCGCTGTTTGAATACTCCGGCGCCTGCTCAGGCTGCGGCGAAACGCCATACATCAAGCTGCTGACGCAGCTGTACGGCGATCGTCTGCTGGTGGCCAACGCCACCGGCTGTTCTTCTATTTATGGCGGTAACCTTCCCACCACGCCGTGGACCACCGACGCCAACGGACGCGGACCGGCCTGGGCCAACTCGCTGTTTGAAGATAACGCCGAATTCGGTCTGGGCTTTCGCCTGAGCGTCGACCAGCACCGTCAGCGCGCCGTACGTTTGCTGCATGAGCTGGCGCCGCAGTTGCCCGATGACCTGGTAGCCGCATTGCAGGAAGAGGCCATTGCCCCGGAACTGCGTCGTCAGCAAATTACACAACTGCGTATGATTCTGGCCGATCTCAACAACCAACAGGCTAGCGCCTTGTCCGCCGAAGCCGACCATCTGGTGGATAAATCCATCTGGTTGATTGGCGGCGACGGCTGGGCTTACGACATCGGCTACGGCGGTCTGGATCACGTGATGAGCCTGAGCGAAAACGTCAACGTGCTGGTGCTGGATACCCAGTGTTACTCCAATACCGGCGGTCAACAGTCGAAGGCCACGCCGCTGGGCGCCGTCACCAAGTTTGGCGAAAAAGGCAAACGCAAAGCGCGCAAGGATTTGGGCATCAACGTCATGATGTACGGCCACGTTTATGTGGCGCAGATATCGCTGGGCGCGCAGTTGAACCAGACGGTAAAAGCCATTCAGGAAGCGGAGGCCTGGCCGGGTCCGTCGCTGATCATCGCCTACAGCCCTTGTGAAGAGCACGGATACGATCTGGCGTTCAGCCACGATCAGATGCGTCAGCTGACCGCTACCGGTTTCTGGCCGCTCTATCGTTTCGATCCTCGTCGTACCGAGGAAGGCAAACCGGCGCTGATAACGGATTCCCGTCCGCCGTCAAGCAGCCTGAGCGAAACCCTGCTGCACGAGCAGCGTTTCCGCCGCCTGAACAACCAGATGCCGGAAGAGACCGCCCTGCTTTACGAAGAGGCCGAAATCGATCTGCGCCGTCGTTATGATTTCCTGACCATGATGGCGGGCAAAGCAGAGAAAAAACCGCAGGAGTAATGCGCGCGCCAGGCTATCCTTGCAGGCCGTAACCTGCCGATGACTCCCTCCCTTTCTCAGGCGAGGGAGCACATCCGGCGTTTTCAATAACGCCTTCCTCTGATAAACAGGGCTCTGGGGGAAGATCATGCCTCTTTCCTCCGCCCCCTTTTTCGCTCGCTGCACCAACCCAGCGCCGCCACGGTTGATGGAATTTCATATCTGTCTTCTTGATCAGCGGTAAATCTGACTCACCGCTTCCGCGATCGTCTCGATCAATGGTTCCTGCAGCTGCGAAATACTGATGCGTACATAGTGCCCGTTTCTGGTGCCGAAACGTTCTCCCGGCTGCACGGCCACGCCATGAGCGGCCATCGTGACCAACGCATAGCGTTCCGACGGCACCGGCAGCCAGATGCACAGGCTGTCATTTTCCGGCACGTAGATCCCTCGCCTCGCCAGCGCATCCGCCAGCCATTGGCGCCGCTGATGATAAACCTGACGGGCATGTTCAATCCCCAGTTGCGTTTTCCGATCGGCGAGCAAAAAGCTCAGCGCGCCCTGCAATATTCGGCTGCTCCAGCCCGCGCCGAAATTACGAAAGGACTGAATCTTGCCGATAACCTCCGCCGAACCGGACAGCACGGCCATACGTAAATCGGGGCCGTAGGCTTTCGAATAGGAGCGGATATAGACGGTCTGCGCCGGATAATACGATCCCATGCTCAGCGCGGGATAGGAAGAGATCTCTCCGACGCCGTCGTCTTCGATAATCATCGTCATCGGACTATCCGCCAGCAGCGCGGCCATGGCCGCCATACGCGACGGACTGACTGAATGACCGGTATGAGAATGGGTTCTGGGCTGATAGATAAACGCGGCGGGCTTGTGCCGCAATGCCTGCTCCAGCGCTTCGATAACCGGGCCCTGTTCATCACATTCAATCTGAATGGTGTTGATGCCGATATGGTCCAGCAAATCCAGCAGCCGCGCCGCCGTCGGGCTTTCTATCACCACGGTGGAACCGGGGAAAAGCAGCGTTTGCAGCGCCAGATTGACGCCGTCGAAACCGCCGTCGGAGGTCATAAACGCCGGCGCCGCATAAGGCCAGTCTTCCCGCAGTTGCGCTTCCAGTTCGGGAATAATCGATGTGCGCTGGTAGCTATTTAAATTCTTGACCCGGGCGCCATATAAAAGCGCGTCGTCAAGATCCGGCAACAGGGCGGGATCGGGCGCCGATAAGGTAAGATCGGCGATAATCGCATCGCCAAAGTTGCCTATTTTCTCAAAACGCTCAGGGCGCGGGGTAACCTGTTGACCGGACACCCACATGCCGGTTCTGCCGCGCCCCGCAATCACTTTTTGTCGCCGCAGCTGGCTCCAGGCGGCGGAAATCGTCGCCGGACTCACGCCCAAGGCCTCGGCCAGCTCTCTTACCGGCGGCAATTGCCGGCCAATTTCAATTTTTCCGCCCCGGATAAGCGCCGACATATCCGTCGCGATGCCGCGGATACTGTGGTTATTCAACTGCTGCGCCAGCCAGTTTGTCTCGATCGGTTTAGCCATAAAGAATATTTGTACAATAACAAAAATATTATTGTACACGTACTAACATCGATCTAGTATCAAAAAAAAGCACATTTTGTGCAAATGTCAGGCATGTTTCATCCACGAGCGATCGTGCCTTCATCGGGGAACCACCAAATTGACGATAACGATTAGACTGGCCGTGAGGGATTGGGATTATTTCACCCCACTCGCCCTGGGCGACATCAAACCAGAAGGGTTTAAGCTAGAAATAGATCGGGTCGGAACGCTGCCGGATAATCTGGCCACCAGCAGCCGGTACGATGCGGGAGAGGTTTCATTTAGCCGCTATGCGCAAAGCCGCGCTCGCGGCGATGAGAGTCTGGTCGCCTTGCCGCACTTTTTAATGCGCGGCTTCCGCCAGCGCTGCATTCTTACCACCCAGGACAGTCCGCTGGTCTCGCTATCGCAATTGGCCGGGAAGAAGATCGGCCTGACCGGCTGGCAGGATTCCGGCAATACCTGGACTCGCGCGCTACTGCGCCGTGAAGGCATCGGTAATGACGATGCTTACTGGTACGTCGGCCGCCTGACGGAAGCGCATCCGATTGTCGATCGTCTGGCCGGGTTTGGCCGACCGGGGCGCATAGAAGCCGCGCCGGGCGAGCAGCCGCTGATTACGCTGCTGAAAAAAGGGGGTTTGGATGCCATTTTCACCCCCTTTATGCCGGAGGGCTTTTTTAACGGCGATTCCGGTTTAAGACAGCTCCAACCGGATTTCCGTCAGGCGGAAATCGACTATTTTCATCAGGTCGGCTATGTGCCCGGCATGCATGTGCTGGCCATCAAACCGGCGCTGGCGGCCGAACATCCCTGGTTGCCCCAGGCGCTCAGCAAGGTTATCGACCAGTCATACGCGCTGTGGATGGGCAAACGCATCAAATATGCCGATACCACGCCCTGGTTGTTGGACGACCTGCGCAGAACCGCTCAGGACTTACCCGTTCACTGGAACGACAACGGTTTTGCCATCAATAAAACCATGATTGCCGATTTCGCCAGTGAGCTGCATGTACAGGGGATCACGACGCAATGTCTGACCCCGGAGGAGCTGTTCCCGTGGGCGGCATCGTGTTTGTCTGAAGAGAAGAGGGATTGAGATGAAAGTCGCACTTGGTCAGTTCGCCGTCGACCGCGAATGGCAAAATAATGTCGTCACCGCACTGAAGCTGATGTCGGACGCACGGCAGGCAGGCGCCGATCTTTTGGTGCTGCCGGAAGGGGTGCTCGCGCGGGATATCACCAATCCCAAACTGGTGTTGACCGCGGCTCAACCGTTGGACGGCCCTTTCGTCAGCCAGCTGCTGGCGGCCAGCAAGGGCAATTCAATGACGACGATGATGAGTATTCACGTACCTAACGGCAGCGAAAAGGTATGGAACGTGCTCATCGCCATGCGTAACGGAGAGATCATCGCCCAGTATAAAAAACTGCATCTGTACGATGCGTTCTCCATGCAAGAGTCGGAGAACGTCACCCCCGGCGATGACGTTCCGCCGTTGATCGAGGTGGCGGGACTGAAAATCGGTCTGATGACCTGTTATGACGTGCGTTTCCCCGAGTTCGCGCGCCGTTTGGTGCTGGACGGCGCACAGGTACTGGTTCTGCCGGCCGCCTGGGTCAAAGGGCCGCTGAAAGAGTCACACTGGGAATTGCTGGTTCGCGCGCGCGCGCTGGAAAACACCGCTTATGTGGTGGCGGTGGGCGAATGCGGCGTGAGAAATATCGGCAACAGCATGGTGGTTGATCCGCTGGGCGTGGTGGCGGTTCAGGCGCCCGAAGTGCCGGCGCTGGTCTACGCCGATGTGGATCCTGAGCGCCTTTCCTATGCGCGGGAAGTTCTACCTTCTCTGGCTAATCGCCGTTTCGATACGCCGCGCCTGCCACACGAGTAATGGAGATTGATCGATGAAAATGAAACGTTTAGGACAGACAGCGCTGCTAACCGGACTGCTTTTTTCCGCCGAGGCGTTTGCCGCGTCCACGCCTGAAATCGCCCCGCAGCAGGTGAATGACAATCTGCACGCCCGTTTACCGGACGACATCAAAAAGACCGGCGTGATCAAAGCGGTGAACAACGGCTCTTTTCCTCCGTATGAAATTATCAACGGCACCCATTCTCTGGAAGGCGCCAGCGCCGACTTGGCGAAAGCGCTGGGCGAAGTGCTGGGCGTAAAAGTCGAGCATGCGTCGGTCAGCGGCTTATCCAGCCTGCTGAGCGGCATCCAGTCCGGCCGTTATCAGTTCGCCATGGGACCAATCGGCGATTTCCCGGCGCGCCAGGAAAAGAATGACTTTGTCGATTTCGTCCGTGAGTTCGTGGTGTTTGCCGTGCGTGCCGGCAACCCGGAGAAAATCAACACGCTGGACGATACCTGCGGCAAACGCGTTGCCGTTATGTCCGGCGGGTCAGCCGAGCAGGTGATTATAAAGCAATCGAAAGCCTGCACCGACGCAGGTAAAGCGGCGGTGGCGATCCAGTCTTATAGCGATCAACCGACGTCCATTCTGTCAGTCCGCTCAGAACGGGCCGACGCCTTCTTCTCCTCACAGGCGCCGCTCACCTACTTCGTGGAGCAGACCAACGGTCAGCTGGAGCTCGCAGGCACCGGTCAACACAATGGTTTTGAAGACCTGTATCAAGGCTCGGTATTCGACAAAAACTCTCCGCTGGTGCCGATCATTCAGGAAGCCTATCAACTGCTGTTTGATAACGGCACCTACGCCGCCATCATGAAAAAATGGCATCTGGATGACAATATGCTGCCAGCGCCCGGCGTAAATCTGGCAGGAAAACAGTAACGCGGTGGTGATGAGTCGTAACATCGACCATAAGGGGTATGATTTGACTGTGGATGCGCAGAGAAATGTAGCCAGAGCCCAGCCGCCCAGCCGCTTAACGCTGCGGCTGTCTTGGGCGTTCACGCTGATTATCGCGGCTTATGTCATAGGGTCGATCAGCACCAATAAAAATTTTGAGTGGCCCGTTGTTTATCAGTGGGTTACTGAAAAGACCATCATCGAGGGGCTGAGCGTTACCCTGGGATTGACGGTGGTTTCCATGGCGATCGGCGTGGCGCTGGGCATGCTGCTGGCGATCGCCCGTTTATCCAGTAATGTGCTGCTGCGCGGGCTTTCCGGCCTTTATATCTGGTTTTTCCGCGGTACGCCGCTGCTGGTACAGCTGATTTTCTGGTACAACCTCTCAACCCTTTACCCGCGACTATCGCTGGGCATTCCGTTTGGCCCGGAGTGGATGAGCTGGAACACCAATGACCTGATCACGCCGCTGACGGCGGCGATTGCCGGTCTGGCGCTGAACGAGGCCGCCTATATGGCGGAAATCATCCGCGGCGGGCTGTTGTCCGTGGATAATGGCCAGGTGGAAACCACCCAGGCCTTTGGCATGAGTCGCAGCCGCGCGCTGCGGCGTATCATCATTCCACAGGCGATGCGCGCTATCGTACCGCCGACCGGCAACCAGTTAATCAGCATGATCAAGGCGACATCGCTGGTCAGCGTGATTGCGATGGGCGATTTGCTCTATTCGGTACAGGCTATCTATAACCGTACCTTCGAGGTGATCCCGATGCTGATGGTGGCGGTTATCTGGTATCTGTTTATCACTTCGCTGCTGAATATCGGCCAATCCGCCATTGAGCGTTACTATTCACGCGGCGTTCGGCGTCCGGCGTCGGAAACCCGCCGCAGCGCGCCGCTCAAGGCGAATGCGCTGAACGATGCGATCGGTAAGGAGCCATCCCATGACTAAAGCTCATCGCCTGTCCGCCGGGGAAACCGCGCTGATGCAGGGGGCACCGCTGATAACGGCGCGCAATGTTCACAAGCACTTTGGCGATAACCACGTTCTGCGCGGAATTGATTTGGATGTCCATGCCGGCGAAGTGGTGGTGGTACTGGGGCCGTCCGGCTCGGGAAAATCGACATTTTTGCGCTGCATCAACCATCTGGAAGAGATGGACGAAGGCTATATCATGATGGGCGACGAACAGATCGGCTATCGACTGCGCGGGGGCAGGCTCTATCCGTTGTCATCTCGCGAGATCGCCCGCCAGCGCAGCGAAATAGGTATGGTTTTTCAGCAATTTAACCTTTATCCCCACCTGACCGTGCTGCAAAACATCATCGAAGCGCCGATTGGCGTGCATAAGCAGAATCGTCAGCAGGCGCGAACCTATGCGTTCGAGCTGCTTGAACGCGTCGGGCTAAGCCACAAAGCCGATGCCTATCCGCGTCATCTGTCCGGCGGACAGCAGCAGCGCGTCGCCATCGCCCGGGCGCTGGCTATCCGTCCCAAACTGATGCTGTTTGATGAACCCACTTCCGCGCTGGACCCGGAGCTGGTGGGCGAAGTATTAGCCACCATGAAAGATCTGGCGTTGCAGGGATTGACCATGATTGTGGTGACGCATGAAATCGGCTTTGCCAGGGAAGCGGCGGATCGGGTGGTGTTTATGGATCAGGGCGTGGTGGTGGAACATGGCAAACCGGACGATATTCTGGTCAATCCGCAGCATCCGCGCACCCAGGCGTTTCTTAGCCGTTTTATTTAGCCGCCGCCTGAACACGCCGCGGCGTTGCGGCGTGTTCAGATTAACCGGAAATGGACGCGCACCGCTTTTTCGGCGAAGCGTGCCGAAGTACGGAACGCAGCGCCATCAGCGACTGACGACGACGTATTTATCCTTATTATTTTTTCCACTCCCGCCGAGTATTTTCTACATTTCTTAATAAGAAAAAAATCAATCCGTGAAACAAGATAATATATTTACGCTTATTCTTTCTTTTCGCCATGCGATGAATATGCATATACCAAAATCCCAGCCACGCAATACGCCTAAAATTCAGATAAATAATTTAATTATATTAAACCAAGTAAAAAACCAATAAAGTTCGACAATATTAATCCGATAAACAATCACGCTATCAACGTTCACCATGAACATTAAATTGCAAAAAATTTATACATTAAATTGTTATTAACTTGTTTTTAAAAATTTAAACCATTTAAACAAGAAGGACTCAAATAAATAATAACTTATTAATTTTATTTACTTTAACTACTTTTTAATCCATGGAGAGAGATATGAAATTAGTAGACTGGCGGATAGGCTACCGCCTGGGATTAGGATTTGCCTTCCTTATATTTATGGTGCTGAGCATCGGCGCTATCGCCTTAACCAACCTTGCCGATTTTAATAAAAAAATAGACTCCATCGTCTCTGAAACCTACCCCATCACGGTAAATGGCAATACGTTGATCAGTACGATTAACGATGCATTGCTGGTTTATGAGCAATTATTCATCGTCAATACTCAGGAAGAATTAGACGATAGTTTTGGCGCTATCCAGGAATATATAAAAAAGATAAGTCCACTATTAAACGGCCTGCAGGAAGCCGCCAACGACAGCGAATCGCAGCGTATCATACAGGACATTACCGAGGTGCGCGGAGAATTCCTGACCACCAGCCAAAAGTTCATGAAGATGATTAAGGCGAATGACCGCAGCGGCGCCATCCATGAATATCTGACGGTGACCCGCGATGTACAGGAGCGCTATAAAAGTAAAGTTGCCGAGTTTGTCAGCTATCAAAATACCAAGATGATCAAGGCCAGGGATTCCGTCACGCAAAGCTATCACAGCGTACTGATTTTCCTGATATCGTGCATATTGCTCAGTATTGCCCTGGGAACCATCATCGCTTGGTTGATCACCCGCAGCGTGACCCGCCCGTTAAGAGAAGCGCTGGATATGGCGGAAAACGTGGCCAAGGGCGATCTGACCACGCAGGTCAGGACCTTTAATCGGGATGAAACCGGCCAATTGCTGGCCTCGCTGCATAAGATGAGCACCAACCTCAGACAGATCGTCACACAGGTACGCGACGGTGCGGAAGCCATCACCACGGCCTCCACCCAAATTGCCGCTGGCAACCAGGATCTCTCTTCGCGAACCGAGGAACAAGCCAGTTCGCTGGAAGAAACGGCGTCTTCCATGGAACAACTGACGTCAACGATCAAAAACACAGCGGAAAACACCATCCAGGCAACGGAACTGGCCGCCGGCGCTACCCAGACAGTGGAAAAAAGCGGAGAGATGATGACTGCCGTCACGCGGGAAATGCGCGAAATCAGCGAATCCTCGCAACGCATGTCGGACATCATCAACGTGATTGACAGCATCGCGTTCCAAACCAATATTCTGGCGCTTAACGCGGCGGTTGAGGCAGCGCGCGCCGGAGAGCAAGGACGCGGTTTCGCCGTCGTGGCCAGCGAAGTGCGTTCTCTGGCGCAACGTAGCGCAACCTCGGCAAAAGAGATCAAAGAGCTGATCGCCGCCGCCGCGCAAAAAATCCAGAACGGCATGACGCTGGTGGATGGCACCAGCGACACCATGACGTCGCTGGTGACGGATGTGCAAAGCGTCAACAATATTATTGGCGAAATCGCACAGGCTAGCAGAGAGCAAAGCGATGGCGTCAATCAGATCAACATCGCTATCGGGCAAATCGACACTACAACCCAGCAGAACGCGGCGCTGGTGGAAGAATCCGCGACGGCGGCGCGGTCAATGCAGGATCAGGCCTACTCCCTGATGCAAATGGTCAGCGTCTTCCAGGTCGGCGCGACGGCAACGCAGCGAAACGACATGCCCAAGTCGTTGCCGCCGGCGGAAAACGACGCCGATGCTCACAAACCCACAGCAGGAGAGAAGCAGGAGGGATGGGCGTCATTTTAAACAGCCGCGCTAGGCAAGGGCTTTGCCGCCGTCGGCAATCATGCCTTGACTGATGCTCTCAAGCCGGGATAAAGGCGCTCGTATACACGCTCGCTTTTATCCCCCCGCCGTATCGGCATCGGCGGCTTATCAAAAAAGTATGATTCGTTACACATGTTATTTCCCTCCAAGGCCGTTCTGCACATATAATGCGCATCCGGTTCATCCTTGAACCCAGAACAAACCAGATTCCTCCTTTCTGGTATGGCATTTACCATTCAATAAAGACATGAAAATGAGTATTCGCGCGATCTTAACCCTGGTTGTAGCTGCTGCGGCATTCAGCCAGGCAGCCTTTGCTGTTGTCTATCCTCTGCCGCCGGCCAATAGCCGATTGGTAGGTGAAAATCTGGAATTTACCATCCCGTCGGACAGCAAGCTGCCGCTGGAACACTTTGCCGCCCAATTCCAGATGGGGCTGAGCAATATGATGGAAGCCAACCCAGGCGTTGATGCCTATCTGCCAACGCCAGGCAGCACGCTGATTATTCCTCATCAATTGATTCTGCCGAATGCGCCGCGTGAAGGCATCGTGATCAACAGCGCTGAAATGCGGTTGTATTACTACCCGAAAGGCACTAAAACCGTCGTGGTATTGCCGATCGGGATTGGCGAATTGGGCAAAGATACGCCGATTAACTGGATTACATCTGTGCAGCGTAAGAAAAACGGCCCGACCTGGACGCCAACCGCCGCGATGCACGCGGAGTACGCCGCCCGCGGCGAAACCTTGCCGAAAGTGTATCCGGCCGGCCCGGATAACCCGATGGGGCTTTACGCTTTATATATTGGTCGTCTGTACGCCATCCACGGCACCAACGCCAATTTCGGTATTGGTCTGCGCGTGAGTCATGGCTGCGTGCGTTTACGGGCGGATGATATTAAATATCTGTTCGACCACGTTCCCGTCGGCACCCGCGTACAGTTTATCAACGAACCGATAAAAGCCACGGTGGAACCGGACGGTTCGCGCTATGTGGAAGTTCACCATCCGCTGTCGCGCACCGTGGAAGAGTTTAATTCCGACATCCCGGCGCCGCTGACCATTAGCGATAGCGTCGGCAAGGTGATCGCCGATGCCAGCACCAATCAGAGCGCATTCGATAAGGCGCTTCAGCAGCGTTCCGGCATCCCGACCAAAATCAACGGTCCAAGCGAAGAAGTAGCGCCGCTGACGGCGCCGGTTGAATCGGTCGATGCGCCTGCGGCTACGCCGGAAGCGCCGACTGAATCGGCCGATGCGCCTGCGGCCGCGCCGGAAGCGCCGACTGAATCGGCCGATGCGCCTGCGGCCACGCCGGAAGCGCCGACTGAATCGGCTACGCCAGAAGCACAGCCGCAAGAGGATGCGGTCCAGGATAACGCGCCGCAAGAAAACGCCGATCCTCAGTTGAATAGCCTGGATCCGGAATCCAGCGCTAACCATTCTTAACCGGCGTCATCGATCTTCCCCCTCCACAGACTGTCTCTTTGTCACATTTTATGCGGACTCAGAGACAGTTTTATACGCCGCATCGCCGCCCTCTTATTCTTATGCCGCTGCCCCAAACTCGGCTTCCCCCTCTCGCGCGCCAGTACAGGACAATAAACACAAGCGAGCCATTTGATCGACAAAATTAGTTGACATATCATTAGTTGCATAGATAATTAATGACACATCAACTAATTATCATTTATCCCCTTATGCCTATACCGGAATCCTCCCCGCGCCGCCGATTTGCGCTGCTGATGGGGCACACTACTCGTCTCTGGCGTCGCGTTATCGATAGAAAATTACAGCCTTACGGGCTGACGCAAGCCACCTGGCTGCCGTTGCTGTATATCGCTCGTTCAACGACGCCTATGAATCAAAAACAGCTGGCGGAATCCATCGGTTTTGAAGCCTCGGCGGTTGTCCGTCTATTGGATAATCTTCAAAAACAGGGCCTTATTGAACGACGCGAAGGAAGCGACCGCCGGATTAAGGAAATTCACCTCACCGAACAGGGCGTGGCGCAGGTCAGGAATGTTGAAAACATCGCCAATCAGGTGCGAATCAAAGCGTTAGACGGCCTTGGCGAAGAACAGATCGAACAGATAAATCAAGCGGTGGAACAGGTTATCGCCAACCTCTCCGCAATTGAACGGAGCGATTCATGAGCAGTCAGTTTATCCGTTCATTTCAGCATTTGAACCGCCGTCGCCAGATTATGCTGCTGTCCGGCATCGTCATTCTGGCGATCGTCCTGATCTGGCTGAGCGCCTGGCTGCACCAGCGCATGAGGCATATCAACGAGAGCGATGCGCATATCGTCGGAGAAGTCATTTCCCTCGCCAGCCGGGAGAGCGGATGGCTGACCGCCCGCCCGGTGATCGATGGCGACGAAGTCAAAAAGGATCAGATCCTGGCGCAGATCGACGAGCGGGACGCCAGACTGCGGCTGGCGGCGCTGGAAGGCAGCCTGGCCGCCGCGGATGCGCAGATCGGCTACAGTCAAGCCCAGCGCCAAACAACGGATATGACCACCAAAGCGGAACTGGAGGAAGCGCAGGCGCAGCTTGCTTCAGCCGAGTCTTCGCTGGCCAACGCCGGTTATCAACTCCAGCTGGCGCAAAACAACTTCAAACGGGATGACCAACTGGTCAAAACCGGTCTGACGCCGAAAAAAACCTGGGATGAATCTCATGCGCTGTTGCTGCAGCGTCAGAGTGAACAGCAGGAAGCGCAAGCGCAGCGAGTTTCCGTGCAGGCGGCGATCGCCAACGCCCAGGCGCAGCGCAATAATCTGACGGTGCTGGATCGGCAAATCGAAATGGAACATCAGCAACGCGTCGCGTTACAGGCTCAGGTGGATCAACTGAAACAGGAGATCGCCGACCGAACGCTGCGTTCGCCGGTGGATGGCGTAGTGGATCGGACCATCGGCAACGTGGGCGATTATATTCAGGAGGGTCAGTGGGTGATGATGGTTCATGATCCCCTCAATCTGTGGGTGGAAGCCAATATCAAAGAAACGGCGATCGAAAAAGTGAAGGTCGGGCAGCAGGTCGATATTACGGTGGACGCCTACCCGAATATCGCATTCCACGGACACGTCACGCGCGTCGGCAATGCGGCGACCAACCAGTTCGCGCTTCTCCCCAGCCCGAATCCCTCCGGCAACTTCACCAAAATCACCCAGCGGGTGCCGGTGCGAATCGCGTTTGAGCAGCCCGATCCACGACTGAAACCGGGATTAATGACGGAAGTCACCATCAATGTCGCCGATTGAAGCTCAGGCAGCGCGCTTCGGTTCCTCGTACCGCTGGATGGCGACCGCTACCATTATGTTGGGTACGATCGCCACAACCGCCACCGCCACCATTGTGAATGTCGCCATGCGCGACATTATGGGGGCTTTCGGCATGGGTCAGGATCAGGTTCAGTGGCTTTCCACCGCCTTTCTGGCTTCCATGACCGCCACCATGCTGGCGACCGCCTGGATGCTGGAACGCTTTGGTTATCGTAAGACCTATATCGGTTCACTGGTGATTTTCGTGATTGGCAGCGTGGTGGGCGCCATTAGCCAAAACGGCGCCGAAGTCATTATCGCCCGTATTCTGCAAGGCGGCGCCTCAGGCATTATTCAGCCGCTGGCGATGGTGGTGATCTCTCAGGTCTTTCCGCCGTCGCAGCGCGGCAAAGCGATGGGCATTTACGGCGTCGGCGTGGTGCTGGCGCCCGCGCTTGGCCCGACGGCGGGCGGTATGATGGTCGACCAACTGGACTGGCGCGCGGTGTTTATGGTGGTGGTGCCCTTCTGTCTGGCGGGCATTGCCGCGGCGATCTTTATCTTGCCGGGTAAATCCGCGCATAGGGATGCCCCGAAGCACAGGTTTGACGGCATCGGCTTCACGCTGCTGGTGATTGCGCTGGTGACACTGCTCAGCGGATTATCCAACGGCCAGCGCGAAGGCTGGGATTCATTTCTGATCGTCGGCCTATTGGTTTGCTCGCTGCTGGCCAGCATCGCCTTTATTGCCTATGAGCTGCATACCCCGCACCCTTTGCTGAGTCTGCGAGTGTTCGCTAATCCGGCCTTCAGCGCCGGCTGTATCGTGGCTTTTGCGCTCGGCGCCGGTATTTATGCCTCAACCTATATTATTCCGCTGTTTGTGCAGGGGATTCAGGGGTACACGCCAACGCGATCCGGACTGCTGCTGATGCCCGCCGGTCTGGCGCTGGGATTAGTCTTTCCCATTGCAGGCAGCATCAGCGACCGCGTCGTGCCCTATATTCCCGTCATCATCGGATTGGCGTTATTCGGCCTTTCCTGCTGGCTCTCAAGCTGGGCCGATACCAATACCCCCTTCTGGACCATGGCCTGGTGGATCGTCATCGGGCGCATCGGGCTGGGCCTGATGCTGCCGGCGATGAATGCCGGTTCGTTACGCGCCCTGCCGCCGGAGCATCTGGCTCAGGGCGCCGGTAGTCTGAACTTCATCCGTCAGCTGGGCGGCGCATTAGGGGTTAACCTGCTGTCGGTCTTTATCGAGCGCCGCGGATCTTTTCATGGGGAAATACTGGCGGAGTCGCTAACTCGCGGCAATGCCGTCAGTACGGACGCCATCCGTCAGCTCAGCGGACTATACGCGCATTGGGGCAACCCGTTTGGCGAACCGCTGAGCACCAGCGTCAACCCCGGAGTGATGGAATTTATTGAGCGCATACTGGCGCCGAAGGCGCAGATGTTCGCCTATCAGGATGGCTTCTATATGGTGGCGATGTGCTTTTTCGTCGCGATAATTCCCGCGCTGTTTATTCGCGGCCGCGTCTCGACGCTACAAGCGATCGCCAAAAACCGATGACCCCCACCCATCAGGCTGCAGGTGAGGCGCCTGCAGCCTGCCGTTGTTTAAATCAGAGAGGCCTCTTTCAACTCACTTTTCAAATAAGCGTAATAAATCGGCGCGGCAATCACGCCAGACAGACCGAACGCCGCTTCGAATACCAGCATCGCCAACAGAATTTCCCAGGCGTGGGCTTTGATCCGCGAACCGACAATCTGCGCATTGAGGAAATATTCCAGCTTGTGAATCAACATCAGATACACCAGCGCAATCAATGCCGTCGGCAGCGAGATGGATAAAGCGGAAATAAAGACGATGGAATTGGAAATCAAGTTGCCAATCACCGGCAGCAAACCGAACACGAACGTCAGCACCACCAGCGTTTTGGAGAATGGCAAATGAACGCCGAAGCAGGGGAAGATGCCAAGGATAAATATGGCGGACAGCACGGTATTTACGACAGAAATTTTGACCTGCGCAAAAACAATGTTGCGAAACGAGGCGGACAACAGCGATACCCGGCGCAATAGTTCCGCCTTCAGCATCGGCTTCTCGTCGCTGTTTTCCACATTATACAAAGAGATAATCGCCCCGAGCACCATTCCGATCAGCATGGTGACGAAACCATGCAGAAAGCTTTTTCCCATGTTTTGCAGGATAGCGACATGCTGCTGCACCCATTGTAAGAACTCATGCTGCAGTTCTTCCATGCTGACGGGCAAATATCCGGGCAGATAGACCATCAGTTGCTGCTGGATGTCGTTAAGGATATAGGCAATCCGCGTATTGAATGCCGTCGTGTCTTTCATTTCCTGCATCAGCAACCCCACCAGGCTACCGAAAAGCAGGCTCAACAAACTGACCACCAACGTGCTGATAATCGCGACCACGATCCAGCGGGCCCGTTTGCCGCTGATCACTTTTTGAAAATAGGGCGTCAGCAGGTTAACGATTTCATAAACCAGAAAACCAGCGATAAAACAGGCTAACAGACGCAAGGGCAGCAGCAGCAGCAAGCTCCCCATAATAAAGAAAAAGCTCAAAAATCGAGCTTGTTTCAGATTCAGTAACTGCATGATGACGTCCTGTATACGTAAAACCAAGGCTAAATGTAAAAATGCAGAAATACCCAATAGATTTCAAGATGAAGGGTATAGAGCGAATGGCGCGATTTAGGCGGCAAGCCGGCTTATTCTTAGCTTTTTAGCGTAGAAACGCCAGCGCGTTGTCATTCACCGTTATCCGCCGTTCGACCGCAGTACTGTCATCGGGGCTGAAACCCCGATGAAACCACGCAGACAATATCCGATATGGATGCCGGGGCCAGGATTGTAATAAGATTTTCATATTAGAATAAATTACCGTTTTTACCCGACGTGTTCAGCTCGCGGATAACATGGCCAGAAGAAAGCGGCCAGGGAACCTCGTCTCTGTCCATCCGGCATTGGGGCGAAAAGGCGCGACGCGCAGTTAATGAAATGTTGTTATTTAATGTGGTCCCGTAACAATCGAATTGCGCACTCCGACTAATAAGCCGACAATAAATAGTGCCGACATTTCTGAACAATGGCATAAATTAACAATTAAGAAACCCTACCCCGTCGTGGGTAGGCCTCGCCCCCGAGGCAGACTCATCGGCAACGAGCTTGACCGGCCGAAAAGCGGGCGTCGTGGAGAAACAGAATGAACCCAAAGCACCAAGGCGGGAAACAAAGCTAACACACCTAAAATTTGAAGTATGACAGCATAAGTTAATAAATAACCAGCGGGAAACAGCATTTATCAGACTATCTGACAAGTCGTTGAACATTTAAAAATAATGAAATTATTCAGAAAGCAAAAATTGCGCCTTACACAAATTTTATCAAAAAATGCTTTTTCCGAGACATCGCGTTACCTCAGGGAAGCAACATCGCTAAGCCGACACCCGGTATAGGAAACTAATCAATAAACAAACAAATAAAAAATAATTAATTATTTTTTAAAAAATCAACCTTAATATAGCCAGACCACCCCTAACAACTCATGCCATTGATTATTTTGGCAAGGCAATAGCATTAAATGATCATCGGCATTTTTTAATGTTGCGATCGAGGAAAAGATTAAGTTTGGCGGGAAGTAATATTTAGCATGCTGCCAGATTTAAAATTCGATTAATAAGGCTAGTTTATATATTTCGGGCTAAAAAATCACTAACGTTGAAAAAGATAAGCGACCATTACATTACAGGCTGGCATCAATACAATAGGACGTTATTGCTGTCGCTATGCGCAACTACAGCAGGTTTTTGCTATCATGTTTAGGCAATAGCGGGCTGCCGCAAACAACGCAATCTCTGGCGTGATAAGGGAGGCCTGCAAACCGATGCGTTTAAGAAGCCAGGTTCGCTGGCGGTTCCTCCTGATTCAGGATCAAGAGAGAAAGTACGCGATTTTCAACATTCAGTTTGGAGAACGATAACGTGCCGAGCCGCCTTTTGGTAAAGCCGTCGGACAGCAGGTCTGACACCACGTGCGTACTTAATGCATTGGCGTCCGTCATGAAATTTTGGTAGGCGAACTTCACGCTAATCGGCAGAACATCATCAATAGAGACCGGCGTATTCATTTCCGAGCGTAGCCCGAAATGTGCGTTAAAAGCAGAATTGGCGCAAACAACTTTGCACGTTTCATCAATGACTGCGACAGCCCGTCGTTCATTTTGAACTGGCTGGCTTAACATGCCAATGATCTCGTTCCGGCCGAATATCAGACTCATTATTTCCCTCTGCGTCATGCTATGTAAAAGATACCGCTAAGGGCTGATAGCAACCGCCTAACGATAAGCACTCAACTCACCGGTTTCCCATGAGGACATCCGGCATAATGTAGTTATCTAAGTTTTTTAGTTTTAAAAACCGGATCCTGCTGAATAAGAACAAAAAATAAAATTTGGATTTAGCTGGCTGGTTCACAGACCTTTACTTGTATTCCTAATCAACGATCCAAAGACATTAATGAAAGCACCGAGATGCATACTGATTATCCATACAATCCGCATGTTGATAATCAGATAAGTCTAAATGGCTACTCTGAATAGAAATATAACCTGAATAGTGTTGTCACTATCGGCGGAATAAAGGAGATCTTTATACGTTTTGATCGTAAAGGACGATCAAAAGATTGAGAACAATAGATGTAATCTATTGAAAACAATGGATTGATCGTTATATTCATCACAGGGAAGGGAATAATTCTTCTAATTTTTTATAGTGTGACATATATCACCGACTATGTGTATCCCCTAAATTCAGCAAGTCACTGACTTTACTGATAAGCCACGCTATTTCACCGCCAGACCCTTATTGTTTTTCTCATATTGCGTGATCCGTCGCTCAAAAAAGAAACAAAAACCACCAGTTAATCATGATTAACTTTTTATTGACATATTGTTAACATAATTAAGGAGACGCGCATATGACCCAATACCATAAACACGCCATACCGGCCGCTATTGCGGAAAATGCCCAGATAAATGCTGATCAGTATAAGAAGAAATATCAGCAATCCATTGATGATCCAGCCTCTTTTTGGCGCGAACAGGGGAGAATTATTGATTGGATCAATCCGTATCGGCAAGTAAAAAACACATCGTTTGATCCCGGTCATATTCGGATTCGCTGGTTCGAAGACGGTACGCTCAACGTAGCGGCGAACTGTCTGGACCGCCACCTGGCGGCACGTGGCGACCAAACCGCGATAATCTGGGAAGGCGATGATGCCAAAGAGAGTAAAACCCTCACCTACCGGGAGTTATACCGCGCCGTCTGCCGCTTCGCCAACGCGCTAAAATCACTGGGGATAAAAAAGGGCGATGTGATCGCCATCTACATGCCGATGGTGCCGGAAGCGGCCGTCGCCATGCTGGCCTGCGCGCGTATCGGCGCTATCCATTCGGTTATCTTCGCCGGTTTTTCTCCGGAAGCCATCGCCGGGCGAATCATCGACTCCAATGCCAGACTGGTGATTACGGCTGATGAGGGTATCCGTGCCGGACGAATCATTCCGCTTAAGAAAAATATTGATGAAGCGTTACAAAACCCCGCAGTAACAAGCATCAGCAATGTGCTCGTATTCCAACGAACCGGAAAAGAGACGGAATGGCAGACCGGACGCGATCTTTGGTGGAGCGACCTGATCGAACAGGCCGACGATCGCTGCCCGCCGGCAGAGATGAATGCCGAAGATCCGCTGTTTATCCTATATACCTCGGGTTCCACCGGCAAACCCAAAGGCGTATTGCATACCTCCGGCGGCTACCTGGTTTATGCGGCGATAACCTTTAAATATGTCTTTGACTATCACCCCGGCGATATCTATTGGTGCACCGCGGACGTCGGCTGGATTACCGGGCACAGCTATCTGCTGTATGGACCGCTGGCCTGCGGCGCCGTTACCCTGATGTTCGAAGGCGTGCCCAACTGGCCGGATGCCCGGCGCCTGGCGCAGGTTATCGACAAGCATCAGGTCAATATTCTCTACACCGCCCCCACCGCCATCCGGGCGCTGATGGCCGAGGGAGATAAATCCATTGAAGGCACTTCGCGAAAGTCGCTGAAAATCATGGGGTCCGTTGGAGAACCGATCAATCCGGAAGCCTGGGAATGGTATTTCAACAAAATCGGCAACGGCAGGTGTCCCATCGTCGATACTTGGTGGCAGACAGAAACCGGCGGTTTCATGATTACCCCGCTGCCCGGCGCGATTGAGACCAAAGCCGGTTCGGCGACCTATCCTTTCTTCGGCGTTCAGCCGGCATTGGTGGATAATTTGGGACATCCGCAGCAAGGCGTCGGCGAAGGCAATCTGGTGATTACAGACTCCTGGCCCGGTCAGGCTCGAACCCTGTTTGGCGATCATGAGCGGTTTGAACAAACCTACTTTTCCACCTTTAAAGGCATGTATTTCAGCGGCGACGGCGCTCGCCGTGATGAAGACGGCTATTACTGGATCACCGGCCGCGTCGATGATGTGCTGAACGTATCCGGCCATCGGCTGGGCACGGCGGAGATCGAATCCGCGCTGGTCGCGCATCCCAAAATCGCCGAAGCCGCGGTGGTAGGCATCCCGCACAGCCTGAAAGGCCAGGCGATTTATGCCTATATCACGTTAAATCACGGTGAGGAGCCGTCCAGCGCGCTGTATCAGGAAGTTCGGGACTGGGTACGCAAAGAGATCGGCCCGATTGCCACACCGGATATTCTTCACTGGACCGATTCGTTACCAAAAACCCGCTCCGGCAAAATTATGCGCCGCATCCTGCGCAAAATCGCGGTGGGCGACACCAGCAACCTCGGCGATACCTCGACGCTGGCCGATCCCGGCGTGGTGGAGACGCTGCTGGCGGAAAAACAGACAATGAACGCCGCCCCCCAATAATCATCTGACCGAGCCGGCAACGCCTCCCGCAAACCTCGCGCCGGCGTTTAGCGGCAAAGACGGCCGCCATGGTTAGCGGCGGCGTTAAGGCATAGATAGACTATCAGTCCCGGGTGGGCGGACTCAAGACAGAGCCTGCCGCCGTGTAGATCGGCAATCGCTTTGACCAATGATAAACCCAGACCGTAGCCCGACTGCTGCGGTCTGGCGTCCAGGCGCTGAAAACGCTGAAGCGCTTTCTCATGATGCCACACCGGGATACCGGGTCCCCGGTCGGCGACGGTTAGCGCCATCCGGCCCTGATAAAGCTTCACCCCGAGGGTGATCTCTTTTCCCTGTGCCGCGTACTTCAGCGCATTTTCCACCAGATTGGCCAAAGCCTGGAATAAGAGCGCCCGATCGCCGAACAGCTGAATGCCGGCCTTAACCTCTATCAGTAAACGACAGCCGCGTTCTTCCGCCAATGGCTGGTAATATTCAATAACATCCTCCAGCAGCAGCCGCGCGCCAATCTGTTCAAACTGATGGATACAGCGCCCGCTCTCAATCTCGCCAATACGCATCACCGAGCGAAACAGACCGAGAACGTTGTGCACTTCGCTCACCGCCAGATTCAGCTCATCGCGAATATCAGCCTCCAGCCCGGCGCGCTCGGTCAGGTTAAACAGTCGGTTTTGCAGATGCGTTAACGGCGTGCGCAACTCATGAGCGATGTGGCTGGAGGTATTGCGCACCTGCTCCATCAGACGTTCGATACGCTCCAGATTCTGATTGATATCCGCGCTCAGGCAGTCAAATTCGTCGCCGTAGGGCGACAACGGCATCCTGACCTGCTGTTCGCCGGTACTGTACCGATGAAGCGCCTCACGAATCTGCTCAACGCTGCGTAAATTACGCAGGCTAAAGCGCCGACTGACCAGCAGCACGACGAACAGCCCGGCGCCGGCCACCAGCGGGATCGCGCTTACCCGCTCGAGCATCGGACGAATGTTATAGGCCGTAAACAACACCCCGCCATCATTCAACATGACCGATAGGCCGATCAGATTAGGATCGTTTTTACTGGAAAGAATATCTTTCAGGCACGCGACATCCATCTTGCAGCCGGTGCTGTGCACATTTTTCAGCGGATGATTATGATAAAGAATATCGCCATGTTTATCCATCACCAGAAATAGCGGTAATTCATCATTCTTCGCCAAATTATCCTGACGAAGCTGCGCAATCAGACTTTCCGTATTGATTAAGCGTGACTGTACCGAGTAATCATAAATATTACCCAGAATCACTTCGCGCACATGCGTTCGAATTAACGTTTCGCTTAATATACTGAAACCGACAATACTCATTAGCATCATTAATAAAAAAATGAGGGTAATAGATTGTCTGAAATTCGCCGTACAGACAAAGCCAGGATATTTATTTTCCCCTACTAACTGCCAGTGTTTTATTTTTACCTGCCAGCGTTGGCCTGATTTTATGTTATTCCGTGTAGCTGCCGACATCTGTTCTATCCTTATCAACAGAACCTAACGCATACCCCATTGCCCTTAAGGTCTTTATTAACGGATACGGAAATCCCTTATCAATTTTTGCCCGCAGTTTCGACATATGGACATCGATCAAATTGGTCTGCGGATCGAAGTGATAGCCCCATACCCGCTCCAGCAACATGGTGCGGGTTATCGCCTGCCCAGGATTTTCCATTAATATAATCAATAACTTGATTTCTTTATCGGTTAATTCGATACGCTGACCGCCGCGCCAGGCGACCCGCTGCAGACGATCGAGCTGCAAATCTTCAAACGTCAGAATCGCAGCGTTATCCGCATGGCGTTTACCCCGTCGCGCCATAATATCCAGACGCAATCTTAATTCATTAAAATTAAACGGCTTACCGAGATAATCCTCGGCGCCAAGCTCCAATCCCATTACTCTGTCAACATCTCTGTCCAATGCGGAAAGCAACATAATCGGCGGGTGACGCGATCCCTGTAATTCACGTAATACGCTAAAGCCATCCATGATCGGCAGCATTCTATCCAGCAGCACGACATCATAAACTTCATCTTTTATTGCTTTTAATGCATGCGCGCCATCGTGAACCATACGGCAAGAATGGCCATATGAATGTAATTTCGAGCCTAACCAATGGCACAATACGGAATCGTCATCAACCACCAGTACACGCATCTTTTTCCCCTGCTAAATGTCGCTATTCACCTATTTTATTTATGGGTAATACCCATTTATTATTTCAGGCGGATATAACAAACAACGCCCTTTTCCACCTCTGCCGTAAAATCACGGGCAGAAAGTATCATCGGCACACTATTAGCTAGATAATAACAATCATTATCATTTAGTGACAAGCCATTTACAATCGAACCGGCTGCTTTTAAATGTAAGGATTTAGAAAAGCCTCCCATCGGCTAAGCGATGGGAGGGGAGGAAAAGGCAATGATTATAGAATCTAACGAGCCGTCAGTCTTACTCGCGCTCGCTCAATACGGCTTCCAGCAAATCCAGCTCCCGCAGCATTTTTTGTAGCGTCTCATTGCTGATTTGCTGCGTGGCGCGTAAATGATAAAGCTCGGCGCGCTCTGAATTCAACGCCGTCAGACGAAAGCGGCGTTCCAGGTTCTCAATCAGCAGGCTGTGTTCCATATCACTCTGACCGGCCACCTGACGTCGTAAATTACCAATCACCCGGGCGCTGACTTCTTTCAGGACCTGTTCATCAATGTTCTCTTCACGATCGGCGGCCAGACGCTCCTCCATTTTATGCAGGCTGGTAATCGCCACTTCGGCCATGGTGCTCCGCGCTATCCGTTCCTCTTTGGCGTAAACCGTCTTATCCGCCACGACAATGCCGCGCAGCAGCAGCGGCAACGCCAATACGCCGCACAGCAGGGAGAACAAAATGACGCCCGTGGCGATAAAGACCAACTGATAGCGAGACGGAAAAGCCGTGCCGTCGGTCAGCAGCAAAGGGATGGAGAGCACACCGGCCAGCGTAATGGCGCCGCGTACGCCGGCGAAAGAGGAGATCCACAGCTCGCGCGTCGTGAACTCGGCAAACACCATCGGTTTCTTTTTCTGGATATGCAGGCTGTACCTTTTCATCACCCACAGCCAGCCAAAACGCAGCAGCAGCAGCGCGATATAAATAACGGCGATGTCGGTGAACAGCATCCAGGTTTCAACCGTCGGGTCCAGTTCCGCCTGAGTAATCGACGTTTCCAGAATGCCCGGCAATTGCAGCCCCAGCATAATGAACACCATGCCGTTAAACACAAACTCCAGCATCGACCAGACACCGTTCGCACGCAGCCGCATATTGAGCGGCGCATTGCGGATAACGCCGGATTGGCCGATGGTCATCCCGGAGGCGACGGCCGCCAGGATGCCGGAAACCCCAATATGTTCGGCGATAAGATAGGCCGCAAAAGGCAATAGCAGCAGCAAAACGATCTGGGTGGCGGCATCATTGCCGCTCCAGCGGCTGATGATGCGCAATGATTTACTGTAAATCCAGGTGACCGCCACCCCGGCCAACAGCCCACCCAATGCAACTTTTATAAACGCCAGCGTGGCGCCGGACACGCTGAATACCATGGTTCCCATGGCGACGGCGACGGCAAATTTCAACGAGACCAGGCCGGAAGCATCGTTCATCAATGCCTCCCCCTGCAGGATCCCCATCAGTTTTTTGGGAATACGATCCTCACCCACGATGCCGGACAACGCGACGGCATCGGTTGGCGACAGCACCGCGGCCAGCGCGAAAGCGGCGATCAGCGGCATGCCGGGCACCATCCAATAGATGAAGTAGCCGACGCCCACCACGGTAATCAGCACCAGTACCAGCGCCAGACCGATAATTTCACGCCCGTACTGCAGGAATTCCCGCGTCGGCGTTTTCCAGCCGTCGGCAAACAGCAGCGGCGGAATAAACAACACCATGAACAGCTCGGGGTTGAAGTCGACGTGCAGGCCAAACTGCGGTACGGCAAGTACGGCTCCAACGGCGATTTGCATTAATGGAAGAGGTATCTGAAAAGGTAGAATTCGTGTAACCACCCCTGACAGAGAAACCACCAGGGTCAAAATAAGAATAGTAAAAAAGATTTCCATGCTTTCCTTAGACTTTCTCCTGCAACATAAAAAAATGGCTCAATCGCCCGCCAGTCTCATGAAATACTACCCGGTATTTAACGTCTCTATTCTGTCACTAAAATTAATATCTGAGAGGAAAAAATTTATATTTTCCGCATTTTCACATACCAAACTTCAACTAACGACAAATGAAGTATCGGCACTATCCGGAAAGCGGAAAAATGACAAGGAAAACGCCCTTCCAGCCTGAGGAGAAAGCATTGCCAACAGGCGTCGCGTTAATGGTGGAGCAGGAATAGAGGATAATACCGAGGCAGGAGATTTGTCGCAGGATGCGAGGGGATAATCCCCTCGCATCCTGGCTGCTTAGAGCGCCCAACCACCAGCGTAGAACACCACCAGCGCAATCGCAATCAGCACGGTGCCGATATTCAGCTTGCGCCATTCGCCAGAGAAGATGCGCCCCAGCACCAGCGAACCAAAGCCCAGCATAATGCCGGTCACGATGTTGCAGGTCAGTACGATAAACACCGCGCAAACCAGCCCCGACATCGCATCAACAAAATCGTCGAAGTTCAGTTTGGTGACATTGCTCAGCATCAGCAGACCGACATACATCAGCGCCGGCGCCGTAGCATATGCGGGAACCAGATAAGACAGCGGGGACAGGAATAGAATCAACAGGAACAACAGGCCGACCACGGTTGCGGTCAGACCGGTTTTTCCCCCGGCGGCCGTACCTGCGGCAGATTCAATATAGACCGCCGCCGGCGAGGTGCCGACCAGGCTGGAAAGGATGCTGCTGACGGAGTCGGCGGTCAGCGCTTTGCCGCCATTGACGATCTGCCCGTCTTTGTCCAACAGATTCGCCTGACCGGCGACCGCACGGATCGTGCCGGTCGCATCAAATACCGCCGTCATCACCAACGCCAACACGCTGGGCAACACCGCCGGCTGTAACGCGCCCATAATATCCAGCGTGAAAATCAGCGAGGTGCCGTCTTCACCGCTCAGGCTCGGCCAGGCAAACCATCCCTGATATTTAACATTCGGGTCAAAGATCAGGCCAAGGATAGAGAGAGCGATGATCACCAACAAAATACCGCCCGGAACACCACGTTTTTCCAGGCCGATGGTGGCCGCCAACCCGAGCAGAGCCATCATAACCGGGAAGGAGGTAAAGTCACCCAGCGCAACCGGCAGACCATCAATTGGGTTTTTAACCACCAGACCAATGCCGTTGGCGGCAATAATCAACAGGAACAGACCAATGCCGATCCCGGTGCCGTGAGCAACGCCAAGCGGGAGATGGCGCAGGATCCAGGAGCGAATGCCGGTGGCGGAAATGAGAGTGAACAGCACCCCCATCAGAAAAATCGCCCCCAGCGCGACCGGAATACTAATTTGCTGCCCCAAGACCAGGCTGAACGCCGTAAAGGCGGTCAGAGAAATCGCACAGCCGATAGCCATCGGCAGGTTCGCCCACAGCCCCATCAGCAATGAGCCGAATCCGGCAACCATGCAGGTCGCGACAAAGACGGCTGTCGGCGGGAAGCCGGCTTTACCCAACATGCCCGGAACGACAATAACCGAGTAAACCATAGCCAAAAACGTGGTTAATCCCGCCAAGACTTCCTGACGTACGTTGCTGCCACGCTGCGTTATTTGAAAAAAAGCATCAAGCGCGCCATGCGGGCGTGCCGTGCTATCACGAGTGGTATTTGACATGGCCGTATCCCCATAAATGTCATTATTATTTAGTTAAGGTAAATCCTAAGCGGTTCTCCCTGCTCTGCGCAGGATAATGCCAATACATCATGAACCTGGGGCGATGCGAGCAAACGATTACATCGTTCAGCGCAAACCGCAAAATTTAGCTAAATTATTGAAGCCAGAGATTATCCTGCTTCCCCGATATTTATTTCAACTGTTAATCAAGACTATTTACCTATACCTGATAAGGAGAAACGGCTTTGCGACGGCGTAAGAGCAGAAACCTTCAAATATGGATTTCGATGCATTCTGGAGAAAACAGGGTGGGATTATCGGTAAAGTCGATCAATGACCGAGCGCGTCGATCCCAATCTATCGGCAGCGGTCCCCTGACCCGCCAACAGCAAAATGGCCGCCGTCAGGCAGCCATTTTCAACCTTTGCGCGCGAATTCAAAAAACAAGGAAACCGAACTCGCCACGCATATCAGGCGTATAAAGAGACTTCCCCGGTCGGGCGCGTTTTAAAGCGCCGATGCAGCCAAAGGTATTGCTCGGGCGCGCGCATAATCTCTTTTTCCACCACCCTGTTCATATAGCAGGCCGCTTCATGCTCGTCGTGGTACGGATAATCCTGCAGTTCCGGCTGAATCACCAGTTTATACCCGGCAACCCGCGGCTTGCGGATCAAGACGATAGTGATCATCGACGGCTTCGCCAGACGAGCGATGGTAAAGGTGCCATTGGTGGTCGCCGCGTTCTTTACCGCAAAGAACGGGGCGAAAATGCTGCCTTTCGGGCCATAATCCTGATCCGGCGCAAACCATACGGTTTCTCCGCGTTTCAACGCATGAACCATACCGCGCAGATCTCTGCGGTCGATCATCGCCTTGTTAGAACGCGAGCGCCCCCAGGTTTGCACCAGCTCCATCACTTTATTGTTGTGGGGTCGATACATTGCCATCATCGGCTGGCACAGTCCCATTGCCCTGCCGCCCAGCTCCAGCGACATAAAGTGGATGCCAATCGCCATCACGCCCTGACCTTTCGCACATGCCTGCTGCAAATGCTCCAGTCCGGAGACGTCAAACCAGTGGCGGACTCGCCGATCCGACCAGAACCAAGCCATGCCGGTTTCCACCAACGCCATTCCCAGTGAAGAAAAGTTATTGACGATCATCGCCTCCCGCTCCGACACGGGAATATGAGGAAAACACAGTTCAAGGTTACGCCGGGCAATGGCCACTCTGCGTTTTAGAAAAAATCGGGAAAAGCGCCCCGCGCTGCTGCCGATTTTCATCAGTAACGGATAAGGCAATTGAACTATCAGGAATAGGGTCGCTAAACTGAACCAGGTGAGCCAGTAGCGCGGATGGAGTAATGCTCTGGTAAATTTCTGTTTAATTTTCATGAGACTCGTCGTTAAGTGGCCATAGAGCGTATCGCATAAAGAATCGCTTCGCCGCGCTACGACTACTATGACACTACTTATTGTATATAGTTGCTATACAGTATGAAATTCAATCCAACCGTCTTAATTTCGATCTGGAAACAAGGAAGAAGGGCTAGTCACGGAGAGCGTCATAGGAAGTGAGCGAGTCCAACCGGTCGTGGGTGACGGCGCCGGCGTATCATACCCGATACAACGTAATGATAGGAGTAGTAGCAATAGAAATAATAAAGCCCCTCAGAATATCTGAGGGGCTTATGTATCATCAGGTATTTTCAGCGAAAATGCTTTAACGAAGGTGGTAAAACCCAGGTCAGCAATCTTCGGCCGAAGACCTTTAGATTACGGTAACATTCACAGCTGATGGGCCTTTCTGGCCGCTTTCAACGCTGAATTCTACCTTTTGGCCTTCGTCCAGGCTTTTGTAATCGTTACCCTGGCCTTGAATGGCAGAGAAATGAACGAATACATCTTTGCTGCCGTCAGTCGGGGTGATGAAACCAAAACCTTTACCAGCGTCAAACCATTTTACCAATCCAGTCATTTTATTAGACATAGAGAACTTCCTTTATATATTTAGATAGCCACTATAGGGCGGAGTAGGGTCTGTTACAGTGATTACTTATGGGCACTTATAAAAAGGAAATTCGTCGGATAAGAGATTGGGTACATCGCTTGAACTAGGAACTGCTTAATTACAATGTCTTACATAAATAGGTCTGTATTCCAGGCCGATGAAGCTATTAACGCATGAACCCATTTTTATAGCAAGCCTTTATTTTTTAAAAGTTCGCGAACCGCAATCAGGGGAAACATATTCAGGGTCGGAATGATGCCGATGGGCGTACAAAAAAACCGAGAGTGCGTTCATATTAATGACAAACATCACGTTATTGCGCGATGTTTTTTTCGCCTTTCGCGCGCTCTAGCCCTGTTTTCGTGGCGATTGCAAAAGGGGAAACTGTGATTTACTCAAGCAAAAATCAAAAAGAAGGGTTATTTGTAAGTCGCCAGAATAATACTGGAAGCCTTGATCAGCGCAATCACATCACTGCCGTTCGCAATTGCCATTTCATCAAGACTTTCGTTGGTGACGCTTGCCGTCAGCGCCAATCCATTGCTGGTTTCAATATGAATCATCGAATTAACGGCGCCTTTTACGACAGTCTTGACTTGGCCGGACAACTGATTACGAGCAGAAAAATTCAGGCCGCAGTCTGCGGAAGCAAGAATGATCCAAGGCGCTTTCACCAACGCAACCGCTTTTTTTCCAGGCGCCAAATCGAGAGACGCGCTACTGGCCTTGGTAATCACGGTTGTCAGCACATCACCGCTATCCAGCTTCAGCACAACCTCATTATTAATCGCGCCTTCGACGATTGTAGATACCACGCCGGCTAGTTGATTCCTTGCAGAAACGGACATATTCACCTCTTTGATATTCAGGTTAATTAAAATACTTCCGGACTGAACCGCGACCATAACCATGCAACAATGCTTACGGTTAACTAACTCAATACTGGTCTATCGGACAAATAATGGCAATACCGAATAGCAGCCAGGTTGGATATCAAAAAGATATGCTTGAAATCCATCGATACCCACACTGTAACTCATGTTTTCTTAATCGGCTTTTAGCGCTTTTATTCAATATATAAGAACGGATAACCGCCACATCACATTCAGTATTTTATTTGCAAACGCGAATAAGAAATAACTGAAAGTGCTAGCTGTGGCGGATGATTCAACTTGCAAAAAATTGAATGTTACCGAATATGAATACATACAAAAAGATATGTCTGAAACATCAAAAAAACCTTAGATGAGTAACCAAGCGTATTCCTAGGCATCAACATACAAATTTTTCATTCAAAAATTTCGACTGTTTCACGAAAATCTTCTAGTAATTTTTTTCCAGATCGATCAAAGGATTGACCTATCAAACAGGTAGAATCGATCGACAAATAAATCATTTTTATAGGTTAATATTTTTATATTGATCAGTTTTATAGATCGATCAATAATGCTCAAAACATAGCCACTCCAGGGAATCGTGATGACCGTCGATTCAATCTCATGTGCCAATAGGCACTATGTTATAGAGCCTATTTATAGTTGTCAGAATCGGTTATTCGCGATGGAGCTGCTTACCCGATTTAATGATGAAGGGCCACGTTCGGAGAAACGAATTCAGCAAATGAGCCGCGCGGAGAAGCAGGCGCTGCTGGTAGATCAACTGGAATCCATCACCCAGAAGCAACGCTATTTCATTGAAAATGAAATACGTCTGTCGATAAACATCGACTTCACCATGGCGATGTTTTTATCCCAGGATGGTGAGACCAGACGCTTATTGGATAATTTACCCTTTATTTGCCTGGAGATAGGCGAGAGTTTCCCTAATCTCAATGATGGGAAACGTAATCCGCTGCTTGCAACGCTGTATGAACGTTACCCACTTTGGCTAGATGGCTTTGGTAGCGGGGATGCCAATATATATGCGGTAAGCCAGTCGACCTTTCACTATGTCAAGCTGGATAAGATATTCTACTGGGAAATGATAAAGGACAGGAAAGTCTATACATTATCCGTTCTAGTAGAAAACATAAAAAAATACTGTCACGGCATCATTATAGAAGGAGTCCAAACCCACTCGGAATATTATCTTTTAAAAAACTGCGGCATAGAAGGCATTCAGGGATATATCTACCCAACCTATACATTAGATACGCTACCGATATTAAAAAAATGAACGAGATAATCATATTATTAGTGTTGGTTTTAATTGTTGCCTATGCATTCATAAAGCAATATATAAAAAGTGCGCAAAATAAGATAATTACAAAAAGGAAAGTAAAAAAATTAAAAAGGTAGATACAGAATGAAAAGCAATACTATTACATCAATGGCTGGATAGAAGCACAGTACGATACAAACGCAGAAAAAAACAGCATCGTCTTCCCCCTAAATCATCCTGGATCTCGGCCCTGTGGAGCCTCAGTTCCTCTCTGGAAAAGCATTCATAATTTTTTCGTATGGAACCGATCGGCGCCAATAAAGATTAGCCAGCTAATTATTTATTCATACAAATATATTAGCAAGATAACCATAAAAGTGTCGTAGCAAATCACCCGACATGACAGTATAATGGCAAAGATTCCAATTCGTTTATTATATATTGATAAATAATCTTTTCTGGCTTATGGCTAATGCGATTTTCCCGCTCAAAATTCACTGTTATTTCAAGTTCATTCCACGGCAATACCTATCAAAAAAACTTAATCGATCGGTAAATTAATAATTTAGAGCAATTAAAACTGATATATTGATCAGTTTTACTGATCGATCAATAATATGTTATTAACTCTAAACCTGGAAACTATGCCAATGGTAGATTCAATACTAGATATAGATGATAGGAGGCACTATGTTGCCAAGCCTGTCTATAATTTCCAGCAAGAGATGTTCGCCGTAGAGCTACTGGCAAGGTATAAAAATAGAGGGCTAAGCTCGACCAAACACCCCCTACAGTTGAGCCAATCAGAAAAATACGATGTACTGATAGATCAGTTGGAATGTATTTCGGCAAAACAGTCATATTTCATTGATAACAATGTCTTAGTGACGATAAACATCGATTTTGTGATGGCGGTATTCATATTGCAGAATAAATACGCCGGTGACTTACTGCAGAGCCTGCCGTTCATCCATCTGAAAATAAACGAGATATTCCCAAATCTCAATGATGGGAAACGGAATCCCCTGCTTGCAAAACTCTATGAACGCTACCCGCTGTGGCTCGATGATATGGGTAAAGGCGACGCCAATCTCTACGCCGTTAGCCAATCTGTTTTTAGTTATATTAAGCTGGATAAGCATTTCTATTACGACATGATCAAATGCAAAGAAGATTATGTCTTATTATCATTAATCAACAATATAAAGAAATTTTGCAACGGGGTTATCGTTGAAGGCGTACAGGATCACTCAGAACACGAGTATTTAAAACGCTGCGGGATACATGGCATGCAAGGGCAGCTTTATCCAACATATCGGCTCGATAACTTACCCGCATTATCTGAATAGCGATAGAGACAATATTCCAGATAGAGACTTAAGCGAAAACTGATTTAATCACAGTAGGAAATCATTACATCAGCACGAATCGAATTATTTAAGCATCGAGGCTTCATTCCGTATCAGCATTAGCTGCTGACAACCTCGTTGACCTGAAAGATGGCGGATATATTAAATAATTCGAGTTACAGCAAAACGGCATAACGGCGAATCCCCCGGCGCTTGCGCAAGTGAGTTCCGCAGGGGTCGCTTAATCATGACCTGCCTCGGTCTTGAGCGCCGCATCCTGCGCTGGGCATATCACGGCTATTGATAATAAAAAAACCTATATTTCAAATGGTTTTATACAACCGACAGGAAATTTATCTATTATTCCTGCATAATCAAATAACCATCAGCATGCTCCCAACGGGTAAAACGACTGACGGCAGCCAACAATATAAAATAGGACAATACTCATCGTCTGATACGAATATCCATTAGAATCGAACCTATATTATATCCAGACTCTTTCAGCATGCCGGAAACAAGATCGCGGTAATCTGAAAGAATAAAGGATGTATGCATAAATCTGAATGGAGGATACACAATGCCCCAGATTTTTACCCTCACCCTCGCCCCCTCCCTGGATTGCGCCACCACCACACCAAAAATCTACCCGGAAGGAAAACTGCGCTGTACCGCACCGATATTTGAACCCGGCGGAGGTGGAATTAACGTTGCCCGCGCCGTCGTTCATCTGGGAGGCAAGGCCTGCGCCATATTTCCTATCGGCGGTCCAACGGGCGAACACCTGGCTGAATTACTCGAGCAAGAAGGCGTTGAAACGGAAACGTTGCCTACGCAGGACTGGACACGCCAGAACCTGCACGTCCATGCGGATAACAGCGGCGAACAATTCCGCTTTGTCATGCCCGGAGCCAGGCTGAGCGATAGCGAATCTGACCGGCTGATCGAACGCATATTGAAAATTCCGGCAGGTTCGCTATTGGTCATCAGCGGCAGCCTGCCGCCGGGATGCGAGGTTGAAAAATTAACCTATCTAGTGAAACAGGCTCAGGCGAATAAATTGAGCTGCATAGTCGACAGCTCTGGCACGGCGCTGCAGGGTTGTCTGGAGCAAGGAGGACTAGCACTGGTGAAACCTAATCACAATGAGCTATCGGCGCTGGTCGGACGTCCATTGGAAAGTCCCGACGATGTGTATAACGCCGCATCCGAACTGATACGCAAAGGGGCGGCTGAACGCGTTGTCGTGTCTCTGGGCCCGCAGGGGGCGCTGGCGGTCGATCGCAAAGATTGTATACAGGCCGTGCCGCCGCCGGTGAAAAAAATGAGCACCGTGGGTGCAGGGGACAGTATGGTCGGCGCAATGACATTAAAGCTGGCAGCCGGAGCCGGACTGGGAGAAATGGTGCGCTATGGCGTCGCCGCAGGAACCGCGGCCACCTTGAATCAGGGCACGCGTCTCTGTTCAAAGGCGGATACGCAACGCGTGTATGATTACATTTGTCAGAGCAAAGCGTTAACCGACTGATTGGAAGAGCGCGTTGACTTGCAGGCTGTGGCCGTTGCAGGGAGCCGATTAGCTACAGGGGGATGTCGGCATAAGGCATCCCTCCCCCTGTCAGGCGCTATGAGTCAATCAGAAAACGACTCAGCTGTCTGCGCAACTGATTATTCTCGTTTTTAAGCTCATCAATCTTATCCAGCAGCGTCAGCGTCATCGCGATGCCGGACCAGTCTATATCCAGTTCAGCCTGCAACCGCTGTGCGCGCCGAAGACAACTCAGCGCATGATAATCAAAAACCCAACTCGGTTTCTCAGGCTCAAGAGGAACAATGACGCCCAGCCCCACAACTTCAATCAGCTCATCCTGAGAAATATTTACTGACTGACACAGTTCCACCATCGTAAATGTCATTTCTTCAGTCATCATGTCTACTCCCATCCATCCCGAGGATTAAACGCGGCCTGTTCGGCTAACTGTTTCCATAGGGCACTGACTTTTTCATCTGGTTTCGGGGGCATAACCACTTTCAGAATGGCGTACATATCGCCGGCCCCGCTTTTCTTGCTCACCAATCCTTTACCTTTAATCCGTAGCCGCTTGCCGCTCTGGCTGCCGGGTGGAATGGTCAGAGCAATCTTGCCGGTTAAGGTCGGCACTTCTATTGCCGTTCCCAGTGCCGCTTCCCAAGGCGCCAGCGGCACGACGATATGCAGATCGTGACCATCAATATCAAACAGCGGATGCGGCGCAAGACGGATAATCAGGAATAAATCGCCATTTGGCCCACCGCCGAATCCGGCGCTGCCCTGCCCTTTCAGACGAATGCGCTCGCCGTTGCCAACGCCTGCCGGAATTTTGACATTCAGCGTTTTACTGATTTCCTTGGTCTGACGTCCGAACGCATCATAAACCGGTAAATGATAAGAAATAGGTCGGGTCTGTTCGGTTAAGGTTTCCTCTAAAAACAGGGGCACCTCCATCTCGAAATCCTGACCACGGGCATGGTGGGCGTTTTCGGCGGAAGCGCGTTGTCCCCCTGCGGCATGACGGCCAAAAACGGATTCAAAGAAATCAGAAAAATCACGTGGATTACCCTGCGCACTATGCCAGGTCTGCTCGCCGCCGCCATAGTTTGGCGGCGGTTCGGAAAAACGTGGATCGTTGCGGTGTAATCTTAGTTCGTCATATTCGGCGCGGCGCTCGCGGTCTTTTAGCACTTCATACGCTTCGGCGACTTCCTTAAATTTGCTTTCTGCATCCTTCTCAGCGCTGACATCGGGGTGATATTTGCGAGCCAGCCTGCGGTAGGCCGTTTTGATCGTTTTCAGATCGGCGGATGGGTCTACTTCCAACGCAGCATAGTAATCTTTGAACTCCATGCGTTAACACCTTAAATTCAATAGGTTATGCGATAGAAATCATCTATTTTTTTAGATAGGTCACTCGTTCTCGTTCATATCTTTTATCGATCATACACCTTTGATAAAACCGCAACCTCTCTTAAAAAGGTAGACGATTAGCCAAGGTTTCGATAAATATTTAAGAAATATCACCCGGCGTCGGGCCCCGGCGCATTCAGCAAAAACGGAATATTTGCACCGCTTTTAATGCGCGCGCCGGACATAGCGCTTTTTGTCGATATATTGAATCCATCGGCAAGCGTCCGTTTCCCCGCGGGTAGCATTATTGGCCTACAGTTAGATAAGATGGCGCTGTGCGAAGTGGTGTGAAGTTAACAACGGCAAGATATAACCCCTGTTCGCGCGACAATCAGATCCATCTATCCTTACTGTCTGTATTTCGAACCACATAAAAGCCGTGACGCATGAATTCCAAGGAGCGTTGAACCGTTGTTAACTCTGTTTAACTTACTGTCTGCTATAGCATTATTGGTATGGGGCACACACATTGTTCGCACCGGCATTATGCGTGTGTACGGCGCCGTACTGCGCCGGGTATTAAGCCGCAGCGTGGAAAAAAAGCCGCTGGCCTTTATTGCCGGAATTGGCGTTACCGCGCTGGTGCAAAGCAGTAACGCCACGACGCTGTTGGTCACCTCTTTTGTCGCGCAGAACCTGGTTGGGCTGGCGCCGGCTCTGGTTATCATTCTCGGCGCCGACGTCGGTACGGCCCTCATGGCGCGTTTGCTCACCTTTGACCTCTCCTGGCTTTCACCGCTATTTATCTTTTTCGGCGTGGTCTTTTTCCTGGGTCGAAAGCAGTCGCGAGCCGGACAGCTAGGCCGCGTCGCTATCGGTTTGGGCTTAATTCTGCTGGCTCTGCACCTGATTGTGGAAGCGGTGACGCCGATTACTCAGGCTTCCGGCGTACGGGTTATTTTCTCCTCACTAACCGGCGATACCATGCTGGATGCCTTGGTTGGCGCAGTGTTCGCCATCATCAGTTATTCAAGTCTGGCCGCAGTGCTGCTGACCGCCACGCTGACCGCCACCGGCATGATTTCATTCCAGGTCGCCCTCTGTCTGGTGATCGGCGCCAACCTCGGCAGCGGCCTGCTGGCGGTGCTCAATAACAGCGCATCGAACGCCGCCGGCAAGCGGGTCGCGCTCGGCAGCCTATTGTTTAAATTCATCGGCTGCGTGCTGGTGCTGCCATTTGTGCATCTGCTGCCGAATTGGCTTGATAAACTGCCGATGAGCGATGAAGAGCGGGTCATTTTCTTCCACGTTTTCTACAACCTGATCCGCTGCCTGGTTATGGTGCCTTTTGCCGGACCAATGGCCTCGCTCTGCAAACGGCTAATCGTCGATGAACCGGAAAACGATCTGCGGCTGAAACCCAGACACCTGGATATCAGCGCGCTGGATACTCCGGCGCTGGCGTTGGCCAACGCCGCGCGGGAAACGCTGCGTATGGGCGATGTTCTGGAACTGATGATGACCGCATTCAGCAAAGTGATTCACGGCATGCCGCGTGAAGCGCGTGAAATACGCAAGCTGGATGACGATGTCGATGTGCTTTATACCGCCATCAAGCTCTATTTGGCGCGGATACCTAAAGAAGATTTGCCAGAAGAAGACTCGCGCCGCTGGGCGGAAACCATAGAAATGGCCCTGAACCTTGAGCAAGCCGGCGATATCGTAGAACGCATCAGCGGCGATGTGGCGGATAAGTCGCTGGCGACCCGGCGCGCGTTTTCCGCCGAAGGGCTCAAAGAGCTGGAAGCCTTGTCTGAACTATTGCTGAATAACCTGCGTCTGAGTTTATCGGTGTTCTTATCGCGTGATATCACCAGCGCCAAACGGCTACGCCGCGCCAAACACCGTTTTAATCTCACCAACCGTCGATTCTCCCACGCGCATGTCGACCGCCTGCATCAGCAAAATGTACAGAGCATCGAAACCAGTTCTCTGCACTTGGGCCTCTTGGGCGATATGAAACGCATGAACTCGCTGTTCTGCGCGGTGGCCTATAGCGTACTGGAACATCCCAATGACGAGCGGGAAGAAGAGTAACTTCCTCCCTTGCCTGGCCTGTAATGTAATTCATTGTAAAATCATGCAGGGCGCGGCGTTCGAAGGGCGCCATACCCTAGCCGCTATAAATAACCCGTGCTATCTTCCTAATTGAATTACTTGTGGATTACCTACCATTAACTTTTTATTAACTCAAGTACAGAGGATCGGTTATGGCACGTATGACTGCAAAAGATTTTTCGCCGGAATTGCTTGAGCTGTACGATTACTATGCGCATGGCAAGATCAGCAAACGAGAGTTTGTCTCTATGGCGGCAAAATTTGCCATCGGCGGAATGACAGGTATGACGCTGCTCAGTTTGATGAGTCCGAATTACGCGCTGGCGCAGCAGGTTGAATTCACCGATCCCGCCATCATCCCCGAATATATCCACTATCCCTCGCCTTCCGGTCATGGCGAAGTGCGTGGCTATTTTGTGCGGCCCGCCGCGGCCAAAGGCAAGTTGCCGGCGGTGGTGGTGGTGCATGAGAATCGCGGATTGAATCCTTATATAGAAGACGTGGCTCGCCGAGTCGCGAAGGCCGGCTTCATCGCGCTGGCGCCCGACGGGCTTAGTTCGGTGGGCGGTTATCCCGGAAATGATGATCAAGGACGCGAGCTGCAACAGAAGGTCGATCCCACCAAACTGATGAATGACTTTTTTGCGGCGATCGACTTCATGATGCACCATCCGGCCGCTACGGGTAAGGTGGGGATCACCGGATTCTGCTATGGCGGAGGCGTCTCGAATGCGGCGGCCGTCGCGTTTCCCGATCTGGCGGCAGCCGTTCCCTTCTACGGACGTCAGGCCAATCCCGAAGATGTTGCCAAGATTAAAGCGCCGTTACTGATCCATTACGCTGAGTTGGATACCCGAATCAACGAAGGTTGGCCGGCTTATGAAGAAGCATTGAAGGCGGGAGGTAAAACCTATGAAGCCCACATTTATCCGGGAGTGAATCACGGTTTTCATAACGATTCGACGCCACGCTACGATAAAGCCGCCGCCGATCTGGCCTGGGCGCGCACCATTACCTGGTTCAACCGCTATCTGACGTGATTTTCAATCAGCGTCAATTCGCCAGCGCGTCGAGATTATCAGCGATGCCCGGGTCTTCCCGGGCACGCCAAGACGACTCAGGCAAAATTATCAGAAGTTGTAGGTAACACCCGCGTAGTAAGCCCTTCCCGGCTCATTATAGGTCGATGCGCCTTCGTTTTCGCGATAGACGCGTTTGTCGAACAGATTGCTGATGCCCGCATTGAGCCGCAGATTTTTTACGATGTCATAATTCACACCGACCCCTGCGACAGAGTAAGCGCCGATTTCCTGAGTGGACATACCGCTGGTATCGCTAACCGTTTCCGCATACTGCCGCGGTTTTTGGCGACCATACAGGGTCCAGGCCGCATTGGTGGACAGCTTATCGGTTACCTGCCACTCCAGCATGGTATTGATGGTGTACTTGGGGATCACAGACAGCGGATTGCCGGTATCTTTATTTTTGGACTCAATCATATAAGTGGCATTGGTTCGCCAGTCCAGCGTATCGCGCACCAGCGGCACCGTCAGATTCGCCTCCAACCCTTCCACCACCGCTTTGCCGCCGTTTTCCCAACGCAGCACATTATATCCGTTGGATGATTGACCGACGACATCCGTACCGGAGACGATTTTATTCTTATAGTCGTTGCGAAAATAGGTGATGCCGGCATCGTAGCCGTTATTGCTGAATGACAGACCGATTTCCTTATTGACGCTGACCTCCGGTTTCAAATCATCGTTACCCAACAGATAGCATTGTGAATAACCTATCGGGCAGCCGTTACCACGCGTCGCCAGTAAATATCCTTCGCTGGACTGATACAGGTTGGGCGCTTTGAACACCCGGGCGATGCCGGCCTTCAGCTTGAAATAATCGCCCAGTTCCTGAGAGGCATTCAGGCTTGGACTCCAGTTCGAACCAAATTTGTTGTGATAATCCAGGCGCAGGCCGGGTATGACATGGGTGCCCGGAGTGGCTTCAATATTATCCTCAAAATAAACCGCGCTTAGCTCCGCACTATTTTTCGCGCTTCGGTTAGCCATTGATTGACCGTCGATGACGGTGCTTGATCCATCGGTCGCCGTCATTGATGCCGGATCGTTCAGTGCTTCGCGGTTCCATTCGGCGCCAAGGGTAGCCGTTTGCTCTGCCAGCAGATGGAAGGGAATATTCAATTCGCCATTGGTCTTATAATTTTCCAGCCGACTGGTGGCATATTCATTACTGTTAATCATTCCCTCGACGCGCCCGGTTGAGCCTTCTTTCAGCCGCGTATTATTGGTTTTCTCATAGTAGAAGCCCAGACGCGACTGACCCCAGTCCCAGATACCATTATGAGTAATGCCGTAATTCTGGCGGTACATACGGTTGGTTTCCTGACCATACAGTGACTCGACCAGTCCATTGGGCGATATATTGCCGTTGCTGAGCTGAGTGTCGCCGGCATAGATATTGCCCTGGCGGCTGTAGCCATATTCAAAATCCAGAATCTGCTGAGGATTAATTTTCCAGGAGAACAGCGTGTTGATATCTTTATTACGCACCCCTTCGCGCCCGGCGGCGTAGGAGCCGTTTTGTGCATGATTGATATCAAAGGCGTCGGCATCGGTTTTATTGATATTGCCGTACAACCGCATGGTCAACGCGTCGCCGATCAGCGGCCCGCTTAAACTGAAGTTGGCACGCCGGGTGGCGCCTTCTTTACTATCTTCGGGCTGGTTGGTAAACAGAGACAGCGAACCGTGCCAGTCGTTGGTGGGACGTTTGGTAATAATATTCACCACCCCGCCGGCCGCGCCGGAACCATAGCGTGCGGCCGCAGGCCCGCGCAGCACCTCGATACGTTCCACCATTTCCACCGGCACCCAGTTGCTGTCGCCGCGGGTGTCGCGTTCTCCGCGCCAACCATAGCGAACGGCGTTACGCGAAGTGACCGGCTTGCCGTCAATCAGAATCAGCGTGTTTTCCGGTCCCATACCGCGAATATCGATCTGACGATTGTTCCCACGCTGGCCCGTAGCGCTGTTGCCGGTCAAGTTGACGCCGGGCATTTTACGAATAATGTCCGACAGATCGTTAACCGGCGGCGCTTTTTCAATATCTTCTTTAGTAACAATGGAGACGCCGGGCTGCTGCTTCAGCGCTTCTTCCGCCGTTGCCTGAACCACCATGACGTCGTCTTTCTTTTCCTCTGCCGCGTAGGCATGACTGCCAAGGATCCCTGCCAACAGTACGGCCAATGGTCGCTTAATGTAATTAGTTGTTACGCTCATTAAAGTTATCCCCATTTATGTACACAATTGCAAGCAAACGCTTATGATAATAATAATTATTATCATTGTATATACGCAGTGAAAATCCTCACATTTTCTCCATAATGTGAATTTATTGAGAATAAAGGGCAGCGACAAGATGGCGGGAAAACGTATAAAAAAGGAAATAAATTATAAATAACAATATATTGAATATATCGAACGGCTCGACGAAAAAGAGGCTGACGGCATACGGCCATTTTCGGAAAAGCCAGTAGCGACATGATACCCCCCCTGAATCGCATGTTCAGGGGTATTAAATGGTTACCTTTTGGATTGTGTTGTTACTTTTTCTCAGGGGCGGTATTCAGCCGCTTGCCGCTCCTGTTCGAACAAATCAGGCCGGCGACGATAGCGGCAATTCCGACAGCGTGGTAAGCATGCAGCCGTTCATCCAGGAATAGCGCCGACAGCACCACGCCAAAAACCGGAATAAGATGAATAGTCAAGCCGGCCCGCGCCGGTCCAAACCGACTAATAGCCTGAATATAGAGCAGATAAGCGATGACGGAAGGAAATATGCCGACATAAAGCAGTGCGGAAAATGAAACCACGCCCCAGCTTGACCGCAATCCGGCGCTATATTCAGCGACATAAAACGGCAACAGCATAATCAGCGCCAGCACAATCTGCACGCTCATCAGCCCGATGCGATCGAGATCGGCTGGCAGTTGACGCAGCCACAGCGTATAAAATGCCCAGCAAATCATCGCTGCAAGTACGATGGCGTCTCCGGGAACAAAGTGGATGTCCTGCCATTGAGACCAGTTCCCGCGCAGGATCAAGGTTAAGACGCCGGCAAACGACAGAATTAGCCCTACGTACTGATTCATCTTTAGCCGTTGATGATAAAAACAGGCGCCCAGCATGACAATCAACAAAGGGATCAATGAGTTAAGCAACAACGCATTATTGGCCGTCGTCGTGCGCAATCCCAGATAGATAAGCGAGTTGAATGCGGCCACGCCAACCACGGAAACCCTCAGCACCAGCCACCGCTGCTCCCAGTAGCCTCGCCAGCCTCGTCTCAATGTCATGTATGAAAACGGTAACAGACAGATCAGCGCAATGACCCAGCGCCAGAAAGAGAGCGTCATCGGCGTCAAATCATGGCGCACCGCTCTGCCGACAACAAAATTGCCGGCCCACAAAAGCGGCGGCACAACCAGCGTTGACCAGGAAAGCAAAGAAAATGAAGAAGATGAACGCGCCATGATAACCATATCTCCGCCAGGGTGAATCAGAACACCCATTGTTTGGCTGCAATGTCAGAGACACAATAACAACAATGGCTGTCCGCAAATCACCCTGTTTATAGCAATTAAAAAGAATCTAACAACGAATACCGGATAAGGCAGGCAACAGGCAAGCGGCTTTTTAACGGCCGTGCTCGCCCACGCCCAGACAACGATTACTGAGTACGGCGATTATCCGGCAGCACGGGATAATCCAGCACAATGATATCGTTCAGCACCGGTCTGAAAATGGCTTTCAGTTGATCATGCTTTGGATGCGGCAAATAGCGTTGACGCGCCTGCTCATCGCAGAATGTCATCATCACGCAGTGAGTGAAGCCGGCATTCTTTCCTTCCGGACTATCGTTGCATCCCCACTCGACGGCCTGCACACCCTCGATCTGTTCAGGCATTTGCAGAAATGCCATTTTCACCTGTTCAATTTCTATCGCGGACGCTTTTTCGGTGAAAGCAATCAACAAAATGTGGCGTATCATTCAGAACTCCAATAACTATTTTCTGTTTCAGCAACAAAAACACGCGGGCTCGTCTGGTAGACAAAGATAGGTAACTTGCATCAGTAGCGAAACCCTATTACCGTTATTTTAGCCCCATAAAATAGCACGACTCATCAAAGATGAGCCCAGTATTATGGCGTCGGTTGGCCGCAATGGCGCGCCAGGCGGGTTGATTCTCCCCTCACTTATTTTGAAGTTGGGTATGTCATTACAGACTTTACTGGTTCTTTACCGGCCGGTTTCGCCCTTAACATGGCATTTGGCCCGAATAATCTTTTGTCGCTGACCATTGGCGCGCACCACGGCCCGCGCGCGCTTATCGCCGACGCCGGAAGAATGCTCGCATTCAGCATCATGGTCCGGCTTCACAAAGGCTTGGTCAGAGTGTCGATCGGCGTAATTGACAGCGCCGGCAACCCAAGCCATGTCGCCATCCGGCTCAGCTCCTCCTTAAGCCGTTCGAGCGTGGATGGCGGCGCACCCGGTTCGACGTGCGCGCGCTGAACGATCAGTACCCCCGCCTTACGATCCGCCTTTAAATCCACCCGAGCGACAAGCGCGCCATCCAGCAGAAAAGGCAGCACATAGTAACCATGCTCACGCTTGTGGGCCGGCGTATAGATTTCCAAACGGTAGCGAAACCCGAATAACCTTTCCGTTCGCGGACGGTGCCAGATAAGCGGGTCAAACGGCGATAGCAGCGCCGCGCCTTCAAGCTTACGCCCGGCTCGCGCATCCTTGTGCATATAGGCCTGTTGCCGCCACCCACGCACGCGTAGCGGGATGAGGGTTCCTTCCTCAACCAAATGTTCGACCGGCAATTGCGCGTCCGCGGCGGAAATTCGATAGTAGTCGCGCAGATCGTCCAACGTCGCGATCCCCAGCGCCACGGCCGACCGTGCCAGCAGCATCCGGCGGGCATCGACGCCGGCGGGCGTAGGGAGAGTCAGAATCGTCCGGGGCAACACGCGTTCGGGTAGATCGTATACGCGTTCAAAGTTACCCTTACGATGCGTCGCAACCACCAGCCCGGCCCAAAACAGCCATTCGAGGGCGTGCTTCGCATCGCTCCATTCCCACATGCCTTTGGACGGACGACGCGCTGCCACGTCGGAGCCGGCCAGCGGTCCCTCGCCCCTGATGCGATCGAGCAAGGCGTCGGCCTCGGCCCGACGCTCTCCGGCATAGGCGGCAAGCTGCCGCCAAACGCCCTCGCCGCGCCGCGCGCGCGCCATGCGCCAGCGCAGAAGAGGCTGACAGTCAATCGGCAGCAGCGAGGCTTCATGTCCCCAGTATTCGAAAAAGCGCTTGGTGTTAGTCGCGACCAACGCATCGAGATCGGCTGGGTCATATGCCCCCAAACGCGAAAAAAGCGGGAGGTAATGCGCGCGAACCAGAACATTCACGCTGTCGATTTGCAGCAGGCCGAGTCGTTCAACCGCTCGGCGTAATTGCGCAGCGCGGATATTCCCTTCACGAACGCGTCCGTTAAAGCCCTGAGCGGTCAGCGCGATGCGGCGGGCTTCGGAAATGGAGAGTTCCGACTTCATGGCATCACCCCCGATAGCGTGACGTTGAATCCGCGCGCCTCGGGCGATACCATCTTCGCCTGCCGCAGGCCATCGCCGCCATATACCCGACTCGCGATAACCAGATGCCGAATGCCGCGCCGAACCACAACGCGACATTGCGCGAACAGCCATATCATCGGCCTGTGCATGCGTTTTTTTCCTTTCCCAGGGTGCGCTCGCACCGGCGCGTCCAGCCGATGTTTCACACCTGCTCGGCGTCATTTAACGCCATGGTAAACGTTCAATAGTTCTTTGTGTAGTCTGCCGAAATGATAAACCACGGCCGGCGAAGAGCACGCAGATCCGGAGCAACAGCGCCGTCCAGCGCGTTAAAGGGGTTGCACGATGGAAGCGAGCATAAATAGCCAGACTGTGCGGATAAGCAGACTGGCGATATCGATAGCAATAACGCCAGTCTTGTTCATCCGGAGCGGTGTCCGCCCATGACCGATACGCTGCTGCGCCAACGCCGACAATTACGCCGGCATTGACTCAACCGGACGGTAGAGGATGGCGTCGACTTCAATGTCGAAGCCTGCCAGGTTGGATTGCACCAGCGTACGGGCCGGCGGGGGCGTGCCGACATATTGCGCATAGATGCCGTCGAATTCTTTGGCATCGGCGGGGTTGCGGAGGAATACCCCGACCCTGACCGCGTTTTTCAGCGAGAGGCCGGCGGCATTGGCCGCGGCTTCCAGGTTGTCCAGCGTCATGCGCGCCTGGCAGGCGAAGGGTTTATCGCCATGGCGCACATTGGCGCGATCGCGCGGCGTCTGTCCGGCCAGGAAAACCAGCTCGCCGGCCTGTAGCGCAACGCTGTAAGCGCCGGCGGGCAAGGGTGCGCGGTCGCTGCTGAATGCCTTGATGCTCATGTCATCTCTCCTGCTGTTCAGGCGCGGTAACGCGTGATAAGTTCGGCCAGCCGCTCGACGGCCTGCACGGCGGCGGTATGGTTCTGTGAAAAGTTCAGACGAATGCTGTCGGTGCGGTGCGGGCTGAATTCAGTCCCCGGGGTGACGGTGACCGCGGCCTGGGCGCGCAGATGGCGCACAAAGTCATGCAGCGGCACGGCCAACGGCGGCAACTGTGGGAAAAGATAGCTGCCGGCCTCCGGAGTACGCACCCTCACGCCCGGCACGGCGCGGAAAACGTCCAGCAGGTCGTTGCGGATGGCCTGGTGCAACCGGATGCGTTGTTCCATCCAGCCTTCCGGCTCGGCGAACCAGGTGTTGAGTACGGCCTGCGAATAGCCCGGCGCGCGCAGCGAGACGATGGCCTGCAACTTTTCCATGCGCTCGATCAGATGCGCCGCGCCAAAGGCCACGCCGAGACGATAGCCGGAGAGCGATTCGGTTTTCGAGGGCCCCATGATGGTCACCACGTTGTCCGCATTGATATCAGTGGCGCGCAGATGCGTGTAGTTCACGCCCGAGTACAGCAGGCGCGAATAGAGCTGATCGACGATCACGGTGGCGCCGTAGCGGTTAGCCAGCCCGGCGATCTGGGCGATTTCAGCGGCGGAGTAAATCACGCCGGTGGGGTTGTTGGGGTTGGAGAACAGGAAGGTCTTCGCGCCGGCTTTAAAAGCATTTTCCAGCTCATCAAGGCGAATGCCTGCGCCATCCTCGGTGGTGAGGTAATCCATCTCCACCGGCACGATCTCGGCGCCGAGGAATTCCACCAACTTGCGGTTGGCGAAATAGTCTGGACGCATAATCGCCACTTTGTCGCCGGCCATCGCGCAGGAGGCTATCGCCAAAAACAGCGCCCCCTGCGTGCCCGGCGTGAGGATCAGCTCGCGTGCGCCGTCCAGCGATTTGCCGGTGAAAACCGCCAGCCGCTCGGCCAGCACGGCCCGCAGCTCGCCGCCGCCGCGATACTCCGTATAAGCCTGACTGCCGCCGCGCGCCTCTCCGGCCACAAAGGCTTCGATGGCGCCGGGCGTGGGGGCGAAGGCGGTGGGATTGACATCGCCATGAGAAAAATCCACCGCCGTGCCCGCCAGCCTGTCGCCGATGCCATCGGCATCGCCGGCGGCCTGCCGCACCTCTTGTCCCGGTGCATGATCGGTTCCCAGTTTGGCGAATTTCTCTGCTATCGGATTCATAATACGTTTTCCTTCAGATGTTGTCTGGCTTCCCGCAAAGCGTCAGAGGGGAGGCAGGGATCCGGAAGGACAAAGTCGGCGGAAGCCAGCCAACCTTCCAGATAGTGAATGTCGGGGGCACCGGCGTAGAAAGCCGGGTCCACCAGAAGTTGACGGTGCAGCGGGATATTGGTCGCAATCCCCTCCGCCCGCGTTTCGGCGAGCGCTACGCGCATGCGCGCTAGCGCTTCCTCGCGATCCTGACCATAGGCGATAAGCTTGCCGATCATGGCGTCGTAATGCGCGGGCACGGTGTAGCCCGAAAACACGTGCGAATCGACGCGAATGCCCGGACCGCCCGGCGGCGCCCAGCACGTCAGGGTCCCCGGCGAGGGCATGAAGCTTACCGGGTGTTCAGCGTTGATACGGCATTCGATGGCATGCCCGCAACAGCGAATATCCGACTGCCGCCATGGCAGCGGCTCGCCGGCGGCCACACGAATCTGCGCCTGTACGATGTCGACACCGGCGGTCAACTCGGTGACCGGATGCTCCACCTGCACGCGCGTGTTCATTTCAATAAAGTAGAAGGTTCCCTCCTCATACAGAAACTCGAAGGTGCCTGCGCCGCGATAACCCAGCATGCGGCAAGCCTGCGCGCAACGCTCGCCGATGGCCGCGATGACCGCCGGCTCAATGCCCGGCGGCGGCGACTCCTCAATGACCTTCTGATTGCGCCGCTGCATCGAGCAATCGCGCGCCCCTAGCCATACCGCGCTGCCGTGATGATCGGCGAGCACCTGGATCTCCACATGGCGGGGATGCGTCAGATAACGTTCCATAAACACCGATGAATTGCCGAAGGCCGCGCCCGCCTCGGCACGCGTCATGTCCACCGCCGCCAGCACCTCGTCTTCGGCATCCACACGGCGCATGCCGCGCCCGCCGCCGCCGCCGGCGGCTTTGATCAGCAGCGGAAAGCCGATGCGCCGCGCCTCGGCAAGGATCGCGTCGGCGTCACCGGCAATCACGCCCTCGCTGCCCGGCACGCAAGGCACGCCAGCCTGCTGCATCGCCTGCTTGGCAAGCACTTTATCGCCCATGGTGCGAATGGTGGCGGAGGCCGGACCGATGAAAACCAGTCCGGCCGCCTCCACCTGCGCGGCGAAATCGGCATTCTCGCTGAGGAAGCCGTAACCCGGGTGTATCGCCTGCGCACCGGTGAGACGGGCCGCCTCGATCAGCACATCGCCTTTCAGGTAGCTCTGACGCGCCGCCGCCGGGCCGATGCAGATAGCATCATCGGCCTGACGCACATAGAGCGCGTCACGGTCGGCTTCGGAAAATACCGCGACCGTCTCAATGCCCAGACCATGGCAGGCGCGCTGGATGCGCTGCGCGATCTCGCCGCGGTTGGCAATCAGGATCCTCGTAAACATGCCCTATCCTCTCGTAATGATGAACAGCGGCTGGCCCTGGCGCACCATCTCACCATCGGTGGCGAGCACCTTGGCGACACTGCCCTCACAATCGGCCACGATCTGATTCATGATCTTCATCGCCTCGATGATGCCCAGCGGCGCACCGGGCGCCACGCGGGTTCCGGTCTCGCACAGCGGCTCGCCGCCGGCGCTGGCGGCGCGGTAGAAAACGCCATCAACCGGCGCGCGCACCTGCCGCGCATCCGTCGCCGCAACGCAGGCGACATCATCCGCGACCGCCTGCGCCGTATCCGCCGGTACGGCTATCGGTACGCCGTCCTGCCGCTGGATGCGGATAACAAACTGCGACGTTTCAACCTCAAGCGTTTCGATGCCTTCCTCGGCCACCAACTGCAATAGCGATTCAACCCGACTGAATTCCACCTGCATTTTCAGTTTTCCTCCGGCAATAGGGTGAACAAGGCCATACCGTAATCCACACGACCCCCCGGCGCGGCCAGCACCTCGCTGATGCGCCCGGCGTGCGGCGCAGGCACCGCCACGCGGCGTTCGCCAAGCTGCACATTCGCCAGCACCTGCCCGGCAGCCACAACGTCGCCCGCGCGCACCGGCGTTGCTACCGCTTCCAGTACGCCAAGCGCGCTGGCGCGCAGCGTGACGCCGGGCGCTACTGCCGCTACCGGTGCGCAAGCCGGAGCCTCGCCCATGCAAATTTTCACCCGTTCCCCCTCGGCGCCGATCTCCACTTGCCCGATGCCGAGGCGGCGCTGCGCGCGCGCCAGTTTGCGGATCGTTGCGATATCGCTCCATCCGTTGGCGGCGCGCTCCGGCAGAGCGCCCAGCGCCGCCGCCACCATTTTCCGCAACATCTGACGTGTGCGCTCGGCCGGCTCATCGCGCCATTTCCAAGGCGCGCCCTCATCCATATAGGCGCGCCGCCCCATTTCCAACTGCAGAAAATGCACGCCGTGCGCCGGATCGGCATAATGGCGCGTGATATAGCCGCCCTTGAAACGCGAGTTGGCCGACCACGTCAGACCGCTGTCACGCGCCACCTCGGCGCTGGCTTCAAGAATCGCCGGCGCGCAGGAGACTCCGTCGTTGTTCCCCAGATTAAGCGTGGTCAACACCCCGTCGAACAGCATGGGCAACTCGCTCTCGATGGAATGCGCCTCCCACACCAGTACCTGGCCATGCTGCGCCACCAGGCGGGCGATTTCCTGCTGTAACGCCGTGTGATAAGGCTGCCAATACGTCTCGATGCGCGAGGCGATCTCGGTCTGGTCCGGCTCATCGGCGGCATCCGCATAAATCGCTTCGTCATGAAAGGTGAAGGTCGGGCACAGCGTGGTGGTCTTCTGCCCCGGATACAGGTTGCTGCCGTCGCAGGCGCGGTTCAGGTCGATCACATAGCGCGAGTAATTAGCCTGTAGTACCGAAGCCCCCAATCCGGCGGCCAGTTCATAAAGACGCGGCAGGTACCAGTCGGTATCGGGCACGCGGCGGGCCTGCGGGCTCATGCGCGCGGCGAGTTCCGGCGGCAGGTATTCCCCGCAGTGCGGGATGGAAATAAGCAGCGGTGCATGCCCCTGTGTAAGCGTAAAGATGGGAGGAGTCATGTTCTTATCCTTGTGTCATAGATTTTAATTGGCTGCGGCGCTGCGCCCAGATACCGGCATCCAGCAGATTGTCCGGCTGGCGCTCATGCAGCGCATCGATCACCTGCCGCGCGCACTGGCTCGCCGTGGCGATCAGCGCCTCGCGCGAAGAACCGGCCACATGCGGCGTGAGCAATACATTAGGCAATCCGCACAGCGGCGATTCAGGGGGCAGCGGTTCGCATTCGAACACGTCCAGCCCCGCGCCAAACAGCCGCCCGGCACCCAGCGCCGCGATCAGCGCCGCCTCGTCAATCAGACCGCCACGCGAGGTATTGACCACAATGGCGTCCGCCTTCATGCAGGCCAACGCGGCCGCATCCAGCATGTGGGCGGTATCGGCACGCAGCGGACGGTGCAACGACACCACATCGGACTCACGCAACAGCGCCTCAAGGCTTTCCATGCGCTGCACGCCGAGTGCAGCAAATTCATCGGCACCGGCGCGCGGCGACCACGCCAGAACTCGCATGCCCAGCGCCTGCGCGGCCATCCGCGCCAGTAAGCGCCCGGTGCGCCCCCAGCCGACGATACCAAGCGTTTTGTCATACAGAGAAAGCATCTCCGCGTCGTATTTGAAACGCCAATTCCCGGTCCGCGTAGCCGCGTCGGCCGCCGCCGCGCGCCGCGCCGTGGCGAGCATCAGCATCAGCGCATGTTCAGCTACCGCGCGGACATTGGAGTCCGGCGTGTAGGCCACCGGGATGCCGGCGGCGTGAGCATGAACAACGTCGATCTTATCGGTGCCGGTGCCATGATTGGCGATCAGTTTGAGGTTAGGCGCCGCGTCGATCAGTTGCGCCGGAAAACGATCGCGGACGATCACCGCGTCGGCCGTGCCGATGACCCCGGCCAGCGCCGCCAAACCCGGCTCCGGCGGGTACACCACATTGATGCCTGCCGCCTTGAGTAGCTCGCTGCCGATCGGATGGATCGGCTGGGCAATCACACAGTTGCTCATCACGCCATCTCCTTCTCAGCGACCGCGCCGGCGCGCTGCGCCAGCATCCGGCCGAGGACGCCGACGGCGTCGCGAAAATCATTCATATTCAGGGCCTCTTCAGGGTTGTGACTGCCGTTCGCATTGCGCACAAACAGCATGGCCGTCGGGATGCCGCGATTGGCGAAGACCGCGGCATCGTGACCGGCGCCGCTGGGCATAATGCGATAAGGCGTCTTCAGGGCCGCAGCCGCATCGCCCAGCGTTTCCTGCAGCGCAGGATCCATCACCGCCGGCTGACTGCCCGACTGTTCGCCAAGCATGAAGCTCACGCCGTATTCAGCCTCCAGCTCTCTAATCGCGGCATGGATCTCGCGGTCCATCTGTTGCAGCGTTTCCGGATGGCGTGAGCGGATGTCGATGCAAAAGCGCACCTGTCCGCAAACTTTGCTGAAGTCAGCCTGCACCGTATCGGTGTTGACCTTACCCAGGGTCAGCGTCAACTCATGCCCATGCGCCTCCATCTCCGCCCAGCGCTGCTGTAGACGAGCCACCAATCCAGAGAAAGCCACCACCGCATCCTGACGGAACAAACGCGGCGTGGCGCCGGAATGCGCATAACGGCCGAGCACCTGCGCCTCGCGGTAGCGTAGACTGCCGCAAATGCCGCTGACCACGCCGAGCGGAACCCCATCGCCCAACAGGACCGGCCCTTGTTCAATGTGCAGTTCGGTAAAGCTATCGATCCGCTCCGGCTGTAGATAGCCCTCCCCGGCCACCGCCTTTTGCGGCTCTCCGCCCAACCGCCCTATATGTTCGGCCAGGGTCGCGCCCGTATCCACACGGCGGCTCTGCAGTGCCGAGGACTCCAGAATGCCGAAAGCCGCTTTACTGCCCACATAGGACACCGGAAACCAGGCGCTTTCCTCGGCGCGGATACCGACCACGCACACCGCGTGCCGAGGACGTACCCTGGCGCGCGCCCATGCCGAGAGGATCGCCATGCCCGCCACCACGCCGGCGGCGCCGTCGAAGTTGCCGCCGCAAGGCACCGAATCCAGATGCGAGCCGGTCATCACCACCGGCGCCGTCGGATCCGAGCCCGGGTAGGTAATATAAAGGTTGAGCGCCGCATCGCGCTGAACCGTCAACCCCAGTCGCCGCGCCTCGGCGGCCATCAATTCGTGCGCGCGCTGCTCGCCGGCACCATAGGAGTCACGGGTGATGCCGCGCCCGTCGAAGCCGCATTCCCGCAGCGCGGCAAACAGTTTTTCAGCCAGTTCCATGTCTGGCGCTAAGTTAAAATTGTCCAACACGATCACTCCAAAACGACGGCGGCGGGATCCCAGTCACGCCCCGGCACCGCGGCAATCAGCTGCTGAGTGTAAGGCGCCTCCGGCGCATGAAAAATCTGCGACGGCAGGCCCTGTTCGACGATGCGCCCACGGTGCATGACCAGCAAACGGTCGCAAATGTGAGCCGCCACGCGCAGATCGTGCGTCACGAAGATCAGCGCCAGATTCATCTTGCGCTGTACATCGCGCAGCAGGCGCAGCACCTGGGCCTGTACCGACACATCGAGCGCAGACACCGATTCATCGGCCACAATGAGCTGCGGTTCCAGCGCCAGGGCGCGGGCGATACCGATGCGCTGCCGCTGTCCGCCGGAAAATTCATTGGGATAACGAGAAAAGGCGGAACCCTCCAGCTCCACCAAATCCAGCAGTTCGCGCGCCCGGGCTTCCGCATCCCGTCGCGATACCCCGTTGGCCATCGGGCCGTCGCAGAGGATCTTGCCCACCGTCTGACGCGGATTGAGCGAGGCGAAGGGGTCCTGGAAAATCATCTGGATCGAAGAGCGGAGCGGACGGAACTGTGATTCCGAAAGCCTGGCGATATCCTGACCGTGGAACAGCATTTGCCCGCTATCGATGTCGGTAAGCTTAAGCAGGCAGCGGCCGATGGTCGATTTGCCCGAGCCTGATTCCCCGACGATGCCCACCGTCTCGCCGCGCATCACGTTGAACGACACCCCGTCGACGGCGTGCACTACGCGCCCTGGCTTGAACCAGCCGCCGCCGCTGCGATAGGTTTTGCGCAGGTCGCGCACTTCCAGCACCACCGGGGTCTGTCCCGAGGGCATGTCATGCGCTTCGGCACGGCCGCGCGGCACTGAGCCGATCAGGCGGCGCGTGTAGGGATGCTGCGGGCGATTAAGTATGGCGTCCGCCGGTCCCTGCTCCACCAGCAGGCCCTTTTCCATCACCGCGACATGGTCGGCGATCTCCGCCACCACGCCGAAATCGTGCGTCACGAACATCACCGCCATGCCTTTTTCGCGCTGGATACGCGCAATCAATTCAAGGATCTGCGCCTGTGTGGTGACGTCCAGCGCGGTGGTCGGCTCATCGGCGATCAGCAGTTTCGGCTCCAGCGCCAGCGCCATCGCGATCACCACTCGCTGGCGTTGTCCGCCAGAGAGGCGGAAAGGCCAGCTGTGGCGGATCTGTTCCGGATCCGGCAGACCGACGAATTCCAGCAGTTCAAGTACCCGGCGATCCGCTTCATCCCCCGGATAGGCTTTGTGCACGCGCATCACCTCGGCGATCTGATCGCCCACCGTCATCAACGGGTTAAGCGCCGAAAGCGGCTCCTGAAAAATCATCGCCATATCCTTGCCGCGCATGGCGCGCAGCGTTTCCTCAGACTGGCGCAGCAGGTCCACGCCGCCCAGCAGGATCTCGCCGCTCTCCGGCGTGAGGTAGGATGGCAGCAGACCCATGATGGCATTCGCGCTCATGGACTTTCCGGAGCCGGATTCGCCGACCACGCAGAGGATCTCCCCGGCATGGATGTCGTAATTAAGCCCCTGCACGGCATAAGGGCGATCGCCGCCGCGCGGCAGCGCGATGGAAAGATTACGAATGGAAAGCAATGGCTCCTGGCCGTCGGCGCGCTGCGGCGCCGCAATTCTGTTATCACTCATGATTTAACGCTCTGCTCAGGCGCCGCGCTTACGCAGCTGTGGGTTGAGGGCATCGTTGAGACCTTCGCCGATAAGATTGATCGCCAGCACCGTGAGCATGATGAACAGGCCCGGCCACAGGCTCATCCAGGGCGCTTCACGCAACATCGTGCGGGCGGCCCCGATCATGAAGCCCCAGCTCATATAGTTGCGATCGCCCAGCCCCAGAAAGGACAGCGAAGATTCCACCAGGATTGCCGTGGCCGTCATCAGCGAGGCGGTGACGATGATCGGCGAGGCGGCGTTCGGTAAAATCTGCGTGAAGATGATACGCGCCGGCACCTGCCCGATGACGACCGAGGCCTGCACGAATTCACGCTGCTTTAGACTCATGAATTCGCTGCGTACCAGGCGCGCCACCGGCGGCCAGGAAACCACCGCGATAGAGGCGACGATGGAAAGCGTGGAAGGCTTGAAGATCGCCACCAGCACCAGCGCCATCGCCAGATGCGGGATAGTCTGAAAGAACTCGGTGAAGCGCATCAACACATCGTCGAGCCAGCGGCCGTAGTAGCCGGCGATGGCGCCGATAAAGATGCCCACCACCACCGCCACGGCGGTAGAAACGATGCCGATAAGCAGCGATACGCGCGCGCCATAGGCCAGGCCGGCGGCCAGATCGCGGCCGAGCATATCGGTGCCCAGCGGGTAATCCGAATTGGTGAAGGGCGGGATCAACGGATCGGCCACCATCATCCAGGGCGAATCGGTATAGAAGAACGAGGCGAAGAGCGCCATAAGGATCACCAGCAGCAGGATCACCAGTCCGACGGCGGCCCCACGGTTGGACAGGAAATGGATAAAGAATTTTTTCATGAGATCAACCTTACTGAATCCGAGGATCGATGAAGCGATAAATAAGATCGGTGATGAGATTGAAGACCACCACCATGGTTGAGGTCATCAGGAACACCCCGAGCAGGAGTTGATAATCGCGCTGGATCAACGAATCGAACATCAGTCGGCCGATGCCGGGCCAGCCGAATACCGTCTCGGTAAGCACCGCGCCGCCTGCCATCTGGCCGAGCTGAATGCCGGCGAAGGTGACCACCGGCAGCAGCGCATTGCGCAACGCGTGGCGACGGATAATCTCACCTACCGGCACGCCCTTGGCGCGCGCCGTTTTAATGAAATCCTGGCCGAGCACCTCAAGCATCGAGGCCCGCACCAGCCGGGCGTACACCGACATAAAGAAACAACCCAGCGAAAGCGTCGGCAGGATCAAATGCTGAGCCACATCCTTGACGCGCGCCCAGCCATGCAGGCCGCTGGCCACGGTTTCCATGCCGAAAGCGGGCAACCAGCCGAGCTGCAATGAAAAAAAGATGATGGCCAACAGCGCCAGCCAGAATTGCGGGGTGGCGTACACCACCAACGCCAGCGTCATGATCACGCTATCTAACCATTGATGTTTGCCGCGGTATCGCGACCGCGAGGCGACCACGCCGGCGAGCACGCCGAGGATCACCGAAAACAGGAAAGCGCAGACCATCAGCAGAAGCGTGGCCGGAAGCCGATCGAGGATCAGATCCAGCACCGGCAACCCTTCACGGTAGGAATAGCCCAGATCGAAATGCGCCACCCCCTTCAGATAAGTGCCAAGCTGAATGTACAGCGGCTGATCCAGCCCGAACTGATGGCGCAACTGTTCGACATAGGCCGGATCGGAGGATCCGGACTCGCCGGCCAGCACGGCGGCGGGGTCCCCTGGTGCCAATCGGATCAACATGAAATTGATGATCACCACGCCAAGCACAACCAGGATCGCCTTTCCCAGACGAGCAACCAGGAAGGACAATGTATTCATATAATCAGATCCCCAAAACAGTGACTCATGGCCCCGCGACGCCATACGCGTTACGCGCCGCGGGGAGTAATACAGGAACTATGCAATATCAGAACGATGCATGCCGCTTCGGCTTACTTGTCCATCCATACATCGGCAAAGGTGTCGTTCACGCCGGTGGCGCTGGTGATCATGTTATGCACCTTTTGGCTGTACAGCGTGGGGATCACCAGTTCGAACAGATAGCCGTTGGCCACGTCCTCAACCAGTTGCTTCTGGATAGTGGAGTAAAGTCTCTGGCGCTGCTCATCCGAGGTGGAGGCGGCCGCCTCATCCCACATTTTGTCGAGCGCCGGATTGCGGTAGCCCTGGTTGTTGACGAAGGCCGATCCCTTGACGATGTTGCGCGTCAGGTACAAGCGCGCCACGCCGAGCGCCGGGTCGCCGTACTGCGAGGTGTAGCTGAAGGTCAGGTCGAAGTCGAAGTTCGAAACGCGCTTGGCCCAGGTGCCGGCATCGGCCGATTCGATCTCGACTTGAAAACCAAGCTGCTGGAGACATTGGCGGGTGTATTCAGTAAGGCGATCCCATGCGGCGCCATACGGATATGCGAGGATCTTGATCGGCGTTTTGGTGACATCGACGCCGGATTCTTTGATCAGCTCACGCGCCTTCTTGATATCGAATGGGTACTGGCGCACGTTCGGATCGTAGAATGGCGTAGCCGAGGAAATAGGGCCGGTAGCGACCTTGCCCAAACCGAAGAAGATATTCTTGACCACGAAATTACGGTTGGTCGCCATCATCACGGCCTGACGAACCTTGATGTTGTCAAAGGGTTTGCGATCGAAGTTCATCTGGATGTAGGCCTGCTTGGCGAACATCTCCCAGCCCTGGGTGGAGTACTGTACGCCAGGCAGTTTGCTCAGACGGGCGACATCGACGCCGTCGATATCGTTGGCGCTAACCATATGCACGTCGCCGCGTTCAAAGGCCAGCGCTCGCGAAGCGGCATCCGGGATGACGTTGAAGACCACGCGATCCAGATAAGGCTTGCCCTTCTGCCAGTAGTTGGGGTTGCGCTCAAGGATCACGTAGGAGCCTTTTTTCCATTCCTTAAACATGAAAGGGCCGGTGCCGATCGGATGCTGGTTGGCGGGATTACTTTTATAATCCGTGCCGTCATAGATGTGCTTGGGCACCATCGGCATATTGTCGCTGACAAAGGATTTCAGGAACGGGGCTAATGGCTCCTTGAGACGGATCTCAACCTTGGTCGGCGAGAGCGCCTTCACTGAATCGACGAATTGCTCGATAATCACACGCGCCCTCGGGTGTTCGGAACGCAGGAATTTATCGATGGAAAACACCACGTCATCCGCCGTGAAGGGCTCGCCGTCGTGCCACTTGACGTCGCTTTGCAGCTCGAAAGTGTACACTTTACCATCCTCCGAGATGGTCCAGGACTTAGCCAGACTCGGTATCGGCTTAAGATCCGGCGTCCAGCGCAGGAGGCTTTCATAAATTTTGCCGGCCACAAGCTGCGTCGGCGATTGCTGGTTGAGTCCCAACATCAGCGTGGGCGGTTCTGGCGTCACGACGGTGCGCAGCACCCCGCCGCTCACCGGTTCGCCAGCCTCACTCATGGAGCTCAGGCCGACACAGAGTGCCAGCGCGCCGGCCAATCCTTTCAGGAGGCCGACTTTGCGGCCTGGAAGATGAATGCTAGACATAATTGGGCTTTCTCATTAAAGGTTAAAGGAAGGAAAAAACATCATCAGCATCCGCACTGCCATTACGGCGCGCGGACCTCAATCCCTTCGGCCAGCAGGGCCGTTCGGATGCTGGCGGCAAAGTTCGCCGCACCAGCCTGATCGCCATGGATGCACAGAGTGTCGGCATCGATCGGCACACGTTTGCCGGACAGTGCCGTGACCGTGCCGGTACGCACCATCTGAAGGACCTGTGCAATAGCCTGATCGACGTCTTCGATCATCGCCTGGGGAAGGTTGCGCGGCGTGATCGTGCCGTCGTCCTGATAGCTGCGGTCGGCATACACTTCGTAAACCACGGGCAGACCACGTTCGCGCGCGGCTTGCGCCATGTTCGCATTGGCCACATACACCGGCAGCGTGGCGTCAATGTCATACACCGCCTGCGCCACGGCGCCGGCAATTTCGGGCTGGCGCGCCGTCATGCCGTAAAGCGCGCCATGCGTCTTCACATGGTGCAGGCTGCCGCCCTGGGCGCGGGCCACGCCATACAGCGCGCCCACCTGATAAGCCACCAGGGCGTACACCTGATTCGGCATCAGCGCCATCTCGCGGCGGCCAAATCCCTGAAGATCGGGCAGGCCGGGATGCGCGCCGATGGCCACATTGCAGGCCAGCGCGCGACGCACCGTTTCCAGCATCACATCGGGATCGCCGGCGTGAAGCCCGCAGGCGATGTTGGCCGAGCTGATGTATTGCATGAGCAGCGCGTCGTCGCCCATGTTCCAGGCGCCGAAACTCTCGCCCATGTCGCAATTGATATCGATTGATGCCACTGTCGCCTCTCCTAGGTGTTGCATTTCTGCCTATTGCATTGCCGCCTGTTGCGTCGTCAACGGGCGCCTTACCCTAATCCCGTTCAGCGGCCCAGCGCTTGCGCCGCCTTCTCCGCCAGCGCAGCCAGCTTGCGGCAACGCGCCAGCCACAGCGTCTCCGCCGCATCCTGTTCGATGTTCGAAAATCGCAACGCCTCGCCGGGCACGCGCTGCGCCAGCGCCGGCAGATCCACGCCGGCCACCGTGGCAATCTTCGGGTAGCCCCCGGCGCTCTGACGATCCGCCATCAGGACGATAGGGTTGCCATCCGGCGGCACCTGAACGGTGCCGAACACCGTCGCTTCGGAAACCACTTCCAGCGGCGCACGCAGACCTAAAGACCGCCCCTGCAAGCGAATCCCCTGACGATCAGACTCCGCCTGCATGACAAAATCATTGGCCGTCAGCGCCGACTGTGCCGCCGCATCGAAGGCGGCCCAATGCGACCCGCGCACCATGCGTAGCGTCGTCTCCTCTGACGGCGCGCTATCGGCGCCGACTGCCGGCGCCAGCAGCACCGGCAACGCGCTTTGCACCATACGCATTTCGATCGGCAGCCTGTCGCCGACGGGCGCAAATTCCACCGTATCGCCGGCGGCCAGCGCGCGCCCGTCAAGGCCGCCGAAGCCGGCGCGCAGATTGGTGCTGCGGCTGCCCAGCACCGGCGTGATGCGCGGTACGCCGCGTACCGCGATATACAGACGCGCGCCGCGCTGGCGCGGCCCTACTTCCAGCAGCGTGCCGCGCCGCAGCAGGATGGCGCGGTCATACGGCAGCGCTACGCCGGCGGCGCTGACCTGCATGCGCGCCCCGCACAGGGCGATCAAGGTATTTTCCGTAAAGCGCAGACTCGGCCCGGTGAGCGTGCATTCGAGCACGGCGGCATCCGGCGCATTGCCCACCAGCGCATTGGCCAGGGCGTAAGCCCATTCATCCATCGGTCCCCCGACCGGAACGCCATATTTCTGGAAACCGCGCCGCCCGCCATCCTGAAAAGTCGTCAGCAGCCCCGGACGCTCGATATGCATGACATTCATGGTCGCGACTCCAGCAGGGTGACGAACTCCTCGGCGGATACCGGACGGAAACGGATGCGATCGCCCAGACGCAGACGAACCGGCGGATCGTTGGCCAGATCGAACATATTCCACGGCGTGCGGGCGATAACCTGCCAGCCACCCGGCGAGGCGTTCTGATAAATCGAGGTCAGGCCGTTGGCGATCGCCACTGAACCGGCTTCCACGCGCGTGCGCGGGGTGGCCCGACGGCCAATGCCGAGGCGAGCATCCACCGGACCTGAAAATGAATTGCCGGGCGAGAAAAAGAAGGCATACACCGTCATCTCGCGGCCGCTGTGCAGCGCGACCACTTCCTCGGCGGAAATACCGGCAAATTGCGCCACCTCATCCAGATCCGGCCCAAATTCGCCGCCATAGCAAGCCGGGATCTCAATCTGTCGCGCAGCAGTTTGCATTACCATCAATTCCTCACTGAGTAGCTCACGCAGCAGCGTCATAAGTTGCACCGAAGGCAACCCGCGCGCGCCGTCAAATACCTCCGGCCGATACTGCACCGCCACCGTGGTAAAGGCCGGCACCACCTCTTCCACGCCGGGCAGCGCCGCTGCCGCCACCCGCGCCGTAACGGCATGAACCCATGCGATGATCGCGTCGTCGAGATGCTCGCCGACGCGGATCAGCACGCAGCGCTCCCCCACCGGCTCGAGCACGCACGCTTTAGCGCTGAATGTATTCATGACGCCGCTCCTCAGTCCCGCGCCAGGGCGCTACAGGCCTCGACGATGAGCTCGCAGGCACGTTCAAGCCGATCATCGGCCAGCGCATAGCTCACGCGTAAATACGGCGCCAGTCCGAAGGCCGTACCCGGCACCACGGCCACGCCTGCGCGTTCAAGCAGGTAGCGCGTCATATCTTCATCATTGGCGATGATGTCGCCGGCCGGCGTTTTCATGCCAATGGCGCCGGCGCAATTTATATACAGGTAAAAAGCCCCTTGCGGCGCTTGCGGTACACGCAGCACCGGAAACGCCCGACGCAGAATACGCAGCGCCAGATCGCGGCGTACGCGCAGACGCTCGCGCCAGTCATCAAGAAAATCCTGCGGGCCATCCAGCGCAGCCTGCGCCGCGACCTGGCTGATGGAAGAGGGATTGCTGGTGCTTTGCGACTGCAGGAGCGCCATCGCCTTGATCAACCATTCAGGCCCGCCCGCATAGCCCAGACGCCAGCCCGTCATCGCATAGGTCTTGGAGACACCGTTAATGGTCAGGGTACGATCGCGCATATCCGGCGCGGCCTGCGCAAAAGAGACGAATTCGCCCTCAAAGACGATCTCCTCATAAATATCGTCGGCCATCACCATCATCGCCGGGTGCTGGCGCACCACGTCGGCCAGGGCGCGCAACTCGTCGGCGCTATACAAGGCCCCAGAGGGATTGCTGGGCGCATTCAGGATCAACCAACGCGTGGAGGGCGTCACGGCAGCGGCCAGCAACGCCGGCGTGAGCTTGAACTGGGCGGCTTCGTCCGGCGTTACCTGTACCGGCACGCCGCCGGCGATTTTGACCATCTCGGAGTACGATACCCAGTATGGCGCCACCACGATCGCTTCATCGCCGGGATTAAGCGTGGCGAGCAACGCATTAAACAGGATCTGCTTGGCGCCGGTGGATGCAATGATTTCCGCCGGCTGATATTCCAGCGCATTGTCGCGGGCGAACTTGCGCGCAATCGCCGTCTTTAGCGAAGGCATACCGCCCACATTCGTGTAGCGAGTGTGGCCTTCGCTCATGCCGCGGATCGCCGCCTGCTGGATGTGGGTCGGTGTGTCGAAATCCAACTCGCCGACGCTCAGGCTGATGATAGTCCGGCCCTCGGCCGCCAGCCGGCGAGCGACCTCGGTAATCGCCACCGTGGCCGAGGGACTCGCATTCTTGACGCGGTCAGACAGGTTCGCACAAAATTTTTTCTCTGCTATGGACACAGCTCGTTGCTCTCGAAATGAACTATCGGAAAAGGATATCCAATCTGGACACCATTGGTATACCAATTGTAAGCAACTTGCATGCCAGATCGAGATGCGGTAATCTCTGCCCATCGACACCACAAGAATAAATCATGGAACACAAGGAAATTTCCGAGGAAGCAGGCATCGACGCAGGCGAAAGCGGCGCAACGAAGGGACTGGGAAACCAGGTCTACGACGCGCTGGTGGCCCTGATTCTGTCGCGCGAACTCCGTCAGGGAGAACAGATCCAGGAACGCGCGCTGGCCCTGCGCCTGAACGTTTCCCGCACGCCGCTGCGCGAGGCCATGCACCGTCTGGAAGGCGAGCGCGTACTCGAACGCAACTCCAGTAACCGCCTGTTTGTACGGTTGGTTTCCATCCAGGAAATCATGGAGATCCTGCACGTACGCCGGATGCTCGAAGCCAATGCCGCCACCCGCGCCACCGGACTTATTCCGCAGGCGCGGCTGCTCGCCCTGCGCGAGCGTATCGTCGCCCTTACCGATGCGCCCGAGCCCACCCCGGCGGACTTTTACGAGGTCGATACCTCGCTGCACGAGCTCATTCTCGAATATTGCGAAAATACGCTGCTCGCCAGCATCATCCTGGATCTGCGCCTGAAAACCCGCATGTTCTCTCCCAAGCATCTGCAAAAAACGCGCGGTCCCGCCGTCTGCGAGGAGCATCTGGCTATCGTCGACGCCCTGATCCGTGGCGACGCCGAGCACGCGGCGGCGGAAACCATTCGCCACATCGACAACATTCGTCAGTCCATCATCGACAAACTGTCTGCCGTATAGGTCAGGTCGGCGTCCCGCTACGGGCCGCCGCCGCACTCGCCGATACCGTTTCCCGAATCAAAAAACAGGCCTTTCACCCTCACCATTCTGGCGGGCAACGCCCGGCGATGCGCCAGCCTGGTTCGCCAGCGCCACATCATGGTGCATCCTTTGCACTCGAAGGAGGAAACCGCCTGCTCAGACAAGGCGGCTTTTTATCCCCCGAACGATAAGTCGGCGCAAGATAGCCGGGATTTTTCCCGATGCGCGACGCGCTCGCTGCCCCCCCTAACCCGGTGATCAAGCCTGTCTTTATCGCGATGCCGGATGATGGCGTACTGCTGGGGCTGGTCATTGCTGAATCGTCGGGAAACGGCATTGACATGCGAACCCTCACCGACGTTTTGCGCGGCAAGCGGTTCTTATTAATGGAAGGGATAATTTAATGAAACAATGGCAATGCAAACTCTGAGGCCAGGGTCGATCAGCGGGTAAAAGCCGACGGCGCGACACCCTCATGGTTCGGGTTGCCACAATTGGTGTTATGGAAGTTTGGCGCAGTGAGGAGAAAAGAACTTGGAGCGAGTGAAGGGAATCGAACCCTCGTATAGAGCTTGGGAAGCTCTCGTTCTACCATTGAACTACACTCGCCGGGGACAGCGCTTGGCATTATAGCGCTATCCCGTTGCCGGGCAAGCAAAAATCCCGACAAGACGTTCAGCTTTTAACCAATCGCAGAGGCATGGGCTTAAAAAGCGAGTTGGGGTTTATTGCCGCTATCTCGGCATTATCGCCCGAATCCGGCAAAAGCGGCGGACATACAGACTCGTGTTTAGGCAAAATCCGCTTTAGGCTGTACGCGAGTCCCTGTTTTATTATCCTTGGATAGCTGAAAAAAGATGAGCAAACAGGTAATTGTAACTGACTGAATTTTCCTTACTTTATTTTATGGCAGGGTGAAATGAAAAAACGCTTAATCAGTATCATCGGGCTGGTGTTGCTCACCAGCGCCTTTTCGGCAGCAGCCAGCAATTGTATTGAAACGCGAGCCGGCATTGATATGGGCTCGGGCAGTACCAAGATTCAGGTGGCGCAGGTGGATATTTGCCGGCAGATTTTGGGAAAAGTATTGTATGAAGATCAACGGCCGATTGCCTTTAACGCCGATCTGTCAAAATCTGCCGATAACCAGCTCAGCGCGGCGATCCAGCAACAAGGGCTTGCAGCGCTGAATGAGCTGGTGACGCAGGCAAGGACATTCCATCCACAGCGCATCAGCGGCGTGGCGACGGCGGTATTTCGCTCTGCCGCCAATGGTCAGCAGGTCATTGATTACTTTAATCAGCAGGCGAATGTAACGATTAACATCATTTCTCAGCAGCAGGAAGCCGAACTGGGTTTTCTGTCGGCGAAAGCGGCGCTGCATGACGAAAGCCTCAACAATAGCGAGCTGTTGGTTTGGGATATCGGCGGCGGTTCAATGCAAATGACCGCCTTGCGCCAACAAAACGGACAAACGGTTACCGATATCTATCAGGGTAAACTGGCCTCGGTCACGCTAAAGGATTTCATCACCGGCGTACTGCAAAATAAAGATTACACCGCAGACAGCACGCCCAATCCCATCGGCTCGCTGCGCGACACCGTACTGCGCTACGTGAACTTTTATGCGCGAACCCATGTCAGCCCGCAAATCAAAGAAGATGTGAAAACCCGCCGCGTAATTGGTATTGGCGGCGTGCATGGTTTTTCCATCAAGGCGCAGATAAAACCGGCGGCCGACACCTATACGCTGGAAGACCTGGAGCGCATATCAAAAAATCAGGTCTGGAAAGGGGATTCGCAACTGGTCGGGGATTACCGCAATACCGACGTCAGCAACCTGTTGCTGGTGGAGGGATTCATGCAGACGCTGGGGATCGCTCAGGTGACTATCGTCAAGGCCAATCTCATTCAGGGCATATTGCTGCAATAATCAGGCGGACGCATTCACAGCTCTGCGGTTTACCAATAAAAACGGCGCCATCATTCGGCGCCGTTTTTGATTACGTTGTTTCGCCGTCGGCGAGATTACTTCTGCGGGCGCATCGCCGGGAACAGAATGACGTCACGGATAGTGTGGCTGTTGGTGAACAGCATCACCATACGGTCGATACCGATGCCCAGACCGGCGGTCGGCGGCATACCGTGCTCCAGCGCGGTCACGTAATCTTCGTCGTAGAACATCGCTTCGTCGTCGCCGGCGTCTTTCGCGCTCACCTGCTGAGCGAAGCGCTCCGCCTGATCTTCGGCATCGTTCAGCTCGGAGAAGCCGTTGCCGATTTCGCGGCCGCCGATAAAGAATTCAAAGCGGTCGGTGATGTCCGGATTTTCGTCATTACGGCGCGCCAGCGGCGACACTTCCGCCGGATATTCGGTAATGAAGGTCGGCTGGATCAGGTTGCTTTCCGCCGTTTCCTCGAAGATCTCGGTCACGATGCGGCCCAGACCCCAGCTTTTCTCGATCTTGATGCCCAGAGACTGTGCAATCGCCGTCGATTTTTCCAGATCGTCCAAATCCGCTACGTTGGTTTCAGGGCGGTATTTGCAGATCGCTTCACGCATGGTCAGCTTCTCAAACGGCTTGCCGAAGTCGAAGCTCTGATCGCCATATTCCACCGTGGTGGTGCCCAGCACGTCCTGAGTCAGGGTGCGGAACAGCGTTTCCGTCAACACAATCAGGTCTTTATAGTCGGCATACGCCATATAAAGTTCCATCATGGTGAATTCAGGGTTGTGACGCGGCGAGATGCCTTCGTTACGGAAGTTACGGTTGATCTCGAATACGCGTTCGAAGCCGCCGACCACCAGACGTTTCAGGTACAGCTCAGGCGCGATGCGCAGATACATATCGATATCCAGCGCATTATGGTGCGTGACAAACGGACGTGCGCTGGCGCCGCCGGGGATCACCTGCATCATCGGCGTTTCCACTTCCATGAAGCCCTTTTCGACCATGAAACGGCGGATTGACGCCATCACCTGAGAGCGAATGCGGAACGTATTGCGGGATTCGTCGTTGGCAATCAGATCCAGATAGCGCTGGCGATAGCGGGTTTCCTGATCGGCCAGACCGTGAAACTTATCCGGCAGCGGGCGCAGGGCTTTGGTCAACAGACGCAGTTCGGTACAGTGGATAGACAGCTCGCCGGTTTTGGTTTTAAACAGCTTGCCGCGCGCGCCCAGAATATCGCCCAGATCCCACTTTTTGAACTGCGTGTTGTAAACGCCTTCCGGCAGATCGTCGCGCGAAACATACAGCTGAATGCGTCCGCCCACGTCCTGCAGCGTCACAAAAGAGGCCTTGCCCATGATGCGGCGGGTCATCATACGGCCGGCGACCGTTACTTCCAGGCCCAGCGGCTCCAGCTCTTCGTTGTCTTTATCATCGTAGCTGGCATGCAGCCGATCGGACGTCGTATCGCGACGGAAATCGTTTGGGAAGGCCACGCCGGTTTCACGCAGAGCGGACAGCTTTTCGCGACGCGCTTTGAGTTCGTTATTAAGTTCCTGCGCCTGATCGGCACCCTGTGATTGTGATTCAGCCATGAGAATTCCTTATAACCCCGCTTTTAAACTTGCTTCAATAAATTTATCCAGATCGCCATCCAGCACCGCCTGAGTGTTGCGCGTTTCCACTCCGGTACGTAAATCCTTGATGCGTGAATCATCCAGAACATAGGAACGAATCTGACTGCCCCAACCGATATCCGACTTGGTGTCTTCCATCGCCTGTTTCTCAGCATTTTTCTTTTGCATCTCAAACTCGTACAGCTTGGCTTTCAGCTGTTTCATCGCCTGATCTTTGTTCTTGTGCTGGGAACGATCATTCTGACACTGGGTAACGATGTTGGTCGGAATGTGGGTGATACGCACTGCCGATTCCGTACGGTTAACGTGCTGACCACCGGCGCCGGAGGCGCGATAGACGTCGATACGCAGGTCGGCCGGGTTGATTTCGATATCGATATCGTCATCCACTTCGGGATAGACGAAAGCGGAGCTGAACGACGTATGGCGGCGGCCGCCGGAGTCGAACGGACTCTTGCGCACCAGACGATGCACGCCGGTTTCGGTCCGCAGCCAGCCGAAGGCGTAATCGCCGATAATCTTGATGGTGGCGGACTTGGTGCCGGCGACTTCGCCGTCGGACTCTTCAATGATTTCGGTTTTGAAACCTTTGGCTTCCGCCCAGCGCAGGTACATCCGCACCAGCATGCTGGCCCAGTCCTGCGCTTCCGTACCGCCGGAGCCCGCCTGGATATCAAGGTAGCAGTCGGCGCTGTCGTATTCGCCGGAGAACATGCGGCGAAATTCGAGCTGCGCCAGTTTATTTTCCAGCGCATCCAGCTCGGCGCCGGTTTCATTAAAGGTGTCTTCGTCGTCTTCCTCCACCGCCAGTTCCAGCAGGCCGGAAACGTCTTCCAGTCCCTGCGTCATTTGGTCGATGGTATCAACGATGGCTTCCAGCGAAGAGCGTTCTTTACCCAGCGTTTGCGCGCGCTCCGGTTCATTCCAGACGTCCGGCTGCTCCAGTTCGGCGTTTACTTCTTCGAGGCGTTCTTTCTTGGCATCATAGTCAAAGATACCCCCTAAGGACGTCCGTACGTTCGGACAAGTCCTGAATGCGGTTTTTTACCGGATTGATTTCAAACATGATTTTTATGATCTTACGTTAAGTCGTAGATGACGGAATAGATTCAAACCGCCTATTCTAACGGATTAAGTGATGGGTTTATATACCTACCCTACAACGGCCATAAATGTTGAATCAGAAGTTGTACCGAGCGTTTACCGCGGTACTCATTGACATCCAGCTTATAGGCCAGCTCCACTTCCCGGACGCTGCTGTCCGGCCACAACTGCGTATCCACATTGAACGCGATGCCGTCCAGCAGCGGCCCGCCGTTTACCGGTTCAATCATAACCTTCAGATGACGCTCGCCCACCAGTTTCTGTTGCAGAAGACGGAAGCGGCCGTCAAACGTCGGCTCGGGGAAAGATTGCCCCCACGGCCCCGCTTCGCGCAGCATTTCCGCCGTTGACAGACACAGGTCCGGCAGCGCCAGTTCGCCGTCAGACCAGATAATGCCTTCCAGTTGGGATGCATCCAGCCAGTCGCCCACCAGTTCGCCAAACCGCAGCCGAAACTCATCGAATCGATCTTCCTTCAGCGAAAGCCCCGCCGCCATGGCATGGCCGCCGAACTTCAGTATCATTCCAGGGTACAAGGTATCCAGCCGCTCCAGCGCGTCGCGCAAATGTAATCCGGCGATCGAGCGTCCCGATCCTTTCAGCATACCGTCCCCTGAGGGAGCGAAAGCAATCACCGGGCGATGAAAGCGTTCCTTAATGCGCGACGCCAGAATGCCCACTACGCCCTGATGCCATTCAGGATGGTACATCGCCAGCCCGTAGGGCAGATTATGCTGACTGTGCTCCAGTTTGTCACACAACCGCAGCGCCTCGATCTGCATCCCCTGCTCAATTTCACGACGGGTTTGGTTCAACGCGTCGAGATCATTGGCCTGCATACGGGCCTGCGTGATGTCGTCACTTAACAGCAACGCCACGCCAATCGACATATCATCAAGCCGGCCGGCGGCATTCAGCCTCGGGCCAAGCGCAAAGCCGAGATCGCTGGCGGCCAGTTGGCGGGCATCGCGATTCGCGACCTCAAGCAGCGCGCGAATACCGGGACGGCACCGACCGGCGCGAATGCGGCTCAGTCCCTGCGCCACCAGAATGCGGTTGTTGGCATCCAGCGGCACCACATCGGCCACCGTCCCCAACGCCACCAGATCCAGCAGTTCCGCCAGTTTGGGTTCCGCCAGCCCTTTATCGGCAAACCAGCCGCTTTGCCGCAGACGAACGCACAGCGCCATCATCAGATAAAACGCCACGCCGACGCCCGCCAGCGCCTTCGACGGAAAGGCACAGTCGCGCAGGTTGGGATTAATCATGGCATCGGCGGCGGGCAGCGTGTCTCCCGGCAAGTGGTGGTCGGTAACCAGGACCGCGATACCGCGTCGGTGCGCCTCATCCACGCCCGCGTGGGAAGAGATGCCGTTATCCACCGTCACGATGACCTCGGCCCCCAGCGCGGCCGCCTGCGCCACCACCTCCGGACTTAACCCGTAGCCGTCATCAAAACGGTTTGGCACCAGATACTTGACGTTGACCCCGCCCATACTGCGCAGCGCCAGTACCGTCAGCGCGGTGCTGGTGGCGCCGTCGGCATCAAAATCACCGACAATGACAATACTGCGCCGATCCACCAGCGCCTGCTGCAGAAACGCGACGGCATGGTCGATGCCGTTCAGCAACCGGTAATCCAGCAAACCGCGCAGGCTGCGCTCCAGTTCCTGCGCGCCCTTGATGCCGCGTTGCGCATACAATCGCCGCAACAGCGGCGGCATCGTCATGGGTAAATCAATCTCTTCCGCCAGAGGACGCCGGCGCAGTTGAGTTATCAATTCCACGCCGTTATCAACCGCCCGTCTTCATCGACGCCTTATGCGCATTCAGCATCGTTAGCATCTCCTTCGGCTCCTGATAGCCAGGCACCACCATGCCGTCCTCCAGCACAATCGCCGGAGTTCCCTTCACGCCGAACTGGATGCCAAGTTGATAATGGGCGTTAATGTCGACCTTGCAGCTCGCCGGTGATATGTCATCGCCTTTCATCGCATCATCAAACGCCTTGTTGCGGTTGGCGACGCACCAGATAGACTGCATATCCTTTTCGGTCTGGGAATTCGGCCCCTGACGCGGGAACGCCAGGTAACGCACGGTAATACCCAGCGCGTTATAGTCTTTCATCTGCTCATGAAGTTTCTGGCAGTAACCGCAGGTGATATCGGTAAACACGGTTATCACGTGCTTTTCCTGCGCGGCTTTATAAACAATCATCTGATCCTGCAATGCGTCCATTTTCCCCATCAGCACCTGATTGGTCACGTTAACCGGTACTTTACCGCTGATGTCATACAACGGCCCCTGGATCAGATGCTTACCGTCTTCACTGATGTAAAATACGCCGCTGTCCGTCAGAACGGTTTTCATGCCGGCCAGCGGTGCCGGTTGAACCTCCGCATCCGGCATCCCCAGCTTAGACATCGTTTGTTTGATCGCCGCATCGTCGGCGTGAGCCAGGCCTGACGCCGTCGCTACCAAGAGTGAGAGCAGTAATAACCCTTTTTTCATTTCATAGTCCTGTTTCGGCCAATACGCCGTGATAATCCGCTGATGGCCGGCAGCCAGGCCGGCCAGTGATAAATTCAATCGTTAAGCCCGTGGATGATGCTGCTGATGGAGCCGCTTCAAACGCTCCGTCGCCACATGGGTATAAATCTGCGTCGTAGAAAGGTCGCTGTGTCCCAGCAACATTTGTACGACGCGCAAGTCCGCGCCATGATTCAATAAATGGGTGGCAAACGCGTGCCGCAGCACATGCGGAGATAATTTTTCACTATCGATCGACGCCAGGATCGCATAGTGCTTGATGCGATGCCAGAACGTCTGGCGCGTCATCTGTTTCGCCCGGTTACTGGGAAATAAAACGTCCAGCGTCTGTCCATTGAGCAGCCACGGACGACCATACTCCATGTATTGCTCAATCCAGTACACGGCTTCCTCGCCAAGCGGCACCAGCCGTTCCTTATTCCCTTTACCCATCACCCGCACCACGCCCTGCCGCAGGCTGACGTCGCTGAGCGTCAGCCCCACCAGTTCGGAAACCCGCAGTCCGGTGGCATACAATACCTCAAGCATGGCTTTATCACGTAATTCGAGCGGTTGATCGACGCTGGGAGCATTGAGCAGCGCGTCGACCTGGGCCTCGCTCAAATCTTTCGGCAAGCGCTGCGGCAGCTTTGGCGATGACAGCACCGCGCTGGGATCGTCGAGGCGAATTTTTTCCCGATAAAGATACTGGAACAGCCGACGCATCGCGCTCAGCAGGCGTGCGGAGCTGGTGGCCTTATAGCCGCCTTCTATCCGCTCAGCCAAAAAAGATTGCAGATCGGTAGCCTGCGCCCGCAGCAGATCGCAATCATGATGCGCCAGCCACTCCACCAGAGCACGTAAATCCAGCCGATAAGAGGACAGCGTATTCTCCGCCAGATTGCGTTCCAGCCACAGCGCATCAAGAAACTGTTCAATCAACGCCTGATCTTGTGCGTGCATCGCGGTATCCTCGTTCATCATGAACGCCTATTATGCCTGAGTAATGAGGTAACCGGCTAATCGTCGTTGTGCCCGCGATCGTTCAAGTCACGGATAGGCGAGATGCCAACATGCAGCCATTTCACGGCAAATTACTGGATGATGCGGATAATAATCGCAGAAATAGCCAGATCTCACATATTCCGTCAGACCTCGCATCGTCATAACATTCTCCGGCATAAACATCATACGATAAGATTATATTTTACAGATGCCTCATATGCTGGAATAGCCTCCAGACGCGGTTTTTCTCTATCCCATCCCCCTACGGAATCTCCGTTGAAAAGCCCTTTTCTCTATGCATAGAATAGTCGTTCGTGTTGTTAAAAAAGATGAATCACCATGCAAGCTACCATCACCCCCACCATCGACGCAGAAGCGGATTCGCCGCCGGTAAATTCCAGAGGCAAGGTCATTATTGCCTCTCTGGTGGGAACCGCTATTGAATTTTTTGATTTTTACATTTATGCCACCGCCGCCGTGCTGGTATTTCCCCATATTTTCTTCCCCCAGGGCGACCCGGCTGCGGCGACGTTACAGTCGCTAGCCACCTTTGCCATCGCGTTTATCGCGCGTCCGATCGGTTCAGCCTTATTCGGACATTTCGGCGACCGCATCGGCCGCAAAGTTACGCTGGTCGCCTCCTTGCTGACCATGGGCATTTCAACGGTCGTCATCGGCCTGTTGCCCAGTTATGAAACCATTGGCATTTTCGCCCCTATCTTGCTGGCGCTGGCTCGTTTCGGCCAGGGGCTGGGACTGGGCGGCGAATGGGGCGGCGCGGCGCTGTTGGCGACGGAAAACGCCCCGGCCCGTAAGCGCGCGCTGTACGGTTCATTCCCGCAGCTTGGCGCCCCGATTGGCTTCTTCTTCGCCAACGGCACCTTCCTGCTGCTCTCCTGGTTGCTGACCGACGAGCAGTTTATGCAGTGGGGCTGGCGCGTGCCCTTCATCTTCTCGGCGGTACTGGTGTTAATCGGCCTGTATGTGCGCGTATCCCTGCATGAAACGCCGGTATTCGCCAAAGTCGCTAAAGCGGGCAAGCAGGTGCGCGTGCCTATCGGCACCCTGTTCAGCAAACACATGAAAGTCACCATCCTGGGTACGTTCATCATGCTGGCCACCTATACGCTGTTCTACATTATGACCGTCTACTCCATGACGTACGGCACCACGCCGGCGCCGAGAGGATTGGGCTTCTCACGCAACACCTTCCTGTGGATGCTGATGATTGCCGTTGTTGCCTTCGCCATCATTATCCCGCTGGCGGGCTACCTGGCGGATATCTTCGGACGCCGCAAAACCATGATTGTCGTGACCTGCCTGATGCTGTTGTTTGCCATGCTGTTCCCGTCAATGCTCGGTTCCGGCAATCCGGTCATCGTGATGGCGTTTCTGATTTGCGGCATGGGCATGATGGGGCTGACATTCGGTCCGATGGGCGCGCTGCTGCCGGAACTGTTCCCGACGGAAGTCCGTTATACCGGGGCATCGTTCTCCTATAATGTGTCGTCCATACTGGGCGCATCCGTCGCGCCCTATATCGCCACCTGGCTGACCGTCACTTACGGTCTGTTCTATGTGGGGATCTATCTGGCGGCCATGGCGTCACTGACGCTTATCGCATTACTGTTGAGTAAAGAAACCCGCCATCAGTCACTTGACTGATTAGCATCACGCAGTGAAGGTTCAGCCCTTCACTGCGTCTTTCCCTTCCCCGAAGTTGATGCGATAAATAACGCCATCCCGCTGACAATCGACGTATTTCCGGCATCGGAGTATAATGTGCATTGTTATTCAACCTATTGAATATATGACATATTGATCGGGCATTCATGCCCGGTGCGATCGTAATTCATCTCTGAGGCAAAGTCCGAAATGACCTACCTGTTACAAGTGACCTATCATCCTTCCGCCCAACAGCTCGGCAGCACGCGCGAAGAGACGTTGCAGCTGGCGCAGAAAATCAAACAAATCGACGGGCTGATTTCAAAGATATGGACGTTCGACAAGCAAGCCAATTTACGCTGCGGGGTCTATTTATTCAGCGAACGCAAGCATGTCGAAGCCTGGCGCGACAACGTTATCGGCGCCAGATCGCAAGAAGGCGCCAGAGATATGCAGACGCATATCTTTGAGGTTCTCGACGACTTTACCGCACTAACCTGGAATACACCGCGGTCATGGGCGCAATAAAGAAGGGACCGAGCCGCTACTCAAATCGATTGAGCGATATTGCCAATATACTGTCGCCATATATTCGGTCAGGCTCCCCCTCGGCGTTCAAAGCCGTTATCCGCGCGGGATTCATAAGAACGTTTGGGAATAGCGTATTGCTCTTGCAACATTGCCTGATTCTTCAGCCACCAGTCGATCTTTCCCCGGTTGGTCAGCGGGAAGTTCAGCACCAGCACATGGCTGAAAGACTGCTTCTGATGAATCGCCACGATTTTTATCGGCCGAGAAAGCCAGATAATGGCATACACAGCGGCCAAAATGCTCAAAACGGTGATTACACGCTTTTTCGATAAAATACTCATTTATCGCCTCATCCCGGTAATTTCTACCTCGGTGTCCATCTCGGTGATAAACGGCCGCTGCGCCAGCGGGCCGTAGTGTTGCAGAACAAACCAGATTTTAAAGAAACGAAACTGGCGAAATAGCCACTTCAAAATATCCTCGTTATCCAATCCGAAATGATCCTGCACCCGGTAGTGCATAACGGCGTGAAAGTTGTTGTCGCCAATATGCAGGGACTTCAGGGTAATATGGGCTGACCCGATATCATGAATGGTGATACCCATACCGTTAACTAAGACCGTGCTGTCTTTCGACAAATCCTCGATAAGCTGTTCTCTCAGCGCCTGATCAAGCAGCGGGCTGGGGAAGGTCGCGCCGTTGCCGTAGCGCATATGGTCGATCATCTGATGGATCAGGGGCGCGCATAGCGAAAGACCATGCAAGACGAACAGGCCCAAGCCTGGCTGACGGATGGCATAACGATCGCGCTAGATGAATACCCTTGATTTTATGCAACAAGACGATCATGCTCACCACTATGCAAAACGGTTGGCAGCAATAACTGTCAATACATTGAATGGCATAGAATCATGGCTTTACGGAACACACGATGAAAATTGGTCTATTTTACGGCTCCAGCACCTGCTATACCGAAATGGCGGCAGAAAAAATCCGCGACATCCTGGGTCAGGATCTGGTCGATCTGCACAACGTCAAAGATGTCGACCCGCAGCGGATGGAAGAGTACGAGATACTGATACTGGGTATACCGACCTGGGATTTCGGCGAAATCCAGGAAGACTGGGAAAACATCTGGGAACAGCTGCCTACACTTGACCTGAACGGGAAAATTGTGGCGCTGTACGGCATGGGCGACCAGTTAGGCTATGGCGAATGGTTCCTGGATGCGTTGGGCATGCTGCATGCTCAGCTGCAATCGTCCGGCGTGAAATTTATCGGCTACTGGCCGACCGAAGGCTACGATTTTACCAGCCCGAAACCGCTGACCGACGACGGCAAACATTTTGTCGGTCTGGCGTTGGATGAAGTCAATCAGTACGATCTCAGCGACGAACGCCTTGAGCAGTGGTGCGGGCAGATTTTACAGGAAATGGCCGCGCAGCTGTAACACGCGCCGCGCTGACGAAGGCGCCGCGCGGCGAAAGGCATGACACCTCTTGCCCTTATACGCGCGGTTCGCCCCGTCATCATCACCTGCGGCGATGCGCGCTAGCGCCGCTTTTGCATCCACCATTTTACCCGGGCCGACCTATCGAAAAAGCTCCAGGCTACAAAACGACTCTGTTTCTGTCCCTGCGCCATATTGACGGTTCTGACCTCCACCGCCCCGATGCTTTCCAGCGCACGGTAGATATCCGGCAGATTCTCTTTGCGCGAAACCAGCGAGGTAAACCACAGGCACTGGCGGGCGACGTTGACGCTCTCGTTAATCATCTGCCGAATAAATGCGCTTTCCCCACCGTCGCACCACAGTTCATCCTGTCGCCCGCCAAAGTTGAGCGGCGAATTTTTATCCAGCCCCAGGTTATGCAGCTTACGTTGCGATCCCTGACGCGCCTCGGCGGCGGATGCGTGGAACGGCGGATTGCACAGCACCGCATCAAAAACTTCGTTCTTGTGGATAACGCCGGCGAGGATGGCCCTGGCGTTCTTCTGGCGCCGTAACCGAATGCCATGATTTAAGCCGGGATTCGCCTCGATGGTGGCATTGGCCGCCTGCATCGCCTGCAGGTTGATTTCACTGCCGGTGAAACGCCAGCCATATTCACGATAGCCAATCAGCGGATAAATACAGTTGGCGCCGCAACCGACGTCCAGTACGCAGGCGTCGCGCGGCACCACGGCGTGATTATCCTCCGCCAGCAGATCGGCCAGATGATGAATATAATCCGCCCGGCCGGGAACCGGCGGGCAAAGAAAACCGTCTGGGATGATCCAGTGTTCAATCTGGTAAAAATGGTGCAACAGCGCCTGATTCAGCACCTTGACCGATTCAGGATCGGCAAAATCAACCGATTCGTCGCCATAGGCATTCACCTTTACAAAGGGGGTCAGCGCCGGGTGGATTTGCTTCAGCGCGGTAAAATCATAGCGACCGCGGTGGCGATTGCGCGGGTGCAGCGCATTTTTCTGCGCGGCAGGTTTATCAGCGGGCGTTGTCATCAGCTTCTCTCTTATTGTACGGCGCGTACGATACCTGCTACGCCCGCCGCCGTAAATCATTGCCAGGTTTTTTATCCATCGCATCGGTCAGGGCAAACCGGTATTAAGCAAAACAAGGTCAACTGAATTAACGCCGGCGAGGTGAAATCACGTCGGGTGATAAAGCGTGACGGGAAAGACAATTAACCGGGAAACCATGTGCCGCGAAGACAAAGGACCACGGCCGACGCGAATATCAGTTTATCCCGCTGTGATGCTGCAATAACAGCTGGCGTAAATGACGCCACTCGTCATCGCCCATACTGTCCGATGCCAGCCACAGGCGCTTGCGCCCTTTACCATCGATCGCTTTCAAGGTGAGCAGAACACCGTTCCTCAGCATCCAGGGGCGCTTGGTCACCAGCCATTCCTGTCGTTGCCAGCGCAGGCGGGTCGCGCTGTGTAATAAAATTTCGCCATGGCGGGATTTTATGTCTCGCTGACTGCGGATGAAACCGAACACCACCAGCGTCACCAGTCCCAGCCATAGCACAGTGTAACGATCCGGCCAGGGAGCCAGAAGAATAAGCAGAACCAATAACCCGTGCGCAATCAACGAGAACAACTGCATGCGCCAGGACACGCGAAGGTCACATTGCCACTGGGCCACGGTCTTTATTTCGCGTCTGGATAAGGGAGATCATACGCTTCAGGTCCTGATCTTGCGGTTCGCCATGATTCATCAGCCAGTTGAACAGATCGGGATCGTCACACTGCAACAGACGGACAAACGTGCGTTTGTCATCATCATTCAAGGCATCATAGTCATGTTCAAAAAAAGGCATGATAGAAATGTCCAGTTCGCGCATACCACGCCGACACGCCCAATGAATCCGTGATTTATTTTCAATTTCCATGCTTACAGCCACCTTATTATCGACTATGCCTATTAGTGTAACCCTATTTCAACGGCAGGTATTCAACGAATAGTAACACTTTGACATATTTTACCGTCGTATCAGCCATGTTGGTATCAAGGGCTTGAGCATTCCAGCACAATAACCGCTTGCAAACCCCCACCGCTCTTTTACCATTAGCGCATTCGCTTACAGCTTAGCAGCGCAGGATCGTATCATGGCTCATCAACTCCCTTTTGCTTCACAACCTCTGTTTGCCTCTGCCGATTTACCCGCTACCCTGATCTCGCTTGATGACTGGGCGTTGGTCACGCTGACCGGTCCCGATACCGTCAAGTACCTTCAGGGTCAAGTCACTGCCGATGTGGACGCGCTCTCCGCCGATCAGCACATACTCTGCGCTCACTGTGACGCCAAAGGCAAAATGTGGAGCGATCTGCGCTTGTTCCGGCGAGCAGAAGGCTTTGCCTTCATCGAACGCCGCAGCTTACGCGATACGCAGCTCGCCGAGTTGAAAAAATACGCGGTATTCTCCAAAACGACGATTGCGGCGGATGACGACGTCATTCTGCTGGGCGCTGCCGGCGCAAATATCCGCCAACGGCTTCAGTCGGCGTTCGACGCCCTGCCTGACGCCGAGCATCCGGTTATTCAGGATCAGGATGTCACGCTGTTGCATTTCTCCCATCCCGCGGAACGTTTCCTGCTGGTATTGACCGCTTCGCGATATGCCGCATTGCAGGAACAGCTCACGGGCAAAACCGAATTCAATGATAGCCGCCAGTGGCTGGCTTTGAATATTGAATCCGGCCTGCCGATCATTGACAGCGGAAACTGTACGCAGTTCATCCCGCAAGCAGCTAATTTGCAGGCATTAAATGGGATCAGCTTCAGTAAAGGATGCTATGCCGGACAGGAAATGGTTGCCCGCGCCAAGTACCGGGGAGCGAACAAACGTGCGCTGTACTGGCTGGCGGGTCAGGCCGCTCGGGTTCCCGAAGCCGGAGAAGATTTGGAGCTACAGTTGGGCGATAACTGGCGCCGCACCGGCACCGTACTGGCTGCCTGCCGATTGCAGGATAACCGCATCTGGGTTCAGGCCATCTTGAACAACGACCTGGGGGCCGACAGCGCGCTGCGCGTACGCGCAGACGCCGACGGCAAACTGGCGATCCAGGCGCTGCCTTATGCCGTTACAGAGTAATAGATAATCGATAACGTGCCTGCGTCGGCAGGCATCACCGATTGATGCTAAACGTACAGATAAATAGCCATAAAATGGCACAGGCTGCCGCCCAGCACAAAGCCGTGCCAGATCGCGTGATTATAAGGGATGCGGTTACAGGCATAGAAAATCACCCCCAGCGTATAAATCGCGCCTCCCGCCGCCAGCAGCGTTACGCCGCCGATGGACAACGTCATCGCCAGTTGATAAATCACCACTAACGACAGCCAGCCCATCACCAGATAGGTAATCAGCGACAGCGCTTCAAAGCGGTGGGCGAAAGCCAGCTTAAAAATAACGCCCAACAGCGCCATGCTCCAGATCACCGCCATCAGCCCGTGAGCCAGCGGTGAGTCCAGTTCAACCAGTAAAAACGGCGTGTAGGTACCGGCAATCAACACATAAATCGCGCAGTGATCGAACTTTTTCAGCCACGGTTTGGCGCGCGGCGAAGGAATGGCGTGATACAGCGTCGAAGCCAGAAACAACAGGATGATACTGCCGCCGTAAAGACTGTAGCTGGTGATAGCCACGCCATCGGCCCCCTGGCCCACCGCCTGCACCAGCAACAAGACCAGGCCGACAATACCAAAAACCAGACCGATTCCGTGGCTGACGCTGTTGGCGATTTCTTCCGCCAGCGAATATCCGGATTCCCACAAATTTTTCGCCATCGTTTACCTCATTAACACTATTCCGCCGGCCGGCACGCCATCGGATTTATAAACTCGAAAACCGATCGATACTGGCCCAAAGAATAATCTTTGAGCAGCTTAGCTGAGAATAGTTTCAGTGTACACATGTAAGCTAAAAATGATTTTTCACTGCGCTATTGCGCTGTAAGCCAAAAGCATGTGCGTAAGTCGCCGGTTGCGAGATCGTCAGCAAGACGATGTTCATACAGAGATCGGCTACTGAGAAAATGAGCGGCGCCAGCATAAGATTCCGACCATAGCGCCCAAACCGGGGCTTACCCTTCGTTGACGGCCGCTCTCCAGCGGCATACTCCGAAATTTTCGCCGCCCCTCTCGCTATATACAAGAATACACAGCGTTATGTTACGCTTTTTACTCCCTTCACGGCATAGCCACTCGGTGACAAGGCGCACCGTAAAAACAGGCAGACACAACAGTAAGATGACTTTAGATACCCATTCTTTTTTTGCAGGGAAAAGCGCGCTCTGCGTGCTGATTTTCAGTACGCTGCCAGTCCAGGCGGCAGAGCAAATCACTCAGAACGACACGCTGACGGTATTGGCGACGACCGCGCCGGCGAACGAAGTTTCCGCGCCGGAAAAACAGGCCACGTTGGGTAATTTGGGCAAACAGGAAGTGCTGAATACGCCCTATTCCGTGCAGGTTATTTCACCTTCGCTCATGAAGCGTCAGCAGTTGAAAAGCATCAGTGATATTTATCGCTATATGCCTTCCGTTCAGGGCGATGGCGCCCGGCCGCAAACGCGCGGCCTGCAAGGCAGCGTGGTACAAAATAGCATGATCGACGGGTTGAACGTGGTGTCCACCACCGACTACGCCGCCGAGCAATTTGATCATATCGAGGTTGTTAACGGTTTAGCCGGCTCTCTCTACGGCCCGGCGAATCCGGCAGGTTTATTCAATTTTATCGCCAAGCGTCCAACCGATATATCGCAGCATAGCCTGACGGTGGGGGCCGGCACCGGCATCAGCCATTTACTTTCCGGCGATTTCAGCGGCCCGCTGGATGATAATGATCGCCTGCGCTATCGCGCCAATTTTCTCGACGATGAGGGCCGCGGTTACGTTAGCGGCAGCAAAAAACGCCGCCAGTTATTCAGCCTGGCGCTGGACGCCAACCTGACTGACCAAACGGTGCTGGAAACGAATTTCAGCGATTACCACTTCTATGATCGAGGCTTGCCCGGCAGGTTTGCCCTGGCGAGCGGGGTGACCTTCCCAGCGGCGCCAGATCCGAAAACGGCTCACCTGGGACAACATTACGCAGGAAACGATAACCATACGCTAACCGCCGGCCTGCGTTTGAAACACGATTTTAACGGCAACTGGCAGGGTGAAGTCGGCGTACTGCGTCAAATCGCAGACCGTGAATCCACCGCGGTGACCAATACCTTCACCGATAATGCCGGCCATTATACCGCGACGACCTCCTCGGCGACCGCCAGCCGTTTTACCATCGACAGCTATATGGCGAATCTGAGCGGCGATATCGATACCGGCGGGTTACATCACCAGATTTCGACCGGCATCCGCGGTTTTGTCTGGAAGAACCAAAACCCGATAAATGGCGCGACATCCACGCTCGGCAGCGCCTCGCTGGACAATCCAATAACGTTTGCCAAGCCGGACTACCCGGACTTCACTCACCGTTATCACTCGGCCACCGCCACGCAACACGCGTTTTTATTGAGCGATGACCTGAGCTTTTCCCCACAATGGCGTTTATTGCTGGCAGGAAGCGAGAATATCCTCAACGTCGATAACTACGCCAAAAGCGGCAAACGAAGCAGTACGTCCAGCGATAGCGGCTTCAGCGGTTCGGCAAGCCTGGTATTTAAACCGACCGAACCTGTAACGCTTTACGCCACCTATGCTGACAGCCTTCAGCAGGGCGATACGGCGCCAACCGGCGCCAGCAACGCAGGAAGCGTTCTCGCGCCTTACCGCAGCAAACAGGCGGAGGTGGGCGGCAAACTGGCCGTAGGCAATGCCTTGCTGACAGCGGCGCTATTTCAGATCGATCGTCCCTTTGCCTACACCAACGCCGACGGCGACTACGCGACGGAAGGAAACCAGCGTAACCGCGGCCTGGAACTGATGGCCGATGGCGATATCACGCAAAATCTGCACCTGTACGGCGGTATGACCTGGCTGGATCCGCGTCTGCGCGATACCGCCAGCCGGAGCACCGCTGGCAAGCAGATCGTCGGCCTGGCGCGCTATACGGCCAGTCTGTTTATGGCCTACGACCTGCCTTTCATCGAGGGTGTCGATGTCCATGCCGGCGCGCGCCATGTTAGCCGGCGCAGCATCGATAACGCCAATAGCGGTTGGGTGGGCGGCTATAGCACTTTTGATGCGGGCGCCAGCTATAAAACTCGGCTCTTTAATACCGACGCCACATTCCGGCTGGATGTGACCAACCTGACCAACCGTCGCTATTGGAGCAATATCATTCCGGGCGGACTGAACGGTTACAGCGGCGCGGGCTATGCCAGTGCGCAATTAGGCGAACCGCGCATGGCGCAGCTTTCCATGCAGTTGAACTTCTGACGAGGCAAGAGCAAAGATGAGAAATCCGTTTATTACGCTGCTGGCGGCACTGAGCCTATTCGCCGTCGGCCACGCGGCGCTGGCCCGCATCGTTACCGACGATTTGGGCAATAAGGTTGATGTACCGGCACAATCGATGCGCATCGCTGATGGTTGGTATGCTCACCACTCGCTGCTGATGACGCTTGGCGCGGGCGATCGAATTGTGGCGACGGTGAATAATGCCAAAGATCGCCCGTGGATGTTCAAAATCCAGCCCTCTTTAAATCAGGCGCTGATGGTTCATGGCCGCAGTTTTGACAGTGAGGCGCTGCTGGTCCGAAAAGTCGATGCGGTTTTCGTCCCAGAGGATAACGATGCAACGGCCGCTTATCGTCGCGCCGGCTTACCGGCGCTGGTGATGCGATTCGACGATTTTCCCTCCATGAAGCGCTCGCTGCTCACCACCGCCGAGGTTGTGGGAACCGACGACGCCCGCCGGCGGGCAACGGAATATAACGCTTTTCTTGACCGGCAAATTGCGCATATTGAGACCAGAACGCGCGCGCTGGGCAACGACCAACGCCCTACCGTGTTGCACATCCAGTCGCTGCATCCGCTGAAAGTGGACGGGCGCGACACCCTGATCGATACCTGGATCAAACTTGCCGGCGGCCGCAATGCCGCGGAACAGATCGATGGCAATATGAAGGAAACGTCGCCGGAGAACATACTGCACTGGCAACCGGACGTCATTATTATCGGCGCAGGCGCCGGGACCATCGCCGACTCGGATTACGCCTCGCTGTTCCGCGAGCTGAACGCGGTAAAAAATCATCAGGTGTGGCAAAACCCGGCCGGCGTGTTCCCCTGGGATCGTTACGGTACTGAAGCGGCGCTGCAAATACAGTGGGCGGCGGCAACGCTGCATCCGGCGCTATTCGCGGATCTGGATATGGTGAAGGCGACGCAGGATTTTTATCAACGTTTTTTCAATTACACACTGAGTCCGCAGGATGCCGCAAGAATATTGCAAGCCTTACCGCCGGCAAAGTGATGCAGCATCAACCAGCGCAGTGAATCTGATTGCCGACGGTACTTTTTAAATCAGCAGCGGCAGGGAATGCCGTTCTGATGACTATTTTTGCTAAAGCGGCGAGTGAAGGCTACAGCCGCGGTTTGAATCAAGATATAATCCGTTCACCGATACATTGTTACTTAACTTAGGTCTATTCCGTTGGCTTTTACCTCTGATTCCGCGCCGTCTGCGCCATCCACGCTTGATTTTGGTTCTCTGACCGATGTCGTCGGTTTTCTGATGGAAATCGACAAGCTGAAAAGCGTTCACCGCCGTTCAAAAATTATCGGCAGCCCACGCCACGAAGACTCTGCCGAGCATAGCTGGCACTTTGCCGTCGCCGCCATGAGTCTTGCCCCCTATGCAGGGAAAGAGGTTGATATCAACCGCGTTATTCAAATGGCGCTGGTTCATGATATCGTCGAAATCGACGCTGGGGATGTCATTGTTTACGATCTGGCTGCCCGTGCCGCCGTCCACGATCAGGAAGTGACCGCCGCCGCTCGCCTGTTTGGTTTATTGCCTGAACCGCAGCGCCAACATTTTCACCAGCTGTGGCTGGAATATGAAGCCGGCGCAACCGCCAACGCCCGATTCGCCCTGATGCTCGACCGCGTCATGCCAGTCCTGATGAACCTGCATAATCAAGGACAAAGCTGGGTAGAGAACGGTATCCGTCTGGATCAGGTATTAGGTCGTACCGAGTTTATCGCCGGCATCAACCCCGAATTGTGGCAACATCTGAAACAACATCTGGAAACAGCCCAGGATAAAGGATGGCTGCTTTAAGCGGCATCTCGCCTGGAGCAACTCAGCTCGGCCCTGAGCGCTTGATGGCCGGCTTGAGGCCGACGCTGGATGTGCAACCGCCCGGAATCAATCAGGATTGCGACACCTGAAGGCGGCAATGACCCGCCAGAGATCTGACGGGCCATTGCTCAGCGAGGACGAAGCTAGGCGTAATCCGCCATCGGTACGCAGGAGCAGAACAGATGACGGTCGCCATAGACGTCATCCAGCCGTTTTACCGTAGGCCAGTATTTATTGTCGCCGCCAGCCGGGAACACCGCCTGCTCGCGGCTATATGGATGCGTCCACTCCCCGACCAGTTCGAGCTGCGTATGGGGCGCATTCACCAGCGGGTTATCTTCCAGCGGCCATTCGCCTTTAATCACGCGATCAATTTCCGCATGAATCGACAACATCGCGTCGATAAAGCGATCCAACTCCGCCTGACTTTCGGATTCGGTCGGCTCCACCATCAGCGTGCCGGCCACCGGGAATGACATGGTTGGCGCATGGAAACCGTAATCAATCAAACGCTTGGCGATATCCATTTCGCTGATGCCGGCGCTTTCCTTCAGCGGCCGCAGATCCAGAATACATTCATGCGCCACGCGTCCATCACGTCCGGTATATAGCACCGGATAGGCCGACTGTAGCCGGGCGGCAATGTAGTTGGCGTTGAGAATCGCCATCTGGCTCGCCTGCTTCAGCCCCTCGGCGCCCATCATGCGGATATACATCCAGCTGATCGGCAGAATGGAGGCGCTGCCGAACGGCGCGGCGGATACCGCCCCTTGCCCGGTCAGCACGCCATCGATTTTCACGACCTTATGCCCCGGAACGAACGGCGCCAGGTGCGCTTTTACGCCAATCGGTCCCATGCCAGGGCCGCCGCCGCCGTGAGGAATGCAGAACGTTTTGTGCAAGTTGAGATGTGAAACGTCCGCGCCGATATAGCCCGGCGACGTAATGCCGACCTGCGCATTCATGTTGGCGCCGTCCAGGTACACCTGACCGCCAAACTGATGCACGATCTGACACACTTCGCGGATAGTTTCTTCATAAACCCCATGGGTGGAAGGGTATGTCACCATGATGCAGGCCAGTTTCTCGCCCGCGGACTGCGCTTTGTCACGCAGATCGTTAAGATCGACATTGCCCTGCTTGTCGCAGGCCACCACCACCACATTCATGCCGGCCATGTGCGCCGACGCGGGGTTGGTGCCGTGCGCGGAGCTGGGGATCAGACAGATATCGCGAGCGGATTGGTTACGGCTTTGATGGTATCGGCGGATCGCCAGCAACCCGGCGTATTCGCCCTGCGCGCCGGAGTTAGGCTGCATACATACGGCGTCATAGCCCGTCAGTTGCACCAGCCAGCCGGACAGCTGTTCGATCATCTTACGGTAGCCAAGCGCCTGTTCCGGCGGGCAAAACGGGTGCAGTTCGGCGAACTCAGGCCAGGTGATCGGCAACATTTCAGCGACGGCGTTGAGCTTCATGGTGCAGGACCCCAGCGGGATCATCGACTGATTCAGCGCCAAATCCTTACACGCCAGACGGTGCAAATAGCGCATCATCTCGGTTTCGCTGTGATAGCGATTAAACACCGGATGAGCGAGGATAGCGTCATCACGCAGCAAGGCCGCAGGGATCGATGCTTCTTGCCGACTCACCACCGCGTCCAGCGCATCGACATCCAGACCATGGGCATATCCCAGCAGGATGGCGAACAGCGTCTGCACATCTTCCCGGCTGGTGGTTTCATCCAGCGTGACCCCGATCGCGCCGTCAAGATCGGCGCGCAGATTAACGCCGAAGCTCTGCGCTCGACTCAGCACGGCGGCTTTATCATCCACTTCCACGGCTAGGGTATCGAACCAGGTCTGATGACGCAGCGTCAGACCGCCCTGACTTAACCCGAGCGCCAAAATATCCGTCAGCCGGTGAATGCGGCCGGCAATGCGTTTCAATCCTTCAGGGCCATGGAATACCGCATACATACCGGCGATATTGGCCAGCAGCACCTGAGAAGTACAGATATTCGAGTTCGCTTTTTCACGGCGAATATGCTGTTCGCGGGTTTGCATCGCCATGCGCAATGCGGTATTGCCCGCGGCATCGACGGAAACGCCGATAATGCGCCCCGGCATGGCGCGTTTGAATTCATCACGGCAGGCGAAAAACGCTGCGTGCGGGCCGCCGTAGCCCATAGGCACGCCGAAACGCTGGGCGGATCCAAAGACGATATCGGCCCCCTGTTTACCGGGCGCGGTCAACAGCACCAGCGCCATGATATCGGCGCTGACGCAGGTCACCACCTTACGCGTCTTCAATTCGGCTATCAGCGCGCTGTAATCATGCAGTTCGCCGGTAGTTCCGGCCTGTTGCAACAGCACGCCGAACACCGCGTCGTCCGCCAGCGCCAGATCCGCCTTACCGACCACGACCTCAAAACCAAACGTTTCGGCGCGGGTACGCACCACATCCAGCGTTTGCGGGTGGACGTCATCGGCAACAAAGAAGCGATTGGCCTGTTTAAGCTTGCTGATGCGTTTCGCCATCGCCATCGCTTCCGCCGCCGCCGTGGCTTCATCCAGCAGAGAGGCCGAAGCCAGCGCCAGACCGGTTAAATCCTGAGTCACCTGCTGAAAATTCAGTAATGCTTCCAGACGCCCTTGAGAAACTTCCGGCTGATATGGCGTGTAGGCCGTGTACCAGCCCGGATTTTCCAGCAGATTGCGTAAAATCACCGGCGGCATCAGCACCGCGCTGTACCCCATACCGATATAGCTTTTATAACGCTGATTCTGACTGGCGATCGCTTTTAGTTCAGACAGCGCCTGATGTTCCGTCACCGCATCGCCGACCGCGGGCGGGCTGGGTAACTGGATATCGGCAGGCACAATCTGCCGGATCAAGGCATCAAGCGAATCCGCACCGACCGCGGCCAGCATCTGCCGTTGCTGGCTGGCGGAGGAACCGATATGACGTTCAACGAAGGCGTTGTTATGTTCAAGTTGACTGAGAGTCTGGGTCATTACGAAAATTTCCTGCATCAAACATTCTCTGCGTCACACCCGGCGGGATAACCCAGAGCGAGGGAACAAAATAAAACGCCCCGACTCAGTGGAGTCCGGGGCGCGGTCATTATTCGTCTTCTTCCAGAGCGGCCTGATATCCCTCGGCATCAAGCAGTTCGTTTAAGTCTGATTCGTCGGAGGATTTGATACGGAACAGCCAGCCATCGCTGTAGGGCGCGCTATTCACCAATTCAGGCGAACCTTCCAACTCCGCGTTGATTTCGATAATTTCACCGCCGATCGGCGCATAGATATCAGACGCCGCCTTGACCGATTCAGCCACGGCGCAATCATCGCCGGCGGAAACGACAGTGCCGACTTCCGGCAAATCGATAAACACCATGTCGCCCAATAATTCCTGCGCATGTTCGGTAATGCCGATAAGATAAACACCCTCACCTTCAGACAGCACCCACTCGTGCGAAGCGGTATATTTTAATTCTGCTGGTACATCGCTCATTGCCACCCTCTCCTTCCTTCACAAAACGGTTAAAACTGAAGCATATCCTTTATCTTTCAAGTAGCAACACGGCTGGCTGCTTCTGAAACCTGGGGATAGCGCTAATATTGAACAATCGGTTTTCCGGCACGGACAAAGCCCGGTTTAGTGACGTGGACCGGCAGCTCGCGGTTGCGGATTTGGACAATCGCCTGCTCGCCGATACCTGCCGGCACTCGCGCCAGCGCGATGCTCAGTCCGAGCGTAGGTGAAAACGAGCCGCTGGTAATCACCCCTTCCCGCATTACCCCTTCGCTGTCGGTAAAGCGCACGGGTAATTCGTTACGTAACACGCCCTTTTCGGTCATCACCAGACCGACCAACTGCTCGGTGCCTTTTTCACGCTGACGTTCCAGCGCTTCACGGCCGATAAACTGACGATCTTCCGGCTGCCAGGCGATCGTCCAGCCCATATTGGCGGCCAGCGGCGAAATGCCTTCATCCATATCCTGTCCATAGAGATTCATTCCGGCCTCCAGCCGCAGCGTGTCGCGCGCGCCCAATCCGCACGGCTTGACCCCGGCGGACAAAAGCCGTTGCCACAGCGCAACAACCTGATCCTTCGGCAGCGCGATTTCATAGCCGGCCTCACCAGTATAGCCAGTCGTGGCGATGAAAAGATCCTCCACCTGAACGCCGAAAAACGGCTTCATACCGGCAACTTTCGCCCTCTGGGAATCATTGAGCAAGCTTTGTACCTTTGCCTGCGCTTGCGGCCCCTGGACGGCGACCAGCGACAGATCCTCGCGTTCGCGGATATCGACCGTAAAAGGCTCGGCGTGCCGGGTGATCCAGGCCAAATCTTTCTCACGGGTGGCCGAGTTCACCACCAGTCGGAAATAATCTTCCGTCATGAAATAAACGATCAGATCGTCGATAACCCCGCCGGACGCATTCAGCATGCCGCTATAGAGCGCCTTGCCGGGCTGAGTGAGCTTGGCGACATCGTTCGCCAACAGATAGCGCAGAAACTCGCGGGTTCTGGCGCCGCGCAAATCCACAATCGTCATATGAGATACATCGAACATCCCGGCATCACGACGTACGATGTGATGCTCATCAAGCTGTGAGCCGTAATGCAGCGGCATCATCCAGCCGTGAAAATCAACCATTTTGGCACCGTCTGTCAGGTGCTGTTGATACAACGGAGTCTGCTTAGCCATGTTTTCCCTCTGTTCGGAGCACTGCGTACGGGCGATAACCACCGCCGCGCAAGCGATATCTTGATAATGAACTTACCACCGAAACGCCGGTTAAACTATCCCCACAGCCATAAGATAATCTATATAGAAAACGCGTCGAACCACGCATAGTAAAATTAACTTAATCAGAATAATTATCTGGTAAATAAAAATAAACAACATAAAACAAAAACAAAATGGCTTAAATATAAAATTATTGATATGAAAAATGGATTAAGCAGCCGTTAATCGTGGTAAAAAAAAGCCAAATACATTATTTAAAGTAATGCGAAAAATGCACCAAAATTAGATTATTTCAACCAAACGCCCGCCGGCGGCGGGCCGAAATAGAAAATTATCGTCGGTGAAATCACGCTGACTATTGCGGTATTTTTTCCTCGATACGCTGCATCAGGTACGGAAAAAACGGGTTGGAGGAGAGTCGCAGTAGAGAATCCAGATCCACAACCAGCACCGAACGCTCGCCTCTGGCGGCAATCATGCCCAGCGGCAGGCCAAACTCACGGGGATGCCGAGAAAAACGGCCATACAGGGAATCGCTGTCCGGAAAAGGCAAGGCGACGTGCGACAGCGAATAGATATCGCGCGGATAATCAATCCCCAGATCGCGTGAACTGTCCCGCGACTCTCCCGCCTTTACATCGAAAGCGACGGCATGCGCGCTGTCCGGCGCCGCATTGGTAATTACCGTAGTGTCATAGCGACGCGGCGCCGGCGGCAACAGCTGGCTGACGGCGCGATCCGCGGAGTCACGCAGCAATGGTCCGAAGTCGATGGTGCGATTCACGTCAAACAGCACCAGTTGGCTGCCATTCGCCGGCAACAGATTATAAAACGCGGAAATTACCGCCGGGGTACTCACGGTGTAGTCCATCACCGACTGAAAGGTCAGTACCGGCGGCAGTTGCGCCAGCATCTGAAGCTGCGCCTTACGGGTAAGCTGCCGCTGTAGCTCGTGGGTCAATAACCAGGACTGGCGCGCCGCGTTGACCGGAAACGAATTATATTTGAACGGATTAAACTCCGGCAAAATACTCAGCCACGCCGATTTGGCAAACGCCGGGAAGATCGCCGGCAGCCCCGCCAGACCGGCAAAGCGGGCATAGCGGGTCACGCCGATCATCGGCGAGATCAGTATCAGCTGATCCGGCCGCGCCAGCGAGGGATCGTCCAGCGCATCCAGCGCATACTTCAGCGCCAGCGCGCCGCCGTTGGAAAAACCCACCATATGCAGCGGCAATGCCTTGCCTGACCCCGGCGTCAAGCGGCGCTCCGCCTCGCGCACCGCCAGACGGGCGGCCGCCAACCAGTCCCGCCAGTGAGCATCCGTCAAGGCGCCCGGCACCGTGCCGTGCGCCGGCAGACGAATGCCGACCACCACAAAACCACGCTGGCGATAACGTTCGGCAATATGCCGCAGGCTGTATGGGGAGTCCGTTAATCCATGCAGCAGCACGACCGCGCCTTTTGGCGCGCCTTCCGGCATCAGCTCGTAAGAACGATTCCAGTCATGCTGAAACGCCCCCGGATATACCGGACTGCCGGAAAAATAACGATTGATGGGCCGTTGTTCATCATCATCCAGCGCCTGAGTCACATGCTGACTGACCTGCTGGAAAATATGCTCTTCGGCGCGCAAATAGGCTGGCCAGTCGGCGCGATCGAGCTCGTCTGCCGAGAGTTCATCCGGCACAAACCTGTGCCAGGGCGCCAGCGCCGGGCCGCGCTGGGTGTCATAAATTCGCACGCTCAGCAACGTCGCAGCCGCCACGATACCAATAATGGCGCCGCGCTTGATTATCCGCCGCACAGACCTTATCAGCATGATGATACCCCTTCGGATTTACCGTTTTACTAGCTGTTTTCAATTAGGTTTAGAGTAAACCTTTATTCAGGGTACCGTCAGGCGGCGTATCGGGGAACGGGGAAACATCATTGAGGCGGGTATTGGCCGCTTTCGTCAATTTTGGACCAAAGCGGCGCATCCTTTAGATCAACTGACTAATATTCAGATCCTCCATCAGACGCTGATTATCTGAATAGTCCACCGGAATGGCGATGACGGCCGGCCCCTGCGTATCCATGGCCTGGCGTAGCTTGCTGACCAGCTCATCTTCCGCTTCGACCGCAAATCCCGCGGCGCCGAACGCTTCCGCATAGACTTTAAAATCGATTGGGCCAAATTTGACGCCGGAAGAGCGGTGATACTTTTTCTGCTCCTGAATTTCAACCATGTTGTAAGCGTTATCCACCCAGATAATATGCAACAGGTTGCTCTTCAAGCGCACGGCGGTTTCGAGTTCCATGCTGGACTGCATAAAACCGCCATCGCCTGAAACCGATATCACCTTCTGATTGGGATGAATCAGTGACGTGGCAATCGCCCAGGGTAACGCTACCCCCATCGTTTGCTGACCATTGGTCATCAGTACCTGACGCGCACGGAAGCTGTACAGATAACGCGCCAGCCAAATATGGAAACTGCCCATATCGACGCACAGCGTGACGTCATGGTTAACGATATCCTGCATCGCTCTGACCAGCCGCAGCGGATGAATGGCGAATCCGCGCATGTTCATGCCGCGGGTCGCCAGATCGCGGCGTTGCTGGCAACGATCGAGCAAAATGGCCTGCGTCTGCGTCGACAGCGACATCGGCGCAAGGATGCAATGGGTCAAGGTGTCGATGGTTTCCGCAATATCCCCCACCAGCTCCACGTCTGGAAGGTAGGCGCTGTCGATATTGGCCGGCAGCACGTCGATATGCACCAGCGCCGCTTTGCCGCTGTTCCACAAGACCGGATCATACTCCACCGGGCTGTAGCCGACCGTAATGATCAGATCGGCCTGTTGCAGCAGCTTATCGCCCGCCTGATTATTGAACAGTCCGACCCGTCCGGCAAAATGGTCAAAATGCTGCTGGTCAACGGCGCCGGCGGCCTGATAGGTGCTGGTGACGGGCAGTTGGCTTTTATGCAGCAAACCGCGCAACGCTTCGGCGGTTTTAGGCTGACTCGCCATCAACCCCAACAGCAGAATAGGATTTTTAGCCTGTTGGATCATGCGGGCGACATTTTCGATATCCGCATGACGCGCGCCGTTCATCGCGGGTAATGTCGGACGAACCAGTACGGCGCTGGTTACCGGATCGTTAATGATGTCTTGCGGCAGGCTGATGAACGATGCGCCAGGATGGCCCATCTCCGCCGCCCGGAATGCATTCGCCAGTACCTCGGAAATGGCGGACGACGCTCTGACTTCCGCACTGAACTTGGTGACGGGTTGAAACAGACTGACGGTGTCCAGACTTTGGTGCGTCAGCTTCAGGCTTTCCGAGCGCTTAACCGCGCCGCCAATCGCCACCACCGGATCGCCTTCCGTCGTCGCCGTCGCCAATCCGGTCACCAGATTGCAGCAGCCCGGGCCGGAGGTCACCAGCGTCACCCCGGCCTTGCCCGTCAGGCGCCCGATGGCCGCCGCCATAAACGCGCCGTTGGCTTCATGCCGTACCGGAATCATTTTAATCGGCGAGTCTTCCAATGCGTCGAAAACGCGATCGATTTTCGCGCCGGGGATACCAAATACATATTGAACGCCCTGCTGTTCCAGATGATTCACAATCAGGGATGCCCCACAGTTCCAGCGCTGTTGAGCAGTTGAATGTTCCATTGCCTCACTCCTATGAGATGACTTGTGCTTTGTACTTTGTTGTTATTTAGCCTTCCACTGACTGGATAGCGCTATCTAGGTTTTCGGGGGATAAATCCGCACTGAGGAAATCTCGATCCTGTGGTAAATCGATAATCAGCTTGGAAATAACCCCAAAGGTTAAGACACCACTTTCCATTTGATAATCAAGAATATGCCCACCACCTTCGCGATTATCGGTAATGAAATGTTCGTGATAACCGGCAACGTTGATACCCTGCGTATAAGCCGGGCTGCGAAAGCCGATCACGCTGCCCTGACAGGATTCAAAGTGGAATTTGGGCTGCTGGGCAATCGCCTCCAGCATCGGTTTGTAAGGTCGTGTCTGACGCGGCACGGTGCGGGTTTCAACGTAATCGAAATGGCCATCGATTTTCAGCGCGCAAAACAGATTATCCGTCCCCACCAGCGCATCAATTTTCTGATGAAGACTGTTGCGATCGATCCGGCTGCTGAAATGAATTTCCTCGGTTGGTCGGAAAAAAGTCATTACCGCGAAGGGCGTCTTCTGGTGCGGCATGGCGGCGCGTGCGCTGCCGTCAGCACGCAGTTGGAATATGTGACTATTAAAAGCCACCAGTTCTCCGTCCAGATAGTTAAATGTTCCTAATCCAAAATCGCCATGTTCCAGCAACTCTTCCATCGTCCGGCTACCTTCATAGACGCCATTTATCAGCCCACTCATTAATGAGGTTTGATAAACAACGCAATCAGGATGGTGCGCCTGATGGTTGATCGCATAAGATGCAATCTCTTCCACACAAGAGTTGACGTCTATATCTTCTTTCATATGACTTATCTTCCGACTGTTTATTACTTAAATTTTTCTAATTCGTTCATAAGGATTGCGTGAATAACGTCAAAGTTCCAATATACAAAGATGGTCATTTCAAGATCTAAAACATATGGAGTTGTTCTAATGGAATTTCGTTACCTGCGCTATTTTGTCGCCGTCGCCTCCGCGCGCCATTTCACCCGTGCGGCAGAAAAGCTGGGCATATCGCAGCCGCCGCTCAGTCAGCAAATCAAAAAGCTGGAAAAAGAGATAGGCACGCCGTTGTTCAAAAGGCTGACGCGGGGCGTTGAAATGACGGAAGCGGGGAAAGTGCTATATGAGGATGCGAGTCAGATCCTGAAGCTGACGGATGCGGCCGTTGACCGGGCCAGGAGCATTGCCAGAGGGGAGGAAGGGAGCTTCAACGTCGGTTTTTCCGCCTCGTCATCCTTTCATCCCAAGGTGTTGCAGCTTCTGCATGCCTACCGCCAGCGATATCCGAATGTGTTGTTAAACCCACGGCAGGAAAATACCCCCGACCTGATTACCTCCCTCCACAATCGAAATGTCGATGTCGTTTTTCTCCGCCTGCCTTGTGATGTCAACCACGAGTTAAACAGCGAAGTCTTACTCGAAGAACCCATGACGCTAGTATTGCCAGCCGATCACCCTCTGCATGGCAAACGCCATGTTCATCTAAGTGAACTGAAACAGGAACCGTTGATTATGTTTCCGCGCGAGGTCTGCCCGGTTCTGCACGACATGATTCTGCGCACCTGCTATTTATCGGGATACGAGCCTAAATTGGGTCAGCAGGCGCCGCAGTTAACGGCCACTATCGGCATGGTATCGGCCGGGTTTGGCATTACCATCATTCCCAAATCCTTATCCTGCATCAGGATGGATCGCGTGTCCTACCACAATATCAATGACGACCGCCTGAATACGCAGATCACCATGGTTTGGCGCCAGCACGAACGCTCGCCTGTCGTGATGAATATGATGCAGCTGCGGCGAGAACATCTGCGGGCAAACTAACCGGCTTCAACGGCGCTCTGCAAGAAACAAAACGATTGTCAATCGCTGGCAATTGGCATAAATTCATACATGATATTAATTATCATTATCATGTATGGTGAAAATAACATGCTGACCGCGATGATTACCGCATGTGGTTTGTGGGGCGTGAGCTGGTGTATGGGAAAACATCTGTCGAGCGCCTGGGGCGTGTTATTACCCTGCGCCATCATGCCGTTGCTGGCCGTGCTGAATATTAATCTGACGCACCTGAAAGCGATTGTTGCCATCGCGCTGCTGGCGACGTTAGTGATGTTGCTTCATCATCGCTTACGCCCTTATTTGCTCTTGCCGTCCTGCGTGGCATTGGCCGGCGGACTGGCGGCGCTGTCGGTCATGTTTAATCTAACGCTGGGATAGCCAATAAATAAAGGGACATTAAAAGGGAGATTAAAAAAGGAAAGGATCCAGAGAAAGGATTGGTGCGAAGAGAGGGACTTGAACCCTCACGCCCGTTAAGGCACTAACACCTGAAGCTAGCGCGTCTACCAATTCCGCCACCTTCGCACAAAGAAAAGCTTATTTTTACTGCTTAATCCGTATCGCCGCATGGTGCGAAGAGAGGGACTTGAACCCTCACGTCCGTTAAGACACTAACACCTGAAGCTAGCGCGTCTACCAATTCCGCCACCTTCGCAGTAATGCCGTGCGATACAAATGGTTATCGTGCAACACGATCGTGGTGATGTTGGTGCGAAGAGAGGGACTTGAACCCTCACGCCCGTTAAGGCACTAACACCTGAAGCTAGCGCGTCTACCAATTCCGCCACCTTCGCAATCCAGCAACACTGCCTGATGCAATGCCACCACGGGGGCGAATTCTAGAGGTTTTAGCGTCAAGGTCAATGATTATTTCCTCTGAAATGCGGGGTTTGCTGCAAAAACCATCACTGCTTATCGAATGACCGCCGGGTGAAGAGTTCATTCAGCCATTCGATGAATACCCGGATCCTCGGCGCCAGAAAACGCCCGGGCGGATACATCACAAAATACGGCATGTCCGGCGGCGGCATATCTTTCATAATTTCAACCAGTTCACCGTTATCCAACCAGTGCTGCAATCCCGATCTCGGCGCCTGAATCAATCCTAACCCAGCGCGGCAGGCGGCAATGTAGGCGTCGGTTCCGCTGACATCCAGCCTGCTGGGCAGCACGTGGGTAATGCACTCGCCGTTATGCATAAACTCCAGCGGATATCGCTGCCCGCTGCGCAGGGAAAAATAGCCGACCATCTGATGCCGCGCCAGATCGTCTAGCGATACCGGGGTGCCAAACTCGGCAAGATAACCAGCCGAAGCACAGGTGACTTGCGATACCGCCGGTAAATGCAGAGTCGCCAGCGAGTCATCCGCCACCTGCCAGGCTCGCAGTACGCAGTCCACACCTTCGCGGACCACATTAATCGCCGAATCATTGGCGCTTATCGACAGCGTAATCTGCGGATAACGCTGGTAGAACTCACTTAGCGCCGGGATAACCACCTCTCGCGCCAGCGAGTGGGGCATATCAACCCGCACATTCCCCACCGGCTGACGGCGCTGCTGCGTGAAAAGCGTATCCGTTTCCTCAATCTCCGCCAGCAGTTGGGTACAGCGCTGATAATAGATCTGGCCCTCAGCGGTAATTTGCACCTGACGCGTGGTTCTCTGCAACAGCCGTACGCCCAGACGAGACTCCAGCCGTTTTATCGTATGGCTGACCGTCGCACGCGGCAGAGACAACATTTCGGCCGCGCGGCTGAAGCTGCCGAGATCGGCAATTCGCACAAAAACGCGCATCGCCTGAATCTGATCCATCATGCCTCTATTGTTGTTAATTTTTGAATAGTGTTGCATGAAATGCGTTATTTATCTTTATTTGATAAACAACCACACTCCTCTTACCCGCAATACCCAATAGATTTCAAGCCGCGGAACACTGCGTCATCCTTTATCGATGAAGCAAGCAGAGGCCGGCGACCTGAAAGATAAAGGGGATATACCAACATGAGGACGCAACAATGCAACAACGTCAACTGGGCGTTAATGGCCCGTCGGTTTCCGCCATTGGGCTGGGCTGCATGGGAATGAGTGATTTTTATTTCACCGCGCAGGATGAAAAAGAATCCATCGCCACCCTGCACCGGGCGCTGGAACTGGGTATCACGCTGCTGGATACCGCCGATATGTACGGTCCATACACCAATGAACAACTGGTCGGTAAGGCGATAAAAGGCAAACGGCGGCAGGTGTTCCTCGCCACCAAGTTCGGCATTCTGCGTAACCCGGACAATCATGTTGAACGCGGCATTTGCGGAAAACCGGCGTATATTCGCGACGCCATTGAAGGCAGCCTGCGACGGCTGGGCGTAGAAGAGATCGACCTCTACTATCAACACCGTGTCGACCCGACGGTGCCGATTGAGGAAACCGTCGATACGCTGGCCGATCTGGTCAAGGAAGGGAAAATTCGCTACATCGGTCTGAGCGAAGCCTCCGCCGACACGCTGGAGCGCGCGCACAAGGTTCATCCCATTACTGCCTTGCAGAGCGAGTACTCGCTGTGGACTCGGGATGTGGAGTCCAGCATTCTGCCCGCCTGCGAGCGTCTTGGCGTGGGTTTTGTACCTTACAGTCCGTTAGGCCGCGGTTTCCTGACCGGCGCGATCCGTAGCCCGGACGATCTGGCTGCCGATGACTTCCGTCGTCACAACCCGCGCTTTATGGGTGATAACTTTGCTAAAAACCAGCAACTGCTGGAAAAGGTCAATCGGTTGGCGGCACAGAAGGGTATCGCACCGTCGCAGCTGGCGCTGGCCTGGGTACTGGCGCAAGGGGAACATATCGTGCCGATTCCGGGCACCAAGCGACGCCGTTATCTGGAAGAAAACGTCGGCGCGCTGGATGTCGCCCTGACGGCGGAAGAGCTGGCGGAAATTGAGGCCATCTTTCCCTTCAATGCCGCAGCGGGGAAACGCTACGGCGAAGAAGGCATGGCGACGATCAATATTTAACGATCAACGGCGACCTTTGCCGGTCGCGCGCGGCGCCCGGCCTACGGTAGCCTGATAGACCTTGAAGCGTCCGGTCTGCGCCAGCACCTCGTGGCTGCCGAACGCGGCATCCAGCAATGCCGGATAAGGCAGGAACGCATTGGCGATAATGCGTAGCCGTCCGCCGATCGGCAGATGGGCGATCGCGCCGCGGATCAGCATTTCCGCCGCCTGTAGGCTGGTTTGCAAACCGTCATGGAACGGCGGGTTGGAGACGATCAGGTCAAAACGCCCGGTGATCTCCGTGTATACGTTGCTGGCGATCACCTCGCCGTCCAACTGATTGGCCGCCAGCGTGGCGCGGCTGGAAGCCAGCGCGCCAGCGCTGACATCGCTGAGCGTCAAACGGATTTTCGGCGATTGCCTGGCCAGAACGGCGGCCAATACGCCGGCGCCACAGGCGATATCCAACACTTTCCCCTTCATATGCGGCTCAAAAGTGGACAGCAATAACTGGCTGCCCGGATCCAGCCCGTCGCGGCTGAACACGCCGGGCAGCGCTTTCACGGTTACGCCATCCACCTGGTATTCATCCCACCAATCGTCAAGATTAAAGGCGGTCTGTTTTTCAACTCTTCCGTGGTAAAGCCCACAGCGCCGGGCGCTGTCGATTTTATTTAATGACGTCGCCCTGGCGAGTATGTTTTCCGCGCTACGCACGCCGCTGCGATTCTCGCCCACCACAAAAATTTCGCTGCCGACCGGCATCAGCGACAGCAGGTTGCACAGTTGAAACTCGGCTTCCTGCTTACTCTTCGGCCAGTAATAAATCAGCGTATCGCAATCCGCGATCAGTTCGGCTTCCGCCGCCAGACCATACTGAACCTTCTCCTTCAGCGCGCCTTTCAACTGCTGCCAGTGGTGGAACTGCGTAGTGTGGACACGGACATCGGATGCTTCAAACTGCGCGGGCAAGGTGTCCTGTAAATCACCGGCAAACAGTACCCGGCGTGGGATAAATTCGTCGCTATGGCGCAGTATGACTTCACTGGCTGGGGTTAATGCAGACATCAGGCGGAGGCTCCTTAATAATTGAACGGGGATTATAGTGCTTTGTTGGCGCATGTTCGATGGGTTTGCTAGCATAGGCGGCAAACATCGGCGGAACAGGACCCCTGCATGACATCAAGACGTGACCAGCTGCTGCAACAACTGGGCATTACGCAGTGGACGCTAAGGCGCCCGGCCGTATTGCAGGGCGAAATCGCCGTCAGTCTGCCTGCCCAGGCGCGTCTGATTATTGTCTCCGCCGAACCGCTGGCCGCCGATGAACCGCTGCTAGCCGACGTGCTGCGCAGTCTGGCGCTCACGCCCGATCAGGCCTATAGCCTGACGCCGCAGCAAATTGAAATGCTGCCCGCCAAATCCCGCTGCCATAGCTGGCGGCTGGGCATCGACGAACCGCTGGCGCTGGAAGGCGTCCAACTCACCAGCCCGGTCCTGGCCGAGCTTTACCACAACCCCGGCGCCAAACGGGCGCTCTGGCAGCAGATCTGTGAACATGAACGAGATATCACCCCTGACGCAGGCCGATCTGGCGCAAGCGTTTCAGATTGAACAAGCCAGTCACGCCTTTCCCTGGAACGAAAAAACCTTTGCCGGCAATCAGGGCGAACGTTACTTCAACCTCAAGCTAAGTCATGACGGGCAGATGGTGGCTTACGCCATCACGCAAACGGTGCTCGATGAAGCCACGCTGTTCAACCTGGCGGTGCATCCCGCACACCAGCGCCAGGGTTTTGGACGCGAGCTGTTGGAACAGCTGATTGGGGAGTTGGAAAAACGCGAGATCCTCACGCTATGGCTGGAGGTGCGCGCGTCGAACAACGGGGCCATCGCGCTGTATGAAAGCCTGGGCTTTAACGAGGTTTCATTGCGACGCGATTACTATCCGACCGCCGCCGGCCGTGAAGACGCCATCATCATGGCGCTGCCTTTAGGGTAATAAAACGCCGATTAATTAACACTTATTTGCTCTTATTTTACACAATCATTTGAAACAACAATCATTCTCAATTAAAATTGTGACATAGATCTTAGTTTCCCTTGCTGTTTTGCTTTCAGGTTATTGACATGTCATCAGTCCCTATTGATACCACAGCCGATATCAATCAGCTCTATCACCAGCATCACGGCTGGCTGCAGGGGCTGTTGCGTAAACGCCTGGGCGATTTTTGCGATGCGGCCGATCTGACCCAGGATGTTTTTTTACGTCTGCTGATCAAGCCGCGGCAATTCGACAGTCATGCGGGCGCGCGAGCCTATCTGAGCGTGATGGCGCAAGGGATGTGTGTGGATTTATGGCGCAGACGGGAAATTGAGCGCGCCTGGCTGAGCTCGCTGGCCAATCAGCCGGAAATCGTCGTCCTGTCGGCCGAAGACAATCATATCGTCCTCGAAACGTTGTATCAGGTTGATGCCATGCTGCATCAACTGCCGGAAAAAGTTCGCGCCGCCTTTATCATGGCGCAGGTCCAGAGATTGACCTACCGGGAAATTGCCGCTGAATTACGCGTCTCAGAGCGAATGGTGAAAAAATATATGGCGCAAGCCATGTTACACTGCGTGCTATTGGAAGCAGAGCTGGAAGGCAGCACGCCGGAAAACAATGAGTAAACCCAGTTTCAGCGCATTACAACAGGCATCGCAGTGGTATGCGACATTACGCGATCTTGAGCCGGATCATGAGCATCACCGCCACTGGCGACACTGGTTAGAAGAGTGCGAAGAGAACCGTTGCGCCTGGGACTACGTACAAAAAGTCAGCCAGCGCTTTCAGCCTTTGCGCGGCGACGCTCAACAGCCTGCCATCAACGCGCTGCTGCACCAGCCAACCGAGGTTAATCGCCGCGCCGTTCTCAAAACAATGACTTTTCTGGGCGTTGGTTCGCTCTTATCCTGGGGCACTTACCGCTATACGCCGCTGCGTGAAACACTACAGGTCATGACGGCGGACCACCACAGCGCCACCGGCGAAATCAAGCATCTCAAGCTACAGGACGGCACGCAGATCTGGCTGAATACCGCCAGCGCAATCGACGTTGATTACAGCAGCCAATACCGGCGAATCGCCCTGCTCTCGGGCGATGTGCTGATTGAAACCGCTCATGATATCCGCCCGTTTTTTGTTGCCAGCGCGCAAGGGCAAATGCAGGCGTTGGGTACGCGTTTCGGCGTCGAGCAAAATAGCCATGCCACACGCCTTAGCGTTTATGAAGGGGCGGTAGAGGTCACCGCGATCAACGGGCAATCGTCGCAGCGGGTGAATGCCGGTCAACAGCTCGACTTCGATCTTCAGGGTCAGGGGCCGCTGCAGCCCAGCCAGCGAACCGACGCCAGCTGGTCGAAAGGTCTGCTACAGGCGGATAATATGCCGCTGGGCGAGGTTATCGCACGGCTCTCGCGCTATCGACGCGGCTATCTGGCGTGCCAACCCGATATCGCGGCGCTGCGAGTCATGGGCACCTTTCCACTGACCGACACGGATAAAGCACTGGCGATGCTGGCCCATACCTTCCCTGTGCGCATCAATCGCCGCTTCTCCTGGTGGGTGACGATAGAGAAACGATAAAAATCGCCGCGCCGGCGGCGACTATCTGATTGATCAGTCCGGCATAACCTGTGGGGAAAGCTCCTTCCACAGCCTGAAAGTGGCGCTAATCCACGGAGAGAGGTTCAACAGGCGGGAGGAGATGAAATCGGCGGTATTCGAGTATATCGAGGTAGACTACAATCGGCACCGACGGCATAATGCCAACGGCGGGCTAAGCCCGGTGCAATTTGAGGAAAGAAACCTCGTTTAAGGCAGTGTCCACCGTTGCTGGGCAAGATCACTGGCGACTTCGTTGAAAGAGTTACCCTTCTTAATCTTCCTGGAATGTAAATCATGACCATGGCCAAATTAAATAGCATTTTAGTTCCACCCGCTTTTCCCAATGAGTCTGGGAGCGGTGATACTTGGCCTTCTATAGATGAAGACATTGCATTCCCTAATGACTATGTTGAGTTTATCAGTAGCTATGGTACGGGACGAATTGCTAATTTTATTACGATATTTAGTCCATTTGCTCAAAATCATTATCTTGATTTTTTTGAGCAAAAAAAATTAATTATTGAAGACTTTAATTATCTTAATAATGAAGATCCAAGCTATTTTAAATATAATCTTTACCCAGAAAAAAACAGGCTGTTACCAATAGGCGTAACGGATAACGGTGATTATATATTTTGGGTTGTTTCCGTTCTAAACAACAGTGATGCATGGGGAACTGCAATAGTTGCATCCAGATCACCTGATATAGAATATTTTGATGAAAACATAACGTCTTTATTATCTGGTATGTTATTAAGGAAAATAAAACCAGACTCATTACCTAATAATTCCCCTCCTGATAATATCATTTTTGAGAAATATTAGAGAATAAAATCCGGAGGCGATCCCCATGATCCTTCCGACTTTATTTTACCTGCTGTTAAGTTCTGTGATCAGACATTAATTTCAGTCTCAATCACCACGCTTCCCGCTCAACGGTACGGTTATCGGCATCCCGGTCATGAACCCCGATTCTTCGAGCCAGCGGCCAGTGAGGCTAAACGCGGACGGCGCCTGGGGCAAGCTGCTGCGCATGCAGGGGCAGTATCTGGACCGCGACAAATTTTTCGGGAGAAAATTTGAACAGCGCAAAGCGCAGGCCCCGAAGGGGCGAGCCTCATGGATGAGACGAGTATTCCCAGGCTACACGATAATCTGTTCCGTTACGACGACCCGGACTGCGGACGGTTTACCCAGCCGGATCCGATAGGGCTGGCCGGGGCATTAATCTCTGCCAGTACGCACCGAATCCGTTAACGTGGATAGATCCTTTAGGTTTAAGTAAATGTGGTATTACTGGCTCAGTTAAGTGGAAGAGCTTTAATCCAAATAAAAATCCAGCAACAGGCAAATCTGCGCTTCAAGGCCATTTTGAAAAACACGGACACAAATTTGGTGATATTACTCAAAATCAATATTTGGCTAAAGCTGAAGAGTTTGCCGCCAAACCTTTAACTGAATCGATGCAGGGAAAAAAGGTTGGTAATTTCGTTATCAAGCATGATAAGAGTACTAGTGAAAGATTTGTAGGGCATAGGGGGAAAAGAGAAATCAGAACCTATTATAAAGATGATGGGCGAAGTAGTACCCCATTCCAAGATGCAATAGATTTGGCTGGAGAAAAATGATGTGCATAGAATTTCTTCGTCGTGAAGTCGTGGATTTTTTAGCTTCTTATTACCTATTTACTCTCTCGTCAGATGAAAGAGCCATTTTTTTATCTGAAAATGGTCTTATAGATGATGATTCATGTGACTCTTGTAATAAGCAGATTTTTAATGAGGAAATTTTAGATAATTATAGGCTCTCACCTTTAATTAGAAATGAACATCTTGAAGAAAAAGTAAAGAATATTACAGGGAGAGTAATAAAGATAATTAACCACCTTGATCAGGATATTGTTGGCGTTCCTTGCGAAGCTTGTGGGTTTATTGTTTTTGAAAATCATGAAGACTCTCTTTTTGAAGTATGCCCGGTCTGTGGTTGGCAAACGAATTTGCCAGATGGTAAAGGATACAGCAAATTAAATAAAAGTAATTTAAATGAATATAAAAAATCGACTTTATATAAAGATAGAGTTCTGCAGTATGAAAAGATATACGTGAGGAAATAGTCATCTAAACAGCCGGAAGATCGCCTCGATCCTTCCGGCTGTTTTATTTAGCGGCTTATATTATTACGCCAGCCTTGTTCCAAACTCCGCCTGAATAACCAATCTTGCCTGTTCAATATTTACCGTGACCGGCTGGCCGGTAAAAAAACAGTTCTTCCAAGACGGCGACCTGTCCGGCCGCGAGCCGTGGCGCTGGGACAACGCCGCACTCGCTGACAGTATCGTTACGGCACGGAAGGCTCAGGCCGGCGTAAAAAACTTTCACCGCGAGGTTCCCCTTTTACGCTCGTCCTTCGATTCATAGTAAAGCACTCTTTTTTCACTCTGGGTCAGAAGGCGAGATCACCATGTCAATCACACCATTATTCTCCGGGCGCGGCACGGGTAGAGCGCCCAAAACCGTCGCCGTCGCCATCCGGCTGCTGCTGTGCGGCGCGCCTTTATTCATGTCCTCCGCTCTTGTGCGGGCGGACGTTCAGGCCGCGCGCGCCTACGCCATTCCGGCAGGCGCATTAAGCACGCAGTTGAACCAGTTCGCCGACCAGTCCGGGGTCTATCTGGCGGGTGACGCCGGTCTGGCAAGCGGAAAGACCGGCGCGGCGTTGCAGGGGAATTATAGCGTGACGGACGGATTTCGCACCCTGCTTGCCGGCAGCGGCCTACAGGCGGTGAGGCAGTCAGATAACACCTATATGCTACAGCCGGCGCCAAAGAGTGATGAAATGCTGGTGATCGCCAGCGTCAACCGAAACGGCGATACGGAAGGCTCCGGTTCCTACACCACGCACAGCATGAATACCGCCACCAAGCTGAACCTGTCGCCGCGCGAAACGCCGCAGTCGGTCAGCGTGGTGACCCGCCAGCAGATGAACGACCAGAATATGACCACGCTGGATCAGGCGATGAGCCAAACCACCGGGGTCAACGTGGTGAATCAGAACGGCTTTCAGGTGAAATACGAGTCGCGCGCCTTCGTTATGGACAATATCACCGAGGATGGCGTCAGCCTGTCGTCGCAAAACAGCGTAATGAACGCCTACCAGGCGACCAGCGAATCCCCCGACCTGGCGATTTACGATCGCGTGGAAATTTTGCGCGGCGCCGCCGGCCTGACGCAGGGCAGCGGCGATCCGGGCGGCGCCGTCAATCTGGTGCGCAAAAAACCCACCTACAATTTTCAGGCATCGGGCAGCGTCGCCGCCGGCAGTTGGGATAATTACCGCAGCGAAGCGGATGTATCCGGTCCGTTAAATGACGATGCCAGCGTGCGCGGCCGTTTTGTCGGCGTCTATCAGGATAAGCAGAGCTTCACCGATTACGTCGGCAGCGAGAGAAAGGTATTATTCGGAACGCTGGCCTGGGATATGACGCCGGATACCACACTGACCACCGGCATTAACTGGCAGAAAACCGATGTGGTTCCCGATCTTTACGGCGTGCCCTTCGGTACCGATAAACGCGATTTACACCTTTCCCGTTCAACGTTTCTCGGCGCCAGCTGGAACCGGATTAACTTTGAAAAAATCAATCCGTTTGCTGAATTTGAACACCATTTTGACAATGACTGGACCTTCAAAAGCGCGCTTAACTACACCCGGGCTACATCCAAAGAGCGCTATATCGGCATTATGAACGGCACCGCCGGCGTCGATCCCGCCACCGGCGCCAGCCGGTTGAATAACGCCCTGCACTATGACAACAAAAGCGATCAGTGGGGTTATAACCTCAGCCTGAGCGGCCCGTTTGAACTATTTGGGCGCAGTCATGAACTGGTATTCGGCGGCGATTATCAGAAAGAAAATTTCGACAACACGATTAGCCGCATACCGAATACAACCAATGTCGACATCTATCATTGGAACCCCGATTCAGTCGCCGAGCCGGACTGGTCAGATCTTGGCCTTTATAGCGTCCGCTACAGAGAGCAATATAACATCTACCAGCGCGGGCTATCCGCCGCCAGCCGGTGGGAACTGGCCGACAGTTGGAAACTGATCCTCGGCGGCCGCTACAGCGCCTACAGCTACGACTATGATTACGATAACCTGCGCAACAGCAGCGACAAAGAGCACATCCGGCTGCACGTCAGCGATCAATTCGTCCCCTATGCCGGCCTGCTGTGGGATTTCGCCGATAATTACACCTGGTACGCAAGCTACACCGAGGTCTACAAACCTCAGAGCGCGCGGGATAAAAATGGCGATCTGCTGCCCGCCATTACCGGCGACAACTACGAAACCGGTGTTAAAGGGGCGTTTTTTGACGGCGATCTGAATGCATCGCTGGCGCTGTTCCGCATTATTCAGGCCAACCAGGCGCTTGCTGAGGCGGACAGTTCCGTTTGCTGGGATCCTGACGGCGGCTGCTCGCGCGCCGAAGGCAAGGTGCGCAGCCAGGGTGTTGAGATGGAAGTCTCCGGCAAACTGGCGGAAGGCTGGCAGTGGGTTTCCGGCTATACGCTGACCAACAGTAAATATCTGGAAGCGTCAGCAAGCGACAAAGCCTTGCCGTACAGCCCGCGCACGCCGAAGCATATGTTCAAGCTGTACAGCAGCTATAACCTGCCGGGTGAACTCAATCAATGGACCCTCGGCGCGGGGCTGACGGCGCAGACCGGCACATCGACCTACCCAGGCCGAACCTTCGGCCTGTCTCAGGGCGGCTATACCCTGATCAACGCCAATGTTACCTATCAGTACAGTAAAAATCTGAGCTTTAATCTGGTGGGCAATAATTTGACCGACAAGATCTACTATAAAAATCTGAATAACCGTCACCGCAGCGGCAATAACTATTACGGCGATCCGCGCAACTTTATGCTGACGGCGAAATATACCTTCTGATTTTCTGATTTCCACTAACCGACAGAACGTGGCCTGCCGCTGGCGGGCCACGGGTTTTACTAACCCGATGCAAACACTAAAACGCTTTTATCAGTTAATCGCTCCATTTTGGTTTACCCGACGCGCCATCTTTAGCTGGCTGCTGCTGCTGGTCATTATCGCGCTGAAGCTTTCCGTGGTCGGGGTTAGCGTATTGTATAACAACTGGAGCAAGGACTTTTTCGACGCGCTGGCCAACTACTTTCAGAACGACTCGATCCTGGCGCTCGCCGTGCGCTATGGCAGCTATACCGCGCTGTTCGTACTGGTGATTGTCTGCGGCAACTGGCTGAAAAAAAAGCTGATCATCCGCTGTCGCATTGAAATGACGCGCAAGTTCGAGCAGGCGTGGCTGGCGCGCAGCGCCCACTACCGGCTCAGCCTGCGCGGCGAGCCCGATAATCCCGATCAACGCATCGCCGAAGATATCCGGCTGCTGATTGAGCAGAGCCTGGAGCTGCTGCTTTCCCTGCTGCAAAATATCACCTACTTTTTTTCCTTTATCGTCATTCTGTGGCAACTGTCGGGCGTACAAACCTTCAGCATCGGCGGCGGCAGTATCACCGTTTATGGCTATCTGGTGTGGATCGCGCTGGGCTATGCGCTTATCAGCAGCATTTTCGCGCATTTTTTCGGCCGCCGTCTGCACGGCTTAAACGTGGAAAAGCAACGCGCCGAAGCCGATTACCGTACCACGCTGCTGCGCGTGCGCGAGAATACCGAACAAATCGCCCTTTACCAGGGGGAAAACGCCGAACAAACGCGCATGCAGCAACGCTTTCAGTCGATTATTGATAACTGGCACAGCCTGATGGGACAGGAATTTCGCCTGGAATCCTTTATCACCAGCTATTTTCGCCTCGGACTGATGATCCCGGTGTTCGCCGTTTTGCCGGTCTACCTGACGCGTCAGATCTCGCTGGGCGCGATCATGCAGGCCAGAGCGGCGTTCGGCTATGTGCTGGATGCCTTTGGCTGGTTTGTCGACTCCTACCGCCAGTTGGTCGCCTGGTCGGCAACCATTGAGCGACTGTGGACCTTTCAGCAAAGCCTGCATCAGTTGCCGCCGCAGGATACGCCTCGCCGACAAGACGGCGAATTACGCATCTCGAATCTCAGCGTGCAGCTTCCGCACGGCGCGCCGCTATTTGCCCCATTAAGCGCCAGTCTGAAGACCGGAGAATGGGGAGTATTGTCGGCGGCGAGCGGCAGCGGCAAAACCACGCTGCTGCGCGCTCTGGCGGGATTTTGGCCCATCGCCCAGGGCGAATATCGGCTGCCGGCGGGCAACGTATTGTTTCTGCCGCAAAAACCTTATCTACCGCAGGACAGACTATGCCGGGTTTTATGTTATCCGCAGACGAGCGCGCCGGATACGGCGGCGTTACGTCTGGCGCTGGAACAGGTCGGTCTGCCGTCGCTGACGGACAGATTGGAAGAATCGGCCAACTGGAGCCGGGAATTATCCGGCGGCGAGCAACAGCGTTTATCTCTGGCGCGAGCGCTACTGCTGCGTCCCGCCTTGTTGTGCATGGATGAAGCCACCAGTCAGCTAGACGACGCCGCCGCCATTGAGCTGCTTACGCGGTTAAGAAATGCGCTGCCGGATGCCATCGTACTGGCGGTAAGCCACCAGCCGGCGATTAGCGCCCTGTTTGAGCAGGTGTTACCCATGACGCCCTACCGCGCGCGGACAAACCAAAGTCCTTCGTCATTCTCCGATAGCGGCGAAAAAACATCGGACGAACTGTTGAACGCCGCCCGCGGCGATATAAAACGTGAATGTTAGCGCAGACGGCGGGAAGAGGCAGGCGCAACAGCGCCTGCGGCGAAGGCGCATGATAAAACACCGATGGGACCAGGGTCCCATCTGAAAGCACATGCTTACTCGCTATCGCCCAACAGTACAGACGCCAGCGCAATCTCGATCATATCGTTAAAGGTGGTTTGCCGCTCTTCAGCGGTGGTTTCCTCATGAGTGCGAATGTGATCGGAAACGGTGCAGATCGATAAGGCTTTGGCGCCGAACTCGGCGGCCACGCCGTAGATGCCGGCCGCTTCCATCTCCACGCCCAGAATGCCGTACTTTTCCATCACGTCGAACATTTGCGGATCCGGGGTATAAAACAGATCGGCGGAGAAAAGATTGCCGACGCGTACGTTCACCCCTTGGGCTTTCGCCGCATCAACAGCATTGCGCACCATCTCGAAGTCCGCAATCGCGGCATAGTCGTGATCTTTGAAACGCATGCGGTTCACTTTTGAATCCGTGCAGGCGCCCATACCGATCACCACGTCGCGCAGCTTAACGTCATTACGCACCGCGCCGCATGAGCCCACGCGGATGATCTTTTTCACGCCGAACTCGGTGATCAGCTCTTTGGCATAAATAGAACAGGAAGGGATCCCCATGCCGTGGCCCATCACCGAAATTTTGCGGCCTTTATAAGTGCCGGTAAACCCCAGCATGCCGCGAACATTGTTCACTTCACGGGCGTTTTCCAGAAAGGTTTCGGCAATATACTTTGCCCGCAGCGGGTCGCCCGGCATTAGTACGACATCCGCAAAATCACCCATTTCCGCATTAATATGTGGCGTAGCCATGCTTGTATTCCTTATCAATCAGCCTAAAAAAATCGCGCTCAGGTTACAGAATCGGCTTCCCATAATCCATCGCCGATAAACCAAAATAGTTCGCCACCGTCTGACCGATATCCGCAAAGGTATCACGGTGACCATAGGAGCCGGGCTTCACTTTCGGCCCATAGATCAATACCGGAACATTTTCGCGCGTATGATCGGTGCCATGCCAGGTGGGATCGCATCCGTGATCGGCGGTCAGGATCAGAAGATCATCCCCCGTTACGCGCGCGAGCATCTCGGGCAGGCGACGATCGAACAGCTCCAACGCGGCGGCATAACCCGCGACATCCCGGCGATGACCATAGGAAGAGTCAAAATCGACAAAGTTGGTAAACACGATGGTGTTATCACCTGCTTTATCCATTTCTTGCAGCGTAGCGTCAAACAGCGCGTCAATGCCGGTGGCCTTCACTTTGCGGGTGATGCCGACCTGAGCATAAATATCCGCGATCTTGCCGATCGACACCACCTCGCCGCGCTTTTCTTCCACCATCTTTTTCAGCACGGTCGGCGCCGGCGGTTCAACGGCCAGATCGTGCCGGTTACCGGTTCGCTGAAAATCCCCCGGCTTGTCACCGACAAACGGACGGGCAATCACACGCCCGATGTTGTAGCCGCCGTTGGTCAGCTCTTCACGGGCGATTTCGCATAGCTCATACAGCTTATCCAGACCAAAGGTCTCTTCATGGCAGGCAATCTGGAAAACCGAGTCCGCGGAGGTATAGAAAATCGGCTTGCCGGTTTTCATGTGTTCTTCGCCCAGTTGATCCAGAATCACGGTGCCGGAAGAGTGGCAGTTGCCCAGATAGCCCGGCAGGTTGGCGCGTTTTACCAGCGTATCCAGCAACGCCTGGGGAAAGCTGTTCTCTTCATCCTTGAAATAACCCCAGTCAAACAGCACCGGCACCCCTGCGATTTCCCAGTGACCTGACGGCGTATCCTTGCCGGATGAGATCTCGCTGGCATAAGCATAGGCGCCGATGATATCAGCCTGCGGATCCAGCCCGGCAGGGAAAGCGCCGGTGGATTCCTCGGCCGCTTTTCCCAGCCCTAAACGGCTCAGATTCGGCAAGTGCAATGGTCCCTTACGGCCTTGGTCGGCTTTGCCCGCCGCACAAGCCTGGGCAATATGGCCCAAGGTATCCGAACCGACATCGCCAAAACGCTCCGCATCGCCGCTACAGCCGATACCAAAGGAATCGAGCACCATAATATAGGCACGTTTCATGTTCATCTCCTGCATGTGTTACACGCGGCGGGCAAGCCCGCCGGCGTTGGAATAGATTAATCGTCAACGCTCATGCGACGATAAATAACCGGTGTTTTTTCAGCCGGCGTATCGCCCAGGGTAATCGCGGCCCGAAGCGCATTCGCCGCGTTTTGCCATTGGGCTTCGGTATTGGCATGGATCACCGCCAGAGGCCGCTGGCTATCAACCCGTTCTCCCAGACAGACCATCTCATTCATACCCACGCTGTGATCAATGCTATCGCTGGCCTGACGGCGACCGCCGCCTAACGCCACCACCGCCATGCCCAACGCACGCGTGTCCATCGCGGTGACGATCCCATCACGCTCGGCAAACACCGGCTTACTTAACATGGCGACGGGTAAATAGCGCGCATAGTTTTCTACAAAATCAGCCGGACCACACTGCGCCGCCGTCATACGGCCAAACACCTCCGCCGCTTTCCCTTCATCCAGCGCCGCTTGCAGACGGCGGCGCGCATCGGCGGCGGAGTCAGCCAGGCCGCCCGACAACAGCATCTCTTCACACAGCGCCATCGTCACTTCATACAAGCGCGGGTTACGCTGCTCACCGGTCAGAAAACGCACCGCCTCCCGTACTTCCAACGCGTTGCCGGCGCTGGAAGCCAGTACCTGATTCATATCGGTCAGCAGCGCGCTGGTGCGGCAGCCGGCGTTATTGGCGACCGAAACGATCGCCTGAGCCAACTGCTCGGAAAGCGCATAGGTCGGCATAAAGGCGCCGGAACCCACCTTAACATCCATCACCAGCGCATCCAGCCCTTCGGCCAGTTTTTTCGCCAGAATAGACGCGGTGATCAGCGGTATCGAATCCACGGTGGCGGTAATATCGCGCGTGGCGTAAATGCGTTTATCCGCCGGCGCCAGCGAGTTGGTCTGCCCGATAATCGCCACGCCGACACGCTGAATGATCTGCCGGAATCGATTGTCATCAGGAAAAATATTTAATCCGGGGATCGACTCCAGCTTATCCAGCGTACCGCCGGTATGCCCCAGTCCCCGTCCTGAGATCATCGGAACGTAGCCGCCGCAGGCGGCGACCATCGGCCCCAGCATCAGCGAAGTCACGTCGCCCACGCCGCCGGTCGAGTGCTTATCCACCAGCGGACCGTTCAGATTGAGGCTCTTCCAGTCCAGCACCGCGCCGGAATCACGCATGGCCAGCGTCAGGGAAACGCGTTCCGCCATCGACATATCATGAAAGTAAATGGTCATCGCCAGCGCGGCGATTTGCCCTTCAGACACCGAATTATTACGGACGCCGTTAATAAAAAAGCGAATTTCTTCATCGCTCAATGGCATACCGTCACGCTTCTTACGAATAATTTCCTGAATCAGAAACAAAGCATGCTCTCCTGTTGAGTGAATAAAGAACGGACCCTGTCTTGAGCCATTATCGCGTCGTCCATTCATGTATGAAGATAACGGCATCAATACGCGTCGAGCTGTCTCGCCGACTGACGGCCGGCAACCGACGGCAAAACGGCGAATAGACTCGGGGCGCCAAAGCGCAGGTTGCGGGCACTGACCCATTCCGGCTGCATGATGTCATCAGCCGGTGGCAAATAAATGGCGCATCCTCGGATGGCGGTAGGCGCAACGCAGCCCCGGAGGCGTGAATAAAAACAGCGCCAGCCGCTCCAAGCGCTACCGACAACGGAATTACCGTCAGGGTATTTGAACATGCCTCATCGGACTATTTTGCACCGCTGCTCACATTTAATGTAAAACCGATGTAACCACGTAGGATTATATGTGATTTTGATCACATATATACTCCATATATCCCGAGCCGGAGAATAAACGTTTGTCGTATCGAATCAGACAAAGTCTTGGTTCCTGACGGGCGAAGCCCAGGGCAAAACCGAAGCATAAGGCGACAGGTCCGCATCCTTAAAGGTGACGGGCACCTTTTATCCCGTTAATTAATCATAGCGGTAATTACGTCGGGGATGAGGAATGCCGGCTAACCCAACCGAGGTCGGGGCGCGGAAGTTATGGCTTGGCGTTAACCTCAACCGTAATGTGAACCAGTTCCTCATGTATGGACAACTGCCGTTTGTAATAGTCAGGGCTGACCGGCTGGTCGGTGGTTAAGCTGAGAATACAGGCATATTTTGCCGTCCCTACCCGCCATACGTGTAAATCCGTCAGTTCGGCGGGGGTCGGACTGGCGGCGATAACCTCTTTGATTTCTTCTACTACCGGCACATCCATCTCCGCATCCAACAGAACTTTGCCGGTCTGGCGGATCAAACCATAGGCCCATACGGCGACAAGGATGGAGCCGGCGATCCCCATCATCGGATCCAACCAGTCGGCGCCCCATAATTTACCGCAGACCAGAGCCACCATAGCCAGAACCGAAGTCGCGGCATCGGCGATGACATGAACGTAGGCGGAACGCTGATTAAGATCCTGATGATGATCGTGAGAATGGTGATGGGCATGATCGTGCGCGTGGTGATTGCGCAGCAGCCAGGCGCAGATCAGGTTAACCAGCAGCCCCACCGCAGCGATGGCTATCGCCTGATTGTAGTGAATTACCGTTGGATCAAATAACCGCTCAAGCGATTCATACATCATGACGAAAGCGACGATCCCCAGCAGGATGGCGCTGGCGAATCCCCCCAGAATTTCAATCTTCCAGGTGCCGAAGGCGAAACGGGTATCCGCAGCCAGACGTCTGGCCGCGGCATAGGCCATGACCGACAGCCCCAACGCCAGCGCATGCGAGCTCATATGCCAGCCGTCCGCCAGCAGCGCCATTGAGTTGAAGTACCATCCGCCGAGGATCTCCACCGCCATCATCAGCGCCGTCAGCAATGTGGCATAGCGGGTATTTCGTTCCGCCAATGGATTCCCTGCGTCAAAAATATGCGAGTGCGCACCCTTTACCTGTTGTATTGACATGATTAGTCCGCCTGTTTTTATACTCCCCCCCAGTATACACCCCAAAGGAAAAGAAAGACGACGGCCAGGGTGAGAACCATCAGGAATAAAATCAGCAGGCGTAAAAGCGAAAAGGCATAGCGCAACCGGCCGTTCATAACCGGCAGCAACGCGGAATGATTACTTCAGGTAAGAACGCACCACCGAGACAATCTCCTCCAGATCGCCGCTGCGTTCCTGCGATGAGTGGCTTTCATCCATCAAATGTTCACGGATATGCCCTTCCAGCACCTCGACCATCAGCCCGTTGACCGCGCCGCGGATAGCCGCAATCTGCTGAAGGATACTCAGACAAGAGTTTCCATTTTCCAACGCTTTCTCAACGGATTCCGTTTGACCTTTAATTCGTCTGATTCGCGCCAACAGCTTTTTCTTGCCTTTAACGGTATGCGACATATCCTCTCCAAGATACCCACTAAATACTGGGGTCGAGTATAACGCATCCTCTGAGCCACCGGCATCTTCGGCAATCACGCCAACAACGAGGATCAGGGTAGGCGCAGCTAAAGTCACTTCAACCTTAGCGTCATGCGCCGTAAAATGCACTGTCCATAACCCGTCATGCGAGCGCCGATATCGATGAATGAAACTCTCCCCGCCCCCTGTTGGCATCTGTATATTCTGCGCACCGCAACCGGCATGCTTTATACGGGAATCACCACCGACGTGTCCCGACGTCTGGTTCAGCATCAATCAGGTAAAGGCGCGAAAGCGCTGCGGGGCAAGGGCGAACTGGCGCTGGTCTTTCAGTGTCTGGCGGGCGACCGTTCAAGCGCGCTGAGGCTGGAATATCGAATTAAGCAGTTAAGCAAGCGCCAAAAAGAAAGGCTGGTGCAAGACCAGCCCACGTCATTGCTGGATACGCTCGTCAGAAACGATTAAAAGGCTCGGCATAGTCGACCAGGCCGCTCGCCCCCTCGAAATGGTTATCCGCCAGCGGATAAACCTGGAAAGTGGCTGCATGTTGCGGGCAATGGCAGTGCAACTGATATTCAGACGCGGGCACAAAACCAAAGCGGGAATAGTAGGCGGGCTCGCCCAATACCACGACGGCGGTGTAACCGAACTCGTTCAACGCATCCAATCCTTCGTACACCAGTTGCTGACCAATGCCCTGTCGACGCAGGCTTTCCTCCACGGCTAGCGGAGCAAGCCCGACCCACTGACGATCTTCTCCTTCAATCAACACCGGGCTAAACGCGGCGTAACCCACCACCCCGCCTTCATCATCCGTTGCGACGATGCCCAACGTCAGTTGGCCATCTTCACGCAGTTGATGCACTAAATCAGCTTCGGCGCCCGTCGGGAACACCCGACGCAACAGCCTGTCGATACCGGCGGCATCGACAGGAATTTCAACACGCACTAACATGAAGCGGCCGCGTGATCGGTGGATTGCACCACGCCCTCTTGCAGCCCTGCTTCAACAAAATTGGCCAATTGCAGCAAGCCGATACGCAACGGCGCCGGCATGGCTTCCAGTTCGATAGCATCCATCAGGTTTTTTACATACAGCCCGAGTTCGGTATCGCCTTCGATCCGCAAGCGACGCTGGAAAAACAGCGTATCGGGATCTTCCTTACGCGCGGCGATCAAAACAAGATCGTTGGCATCGGCGCTGAAGCTGACGTCCGCCTCCTCCCGATCGCTCACCACCAGACGATTATCACGCAGCGTCATAAACCAACGCAGTCCGATATCCCGAACTTCAATCTTTAACCACCGATTTTCCAGAAACGCCAGTTCTTCCTCTTCCAGGGCCTGACGAAACTGCCAACTCAGCATTTGTTCCAGAACCTGGCGCTGTATAGCAAAAGGAGTGAACTTTAATGGCTTGCCTAATAAGCCCGGCCCTTGGCGCACAATCTGCGCACGTAGTTTTTCCAACACTGGCGTACCCCTCTCAAAACAGTCTGATGGTTCAAACGAACTACGGCTATTTTGCCACATCACAACCCGGCAGCCGCGCTCTATGTCAATAATTTAGCCTGTTCTCCAGCTTTATCGCCAGAGCGGATGCAAAACCGGTCCCCTGATTACACGATAAGCTGGTTTAAATCAAAGTGCTGCCATATCAGGTTAATTAAGATGCTCTATCGTTAAAAACATTCATTGACTGATAAAAAATCGCCGGGAGCGATTTTCAACGTCGCTTACGGCGGCCCCAAGGGCGAGTCTCAGGGATGAGACGAGTAAAAAATCGCCGGGAGCGATTTTCAACGTCGCTTACGGCGGCCCCAAGGGCGAGTCTCAGGGATGAGACGAGTAAAAAATCGCCGGGAGCGATTTTCAACGTCGCTTGCGACGGCCCCAAGGGCGGCGGGTAGAGATAGTCCGCCATAAAAAATCTCATTAGTCCACCAACATCATTGATCGTATCGGCGCGTTATTCGCCCGGTTGCTTTGATTAATGAAGGAAATAGTATGGAATTGCTTTGTCCCGCCGGTAACCTGCCGGCACTGAAAGCCGCTATCGATAATGGTGCAGATGCGGTTTATATTGGCTTGAAAGACGACACTAACGCACGCCATTTCGCCGGACTCAACTTTACCGACAAAAAACTGCAGGAAGCGCGCGATTATGTCCACCGCCACCGCCGCAAACTTCATATCGCCATCAATACCTTTGCTCATCCCGACGGTTATCAACGCTGGGAGCGCGCCGTTGACATGGCGGCGCAAATCGGCGCGGACGTGCTGATTCTGGCCGATATAGCCATGCTGGAATACGCCGCGAATCGTTATCCCGACATTGAGCGTCACGTGTCGGTGCAGGCATCGGCCACCAATAGCGAAGCGATTAATTTTTATCAGCGTCATTTCGATGTGTCCCGTATTGTGCTGCCACGTGTGCTCTCCATTCATCAGGTAAAACAGCTGGCCCGCACCAGCTCGGTGCCGCTGGAAGTCTTTGCTTTCGGCAGTCTGTGCATTATGGCGGAAGGCCGCTGCTACCTGTCCTCTTACCTGACCGGCGAATCACCGAACACCGTCGGCGCCTGTTCGCCCGCGCGCTTCGTTCGCTGGCAACAAACGGATCGGGGTATGGAATCCCGGCTGAATAACGTGTTGATCGACCGCTATCAGGACAACGAAAACGCCGGCTATCCGACGCTATGCAAAGGACGCTATCTGGTTGACGGCCAGCGCTACCATGCGCTTGAGGAGCCGACCAGCCTCAATACCCTGGCATTGCTGCCCGAACTGCTGGCGGCGAATATCGCCTCGGTGAAAATCGAAGGACGCCAGCGCAGTCCGGCTTACGTCAGCCAAATCACCCGGGTCTGGCGTCAGGCGATTGATCGGTGCATGACCGATCCCGACGCGTACTCCCCCACCCAGGAATGGATGGATACCCTCGGCGCCGTAGCCGAAGGAACGCAAACGACGCTGGGCGCCTATCACCGGAAATGGCAGTAGCAGGAGACAATATGAAATACGCATTGGGCGCCATCCTCTACTACTGGCCCAAAAATGAAATTGAAACGTTTTACCAGAACGCCATAAACAGTAGCGCGGATATTGTTTATCTGGGCGAAACGGTATGCAGCAAACGCCGTTCCATGAAAGTGACCGACTGGCTTGACGTTGCCCGACAGATTGCCGCCCACGGCAAACAGGTGGTCATCTCGACGCTGGCGCTGCTTCAGGCGCCTTCGGAATTGAATGAGCTGCAGCGTTACGTCGAAAACGGCGATTTTCTGCTTGAAGCCAACGATCTCGGCACCGTCAATATGGCCGCCGAGCGCCGCCTGCCTTTTGTCGCCGGCCATGCTCTCAATTGCTATAACGCCCACACGCTGCGCTTACTGCACAAGCAGGGCATGATGCGTTGGTGTATGCCGGTAGAACTCTCCCGCGACTGGCTGCAAAACCTGCTGAACCAGTGTGAAGAACTCGGCTTTCGCCACCAGTTCGAGGTCGAGGTGCTGAGCTACGGGCACCTGCCGCTGGCGTATTCGGCCCGTTGCTTTACCGCGCGCTCGGAAAACCGCGCCAAGGATGAGTGCGAAACCTGCTGCATCAACTATCCGCAGGGACGCAAAGTGCTTTCCCAGGAAAATCAGCAGGTGTTTGTTCTCAACGGCATCCAGACCCAGAGCGGCTATTGCTATAACCTGGGTAACGAACTTGCCAATATGGCCGGCTTGGTGGATATCGTCCGTCTGTCGCCGCTTGGGGTAGAAACGCTGGCGATGGTTGATGCCTTTCGCGCCAACGAACAGGGTAACGCCCCGCTAACGCTGGAGAAAAACGCGGACTGCAACGGTTACTGGCGTCGCGTGCCGGGTTTAGAACTGGTGCCATAACCGATAAGCCAGGTTCGGCGCCGGGGTCCACATTATCAGCATAGGCAGGCTAGCCCCGGCGTTTTGAGCGACGCAGCAAACCACGCAGCTGCACAGTGTTGTGCAGCAGCCCCACGCCGATGCCAAGCAGCGTGTAAATGGCGCCCAACGCCAACAACATCGCCACATCGCGCCCCACTTCGCCAAGCGGCAGATTCATCTGGTTAACGCCAGCGATGGCTCTGGTCGCCCAGGTGGAAGGCAACATCGACGAAATCGCCCGTACCCAGCCAGGCATCGACTGCACAGGCCATATGGTGCCGGACAGATAAAAAACCGGCATGGTGATAAACGACAGCGTCAGATATATCATTTCGACGCGGCGCAGACACTCGGTCATCAGCTTGCCCAGCCCCAGCACCGCCAGCAAGAACGGAAAGGTCAGCAGCAAAATTTCCGCGATATTCGCCGTTTGCCGGTAACCCAATACCCAGGGCCAGAGGACAAACAGCACAATCGACAGAAACAGCCAGATCGGCAGCAGCGCCGACAGACCGCCCAGATACACGGGGATGGTCGGCTTGCCCTGCGGGGAGCTCTTGAGGGCGATACTGACCCGGACACAGGCAATCAACAGCGAATGCTGCAACAGCATCACCAGCAAGCCGGGGAAAATAATCGCCGCGAAACTGACGCCGGGATTAAACAACCCCAGCGTTTGCCCGACCACCGGCGTGAGAATGACCTGCGCTTGCCGATCGGTAAAGCCGCTACGCAACAGCAAATCGCGATTATAGCCGGACAATAACTGCTGCCAGGCCGCCATCACATCCTGCTGAATCTGTCCGTTGGCCAGACGGTTGGTCGCATCGCCATAGGCGGGAATCGTAATCGTCTCGCCGGAGAGAATTTTTTTTTCCAGATCCAACGGCAAAATAATCACGGCAAACAGTTTGCGCAGCACCAGATCGCGCTGCGCCTCCGGCAGGCTGTCGTACGTTTTGACCGCAATCTTCGGCGTAGCGTCCAGATCGCGCATCAACTGGCGACTGGCGTTGCTATGATCCTGGTCGATCACCGCCACCGGCAAATCCCACACCGAATGATTGGCGTAAACCAGACTCATCACGCAGAGCGACGCCAGCAACATCAGCCACATAGGCCGTTCCAGCATGCTGATCAGCACCCGACTGAATGTCAGCCAGTAGCTTTTCACGGTTTATTCTCCTGCTGACTTAAACGTCGATACAGCCGGTTACGCACCAACAGGCCGGTCACCAGCGGATAGGCCAGCAACAGGGCGCAAACGCCAACCACCGAAGAGAGCGAGACCTGACGCAGGAAAATATCGAACATCGCGTACAGCGCATGCGTTAACGGCTCAATCTGCGCAATAATCTGCGCCGGCAGCGGCATGGACAACTCGGGCACCGCCAGACCGGAAAACGTCAGCGCGATACTGACGATAATCCCCATCATCGTATAGGCGGTCAGCGCCGTACGGGTGAAGGTGAACAACAACACGCCGATACTCTGCGCCGCCATAACATAAAAGAAGCCCACCAGCAGCATGTACAGGGGGTTGCCGCTCACATGCGCGTCGGACGCCCATACCAGAATAGCGATTTCAACAATCAGCAGTAGGGTATAGCACAGCGTATAGGGCGCCAGCTTGCCAAGCATCGCCAATATAAAAGGCCGACGATTGACAACATTTTTACTGCGTTCCAATACATAAATCATGCAGGTGACGGCGAAAAGCTGTAACAAGTGAATGGTGGCGGCGAACTGCTGATAATAGACGTAGCTGCCGCTGGCATTAAACAGGCTGCCGTACGCCATGCTGACATCGGCCAGTGCCGGCAGCGTATGACCGGATTCCGCGGCGATAACGCCGCGATACCGGCTGTTGATTTCCGTCATCAGCGTGCTGAAATCCTGCGTGGAGTAGAAACCGGCGCCGTAAAACAAGGCATTGTAATAAAACAGCACGCTGGGCTGACGTCCGGCCAATGCGTCGGCTTCAAGATTCACCGGGATATAGAGCAGACCATAGTCCTGAGCGCTGCGTAAACGCTGCATAGACTCGGCCAGACCGCCTGACCACGGTTCGATGCGGGCATGGGAACCGGCATCCAGCTTACGCATCAAATCGCGCGACAACGTACTGTGATCGTTATCGATCGCCGATACCGGCAGATCCTGCATGGTTCCAACGGAAAAAATGCTGCCCAGCAGAATGAACAACAGCAGCGGAAACCCCCAGCCAAGCCAATGAATCACCGGACTGCGCAGCGCGATATTCACTTCCTGGCGGAATGATGCGCTGAAACTACGCCAGACGGCGTTTACTCTTTCCACTGCCATAGCGCGCTCATTCCCGGCCTCAATCCTTCCTGCGGCTGCGCCGGATACAGTCGGACCTCGAAGGTTTTCAGATCGAAGTCGCCGGTCGCCCGCGTGGCGCGTTTAGTGGCGTAATCGCCCAGCGGCGCGATATAGCGCACCTCGGCATCAACCATGCGATTATTCAGCGCCGGTACGCGCAACGCGATGCGATCCCCTTTGCGCACCCCGGACAGAATGTCTTCACGCAGGTTAAAGACAAACCAGGCTTGCGGCACGCGCACCAGCGTAATGAGCGGGCTGGACGCGCTGAGCAACACGCCCACTTCGGCCGGAATCGGTCCCACCTCGCCGTCGACCGGCGCTCTGACCTGCAATTCGTCCGACTGGGCTTTAATTTCCAGCAGTTGCTGTTCCGCCTGGCGCAGCGCGGCGGCGTAGTTTTCTCGCTGTTCCGGCCGATCGCCGTGCAGTCCCTCATCCAGACTGGCCTGCGCGGCCTTAACCTGCTGTAAAGCGCTGTCGCGAGCCTCACGCGCGCTATCCAGCGCCGAGGCGGAGACATACCCCTTGCCCGCGATGCCGGCCTGACGGTGATATTCATGCTCGGCGTTTTGATACGCGGCCTGCGCCTGCGCCAGCGTGGCCCGCAGATTACGAATACTCTCTTCCCGCGTTCCGTGCTCAGACTGCTCCAACAGCGTTTTGGCCTGATCCCGAGCCGCTTCCGCCGCGCGTAGCTGCGCGACCAATTCGGCATTCTCCAAGGTGATCAGCCGTTGTCCCGCCTTGACGTCATCCCCACGCTGCACATGGCGTTCGATTACCCGGCCTGAGGCTTTAGAAGCGACGATGACCTCCTGAGCATCGACTTCGCCCTGTAGCAAAATATCCTTATTATTGGCACGAAACAGGACCGCCAGCGCAATAACCACGACGACCAGCAGCAACGTCAACCGCGTCTTTTTATTCATTTATAATGCTCCGAACTTGCTCTGCGCAGACAGCATGTCGAACTGCGAGACGCGACTTACCAGGATGTACATAAAAAACAATTGACCAACATTAAAAACAAACCTGTTACATTGTAGCGCGTTAGCATCCTCATGTTTAAGCATAAAGAAACATCTTGCGCTATCCCGGCATTCCCCTCGGGCCCGGCCCGGCCACCCCCTCGACGTCGGCGCTAAAGAGGAAGCAGGTAGCGGCGCATCGATGACGTAAAAGATAATAGGCGTATAAAATTCCGCCAAATAGCGCAATACTCTGCGCATCCGCAACCGATAAAGTGAGCACCGACTATGCCTGCAAATTCTCAGTCCGTCCCTTTTTCTATTCTGGATTTGGCGCCGATACCGGCCGGTTCCACGCCACAGACGGCTTTCAGCCACTCGCTGGATCTGGCGCGACAGGCGGAAAAATGGGGCTACCACCGCTACTGGCTGGCCGAGCACCACAACATGACGGGCATCGCCAGCGCGGCGACTTCGGTACTGATTGGCTATCTCGCCGCCGGTACCCGGCACATCCGCCTTGGTTCCGGCGGCGTTATGCTGCCCAACCATTCGCCGCTGGTGATTGCCGAACAGTTCGGTACCTTGGAATCACTCTATCCGGGCCGCATCGATCTGGGTCTGGGGCGCGCGCCCGGAACCGATCAACGCACCATGACGGCGCTGAGGCGTCATCTTAATGCCGATATTGATGATTTCCCGCGGGACGTACGGGAACTACGGCAGTATTTTGCCGACCCGCAGCCTGGCCAGTCGGTTCAGGCCGTGCCCGGACAGGGGTTACAGGTCCCCATTTGGCTGTTGGGCTCCAGCTTGTACAGCGCACAGTTGGCCGCCTCATTAGGGCTGCCCTTTGCCTTCGCCGCCCACTTTGCGCCGGATATGCTGCTGCAAGCGCTAAAGATCTACCGCGAAACATTTAAACCCTCAGCGGCCTGTCCCAAGCCTTATTCGATGGTTTGCGTCAACGTTATCGCCGCTGACAGCGATCGCGATGCCCGTTTCCTCTTTACCTCGATGCAGCAGCAATTTATCAACCTGCGGCGCGGCAATCCCGGTCCGCTTCCGGCGCCGGTGGAAGATATGGACACCATCTGGTCGCTGGCAGAACAGTTCGGCGTTGAGCAAGCGCTACGCTTATCGATCGTCGGCGATCGGACGAAAGTCAGGCATGGATTACAAAGTTTGTTACGGGAAACCCAGGTGGATGAGGTGATGATTAACGGACAGATTTTTGACCATCAGGCTCGGCTTCACTCTTTCGACATCGCGATAAGCGTCAAGGCGTCGTTGCAGGATGACGATGCCGCTCCCTGATATCGGATTTATCCTCTCCCCAGAGACGCCATCCCTGGGGAGGATGGACGTTGCCTGCCGGTATCCGTTACCGCGGCGCGGTTTATCATCAAGGTTGCCGGTTCGACGTTCGAATAGCGTAATTATTGCATCAGATTGCGCGTTAAATAACAAAATAGCCTATAAGGACAGGTATGATAAAAATCATTTCCCGACACTATGCACAACTTGCTTTATCATCAGATAACATCATGACAGATTCATTCTCAATAATTTCATGAGGAACGACGAATTTTACGCTGTGAGACTTCTCACCGTTTATCTGCTCAATGACATACTTCAAACTGTACTTGGCTAATATATCAATATTGATATCAATATTGGTTATGTATGGATGAGCCAAAGTGGAAAATATCGTGTTATTAAAGCTAATAACGGATATATCATGGGGCACTTCATATCCCAACGCACTAATATGCTGTATCACTTTGAACGCTAACAAGTCCTCAATAATCACCATGGCGGTAATATTCGATTTACTTAACACTGATTGAAGGTAAACAAAGTCTTCTGTACTTTCGATATTCACAGCGTCCAATGGCTTTAGATCCGCCATTAACATGGCCTTTTGATAACCGAAAAAACGCTCGAAATGAACATTTTCTTTTATTCTATTAGTGACAAAAAGAATTTTTTCATGTTTATTTTTTATAAGGTAATTAGTCGCATCCTTACCTAACAGCTGATTATCGTTATCAACGTAGGTAATCTTGCTTTCATGCTCACAAGGCAAGCCCACCAGGCTAAATTTTAATTTATTTTTGTATAAATAATCGATTATTGGATCTTCTACGTTCGAATATAATAAAACAAAACCATCTACCTGTTTTTGCTGATGCATTCTCTTCACATTAGACAATAGATCATCGAAATTTTTTGATATAGCCAAAGCAATAGAAAGGCCAAAAAATTGTGCTTCTTGATTAATAGATTCAATGATTTCTAAAAAGAAGGGAATGCTCATTTCTTCCCTTGACTTTAAAGGCGGAAGAATTACAGCGATTGCGTTTGCTTTTCCTTTACCCAGATTTCTTGCTGTGGAATTAGGGGTATAACCCAGCTCTCGCATAACCTTGTTGACTTTCTCTTTAGTTTTTTCTGAGATACTGGCGCTATCGTTGATCACCCTGGATACAGTTGATGTGGCGACGCCAGACTTTTCAGCTACATCCTTGATCGTTATCCCCATGTAAAAATCTCTCCTGAGTAAATATTCCACTTTCAGAATTTATCTAACACCTAAGCCAAACTTAAACCATGTTGACAGCAAGGTAAAGATATTAAATTATTTCATTAAAATCAATAAGTTAAACTAATTTGTGACGTATTTGGCAAAATCAGTCCGTTAGATTAAATATGTGATAGGTCTCACATTAATCAACGCTGCTGCTTTACCAAAAGTAGCACAACGATTAACACTTTATGCAAGCGGTTGCACAGCAATTGCGTAGATTGCATAAAAATAGAGTTTGAACCAATTTGTTATTACTAGGAGAAAATCATGGGCGTCGTGTTAGCAAGAATTGACCAGCGTTTGATACATGGCATCGTCGTTACACAGTGGACCGGTTTCACCAAAGCAAAAAGACTAATGGTTGTCGACGATGCAGTAAGTCATGACGAAACACAAAAAGAAGTTATGAGAATGAGTAAGCCAGTCGGCACCAATATGTCAATTATCGACACGGCCACGGCAATTACCAATTTCAACAATGGCAAATATGATGACCATAACGTCCTTTTAATTGTCAATAGCCCGGAAACATTGTTGAAACTTGCCGACGGCGGCGTAAAAATCCCCAAAGTAAACATAGGCATAATTTTTGACGGTGAAGATAAAGTTACGCTTAAAAAAATGGTTTCAGTAAATAAAAAAGAAACCGATGACTTAAAGAAATTAGCGTCAAAAGGTATACCTGTTACTTTCCATTTTGTACCCAATGATGTTGAAGAGCCATTAGAAACTTATATTAAATAAGGTAAATAAATTGGAAGTCATTCAGGCAATATTGATAATCGCCTTAGCCTTTTGGATTGTTATCGATCAACAAGGGCTATGTGTCAGCACCTGGTTCCCAATAATGGTCGCATTTTTTACCGGTCTGATCATGGGGGATATGACAACTGCCATGATGATTGGCGGAACCTTCCAGCTAATGGCGTTAGGTGTGGCGAATATAGGAGGATCATCCATACCCAATTGGGGTTTAGCGACTTTAGTCGGGATCTATATCGCCATAAAATCGACAAATAATATTGAAGAGGCCAAAGCAATAGCATTAGCCGTTGGTGTCCCGGTCGGTATGCTGGGCATTCAGCTAGATGTGTTAGCGAAAATTTTGAATACCTATATTGCGAATGCCGCACAGAAAGCGGCAAATAGAAAACAATATAAGAAGATGAACCTGATATTCTGGGGTGGGCCGTTAATTTTTGGATTATCTACCGCCATTCCAACCACATTATGCGTAATTTTCGGCGATAAAATCGTCAAGCTAATTCTATCGGTAGTTCCTCAATGGTTCACAGATGGATTATCGATAGCAGGAAACATGTTACCTGCCGTAGGTATCGCATTATTGTTACAAGTCATGCCGGTTAAAAAATATTTGACCATGCTATTAATCGGCTTTGTAGCCTCAGCTTATCTAAAGATTCCTATTTTAGGCATCTCAATACTGGGTTTCGCTTTCGCATATTATTATTTCATCAACAAAATGGCAGAGCCCAGCCATACACTGGCAAATGCCGAGAGCGCTCAACAGATCGAAGGGGATGACTTTGATGAATGATTTATCAGATTCCAATTTGGAACAATCAGAACCAAAAGAAACAGTTTTAACTAAAGGAGATATCAACAAGGCTGCTTTACGTTATATGTTTATGGCTTGTAATACCTTTAATTATCAAACACAGCAAGGTCCTGCTGTAGTTTACGGACTGCATAAATCATTAAGAAAAATTTATAAAAATGACGATGACTATAATGCATCTATAAATAATCATTTTAAATACTTCAATACTACCACCTGGATGGCTAACTTATTGTTAGGCGCAAGCCTGGCGATGGAAGAAAAGGATGGAAAATCGTCTTTAAATGCGGTACAGGCCTTCAAAACCGGGATGATGGGTCCATTAGCAGGGGTCGGCGATACCTTGGTCTGGGTTTTATACCCGACGATCATGGGCTCGATCGCCGCCTATATGGGATTGGAGGGCAGCCCGGTCGGAGCCATTATCTGGCTCTGCCTTAACCTGATTTTTTTGTTCTTTCGCTTTAAGCTGTTCCATATTGGCTATGACTCAGGTTTGAAGCTCGTTACGGCCTTGGGTAATAAACTGACCGTATTTACCGAAGCGGCATCTATCATGGGTTTGACGGTCGTTGGGGCTTTAATCCCTGCGGTTGTCAAAGTTAATGTAGGATTAAGTTTTGCTTCGGGAGAAATATCATTACCTATTCAGTCAGAAGTATTAGATAAAATCATGCCTTCCCTGCTCCCCGCTGGACTAACGCTGATTATTTATAAAATGATATCTTCTAAAAAAATAAGCATCATAAATATAATATTTTTGGTTATAGGTATTTCTTTAGTCTTGTCTTATTTTGGCATTTTAAAAATTTAGAGGAACAAACATGAGAAAGATTGTTATCGCGACTCACCATCGCTTAGCCGAAGGGATGAAAGACACTATACAGTATATACTGCCTGACGTCGGCGAGATCATTGCTATTTCCGCCTATTTAACCAATACGCCTATTGAGGAAGAAGTACTATCCGTATTGGATGGTATCAACCATCAGGAAGATGAAGTCATTGTTTTTACAGATATGCTAGGCGGCTCTGTTAACCAGGCATTTTCCAAACATCTGAAGAATGAAAATATTCATATCATAACAGGAATCAATTTACCTGTTGTCATGGCAATTCTGTATGAGCTTGAAGACGATAAGTTCGTCAGTCGGGATACTCTTAGAGAAGCCGTTAGTTACTCCAGAGAGCAACTTGTTTACATGAATGATTTTATGGCTGAGCAGTCTGCTCAGGATGAAGAGGATGAATAATGGCTAGCGAGTGGTGGAAAAAAAGTGTGGTGTACCAGGTATACCCTCAAAGCTTTAAAGACTCGAATGGCGATGGCATTGGTGATTTAGCGGGTTTGAAAGAAAAATTACCCTATATAAAAAAACTAGGCGCCGATGTTATATGGCTAAATCCCATATATGAGTCCCCCCTTGTTGATAATGGCTATGATATTTCCGATTATTATAATATCAATCCAGTTTTTGGCACATTGGATGATTTTAAATCACTATTGAAATCCGCTCATGACTTAAATCTGAAAATCATTATGGATTTGGTCGTCAACCACACCAGCGATCAACATCATTGGTTTAAAGAATCAGTAAAAAGCAAAACCAATCCTTATGCAGATTTTTATATATGGAAAGATCCCTTAGCCGATGGCGCTCCGCCAACAAACTGGGGAGCAACCTTCGGCGGCTCTGCCTGGGAGTATGTTGCCAGCCGCAACCAATATTATTTGCACCTTTTTGCAAAAGAACAGCCGGATCTGAACTGGGAAAATCCAGTCGTCAGGCAAGAAGTGTATAAAATAATGAAATATTGGCTGGATATGGGCATCGATGGCTTCAGAATGGACGTAATTAGTTTGATCAGTAAAGATCAACACTATCCAAATGCGCCAAAGGATGCGGTTTATAGTAAGTCTTACTACATCGGCGCCTCTAACGGCCCCCGGGTTCACGAGTTCTTACAGGAGATGAATCAGGAAGTTCTCAGTCAATATGATTGTATGACCGTTGGTGAAACGCCGAACACAAATAGCACCCAAGCCCTGTTATATACTCAGTCAGATCGTAAAGAGCTAAATATGATTTTCCAGTTTGACCATATGCATTTGGATTATGGCAAGTATGGAAAGTTTTCTGATGTCCGATTCAAAATGAGCGACCTCAGAGCCACGATGACTGAATGGCAACAGAAGCTGAATACCGGCTGGAATTCATTATACTGGAGTAATCATGACCAACCCAGAGCGATATCCAGGTTCGGTAATGATGAGCGCTATCGAGTCGAGTCAGCAAAAATGCTGGGCACATTGCTGCACATGATGAAAGGGACGCCTTATATTTATCAGGGAGAAGAATTAGCCATGCGCAATGTTAATTTTTCCTCAATGGATAAGTATAAGGATATCGAAACCTTATCTGTATTTAATAACCTCAAGCGCGAAAATATCAATGACGATTATATAAAGAAGGTCATATATTTAAAATCCAGAGATAATGCCCGTGTGCCAATGCCATGGGATGCGACTGAAAAGTCGGGATTTACCGACGGTACGCCATGGCTAGATTTTTCACCTGACAACAAATCCATTAATGTTCAGGATACGCTGAATGATCAGGACTCCGTTTTTTATCACTACCAAAAATTAATCCAAATACGAAAAAGTTATCCTGTCGTTATTGAGGGAAAATATGAATTAATTAATGACACGGATTCTGATATTTATGGATACATAAGAGTTCTGGATAACCAAAAGTTAATTGTGATTTGTTCTTTCTCTGAAAACAAAGTCAATTATAAGCTGCCTGAATATTTATCATGCGGCAAAGCGACTCTGTTATTGTCTAATTATTCAGACTCACCCGACGTCATAACTTCAAACGTTGAATTACGGCCTTATGAGGCTTTGATTTATTACAGTGAAATGTAAATAACGACAGATATTGAGATGCTGAGGACACAGGGATGCGAATGCACCCCTGTGAAGATGGAATTATTGCGCGCCTTTCGCGGTTACCGGCAGATCGTCAAACGGACGCAACGCCTTTTTCTCATAGGGGTTGCCGATCCAACGTTCGCTCTGTTTGAATTCGGGATTGACCAGACTTTTGGCGGGTTCATACAAATCATAGCTTAGTCCAGCCAAGTCGGACCAGGTATGAATCAAATGAGCGTTGCTGTATTTGCGCTCAACATACGGCGCATAGTCTAGATTGTGCTTTTCCCGCCACTCCGGCGACATCCATACCATAAATGGGATGGTATACATGGTGCGCGTCGGCGCGGCTTCATTACGCCCTAAAATGTTATGCGGCGGCGTTTCATAAACGTCCTCGCCATGATCGGAGAAGTACAGCAAAAAGCCATTGGGCTTATGTTTCGCAAAAGTGTTAATCAGACTATCAACGATATAATCATTGTACAATTCTGCGTTGTCATAGCTGTTGTAAACATCAACATCTTTATCGCTTACCCCAGAAGGTACGCCGCTACGATCATTGAACTCATCGAACGCTTCCGGATAGCGGTATTTATAGTTCATATGCGTCCCCAATAAATGAACGACAATAAACTTTTTCTGCGCCGGATCGGCCATGACGTCTTCAAACGGCGACAACACCACATCATCGTACTGGCGGGCGCTCTGCGTTCGCTGATTATTCAGATAAAACTGCTTATCCGTCTGTTGGGAAAAAACCGTCAGCATGGTATTACGCTTGGTCATCGTTTGCTGATTGGTGATCCAGAATGTTTTATAACCGGCCTGCTTCATTAAATTCATCATTGAAGGCCTGGTCAGATACAAATCCGGATTCTGCTCATCGGCGAAAGTGAGCGCCTGTTGCAGAATTTCAATAGTGTAAGGCCGCGAGGTCACTACATCTTTAAATACCACCAGGTTTGGATCAGATTTGCTTAGCTCATCCAGGCGAGGCGTTGTCTGGCGAGCATAACCATACAGACTCATGCGGCTGCGCGTGGTTGATTCACCAATCACCAGCACCAGCGTGCGCGGCGTATCGCCGTTGGCATCGCGGAGGTTGGCCAACGTCGGCAATGCCGCATTTTGTTGCAACATCGCTTCCATGCTTTCCAACTGCTGACGGTATTCCAGATAACTACTCACAAATTGCCAGGGAGCCGTGGTTGCCATTCTATCGGCTAGGTATCCAACGGTCTCCCGCAGAGAGTCCTTCTCAAGGATCATGTTTTTGTAGACGGGAATGCCAAACAGGGAGGTAAGGATGACCACAACGGCGATAACGCGATAACCGATGGACAAATAAACCGGCCGTACTCTGGTCCACAGGAAAAATGCCGCCGCCGTATAGATCAACAATATTCCAACCACCTTCAGGTTGAAATACTGGCTCATATATTCGCTCGCTTCCGCCGAGTTCGACTCAAACATCACAAACAGCACGCTTTGCGAGAATTCTTGCTTATAAATAGAATAATAACCAAGAGCGATCACTGAAGACGCCCAAAGCACAATTCCCAATATCGCAGTAATAATTCGAGTTTGCCGAGGAAAAAGAAATACCGGCACCAGCCAAAATAAACTGAAAATCAATGAATCTCTTAATCCATTAAAACCACTATGGCCGCTTAATAAAATAATGAGTTGTAGCACACTGGAAAAATACCAGAAAAAGAGTAAAAGCCACCCCATCGCCTTCCAGCTGAAGCGTTTTTTTATTAAAAAATCATGCATTTATTTATTCCAACTAGTTCGCTTAATAAAAATCATTCGTAGACACTAACGCACAAAGCATTCAGTAAATAATTATTTTTTACAGACGGTGATTATCAAAACACGATGAAAAATCACAGCAAATTATTAATAAGTAAGATGGCGAAAAGATATGAGAAACGTCTTTCGATTGGGAAATAGGCAGGTTACTTATCATTTACATCGTAAAAAAAAACGGCCCTTACAAGAGCCGTTCGTTTTATATCAAAAAACATCAGATTATTAAATATCCACAGGCGGATATTGTATTACCTGATGTGACACTATTATGCGTCAGCAGGACGACGACGCGGCGTGCGCGGCGCGCTATCGCGGTTAAAGCTACGTCCGCCGCCGGCGTTCCCTTCACGGCGTTCGCCGTTACTGTAAGAACGACGCGGCGCACCATCACGACGGTCTCCCGCAGGACGAGGACCACGGCGTTCGCCATTGCCGCGCTCATGCGGTTTGGCATCGCCCAGTAACTGCATATTCATCGGTTTGTTCAGAATACGCGTGCGGGTAAAGTGAGACAACAGATCACCCGGCATGCCTTTCGGCAGCTCGATGGTTGAGTGAGTACCAAACAGTTTGATGTTGCCGATATAGCGGCTGCTGATATCACCTTCATTGGCAATAGCGCCCACAATATGACGAACTTCGACACCGTCATCACGGCCAACTTCAATGCGATACAGCTCCATATCGCCCACATCGCGGCGTTCACGACGCGCAGGACGATCGCCATCACGGCGACGGTCGCCGCGAGAGTCATCACGATCGCGGAATTCACGACGAGGACGACGATCGAAGACCGGATCCGGCGGCAGAATCAGCGGACGTTCGCCCTGAGCCATTTTCAGCAATGCCGCAGCCAGGGTTTCGATATCCAACTCTTCCTCAGGCTGCAATTTGGATAACAGCGCACGGTACATATCCAGATCGCTGCTTTCCAGTTGCAACTGCACTTTCGCTGCAAACTTCGCCAGACGACGTTGTCCCAGCAGTTCAGCATTCGGCAATTCAACTTCAGGAATAGTCAGCTTCATGGTGCGTTCTACATTGCGCAGCAAACGACGTTCACGGTTTTCAACAAACAGTAACGCGCGGCCGGCACGACCAGCACGGCCGGTACGGCCAATACGGTGAACGTAAGACTCGGCATCCATCGGGATATCGTAGTTAACAACCAGGCTGATACGATCAACGTCCAGACCGCGAGCCGCCACATCGGTGGCGATCAGAATATCCAGACGACCATCTTTCAGGCGTTCCAGCGTTTGTTCACGCAGAGCCTGGTTCATATCGCCGTTCAATGCGGCGCTGTTATAACCGCTGCGCTCCAGCGCTTCGGCCACTTCCAGCGTCGCATTTTTAGTACGAACGAAAATGATCGCCGCATCAAAATCTTCCGCTTCCAGAAAACGAACCAGTGCTTCATTTTTACGCAGGCCATGAACAGTCCAGTAGCTCTGGCTGATATCTGGACGGGTATTGATGCTGGACTGAATACGCACTTCCTGCGGATCCTTCATGAAACGACGCGTAATGCGACGAATCGCTTCCGGCATGGTGGCGGAGAATAACGCCGTTTGATGTTCCGCAGGGATCTGAGCCATGATGTTTTCAACATCTTCAATAAAGCCCATGCGCAACATTTCATCCGCTTCATCCAGAACCAGACCACTCAGGTTGGACAGATCAAGCGTACCACGCTTCAGGTGATCCAGCAGACGTCCCGGCGTACCGACAACAATCTGCGCCCCGCCACGCAACGCGCGCAGCTGTACGTCATAGCGCTGGCCGCCGTACAGAGCGACCACGTTCACGCCGTGCATATGTTTAGCAAAATCATTACAGGCTTCAGCAACCTGCACGGCCAATTCGCGGGTAGGAGCCAGCACCAGCATCTGCGGTGCTTTTAATTCGGGTTTAAGATTGTTCAGTAATGGCAGCGCGAATGCCGCGGTTTTACCACTACCGGTCTGTGCCATACCCAGCACATCGCGACCACTCAATAAATGAGGAATACATTCCGCCTGAATCGGCGATGGTTTTTCGTAGCCCAGATCGGTAAGGGCATTAATGATGGGGGCGGACAGCCCCAGTTCAGCAAAAGAAGTTTCAAACTCGGTAGTCATGTACACGTGCCTCATAGATGGCGGCCAGTCTACATAACTCGTCGAGAAAATTTTCAGTCATTTTCATTGAAAAGTGTGAACCGGCTCAAATTGGATTAAAAAGCGAACAAAAAAGCCCTCACCCGCGAAGGTGATAACCATGGTTTTAGGGCTGATATAGTTGTTCGTCAGCTATTGCTGGTCCGATCCTGATAGGTCGTCTTGCTCTTGGCCTAATAGCGCCAATTCCAACAATGCATAGCGGTGCTCAACAAAATTATGGACATTGTTGGCAACCGTCAGCTTGAACAGCGCCAAAGCGGTGTTCTTGTCCCCCAGACTTAGGTAGTGCTTACCTAAATAGAAGTCAGTTTCACTGAGATGCTCAGCGAGCGAAGTGTTATCCGTAGCCTCTTCCTGCAAGCGGGTCATCAGCACTTTTTCGCTGATACCATTCAGGTAGAATTCGACAATATTCCATCCCCACGGCCCTTTCTGCGCTCCGTCATAGCGTTTCTGCAACGCGACTTTAGCCGTCTCCGGATTGATTTCTCGCTCCGCAAGGTACAGCCACAACGAACGGAAAGGATCATTTGGATCGTCTCGATAAAACGCCAGCAGATCATCCTGCGCTAACAGGTAACGACCGCCATAGTACAAAGCGATGCCCCGGTTTAAACGCGCGTAATTGTAAGTTGGATCAAGCTCTAGTACAGAATCAAACGCTTCATAGGCAGCATCAAAATTGCCTGCCTGCGTTAAGTAAATACCCAGATAGTTAAAAACCTCTGGCATATCGGGGCGGATCGTCAGCGCTTGTGAAAAATCATTCCGCGCTAATGCCCGCAACCCTAAACTATCATACAGCACTCCGCGCTCATATAATAGCTGTGCTCGCTCATCATCGGTTAATGCCCGGCTGGCAAGAATTTGTTCCATGCGCGCCAGAATCACTTCCTGCTGTAAAGTAGGCTGTAATGGAATTGCCAATACCGCGTCTTTACGCCAATCCGTGTTGCTGCATCCTGCCAGCATAAGAGCTGTCGCAACATAACACCAGCGCAAGAAAGGCTTCATTTCCCACTCCCGAAGACAAACATTGGATGAACATCCTGTCCCGGTCTGCTCAACATAAGGACGTCCGCTCCTTACGATCGCAGCTCCTTACACAGTAAGGAGCCGCACTACTGTTTTTAACAGTTATTCACCCTCAGAAGGCGCTACTGCCGCTTCCTGAGGTTGAGCATTTGCTTCTTTAATGCTTAAACGTACGCGGCCCTGGCGGTCAACTTCCAGTACCTTGACCGGTACTTCCTGACCCATTTGCAGGTAGTCGGTTACTTTCTCAACACGCTTGTCGGCGATTTGAGAAATATGGACCAGACCTTCTTTACCGCCGCCGATGGCAACGAAAGCACCGAAATCAACGATACGCGTTACTTTACCCTGATAGATACGACCCACTTCGATTTCAGCCGTAATCTCTTCGATGCGGCGAATCGCATGCTTGGCTTTCTCGCCATCGGTAGAAGCAATCTTCACCGTACCATCATCTTCGATCTCGATAGTGGTACCGGTTTCTTCGGTCAGCGCGCGAATAACGGATCCGCCCTTACCGATAACGTCTTTAATCTTATCAGTGCTGATCTTGATAGTGTGGATACGTGGCGCAAATTCGGAAATATCGCCGCGCGGCGTGCTGATAGCCTGCTCCATCACACCCAGGATATGCAGACGAGCGCCTTTAGCCTGATTCAAGGCAACCTGCATGATTTCACGGGTAATGCCTTCGATTTTGATATCCATCTGCAATGCAGTGATACCATCAAGGCTACCGGCAACTTTAAAGTCCATATCGCCCAGATGATCTTCATCGCCCAGAATATCGGACAGGACAACAAAGTTTTCGCCTTCTTTCACCAGACCCATCGCAATACCTGCAACAGCGGCTTTAATCGGCACACCGGCATCCATCAGCGCCAGAGAAGCGCCGCAGACAGAGGCCATGGAAGAAGAACCGTTGGATTCCGTAATTTCAGAAACCACACGTACCGTGTACGGGAACTCACTGGCTTTCGGCATAACGGCCAGAACACCACGTTTCGCCAAACGGCCATGACCGATTTCACGACGTTTCGGCGAACCAACCATTCCGGTCTCCCCAACGGAGTACGGAGGGAAGTTATAGTGCAGCAGGAAGCGGTCGGTACGCTCGCCAGTCAGTTCGTCGATAGTTTGCGCATCACGTTCCGTACCCAGAGTGGCGGTAACCAGCGCCTGAGTTTCACCACGGGTGAACAGCGCGGAACCGTGGGTACGCGGCAGCACGCCGGTACGCACATCCAGACCACGAATCATGTCTTTTTCACGGCCGTCGATACGCGGCTCGCCACGCAGGACACGGCTACGAACGACATTTTTCTCGATGCCGCCCAGGATTTCCTGAATTTCACCAGCGCTCAGCGTTTCATCTTCCGCTAACAGCGCGGCTTCAACATCGGCTTTAATCGCGTCAACCTGCGCGTAACGCTCCTGTTTTTCAGTAATGCGATAGGCATCGCCCAGACGCGCTTCAGACAGAGCGGCAACACGCTGCTGCAAGGAAACGTTAATTTCCGGCGCATGCCAATCCCATTTAGGTTTACCAGCTTCGGCAACCAGCGAGTTGATATTTTCAATGACGATCTGCTGTTGTTCGTGACCAAACACCACGGCGCCTAGCATCTGATCTTCACTTAACAGATCCGCTTCGGATTCAACCATCAGCACCGCGCCTTCGGTACCGGCAACCACCAGATCCAGACGGCTTTCTTTCAGTTCGTCAGTAGTCGGGTTCAACACGTACTGATCGTTCAGGTAACCAACGCGCGCGGCGCCAATCGGGCCGCCAAACGGGATACCGGACAAGCTCAGCGCGGCAGAGGCGCCAATCATCGCCACGATATCCGGGTTAACCTGCGGGTTAACCGAAACCACGGTCGCAATAACCTGAACTTCATTCAGGAAACCTTCCGGGAACAGCGGACGGATAGGACGGTCAATCAGACGGGAAATCAGGGTTTCACCTTCGCTCGGACGGCCTTCACGACGGAAGAAACCGCCAGGAATACGGCCGGCTGCGTAGGTACGTTCCTGATAGTTAACGGTCAGCGGGAAGAAGCCCTGACCTGGTTTGGCGTGTTTGGCGCCGACAACGGTAACAAATACGGCGGTATCATCCATGCTTACCATAACAGCAGCGGTAGCCTGGCGGGCCATCATACCGGTTTCTAAAGTGACGGTATGTTGCCCGTATTGAAATTTACGAACGATCGGATTCAGCAAAATAATATCCTTAACTTGGGCGCATCATACCTGTTCAAGATAGACGAGCCGATGAACTCCTGACCTTTGCATTACATCCTCACGACTAATGACAACCCTTACCCTGCTCATGCAGATAAAGCCTCTCATTAGCCGCGCGAACCTCTGCAATGAAAGATCATAATTAAAACAACAAATACATTACTCTGTTTTACTAACGCTTCCTAGAAGAAAGGGGCCCGTAAAGGCCCCTTCCTACTGAAACTGAGAAGACTTAGCGACGCAGACCCAGACGTTCAATCAGGCTGGTATAGCGTGCTACATCTTTACGCTTCAGGTAGTCCAGCAGCTTACGACGCTGAGAAACCATACGCAGCAGACCACGACGGCTGTGGTGATCTTTTTTGTGCTCGGCAAAGTGACCCTGCAGGTGGTTGATCTGCGCGGTCAGCAAAGCAACCTGAACTTCGGTAGAACCACTGTCGTTAGTGCCACGACCGAATTCCGCAACGATTTTAGCTTTAGCTTCAACACTTAGAGACATAGTAATACTCCAGACATTATAGATAAAAAAACAGGCGCCGATCTCTAATTCAGCCACCCAATAGTTAAGCCGCGCTATTCTACTCTTAGCCTCATCCGATAGCAAGGCAGCGACAAACGTACTTCTTACTGAAACTCGACGACCAAACGACGGGGAGCCAAGCGGCCGTCATCGTCGATCTCTCCCATGCCAATGAATTTGTGTTCATCGCCTTCAGTAATCCGCACCATGCCATCCGAAGGCACGCCCGAGGCTTGGACCGCTTGCCCCAATTTCAGGTATCCAGCGGTAACCGGCGTTAAATTCACTTCGGGAAACCCCATTGCCGGGCTCTCCATCGGCATCAACAGGGGATCAAGACTCAACGACGGAGAACGTTCCTCAGTTTGAGCCTGTTCCAACAATGCTCTCAATTTATCCAGCGTCACCATCCGTTCGGCAGGATAGGTCGCCACCTGTAAGCGACGCAGATAAATCACGTGCGCGCCGCAGCCAAGTTTTTCACCCAAATCATCAATGATGGTGCGAATATAGGTGCCTTTCGAGCAATGAATTTCCAGTTCAAGTTCATCCCCTTCACAGCGGATAAACAGCAGCTCATAAACGGTAATATCACGCGCTTCGCGCGGAACGACCAGCCCCTGACGGGCATATTCATAGAGCGGACGCCCTTGATGCTTGAGCGCCGAGTACATCGAAGGAACCTGCTTCGTCTCGCCACGGAAGCTGTCCAGCGCCAAGCTCAGTTCATCCGAAGAAAAGGCGATCGAACGCGTTTCAATGACATTGCCGTCGGCATCAGAGGTATCGGTACGCTGTCCAAGACGCGCAATAACACGATACCTTTTATCCGAGTCCAGCAGATAACGGGAAAACTTCGTCGCCTCCCCCAAACAGATCGGCAACATGCCCGTTGCCAACGGATCCAAGGCTCCCGTATGGCCGGCCTTATTGGCGTTGAAAATCCGTTTCACTTTCTGCAAAACATCATTAGATGACATGCCCTGCGGCTTATCTAACAGCAACACGCCGTGTACATCACGGCCGCGGCGACGAGGACGACTCATTAATCCTCCTGATCTTCGCCCGTTGCCGAACGACGCTCGGCATCGTGTCTGACGACGTTAGTCACCAGATTGGACATTCTCATCCCTTCAACCAACGAATTATCGTAAGAAAACGTCAGTTCAGGCACGACGCGCAGACGCATCGCTTTACCCAGCAGCATACGGATAAAACCAGAGGCATCCTGCAGTGCTTTAACCGCCGCTTTTACCTGCTCAGGCTCGTTATCATTCAGAAAGGTCACAAAAACTTTGGCGTAAGCCAGATCGCGTGAAACTTCAACGCCGGATACGGTAGCCATACCAATCCGCGGATCTTTCACTTCCCGTTGAATAATAATGGCGATTTCTTTTTGCATTTCCTGCGCTACGCGCTGGGTGCGGCTGAATTCTTTTGCCATGTTGAATCCTCAAGTAAAAGTCGGGGGGCACAAGGCCCCCCATGAATAACTTATCGCATCGCCTAACGTCGATTTATGCAATCGTACGTTTGATCTCAATCGTTTCAAAAACTTCGATCACGTCGCTGGCACGGACATCGTTGTAGTTCTTAACGCCGATACCACATTCCATGCCGCTGCGAACTTCGTTAACGTCATCTTTGAAACGGCGCAGAGACTCGAGTTCGCCTTCATAGATGACCACGTTTTCACGCAGGACGCGAATTTTGTTGTGACGTTTCACGACGCCTTCCGTCACCATACAACCGGCGATAGCGCCAAATTTTGGTGATTTAAACACGTCACGAACTTCTGCCAGACCGATAATCTCTTGTTTATATTCCGGCGCCAGCATACCGCTCATGGCCTGCTTAACTTCATCAATCAGATCATAGATAACTGAATAATAGCGCAGATCCAGACTTTCGGACTCAACGACGCGACGAGCGGAAGCATCCGCACGGACGTTAAAGCCAAGGATAATCGCATTCGATGCCGCTGCCAGCGTAGCGTCGGTTTCGGTGATTCCGCCCACGCCTGAACCGACAATTTTTACTTTCACTTCATCGGTAGACAGTTTTTCCAACGCATCGAAAATGGCCTCGCAAGACCCCTGAACGTCAGACTTAAGCACGATGTTCAGTTCAGAAACTTCACCTTCGGTCATGTTGGCGAACATGTTTTCCAGTTTGGATTTCTGCTGACGAGCCAGCTTGACTTCACGGAATTTACCCTGGCGATATAGCGCCACTTCGCGCGCTTTCTTCTCGTCGCGAACGACGGTAGCTTCATCACCAGCCGCCGGCACGCCGGACAGGCCCAGGATTTCCACCGGAATCGACGGACCAGCCGAGTTGATTTCACGACCTAATTCGTCGCGCATCGCACGAACGCGTCCGTATTCAAAGCCACAAAGAACGATATCGCCCTTATTCAACGTACCTTCGCGCACCAGAACCGTTGCTACCGGACCGCGACCTTTATCCAGGAAGGATTCAATCACCACGCCGCTGGCCATCCCGCTGCGGATAGCCTTAAGTTCCAGAACTTCGGCCTGCAACAAAATCGCGTCCAGCAGTTCATCAATCCCGGTACCCGCTTTAGCCGATACGTGTACAAACTGAGATTCGCCGCCCCACTCTTCCGGCATGATGCCGTACTGCGACAGCTCGGTTTTAACGCGATCAGGATCCGCTTCCGGCTTATCAATCTTGTTCACCGCGACAACAACCGGCACATGAGCGGCCTTGGCATGCTGAACGGCTTCGATTGTCTGCGGCATTACGCCATCGTCAGCGGCCACGACCAGCACCACGATATCCGTCGCCTGGGCTCCACGAGCACGCATTGCGGTAAACGCGGCGTGTCCGGGAGTATCCAGGAAAGTGATCATACCGTTGTCCGTCTCAACGTGATAAGCGCCGATATGCTGGGTGATCCCACCGGCTTCGCCAGCGGCGACCTTCGTTGAGCGGATATAATCCAGCAAAGAGGTTTTACCGTGATCGACGTGACCCATGATAGTCACCACGGGCGCGCGCGACTCAGCAGCAGCGCCGGTATCACGATCGCTCATTAGCGCTTCTTCCAGTTCGTTCTCACGACGCAGGATCACTTTATGGCCCATCTCTTCGGCAACCAGCTGCGCGGTTTCCTGGTCGATGACCTGGTTAATCGTCGCCATGGCGCCCAGTTTCATCATCACCTTGATAACCTGGGAACCTTTTACTGCCATTTTATTAGCCAATTCAGCAACGGTAATCGTTTCGCCGATGATGACATCGCGGTTGACCGCTTGAGCCGGTTTGTTGAAGCTCTGCTGCAACGAACTTGGCTTGCGCTTGCCTTTGCCACCGCGGGTAACCGCGCGAGCTTCTTCGCGGTCAGCCTTCGATTCGGACTGGCGATTGCCTTTTTTCTGCTTCGGCGCTTTACTGCGGCTGCGGCGTTCGCCTTCAACCTTGCGGTCGTTCTCATCTTCCGCTTCGCGGGCATGATGGGAAGTCGTCACGTGATAATCGGCTGACTCTTCGGATTTAGCGCTTTCCGCTTCCCAACGTCCGGCGTTTTCTTCCGCCATACGACGTGCTTCTTCCGCCAAGCGGCGCGCTTCTTCCTCGACCTTAAGGCGAGCGGCTTCTTCCGCTTTACGCTTAAGTTCGGCGGCTTCGGCTTCGCGTCGAGCTTTCTCAACCTGGGCTGGTTTGGATAAATTATTTTGTTGGTTAATCACTTTTTCTTTTTCCGCTATGTCACGCTTAGCTTTTTCAGCGGCCTCACGTTTGGCTTGCTCTTCGGCAGCGCGCTTAGCTTTCTCAGCCGCTTCAAGTTTGGCTTGTTCTTCAGCCGCGCGTTGTGCCTGTTCTTCCGCTTCACGCCGTGCCTGCTCTTCCTCTTCCGCTTTTTGAGCTTCGATAGGATCGCGTTTTACATAAGTGCGTTTCTTGCGGACTTCAATCTGCACTGACTTACTCTTCCCGCCAGTGCTTGGAATATTTAACGTGCTACGCGTTTTACGCTGTAGAGTCAATTTCCCCGGCGCATTTCCACGATCTCGGTTCAAGTGCGCCAGTAATGTTTCTTTCTCGTGCTGGGTCACAGAATCCGATGCAGACTTGGTAATGCCCGCATCAGCAAACTGCTGTATCAGGCGGTCAACCGAAGTCTGAATCTCTGTGGCCAGCGATTTTACGGTTACATCTGTCATGCTGTTCCTTTCCTGCTACAGTTCGTTATTCGTTTTCGTCGCCAAACCAACAGATATTACGGGCGGCCATAATCAGCTCACCGGCTTTTTCATCATTAAGCTCTTCAATATCCGTCAGGTCGTCGACGCCCTGCTCAGCAAGATCTTCCAGCGTGCAAATACCGCGAGCTGCCAGCTTGAATGCCATTTCACGCGACAGACCAGGTAAACTGAGCAAATCGTCCGCGGGTTGGCCGTCACCGCGACTTTCCTCATCCGCCAACGCCAGCGTGGTTAACGCGGCCTTAGCTCGTTCACGTAATACCTCAATGGTTTCTTCATCAAGGCCTTCGATTGCCAACAGCTCTTTCAGAGGCACATAGGCCAATTCTTCAAGCGAAGAGAAGCCCTCTTCAACCAGTACGGTGGCAAACTCTTCGTCGACATCCAGATGCTTGGTGAAGACGTCAATGGCCGCATGGGCTTCAGCCTGATGTTTGGCCTGAAGATCTTCCACCGTCATCACGTTCAATTCCCAACGATCGTCGGAACGGTGCTGTTTCAACAGTTGGGAGGCCAAACGCACGTTCTGACCGTTACGGCCTATCGCCTGAGCCAGGTTGCTGGACTCGACGGCGATATCCATCGTACAGGTGTCTTCATCAACCACGATGGAGACCACATCGGCCGGAGCCATGGCGTTGATAACAAACTGGGCGGGATTATCATCCCACAGAATGATATCAATGCGCTCGCCGCCCAGCTCGCTGGATACGGCCTGAACACGCGCTCCACGCATGCCGACGCAAGCGCCGACCGGGTCAATACGCTTGTCATTGGTTTTCACCGCAATTTTCGCACGGGAACCTGGATCGCGAGCCGCAGCCTTGATCTCAATGACCTCTTCACCGATTTCCGGTACTTCGATACGGAAGAGTTCGACCAGCATTTCCGGACGAGAGCGGCTGACAAACAGTTGGGCGCCGCGGGCTTCGGGACGAACGGCATAAAGTACGCCGCGAATACGATCGCCAGGACGGAAGTTTTCGCGCGGCAACATGTCTTCACGGCCAATAACCGCTTCGGCATTGTTACCCAAATCCAGAGAGATATTATCACGGTTAACTTTCTTCACGACACCGGTGACAATCTCGCCTTCCTGCTCACGGAACTGATCGACAACCATGGCGCGTTCAGCTTCGCGCACCTTCTGTACAATAACCTGTTTTGCGGTTTGCGTGGTAATACGGTCAAAGGTTACAGACTCAATCTGATCTTCAACGTAATCACCAATATCAAGAGAAGGATCTTCAAACTGCGCCGCATCCAAGGTAATTTCGCGCGTTGGCTGGGTAACTTCATTGACGATTACCCAGCGGCGGAATGTATCGAAATCCCCGGTTTTACGATCAATGCTGACGCGGACGTCGATTTCCTGCTCGTATTTTTTCTTAGTTGCTGTCGCCAGTGCGGTTTCCAATGCCTCAAAAATCTTTTCACGCGGGACGGCTTTTTCGTTGGAAACAGCTTCAACAACAGCCAGAATCTCTTTATTCATCCTAGTTGCCTCATCCAAACTTTAAAAGTGGGGTACCAGATTCGCCTTCTGGATGTTGCTCAGCGCGAACACTTCGTCTTTGCCTTCCACTGTTATGGTGATCATTTCGCCTTCAACGGCTTTAATAATCCCCGACCATTTACGGCGATTCTGGACTGCCATACGCAGCACCACTGTCACCTCTTCACCGATGAAACGGACATAATGTTCTGCCGTGAACAAAGGGCGCTCAAGCCCAGGAGATGACACTTCCAGGTTATAGGCGACAGTGATGGGATCTTCAACATCCAACACGGCACTGACCTGGTGGCTGACATCAGCACAATCATCAACAGTGATGCCATCTTCACTATCAATATAGATACGCAGCGTCGATTGGCGACCCCGGATGAACTCAATACCCACCAGTTCGTAGCCTAATGCTTCGACTGGCGCTGAAATCATCTCTGTTAATTTTTGCTCTAATGTGGACAAGCCCACCCCCAAGACATAAAAAAAGGGCTTAATAGCCCAGTAATTCTGTTACCAAATAACAAAAAACCCCGATATATCGGGGCTTTATGCAACTGGACCCTATTACCGCTAAAATAACGCGGCATAACTTTCGGTTAAGGATTCTTTCAAAACGACTGTGAAAGCGATGGAAACTTACTGAACAGCCTATTTGAAAAAAAGCGCTACCTGGAAAGTTAAGTGGTTGCGGGGGCCGGATTTGAACCGACGACCTTCGGGTTATGAGCCCGACGAGCTACCATGCTGCTCCACCCCGCGTCCGAAAACGTGGCAAATACTACGCTGACAACCGCCAAAAAGCAAGTTATCTATAGGATTGGTACCGAGGACGGGACTTGAACCCGTAAGCCCAATCGGGCACTACCACCTCAAGGTAGCGTGTCTACCAATTCCACCACCTCGGCATCACAATTACTGCTACTGCTTTATCGCAACAGCGAGCTGCGCCGTTGCGGTTACTTCTTTTAAAACGATTATTTCGGAATATCGCTCGCTGGCGTCGAAGGCGCGGCAGGCGCTGTCGTCTGCTCGGCTTTTTCAGGCTGGCTCAGGTTATCCCATACGCTACCTGCTTTATCATGCTTGGTGCTCATGTTGCCCAGCACCAGGCTAATGATGAAGAACAAGGTCGCCAACACTGCGGTCATGCGAGTCATGAAGTTGCCGGAGCCGCTCGAACCGAACAAAGTGGCAGAAGCACCTGCTCCGAACGAGGCTCCCATATCAGCACCTTTACCTTGTTGCAGCATAATCAAGGCAACCAGCCCGATCGCTATCAACAGGAAAATGACTAAAAGAGCTTCGTACATAATTGTACCCGTAACCGTTTTCCCCATTATTCATGGAGATTTTAAATTCTAGCGAAAAATCGCGTGTAGCCGCTAAAGTGAATAGAAACATCATCCCTTATTAAGCGGGTCTGAATACTAACCAAAGGCTGTAGCGTACGCAAGGGTAATTTAGCCGCCATTGGCTGATTGAAGAAAAAAGCAGCGGCTTACGGTGCGCAGCCAGCATTGAACAGGTTATCTACTTGATTGTTAAGGTTAGCAACTGACTAATCAAATCAATCATAAAGACCGGGCATTTAAAGAGGCAGCATTGCCAGAATACGCTCTCTGGCGCTGCTGAATCCAATTAAACCGCTTTTACCGCATCGGCGATCCGATTGGCCAACTCGACCACCATGGCTTCGTTTTCACCCTCGACCATGACGCGTATCAACGGCTCCGTGCCCGACTTCCGGAGTAATACTCGCCCTCGTCCGATCAGCGCTTTCTCAACATCGCACGTTATCTGTTGAACCCGCTGGTCCTCAAGCGGATCATGCTCCCCGGAGTAGCGGACATTAACCAGCACCTGTGGGAACAGTTTCATGCCGCTGCACAAGTCATGCAGGCTCATGTGGTTTCTGACCATGGCGGTAAGCACTTGCAAACCGGCTATAACGCCGTCGCCCGTCGTCGTTTTATCCAGTAGAATCACATGACCGGAGTTTTCAGCGCCGATGCGCCATCCTTTGGCCTGCATCATTTCCAACACATAACGATCGCCGACCTTGGCTCGGGCAAAGGGGATCCCCAGTTGCTTTAATGCCAGTTCCAATCCCATATTACTCATCAAGGTTCCTACCGCCCCGCCGCGCAGCTGCCCCTGGCGCAAACCTTCTCGAGCAATGATATACAGGATTTGGTCGCCATCGACTTTATTGCCGAGGTGGTCAACCATAATCAATCGGTCGCCGTCACCATCAAAAGCCAATCCTACATCGGCCTTTTCCGCCAAAACTCGCGCCTGCAGCTGCCTGACGTCCGTTGCGCCGCACTCTTCGTTAATATTCATTCCATCAGGCTTGCAGCCGATGGAAATGACGTCCGCCCCCAGTTCACGCAAAACGCTGGGGGCGATGTGATACGTTGCGCCATTCGCACAATCCACCACCACCTTCAGGCCGTTCAGATTCAGTTCGCTGGGGAATGTTCCCTTACAGAATTCAATATAGCGCCCGGCGGCATCAACGATGCGATTGGCCTTACCCAGCTCTGCAGATTCAACACAGGTCAGCGGCTTCTCTAATTCAGCCTCAATCGCCTCTTCGACTTCATCAGGCAGTTTAGTGCCGTCAATTGAGAAGAATTTAATGCCGTTATCATAATAAGGGTTATGCGAGGCCGAAATAACAATGCCGGCCTCTGCTCTGAATGTCCGAGTGAGATAAGCCACCGCCGGGGTCGGCATTGGGCCGGTAAACGAGGCGGATAATCCCGCCGCGGCCAACCCCGCTTCCAACGCAGACTCCAGCATATAACCGGATATTCGGGTGTCCTTACCGATGATGATTTTACGCGAGCCATGTCGCGCCAGCACTTTTCCCGCCGCCCAGCCCAGCTTCAACACAAAATCGGGAGTAATTGGGCTATCGCCCACTTTGCCCCGAACGCCATCGGTTCCAAAATATTTACGGTTACTCATAATAGTTTTTATTCCTTTGCTGAAAGAGTGGCCTCGACAATACGCATCGCATCTACCGTTTCTTTTACGTCATGAACACGAATGATTTGCGCGCCCTGCATCGCCGCTATCACCGCACAGGTAACGCTGCCCGGCCCCCGTTTAATCGGGGGAACCTTTAGTAGCTGTCCAATCATCGATTTTCTCGACATCCCGACCAGCAGTGGCAACTCAAAACGGTGTAATTCACTCAGGCGCGCCAAAAGCTGGTAATTGTGGGACAAATTCTTGCCAAATCCGAATCCGGGATCCAGTAACAAATTGCTTTTTAGAATATTGGCGTTTACGCAACGATCGATCTGACGCTGAAAAAAATCGCCGACCTCTGTCATCAAGTCATCATAATGCGGGCTATGCTGCATTGTCTTTGGCAATCCCTGCATATGCATAAGGCACACCGGTAGCCCGGTCGCCGCAGCGGCGGCTAACGCACCGGGCTCCTGCAGTGAGCGGATATCGTTAATCAGATGAGCGCCAGCCTGCGCCGCGGCCGTGATGACTTCAGATTTTGACGTATCGACAGAAATCCAGGTATCAAAACGCTGGGCCAAGGCTTCAACCACGGGAATAACACGCTCCAGCTCTTCTCCCGTACTGACCTCGTCGGCACCGGGACGCGTGGATTCACCCCCAATGTCAATCAGCATAGCGCCGGCCGTAATCATATCCTGAGCATGAAACAGCGCAGCATCCAACGTATTGTGCTTGCCGCCATCAGAAAATGAATCGGGAGTGACGTTAAGAATCCCCATCACCTTGGGACGAGAAAGATCCAGGGTTGATCCTCTGGCAGTCAATTGCATGATTTCCCCTCAACTCGTTGACTATCTTAAAACTTATTCGGCAAATGACGTTAGTAAAAAACCCCGGACAAGTCCGGGGTTTTTAGTCGTGCAGTGTGAATATCACAGGCGCACTGGTTAAATTATTTCTCGCCTAATTGCCCGGAAATTGTGTTGCCCGGATTAGGTGTGCGAGGTTCATCAACCGGCGTTGGCGCCATGGGTGAACCACCGCTGCCAGAGTTGCTGTCTGACTTCTGTTCTTCCCAGCCAGCTGGCGGACGAACGTCCTTACGCGACATCAAGTCATCAATCTGAGGCGCATCAATGGTTTCATACTTCATTAATGCATCCTTCATCGAATGCAGGATGTCCATATTCGCCATCAGTAACTCACGCGCACGCTGATAGTTACGCTCAATCAGAGATTTAACTTCCTGATCGATGATTCTGGCGGTTTCATCAGACATATGTTTGGCCTTAGCCACAGAACGTCCCAGGAACACTTCGCCATCTTCCTCTGCGTACAACAACGGACCCAATTTTTCAGAAAATCCCCACTGCGTTACCATGTTGCGAGCAATAGAGGTTGCAACCTTGATGTCGTTTGATGCGCCGGTGGAAACCTTTTCCACGCCGTAGATGATTTCCTCAGCCAGACGGCCGCCGTACAGAGTGGAAATCTGACTTTCCAGCTTCTGACGGCTAGCGCTGATCGCATCACCTTCCGGCAAGAAGAATGTCACGCCCAGTGCGCGGCCACGAGGAATGATCGTCACTTTATGCACCGGATCGTGCTCCGGCACCAACCGACCAATAATTGCATGGCCCGCTTCATGATAGGCCGTCGACTCTTTCTGCTGCTCCGTCATCACCATGGAACGGCGCTCTGCGCCCATCATGATCTTATCTTTCGCTTTCTCAAACTCGACCATGGACACAACCCGCTTATTGCCGCGGGCGGCGAAAAGCGCGGCTTCGTTGACCAGGTTAGCCAAATCAGCGCCGGAGAAACCAGGCGTGCCACGCGCGATGACGGAGGCGTCAATATCCGGGGATAGAGGTACGCGACGCATGTGCACTTTCAGAATCTGCTCACGACCGCGAACATCTGGCAAGCCGACCACCACCTGGCGGTCAAAACGGCCAGGACGCAATAACGCAGGGTCAAGCACATCAGGGCGGTTCGTCGCGGCAATAACAATGATGCCTTCATTACCTTCAAAACCATCCATTTCAACCAGCATCTGGTTCAACGTCTGTTCACGCTCATCATGACCGCCACCCAGACCCGCGCCACGCTGACGACCCACGGCATCAATTTCATCAATGAAGATGATACAAGGCGCGGCTTTTTTCGCCTGCTCAAACATGTCGCGCACGCGGGATGCGCCCACGCCGACAAACATTTCAACGAAGTCGGAACCAGAAATAGTAAAGAAAGGTACTTTCGCTTCACCGGCGATCGCTTTTGCCAGCAGGGTTTTACCCGTTCCCGGCGGACCGACCATCAGGATGCCTTTCGGTATCTTGCCGCCCAGCTTCTGGAAACGGCTTGGCTCACGCAGATATTCAACCAGCTCACTGACTTCTTCTTTTGCTTCATCACAACCGGCGACGTCAGCGAAAGTGGTTTTGATCTGATCTTCCGTCAGCATCCGAGCCTTGCTTTTACCGAAGGACATGGCGCCTTTACCGCCACCGCCTTGCATTTGACGCATAAAGAAGATCCAGACACCAATCAGCAATAGCATTGGGAACCAGGAAATAAATATCGTAGCCAGGATACTCTGCTCTTCCGGCGGCTCACCAACGACTTTCACATTCTTCGTTATCAGGTTATCCAGTAACTTGGGATCGTTGACAGGAATATAAGTTGTGTATCTGTTGCTATCTTTTTTGATAACACTGATCTCACGCCCGTTAATACGTGCTTCACGGACCTGATCCTGATTCACTTCAGTTAAGAAGGTTGAATAATCCACCCTGCGGCCATTCGACTCGCTGGGCCCAAAGCTCTGAAATACAGACATCAGCACGACTGCGATGACTAACCAGAGAATCAGGTTTTTCGCCATGTCACTCAAGGGATTAACCTCATATTACAACTGTGTTAAAAAACAGCGTTAGGGTACTACAGTTTGCGCCCTGTCGCTACGATATACACTTCACGAGATCTGGCACGCGAAGCGTCTGGTTTACGAATTTTAACCTTCGTAAACAGGGAGCGAATTTCCCGCAGGTATTCATCAAAACCTTCTCCCTGAAACACTTTTACCAGAAAACTTCCTCCTGGCGCTAAAACATCCCGACACATACCAAGTGCTAATTCAACCAGATACATCGATTTCGGAATATCAACTGCTGGTGTACCACTCATATTCGGGGCCATGTCAGACATCACCACCTGAACTTTGTTGTCTCCAACTCTTTCAAGAAGAGCATTGAGGACTAATTCATCACGAAAGTCCCCCTGCAGGAAATCGACACCGACAATAGGATCCATCGGTAGAATATCACATGCAATGATGCGCCCCTTGCCGCCGATCTGCGTCACGACATACTGTGACCAGCCGCCTGGCGCCGCACCTAAATCAACCACCGTCATGCCCGGTCTAAACAGTTTGTCGCTCTGTTGTATTTCATCAAGTTTAAACCAAGCTCGGGAGCGGAGCCCTTTTTTCTGCGCCTGTTGCACATATTTGTCGCTAAAGTGTTCCTGCAACCAGCGACTGGAACTTGCAGAACGCTTTTTAGTGGCCATCTATTTTCCAACTATTCTTAGTAAGGCGCTATTGGTAAGTAGAAACGTCTTTCAGAGCCGAAATCTGCACAACCAATTTGGTTATAATCATGAGATGGCGGTAGAATGAGCCGTTTTCAATCCCAACCTAAGCAAAAAAGACAATGAATCTAAGTAATAAACAAAAACAACACCTGAAAGGTCTGGCGCATCCGTTAAAACCGGTTGTTATGCTGGGCAATAACGGCCTCACCGAAGGTGTTCTGGCTGAGATCGAACAAGCATTAGAGCATCACGAATTGATAAAAGTTAAGGTGGCCGCTGAAGAGCGAGAAACCAAGACTTTGATTATTGAAGCCATTGTTCGCGAAACCGGCGCCAGCAACGTTCAGGTTATCGGCCATACGCTGGTACTCTATCGTCCGTCGAAAGAACGTAAAATAGTGTTGCCACGATAACATTTTTTATTTCAGGATACTCTGTTTTAACGGAAAGGTGCCATGCCTCTCTGTGAGAGAAAAGGCCGCAAGCGGCCTTTTTCTTTTCTTTACAAACTTTGTTGTTTTTATCATCAGGCTACCGAAATTACAGATACTCAACACTGACGATTTCATATTCCACATCACCGCCCGGTGTCTGGATCACAACAATGTCATCCTGTTCTTTACCGATAAGCCCACGCGCGATCGGCGAGTTTACAGAAATCAGGTTCAGCTTAAAGTCAGCCTCGTCATCGCCAACGATGCGATACGTTTGTTCTTCTTCCGTATCCAGATTAATAACCTTGACGGTTGCGCCGAAGATAACGCGGCCGGAAGCCGACATCTTCGTCACATCAATCACCTGCGCATTGGATAGCTTGGCTTCGATATCCCGGATACGTCCTTCACAAAAACCCTGCTGCTCACGCGCGGCATGGTATTCCGCATTTTCTTTCAGGTCGCCGTGCTCGCGCGCTTCGGCAATCGCGGCAATAATCTCAGGTCGGCGAACACTCTTCAAAAAATCCAGCTCTTCGCGTAATTTTTCGGCACCACGTAACGTCATCGGAAATTGTTTCATATTATCTATACCTCTAGAAAATCCGTACGCCTCAAATAATCGTCATCCTGACGCGTTAAAAATCAAATACGACGGAGTATCTACTTACATGCCAGTGTTTTCCGGCAATTAAACAAAAGTAACCAGCCCCGGAACAAAATTTCCAGGCCGGAAGCGGTTTTGCATTTTGATACGTATTTTAACGCAGAGTTCCCTGGGGATCATCGTTTACTTTAGGCCTTGTTGCGCCGTAGTATGACCGCACGTTACCCCGTTGTTAGCTGAGATTATGCGTTTTTCATCGATCATTCCCGGACTTGCCTGCGCTGTTGCTCTGCATGCGAATGCAGCAACTGTTGAAGATCATATTCAGTACTTGCCTGATGGCGCCAATCTGGCTCTGGTGGTGCAAAAAATTGGCGCGGCTACCCCTACGTTAGCCTTTAATAGTCAACAGATGGCGCTGCCAGCCAGCACCCAAAAAGTGTTGACCGCTCTGGCTGCACTCCTACAGTTAGGACCAGACTATCGTTTTGCGACCACAATGGAAAGTCATAGTCCGGTAACTAACGGTCAATTACGAGGTAATCTGATCGTTCGCTTCAGCGGCGACCCGACGCTGAAGCGCCAGCAGATACGCAATATGGTGCAGGAATTGAAAAAACGCGGCATTCGGGAAATCGAGGGCGATGTCATGATCGATACCTCGGTCTTCGCCAGCCACGATAAAGCGCCCGGCTGGCCCTGGAACGATATGACGCAATGCTTCAGCGCCCCGCCGTCGGCCGCCATCGTCGACCGTAACTGTTTCTCCGTTTCGCTCTACAGCGCCCCTAGGGCGGGTGACAACGCGTTCATCCGCGTGGCGTCGTATTATCCCGTGCAAATGTTCAGCGAGGTTCGTACGCTGGCTAAGGGGTCACCTGATGCGCAATACTGTGAACTGGATGTGGTTCCCGGAGAACTGAACCGATTCACGTTGACGGGCTGCCTGATGCAAAGACAAGATCCGCTTCCGTTGGCCTTCGCCATCCAGGACGGCGCCAGCTATGCCGGCGCGATTGTCAAAGACGAGCTGCTACAGGCAGAGATCAGGATTAAGGGAAGCCTGAGACGTCAAACACAGCCGGGTCCCGCGGGCAGCATGCTGGCGCAAACCCAGTCCGCGCCGCTGCACGACCTGCTGACCATGATGCTGAAAAAGTCCGATAACATGATTGCCGACGCTGTTTTTCGCACCATCGGCCATGAACGATTCAATGTTTCCGGCACATGGCGTGCCGGCGCTGACGCGGTTCGTCAGATTTTACGTCAAAAAGCCGGGGTCGATTTAGGCAACAGCATTGTGGTTGATGGCTCCGGCCTGTCGCGCCATAACCTGATATCACCGGCCACCATGATGCAGGCATTGCAGTATATCGCTCAGCACGATAATGAATTGCACTATATCGAGATGCTGCCGCTTGCCGGCTATGACGGCACCTTACGCTATCGTGGCGGCTTACATGAAGCGGGAGTAGACGGTAAGGTTTCTGCAAAAACCGGCTCCTTGCAAGGCGTGTACAACCTGGCTGGATTTATCACTACAGCCAGCGGCCAGCGCATGGCTTTTGTCCAGTACCTGTCCGGGTATGCGGTACCGCCGGAGGATCAGCGCGAACGACGCATTCCGCTCGTGCGGTTTGAAAGTCGCTTATACAAAGATATCTATCAGAATAACTGAAATGACGCAGCGTACGGAATCACGCTGCGCCGCCGGTCCAGGTTAGGGCGGGAATTTATTGGACGTCGCCAATAAATTCCCGCATGACCAGCAAAAAAGCGCTAGCTGACTAGAGGGAGAACCTGGCGGCCTCCAGCCACGTAATACAGCGCATCATCAATGTTGATAAATGGTTTCGACGCCATCTTCGTCCTCGTCATCCCAATCATCATCCCACTCTTCTTCAGCTTCGTCTTCCGCCGTCGCCAACTGTTCGCGATGATAGTCATCCCACATGAACTCGACTTTTTCCGGCGCGCTTTCTTCAATCGCCAGCGCTTTAGGCTGCACTTTCAGGAAGTTCATCACATCCCAGCACAGGGCATTAACGCCTTCGCGATTCGCCGCTGAAATAAGGTAATACTTTTCTTCCCAGCCCAGCGCCGCAGCAATTTCTTTAGCGCGTTTCTCGGCTTCGGCTTTGTCGATCAAATCAACTTTATTAAATACCAGCCAGCGAGGTTTTTCAGAAAGCTTCGCACTGTATTGCTGTAGTTCATTGACTATCACTTTGGCGTTTTCTATCGGATCGGACTCATCAATAGGGGCCAAATCAATCAGGTGCAGTAATACCCGGCAGCGTTCCAAATGTTTAAGGAAACGAATCCCCAAACCCGCGCCGTCGGCAGCCCCTTCAATCAATCCGGGAATATCCGCCACGACAAAACTTTGCTCGCTGTCCATGCGAACCACGCCAAGGCTCGGCACTAATGTCGTAAAGGGATAGTCAGCCACTTTGGGCTTGGCCGCTGAAACCGCGCGGATAAAGGTGGATTTACCGGCATTGGGCAATCCCAGCATCCCGACATCGGCCAGAAGCAGTAGCTCCAGCATCACTTCGCGCTCTTCCCCCGGCGTACCGTTGGTTTTCTGACGCGGAGCACGGTTAACAGAAGACTTAAATCGGGAATTGCCCAGTCCATGCCAACCGCCCTTGGCCACCATCAGCTTCTGCTGGTGAGTCGTCATGTCCCCCAGCACTTCACCGGTTCCTTTATCCAGAATCCGCGTACCGACAGGAACTTTGATCGTAATATCTTTACCCCGTTTTCCAGTACAGTCGCGGCTCTGGCCATTTTGGCCACGTTCAGCACGGAATGATTTTTCAAAACGGTAATCAATCAGCGTATTCAGGTTTTCATCGGCCAGCATATAGACATCGCCGCCGTCGCCGCCGTCGCCGCCGTCAGGACCGCCATTGGGAATATATTTTTCACGACGGAAGCTGACACAGCCGTTGCCGCCATCACCCGCCACAATCAGAATTGTGGCTTCATCTACAAACTTCATTGACTCTCTCCGCAAAAAACCAATAGAGAACATCTATTTGTTTTAGGCTATTTATTGGTTCTTTTTGGCGTAACATGTTGCTTTCAAGGTATATCGGCATCACTGCCAGCCACCATTAAAAGCCGACGCACCAGAACCTATTTCCGGCAAGGGGGCGGATTGTACCCGCTTCCCTCAATATTTTCACCTGTATTAAAAACAAACAGTACAGAAGGAATACCAAAACGGCAATCCTCATCAACCTACAGGCAAGTCACGTCTGTTTTCCTATTTCGTCCGGGCCATCGGCTTACTTGGGCAACGTAATGGGGACAGTTTCTTTTTTCGCCGGGAAGAAACGATGCCCAACGGCGGAAAACATTGCCCCGGCGACAACAACCAAAGCGCCGATATACCCGAGCAAATTAAGCGCCGTCACCTCAAAATAAAGGGGCCAAATCAGCGCCAGTAAGTCGGAGAAAAGCAACGAGAACAGCGGCGTGAGCGTAATAACCGCACTAACCTGGGCCGATTGCCAGCGCGCCATTGCTTCGGCCAGCGCGCCATAGCCTATCAGCGTATTCGCACCGCAGAACAACAGGCAGGCGAACTGCAGCCCATTCAGCTGCAGAATAACGTCCGGCCGGGCAAATGGCGTAATAAGAATCACACAGAGCATATAAAGCAGGAACAAAATTTGCTGAGACGTTAGCCGACGCAGCAATATCTTCTGGGCAACGCCGTACGTCACCCACACGCCAGCGGCGCAAACGCCCAACAGAACGCCTAGCGTGTAATCGGTAAGTCTGGTGAAAATTTCAATCAGGCTGGCGTTAAAGAACAACATCAGCCCGCAAACCAAGGTCACCGCGCCAATAAGCTGCGTAACTCGCATCTTTTCTTTCAGGATCAGCACGCTGGCAAACATCATACCGACAGGTGAAAGTTGACCAATAACCTGGGAGGCGGTGGGGCTTAGGTATTGCAGCGATGAGCTGAAAAAGACAAAGTTCCCCAGTAATCCGCCGGCCGCTATCAATAACACCATCAACCACCGACGCCGCCGGAAAATCCGCAGCGGGGGCAATTGCTTGCGCGAGGATAGCAGGATCCCCAAACCTATAGACGCAATAAAAAACCGATACCAAACAATCGTATAAGGCTCCATCACCGCCAGAACCTGCTTCATGGCGATCGGCAAGGCGCCCCAGCATACTGCCGTAGTCAGCGCCAGACAAAGACCGATGCCAGTCTGTTGTTTAGTATACATGTTCGTCTCAGCCGATCGCTCGGCAGCAGAATGTAAAAAGCCCCGCAACGAATTGCGGGGCTTAAATCTGTAAGGCCTAACGCGAGAAATTATTCAGCAACGATACTGATATATTTACGGTTTTTCGGGCCTTTAACTTCGAACTGAACTTTACCGTCAGACAAAGCGAACAGAGTATGGTCTTTCCCGCAACCTACGTTGCTACCAGCGTGGAATTTGGTTCCGCGCTGACGAACGATGATGCTGCCCGCCAATACTGCTTCGCCGCCGAAACGTTTTACGCCCAGACGTTTGCTTTCAGAGTCACGACCGTTACGAGTCGAACCGCCAGCTTTCTTGTGTGCCATTTATCCGCTCTCCTAAATCTTAAGCGCTGATGCCGGTGATTTTCACGTCAGTGAACCACTGACGATGGCCTGCTTGCTTACGGTAGTGTTTACGACGACGAAATTTAACAATTTTAACTTTCTCGCCACGACCGTGAGCAACAACTTCAGCTTTAATTTTACCGCCATCGACGAAAGGAACGCCGATTTTGATCTCTTCACCATTGGCAATCATCAGAACCTGATCAAACTCAATAGCTTCACCAGTTGCGATGTCCAGCTTTTCCAAGCGAACGGTTTGACCTTCGCTTACTCGGTGTTGCTTACCACCACTTTGGAAAACTGCGTACATAAAAAACTCCGCTTTCCGCGCACTCAACGTATGATTGTCCAGAGTGCGCTATAAATATTCACAATAGGGCGCGAATTCTACGCAAAAAACCCGAGGATGACAAGTGCAGAATCGAAGGATGTGCAGAAAAAGAATACAACCTATTAACTGCCGTTTATCTCTCTCATTTTTCCAGTACAATCAATCCAACAAATTCCATCATATGCCGATATGAGACAGCAATCAGACGGCGATGTTGAAGAAATCAGCTGGCACAAACCATGAATCTAGAACAAATCACATCGTTAACTGCCCAGGATATGACGGCCGTTAATAAGGTAATCATTGAACAACTGAACTCTGATGTCGTTCTCATTAATCAGCTCGGACACTATATTATCAGCGGCGGCGGTAAACGCATCAGACCGATGATTGCGGTGCTCGCGGCAAGGGCGCTGGCTTACGAAGGCGACAAACACGTCACCGTGGCGGCGTTGATTGAATTTATTCATACCGCCACCTTGTTGCACGATGACGTCGTGGATGAGTCCGATATGCGCCGAGGCAAGGCCACCGCCAACGCCGCTTTTGGTAATGCGGCCAGCGTACTGGTCGGCGATTTTATCTATACTCGCGCATTTCAGATGATGACCAGTTTGGAGTCGCTGCGCGTACTGGCGCTGATGTCAGAAGCTGTTAACGTGATTGCGGAAGGGGAAGTTTTACAGTTGATGAACTGCAACGACCCTAATATCACCGAAGAAAGCTACATGCGGGTGATTTACAGCAAGACCGCGCGACTGTTTGAGGCGGCGGCTCAGTCATCGGCTATTCTGGCGGGCGCGACGGCAGAACAGGAAAAAGCGTTGCAGGACTATGGCCGTTATCTGGGCACCGCTTTTCAGCTTATTGATGATTTACTGGATTACAACGCAGACGGTAAAACGCTGGGTAAAAATACCGGTGACGATCTCAACGAAGGCAAACCAACATTGCCTCTGCTGCATGCAATGCATCACGGTAATGCCAGCCAGAGCGCCATGATTCGTCAGGCGATAGAAGAAGGCAACGGCCGCCATCTGCTTGACCCGGTGCTTGCAGCCATGCAGCAATGCGGTTCGCTCGACTACACGCGAAAACGCGCGGAAGAGGAGGCTGATAAAGCGATTGCCGCGCTACGGCCTTTACAGGAAACCGTATTTCGCAAGGCGCTTGAAAATCTCGCCCATATTGCGGTACAGCGTGACTTTTAGCAGTGGCCGCCTGTAGCGATGAGATGAATAGTTAAGCCGCCCGTTCATCTGCGGCATCGGCATTATCCAGACGAGAAAGTATAGTGATGATGCCCTCACGCAGTATGCAGCTTACCAGTCGGGATTGTTCACTTTCCGAAAGCTGATGAAAGATATGTATCCAGGAGGCCAGCAATGCTGGCTCTTTCTTCACCTGATAGTCTGGCGAAGCTCCCTCTTTCATCAAGAGGTGTTCCCTCACTTCGTCCGGTAAACTGTGAATAGAATACTCGACGCCGCGCCCTTGCACGCCTTTGCGCTTTCGCCGCTCCCAGCCATCATCGCGGGCTCGCTTGTTTAGCCCTTGCGGGGACTTAGGCAACCCGCCAAGACCAATCAATTCATTGGTGGCAAACCACTCTTTATCCATAATTTTCGCTCCTTTGTTTACCCCCGGCAGAACAATGCCGGGCCTTGCTCAGTAAGTTTCCATATAATGGACTAATATTACCTAAACATTTAACGCTTGCACGTTATTAATACGACTAAAAGACAAAAAATATCGCCGGGTTAAAAATCGCTATAAATATCAAGCTGAAACAGACAAGAAAGAATGGGTGCAGGCAGGTGTTACGCCATCGTATCGCTGAAAAAGATGGCTGAATATGTTTTATTCGGCGCTAGCGGCCGGATTGTTTTTCTCATCAGAAGAGGTAATACCCAACTGGTTCAACGTGGCGGACACGCCAACTCTCAGAATATGAGAAATAATTTTATCTCTTTCTATTTCAGATAGTTGACTATATATTTGCATCCATACAGCCAACGTGGCTGACTGTTTTTCCGAATACGACGGGGAGTCGCTCTCAAGCAATAACGACTTTTTTACCGTATCAGGCAGGCTATGAATAGAGTATTCCACGCCCCGTCCCTGAACTCCGCGGCGACGTCGTTTTTCCCAGCCGTCTTCCCGGGCACGTTTGTTCAGTCCCTGTCTGGATTTAGGAAGCCCACCAACGCCAACCAGCTCATTGGTAGCAAACCACTCTTTTTTCATAGCTTTTCATCCTGAGAGTGCCATCCCTAACAAAAACGGACTTATTAGGAATAATTTTAAGAAATTAATAGAAAATTGATGCTATATTATTTCCAAATAACCGTGTCACATTAGCTTGGCATATAACTAACACACGTTATTTATACCACTAATACACAGTCGTCTTATAGCAATTAAGGGAAGGATTATGACTCTAAGGAAACATGACTGGCATCCCGCAGATATCATTGCCGCCTTGCGCAAAAAAGGCACAACACTGGCGGCGGTGTCCCGTGCGGCGGGGTTAAGCTCATCAACACTGGCTAATGCACTTTCACGTCCTTGGCCGAAGGGAGAATGGCTGATAGCGGATGCGCTAAATATCCATCCATCCGAGATCTGGCCCAGCCGATATTATGATCCGGAAACCAACGAGCTTATAGACAGAAAAAAGCTGATCCGGCCCCAATGATGAAAAAAGCCGGAGATGTAATCTCCGGCTCTGATCGATCATAAAGGGGATGAGGCGCTGATTAGCCTTTGATGAAGGCTTCACCTAGCTCGATATCCTGATTCAGCGTGTCCAACATATTTTTGAGCGCTTCTTGTTCAAATACGCTCAGCGCGCCGATATCTTTACGTTCTACAATGCCGTTTTTACCTAACAGCACCGGTTGCGCAAAAAATCGGGCATATTCACCATCACTTTCAACATAGGCGCATTCGACGACATCGTTATCGCCCAGCAGGGCGCGCGTTAATGCCAAGCCAAATTGCGCGGCGGCCTGTCCCATCGATAAGGTTGCCGATCCGCCGCCGGCCTTCGCTTCCACCACCTCCGTACCCGCATTTTGGATACGTTTTGTCAAATCGGCGACCTCTTGATCGCTGAAGCTGACGCCAGGGACCTGTGACAGTAATGGCAGAATAGTTACGCCTGAATGCCCACCGATAACCGGCACGTTAATACCTTCAGGCTGTTTGTCTTTAAGCTCGGCAACGAAGGTATTGGAGCGAATAATATCCAGCGTGGTTACGCCAAACAGTTTGTTTTTATCGTAAACACCTGCTTTCTTAAGCACTTCAGCGGCAATAGCGACGGTCGTATTGACCGGGTTGGTAATAATACCGATACAGGCTTTTGGACAGGTATTGGCAATTTGTTCAACCAGATTGCGCACGATACCCGCATTTACATTGAACAAATCGGAGCGATCCATTCCCGGCTTACGGGCCACGCCGGCCGAAATCAGCACGATATCCGCGCCAACCAGGGCAGGCGTTGCATCGGTGCCACAATAACCTTTGGTTTTTACTGAGGTAGGAATATGGCTCAGATCAACCGCCACACCCGGTGTTACCGGCGCGATGTCATAAAGAGACAGCTCTGAACCAGAAGGAAGCTGGGTTTTGAGGAGAAGAGCAAGGGCCTGACCAATACCGCCGGCTGCTCCAAGAACTGCAACTTTCATCCTAAACTCCTTATTATCTTATCGTAAAGTACAAAATGCCGTGAATTCGTTTAATAATAGAATTGACGCAAGAGAAAAAATAAAGCGTATTCACTTACCGCCAGTAGAGATGACTTAAAGGCAGGAAATACTCTATGTCTATAATAATAAACCATAAGCGGCTATTAATTAGAAAGGTAAGTAAAGTTAGTGGGCTTCGGGTTCATAGCCTGACTCTCATTTATAATTAGCCAACCAGAGAGCGCCGAGACATTCATCAACATTATATAAATAACATCATTTTTATAACATTTAATTCACTTTTATGTGATTTATGACTCATTTTTTCAGACATAATGGCTTATGGCATTTTTTAAAACCAAAATAATAGCTGGCGATAATATAAGCATTATAGTTGCATAGAAATTCACTAATCTGCATAATAATAAACTAAATAAATCAATAAAGACGGTGCAGAATGCGTAATTCGACAAAACAAGAAGACTTAGTCAGAGCGTTCAAAGCGCTGCTGAAAGAAGAAAAATTCAGCTCGCAAAGTGAAATTGTGCAAGCGCTGCAGGACGAAGGATTTGAAAACATCAATCAGTCCAAAGTGTCGCGTATGCTGACCAAGTTTGGCGCCGTACGTACGCGCAATGCAAAAATGGAAATGGTCTACTGTCTGCCGGCAGAACTCGGCGTGCCGACCACGACCAGTCCGCTCAAAAATCTGGTGCTGGATGTCGACTTCAATGATGCCGTGGTGGTTATCCACACCAGCCCTGGCGCGGCTCAGCTGATTGCCCGCATGCTTGACTCGCTGGGCAAATCGGAAGGCATACTGGGCACCATTGCCGGCGACGACACCATTTTCACCACCCCCGCCAGAGCATTCAGCGTCAAACAGCTCTATGAAGCGATTCTGGTTCTGTTTGAACAAGAGCTTTAGCGCCAGAGCCGACGATGACGCATTGCCCGCATCGACCTGCGCCGTCAATTCACCAGTAATCCGAACTACTGGTGATTGGCTCTTTCGATCGCCGGCAACTCAGCCAGTGGCCAGCGTGGGCGCACCGTTACGCTAAGATCCGGCGATTCTCCCTGCTGCAGACGAATGGATCCCGCGTAGGCAATCATCGCGCCATTATCGGTACAAAACTCAGGACGCGCATAAAATACAGCGCCTCCCCGCTTTGTCATCATTTCGCCCAGACGCTGGCGCAGCGTGCGGTTAGCGCTTACTCCCCCCGCCATCGCCAGCCTTTTAAAACCGGTTTCATCCAGCGCACGACGACATTTAATCGCCAAGGTATCCACCACCGCGTCCTCGAATGCTCGAGCAATGTCTGCACGGGTTTGATCGTCACCACCGTTGTTGCGGATCGTATTCGCGGCGAAGGTTTTCAGCCCGGAGAAGCTGAAATCCAGCCCCGGACGATCGGTCATGGGCCGCGGGAAGGTAAATCGCGTCGCATCGCCGGCCTGCGCCATTTTCGACAGTATCGGACCGCCAGGATAATCCAGCCCCAACAGCTTTGCCGTTTTATCGAATGCTTCGCCAGCCGCATCGTCAATCGATTCGCCAAGCAACCGGTACTCGCCAATGCCGGTAACGCTGATTAACTGGGTATGACCGCCAGAAACCAGCAGCGCGACGAAAGGAAATTCAGGAGGATTATCTTCCAGCATCGGCGCCAGCAGATGCCCTTCCATGTGGTGCACCGCAACAGCCGGAACATTCCAGGCGAACGCCAACGCACGACCGACCGTCGCCCCGACCAGCAAGGCTCCCACCAAGCCTGGACCTGATGTATAGGCAACGCCGTCAATATCGTCGGCTTTCAAGTCGGCTTCACGCAGTGCTGCCTGGATCAACGGCACGGTTTTACGCACGTGATCGCGAGAAGCCAGCTCGGGAACGACACCACCATAATCGGCATGGAGCTTTATCTGACTGTATAACTGATTAGCGACCAAACCGGCCTGAGTGTCATAAATGGCAATTCCGGTCTCATCACAGGATGTTTCGATACCCAATACGCGCATTGCGGTTCCTACTTTTATTACGGTACAAGATTTGGCTGAATGCAGCTTGCTTCGTGCGGTAGATAGTCTACCATAAGCGCCTCGGTTTCTGCGCTGGCGGAGATTGGATGTTTTATGATCGCCCAGCCCTTTACAAGGGCGACCTGTTTGCAGTAGAATTCCGCACCATTTTGAAAAGGCTGGCACAAGGCCAGCGGCAAACCGAATTTATTGAGGTGAGAGGCACATGCCGGTAATTAAAGTACGTGAAAACGAGCCGTTCGACGTAGCTCTGCGTCGCTTCAAGCGTTCCTGCGAGAAAGCGGGTGTTTTGGCTGAAGTTCGTCGTCGTGAGTTCTATGAAAAACCGACTACCGAACGTAAGCGCGCGAAAGCGTCTGCGGTAAAACGTCACGCGAAGAAATTGGCTCGAGAAAACGCACGCCGCACTCGTCTGTATTAATTTTCAGGAGGTTTTCCTCCACCGCGTGATTAATCCGCAGACTTAGTAGTTGCATACGAAGGCCGTGCTTTCCGAAAGGAATGCGCGGCTTGCTGTCGTTTATAAGCTGTCGTTTATAAGTATAAGAAACAGGGGCTTATGGCTGGACGAATTCCACGCGTATTTATTAATGACCTGCTGGCTCGCACCGACATCGTCGATCTCATCGATGCGCGTGTCAAACTGAAGAAGCAGGGTAAAAATCATCATGCGTGCTGCCCGTTCCACCACGAAAAAACCCCCTCATTCACCGTAAACGGCGACAAGCAGTTCTATCATTGTTTTGGTTGTGGCGCTCATGGCAACGCCATCGACTTTTTAATGAATTATGACCGACTCGAATTTGTTGAAAGCATTGAAGAATTGGCCGCTATTTATGGTCTTGAAGTCCCATATGAAACCGGCACCGGCCCCACTCAGCTTGAGCGTCATCAACGGCAAAGTCTGTATGAACTGATGGGGCAACTGAGCGCCTTCTATCAGCAGACGCTGAGTCAGTCTGTCGGTACGCCGGCGTTGCATTACCTGCAACAGCGCGGACTGAGCGCCGAAGTGATTAATCACTTTGCTATTGGCTTCGCGCCTGCCGGCTGGGATAACGCCTTAAAACGTTTCGGTCGCAATAACGATGATCGCAGCACGTTGAACGATGCCGGCATGTTGGTGACTAACGATCAGGGACGTACATACGATCGTTTTCGCGAACGCGTCATGTTTCCCATCAGGGACAAGCGCGGACGCGTGATAGCCTTTGGCGGACGGGTATTGGGCGATGGCGTGCCGAAGTATCTGAATTCGCCGGAAACTGAGATTTTTCATAAAGGCCGCCAGCTTTATGGCCTCTACGAAGCACAGCAGAACCATCCCGAACTGAAACGGTTGCTGGTGGTAGAAGGGTATATGGATGTGGTTGCCCTGGCACAGTTCGGTATTGATTATGCCGTTGCGTCGTTGGGAACATCCACTACGGCCGATCATATTCAGTTGCTCTTTCGCGCCACCGACCAGGTCGTCTGCTGTTATGACGGCGATCGCGCAGGGCGAGAAGCGGCATGGCGGGCGTTGGAAACGGCGCTGCCTTATTTAAACGATGGTCGGCAGTTACGCTTTATGTTTTTACCGGATGGCGAAGACCCCGATACGCTGGTTCGTAAAATAGGCAAGGAAAGCTTTGAACAGCGGATGGAACAGGCTTTACCGCTCTCACAGTTCCTGTTTGAAACCTTGCAACAGCAGGTAGACATGAGTTCGCCCGACGGTCGGACGAAACTTAGCACACTGGCCCTGCCCTTGATTGGTCAGGTTCCAGGTGAAACTTTACGCTTATATTTACGTCAGCAGTTGGGTAACAAACTTGGGATTCTGGATGACAGTCAGTTAGACCGGCTGTTGCCAAAAGTGGCTGAACATGCTCAACCCTACCAGCCGCCCCAGCTAAAAGTCACAACTATGCGTATACTTATAGGGCTATTAGTTCAGAATCCAAGGCTTTCAGCGGAAGTTCCCGAACTGGCGCTGGAAGGAATAGAAGAGAGCAAAGTGGCTGGTTTGAGCCTGTTTCAGGACCTGGTGAAGACCTGTAACGCCAGCCCTGGAATGAATATGGGTTTGCTGCTTGAGAAATATAGAGACAGTAAATACCGGAAGCAGCTTGAAACAATGGCTTCCTGGAACCATATGATTGAGGAAGATGAACTGGACGACAAGTTCAGGATCAGCCTGGCGGAGCTCTACGACCAACTGTTGAAACAGCGTCAGGAAACACTAATCGCTCGTGAGAGAACGCATGGGCTCAACGCCAAAGAGAAAAAAGAGCTTTGGTCACTGCAACTGGCTTTAACCAGAAAAAACTGATTACCGAGGCTTAATTGCCGATAAATAGCAAGGTAGAACCTTGCCAAGAGCCGCTACAGGGTCCGCGGCGATTAGAAAAAAAGCCCTAATGTTATTGTTGGCGAATGACGCCGACCAACACCAACCCAAATACTCTGAAGTGTGGATACCGTCTTATGGAGCAAAACCCGCAGTCACAGCTAAAGCTACTTGTCACCCGTGGTAAGGAGCAAGGCTACCTGACCTATGCTGAGGTCAATGACCATCTGCCGGAAGATATCATCGACTCCGACCAGATCGAAGACATCATCCAGATGATTAATGATATGGGCATCCAGGTGATGGAAGAAGCACCTGATGCCGACGATCTGTTGCTGGCAGAAAATACTAACGACGCGGATGAAGATGCAGCAGAAGCTGCTGCCCAAGTGTTATCCAGCGTTGAATCGGAGATTGGCCGTACGACCGATCCGGTTCGTATGTACATGCGTGAAATGGGTACCGTTGAGTTGCTGACGCGTGAAGGCGAGATCGATATCGCCAAACGCATCGAAGACGGCATCAACCAGGTTCAGTGTTCCGTTGCCGAGTATCCGGAAGCGATAACTTATCTACTGGAGCAATACGATCGCGTCGAAGCGGGCGAAAGCCGTTTGTCCGATTTGATTACCGGATTCGTCGATCCTAACGCGGAAGAAGACATCGCGCCGACAGCCACTCACGTTGGCTCGGAGCTCTCCAGTGAAGAGCGTGAAGATGACGACGATGACGACGATGACGATGACGACGACGATAACAGCATCGATCCTGAATTGGCGCGTCAGAAATTCTCTGAATTGCGTGAACAATACGAAACCACGCGTCTGGTCATTAAGGCCAACGGTCGTAGCCACGCCAAATCAGCACAAGAAATTCTGAATCTGTCCGAAGTCTTCAAACAGTTCCGTCTGGTGCCGAAACAGTTTGATTTCCTGGTCAACAGTATGCGTTCAATGATGGATCGCGTACGTACCCAGGAACGTCTGATCATGAAGCTGTGCGTTGAACAGTGCAAAATGCCGAAGAAAAACTTCGTCACGTTGTTCTCCGGCAATGAAACCAATGACTCCTGGTTTGTTGCGGCAATCGCGATGGCCAAGCCCTGGTCTGAAAAACTGAACGTCGTGGCAGATGACGTGAAACGCAGCCTGCAAAAACTGCATCAGATTGAAGAAGAAACCGGTTTGACCATTGAACAGGTTAAAGATATCAACCGTCGCATGTCGATCGGTGAAGCGAAAGCCCGCCGCGCGAAAAAAGAGATGGTTGAAGCAAACTTACGTCTCGTTATTTCCATCGCCAAGAAATACACCAATCGTGGTTTGCAGTTCCTTGACCTGATTCAGGAAGGTAACATTGGTCTGATGAAAGCCGTGGACAAATTTGAATATCGCCGCGGTTATAAATTCTCAACCTATGCAACCTGGTGGATCCGTCAGGCCATTACCCGTTCCATCGCCGATCAGGCTCGCACCATCCGTATTCCGGTACACATGATTGAAACCATCAACAAACTCAATCGCATTTCCCGCCAGATGTTGCAGGAAATGGGGCGTGAACCCACGCCGGAAGAACTGGCCGAACGTATGCTGATGCCGGAAGATAAAATCCGCAAAGTGCTGAAAATCGCCAAAGAGCCGATTTCGATGGAAACGCCGATTGGTGATGATGAAGATTCGCATCTGGGCGACTTTATCGAAGACACGACGCTGGAGCTGCCGCTCGATTCCGCAACATCGGAAAGCCTGCGTTCAGCGACGCACGATGTGTTGGCCGGTCTGACCGCGCGTGAAGCGAAAGTACTGCGCATGCGCTTTGGTATTGATATGAATACCGACCACACGCTGGAAGAAGTCGGAAAGCAGTTTGATGTTACCCGTGAACGTATTCGTCAGATCGAAGCGAAAGCGTTGCGTAAACTGCGTCACCCAAGCCGCTCGGAAGTGCTGCGCAGCTTCCTGGATGATTAATCTTTTTTTCCATGATTAAGCTCTCGCTGAAAAAACCCCGGAATGCCGGGGTTTTTTTTACCAATGGACGTCATTGCGCCTAAAACGCCCTGCCGTGCTCTAATGCCTGATATAACGTCTGATAAGCGGCAATCAGCGACGCCAGCGTCGCGCGGTTCAATCCGCTGGGGTTCGGCAGAACCCAAACCTGCGTCTTGCCGATAGTTAACGCCTGACGCCCCCACTCGACCTTTCTAATGCCGAAAGCCTGACTGAACGCTTGTTTCCCCAATACGGCGAGAGCCTGAGGCTGGTAATGTTTTATCTTTTCAATCACCGCATCGCCGCCCTGCAATAGCTCATTCTTTTTCAGTTCAGCCGCTTCTACCGTCGGTCGATCCACCAGCATGGTGATGCCGCATCCGGTATCGAGCAGATGCCGCTCCTCTTCGGGCTTGAGTAAACGCGCGGTGAATCCGGCCTGGTGAATCACTTTCCAGAATCGGTTGTTAGGATTGGCAAAATGATAGCCATGATGGGCGGTAGACAATCCTGGATTGATGCCACAGAATACGACCTGAAGGTCGGCGGCAAGAATATCCGTGAACATAACATCCCCTTTACGACGTACTTTCCGCCGTTATCGCAAAATCTGACAATAATTACAACAAGCTACCCTGCATAGAAAACAGCCATCCGACCGAACAACTATAGACCTTTCCCTGCACATTACCGTATAATCGTCGCCCGTCCGGCCCCTTAGCTCAGTGGTTAGAGCAGTCGACTCATAATCGATTGGTCGTTGGTTCAAACCCAACAGGGGCCACCAAATTTGCAAGGAGTTACGTTAACAGCGTGACTCCTTTTTTTTGCCCAGGGGTTAAGCCGAGATATGCCATCGTCCCGCCGATGGCAATCTGGACGGCAAGAACAAAATCAATGGTCAGAATCCGCCTCTCTCCGTGCGCCGCAACGTCATCAATTCACAGCGCGCGCGAATGTTCATGCTCCCGTCATTTAACTGACATTAACAGTTACTAGCCTTACCCTCATCAAAATGAACGCGCGTGCAAAAATACCCATTGAACGAACGCAGAGAGGATAATCCGATGTTCCAACGCACCATCATAGCGGCCGCGCTGGTCGCGACCTCGTTTGGAGCCATAGCTGATGAGCTGGTTATCGCAAGCCGTGACAGCAACTACGGTGACGCGATGCAATACGTGGTCAATGAATATCAAAAAGCGCATCCGGAAACCAAAACCACGTTGGTGAAGCGACCAAACAAAGGCCTTTACGAGAGTATCGTGCTGTCAATGCGCGAAAAGACCGGCAATTATGACGTCATTCTGATGGATGATACCTGGGCGCCAGAGTTTTTCGCCAATCAATGGCTGACGCCGCTACCTAAAGACGTTGAAGATAAAGACTTTATTCCAGCGCCATTCGATATTGGCCGTTACCCGACGGCAAAAGACTCGGCTTATGCCATGCCTATGGTCGGCAACGTCGCCATGTTCGCCTGGAATAAGGCCATATTTGATAAAAACCACCTGACGCGGCCTAAAACCTGGACCGAGGTGCTCAACGCGGCAAAAAAAATCAGCCAAACCTCGGACGCCAAAGGCGTGGTGTTCCGCGGCATTAAAGGCAACCCGATAGTCACCGGCTTCCTGCCGATTCTGTGGGGTTATGGCGGCGATGTCGTCGATCAACACGGCAAAGCGACACTGGATACGCCACAGGCCAGGCAGGCGCTGGAAACGTTCCTGGCGATGAAGCAATACGCTCCGCGTGGGGTGGACGTGTATAACGCAGATGAAGTGCGCGATGCGCTGCAAAAAGGCACCGCCGCGATGGGAATTGAAGTATGGCCGGCCTGGGTACCTAATCTGGATAACCCGGAAATGTCCAACGTTGTCGGCGCAATGGAGATCATGGCGCCGCCGGCGGAAGTGGGTCAGCCTGCGCCGATGCTGGGCATCTGGCAACTGGCGATCCCCGCTGATGCTAAAAACAAAACTGAAGCTACGGCGTTTTTGAAATTCGCCACCGGCGCCGACATGCAGAAAAAACTGGCGCTGAGCTTCGGCATACCGCCAACGCGTCAAAGCATCTATTTCGACCGGGAGGTAGTGGCGAAATACCGCTGGTATCCACAACAGGCGGAAGCGCTGAAAACCAGTAAAGCACGTCCGCGGATCCAGAACTGGGCCGAAGTCGAAAGCGTGCTGGGTGATTACCTGCAAATGGCCATGATGGGACAAATGACGGCGGAACTGGCGCTACAGCAGGCTCAACGCCGTATCGGCCACATCATTAAAGCGTAATGACCTTTTCGCCGCGATGGCACTGCGGCACACACGCAGTGCCACTTTGGATTGATCTATGTTATTTGAAAACCGTAAACACTTAATCGCGCTGCTATTGCCCGCGATGATAATTCTTGGGTTGTTGACGGCTTATCCCATCGTTTCCGTTATTTACCACGCCTTTGGAGAAGTAGACAGCGCCAGCAAAAGTTATCAGTTCGTCGGACTGGCAAACTTCCGTCAGCTATTCGATGATTTTTTCTTTATTTCCGCGATCAAAAACACCTTCATTTTTACGCTGGTCGCCTCGGTTTCTCAGGTGCTTATCGGATTGTGTCTGGCACTGCTGTTCCACCGCCAGTTTGCGGGTCGTCGCTTTGCGCTGCCGATAATTATCTACCCGATGATGATTTCGACGCTGGTTTGTTCCGCCATCTGGCGCTCCTGGTATCACTACGATTTCGGATTACTCAACACCCTATTGATTGCTCTTGGCCTGCCGGCCCAGGAATGGCTGTTTAACCCCCATCTGGCACTCTACGCCATTGCATTGGTGGATACCTGGCAGTGGACCCCGATGGCCTTTCTGATCATTTTGGCGGGGCTGCAGTCCATTCCCAAAGATATCGGCGAAGCGGCAATGGTCGATGGCGCCCAGGGCTGGCGGGCCTTTTGCTACATCACGCTGCCCTTGATAAAAAAACAGGTAATGCTGGCATTTCTGCTGCGCTCCATCGACACCTTCAAGCTTTTTGACAAAGTTTACGTCATGACAGGCGGAGGTCCCGGCAATTCCACCGAAACGCTCTCGATGTTCGTTTACAAATACGGCTTCCAGTTTTTTGACCTCGGCATGGCGAGCGCTTCCGCCCTGGTGATGCTGGCGATATCCCTGACGATGACGCTGTTTTACGCACGTAACGCCATGAAAGGAGACAAAGGATGAACGCACGTGTTCATGGTCTATGCGTGTGGCTGGCCGTCGCGATCTTTATGCTGCCCATCATCTGGATGTTCGGCACCGCCTTTAAATCGCCGGGAGAAATTCTCAATGCCGGCGCGCGCCTGATACCGCAACATATCAGCGTCTCTTCTTTCATCGCTCTGTGGCAGGGAAATTTACCGACGCTGGTGGGCAACACGCTGTTTATTTCACTGGCGGCCACGGCCATTTCCGTGGTTGTCGCATTTTTCGCTGCCTATGCCCTGGTTCGTTACCGCTTCCCCGCCAAGCTGGATAATCTTTTTTTGCTGACCGTACTGGTCATCAAGATGATGCCGCCGATTGTCATCGCCATACCGCTTTATACGCTGATGAATCACCTTGGTCTGCTGAATACCCGGTTCGGTCTGGTACTGGCCTATCAGGTGTATACGCTGCCGTTTTGCATCTGGATGCTGCTTGGGTTCGTGCGCGATATCCCGTTGGAAATCGAAGAAGCCGGCGCCATGGACGGCGCGTATCTGTGCAAACGTCTGGCCTATATCGTGTTCCCGCTCTGCGCGCCGGGATTGGTGGCCACATCGATTTTCGCCATGATTCTGGGATGGAATGAATTTTTGTTTTCACTGCTGTTTATTTATACCCCGGACAAATTCACCATCCCGTTATTTATCTCAAACTTTATGACGGAAGACGGCACGGCCTGGGGAGCGCTGATGGCTATCGGCATCGTGTCATCCTTGCCGATGCTGGCGCTCGCCGGCTATATGCAGCGTTATTTGCTGCGCGGCTTCTCGATGGGGCTGAAATAGGACGACAGTAATGAAAAAACTCGAACTGAAAAATATCCAAAAATCCTATGGCGATCATACGGTGATACCGACCATCAACCTTTGCGTGAATGAGAGCGAATTTGTCGTCTTCGTTGGGCCATCGGGATGCGGAAAATCGACGCTGCTGCGCATGATCGCCGGTTTGGAATCAAGTACGCAGGGTGAAATCAATCTGAATGGAAAAGCGCTGAACGACGTCCCGCCATCGCAACGCGAAGTGGCTATGGTCTTTCAGTCTTACGCGCTTTACCCCCACATGACGGTGGAGAAAAACATTGGCTTTCCGCTAAAAATGGCCGGCATGGATAAACGTTTGATTGAGCGCCGAGTGCGGCAAACCGCCGAAAATCTACAGTTGACGCCGCTGCTAAAACGTCTTCCGGGTCAGTTGTCCGGCGGTCAGCGACAGCGGGTGGCCATCGGCAGGGCCATCGTACGCGCCCCGCAGATCTTCTTATTCGATGAACCATTGTCCAACCTCGACGCCAAACTTCGCAGTGAAATGCGAACCTATCTGAAACAGCTGCATCAGCAGTTGAAATCGACCATGATTTATGTGACGCACGACCAGGTTGAAGCCATGACGCTCGCCGACAAAATCGTAGTGCTGAATCAGGGGAAAATCGAACAGGTGGGAACGCCGGAAGAACTTTATAGCCAGCCTGCCAACCAGTTCGTGGCGGCGTTTATTGGCTCGCCGGTAATGAATTTTATCGATGCCCAGACAGTCTGCGACCTGAGCCCGCAGAAAGTATTGCCGACCGATACCGTAACCATCGGTATTCGCCCCAATCAAGTGGTGGTCGATGAAATAAACCCCGACTGCGAAATGAAGATTGATGTCGTCGAGCCGCTGGGCCATGCGCGCTTGTACTATGGTCAGCTTAATGGAGTGCCGTTCATCGTCGAAAACCCCGCAAATTATCAACCCGGCGACAGATTAATGCTTAACCTGGCCGCTTCCGTAATGCATGCTTTTGACGCTGAACAACGGCGGATTCAGGCAAGGAAGGTGGTCAATGCAGCATAAGCTTCAGCTGAAGGTCATCGGCTGCGGGAACGCCTATGACGGTCAACACACCAACGCCAGCATCATGGTCAGTGAACATGATTATCAGCTATTGGTCGACTGCGGCCCGACCGTGCCGGCCACGCTTTTTAACGCCGAATTGAACCCAGAATCGCTGGATGCCATCTATCTGACCCATGCCCACCCGGATCACTGTCTGGGCCTCACGACGCTGCTTAACTGGATGGATGCCGGGCGGCGAAAGCGCCCGCTGACCCTCATTGCCCAACAGGCGCAGTGGGCGGTTATCGAACCGCTGATCCACTTCGCCCACTGGCCTTTGCCCACATCAGGCTTTGTGATTCATCGTCAGAATACGGAGTCGACAACGGCCGTGGGTCCCTGGACGGTACGGACATCGTCAACTCGCCACGCCATCGCGAACCTTAGCCTGCACCTGACCGCCGCCAACGGGCATCAGTTGTTTTACTCCGGTGACGGATTATTGTCGTCGGAAGGCAGAATGCTGGCATCGCAAAGCGATTGGGTGTTCCTGGAGTGCGAAATGCTGGCTCATCATCCAAGCCATGGATCCTGGCAAGATATCGCGCTTTTATCGCGTAAGCCCGGCAGCTGCTGGCGTCTGTATCACGTTGCCCCGGCGCTGCGCGCCAGCTTGAACGCAAGTACCGCCGACATCAGCGGAGTGTCGCTGGCCGAAGATGGCGAGACGCTGGGCGTCGAAAGCGTGGAAACCGTCAGCGGCTCTGGGCAGGAATAACATCATCATTAATATGAATAGAAAAGTTACCGCACAGGATGTCGCAACTCATGTCGGCGTTTCTCGCTCCGCGGTGTCGCGCGCCTTTACCGACGGCGCCAGCATTCACCCGGAAAAGCGCGTCAGGATCATCGAGGCGGCGAAAGCCTTAGGCTACCAGCCAAACTTTTTTGCCCGTACGCTAAGTACGCCGGCACGCCGTAAGCGCTCGAATCTGGTGGCGATCCTCATCAGCGATTTCTCCAGCCCTTATCAATGTTACCTGTTTGAGGAGTTATCCACCGCCCTTCAGCAACACGGTAAACAGCCGATGTTGCTTAACGTCAAACCGGCGGAAGATCTGGGCAGCGCGATCCTGCGCCTGTCCGGCTATCAGGTCGACGGCGTAATTGCGGTCGTGGGATCACTGCCGGTGGAATGCTTCGGACAATGTCTGAAGCTCGCGCTTCCGCTGGTTACATTAGGCCGGGCCGATGCGCGCGGGCTGATCCCGTCGGTGCAGGCCAATAACCTCCAGGCCGGGAAACTGGCTGCCGCTCACCTGATTGACCAGGGTCTGGGCAGACTTGGTTTTGTCGCAGGGCGGCGCGACGGGCAAGCCTCCAATGAGCGCTACCGCGGCTTTAGCGAAGAGGCGCTATCTCATGGGTTACCCGCGCCATATCGCCTGGAGGCCGGACACTATAGCTATCGCGCCGGCTTTGAGTTGGGCGATCGTCACATTGAAACATTACGCGGGCTTGAAGGCGTATTTTGCGCGTCGGATGCGCTGGCGATGGGACTGATGGATAGCTGCCGCGAGCTTGGTCAGCTATCCGTCCCGGAGCAGATAAAAGTCGTCGGCTGTGATGATGTGCCGCAGGCCGCCTGGCAAGGTTATCAACTCACCACGGTCGCGCAACCCGTCGCTGAGATTGCCGCACAGGTGATGCGCCTGCTGCAGCTCATATGGCATGGCGAAGAAGAGATTCCGGCGATGACCCACCTTGAACCGCAACTCAAGGTGCGCCGAAGCGGATAATCATCAGCCGTGCGACGCAGCTTGTCAGCAAGCGCAGTCCATGAGGATAAGGGGACGAAACCTGTTGCCCTTTACTGTTGCTGATGCTTTTTCAGCCATGCCTGCATCTGGTCAATTTCCGGCTGTTGAGCCTTGATGATATTCTCCGCCAGTTGGCGTAACGCAGGATCTTTCCCGTACTTTAACTCCGTTTTAGCCATATCTATCGCCCCTTGATGATGGGCAATCATCCCTTTGGCGAAAGCTATGTCAGGATCGCCAGACTGCATTCCTTCCTGCATTTGGGCATGCATTTGATCCATACCCTGCATGTAAGCTTGCTGAGACTCGGATTGCTTCATAGATTGATGGCCGCTGTGCGCGCCGTCAGCGGCAAAAACGGCTCCGGAAACCAATAGGCTGCCGACAATCAGTAAATGTATTTTTCTCATCATTTCCTCTATTTCTGGCCGGTTGGAATACCTACCAAAGGTAGAGCTTCCCCTAAGGGGAAGGTCAAGAATACCAGACGAAAAAAACCGCCGAACCTATCCGCCGCAATGAAGCATCAGCGGTGAATAAATCCGGCGGTCTTAAAGGTATGTTATCGCTTACTCGGCAGGCATAGGCTCGCCATTGGGTCTTGGCGAATGGCTCTGGCGTTTTTCAACACCGTCGTTGTACTGTTTTTTCTGCTCAGGCGTCAGAATGTTATAAATCTTGTTCTGCGTCTCTAAGCTATTCAGACGCATTGCTTTACGATTGGCATCGGCCTTGTCCAACAGCGTCTGTGCTTTCGCCGCATCAAAGCTATCGGCGGTCACAAGGCTGTTCATTTCACGGCGTTCATCCTGCATCAACTTGCGCATGTTGTCATGAGAGGCGCTCATGATCTCTTTAACCTGTTGTTTCTGAGACTCTGTCAGCTTCAAATCCTTCAGCATCATTTCATGATGCATACCGCGAGGACCGCCTTTATCGTCTTTCGCCATTCTTATTTCAGAATGACCTTTGGGCGCATCGTTAGCGTGAGCAATACCTGCCGTCCCCAATGCCAGTGAAGATGCGATCAGAAGTGCTGTTAATTTACGCATAATTTATCCTTACTTTTTTATCTAAAAAACTGATGGACGACCATTGTCGTGCTGTCGGGATTGAGTATAGGCCCCACAGTTTCAGTTAATTAGAGCAAGGGTAAATATCTGCAAGTAATTCATTCACATTTTGGGCAAATATGAAGAATACGGAGGAAACATGCAGGAAATCGACAGGATTACGTTAAGTCATACCTAACCCTTCGGTCGGAAAGCGATAAGGCAGATAAGATCAGGGCAGCGAACGGAGAAACTCTGACGCATCTTTTGCCAATGCATCAATATGTCCGCTGATGATTTTTACTTTATGAAGCAGCGGATTTCGCTCCGGCGAACTATCCATGGCATTTAGCTGGGCAACAAGCTGTTTAATCTGATCGCCAAGCTGTGTTTCGCGCTGTTTGGCCTGCGCCAATTGCTGCTGTAGACGCTGATAATCCCGCAGCCAGGTTTGCTGCTGTTGCTGAACGCTGCGTTCAAGTTCCCCAAACGCGCCATCCAGCCGTGTCTCCAATTCTTCAATCCACATAGAGATTCCTTCGCCTAATTATCCAGCGAATTATAATGGCACTCTCCTCCGACAACAAATAATCTGATCGGTCATTATCCATTCGTGCGTTTTCCCCGGTCCGATGGCTGAAGATGGCGACGGTCAGGGGCGCGCCGATAATCGGACACGCCCCCGGCGCCTAACCTAGCGGATCGTCGAGGTTTTTACCGCTCGCAGAACAACAAATTTTGCGTTACCGGCAATCACTTCACAGTTGCCAAACAAGCGTTTGAGTTTGTGGAAATAATCCAGATGACGATTACCGACGATACGCAATTCGCCGCCGACTTCAAGACAGCGACGGGAATCAAGGAACATTTGCCAGGCGATATGATCGGTTACGGCCTGCTGCTGATGGAAGGGCGGATTACACAACACGGCCTGTAGGCTGTCCCGCCCCACGCCGGATAAACAATGATTGACGGCAAACCCGCAGCGATCCGCATCCTGTGGACGGTTAACCGCCACATTCATCCGGCTAGAGGCTATCGCCATATAAGATTCATCAAAGAAGCTGACGGCGGCATTCGGATTGACCGCCAGCGCCGCCAGACCAATCACGCCGTTGCCGCAGCCTAAATCGACGACTTTACCGTCGATATCCTGCGGCACATGCTGCATAAAGAAACGGGCGCCGATATCCAGTCCGCTACGTGAAAAAACATTGGCATAGTTATGGATACGGTAGCCGTAATCCTCCAGATCCCAGACCGTCGTCGGCGAGGGTTCCTTCACTTTCAGCGCCGCGACCTCACAATGAATCAAACGCGCCTTTTTCCAGGCGAGCGAGGTTTTTGTCGGCCCCAGGATGCGTTCGAACAATTGTAGCGTCGACGTATGAATGTCCCGGGCCTTTGCGCCGGCGATAATACGGGTCTGTGGCGTCACCACCGCTCTCAGTTTGCATAGCTGGTATTCCAGCAGCGCCATGGTTTTCGGTATTTTGATCACCACCAAGGTGGGCGCATCGGGTAAATCGGCCAGGCTGTCCAGCAGTTCCACGGCATCGGTCTTAAAACCATTCAATGCCAGATTATGCCGCGTGGCCAGCTGGCTCATATAAGAATCACCGATCGCAATCGGCGATTGCGCTTCCAGCCCACAGGCCAAAGCCCCGAACGCATCATTAAAAATCAGACGCGGCCCGTTCGCAATCTCCATGGACGAAAGCTCTCGCAGCAGAAACTCATCCGCCGCCTCCCACGCCTGTAACGCCGAGTTATCTGCTATCTGCGGATAACGCGCCAATGTCAGATTACGCGTTTCCAGTTCGAGCTGGCTCATTAGCCCCTCCTGAATCACAAAATTTGCGCTGTTTATCCCTTAAAATGGCGCGCCAGTAAATGCCTTTACCTGACAAACAGGCAAAAACACCGTTAATTGTACTTCAGTGCAGCGGCCGTCTTGCTATTTTCCGCAAACCACACTTTCCTTAACGTACGGACGTCGTTGTGATAGTAGCGATATTTATTTGACCTGGATCATAAATTCGCCTATCGTCTGACCAGCAAAGGGGAGTAACTTTTCCGCCGGTTAATCGTCATTACGGTGCCTAGCGCACCCGGTTACCGGGCAACTTTAAGCAGATTACTGCATTAAAGTTGTAAGTGAGACCTTGCCGGAAGGCGAGGTGCATTTGCAGCTTTGATGATAAGCGGCCAGCGCCTTTCGACGTTGGCCGTTTTTGTTTTCGTTTAAAGGATATCGCTATGCACACTATCGGCACGCCCTGGTTATGGGGCAGCTTCGCTGTTATCGTTATCGTTATGCTGGCCGTCGATCTGCTCTATCAGGGGCGCAAGGGATCGACGGTGATGACATTCAAACAGGCCGCCGCCTGGTCCATTGTTTGGGTGACGCTTTCCTTGCTGTTCAATGCGGGCTTCTGGTGGTATCTGGACGGTACGCTGGGTCGCGAGGTCGCCAATGCGCAATCTCTGGCCTTCCTGACGGGTTATCTGATTGAAAAAGCGCTCGCCGTCGATAACGTATTCGTCTGGCTGATGCTGTTCGGCTATTTCTCTGTGCCTGCGCAATATCAGCGCCGGGTTCTGGTCTACGGCGTATTAGGCGCAATAGTGTTGAGAACCCTTATGGTCTTTGGCGGCAGTTGGCTGGTCACACAGTTCCAATGGCTGCTGTACGTATTCGGCGCCTTCCTGCTATTCACCGGTATCAAAATGGCGCTGGCGAAAGAAGACGGCAACGACATTGGCGACAAACCGATGGTGCGCTGGCTGCGCGGGCATTTGCGGATGACCGACAGCATTGAAAACGATAGGTTCTTTGTCCGCCGCAGCGGGTTATTTTACGCCACGCCGCTGTTCCTGGTGCTCATTCTGGTCGAGATCAGCGATGTGATTTTTGCCGTCGACAGTATTCCGGCGATTTTCGCCGTAACGACCGATCCCTTTATCGTATTAACCTCAAACCTGTTTGCCATCTTGGGTCTGCGCGCCATGTACTTCCTGCTGGCCGGCGTGGCGGAGCGATTCTCGCTGCTGAAATACGGACTGGCGGTCATTCTGGTATTCATCGGCGCCAAGATGATGCTTATTAATATCATCCATATTCCCATCGCCGTTTCGCTGGGCGTGGTAGCGGGCATTCTGGTCATCACCATGCTGATCAATGTCTGGGTCAACCGACGCAGGGCGCAGTAACAAAAGCAGTAGGCCGGTTGCTTCAGGGCAGAGCCATTGCCTACGCCGGCTATTGCGGATCTGACCATCAATTCGCCCATCGCTCGCGCGGCGAGGGCGAATCACATCGTCCGTCAGGCTTTACCGGCCTCTTTCCTCTCCCCCTTAAACGGGTCGATGCCGCGTTTCTGCATGCGCCAGAAACGGATAATATTAAATCCATTCATCAGCAGAAAACTGCCTTCAATCATCGAACCGCCAATAGATCCTAGCCAGATATTATGCGTTTTAATCGAAACCAGGGTGCGTACAGCATTCAGCAGCGCGCTGCTCCCCGCCGCATTCGCCGCCATAAGAAAAAAGTGACACCCAATCATCGCGCTATAGACCGAAAGCTGTATCTTGAACTTCTGGTCATTACGATTAAAAAACAAGGTAATACCGACCAGAAAGGCCAGGACGCCCACCGACTGGGCAAACCAATAATGTGTCATGCTCCCTGCCTATAAAATGACGATGCGCAAGCGGCGCTGCGCTCATTTTTGAGCGGTTTATCATCGGCATCAGCGAACTCAACGCGTGTAGGCAGCACAAGGCATCGTGTCGACGGCGCGCCAGACCGGCGCCGTCGACAGCGGTTTACAGTTCAATGGCGAAGTAATTTTTAGCGTTATCAAAACAGATATTTTTCACCATTTCGCCTAATAGTGGAAGGTCGGCCGGCGCTTCGCCGTCTTCAACCCAGCGCCCAATCATCTGGCACAAAATACGACGAAAATATTCATGACGGGTATAGGAAAGAAAACTGCGGCTGTCGGTCAGCATACCGACGAAGCGGCTTAATAAACCAAGCTGCGCAAGCTGGGTCATCTGGCGCTGCATACCGTCTTTCTGATCGTTAAACCACCAGCCGGAACCAAACTGCATCTTGCCCGGCATGCCCTCGCCCTGAAAGTTGCCCACCATGGTGCTAATTACCTCGTTATCGCGTGGATTCAGGCAATAGAGGATGGTTTTCGGCAGATGATTGCTTGTCGCCTGCGCATCCAGCAGGCGCGAAAGCGGCAGGGCCAGCGGCAAATCGTTAATGGAATCGAACCCCGTGTCCGGCCCGATAAGCCGCAACTGACGGCTATTATTATTGCGCAATGCGCCGATATGGTACTGCTGCACCCATTCACGGCGATGGTACTCGCTGCCGAGGAATAACAGAACGGCGGTTTTAAACTGCGCCGCTTCTTCTGGCGTGATTTTTCCGCCGCTCAGCCGACGAGACAGGATCGCATCCAGCGTTGCGTCATCCGCCTCGCCATAAACCACCACATCCAGCCCATGGTCGGAGACTTTGCAACCCTGTGCGGCAAAATGGTCCATCCGTTTTTTCAGCGCATCGCGCAGATCGCTAAAACGGATAATCGACGTATCGGCGGCCTTTTCCAATCGCTGCATATAATCAGCAAAGCCTTCGGCTTCAATATTGAATGCTTTATCCGGGCGCCAGCTCGGTAAAACCTTGATGGAGAAACTGCCGTCCCGCGCGATGGCTTGATGATGGCGCAAGTCATCAACCGGATCGTCCGTCGTCCCCACCATTTTTACATTCATTTGCTGCATAATGCCGCGAGCCGTGAATTCATCACGCGCCAGCAGAGCATTGCAACGTTGCCAGATATCTTGCGCCGTCGACGGCGATAGCAGCGTGCCGGAAACGCCAAACGGACGGCGCAATTCCAAATGAGTCCAGTGGTACAGCGGGTTGCCGATAGTATGGGGAACGGTGGCCGCCCAGGCTTCGAATTTCTCCCAATCGCTGGCGTCTCCGGTACAGAAGCGCTCAGAGACGCCGTTGGCCCGCATGGCGCGCCATTTGTAATGATCGCCTTTAAGCCAGATGTCATACAAATTGGCGAATCGGTAATTTTCGGCTATCTGCTCCGGCGGCAAATGACAATGATAGTCAAAGATAGGCTGATTGACGGCGTAGTCATAATACAATCGACGGGCGAATGCGCTATCCAACAAAAAATCTTCACTGAGAAACTGAGGCATAGATTTCTTCCTTACCGTGCGTTTTGCTCACTAAACAGGCTGTCCACATAAAGATATCACACCAATTATGTTCGATACTGCATAGCAATTGTGAGTGCACGCTCGCAAAAATCTAATAAACAGTACGTTTTTATAGCACCTCATGCACAAATATGACTTATTTCCTTTTTTTCAGCGTGAATATCCATGCGCGTGTGAAAGCATCGATTTTTCGATATCATTTAACCTCTAAAGTTGTATGACAAATTTCATTACGCCCATCCAGTTGAAAACCAATCTCCAGGTCATCATCCCGCACGCCCTATCTACCGCTGATTATTCCGCAAGCCGGATAAAATATTGCCGTGATAAATAACTGTGACGCCGATATTGGTTACGTTTGCCATTAAGTGGTATAACAAATCACCACTTGGTAATTAACAAGACAGGCATTCAGGCCCGACGCGGCACTTGGCGCGTCATCCATCTGAGAGCAGGCATCATGGAATTTACAGAACCCCGGCGTCTCTATCGGCAACTGGCCGCAGAGTTGAAGCAACGTATTGAAAGCGGCGTTTATCCGGTAGGCGAAAAGTTACCCGCCGAGCGCTATATTTCTGACGAAATGAACGTCAGCCGCACCGTAGTGCGTGAAGCGATCATTATGCTGGAGGTAGAAGGGTATGTTGAAGTTCGCAAAGGATCGGGCATTCATGTTATTTCCAACCAGCAGAAGAACCTGATAACCCATAACGGCGATATCGAATTCGCCACCACAGGCCCGTTTGAGCTCCTTCAGGCTCGTCAACTGATAGAAAGCAACATTGCCGAGTTTGCCGCCACGCAGGTTACCCGACAAGATATTATGCAACTGATGGAAATTCAGGAGCAGGCCCGTCAGGAAGATCGCTCCCGCGATTCGCCATGGGATCTGAAATTCCATGTTCAGGTTGCTCTGGCGACGCAAAACTCAGCGATGGCGACCATCGTCGAAAAAATGTGGAGCCAACGCGTGCACAACCCTTATTGGCGAAAATTGCACGAACACATTGATGATCGGTCGAGCGACGGCTGGTACGAAGAACACGATGAGATCCTTAAAGCGCTGATTCGTAAAGATCCTTACGCGACTAAACTCGCCATGTGGCAGCACCTGGAGAACACCAAGCAGATGCTGTTTCGCGCCACTACCGACGATTATGAATTTAATGTGGATCGCTATATGTTTACCGAAAATCCGGTGGTCCATTTAGATCAAATCAGCAGCAAACCCTGACGCCAGACCGTACGACCAGCGCCGTTTTGTTTTTGCTTTGAAGGCAATAAAGTCAAAAATCGTCGACTTGTGTCAGTCAGTGTAAAATACGACGAAAACATCGATAATTCGGTCATAACATTCCTTAAATCAACTCGGTTAATGTGATATTTTCCTGTCTCGATATTACCTATTTTGTTACAGTTAGCCGGCCTTTTTTACGCTTAATACGTGTTTTTAGGAAGAAAGCGAGTCAACGTCCGACAATTGACGGCCAGAGCTATTTAGCCGGAACGTCGGCGAAACATTCGGATGACGCGAGTAAAAACAGGAATCTTTCGCAACCTGGTATTATCATCGGCATGATTCAATCGAATAAATCATCAAAAGACATTGAATTGTGCCATTTTATATACTCAATTAATTTCAAACAGGCGGAAAAGACGGTCAGCAAAAGAGAGCCGCGTTTCGCCGAAAACTTGAATGATAACTGAGACCTTATCTACCCTCATCATGACCGGGAGCGTTCGCATCGCCACGGGTTAAATGTAATGCAGCAGTATTGGGAATACCGGATGGATATTATTAAAGAACTGTTAAACGCGCTCTGGCTGCAAGATTTTGATGTTTTAGCCGATCCTAAACTGGTGTGGACTATCTATATTTTGCTGTTTTTAATTATTTTTTTAGAAAACGGCTTATTACCCGCGGCGTTCTTGCCGGGCGATAGCTTACTCATCCTGGTCGGCGTGCTGGTTGCCAAAGGCACCATGAATTACCCTCTGACTATCTTTTTGCTGACAACCGCAGCCAGTCTGGGGTGCTGGGTCAGCTACATACAGGGAAAATGGCTGGGCAATACCCGCATGGTGCAGGGCTGGCTGTCGCATTTGCCGGCACACTATCACCAGCGAGCGCATCAGCTCTTCCATCAACACGGCCTTTCCGCGCTATTGATTGGGCGCTTTCTGGCATTTGTTCGTACACTGTTACCAACCATTGCCGGATTGTCTGGCTTAAATAATGCCCGTTTTCAGTTCTTTAACTGGATGAGCGCCCTGCTGTGGGTGGTGATTCTGGTATCGGTCGGTTTCGCATTAGGGAAAACCGCCGTCTTCCGGAAATATGAAGATGAGCTGATGTTTTTCCTGATGATGCTGCCACTGGCGCTGCTGTTTATCGGCCTGTTTGGATCTCTATTTGTACTTTGGCGCAAAAAGCGTACCGCTAGCGCGGGAAAAGGACATTAACAGTGTTAACCCGCTGGTTTTACCCGCAAAAAATATGGCGACTCCTGTTGCTGGTTGCGTTGCCGCTACTCGCATTGATGCTGGCTCCGCATCGTCCTCAGGATGAAGCGATGCTGCATATTCAGCCGCGCTATCAGGGCGCATCGCTGCCAGACGGTTTCTACATTTATCATCGATTGAATGAACGCGGTATTGCGATAAAAAGCATCACGCCCGCGCAAGATAGTCTGATTGTCCGTCTGGTGTCGCCGGCGCAAAGCGTTGAGGCCAGGAACATTTTACGTCTCTCATTGCCCAAAGCGAATGTCACCACGCAACAAACCATTAACCCCCCCACGTTCTGGGGACAAAAGCTGACGCAGAAACAATCTAAATTAGGATGAGAAATTGAAAAGAAATCATTTGATAGCCGCGATTTTGTTGGTAGTTTCTGGTAGTTCACTGGCTCAGGCCGCTGATGTGCAGGGTAGCTGTGCGCAAAAAGAGCATGAAATTCAACGTCAAATTGAGTACGCCCGCCAACATGGCAATCAGCATCGCATCGCAGGGTTGCAAAGTGCGCTGGATGGGGTGAAATCGAATTGCACCGATGAAAAGCTGGCAGCCGAACATCAGCATAAAATTGCCGAAAAGCGTGCTGAAGTCGCAGAACGCCAACGCGACTTAAGCGAGAGCAAGCAAAGCGGCGATCCGAAAAAAATTCAGAAGAGAGAGAAAAAGCTGGCTGAAGCGGAACACGAGCTGCAGGCGTTGCAGAAAAAGTAAAGCATGGCGGCCCCTGAGCTCAACGTATCTGAAAGGTGAAAGAGATACAACGAGTTATAAGAATTATCCGGGGCAATTAACGGGCAGAAATCAAAATTTGAGCTATAGTTAATACTCTAGGCTTATAACATAAAGGTTATCTAAGATGGCTAAAGATCAAAGTTCCGAGGTTTTGCGCGCTGAGTTGAAATCATTGGCGGATACACTGGAAGAAGTCTTAAGCAGTTCCAGCGATAAATCCAAATCGGAATTGGATAAGCTTCGCAGCAAAGCCGAAACAGCCTTAAAAGAAACGCGTTCCCGCCTGGGCGATACCGGTGAACGTATCGCCACCCACACCCGTGAGGCCGTGGGCTGCGCGGATGACTATGTCCGTGAAAATCCGTGGACTGGCGTGGGTATCGGCGCAGCAATCGGTGTCGTACTCGGCGTCCTGCTTTCCCGTCGTTAATCACTCTGACAATCATGACTGATAAACAACGACAAGGCCCCGCTAGCGGGGTCATATCCTCAGCGCAACGGATTATTACCATCCTCGTCGGTATGGTTGAAACGCGTATCCGTCTGGCGGTTATCGATCTGGAAGAAGAAAAAGCCAATCTGATCCAACTGCTGATAATGACCGGGCTGACGCTGCTTTTCGCCACCTTTGGTTTGATGAGCCTGATTGCCTTGATTATTTGGGGAATCGATCCCCAATATCGTCTGCTTGCATTAGGCTGCATTACCGCCACGCTGCTTGGGCTGTCCGTCATTATCGGCGTATGGGCCTTAGTGAAGGTCCGGCGTACCACGCTACTGAAAGCAACCCGGAAAGAGCTGCAAACCGACCGCGCGCTGTTGGAGGATGAACCTGAATGAGTTTGTCGAGGCGTGATAAAGAAAAAATCCGGCTGCTGCGCAAAATCCAGCAGCAGAGGCTGGATTTATCGGCAAATAAAAAATCCCTGCTGGAATCAACCGCTCCTTACGATCGCTATTGGCATAAACTGCTGCAATGGCGAAAATATTGGGTGGTTGGATCCGGTCTGATCGCCATCTACGGCATACGCCACCCAAGCCGGCTGATCCGCTGGGGACGACGTGCGGTCGGACTGTGGGGAACGTTTCGCTTTTTTCGCAAGACCTTATCCAGCCGCTAAACATCGCCGCAGCACTGCACATCCTGCAGCCGTCGTGGTTATCGGACCATTGCCCGGCTTCCCCTTGCCCGACGCCAAAAAACAAACATCAATTTTTCTGAAATAAACCGACAATTATACTCGCTGTAACCTTATGTCATCTCTCTATAGTATCGGCTTCATGATCTGGCGGCAGGGCATATTTTCAATAAACACCTGCTATTAACACAATCATGGCGATTCAAGCCGTTGAAGAAATACATTGGAGATATGATGAAAAATTTAGAAAGTATTGCCCTGTTGGTTGCTCGTATTTTGATGCCGATTCTCTTTATCGTGGCAGGTTATGGAAAGCTGGGTGATGCTTACGCAGGCACTCAGCAATACATGCAGGCCATGGGCGTCCCGGCCTTCTTGCTGCCGCTGACGATTTTGTTGGAACTGGGGGGTGGACTGGCGATCCTGTTCGGTCTGTTGACTCGTACCGTTTCGTTGTTTATTGCTGGTTTTACGCTGCTGACCGCCCTGATTTTCCATACGAATTTTGCTGAAGGCGTAAACCAGGTCATGTTCATGAAAAACCTGACGATCGCCGGCGGTTACATCTTACTGGCGGTGACGGGTCCTGGCTTATACAGCATTGACCGCATCCTGAACAAAAAGTGGTAAGGAAAACCATTTCCCTGCCGGCCCAATAAACAGAACGACGACCAGCGTAACCCTGTTCCCTGGTCGTCGTTCCGTAAGGTTTTACTCAACGGAGGATCTATGGGACAACTGGTTGACGGCGTATGGCACGATACCTGGTATGAAACCAAATCTACCGGAGGCCGGTTTAAGCGTTCAGCGTCACGTTTTCGTCACTGGATCACGCCGGACGGGAAACCGGGGATGACCGGCGATGAGGGATTTCAGGCGGAGTCGGGACGCTACCACCTGTATGTTTCCCTTGCCTGTCCCTGGGCGCATCGCACCTTATTGATGCGTCATTTAAAAGGGCTGGAAGCGTTCATTCCCGTCTCAGTAGTCCATCCGTTAATGCTGGATCATGGCTGGACGTTTGATACCGACTTTCCCGCCGCCACCGGCGATTCCCTCTATCAGCATGAATTTCTCTATCAGTTATACCTGCACGCCGCTCCCGACTATAGCGGGCGAGTTACCGTACCGGTTCTGTGGGACACCCTAAAGCATACGATAGTCAGCAATGAGTCGGCAGATATCATCCGTATGTTCAATAGTGCTTTTGACGACATCGGCGCAAGGCCGGGTGATTACTATCCGCTGGCGCTGCGTGCCCAAATTGATGAACTGAACGGCTGGATCTATGACAATGTCAACAACGGCGTCTATAAAGCCGGTTTTGCCACCAGTCAGTCGGCTTATGATGAGGCCGCGACAGCGGTTTTTGCCGCCCTTGACAGACTGGAATCGATCCTGGCGGGACAGCGTTATCTGACCGGAAAATGTCTTACTGAAGCCGATTTACGGCTGTGGACGACCTTGATACGCTTCGATCCGGTCTATCATACCCATTTCAAGTGCGACAAATACCGCTTAAGCGATTATGCGAACCTGTATGGTTTTCTGCGTGATATCTACCAGATGCCCGGCGTCGCCGGTACCGTCGATATGGCGCACATACGGCACCACTATTACCGGAGTCACGGCACCATCAATCCCCATGGAATAATATCATTAGGGCCGGAGCAAGATCTGAACAGCCCTCATGGGCGAGAGGCGAAATTCGCAGACAATGATTGAATCGCGGGGAAAAGCATCAGGCCATCATGCTTTTCCCTGAATATTGACGACGGAGAAGATCAGGCGTGATTCAGTAATTTTGGAATTTCCCGTAGAAACCAGGACTTCGCCTCTCCCATGTTGTCACGCCGCCAGGCCATGATAATCTCGCTGTCCATAGAATATTCCGGACTGATCACCCGCAACCGCCCTTCGGCGATATCCTGAGCGACCAAGGGATAGGGCATCGTCGCCACGCCCAGCCCGGCCAGTAACGCCCGTCGTTTATCATCAATCGAGCTGACGGTCAGCCGCTGCTGCTTATCCAGCAATTGCACCGTGAGCACCGGACGCTCGCGAGCGGTATCCGCAACGGCAATACCGCGGTACTTGACGCGGGTCACTTCAGAAAGCGGCTCCGGCTCCTGATGTATGGGGTGATCGGGGCTGGCGACATAAATATTTTTCAGCGTATACAGCTTACGGGTATTTACCTCGGAAGACGCGCGAAAATGCATATCCGGCGCGACAACAATATCCGCTTTCCCCTGCTCCAGACGCTCCCAGGCGCCCGCTAACACTTCCGTCAGGATCGAAACCTGCGTATTGGCTTTCTGCGATAGTTTATCCAATAACGGAAACAGCTTTTCGGTTGGAATGAGCGCTTCCGTCACGATGGTCAAATGCGTTTCCCAGCCACGAGACAACGCTTCCGCATCCGTCGTCAGCTTATCCGCCGCCTCCAGCAGGATACGCCCACGATCCAACAACATACGGCCGACATTAGTGAACTTGGTGCGATGCCCCGAGCGATCGAACAATACGACATCCAACTCTTCTTCCAGTTTTTGCATGGTATAGCTCAGCGCGGAGGGTACGCGGCCAAGCTCATCCGCCGCCGCCGCGAAGCTTCCCCGACGCTCAATCGCATCCATGACTCTTAACGCTTCCAGCGTCAACGCGCGTTCTTTAGACATTTTCGACTCATTCAGGAATTTTGAATATACTCACCAGATTAACTAGCTAACAATCCAGCGTCCACACAATTACCATTTGTTTAAGTAATATTGTCCGGGGCTCACTACCATGATCATAAAAAGAGCAGCAGAACAATGCGGTCAAGCTGACTATGGCTGGCTGCAGGCACGCTACACGTTCTCTTTCGGCCATTACTTCGATCCGCAGCTGCTGGGTTACGCCTCGCTGCGCGTCCTCAACCAGGAAGTGTTGACGCCTGGCGCATCGTTCCAGCCGCGCACTTATCCACGTGTCGATATTCTCAATATTATCCTGCAAGGCGAAGCGGAGTACCGCGATAGCCATGGTTGCCACATCCATGCCAAAGCCGGGGAGGTGCTGCTGCTGGCGACGCAACCCAATATCAGCTATAGCGAGCACAACACCAGCGATAGCAAGCCGCTGACGCGCATGCAGCTATGGCTTGATGCCTGTCCGACGCGGGAGAACAGTCCGCTGCAACGATTAACGTTGAACAAAAGCGGCCACCGTTTATTGGCCTCGCCAGAAGGCGAAGACAGCAGTTTGCAACTACGTCAGCAGGTGTGGATCCATCACCTGGATTTACAGAAAGACGAAAGAAAAGTCATCAAGCTGAACGGCAACCGGGCTTACCTTCAGTCAATTCATGGCTCGGCAGCCATCAGCAGTCGTCAACATAGCGGTGACAGGCTAGCTTGCGGCGACGGCGCCTTCATTCAGCAGGAAAACGAGTTAACTATTCAGCCGGAATCTCCGCTCCGCGCCTTATTGGTTGATCTGGTCGTTTAGTTTTTCCCCGTTTATCGCCGCCGACCGGCTTAACCGGACGTGACTGGGTCTACGTTTCCCCTCAGCCGTGGTAAGATGTCGGTCTACTTCTCTATTCGTCGGGGTGACATGGCAATGGATTCAACCGATCAGGACAAATTACTTGCCCAGGCTGAACAAATTTGTCAGCACCGCGGCGTACGGCTGACAACACAGCGTCTGGAAGTGCTACGGCTGATGGCCCAACAGAGTGGCGCCATCAGCGCATACGATCTGCTCGATCTGCTACGGGTCTCAGAACCTCAGGCAAAACCGCCAACGGTATACCGCGCATTGGATTTTTTGCTGGAGCAAGGCTTCATCCATCGGGTGGAATCAACCAATAGCTACGTGCTTTGCCATCATATTGAAGATCACAGCCATACTTCAGCGCTGTTTATCTGCGATCGCTGTGGTCTGGTCACCGAGCGCCAGACTGAAGGCGTAGAAGAAACGCTGCGTCAGTTAGCGCAACAAGCAGGATTCACCTTGCGCCATAGCATTATTGAAGCGCATGGATTATGTGAGAGTTGTCAGGAAGTCGCTGCCTGTAAACACCCCGAGCATTGCGAGCACGACCACTCGATTCCCATCAAAAAACGCTAACACCGTGATAATGTCATGATAAGGATGGGCGGGAACATCCGTTGTTCCCGTTATATCACTGAAACCGGACTTGTGCAGTTTCCCCATCGGACTTCAAGTCGCATGCGCGTTGGCTTTAGCAACTATCTAATGGCCCGGGTGAAAAAAGAAATAAACGACATTTCTTTCGAAATCTGCATTCACCCACCACCACAAACAGGATAAATGGTCAACACCTCGACACAGGATCCCATTATCCGCATTTGAGCGTGACGGCGTACCGGTTGACAGCCGTACTTGATTTTTACTTTCCCATACCTTTACTGCCCTTTTCAGCCAATTATATTGGCTGCCGAAACGCGCCAGATTTTAATCATCCGCTGAGCGCTTTCCGGCATACTCTGCTAAGCCATCTTCATTCGTCAGCTTATACCATCAGATGAAATATGTCGGGTATATCTTCTCCTGACTCGGTCCTTATGCCTAGCAATATAGGCCCCGCACAATGAATTTCCGCACTAACGGCAAAAGCGAGTAGAGGAAAAAAAAATAACCAAATGGTAAATTACCGCATCCGTAATATTAACTATAGATAACAGTTTCGCCTTATTATTTAATTATAGTTCCAGATATCAAAATGTTGAATTTAATATAAGAAGCCAGCTTCAACCTTAAAGTAAAACAGCCAGCAGCGCCCACGTGGCGGCATGGTTAAAATGCAACGAAATGTATCAATAAATATAAAATCAATAAACGTTAAACTGCACCTGAATAGCGCAGAATACGCTCGAAGAACGATTATGCCTTGCCTGAGTGAATAGCTAATTTATAGAAGGGAATAATAAGATTTGCTGGCGTTGCTGAATACAGTAAACGCATCAAAGACTTGAAGCATAAAAAAATACTCTATCCACCGCGAATCAACAGGAATAGAGTATCCGATATTAAGCGATAATAATCAGTCAGGCTGAGAAACCGTTTCTCAACACACCGGGATCAGCTCCAGTCACCGTTACGAATAACGCCGACAGCCAGTCCTTCAATCGAGAAGCTTTGTTGACGCAGATCGACGACAATCGGGGCAAACTCTTCGTTTTCAGCCAGAAGATGAACCGTGTTACCCTGTTTTTTTAACCGCTTAACCGTCACTTCATCTTCAATGCGGGCGACCACGACCTGTCCGTTATGAACATCTTGCGTTTTATGCACCGCCAATAAATCGCCGTCCATAATACCGATGTCTTTCATCGACATGCCGCTAACGCGCAACAGAAAATCGGCGCCGGGCTTAAACATCGACGGATCGACCTGATAGTGACACTCAATATGCTGCTGAGCTAATAGCGGCTCGCCTGCGGCGACGCGGCCAATCAGCGGAATGCCAGACTCTTCTTCCATCAGCAAGCGAATGCCACGCGATGCGCCGGAAACAATTTCGATAACGCCTTTACGCGCCAATGCTTTTAAATGCTCTTCAGCAGCATTCGGTGAGCGAAACCCCAGTTGCTGGGCGATCTCCGCGCGCGTTGGCGGCATACCGGTGTGCGCAAGATGATCGCGGATCAGGTCATAAACCTGCTGCTGTCTGGCCGTTAGTGCTTTCATTCCGCCCCCTGGTTGTTTATACAGTTTTGCTGTGAGTATATACAGCTAATTGCCAATTGGGAACCGGGATATGAGTAAACCTCGGTTTTTATTAGTTTCTGAAGGCTTTCAGGCAAAATGTTGCCAGAGAATGCTTATCCAGACGACGCCAGCCAGGAGGATCGCGATAAACACGGCCGCCGAACCAATATCCTTCGCCCGGCCGGATAACTCATGGCGCTCAAGGCCAATGCGATCGACCACCGCTTCGATCGCGCTGTTGACCAGTTCAAATAACATGATCAACACGACGGATCCGATAAGCAGCAGTTTTTCAACCAGGGTTACGGGCAACAGGCAGGCGATGATCGCGCCGACAATGACCAGTATGCTTTCCTGACGGAATGCCGCTTCATGCCGCCATGCCTGTTTCAGTCCCTGCAGGGAATAGCCGGTTGCTTTTATTATCCGGGTTATCCCCGTTGCCTTATTCATCCATCCTCCACTATTTATCAGTATGCGTTCACATTTTAACGCTTAACCGTTGTCTTATCACAACAGATCTCCAGCGCAGTTTCTGGTATCCTTTCGACGCATTGCTAACAAGAGGCTTCAAGTTGTTATGTCAGGTTGGCGTAAAATTTATTATAAATTACTGAATTTCCCACTAAAACTGTTAGTGAAGAGTAAGGTTATCCCCCTGGACCCCGTGGCTGAATTGGGGCTGGATCCCTCACGCCCGATCCTCTATGTGCTACCGTACAACTCGCAGGCAGATTTACTGACTCTCGGGGCGAAATGCCAGGCGCTGGGTCTTCCGGATCCGTGCCAGCCGATCGATATCGGCGGCGTGCAGTTACCCAGCCACGTTTTCATTAATGATGGTCCGCGCGTGTTCCGCTATTACGTGCCCAAGCAGGAATCCGTGAAGCTGTTTCACGACTATCTGGATCTGCATCAGAGCAATCCCGAACTGGACGTACAGATGGTGCCCGTCTCCGTCATGTTTGGCCGTTCCCCTGGGCGCGAAGGCCAGCAGAATCAGGCGGCGCCGCATCTGCGCCTGCTCAACGGCGTTGAGAAATTCTTTGCCGTGTTGTGGCTGGGCCGAGACAGCTTTGTCCGTTTTTCCAGTCCGGTATCCTTGCGCTATATGGCAACCGAGCACGGCACGGATAAAACCATCGCCCACAAGCTTGCTCGCGTCGCCCGTATGCACTTCTCACGTCAGCGTTTGGCCGCGGTAGGGCCGCGCCTTCCGGTACGTCAGGCGTTATTCAACAAACTCCTGAACTCTAAAGCGATCAAAAAGGCCGTCGATGACGAAGCGCGCAGCAAAAAACTCTCTCATGAGAGAGCGCAGCAAAACGCCATTGCCTTGATGGAGGAGATCGCCGCCGACTTCTCTTATGAAGCGGTTCGTTTGTCAGATCGCGTATTGGGATGGACCTGGAACCGTCTCTATCAGGGGATTAACGTCCATAACGCCGAGCGAGTGCGCCAACTGGCGCAGGACGGGCATGAAATCGTCTATGTTCCCTGTCACCGCAGCCATATGGATTACCTGCTGCTGTCTTATGTGCTTTATCATCAGGGATTGGTTCCGCCGCATATCGCCGCCGGGATCAATCTGAACTTCTGGCCCGCCGGCCCGATCTTTCGTCGTCTCGGCGCCTTCTTCATTCGCCGTACGTTCAAGGGCAACAAGCTGTACTCCACCATTTTCCGCGAGTATCTGGCGGAGCTCTTTACCCGCGGCTACTCTGTCGAATATTTTGTAGAGGGCGGTCGTTCACGCACCGGACGTTTGCTGGAACCGAAGACCGGTACCCTGGCCATGACGATACAGGCCATGCTGCGTGGCGGTACGCGCCCCATCACCCTGGTACCGATTTATGTCGGCTATGAGCATGTGATGGAAGTAGGTACCTATGCGAAAGAGCTGCGCGGCGCGACAAAGGAGAAAGAAGGCTTTATGCAGATGGTGCGCGGACTGCGCAAGTTGCGTAATCTGGGACAGGGTTATGTGAACTTCGGCGAACCCTTGCCGTTAACCACCTATCTGAATCAGCATGTGCCGCAATGGCGTGATGCCATTGATCCTATCGAAGCTCAGCGCCCAAGCTGGCTAACGCCGACGGTGCAATCTGTCGCGTTGAACATTATGACGCGCATCAACAATGCCGCCGCGGCAAACGCCATGAACCTCTGCTCCACCGCATTACTGGCTTCACGCCAGCGTTCTCTTACCAGAGGACAAATGCATGAACAGCTGGATTGCTATCTGCAATTGCTGCGCAATGTGCCTTACCACAAAGACATTACCGCGCCGCAAAAAACGCCAGCCGAACTGCTCGAGCATGCGTTGAATATGGATAAATTCGAAGTCGAAAAAGACAGTATCGGCGACATTATTATCCTGCCGCGGGAACAAGCCGTGTTGATGACTTACTACCGCAACAACATTCAACATCTATTGATCCTGCCGTCGCTGATTGCCAGCATGGTAATCCACCATCGCCAAATCACCATGGCTGAACTGGTTCGTCAGATCATGCTGATTTACCCTCTGCTTCAGGCGGAACTCTTCCTCCATTACGACAAAGAGGATCTGCCGGCGACATTATCCGCGCTGACGGATGAGCTGGCGCGGCAGCAGTTGATCGGCGCCAAAGAAGATACGTTGTTTATCAATCCGACGCGTATTCGTACGCTACAGCTCCTGGCGGCAGGGGTGCGGGAAACGCTGCAACGCTATGCCATCACGCTGTCATTGCTGGGGGCTAACCCTGGCATTAACCGCGGGACGCTGGAAAAAGAGAGTCGAAATATGGCGCAACGGCTATCGGTGCTGCACGGCATTAATGCGCCGGAGTTCTTTGACAAAGCGGTGTTCTCTACACTGGTCGCCACCCTGCGCAGTGAAGGCTATATCACTGACGGCAGCGAAGCGCCTCAAGGCGATGTTCTGGCGATATACAACACGCTGAGTAACCTGATTACTCCGGAGGTGAAACTGACGATTGAAAGCGCCAGTTCATCCGCTGAAGCCGAAAGCTCGGCAATCGAAAAAATACCGCCTCAGGTCTGAGGACTGAAAAAAGAAAGGCGGCGATATTCTCGCCGCCTTTTTTACATCTGCCGTTGGCCTACAGGCTAAACAGAATGCCGATAAACAATGCCATGCCGACATAATTATTATTCTTGAACGCCCGGAAACAGGCATCCCGTTCCCGACCGGCGATCAGCTTCTGCTGATACACAAATAGTCCGGCGGCAATCAGCAGCGCCACGTAAAACACCGGCGCCAGCGCTATCATATAGCCAAGCGCCGCCATCAGCAGCAGTACGCCCAGTTGCAGCAGACCAATAATCAAGGTGTCAAAACGACCAAATAGAATAGCGGTGGATTTGATGCCGATCTTGAGATCGTCATCCCGATCAACCATGGCATATTGAGTATCGTAGGCGACAGTCCAGCAGATGTATGCCAGAAACATCATCCAGCAGTTGACGGGCAGCGACTCGCTGACCGCCGCATAGGCCATCGGTATCGACCAGCCAAACGCCGCGCCCAAAACAAACTGCGGCAGGTGGCTGACGCGTTTCATAAATGGATACATCCACGCCAGCGCCAGCCCGGCGACCGAGAGCCAAATCGTCATCATATTCAGCGTCAGAACCAGACCGAATGCCAGCAGGACCAACGCCACAAACAAGATCTTGGCCGACTGCTCGCTGACCATGCCGCTGGGCAGCGGCCGTGAAGCCGTACGCTTGACATGCCCGTCAAAATGGCGATCGGCATAATCGTTGATCACGCAGCCAGCCGCCCGCATCAAAAAGACCCCGGCGACAAAAACCAGCAGTGTCCAGGGTTCGGGGGCTCCTCGGCCAGCTAACCATAGTGCCCATAAGGTCGGCCATAGCAGCAGCAGAGAACCAATAGGCTTATCAATACGCATCAACCGACAATAAGCCAGCCATTTCCCCGCTGTTACACTTCTTTCCAACGGACTCATCTCCTCAATTACCGGCTAGCCTTAATGACCGTCCGTCAAATAAAGCGGTGCCTCTGGTAAAAATAGCTCGGTCAACAACAATGGATGACCAGAAAGGCGCAAACGGGAACGCCGAGCCCATAACCCTTCACAGAGCCCGGTATGGATATAGTCACGCGTCAACGCATTATGCTGAAACAGATAACGCCCCAACGGCACATTACCGATTTTCATCAGATCAATACCAGCGCCCGCCAGCGTTTGCCGCGGAATCAAGGTTTGACCGAACAGCCAGGGACGCCCATCGCCATAAAGTACAACCTCCCGTAGCCAATAACGCTCGCTAGCGGGCAGATGGGCAGGCTCATCGTACAGTTCCCCCGATGAGATAAAGCACTCATGGCGAATGGATACCGTCAGCCGATCACAGTGTCGTTCAAGGCGCTGCGTCATTGAATCGCTTTCCATCAGCCAGCCCCGGATATGTGCGGGGATTGTTGCTGAGCTATCGGGAAACCATTTCGTCATACGCAGGGAAAATTGCGCCGCATCAGACATCATCCCTACTCCGCCAAGGGGTAATTCGTAAATAAAGTAAGCGACTCATATTGTAGCGCAGAATAGCGTCCTGATAACACGTTCTCACCCCATTGATAACGGATACGGCAACATTTCCGCCATTTGCCCGATGCGATGAAAAATTTATGAAAAGGATAAAAATCAGAAAGAAAGCGGAACGAAAAAGAAAACCAGCGATAAACAAGGAACAATATAAAAAGGCGCCGTCTGGTGTTATCCACCAGACGGCGCCCTTAGTACAGCATAGCGCAGCGGGTCAAGACGCCACGAAGACATCAGCCTTCATGGCGACGCCGCATTACATCATGCCGCCCATACCGCCCATGCCGCCCATACCGCCGGCTGCACCTAAATCTACCTTCTCTTCTTTCGGCAGATCGGTAACCATACATTCGGTGGTAATCATCAGGCCGGCAACAGAAGCCGCGTATTGCAGAGCGGAACGGGTAACCTTGGTTGGATCCAGGATACCGAAGTCCAGCATATTGCCGTATTCTTCCGTTGCCGCGTTGTAGCCGTAGTCGTTTTTGCCCGCTTTAACATTGTTAGCGATAACGGAGGCTTCTTCGCCGGCGTTAACCACGATCTGGCGCAGAGGAGATTCCATCGCGCGCAGCGCAACTTTGATACCGACGTTCTGGTCTTCATTGTCGCCTTTCAGGCCAGCCGCGGTGATAGAGGAAGCCGCGCGAATCAACGCGACGCCGCCGCCGGCAACCACGCCTTCTTCCACTGCCGCACGGGTAGCGTGCAGAGCATCTTCAACGCGGGCTTTCTTCTCTTTCATTTCAACTTCGGTTGCTGCGCCGACTTTGATAACGGCTACGCCGCCAGCCAGTTTAGCCACGCGTTCCTGCAGTTTTTCTTTGTCGTAGTCTGAAGTCGCGTCTTCAATCTGCTGACGAATCTGAGCCACACGACCTTCGATAGTCGCCTGGTCGCCCACGCCGTCAATGATGATGGTGGTATCTTTGTTGATAACGACGCGTTTTGCCTGACCCAGATCTTCCAGCGTGGTTTTTTCCAGCTCCAGACCGATCTCTTCAGAGATGACCGTACCCGCAGTCAGGGTAGCGATATCTTGCAGCATGGCTTTACGACGGTCGCCGAAACCAGGCGCCTTAACGGCGGCCACTTTCACAATACCGCGCATGGTGTTGACCACCAATGTCGCCAGCGCTTCGCCTTCAACATCTTCAGCGATAATCAGCAGCGGTTTGCCTGCTTTGGCAACGGCTTCCAGAACCGGCAGCATTTCACGGATGTTGGAGATTTTTTTATCAGCCAGCAGGATGAACGGGCTTTCCAGCTCAACAGAACCGGTTTCCGGTTTGTTGATGAAGTAAGGGGACAGATAGCCGCGATCGAACTGCATACCTTCAACAACGTCCAGCTCGTCTTGCAGGCCAGTGCCTTCTTCAACGGTGATAACGCCTTCTTTACCTACTTTTTCCATCGCTTCTGCAATCAGTTTACCCACGGTTTCGTCGGAGTTTGCAGAGATGGTGCCAACCTGTGCAATCGCTTTGAAATCAGAGCAAGGCACAGATTGTTTTTTCAATTCTTCAACCGCGGCGATAACCGCTTTGTCGATACCGCGCTTCAGGTCCATCGGGTTCATGCCCGCGGCAACGGCCTTCAGGCCTTCAGTGATGATGGACTGAGCCAGTACGGTTGCAGTGGTGGTGCCGTCGCCCGCAGCGTCATTCGCTTTGGAGGCGACTTCTTTAACCATCTGGGCGCCCATGTTTTCGAACTTGTCTTCCAGTTCGATTTCACGCGCGACAGAAACGCCGTCTTTAGTGATGTTTGGTGCGCCGAAGGACTTATCCAATACAACGTTACGGCCTTTAGGGCCCAGGGTAACCTTCACTGCATCAGCAAGTACATTCACGCCGCGCAGCATTTTTACGCGAGCGTCATTACCGAATTTTACGTCTTTAGCTGCCATTGGTGTATTTCCCTTAAATTCGTTCAGTTCAGATGATTACGCGTAATTACGCTTCAACAATCGCCAGAATGTCGCTTTCAGACATGATCAAGACTTCTTCGTTATCAATCTTTTCTGCCTTCACGCCATAGCCATCATTGAAAATAACGACATCGCCTACTTTCACATCCAGCGGTTTAACTTCACCGTTTTCCAGGATGCGCCCATGGCCGATGGCCAGTACTTCACCACGGGTAGATTTACCTGCGGCGGAGCCGGTCAGAACGATACCGCCAGCAGATTTGGACTCAACTTCTTTGCGCTTGACGATCACGCGGTCATGCAATGGACGAATTTTCATTGATAGCTCTCCTTTGAGAAAGTCCATATCAGTTTAGGATAAACGCCGAATATGCCCTCATACTCGGCCTTGTGGTGTTTTAAGTGGGGGCATTTCTTTTCCCTTCAAGGGAAGAAATTCATTTTTTTTGCGCCAAACGATGTTTTTTTATGCCCTGACAAACAAAAAACAAGGATTATCAATATGATAATCCTTGTTCGTTATTTAACTTATATCACATTTAGCGATCGTCGTTATCGTCCCGATGCTCAATATTTCTACTGCCGTTATCTTTACGCTGATACTCGCCTTCAAACGTATTGCCGGCGTCGGCGCCGGAGCGCCAAATATGCAAATGCGGCATCAGCTTAAGGGTCAGGCGTTTTTGTACCGGCGGCAGCAGTAGCAATAGCCCCAGAAAATCGGTGAAAAAGCCGGGTATCAAAAGCAGAAACCCCGCCAGCACCAATGACACGCTTTTCACCATTTCCGCAGCGGGGCTTTCGCCCGATGCCATTTTCTGTTGCATTTGCACAATGGTTTTCACGCCCTGATTGCGCACCAGGGATACGCCGACACAGGAAGTGAACACCACCAACAGCAAGGTTATCGCTACGCCAAGCACCTCCGCCACCTGAATAAACAGAGATATCTCTATGTAAACAAAAATAAAAATTAATAATAGTGGTAACCAGCGCACCTGATTCTCCTGTTTCTGGAACGCCTGTTGTTAAAAACAAACGCTATTGTTGTAAACAAATTATGTTATTGAAAACAAATATGACCAGGCATCGCTGCACTGCACATTATAATCTACTGAGATGGTAGCGTGATCGGCTGTTTTCAAGCTATGACATAGCCATTTGTTATCTGAAAGTGGCGAGTCGTGACGACTATCACAGTTCAATTATCTGAGTGTAATGGAAAGATCAGATAGTGATCCAGGCTACTATTTTTTTGACGAATACAGCATATCATCACGCTAATTAGTGTTGTTTTGGTTAAACATGCTGCAATCATGCTGGTGATAGTGCAATTAGTTCAAACATTTTCTAGTCAGCAGAATATACAGAGAAGGCTCTCATGTCAGATAATATTCGTATTGAAGAAGACCTGTTAGGTACTAAAGAAGTTCCCGCAGATGCCTATTATGGTGTTCATACCTTACGGGCTGTCGAAAATTTTTATATCAGCAACAGTAAAATCAGCGACATTCCGGAATTTGTACGCGGCATGGTTATGGTTAAAAAATCGGCGGCGCTGGCGAACAAGGAACTGCAAACTATCCCCCGAAAAATTGCCGATGTCATTATTCAGGCGTGTGATGAAGTGCTGAATAACGGCAAATGCATGGATCAATTCCCGATTGATGTCTACCAGGGCGGCGCGGGCACCTCGGTAAACATGAATACCAACGAGGTTTTAGCCAATATTGGTCTGGAATTGATGGGCCACCAAAAAGGCGAATACCAATATCTCAATCCGAACGATCATCTGAACAAATGCCAGTCGACCAATGACGTTTACCCCACCGGGTTCCGCATCGCGGTTTACGCCTCGGTGCTGAAACTGATTGAGGCGCTGACGCAGCTCGGTGACGGTTTCGAACGCAAGGCCAAAGAATTTGAAAACATATTGAAAATGGGACGAACCCAGCTACAAGACGCGGTGCCGATGACTTTGGGTCAGGAGTTCCATGCTTTCAATGTGTTACTAAAAGAAGAAAATAAAAACCTGCTGCGTACCGCGGAACTGTTGTTGGAAGTGAATCTGGGCGCAACGGCAATCGGCACCAAGCTGAATACGCCGGATGGCTATCAGCAGCTGGCGGTAAAACGTCTGGCGGAAGTCAGCGGTCTGCCATGCGTTCCCGCAGAAGATCTGATTGAAGCGACCTCTGACTGCGGCGCATACGTTATGGTGCACAGTTCGCTTAAGCGCGTGGCCGTGAAGCTATCGAAAATCTGTAACGACTTACGTCTGCTGTCTTCCGGACCACGCACCGGTTTGAATGAAATCAACCTGCCGCAGTTGCAGGCCGGCTCGTCAATCATGCCGGCCAAAGTTAACCCGGTGGTGCCGGAAGTGGTTAATCAGGTTTGCTTTAAAGTGATTGGCAACGACACCTGCGTCACCATGGCCGCCGAAGCCGGACAGCTCCAGCTCAACGTCATGGAGCCGGTGATCGGCCAGGCCATGTTTGAATCAACGCACATTCTGGCCAATGCCTGCTACAACCTGTTGGAGAAATGCGTGAACGGCATCACTGCCAATAAAGCGGTTTGCGAAGCCTACGTGTTTAATTCTATCGGCATCGTTACTTACCTGAATCCGTTTATCGGCCATCATAACGGCGACATTGTCGGTAAAATCTGCGCGGAAACCGGCAAAAGCGTGCGGGAAGTGGTGTTGGAGAGAGGCTTGCTGACCGAGGCCGAACTGGATGACATCTTCTCTACGCAGAATCTGATGCATCCGGCGTACAAGGCCAAGCGTTATACCGACGAGAGCGAACAATAGTCTTCACGCCCTGAGCACGGGGCGCCAGCTTTGCAAAAGAAAGCGACGCGCCCGTGCATTACACCGCGTATAGCCGTGACGAAGCCTGTCATTCCCCTCCACAGACAAAGCAGGGTATAGTGTCCCCCGATATTTACCTTAAACGGAGGCCACGATGTCAGACCATGCTGCTTACGATGCCGTCGTCATACTCTGCACCGCCCCCGACGAGCCTTGTGCGCAACAGCTTGCCTCATCATTATTGGCAGCGCGGCTCGCCGCTTGCGTAACGCTACTGCCCGGCGCCCGATCGTTCTATTTTTGGCAAGAAAAGCTGGAACAGCAATCAGAAGTACAAATGCTGATCAAAAGCGATTCATCACATCAGCAAGCTTTGCTGACTCACTTGAAACAACATCATCCTTATCAGACACCGGAACTGCTGGTGCTGCCGGTACTGGATGGCGATAGCGACTATCTGACATGGCTCAACGCATCTTTACGCTGATTATCCTGCTTTGGACCCTGATGGGCGCTAACGCCTCCGCCGCCTCTCCTTTTGGTCAATCCGGCATCGGCAATAATCAGAATTCTTCATTTTTATCTGTCGATCAAGCATTTGCCTTTGACTTTCAGCAGCGGAATAACCAGTTAACCGTTCGTTGGGAAATACAGCCCGGCTACTATCTCTACCGTCAGCAAATAAAGCTGGAAAGCAGTGACGCGCGGCTTGGCGAGATCAAGATACCGGCCGGCATCAGCCATCAGGATGACTATTTCGGCCAGGTTTTCATTTTTAAGCAACATGCGGCGCTTACCGTACCGCTGCTCCAGGCGAATGACAACGCGACGGTGAAAGTCAGCTATCAGGGCTGTGCCGAAGCCGGATTTTGCTACCCGCCGGAGACGCGAATCATTCCATTAAGCCTGGTTGAGCGACCTGCCGTCGACGGACCCGCGCAAAGCCAACCGCCATCGGAAACGCCGTTGCCTTTCTCCCCCTGGTGGGCGTTAGTGATTGGTGTCGGCGTTGCGTTTACGCCCTGCGTATTGCCGATGTATCCGTTGATATCCAGCCTGGTGCTCGGCAGGAAAACGCAGTTGACGCCCCGGCGAACCTTTTGGTTGTCGATGACATACGTACAGGGGATGGCGCTGACCTACACGCTGCTGGGGCTAATTGTTGCCGCCGCAGGGCTACGCTTTCAGGCGGCGCTGCAGCACCCCGCGGTGTTGATTACGTTGTCGGTTCTGTTCATCGCGTTGGCGCTGTCGATGTTCGGCCTTTACACCCTGCAACTGCCCTCCGCCATACAGACCAGACTGACCGAATGGAGCAACCGCCAGCAAGGCGGTTCGTTAGCGGGCGTATTCAGCATGGGGGCGCTGGCGGGATTGATTTGTTCCCCTTGCACCACGGCGCCGCTTAGCGCCATTCTGCTTTATATTGCGCAAAGCGGTAATTTACCCGCAGGAGGCGGCTCGCTGTATTTGTATGCGCTCGGCATGGGTCTGCCGTTGATTTTAGTCACGCAATTTGGCAACCGGTTGTTGCCCCGTAGCGGTCCGTGGATGCAATACGTCAAAGAAGCGTTTGGTTTTGTTATTCTGGCGCTACCGATTTTTCTTCTTGAGCGCATACTGGGAGAAACTTGGGGAGCCAGATTATGGAGCCTGCTGGCCGTCGTCTTTTTCGGCTGGGCGTTCGCACTGAGCTTACGCAGCCGCAAAGGCTGGATGCGCGGTGTTCAGTTACTGCTGCTGGCCAGCGCGTTAGTCAGCGCCAGACCGCTCCAGAATTGGATATTTTCGCCCGAGGGCGCAACTCGGCGGCAGGCGGCCACCTTACTTAACTTTACGCCGGTGACAAACATCGCCGGTTTAAATCACACGCTGGCGGCCAGCCAACGCCCCGTAATGCTTGATCTGTACGCCGATTGGTGCGTGGCCTGCAAAGAGTTTGAAAAATACACCTTCGCTAATAGTGAGGTACAGCGCCATTTGTCGCGCATGACGTTATTACAGGCCGATGTGACCGAGAATCGGGCGGAACAAAGTAATATGCTGAAACAGCTACAGGTTCTTGGTCTGCCCACTATCCTGTTTTTTGATGCGCAAGGTAAAGAAATCCCCGGCTCGCGCGTCACCGGCTTTATGGATGCAGAGAAATTTAAGGCGCATTTACAGAAAGTTAGCCCATAAAAAACGCAATGTTATCTGGCAACAGTTTTTTGGAGGAAACCCAATGCAACGGGAAGACGTTCTTGAACAAGCGCTCACTCTGTTAGAGCAGCACGGTTTCGCCATGACCACGCTGGACATGCTGGCTAAAAAACTGAACGTGCCGACGGCTGAGCTACAGTCGTTCTGGCCCGATCGCGAAGCCCTGCTGTATGACAGTCTACGCCATCACAGCCAACAGGTTGACGCCTGGCGCCGGCAGTTGCTGCTGGACGACAGCAAAAGCATCGAGCAAAAGCTGCTGGCGAGATATCAGGTTCTGCACAACGCGGTAAAACAACAACGTTATCCTGGCTGCCTGTTTATTGCCGCCTGTAGCTTTTTTCCTGATATCAACCACCCGATACATCAGGTTGCAGAGCAACAGAAGCAAGCGTCTTATCGCTACACGCGCGCTTTGCTGGAAGATCTGGAAACCGACGATCCGGAAATGGTCGCCCAGCAGATGGAACTGATTCTGGAAGGCTGCTTGAGCAAACTGCTGGTAAAGCATCAGGCGTCCAGCATTGCGACGGCGCAGCGACTGGCGGAAGACGTTCTGCGTTTTTCATTATGTCGTAAGAACGGCGCATTAACCTGACGTCAGACACAATGCGTGGCGCCCCTCCGCGTTTTGGCTGAAAAGTCGGCAGTCGGCAGAGTTTTCCGCGCTTTAGCGCATAAACCCGTTGACGACGCGCGGGCAATACGGTTTAATGCGCCCCGTTGCCCGGATAGCTCAGTCGGTAGAGCAGAGGATTGAAAATCCTCGTGTCCTTGGTTCGATTCCGAGTCCGGGCACCATTAATTCTGCATCAAAGCACGCTGGTTAGAGGGAAAACCCTTTGACGGGCGGAAAAAATGGAACCGGAAAGTTAATATCGCAGTGTTTTCTAAGACCTGTACACTCGATGTTAATGATTAGGTTCCTCTCAAAAAGGATGCCTGTGTCCGCAGGCGTCCTTTTCTCGATCGCTGGCAATTCTTACAGTTCGTTAAAGTTATGTCAAGGCGTGACTGGTTTCTACCTCGCCCGCCGGAATGACATCCATATACAGCGACAATTCATCCTCTAGTGCCTGCCCTGTGATCGCCAAATCCAACTCGACGTATTCCATTGTGGTACTGACGCTCCGATGCCCCAGCAACCCTTTGACCAGCGCCAGATTGCGATCGGGCGACTTCATCATTTCCGTCGCCAGGGTATGCCTGAATCGGTGAGGACTCACCTTAAAACCACACTCCTTTGTCAGTCTGGTGAAAAACGAACGAACAGGCTGTATCGCCGGTTCGGGGCCGACTTCGCCTGATGGATTCAGAAATCTTGCCACATCAAACAGGTAGCTTTCGCGTTCGGCGCCTTGTTCTATGGCGCGTTCAACCAATATCCGCATACGCTCGCGGACAAAACTGACGACAGGAACCCGCCACTCACGATGAGTTTTACTCCCCTCTCTGCACAGTAGAATGGCATTGGCCCCCAGATCGACGTCCATCAGACGTATGTGCAACAACTGGTTTTGCCGCATACCGGTCGAACGCAACACATCAATCACCGTCCGCCAATACCACACCGGATAGAGCGCGCAAGGCCGGCCTTCCCTCTCCCGGCGCTTTTCTTTTACTTCAAATTGCCCCAGAACCAGGTTCACCCTGACCAGTTGGTCGCGACTCAGGATTTTCTTTCGTTTGCTTCCTAATGGCACCTGTGTTTCGTTGAGCGGATTCTCTCCGATAGTGAGCCATTTCTTCTTGATCCCCTGGTTGTAAAGCGCCCGTAAATGACGCACCTTATTATTCCAGGTGCTGGTCGTTAAGCCTCTTCCCAGCATATCCCTGCGCCATAAAAGCAAGTCATGGTGAGTCACTTCGTCAGGCAACCTGTTATGGCCGATGAATTTCCGAAACACCGCGACCACGCGCCGATAGCTATTTTCAGTGTCCGGTCGCAATGGTTTGGAGAAAAAGTATTCATCAAGCAGTGCATCCCAGCTCATTAACCGTTCCTTATTCATGATTGACATCCCTCTTGTTTAACAGACATACAGCGAACGCCCGGCTCCCCAGGCCACAGATAATTCCAGTCAGGGGATAACCAGCATCTTGCTATCGTCAGGTACATTTTTTCCGCGAAAGAGCAAACTCGCTTTAATGAGGTAGCCTTTAATTCGTTTATAAGGGCCCGAGCCATTGGTGCTTTCATACAGGTGAGCAAAATAAAAACGTTTCCCTTTGACCCGACGGTGTTTTTCCAGACGTTCAAAGTCCTCCTGGAGGGCTTCGCGCTGATTGCCATCCAGTCCTTGCTGTTTCAGATAAAGATAAAAAATACCGGGTACGGTGATGAAGACAAAACCAGAAACAAAATGGACCCTCGCCCCTGCCGTGTTGACCTCGATCTCGCCTGAATTAAGTCCTTCACTTAACCATTCCCAAAAATGCTCTCCCGGTTTATTTTCTGAGGACGGGTCACCAAACGGCGGCATTTGATCCTCTGGCGCGGGCGTTGTCCCACCGACGCTCGCGGCAATGTCCAGGGGCTCGGCTGGCGGTAACGGTTCAATTTCAGGCCTGGCTGTTTGATCGGATAAGTCAGCAAATTTTTCCGTTACATCAGGCATATCCGGCACCGGGGCGTGGCTATCTTTAGGCGAAGGAACCTCTTCCTGATTTTTTGGGTGCGCCGGCACCTGTGCAGACACCTTCACCGCCATCAGTGACAATAAGGTCTCCATATCCTCTTCAGTGCCGGCAACCGGTTCCGGCGCCACAACCATTTCAGCCAGCGGTTTATCATTAACGGGTTCATCCAGTGCGGAGCTCAGCAACACATCGGCTGTTGGCGTTTTGCTCACCTCTGCCGCAGGCCCGCTTTCTACTGACCGCGCCTCTACCGTCGGTAAGGCACTGGCCGCGCTTTGCAAATCCTCCGGCGGGGCCAATGGCCCGGCGGCGGCAGTGACCGTTTGCTGCGGTACCGGTGAAACGATAGCCACGCTCCCCGACGGTAAGGCAGGCAACAGACTCGCCCCCCGCGCCTGCCGAACGGCTTCCCGGACAATCTCATCAATCACCGGTAATGGGCTGGGCTGACGTGCAACAATCATTATGAGTGCCTGGGCGGCCGCCGGCAGCGTCGACAGCCAGGCAATGGCATCCGACGGCACCAGACGTGCGGCGATCAACGCACTCTGACTTGTCGTCAGTACCGGCTCTGGTGGCTTAACCCTGAAACGAAAACGGTATGGTTCACCCGGTACGGTGAGGCCGGGCAACCAGGGCCGGCCGCTCAGCAGCTCGCCTTCAATTTGGCTGAGGGCTGGCAGGTAACGACAAAGGGCGGCGTAAAAAATGACGGCATTCCACAGTACATTCTGGGCGGACTGATCTTCCGGCGCGGCACCGGGGGGAAGCATATGCCCCCTGGCCAGGCGTACGGCAAAAGTCGTCGTCTGCAGGGTGACCTCCGCCAGCCCGCCCTCTCCGGCATACTCCCCTTGTTGCGTCGCCGGCAACGATTGCATCAGCGTTACCAAATGCTCCAGGGGCTGCAGATAAAATTGCCTGTAGAGGTCTCCAGGTAATGCACTGCTTTCCCATAGCTGTTGCAGGCATTGTTTACGGGATATCGGGTTCAACAGTTGTCCGGCAGATACCGGCATAAAATAGCCTGCGGGGCATGCCGGAGATGAAGACTGAAGCACAGATTTTGCCGGTGCCGCGCGGCTGCCAACCAGTAACGCCCTGATGGCTTTCAGCATGACGTCTCCCCGGCGGTATCACGCTCTTCGGCCATAAGCGCCTGCAGCAACGTATTGATCACCAGCGTTTGCCGGGCGCGCGTCACCGCCACATACAGCAAATTGGTTTCATCCGTGCGCTCGCACTCCGCCATCAACGGATTGGTGATATCGGCAAAATCCTCATCCAGCACCACCACCGGCCACTCCAGCCCCTTGCTGCGATGTGCCGTTGAAACGGTGACCTGTGCCTGATTTTCATTCGTCACCGCATGCTCACGCATCACCTGTAGCTTTTGTGGCAGGGGGAAATATCGATCAAGCAACCGCAATGCCTGATTCATGTCGGCATCTTTGGTGGCTCTGGCCACGGCTTCAAACTCGTCAAAATTGCGATATTCCCGCGCCAGCTGTGGCGATTGCATGCGTTCCGGCATATCGGCCGAGAACCAGTACAAATCTTCCATTTCCTCCGTTTTGTAGCCGGCGATGCCGCCCACCCAATACACTTTATTCCCTGCCAGACTGGCCTGCAGCGCCGCGCCGATGACACCAGCAACGGTCCGGCTCAATATGGCGACATGCCCCTGCTCAGCGTCTTTGGGCAGATGTGCCACGACGTTATCACTGCCCCCGTTACCCACCACGGCCAGCGTTTCCCCCTGGCGGGCCAGCAGCATATTCGCCACGCCGGCCACCGCCGGGCCAAACCGAAAACTGTGGGTCAGGCAAAGTTGATCCGCATCAGCCAGTTGCGGCGCATCGAGCGCATTTTCGGCGCCGCGAAACCGGTAAATCTGTTGATGACGATCGCCGACCAGCACCACGTTGCAGCGCTGTGTCAGTACCAGCGACTGCGTCACCGGGTTTGCATCCTGCCCTTCATCGAACAACACGGTATGCCAGCGCGTCGAGAAGTCGGGTCGCGAGAGCTGGTACAGCTTAAGATAGACGTCATGGGTGACAGGAAAATGTCCATCTGGTCGGGCAGACTCGTGCCAGAGCCGCTGTGCCGCCGCTAATATCTTTCCGTCGGACAATCCACTGCGTGCCTCGTCGCTCGGTAAGTGTTGATGCCCAAACCCGGTATCGCCACTACAGAGGAAGGCATTGAATGTGATGATAGCCGCTCGTGCCAGCGGCCAGTGGCGGGTATTGAGCTGTCGGGCAACATCAGTGATACGCAGATTCCCGGTCAGCCGGTGTTGGTAGTGACAGCCAAAATTGGGCCAGGCCAATTGATGCGATGTTTTGCATTCCACGTTGAACGGGAATTTTTGCTCGGCTTCATCCCTGACCGCGCGGTTATAGGCGAGATAGAGCATCCTGCTTTCAGGGTTGGCCAACGCGAAACGCACCAGGGTCGAGGTTTTGCCTGTGCCGGCAAAGGCCCTGACCACCAGGCGGTGTCCGGACCAGCCGATGACGGCGGCCTGTTCAGGCGTATCAGAATAGGACATCAGCAGCACTCCGTAAAATCATGACGGGCGTTATGCTGCGTGGGTCGTTACGACGTTCGCCACAGAAAAACCTTTTCCCGGAAAGAAAAGATTATTTTCAGGCAGGCTTAATGCTACGACAGCGCCTGACCGAAAACACCGCTGAACTGTCTGATAAAGCAGACGAAATCATACGGTCTAAAATAAAAAAAAACCGGCCAACAGGCCGGCACAAAGATAGCGTTTATTGCCCTGAGTCAGGCAATACTTTCCCGTCTTGACGGTAACCGATGTGTCCAGTTCCCCAGATAATGTCCGGGCGTGTAGAGGATCCGACGACGCTCATCGTTAAGGCTGTTCCCAATCACGACTTCACCCGCTACGCCGCAAAGCGACAACTGTATGTAGGCCATTCCAGCCGCCAGTGGATCAACATCCGTCGCGGAAACCCACAGGTGACGGTGCGAAGCGTAACCTGCCTGGTTAAGAACATCGGCATAGGCCAATACCATGCAACCCGCTCCGCATGCAGGCTCGCTGAGCGTGATAAAGGGACGCTGCTTAAACACCTTATTCACATCGCCCAGCTGTATTTTTGCCATCATGAGTGAAATTTCCCACGGCGTAAAAAACTGGCCGCGGTATTTGTCGCCCAGCTCCAGTTGCATAAATACCCGGCCGAGGAAGTCACAGAATCCGGCCTGCAGCCCATTAACCACATGGGCAAGCAGCTGCGCCAGACGACCCACATCCGTTTTTTCATAGCCACTGATTATTCGCATATATTTGTCCTCTCGCTTTTGGCTGAAGCAAAGCCGGTTCTCCAGCGCGATCACGCTGCAGCTGACAAAATCTTCGAATACCTTGTGGCGCTTATGGTATCGCGCAGTCTGGTTAAAAAGAGAAACAAAAGCCTTTTCATGGTTAATAACGCCGTTCATACGTGCTCTCCACAAAAAAGGGAACACGTATCCCGTCAGGGAAACAATGTTCCCCAACGGGTAAAAAGGCCACCGTTATCAGCTGTGGCCACAGGTTAATTTAAACGCAAAGACGGCGGTTAACTGGCAGTTGCATTTGACGAAAGCGGCACTGAATCCTTGTCTGCGTAGGTCAGGTACACAACCTCACCCTCAGGCTCTATTCGTCCACCATCGACATGTTCGCCACGGTCGTAACAGTCATAACCACTGCGTTCCGCATCCGGCATAAACCAGGCATGCTCGACCTGGCAACTGAACTGCTCTGATAATACCCCGATAACTTCGCCCGCCGGCGGATACCACGGAGAGTCGAAATGCACCGTTAACGTGTTGATACCGTCACGAACGCAACCAACGTTATGCCCACATGGCCATTCAACCCCGTACTGGCGGCCGTAAAGCCCGGGCGTTGTCGGCACGTCCCGCAACAGATCCCCTGAACCATTCAGTTCAGTGGCCAAACGTGTCGGTATCAGCATCAGCATATCGCACGGGGCGGTATACTCAGGCATCATGCCCAGACGTTCCCAGCAATTGCCGGCATCAATGACGGGGCTGACGCCGACGATGCCAAACCAGTCCGCATACTGACGGGTGAGCACATCCGCAATACGATCCTGCGCCACGGCCGGGATATTTTCCCACTTCACCGCATCGATGCCTGACTGTCGGTAAAGACGTTCAATCAGTCGAATGTTTTCAGTCGTTAACGGCACATCCGCTTTCAGCAACCCGAACCATTGTTCAAAGGCCAGATTCTGCGGTGAGGCCACGCCAGGATGCGCCAGTAATCCTGGATAGGGTACATAGATACCGTGCTTTACCGTCGCCGGCTTCAATATTCCGGCGCAACCTGCCAAAAACAGGCGGCAGCTCTGCAAAATGGCATGACGATAATCAGGCACCACATGCCCATTGGCCCATTTTTGCACCTCATCCACAAACACGGATTGGCCAGTGATAATCAAACGATTGTTGCACCAGTTCGACATGGTCGTTCTCCTCTTATTTACAAGAAAAAGAGGGAGTTTCCCCCATAGGGGGAATGTCTCCCCCTATGGGTCAGGTGTTAAATCATGACAGTCAGGCTGATTACGCCTTCCTCTCTGTTAGCTGTATTCTTCTTCCGCCTCCAGGATAACCTTCAACTCGTCGGCTTCACGGATATACGGTGATAGTGGCTGATAGTCAGTGGAATCAATGCGTTCAAGGTGGTACTTGTCCACCAGGGTGTTGATCGCCTCAAATGGCCGTATCCCAGCCTCCTCTAAAGCAATAACGCAATCATCTTCACACAGCTCGGTATCGTTTAACGTCAGGCCAAAGTAGTTGGCCAGAAGCATGCCGGCAGTAGATTGCCAGATTTGTTGTTCATGATTCATCATGATGCCCCTCTCATGCCGCCACCGCGGATTCAGTCGTCCCCATTTCTGCTTCAGCCAGAGGCGTTAACAGAAACTCGGATGCCTCCCTTGCCTGTTTGCTGGCACGAAAAATCGCACGTTTATCCTCATGCAGCACCTTAAGCCAGGACTCAAGGTAACTGTCGTGCTGGACATGACCGAAGAGCCCCAACTGCGCACATAAAAAAGCGCTGCCCAGCTCGGCCACCAGTTCTTCAAACGCATAAAGCGGATCGCCGAACCGGCGCGAAGTTAAGGTGATCCCCTCACGATTAAGCCGTTTGGCATGACCGGTACAGTGTACCAGTTCATGCAGCAACGTTGACCAGTAGTCCGCCTCGGTTCGAAACTGCCGAACCTGCGGCAAAACAATCTGGTCGCGGCCCGGTGAGTAAAACGCCTTGTCCTGGTAAATCCGGTCAAATTGAACGCCACAGGCTTCAACCATCGTATTAACCTGTTCCTGAACTTTCCCATCAACCCGCGTGACATCCTGTTCCGGAGCATCTGCCGGCGGTTCGCCGACAACGCAATCCGGGAGGTCATCACACTGGGCGACGTTAAACAGATACAGGGGTTTCAGCATGGGTATTCGCATTTTCAGCGGGTTCCCGTCGTCGTCCAGTTGCGGCTTACCGTCGGCATCTTCCACCTGTTTATCCCAGGGTTTGAATACCACGGCCAGTGTCGCGCTCTCGCCTGCGCGCACATGGCCACCGACGGCTTGCGCCTGTTTGTAGGTTAACCAGCGATTAGCCTCATAGCCCTTCTCAGCAGCAGCTATCCATAACAGCAATACATTGACGCCGCTGTAGAGATAACCGGTCGTGCCGTTACACGGCATGGCGGCATGCGAAGAAATACGGCGCTGATTGGTTCGCCATGGCTTACGCCAGGGCAAGGTTCCATTCTCTATGGCCACAATGATTTTGTCCGTCACCTGCTGATACAGATCCGGACGGTCGCCACGAGATTGAGTGAACTGACGTGATGTTTTTTTCATGGAGTGCTCCTCATAAAAAAAGGCGCATTCCTCCCCAGGTGGCGAAGAATACGCCCTGGGGGACAGAAAAAGGGTTAGCAAGCGGGGTAACGTATCGCCCCTAGCGCGTTGACCGAGTCAATGCGTTGTTTCAGTAACCTGAAAGCGGCCTGGAACTCTTCCCGATCGCGCGGTTTAGCCCGTTTGCAAGCGGTGTAGCAAGCCGTTCCCAGCAAGTTGATGGCGCTGTTACGCCAGCGTTTCAGTTCCGATTTACCGACACATGCCGGATAATGGACGTTAGCCTGTTGCAACAGACGCGCCGCCATTCGACGGTAATCAGCAACGCATACCCACTCAACAGGAGCAACATGAATGATGAGTTCCTCTTTGAGTAAATGTATTCGTAACTGTTTGCCTTCAGACAGTATTCGTTCAGCAGCCTTTGCATCCAGTTTGAGGTGCTCGCAAAAATCATCACCACCGGCAAATTCACAGGCAGTATCGTACCAGTCCTCATCCTTTTCAGGATTGCAGCCATCCGCATAAACCAGATACTTGATATGACCATCTTTTCGCCACGCTCCCTCCGCCGACATCAGGTAAATCCCCTGATCCTTGACCAGCAACAACTCACACTGGTTAGCCAAAGTTTCCTCGACGACCGGACGCAATTCCGCAGGGTTAAAATGCAACATGTTTGTCTCCTTCAATAACGGAGGGAGCTTCCCGGGAAGGAAAGCTCCCTCCGGGGATTAACGCCTTAAAGGCGCAGGGGTGTTTAGCTCAAAGCCGTAAAGTCATCAGTATTCGTAAAAACTTTCCGCTTTTAGTTGATACAAACGATGTTCGGTTTCAGTCAGGATCCGCCAATCGTCTTTATTCAGAGAACGCTTCGGATCGGACAGAAAAGTAAGTAAAAGCTCGTCTACAGAGCCCGCCATCACTGTCACGGAAGACGGTGAAAGCGGAGCCGATAACACAGGCCAGCCCAGATTCCGGTTCAGCCAACGTAACGGCATAGACCAACTGGCTTCGCCGGCAGAGGAATGCACCCGAAAATTATTTCGGCAGAGACTGTGCAACAGCACCATGACAAGCCGACTAAAAAAATCATAGGGTTGATGCTGCGGGGTAAATTCCTGAACGCAAAGTGTGTTGTTGCTACGTATACGTTCGACAGTAATGACATCCGGTCGGTGTTCAGCATCAGTTTCGCCTGAAAAGACCAGAACGCCAGCGTCAGGGAACAGACCAGAGGCATCAGTCAGTGCCCTGTGCTGCCCATCATACGGACGCAAAACAGAGGGTAATTTCCAAAATGTGTCCGTCACTGCCAGCACAAAATTTTGCCAATCGTGAGGGGCAACAGTATTCACCTGCTCAATGGTGTAAGTGATGGGTTCAACCGTGGGGTTGAAAGATAACGCGCTCATGAATAAATCCTCCAGGAAGAAATGAAGGGGGATTTATCCCCCGGACGGGAATAAATCCCCGTCAGGGTCAGTCGTTACAGAAAACCAAACGCTTTAATGGTAACGATAACGAAGTGAAGCAAGATGTTCGGCCAGAATCATTGCCGCCGCCATTGCCTCCCTTTGAGTACGAAACACCACTGAAGCCGTTCCTGCTGTCAATGGCCGGATAGAAAAACGGTACTTCCCGGCATGGAATCCAGAACGAGAGATGATTGACGCCCCCCAACCACCAGATGGCAGTGGGAAAGCTCTGGCCCTAAAGCTCAGATCGCCCATAGCGGTATGTTTCCACTCCCCTTCAATTACGCCTTCCAGTGCCGGGTTTATTCGGCACCAGAGCGAACGCAATTTTTCGGTGACGCGAAAAGTTGGGCGTAAGTAACGCAGTGAAAAGGTATGCATGGTGTTTCTCCTGTAAAAACGGGAAACACCCGTCCCATCGGGAAGGTATTTCCCGATGGGTAAGCCAACTGCAAAGCAGACTGGCCTCTAGGTAAAATGACAGAAGCTCCCTCACAGGGAGTCCCCTGCCGGGTGAATAAAAACACACGCTATGCCGCCGAACCTGCGCGGTGGCATAGCCGCAACATCGTTATTCTCAGACTCAGAAACCGAGCGCCGCAATGGCTTCGTCGCCCTCGCCGTTAATTTTGCCGTTGGACAAGCCCCATGCCCACGCCTCTGCGTGAACTTCGTTACCCAGACGGTGCAGGTTGCTCAACACTTCCCGACCGCTCTCAGAAAGTTCCGGCAGGACATCCCGCTTCAGGTAATACAGGAAGAAACCGAAAGTTTCGCCGACGCTGATAACAGTATTTTCCAGATCGGTCAGCTCATGAGGTGCTTCCCGTTCCTGACGAAGTCCGAGCCGACGACAGGCTCTTGCGGTATACAGCTCGCCTTCAATCGCGCAAAGGTAGAAAAGCACATCCAGGGACGTTTTCAGGTCAAAAACATTAGTACGGAAGTTAATTGGGGTATTCATCGGTAAATCCTCTTTAAAGCGGGATTTACCCCCTGAACGGAAGTAAATCCCGTCAGGGTATTAGTGAGTAAAATGACCGTTTTAAAAGCGATAACGCAGTCTGGCAGATAACATGCGCACGAGCGGCAAAATTACCTGCTTCATTGACGTACCAGCGACTAAAGCGCGGCGGGCGTCATACGAAGTGATATTCGCTGGACGGTCGATTTGACACGTTGCAGGGTTGAGAACAAATCAGAAACAACTGAATACGTAAAAGCCGGCATGGTGTTTCTCCAATAAAGAAGGGAAACACTTGCCCAGGGGGAAGGTATTCCCCGGGGGACTGGATTGTGACAACCACAATCACATCAATTTCGTGCATAGAGTCTGAAACTACCTTCATCACCGTTAAGTGATCCCTGTTCTCAAAGGCTAAACAGGGTTACCGCCACTAGGGCTTCCTCTTTCAGGCTACGAGGGTATTTGCAGCCACCCGAAGGCGTTTCTCACAGACCGCTGAAACTTTGGCTGGCACTCACCCGAAGGCGCCTCTCACAGAGTGCTGAGGCATTGGCTGGTTGTCCGAAGACAACAAGTAAGCCTGTTCATTTTCAGACCACATAAGTTCTCTGTCAAGTCGATTTACCGACAAATCAGAACCGATAAAAAGCCGCAGCCCTGTGCGAGCTGCGGCGGCTATGTCCATTATAACCATCAGTAAAGACGGTCCAACAGTTTTCAAATCGTCCCTAACGGCTATCTGGCTTGCAGTAACGGGAAGGCCAGATTTCCTCAGGCGAAACACCCAGTTCTTCCGCAATCAGCTTTTCCCCTTTGGGCCAGTGCCTTGTGAGAGTATTCGCCAACGTAGAAGAGGCCAGCCCTGCTTTACGTGAAACCGCCGCCAGCGAAGTCCCCTGCTTTTTCAACGCCGCAATAATATCGGCGGGATGCCAGTCCTGTTGATTCATGCAGGCACCTCTTCAAAGCTTTCAGTGAAATATTCGCAAAAGCGGAAAGGAATGGTAAATCGAGGATAAATCCGGGTGAGGGTTTGAGCCATAAGGCACCTCCAGTGAGTAACAGATTATACCCACCACCAGAGAGGCTAATCTCATGGGTGGTGGAACCGGACGGGGTTAGCCTTACCGGCCTCACTGACACCGGCGCATCTTTCGATGCCCCCGCCCGGCCCACCATTGAAACGTAGCCGAACGCACGACACAAAAAAAGCGCAGACGCGCCTTGTGTCGTCAGTGAAGTTTTTCAGGAGGCTAATCCCGGCACCTGATTTTGCAGGTGCGAGTAAAAGATACCGCGTTTGATTACCTTCGGCAAGATGATGCTGTTACATAAAATCGTATTTCACTTCAAAGCGATGACGCTTATCCCATTCAAGGGGTTAAATCGATTTGTCGACAAGTTAAAGAAATAAAAAGCCGCAGCCCTGAGTGAGTTGCGGCGAAAAATTTAAAATAAATGAATAACTCAGAAAACAGCTTCACACACGTATTCATTATATGTTATTGACGTAAAGCAACCTGCATTAATTAATAGCTAAAATAGTCGTTGCAATGTATTTAATCCACATCACCTCTAAAATAAACCTGTTTGATATAACGTCCTCGCCCATCGCCGTGCCCCAAATCCATAGACACTAATGCTTCCGCCTCTGCCCGACTCATTCCATTTTTAACATGGAAACTTACGGCATCGCGTGAATATGCATAACGTAAACTATGAGGAGCATCTTTACCGACCATTCCGGCTTCACGAACAATATTTCGATAACGTTCGATAGCGGTATGTAACGATGGTTTATCAATCAGCTTCCCATTATTTTCGCCACAGTATTTTATCGCCGCATCTAAAATAGACAAAACTTTTTCCCGATTAAAAACGGTTGTCTCTCGGGGACGACCACCTTTGGTCCCGAAAACGACCCGAACTCGTTCGTTACCATTAATCAAAGACTGCTTCCACGTTTTTAATGATTTTGCCGACTGGACGGTTTCTTCGGTTCTCAAACCTAAATAGCGAGCCAATTGAACGGCTATTGCAACGCCCTCATCTTTTTTTAATGAGTGGTTGATGACCGCCGCCAACTTCTCATCCGTTATTGGTGTTTTCGTTCCATCACGGTTTGCACCGGAAATACCCAACGCCTGGTTACTCAATTTTTCATGATTTGGGTCGGCCAGCTTATTTCTACCCGCTGCAGCCATGATTGAACGCACCGCTGACATTTCATTTTGCAACGTGCGAAGCGATATATTCTCAGCCTGACGGCTATGAATATATTTCTCAATATGAGACGTCTTGATGTGTTTTACATCCCTGATCTGAATATTTAACTTCGCCAGGCGTTCAGAAAAACGGTCGGCAATTCTGGAACGATCAGCGACGGTTTTAAAACTCCCCCGCCCCTGGCGGGCGAGAGTGACAAGCTGTTTGCCGAGTTGTTTACTGAATCTGGACATCGCAATATCTCCATAGGGAACACACATCCCCCAACTTTCGCAAAAGCAGGCAGATCGATATTCCACATGTTCAACCCCGACGACACGGTTACTTTTGCGCTTCCTGCGTCTCGACTGGTATCTGTGCATCGGGGCGGCGAAATGTTGAGTTCTTGCGAGGCACCTCAGGTCTCTGACCTGTTTGCTGCTTATGCAGAGCTGACATTCGTCAAGCTGCCTCCAACACTACTGTTCGTAGTGTCGCCATCGATACCGAGTCGATTTCCTCCTTATAGATAATGAAACGTTCAAAACGGTTGTTTCCGTCGTAGTTACGTTGAAGTGAATGTAAGTTTAAGACCGTACCGACACGGACTACGTGTTGGTCAGATGGTACTAAAACGTTGAAAACCACGTCGTGCGTGGGTTGAGACGTTGTGCGCTGCGCGCGTCACTTGGTAGTGTCTTCGCCACTCCACAAGTGACGCGCGCTCATCTGCTCCCAATGAGACTCACGTAAGCAGCCAAATGTACCCATTGGCTTTATACGTTCGTTCAAAGGTTGCCTCGTCAGCGAGACGTCATAAAAGATAAAATAATCAGAACGTTGAAACAGTGAAACGCGTCGTGACGAGTTTCTCTGCTAAGAGACGTAAATACATACGTTGATGGTGTGAGGAACTGTCCCTGAACGGGAACAGATTAGTCATTAATGAACCTTCATCACTGTCGTGATCTCCGTTCTCAAAGGGTAAACGGAGTTACCGCCACTAAGGCATCCTCTTCCAGGCCAGGAGGATTTTGCGATCACCCGAAGGCGTTTCTCACAGACCGCTGAAACATTGGATGGCACTCACCCGAAGGCGCCTCTCACAGAGCGCTGAGGCATTGGATGGTCGCCCGGGGACGACAGTACAACGCGGATAGGGTAAGCGATCATGCCGATCGTCGTCAATTATCTTCGTACTAATTAAAGTACTAACACCACAGTGAAAAATGTGACTAAATAGCTTTCCACAAATAACCGTCTGACTAAAGTTTAAACACCACATGTAATAATTTTAAAAATAATCACTGTGTACCCATCCAATTTTCTACTATTTAAAAATAGCTATTTAACTCATGTTATCCGTAGAAAGTTTTCTTCTTTTAAAAACCATAATTTATTAATTATCTAAAATAATACTAAATCTTTTTAAGATCATCAGGAACGTTATCATTGTTGACATAAATAACGCATAACACAAAAAAGAAGCGACTAGAAAAAAATAATAACTCAACCCTGAAATTATTTTCATATCATAAAACGAAAGGATAGCTGATAATATAACTATAATTATAGACGTCAATATCGCAAAGCAGATATTTTGGCATAATTCCTTATATAATATAATATTTTTTGTATACGTTATGATTTTATCAACTACGGTTTCCTTTTCTTTTTTTTCAATTATCTTGCTCTTCTGGTCATAAACCATCACAACTGCACTCATTAATAATGCTGTTGTAATTGAACCAAAGTTAACCATTATACCAACTACAGAAGACGGCATTACCTTAAAGAAAAAACATATTAATGCCGATGCTATTAATGGGGATATAAAATGAAGCCATAAATCTGACTTAGACAATGATATTTCCCCCTCATCTTTTAAACTGGAGATGTGGTTTGCTATCAACCAGTAGATGTTTATTTTATTCATATTGTATACCCTTGACCGTAAATAGCTAAAAGATAGTCGTTTATTTCTTTTTTTATAGCGTTATGTAACGCTTGCTCGTCAGGTTCGTTTGTTAAAGGGTCTATATTTAGAACAGCATCATCTATGGTGATAGACACACCTTTTGCTATTATATTTCTCAGCTCATATATTTTGTTTTTACCGTTTACCTGAGCTGTTATTTTTATTTTTTCGCTATCTGGCTCTATAATTTCAATGATTTTATTTTGTGATTTGCTTTTCCCTAAAAAATCAGAAACTTTACCCATTGAATAACCTTTGTTTTTTATTATAAAATCTGCTGTCGTTCTATTACCTATCAATCGCATAGCGTCAGCAGCATCCTTACTTACTTTATATCCAACAGCTTTGATTTCCATTACCGGTGAATCCTTTATTCCCTGGGGTATCTGTTCGTGTAGTAATGAGCGTACCCGTGCTTCTAACGTCGGCGTGTGCGCTCTAAATCCATCTTCAATTATCTTCTTTATAGGGATGCGCGCATTTAATCTAGATGAGTCATGAAATGCTATGATTCCTGTATCTAGGCTATCTGGAAGGTACATGAAAACATATCGCCTTTTTTCCGTTACTTCATCATTATTTACTTTCTTATGATTTGTAGATGATAGCGCTTTTTGTCTTACGGTGTAATTTTCACCATAGCGTCCCGCATTTACATATCCATATATAATTCTTTTGCTGTCGTCAAATTTAAGCTTGCCAGGGCTTATCGAAACGATTAATTTAGCGTTAATATCTTCAAGAGGGGTTTTCGTATTTCTATTGATAATATTTTTTATTATCTCATAGGCATTTAAACTTTGATCATTATTTAATTCACCAAGTTTAAAAGACGTCCTTGATCTAGCTTTGGTCAATACTCTAAAAGATGACATATGAACTGAGTGCATAGTTAACCTACTGTGACTAATTTTTTTTATACTTCCAATAATAGCTGAAAATTTTTTGAACTGATACAAACCCTCATGGAATCCTCAGATTAACAGTGCAAAAAATAGACTAAAGAGTCTCAAGCAATGAATAATAACAATATTGAATTATTTTATTTCATTGTTTTCTCATCGTCATGAGAGCTCCATATTGCTGAAGTCTTCTGAATTTCATTAGTCACCCGAGTCCTATTCCTCTGACTCTTGCTACCAGAGGCAGTATGATCCTGTACTCATCAGGATTACTCGCAGAAGTCCGTCCAAATAGAAATTGCTTACTATTTAGTCTAAAATGAGAATGACATTAGGGGAAAAGCTAAACACTGGAGGAAGGATGAACGTGCCACCACAAAACAGCGCTTATCAACGAGGGGCCCGAGCAGCATCCATATGGAAGCGTTTAAACGGTAACACTAGACACTGGGATAAGATATGTGTTGAGAAAGCACAAAGACATCACCTTCCTGCCTGGTTAGGGCACGTTCCAATCTTTGTACTTTTTTCTTTTCTTATCAGCACAATAGTATGTGGTAGCCTTATCATAGCGGCATGTTTCCTGTTAATCTTTGCCGTTGCATGTATTATCCAAAATCCAGGTTCATCCCAGGCAACGGCTGATGAAGCTGAATTTTATGACGATACGGAAAAAACAGGACCAGGGTATAGGTACGGTCAGGAAGGGCATGGCTATTATTCAGGTTCCGATGACATCACATCAGAACGCTTGGACTAAGCGAGGTACAGAATACCTCGCTGATTAGTTTCACTTTATAATCTCGCGGCTTTCTTCAGGGAATCAACTCCACTACCACCGGTTTCTTGTGGTTTCGATACTCCAGTTTTCATTGCACTGGTGAGGGAATCACCAACCCTAACCCCAGCCCATGATAAAGCGCCAAGCCATAATGCCGGCAGCACGATAAACATTGTCCCCATCACCAGGTTCATGATGATATCGTCTGTCGTGTTCTGAAATCCGGCGAGGTTCCAGCGATCGTGTGTGCTTGAACTGTAGAGCGCTTCCATAAGCCAACTGTCCAGCCAGCGAGCTAACTCCCACCAGAAGGTCAGGAAGTTAAGTGCGAAGAGCACAAACGTCACCGTAATCACGGTCTTGTACTCATACGCCGCAAACGCCAGGATTAACGGGAGCATCACATAGATAGCCATCAACAGCACAGCCTGCACCATGGGTAAAGCCTGACGCATCGCATCGAACGCAGGGAAAGCGACCAGGCTTCCCAACGATGTTCCACCAAGGGCGGCCAGGCGAGTCATGGCGTTATCATTAGTAAAATCCGCATTACCACCGTAACCGGCATAGGCATGCCCTCCCTGAGACACAGTCAGGCTCTGCGGGCTCACCAGCCAACGAACCACCATTTCTTTATAATCGGCCGTGGATTCTCCGATCATCTTAACGGCCGCAGACATCCGTAACATGACGTCAGGATTAACCTGCTTCAATACACGGGCTTGCAGGCCAGTATCGGCCGTTGCCCACCATTCGCTGCAGGTAGGATACCCGCCACGGCCGGTATTCGGCCGGCCGCTGTCCCGTGAGTCGTTCCAGGGAAAACTTGCCCGCGGCATTTTTGACTGCAGGTTCGCGTAATAGCCCCCATTCAGGAACGTACCGGAGCCCAGCCATTCAATATCACGCAATGTGGCTTTATCCGTTGTCTGCCCCTGGTCACGGTTCTGCCAGGTGTAAAGCGCCAGAGAGTAGCAATCATTGGTAAAGTCCTGCAGTTCCCTGGCCAGGGCCGGATTGTTCACCCGGCTATGCTGAACCTCAAAACGCACCTGACGCAAATCCGGCCGGCACGGAATGCTGGCCACCGCCGCCTGGGTGATCCCTTTGGAGAGCTTATGCACCACCAACCACCACACCGGCACCTTCGCCGCCTGGCCATTCATGCTCGATACAATATTGGCATACCCGGTGTCCCCCGGTTTTTTCGGTGTCCAGGTACCACAGGTCGATGCCCGGCTGCTGTCATATTTGATCGTGTCCAGGCTGACGTTGATCAGCGGCAAGCAGCAGGCGATCATCACAAAGAAAGCGACATAAAGCAGGTTCTCGATGCGCGGCAGGGACAGCATCCCTTTGTTACCTTCGTCATCGCCTTCTTCACGTACTTTCAGCCAGATGCCGACAACTCTGAACAGTAACGGCAGCACGAATAATCCAGTGCTGACCAGCAACTCCCACAAGCCATTGTTGATCAGCCAGCCGAGCAGCGTCAGGAAGTATTCGAGATAGCTGTTGGTCATCATAACGGCAACCCTCCGCCAAAGAGGGAGTATTCACAGACCAGCGCGAACAACGCGCATGCGATCGCCATACGTTTCAGTGGCCCCCTGTACGCCGGTTTGCAGCCCGGAGAATGCCAGATTTTCCAAAATCCCCAGGCCAGTGCGGCGTAAAGCGCCAAACGCCAGACCAGCCAGCCGTAACGAGTGCTTTGCATCCAGTTTCGCAACGCGGCGCTATCAGTTGGGTGATTAATGCCCCAGTGCGCTATCACCAGGGCAATCGCCATCATGACCACCATCGTGCCCAGCAGTTGCAGAACACGCTTTGTCCGGTGGCTGAATTTGCCGTCCCGTCGGGGCGACAACGTATTCTTGTTCGTTTCGTTCATCACAATGTATCCCCTCGGCTACTGGTCGCTTTCCGGCACGGCCAGCCGATTAAATTTGGTATCCAGACTGTCGGTAGACTGGCGCTGCGGGTTGGTTTCGACGCGGTTGTTCTCACGCTCAATGATGGTCAACACCGCGTTACGGGAGATTTCACGTTTCATTTCCATCTCGTTTTTCAGTGCGGCAATTTCTCTGTCCAGCGCCTCGATACGACGCCCACCTTCCTCCATGGCGGTTTTCAATGCGGCTGCGTTCGGCTCCGACATCCCGGTGGTGATCATTCGGCGCATGATGAAGGCCGTTTCGATGGTATCCGCCATCGCCAGTTCGCTGGCCAGACGGCCGACTAACGCCGCATTATCCGGATCTCGCTGCAGTGCTTTGATAACGCCGGCGGTGACCGCCAGGCTACCGGTTTTGAGCTTTGCCAGGTTGGTCGCATTGGGCTTTTCTGTTCCGTTAACCAGTTTGGCCAACTGCTCATTATTGGTTTTGGTGGCGTCTTCCAGCATCGGCGCAAAGCCGGTGCCGGCCACGGTGCTGCCCGGCTGTTCCGTGCTGTCACCACTGGTGCATGCGTTGGCGTCCTTGCAGGTACGCAGCGAGGCATCCCCCAGCACTTTCACGACCGCGGCAGCCGCTTCTTCGCTATTGGCATATTTGGCGCAGGCCCCGCCGGTGCAACTGCTGCCCGTGACGCTGGAAGTACTCGTTACGGCCTGCCCGTTCATCATGTTGTAGCCGGCTGCGGCCAGGTCATGCGTCGGCTTGATAGAGGGTTGCCCGGCACCGCCGCGCTTCTGGCCGCCGATCCAGGTCTGCCCGGATTCCCCGGTCACCTTTTCGGTGGCGTTCATTGAACGTACCGCATCCGCATCACCGCCGTTGACCAGGCTTTTGGCCTCTTCCATCGCGGCCGCCTGGCTCCAGCTACCGGTATCGGCCATGTCCATCATGCGTTTGGAGAGGTTCTGACAGTTCAACTGAGCCTTATCGAACGCGACACCACCCTGTAATACCCCGTTGGTGAGCATTTCATACAAACCCGGGTTGGCGCGCTGGATAATCATCGCCGGCAGGCTGGCCACCGCCCCCGTTGCCCCCTGGATAACCTCACTCATCAGGTTCTTGAAACCGGAGGTAACGCCGTTAAGCTGGTTGCCGACCGTGGTCTTCAAGTCAAAGTTGCCGCACATCAAATCCGAGCTCCAGCCCAGATTCATACCGAGACGCTGCATATTGCTGCGCGTCGCCGGCTGAGAAATCACCGAACCGCCGCCCAGGGAGTAGAACAATTTGTCCGAAACGGCTCCGCTGGAGTTCAGTCCATAGCCCATATTGCTTTCATTTACCTGGGGCAATGACACCCCGAATAGCGTGTCATTATCATCAGCGAATACGTTCCTACTGCCCGTAGTGCCGGTCATGAGCAGACTTCCGGTCACCATCAAAGACAGGGCGCGGTATCGCCTCCTGGAAAACTGATTTTTTTCCGTTTTCTGCATTATTCGTTACCTCATCAAAAATTCGTGCTGTACAGGAACGTCTGACCGCGTCGCTGGCAGCAACTGTAGGGTTGCCACAGGGCAAAAGCGGCATTGGCATCAGTCGCGGGTGTGTGGTCTCCGTCAGGAAACACGGCGCAGGACTGGCTGAGCTGCGGGGAAAGACGCTGCCATTTGTGGTTTTGGGTACCAGTGTTTTCCTGAACTGCATCCGGCGGCCAGTAGCCAGCGGAGCGATGGCCAATCAGGGGCTGGTAAACATGGGGTTGTCCCGAACGGGTGATAATGTCGGCCACCCGCTGTGCCACCAGAGCACCGGCCTTGTCATCATCGACCTGCGTCACGAACCCCGAGCGGGGATAGACGTTCCCCCACATGTTACCGGCAGCCTGACTGCCGACCTCGCGTTGCCCGGGGACCAGGGCTTCCGGATACAGTGACTCCGGCATGCCGGTACGCCATACCAGGCTATCCAGCGTGCTGAGAAAATAGGGAACGAACGGCGTCGCCGCACTGTTGCACGAATAGCCGGGGATACTGCCGCCGATTAATGACGTCGCCGGATGGCCAATGGCATCGGCATACTTGAAATGCAGATTGGTTTTACGTTGCCCCGGTGCTTTCTGCTCGTTATTGCCGCCGCCGGCAGACAAGCCACTCAGCGCGTTGGTGGCGGTGTTCTCCAGACCGCCGGCACTCTGGCTGACGACGACCATTTCCTGCCACGGATTGCCGCCTGGGGCGTTATAAGCAGACACGACGACTTCCGGAATAAAGTGGGTCACCTTAACGGAGGTTCGCACCTTACAACCAAATGGCGTACACAGCAGCCAGTAACAAATACCGGACACGCGCCAACTGATACAGGACTGTGATACCGCGCTGGCAATAATCTGGGCGCTGTTCAGCGAAGCATTGACGGCTGGCACGCTGGCTGCGGACAACATGATGGCCACATTGAGAGACTTGAGGTTAAGACGGGGTTGATTTGGCCGTTGCCCGGGGATCAAATGGAGGTGAGTAAATTGCATATCACTGCCCTCCCTGAGCTTGCGCGCGCAGCGCCCTGGCGCGTGCAATATCGGCCGTGCCGTACACCACGTCATGGTCATCAAACACCACCGCCGGTACCTTTTTCACCCCCAGTTCCCAGGCGCGAACAACGGCACGGTAAACCGTCGCCAGTTGCTCTTCCTGCGCCTGCCATTGCGGGGATTGAAGTACCGCTTTCGCCTGGCGCTCCGCCAGAGCGGGATTGGAAGGAAGCTCGCCGAAAATTTGCGTCTGCAGTTGGTCCGGGCCGTCAAGATAAATGACGGAAACTAACGCATCGCTATTCGTCGGGGGGTGGTGAGAATCGGTATAGAGCACTGTGCCGGCAAGCACCGATGCCGGCATCAGCAGTGGGAACAACGTCAGCAACGTGCTGATTTTCATGGCCTGCACTCCTGCGTGGATAGAATCCACACAGGGTGCTATGGGGAGCTCAGAAAGGCAGCAAAGAAGTCTTTATTGGATTGTGAAAATTTTCTTAGTCTTGCCGAAATGAGATGTTTAAAATATATAGTATTTCCAACTACAACATCTATTATATAGATTGTAAGGTAATTTATTTTTTGACGATAATAATGATACTTAGCTATCTCTAAGTTGACATTTTATTTAAAATCAGCCTTGAACAATCCGGGAAAAAAGATGATAACAATTTTCACGCTTATCGAACAGCGCTCCTTGTAAACCAACAAAAAATGTTGTCAGCATATACTTCAAATAACTTCAAGCAATCTTAAAAAGAGGTAGTAATATAAAAATACTTTGATATATAGAATTGTAACGCAACAACAAAGATAGCAAACTTTTAGTTTCACTAAGTTACTATAATAAAGGTAATTATGAATAGAGTATTAGTAATTAAAGAAGAAAACCATACAGCCAACCCCGACATGGGATTAGTCATACCAATAGCTTATATAAATGAAAATGGTGACTACGAAAAAACAAACCCAGATGAATTTCCAAACGGAGGCATATTTATATCAAAAGGATTCATGAATATCAGCCAACAATTTGGCAGCAATGAAATATTTATTCTCACTGAGTATTATGAAAGCAATGACGACGACTGGAAAACCAACTCAAGACATCAAAAACATTTCGGCTTAGGAAATAAATCCGAAAGGCTAGATAAAAATTATCTTATACCTGTCATTAAATCAGAACTACCTGATATTAAAACCGGATTTATTGGCCATGATATTGACGCCCCAAGCACTCAGTTTTTTATTGAGAATAATGATTTTATCTATGGCCCATTTAAAGCATCAAAACAAGATAACAACTGGCAATTATCTCCTTTATCTACACCATCTCCATTACAATTAAAGCAAGATCATATAGCAAAGATAGAATTAAAAGATATAATCATTGGTAATTTATCATCGGAATGGCTTATAAAAGGAGAGAATAAAAAATACATAAATAACTTAAGGGATCTGTCAACTCTTTCTTATGATCAACTTGATTATATTTCTGACACAAGATTAGTTTCTTATTTTACAAAAAACGGTTTCGGACATGGATTCTCAAAAAATAAAAATCCTTTAGGAAAAAGTGAGGCTCAAAAACTTTCACAAGGAATTGATGAGTACGTTAAAAAGAATAAGGTTTTAGAAAATAGCGAACGTTTAAAAAGACTTAAGGAACTTTTAGGTGAATTCCTGGACTCCAGTCCTTTCGGGCAAGAAATAGTACAAGAGTTTCTGGCTGAAAATAGAGATGGAAGGATCTACCTAGATAGTTATTTTAGCAAAAACAAAGAATTGCTAGTAAAACAAAAATCTGAAGAACTTGAGGAAGTTACTAGGACACAAAAAATAAAACTAGAAAAAGAAATAAGTGACCTAGAAAGATTAATTTCCAGTAAAAAATCAGAATTAGAATTTGAAATAAAAAATGTCGAATCCGAAAAGATAAAGGCTAAAGACGAAATAGAAAAAATAAAAAATCAAACTGCAGAAGATGCTCATAAGATACTTTTACAAAAACAGCAATCATTAACTGAGGAAAATTCTATTTTAGAGGGGAAGATAAATGACTCAAAACAAAAGATTGAAGAATTTTATTCCACTTTATCTCGGGTCAACGATTATAAATCATTAATTGATGAAATCAATTATTTAAAAAGACTAAAAGAAGACATAGACAAAGAAAAAAATGTTGTTGAGAAAGCCGTTAATCTAAAAAAGGCCACATTAAACTCGCCTCAACTGTTAGAAAAAGCAGTAGAAATTCAAACTTTAACAAATTTATTAAATGGCAGAAGATCTAAAGAAAGCTCAACGAAGATAGATAAAGCGAAGATAACACCATCAGCAATTAAACTTAACAAAGATAACCGAAGGGATTATATTAATTATCTAGTTGACTCGTTTAGCGATGATAACGGTAGAAATTTTTCATTTGATGAGATGGCCAATTTACTTATATGTTTAAACCAGTCATTTATGACAATACTAGCTGGTCCCCCGGGTACAGGTAAGACATCGACGGCAATTAGGCTTGCAAAAAATATGGGTCTAACAGATGAAGAAAACACTTTTAACACAAGCAATTTCATCAACATTCCCGTTGGTCGAGCCTGGGTTTCAAGCCGTGATATTTTGGGTTTTTACAATTCCTTAAAAGAAGTCTATCAACCAGCTCGAACAGGTCTTTTTGAATTTTTGAAAAGCGAACATAATCAAAATTATCCAAAGTTAATTCTGTTAGATGAAGCGAATCTCTCCAGCATGGAGCATTATTGGTCTGATTTTTTAAGTATGTGTGACCCAGAAGGAAGAAACAGGAAAATTGACTCTGGCATACCCTCTGAAGATGAAAGATATATCACAGTATCTAAAGGTGTACGTTTTATTGCAACCATAAACAATGATGCATCGACAGAACGTTTATCACCGAGGCTTATTGACCGTGTTCCGATTATAGGCTTAAGCCATAATTCAGAATTTAAATCTAATATATTAAAAACATTGGATTTCAATGGAGCAATAGATAACGATTGTTTAGAAGAGTGTTTTGATGTGAACTTGTATGAATCATCGTTTACAACCGAAGAAGATAATTCTCTTGAGCAGATAATAGAAATTCTGAAAGCGCCGATTAATCGCACCACATCAGTCAGGGTTAGCCAAAGGAAATATAACGCAATTAAGCGTTATTGCTATATAGCCAATGAAATAGAAGGATTAAGGGTTCAACCTTTAGATTTTGCTATAAATCAACACATTTTACCTTTAATCGAAGGATATGGAACTGGTTTCAAAGAAAGGCTACACAATCTTGAACAAAAGCTTGTTGAGCTAGATTTACATATTTCTAAGGCAACACTGAAAAACATAATAGACAATGGTGATATATATAGTGACTCATACTCTTATTTTTAGAGGCAGATGATGAAAATTAAAATTTCGATTTTAGGAGGAAAGCGTCAAGGTGACGCTTTTGAACTACCTTTGTTTGAAATCAAAGGTAGTCCATCGGTATTTATTCTTGAAGATGAAATAATAGAAATATCTTTTTCTTGTGAAATTTTTTATGAAAAAATATCTTTACTACTTTATGAAAATGAAGTGGAGCCCACTTTAATTGAAAAAGATAATGAGCTTTGGGTTTATAAATGGTGCCCTAAAAGACTGGGAAAATACTCTCATGAATGTTTTTTCCATAATTATTATGGCATAGCTGAGTTAACACTGGAAGTGCAAACTGAAAATCAAGTAGAATTCTTTAACTTTCAACCAATAGAAATATTGGCAAAGAAGATAAATGCCGATCGGGTTGAAAAAATGCTTTCATTTTTAGCTAAAACTGACAGCGAAGCATTGTGTTCATTTTTTAGGGTCACTCGCCTAAAGTCTGGTTATAAAAGCGGAGATACTCCAGCAGATATTTTACTTGAAAAAATAGAAAAAACCACTGAGAAAACATCAACTTTAATAAAAAAAATAATTAATAGACCAATAACAAAATTATCAAATTGCGAAAAGTATGTTTATCCCGACGACAGTACTAATGTTGATGACCTAACTCTTTCCTGGTTGTGCAATAATACGGATGAACTTTTTGAAACGGATTGTGTAGAAAACGCAATATTAGAACACAACAATTACTTTTATGGTGCAAAAAAATTAGTAGAACGCCAAACAGTTGAAGATCCCGATGTATATGAAAACCAGGTTTTACATGGTTTTATAAATACATTGATTCAGACAACATCATTGTTACTTTCAGGTTTTGAAAGTCCAGAAAGAAAAGTAAATATGGTTAATAGCGGCCCTTCAGGTTATATAAGTTTTTTTAGTCAAATACAAAAATTCCAAAAAAATATTAATTCGCGAAAAGTAATAAAATGCAAGCTAATTTTATCCGATTTGCATTCAATTAAAAGAATAATGACAAAAAAAATACCATCCCCCACAAACATCACAGGAATTCCCACATTCACCATGAAGGCAAAAAAAGATCCATTATATCTATCAGTATTTAAAAAAATCGTCGACTGGTATAGATTAGGAAGACCTGACTGGAGCGCTCAGGAAGAATTATTATCGATTCAAAGTATACCGAAGTTATTTGAATACTATTCTCTTTTCTATATCAGAGAAGTTTTAGAAAGATATTATGGATTTAAATCACTAACTGAACCAACCAACGAGTCAGCATCCTTTAACTTTAACCTTAATAAAGAACTAAAAATAAATCTTCTTTATGAACCAAAATATTGGATGACACAACACCCCATGGCTGATTTAAAAGGACTTGTTAATACTGAAGGTTGGACTATATATAATGGAAAGGTATCTAAGCGTTCTGAAACAGGAAGGTTTTCAAATCGTTCGCCGGACTTTGTTATAAACATTAGCGATGAAACCGAAAAAAATAAATACATTATTTTAGATGCTAAGTACACCTACTCAGACAAGGCTTTTATGCAATATCTTCCTGATTTAACCATGAAATATATCCATGGTCTTCATTCAATATCAAATCATAAGAATCCAGTAACTGGTTTGATGATCTTAAATCCTGATGAAACATCTCAAACAAGGGACTTCCACAATAGCTTTTTTAATGTCTTTTCAGATACCCCTGCTATGCCTTTCTTACTATGTTCGTCAATCGTACCGGGAGAGGAATTCATCGGGAATAATTGGTTCGAAAGTTCTCTGATAAAGATACTTGAGCTCACTGAACAACAGTTAAAAGCGAATAAAGAAGATATTTATTCACTAAACACTATTTGTGCTTAATACCAAAATATACAGTGTTGTTCTGCCGCTTTATCCTCCCAGAAAACGGGCTGATAGCCTGTTAGGTACGACATGTGATCCCCCCAGCCATCCATAAATTGGGGGGTATCATTGGTTCTAATGGGATTATGGGGGTTGCTGATAGGGATCAAAGCATATCTGCCGGATTCGTGTGTAACCTAATTCACCTGAAATCGCTCGCACATATCACTCAGATGTAACAGCAGATACACCACATCGGCCGCATCCGGGACGGTGATATACCAGCGTGGATGGCTGTATTCCTCAGACTGTGGCCACAGGGTATTGCCGGTCACCGTTATCAGGACATCGATGCACCTCCCCAGACAGCCTTCCAGATGCAGCGCCACACTGGTGCGGCCTCCAATCCGATGAGGGTGCGCGGTCAATGAGACTGGCCCCGACAGCCGATCGCGGATAGCCTTACGAAATACATCCAGCGCCCGGGCATCGGTTTCACTGATGCTGGCAGCCCCCTGGGGCAGCAGGGTAAACAGAGACGGCTCCCGATACAGGTTATGCGAACGAACAGCGAGGGCGGGGTATTTCAGTGTCATCATGCAGCCTCTTCCCCCCCGTCTGTCAGCAACCCGCGCAGGCGGTCAAGATTTTGCGCCACTTTGCGGGCGGCTTCCAGCTCACTACAGCCAAATTTCTGCATCAGCGCGCGACGCTCCGCTTTTTCTTCTTTTTCGGTCATACCCAGTGCCAGATACAGGCTGGGCGGCACGGCCCGGAACAGCGCCTCCACTTTTTTCGACAATATCACCCCTTCGGTATAGCAGCCGGACAGTTTACTGGCGGACAGCAATACCGCCTTTTGTTCATCAGTCAGCGCCTTGAATCGGGCGATATCGTTGACCTCTTCCGGCGGCATCGTCAGGCATACCCACCATTCCGCCATGTTCAGCATCTTCTCGGCGATGTCCGGGAAGTCTTTCAGGTTCTGCGTGGCCAGCCACAGCCACGCGCCGAGCTTACGCCACATTTTGACGATTTTGGTCATGTACGGCGCCAACAGCGGGTTGACCGTCACGATGTGCGCTTCATCCACGGCAAACACGATATCCCGCTCCGAGTATTGGTCGCGTTCGGCAATGTTGTTGATGGTGTTGGTCAGGCTCACCATGGTTAGCGCCATTTGTGCTTCATAGCCTTCCCGCGCCAGGTGGCCCAGGTCGATCAGCGTCACATCCGCCTCCGGCCACAGGCTGCCTTCACGATTGAACAGTTCGGCTTCAAAGCTGCCTGTCTGTGTGAACATCCCCAGCGATTCTGCCATTTCGGCGGCTTTTGCCCGCCGTTGCGCATTACGCACATCGTTGCCGTCATCTTTGGAGATGTCATACAACGCCTTCTGCAGGTCGGTCGGCAACATTTGCCGCCTCTCTTCATACGTCTGGCGTGCCGCCATCAGCAGGGCTTCACGGATCATCGCGCGGTCGGCGCGTTTCAGTTCCGCCTCTTCCTTCTCATCCCCACCGGTAATCATCATGCGCGCCGAAATTTCCATTTCTCCCAGATAATCCCGTTTGTCCTCATCGTCATCGTCATCGTCAGCATCAAGATCCGGCAGATCGTTTTCATCCAGATTCAGGGCGGTTTCTTCAACCAACTTATGTGCATAGGTGAACGGCGGCAGTGACACGCCGCTCCCCGGCTTGATGCTCACTTTATTGACGCTGAGCCCCTGGTTCTCGTAATAATCGGCCAGCAGGCCAAAACTGTTGCCCGCTTCTGCAATAAACAAACGGGGACGGTGTATCGCCATCAGTTGAGACATTACCGCGCACAACGTCGCGGATTTCCCGGCGCCGGTCGGACCGAAATAGAGCATGTGCGCATTCTGACTGCGGTCGTGCTTGTTCAGCGGGTCGACCGTCAGCGTATCGCCGCCACGGTTGAAAAAGCTCATCCCCGGATTGCCGGTACCAGTCTCACGCCCGGTTACCGGCAACAAACCGGCCAGATGCTGTACCCAGGTCAAGCGGGTATACCAGTGTTTTTTGTCCGTCTCCGGGTTAAAACACATCGGCAGCGCCCGCAAATAGGTATTGAGAGGCGCCACGTCAAATTCGGGACGAATGGGCTGCAGGCCGGCGCCGAGCAATACGTTGGTCAGTTCCACGCGTTTGTGGTTGAGTTCATTCAGGTCGCCGGCACGCAGCAGGAATGTGATGCCGGCGCGGTACAATTTATGGCGATTGCCCAGGTACTCTTTCACCTGCGTCACGTCCTGGCGCACGCGCCCGGACTCGGTATTTTCGCCGACGGCGTTCTTGGACAACTTGTTGAAATCGTTCTCCAGCGTATCCTGCGGCTGCACCACGATGGTCATGCACAGCATCGTCCCTTCCGGGAACAAATCCATCAGCGCATTGATTTTCTTCTCGCCGCGTTTCATTTCCCCGGTGATCGTGCCCGGCTCCGGCGGGCGGCGCAATTTCTCGACCGGAATGGCGCAATGTACCTGGTTGTCGAACCACCACACGCCGTTGTCCGGATCGGAGCGGGGCGGGGTAAACCACAACGTTTCAGCAAAATCGTTCATCACCGGCATCTCGCCATCCGGTGTATCACGACGGTCAAAGTAGGCAGCGTCCCGGTACAGGGTCTCTTTATTCACCCAGTCCGGGCTCGGATTAAAATGACGCAACAGCCAGTCATGCACCTGCGCGCCATTCTGCCGCACACAGATGACGCCGGCGCCGGCGAGGGCGCCGGTGACGCGTTCACAGGCCTGGTCGAGCATCGCGATTGGCGGCATAGGATCCGCGTTATTCTTTCCAATCCAGCGATAGACAACCATACGGGTGCGCCGCTGCTGACCCCGCCATGGCTGATCGGTGATAAGCGTATCTTTAAACAGCCCTTCCGGCCGGGCGATCCCCCGCAGATGTCGCTCTGTCTCTCTTAGCCAGGACTCGGACAATTTACTGCCCTGCGCATGAGGTTTAACGTAGGCCCTGAGGTGGTCGATATAGGCCTCGACATTGTTTTCATCCTGGCAGAAAAATTGTACCACCCAGGGGTTTTCGTCATGTTCATCGAACGAATCCTGCAGCGCATCCTCGACCGTGTCGCGCATCTGCTCAAGGCGGTCGTCAGTACGCCCTTCTGTCGCCACAGGCGTGACATCAAATACCGCGCCCACGGAAACGCCGTCATCGAGCAAAATACATTGCTCGCGATCCAAAAACTCTGCCCAGGGCAGGTAATCAATGATGGAGGGATTGGCGTGATACAACTGCTGTTCATTCTGAACCGTCATTTTTCCCGGACGCGTTAGCGCTTCTCGCCCGACGACCACCCGTGGAGCACTTTCCTCCGTGGCGGTGAGCGGTTCAGGCGTATCATCAACGGGAAATGTCGGGCGTTGACGTGCCAGACGCTTTTTATCAAACAGGGAGAATCGCATCAGTAGGCCTCCGTCCGCTCACCCGGCATCGCATATTGCACCTGGCTGTAGAACGGGAATACGGTGCTGTACCCCGGCACCGGCGCGTTACCGTCCGCAAGATGCGGGAACACGTACATCACCAGGTCGGGATTCGGCAGCCGCGGGAACTGCTGGCTGATTTCATTTTCCTGCGTACGGCTGTAGCTGCGATCGTCTGTCAGGGTTGACTGCTGCTCGTTCTCCGTAAGCGGACGCCGCAGGCTGTCCCGGGCGGCCACCGCATGGCGCGTGGAGCCGCCACCATCTTCTCCCTGCCACAATTCCAGCATCGTGCTGTCGCCCGCTGGCAGCATTTCTTCTTTCGATGTGGAACACCCCTGAAGCACCAGACCACTCGCAAGCATAAGAAATATGGCTGATAAATATCGTTTACGCATGTTTAACGTACCTCCGAAACAACCCATCAATGACCACGACACACAGCAAAGAAACAACCAAAACAAACAACATGTACCGGATAGAAAACATGGCATTCTCCTCGTTAATCCAGTCCGCCTGGCGTGCCGGAGTCCGGCAGACTGAAGTCGTCATAACGCACCTTACGTCCCTGGGTCTCAAAATCGATCGCCAGTTGACGGGTAATATGGATAGCCAGCTTCTGACCCGGAGGCACATAAATGGCATCAAACATCATCCCGTAACGCTCACGCACCCAGTCGGCCGTTTCTTTCATACTGCCGGACAGCGCCTTGCCCAGAACAGCCTGGCCGGCACTGCCCGTCATGGTGGAGGTGATACCGTTGACGTTATTTTGCGAGGTGTACTGCCCCTGACTGAATGCGTCACCGGCGGCGCTGGCGCCGGAAAGGGCAGCAATGGTAGGCAGGTAGGTCGAGGCATTGGACTTACGTTCGCCACCAATACACGGGATACCATTGTCATCCGAGATCCAGCCAATACCGGCATTGGTGCTTACATCCTTGCCGTTGCCAGCGCCGCCGCTGTTATTGCTGCCGGTATTGGCGTTGGCTTTCGGCAACGTACGAATCGTGCCATCCGCAAACACGAACGTAATGCTGTTGACCTGGCCACGCACACAGGACAGCGTCCAGTCGCCGCTGGCGGTGCCTGATACGACGGCACCTTCGACGTCCGGCAGTTCAATGCCGTTGGCCGTCAGGTTGTCTTTGCCAATAAGCAATTTAAACGGGTAGGGATCGGTGACCGTACCGTTGATTGGCACCCGTCCCAACAGCGCGGTCATCGCGCGGCTACCCACCAATGTGGCATTCTCCGGCAGGGTATATACCGGCTCAGCGTTCTCCTCCTCCCCTTTTTCATGGGTGTGGCCCTTTACCTGCTGCTCATACGCGGCTTTTTGACGGGTTAAAGCATTATCAGCCAGGAAAGAGGTCGGGAACTGAGGCCCTTCTTTCGCACTGTTGGTATTGCGCGGATCGGGTTCTTGCTGATCTTTGGGGTTCACCCACATCAGGCCGTCCTGTCCAGGTTCGGCGCGCCCATCACTGGCACCCATTCCGTCCAGCCCCAGCCCTAACGGGATATCTGAGTCGTTTTTCTTCTTATCTTTATTGTTGGCCAACTGATCGGTCAGACTCTGAATTTTACCCATCAGAGTCTGCTGCTCCTGCTGGAGCTGCTGCTGACGCTGCAGTGCCTGTTTCTGGAACCCGGCAACCGCCTCGCTCACCTGACCCGAAACATTCTGATTACGCTTGCGCAATTCCTCGTTTTCTTTCAGGACATTATCGATATTTTTCTGCAACTCCGCCTGCTGAGTACGCGTGGTGCGTAACGTACCGACCAGGGTGCGTAGCGTGTCCTCCGGGGTATCGCCTTCAACCCCCAGCGCATGCAGTTCTTCGGGAGATAAGTTGGCCAGCACACTTTGATCGTGCTGGTTTTTTTCGGGTGATTTGTTACCACCGCAGCTTTTCAGCCCGACAACAATCGCAGCCGCCAGTACCCCGACCACTATCACCTTGGGCAGCATATTGGATTTAACGCTCGCCATGATCGCCTCCTTTCTTCACCGTTTTACGCACAACGGTTGGCTCGGCAACAAAAGCGCCGTCCGGACGCCCGGCCGTGACCAGATACAGCGTAGTCGTGTCCTCCGGCGTGCCGACCGGACCGAGGAAGCGGTGCTGGAATGTCGCCGTCACAAACTGTCCCTGCAGGTTGCGTGGATCCAAAACGATCTTGCGGCTGGCGGTGTTTTGCACCTTGAGCGCGACGACATTGCGACGGCCAATCCCCCATCCTCCCAGCGGCGTGACCGCCACCGGCTCTGACGGGTACAGCGTGGTGATACGTTTTGGCAGGTGAGGGTTAACCGGATGAATACCCGGTACCGCTTCAACCGTTCGCACAGGACCGTACAGGCTTTGCGCCGCATAGCGTGTCAGCACAATCGGAAGCGGGGCGTTATATTTCACCGGCTTGCGTTTCGTCTGGGTACCGTTATCAGCGCCGGGAGTCGAACTTTCTTCGCCAGTGGCGACGGCATTGTCTTTATCACTGCTGACCGATGTTACATCGCCGCTGTAAACAAGACGCACCGGCTCGGTGGGGCCATTTTCTTCGGCAGTAACATCAAGGAGAATGAATTCACCACTCTCCACGTCCTGCAACTGCAGCCGGGTTTGCGGAAAGGCGCTGTCGGCTTTCAGATATACCGCGCCACCGCTGCTTTGCACGCGTAACTTATCGTTCAGCGCCGGCGGGAAACCCACGCGCACATTTTTATCGACGAACAATACCCGCTCCTTACCCACGGCCAGCGGGATTGGCAGAGGAATACGCTCCCACTTCATCAACTCATCCGCATGGGCAGCCGGTGCGATAAACGTCGCCGTCAGCGGTAATAAACCAAGGGCAAGCGCCAATACACGTACGTTGATCATTGGAACACTCCTTTCTTCTCCGGCGCGGGTTCTTGCGGTGCGACGGCCAGGCGCTGTGGGATACCGTCGTAGCAATCCAGCGCCATACCAAACTCATTACGTTCCGGATCGCCTTCCCAGCGAACAATTTTCAGCGGATAGCGTGTCAGCGCGCGCTTCACCGGCTCCCCGGCAAACGACTCATCGGCCACCAGATCAAGGCGCACAATCCAGTTGTCCCGTCCCTCGACCGTTACCGGATCCTGGTTATAGCGCCCGTTGTAGCCATGTTCCGGGATTTCGAACACCACACGCGTCCTGCCGGTCAACTCGCCGTTATCACTGCGTTTTTTCGCATCCGCCTGCAGGAAACGTTCGCACGATGGCGTCAGGTAGGCAGAGAGCGTGTTAATTTTTGCCGGGTAATCTACCTCGCCGTTTTTCGGCCAGGCATTGAGTTGCTGGAAAATATAGAATGCGAAGCTGTACACCGTGGAGGGCGGTATTTCCCACCAGGCGCGGGTAGAGCCGCTGCGCAAGTCAGGAGGATTATGGATGGTGAGATTATCCGGCACCCGCATCCAGCCGACGCTGGCCACCAGAACGAAGAAGACCAGCACGCCGCAGGCTATACGCAACGTGAGAATATGCTGGTCACGGTTTTTTACCGCATGACGGAAACGGCTCATGTTGACCTCTTAACCACTCGGCTGCGCCGCAACGACCAGCCTTGTTTGTCGATAATGAGGGTGGGGTCGCCCCACCCTATGCGACGTTTGCGCTCCTCGAGACGCTGCCAGATATAGTTCTCCGGTTTACCGCGCTTGAGGCGCGTCAGCCGGCTGCCACCAAACCAGATGACAAGGAGTGGCATCACCAGCATGCCGGTGGGGACAACGACCCAGCCGGCAAGCGGAAGAAACGGCAGCGACACAAGCAGACCCAGTCCCACACCGGCCAGCGCCGCCAGCCCCATCTCCGGGGTGGTAAATCCCCGGAAAACCACCGGTTCAGCGTTGAGGCGATCGGGTAAAAAACGGATAGTCTGCATCGTCTGCGACCTCAGAACAGAATTTCGGCAGATTTGCCAACCAGCCAGATAACGATGACCAACAACACGACACCGACCAGCACGATGGCGCCAAATTTGGCCCAGTTCGCTTTACCGTCACGAACTTCCGCAAAGGTGTGAATGGCCGCATTGGCGACGATAAGGAAGGCCACCGCGGCGGCAACCAGGCCAATGACGACGATCCCATCCTGGAAATAGCCTTTGATGGTTGACATCAGACCACCGCCACTGCCGGTAGACGGCGCTTCAACAGTGGGTAATGCGGCCTGTGCCGGTTGGACAGCGGCATACAACAGTGACGTCGCCACCGCCAGCCGCGCGGAAAGATGACGAAAAAGACCTACAACAGCGTTCATAAGAGATTCCTTTTACGATAAGAAAAAACAACACATTCAACTGGCGAACATCCAGGTTGAGATAACCAACAAAAGAACGAGCCTGACGCCGAAATGAATCAGCGCGCTGTTACGCACGTTCTCGTTACTCCACCCTTGCCAGACATCAACCAATGCCCAAGCCGCCCACAAGAACAGCGTCGCCAGTAACCCGCCGATGCAAATCAACGAAAGGATATTGATTTCAACTCCGCCGCTGGCGGCGTTGAAGGCCTGCTCCTGTGCGCTACTCATGGCCATCAGGGGCGCTCCCGGCGGTACTTGCCGGCAACAGCGCCGACGTCGCGCGGTTGCGCACGGGACGGCTCCAGGTAGCGATCGATACCGGCATTGATGGTTTTGAGGTCGGACGTGGCGCGTTGATAGTCAAAGTAAAAACGGCCTTGTTCCGACGGATCCGCCTGAACAGCGGCGACACGAGCACGCTCCAGCGCCGACTGCACCTGAATCAGCATGCGCTGGGCAGACGCCAGCTCGTCCTTTTCAGATGCCAGGGCTGGCAGCGCAGTCAGCAGAGTCAGGCCCAGCACACAGCCGACGCCGACACGAAGGGTCACAACGGGGATAGGCATACGAGCACTCCTTAGTGATTTAGGGTGCTGTTAGAGTGCGGTATCAGGCGAGGAAGGTCAGCGGATAACTCTTTATGGGTTTTTGATAATTTTCGGGGAAAAACTGTATGGGCTCATCTCAAAAACGGAAAATAAAGCATGCTAAGCTGGGCTGCCGCCCTAGCAACTTTCTGCTAACGAAATCGCTCAAGTAACAGCCTGCCAAAGACGATGGGATGGAACCATGATTGACGAAAATAAGCACCAAATACTCGACACATCTTCTGCGACTAACATTAACAGTGATATACAAAATATAGATAAAAGTATCGCCATATACAAAGTTCAACTTGAACAAGGGGATATCCAGAAAGCATATCAATATCTACTGCGGTATGTGATGCACCTAAAAGTGTATTTCACAAGTAGCCTTACCGATAAGTTCTCTTGTGGGAACGTATCACCGGGATATATGGACTTTACCTACTTTCCGTTCTTTGATGGTTATTTGCGAGAACGGAAGCTACGCTTTGGCATTGTCCTGAACCATAAGGCCCTACGCTTCGAGTTGTGGTTGATGGGGCAAAATGCAACTGTCCAAAAAGCGTATTGGAGCAAGCTAAAGAACAGTCAGTGGAATGCCGAACGTACCGAAATGCCTCAATACAGTGTTTTGGAGACGATACTTGTCGAATCACCAGATTTTACAGATGCTGATCTACTCACAGAAATGATAAAAAAAGAAGCGTTGCGTGTCTCAGAGACTGTGCTTGACAGCCTCAAAGTTTTTGACACGGAGAACAAATCATATTGATTAGCTATACACGAGTCTCGCTTTGGGATCAAAATCTGGAAGTTGCTCTACGCTTTATTTTCCGATTACTGAGGGCTGGTCGACACCTATTATGGAGTAATGCGATTACACAACCACTGACGCGCCGCTTTTCGCGCTTGTCTGCTGACGGCGGCGCACAAAAACAAGTTTTGCACGTCGCCGTCCAGCCCGAATAACAGCCTGAGATCAGAGGTATTTTTTGAAAGATGCGGTGGTCACAGTCACCGCGATCCCCAACAGAATCGCTGCCGGCAACAACAGCAGGTTGGGATACACTGCCGCTGGCCAGGACAGATACAGCATGCAGGGGATGTAAACAGCGGGTTTCACCATCCGTTTCGCATGGTGATACACAAAGCTCGATTCATACCCGGCGCCGTAACGCCGAATATCACGCCGCCCCATCCCTTCGGTCAATGCAACCAGCACCACCAACACAAACAGCGGAATAGAGAGCACCAGTATCGTGACCCGGACCAGGGCGATCACCGTGACATACATGCCCGCCAGCAGGAAATCCTGCAAAGAATTAGCCAGTTGACCACTCCAGTTGTTCAGTTCTCTGGCTATCGCGTTCTGGCTGTGCGCTTGTGTCTCATAAGCGCGATGGATCCACGCCAGAAAGCCGCTGTCGACAAATGCCCACTGATAGGCCGCGCTGATCCAGCGAACCAGGGTGATCGACGGTTCCGACAACAGCAGGCTGCGGGTAAATTCCGATGACAAATACCCTATTTCCGTATGCATCACCGCCTCACTGTGCGACGCACCCAGCTCTGGCCAGAAGAACACCATGCCGACATATTCGATCACCAGACTCACAAAGAGCGAAGCCAGGAACATCCCAATCAATGTCCAGGGCCAGCCCCACAACACGTTGTAAATCAATCCGTGTTTTCGCGGCGGCACAGGTTGCTGTGGCTGAGTATTATCCGTTTGCGACATGCGTTCTCCCTACCGTATCCGGCATGATCTGACTTGCCGACCACCAGGACTCACTGGTCCGGTAGTTACGCCTCATCTCCTCGGCAATTTTCTGCAGGTTAGCGGGCATCAGCACATCATCACCGTCGCCGCTGGGCAAAGGCATGCGGATTTTCCATAACTGCCCGCCTTCCAGCAGAGCAAACGCCTGGCCTTTGGGCAGATTAATCACATCAGCCGGCGCCAGTAACGGTGTCTTCACTGTGCTGACACGATCCTGGGTGCTGGAAGTAAAATCCTGCCCTTTCTCAACATCAGCGGTGTCTGCATGACCGGATACCAGGGTTTTGGTATACACCTCCACCTCCGGCAATTGTGATGTCAGTAACTGAGCCGTCCGCTGCTCACGCACGCGCAACATAATCAAAGTATTGAAGTTACCGGTGACCTGGGCCGCTTTGGCCGCACTGCCGATACGAGCCTCGATGTCTGACTCGGTTTGCGTATAGGCTGTCACCTGAATACCGGCGCCGCCGCCCTTATTGATTAGCGGGATAAACTCCTCCCCCATCAATTCATTGAACTCGTCACAATGCAGGTTTATCGGCAGCTTGCCGTCGGCTCGGGTTGGCAGTCCGCCATGCATACCGTGTTTATAGATATGGCCGGCCACGGATACCAGATCAGCGAACATGCTGTTACCGACAGCGGAGGCCACCACGCCATCGGACAACGCATCCAATCCGACATAAACAATGCCGCGCTTGCGGATGACCTGCTCCCAGTCAAAAATAGGTCGCGGATCGGCCATGTTCGTATAATCGGGCGCCAACAATTCAGCGGTTTTGCCGGTCGTCAACTTCTCCAGCAACGGCAGCAATGAAGCGACGATTTTGTCAAAGTATGTGCGGTCATAACGTACGGCCGAGCGCAAACCATCCAGGATGGGATCATACAATTGCTTGCCAATGTCAGAGCTCAACGCCATTTCCACCGCCATGATTTTTATCGCGTTCGGCTGGCCCTGCATGTTGCGCGGCACATCATCTTCCGTCAGCACCTGCAGGCTGTTATCAATCTGCTGCAGTAGCGCCGGCATCCGTTCCTCGATAACCTTATGCGCATAGGTCTCGTAAAGTTCATTAATGTTATTCACATAACGGGTGATCAGGGTGTAGTCAGGGCGTTGGCCCAGAGCGACCAGGGCGCGGGCAACGATATTGACGAACCGCCAGGCAAACTCGCGGAACGCGGCGCTGTTCCCCTCCCCACTTAACTGCCCGGAAATTCGGCCCGCCACTTCCGAAACACGCTCAAACCTGCCGACCGCGTTATAACGTGCAGAGATATCCGGCCACCCAAGATGAAATATATACAACTCATCCCCTCGACCGGCGCGGTGGGCCTCAGCCCAAACTCGGCGTAACAGGTCCGCATCGCCTTTTGGGTCGAACACGATGGTGATATCGCCGCGGCGGATGTCCTGGGAGATCAGCAGTTCAGCCAGGCGGGTTTTACCGACTCGCGTCGTGCCCAGTACCAGGGAGTGGCCGACACGTTCACCAAGCGGCATCGAGACGTCGAGCTCATCCGGCTCAATGCCATGGATTGCCGGATTGCCCCCCACCGGCGGTAAAGGCCGGACCGGATTCAGCGGCGAATCGGTTCGTAGCAACCGGGACAACCACGGCATGTTGTATTCGGTTTGCAGTTCCAGACGCCGCGCCATCTGATAAAGTTTTGGCGGCAGGACATACTTCTCGACTTCCGGCCGACGCGTATCCATTAGGCGCTGGGTATGCTTCTGTTGCCAGCGAAAACCTCTGCCAAGGAAAAGCCGTTGCCGGCTGACGGGGATCTGCGCGCTGGTCATGACATAACGGGATAAGCGGCGCAGATTACGGCGGTAACGGATCACCTTCATGCCCTGACGCGCCCGAATAACCGACAGAACGGCGAAGCCACTGGCGGTGACATAACTGACCGACGGTGCCAATGCCACCGACCAGGGCGCTACAAAACAAATCCCGGCAGCGGCGCCGGCGACGATTGCCGTATTGAGTTCCACCGCAGGACGCAGCAGCGCTTCCATCACATGGCGATTACTCATCGTTTTTTCTCCGTCGATAATTGCGACAAACGCTGAATCACCCGCTCAGCCTTGGCCCGGTACCGCCGGTACCGCCGGTGACGCCGTACGCTGGCCTTTTGATCACTACGCAGATTCAGCGTCACCATAACCCCGATAAACAACCCGACCAACAGCGTCGTCAGCAATGGATTGGCCATCAATTCAGCGGTCAGGTGTGGCGCCGGCATCATGGGGTCACCTGCTGCGACAACCCGGAGTCCGTGATAAGCACCGGATAATGGCTAAACTGCAAACGGCGCGCCAGCTCACCGCCTGACGCCGGCGCCATAGGCACTCCGGGGGCCATTTCACGCAGTGACTGAAGCCCCGGAAAGTGGCTGACGTTCACCACCAATCCGGCGGCACGGCGGGACTTCAGGCTTTTCGCATTTGCCTGCAGCCAGGCACGGGAGGCGGCGTCATCCCCAACAATAAACAAGGCGCCGATGCCCGGTAGATTCAGCGGTCGTGAGGCGACGTTCCCCGGAGTCAGCTCCGGCGTGATCACTGGCAACATCGCCGTTTCCGTTTCAGGCGCAGACAACGGGAGCGGCGGTTCCACAGGGGGAGAAGGCCGCACGTCCTGGCGATTGATCCCCTCAAAATAGGGTGCGGCATCATCACCCCCTACATCGGCAATGACGTTCAAATTGGCTAACGCTGTGGCCGTCACCAGGTTCAATCCGAACAACAGAAAATTCACTTTACGCATAATTATTGGCTCCGTGGCTCTATCCAGGTCAACGCCGCGGTCTGCACCGGCATTGTCGTCGTACGGGTCACGATGGCGGGAGCCGTCGTTCCGGCGTTAATCCGTGCCAGCTTGGTCTTCACGATGGATTTGTAACGGGCGGCAGGGGCGCCGCCGGCGGGATGGTGATAGCAGCCAGCAGCCGCCAGCCAACTCCCCGGATTACGGTCATAGCACTCTCGCAGAATGCTCGCGGCAGCGTTGAGGTTGGTATAAGGGTCAAATGCCTCCCAGGTCGACGTAAAATGGTGACCATTCCAGCCCAGGTTTACCTGGGCAATGCCGACATCAATGCGTTTACGCGGATGCGTTTTCAGGAAACTCTGCAGGGCTTCCCAGGCCTGCAGACGGCTGGCATATCGGTAACCTTTCCCGGCGACATTGATGGTCCATGGCCAGGGACGTTCGACCGAAGGAGGCTGGCCGGCTCCCCGGGTAACAGAGGAAATGCTTTTGGGCGCCATCGAGGTTTCAGCCAGCGCCACCGAATAGAGCGATTCCGCCGGCACTCCGTGGCGCATAGCCACTTCGCGGTAACCGGCCGGGATATCTTGTGCGATAGCGGCCTGTCCGCAAACCGGTAACCCACACCCCACTGACAGCGCCAGGGTCAGAACGCGGCAATAGTCCATCCGTTTTCCCCCTGTTGCAACACAACCGGCATCAGGCCGTTGCCGAATTTCATCCAGCGGCCACCGTCATGATTGAGCGTAATTTGGCGCGCGCGCACCTTATCAACGGGAATGTGATGCTCCCTGGCCCAGTCACGCAGCAAACTGTCGTTGCCATGGCTGTCGACCAGGTAAATATCGACAGGTCGGTTGTCCGCCAGAACCGCCGCCAGACGCGCATCGCACGGGACGCAATCCTTAGCCTTAACAAACAGGGCCAGACGGCCGCCGGTATCATGCGCAATCCCCGCCGCATTCCCCATGTTTACCGACAATACCCCCAGGCGTTGCCAGGCGGCATCCACCTCCCGCTGAAACTTCAGTTCCTTCTCGGTACGGGCAAATTCTTGCCTGACCCATTGTTCGGCATATTTTTTTCGTTCAGTGTCAGTTCGTGCCTCAATGCCCAACGCCGTTAATGGATCGAGCCCGGGTGACTGCATACCGCGGGGGCCATCCATTAATTGTTGGTATCGCTGGTAATCCTCGGCATTCAGCCCCCACTGGCTGGCCTGTTTCTGGATATCCTGAGAAGTGCTTTGCGCGGTTTCCTGCCTGGAAACATCCTGTCCCTGACTGTTTACAGTCTGGATCCTGGCGTGAGCCGAACCACAGGTCAGAATCAGTACCGACAGGATAAAAACCGTGTTTTTTGGTCTCATCTAACATTCCTCACTGCACGTTGAGTGTCTGCAGACGGCCATTCACGCGGAATGTAGCCTGCCCAATCCCGGAGCTGACCAACTGCCAACCCGATACTGACTCCCCCTCGCCAATTAAACGCACCTGGGATAAATCACTGAACTCCAGCGGTGCCACAGCGGCGAATGCGGCAGTACCTCGCCGCTCAATCCCCGTCAGCACAAAAGGCGCTTTTCGCGCCACGCGTACTGCTTCTCTTGCAGGCGATTTAATCGGCGTAGCCGGATGCTTTGGGATGATTTTGGCCGTTGCAGACGGCGCAGCGGGGACGGATGTTGATGGTTTTGTCGATGCGCCAGTTGAGCTTGCCGGGGTATCAGTCGTTGGTATCGGGGCTGATGACGCCGACTTTTTGTATGCGGCGAGGTCATCTTTCAAAGCGTTCAAATCCGCTTGCTGAGCCTCCAGTTGCGCCTGCAACTGCTGCGGCAACACTGCGTTACTGATGATTGCCGTAAGTTTCGTCTCAAATTGCGCCTGGCGGCTTTCCAGCATGGCGACTTGCTGCTGTTGCGCCCCGATCGTGTTGCGCAAAGACGACACATCGTTTTGTGGCGACAGATTTCTCTGAGCCTGCTCCAGTTGTGCAACGCGTTGGTTAACGCCCTTAAGCGCATGACTGCCGACCATGCCCATCATGAGGAAAATCAATGCGCCTCCGGTGAGCCCCCAGAATGTTTTGCTGCGAAGGAGACCTTTTTGAGGCGCGGCCATCCGGGGCATGTGTTCGTTTTGTGCTGTCATTTTTTCAGCCATCCTCCGGTTGCCGGTACGGTTTTTACTGGCGGCGGCGCAATAGAGGTCACCGGCGCGCTGACCGGGGCAGAGACAACCGTCGCCGGCGGCAATTGCGTGGCCGGCAACTGGTACCCTTCGCGCAGGCTGTGGCAAACGACACGCTGTACATCGTCCACTTCAAGCTGCCAGGCAGGACCCGCCAGTACCTGCAACGCAGTACGTAAACGCATGGGCCCCAATTGGTACTGAACAGCCGGCAGCGCCTGTCGGTACAGCACACCGTTTGCCGGTCCCGTGGCGCACAGCGAGAATCCCGACTGGCGCAGGACATAACGCAAGGCATCCGCCACCGTCGGTTTAACCGACGCCGGGATGCGAATATCGATAATCTGGGAGAGCGGATCGCGCTGGACGGAAGCAGGATCGGTACTAACCAGTAAATAACGGTCATACCGAACCACTTCCGGCGCCCGGGCATAAACATCCGGGCTAACCGGTTGCACATTACGGGTAACGGTGACAGGCGGCGTGACTGATGAAACATCACGTTGTTGCAAAGGTTGCCGGGGGGCGCACCCTGTCAGCATGATGGCCGCCAGGGAAGTGATGACGAGTGTTTTTTTCATCCGGATGGTTTCCTGTTCAGTGACAATTGACAGGTGTCACTGTGCGGTTACCGCCCACTGTCCTCAATTAACAACTCTTTTTGCAAAACCAAAAAAAACGCCAACCCGAAGGTCAGCGTTTTGTTAGGTGAGGAGGATTAAAATAAGGGGCTAAGTTAAAGAGGGGGAACGATTAACGCCTCGCGCTCCTAACAGCAGTCCTTCCGTACTTAAATCCTCATCCAGATCTGGCCAGTGTATGCCTAAACCCGCACCACATAGCTCCCAGTTTTCACGTTGAGCCTGAGTGCCGGCCGCGAGACGAGGATACCAGGCCAGAGGGACTGAAATGGAACGGCCATCCATCAAATCGACCGTCAGACGATCGTCATCGATATGGACGTTCATTACACGCAGATCGTTCTCATTGCGCAAAGTAAGCATTCCAGGCCTCCTGTAAAAGTGTCTGGTGTTCAGCGACCAAACGTTGTAGTACGCGCAGTTCATGTGAAGCAAACCCCACACTACGCGCAACACTGCCATCATGTAACCATATTTTAGCCGTTGCATTACCCTTATCAATATGGACATGCGCAGGCTCATTCGGTTCATGGCTGTAAAAGTAAAAGCGAAAACCGTCCACTCTAAGAATTGTCGGCATAGTGATCTCCTGACAATCAAAGAGCATGAATGGCTGATTTCGCTATTCCGTAACCAAACCCAAGGAACGGAATATCATCTTCAAAATCAATCGGAGGCTCATTTCCTCCTGATTGGGATTGAGGCTGTTGAGGCGCGGAACCGCTGTGCGTTGGCTGCTGGGGCTGTCCCCATCCTCCCTGAGCACGTTGACCAGAGTTTGCTGACTGGGAACGACCGCCCAACATCTGCATCGTTCCCCCCATACTGACCACGACTTCGGTTGAATAGCGGTCCTGACCACTCTGATCCTGCCATTTACGGGTCTGGAGCTGGCCTTCGATATAGACCTGTGACCCTTTACGCAGGTACTCACCGGCAATTTCAGCCAGTTTGCTGAACAGCACAACACGGTGCCATTCCGTTTTTTCCTTCTGCTCACCAGATTGTTTATCACGCCAGGTTTCGGAAGTGGCCAGTGACAATGTTGCTACTGCACTACCGGCTGGCAGGTAACGGATTTCAGGATCCTGACCAAGAAAACCGACAAGAATGACTTTATTTACGCCGCGAGACGCCATAATCGAATCCTCATAGGGAATAAGAAAGGGAAAAACGCCCCGAGAACATGCGGGGCGTAGAGGGCGTTATCAGAAGGAGTTTTCTGCGTATTGTTGCTGAGCAGAACCTTGCTGAGGCGGCGTGGAGTCAGATTTCTCAGCCTGATAAACCTTCTCCTGGCCGATTTTGATCCAATCGACCTTGATCAGGCGGGCTTTCAGACTGACACGTTGTTCACCGGCATGTTCACCGCTGTTGAGCGTAAAAATGTCCGTTTTCAGGTTGCTGAGCACAAACCCAATCAGGACTTTTTTGTCTTCATCAACCGACTTTTGACAACGATTGATTAGGCTGCTGGCTTCTTTACCGGCGACCGTGACATCGAAACGCGTATAACTGGCGTTATCGGTCGGACCAGAAAGTCCGTTGATGACACAGCTGATAAAGGTGCCGTTAGAACCATTGACCTGGCGAACATTGCTGAGATACCCCATTCCTTTAATGGTCAGGTTGAAATATTCAGTTTTGTTGGACGTGTTTTGCGCTTGAGACATGATGTTTTCTCCATGGAGTGTAGATTCGGTGACGGAGAAAGACACCTTCCCCGACGGGAAAAGTGTTTCCCGTCGGGAGTCTGCAAAGTCGTACGTCAATGCAGACAGTCTGGATTGTGAAATGGACCTTCATCACTGTTGAGTGATCCCCGTTCTCAAAGGTTAAACGGAGTTACCACCACAAGGGCATCCTCTTTCAGGCTACAAGGATATTCGCGATCGCCCGAAGGCGTTTCTCACAGACCGCTGAAACATTGGTTGGCACTCACCCGAAGGCGCTTCTCACAGAGTGCGGAAGCATTGGCTGGTTGTCCGGAGACAACAAGTAAGCCTGTTCATTTTTAATGCAAGTTATGTGAGTGTCAACGTTAATAATAAGTTTTGCGGGCGATAAAAATAAAAACGGCGTTGATCCGAAAATCAACGCCCTAGGGTCGGTACCTTAACCTTTCATATAATCAAACAGACTCCGGGGAGGAACCTAGTGTCCCGGCGCGTTTTTCACGGAGTCGCATGCGCCTTGTCAACCAACCTGAGTGTGGAGGCCGCTGACCGGACTGAAGTAGAAAAAAACCATGGAAGAATTTTCCTACCACCGCAGTCACGGGGTACCCTGCATCAAAGCCAGTTCACCTTAGCAAAAGTTTCCGCCATATACATCAGACAATCTCTTACTCCGATGCGGTTGCTTTATTTTTAGCCGCTGGTTTCCCTTTATATCGCTTACCGTTACGGTTGGTTTTAGCCCCAATATTGACAATGCCCTGGCAGGTCGGGTAATTGATACATCCCCAAAAAGCGCCACTGCCTTTTTTGCCCGCACGCCGGCGCATCGCACCGCCACAGACAGGGCAAGGAGGAGACGGCGGCGCAGTGAACTTCACCGCCTGCGTTTTACCTTTCTCGACCAGATGCCCCGTCCACTGCGCCTGCCGCGACATAAACGTTTCCAGCGTCATCTGCCCCTGGGCAATCTCATCCAGCGCCTGTTCCCATAGCGCCGTCATACCCGGGTTTGTCAGCGCCGCCGGCAGGGCATCAATCAACTCGCCGGCAATCGGTGTGGAGAACAAGAATTTTCCTTTTTTCTCCAGGTATCCCCGCTTGAATAGCGTTTCCAGGATAGCGGCTCGCGTCGCTTCAGTTCCCAATCCGGCATTCTCTTTCAAAATTTTCTTAAGTTGAGGATCGCTGACGAATGCAGCCGCATTTTTCATCGCCGCAATCAACGTTCCATCAGTGAAGTGCGCCGGCGGCTTTGTTTGCAGGGTTTTAAGTTCAGCGCCGGCTACGGCACAGGACTGTCCTTTAACAAGTGTCGGGAGACGGGCCTCATCATCGTCATTCTCCTTCGATTCACTGCCTTCATGCTGAAACAACGCTTTCCAGCCTGCTACGATCTCAACCTTACCGCGGGTACGAAACAGTTGGCCGCCAATATTGAAGGTTGCTTCAGTTACATCGACTTCATGGAGCGGCAGGAACTGCGCCAGGTAATGCTGTCGTATCAGTTGGTAGACCCTGAGCTCATCGGCAGACAACTTACTCAGGTCGAACGGCTGTTTTGTAGGAATAATACCGTGGTGAGCGGTGATTTTCTTATCGTTCCAGATCCGTGAAACGAAACCTGTATCGAGTTTAGCCACTGTCGCACTCAGTGTGGGATCCGTTCGCGTAATGGCATTGAAAACCTGTGGGATTTCTTCACGCATTGACGTCGGCAGGTAACCGCAATCGGTGCGGGGATAGGTTGTCGCTTTGTGGGTTTCATACAACGATTGAGCAATGCTCAATACCTGGTTTGCGCTCATCCCCCATTGGCGAGAGCAGGCCTGTTGCAGTGTACCCAGATCAAAGGCCAGAGGAGCTGACGCGTTCTTACGCTCCGTCCCCACATCAAGCACCAGGGCGCTACCCGTTTGCTGGCAAAGTTGCAGCACGGCCTGCGCCACATTTTGCTGAATACAGCGTTTCTCCTCGTCACAGTAGTTGGCGGCGGGCACCCAGTTGGCAGGGAAATTGATCCCCTCCTTCTGCAACATAGCCTGTACCTGCCAGTGCGGTTTTGACACAAAACTGGCAATTTCACGGTCACGGTTCACGACCAGCGCCAACGCGGGAGTCTGCACCCGGCCGATCGACAAGACCTCGCCATACCCTTGTTCCCGGGCTTTCAGGGTATAAAGCCGGGTCAGGTTCATTCCCGTCATCCAGTCAGCCCGCGCTCGCGCCATGCCGGCATGGTAAAGCGCCGCCGTCTTTTCACCAGGCAGCTTATTCGCCAGAGCCTGGCGAATACTCGCCTCATCCAGCGCGGATAACCAGAGCCGCTGTACGGCCCCCGTAAAGTTGTCAACGCCAAGCTTTATGACCGTTTTTCGCCATTTTTAATGCCCGCTATTTGATCATTTTTGCTGACCGCTTTCT
>NZ_JAKMAJ010000007.1 GCF_022378355.1 Brenneria bubanii
TCGTAACGAGCCATGGTGGTATCTACATGAAAAATCAGAGAGTTATTCTATCAAAATCTATTGCGGGACACAGCCTAACGTCTCGCTGATTTCGTTTTTTCCTGATCCGACAATCAAATGTCCTGCTGTAATGGGGCTATTCGTACCGGGCACGACGCCACTAGTACCCCAACCTGACGCTGGGATCGCAGGTGCAAACGCCGACTGTACACTTAGTAATGTTCGCCCGGTATCCACTCCGCGCCCGTCATCTACGCCACGAATAAACTCGCCGCGAAGGTCGGGTAGTTTGCCTGTCGGATAGGCCGCCGCTAATTTTGGATAGGTGGCTTTATCGAATGCCTGACCATTGCACTTAAGCCAGCCAGTCGGCACCGAGGCTAACGGCCACGGTAATGGGATACCTGCTAATTCACTAACGGAAATAGCCCCAACATCGGCGGCGGTCGGTTTGTTATTCGGGCTGTAAACGCGCAGGCCTTTTTCCGTCAGATTGCCGCTAACGCTGACATCATGCCCTAACTCTACATTGCCATTCGCCAGGTCGATGCGCAGCGGGCGCAGCGTGTTCCAGCTTCCGGCACTGTCGCCTTTATTGGTCAGCAACAGATAAAAGCTACCGCCGTCGTTGCGCAGAATAGCGCCGTATTCGCCCTGTATCATCCGTAACGCATTGCTGGATGTAGAGCGCAAATCGCCGGTTAACGTACCGCCTGACAGTCTCAGGTAACGGCCATCCCCCTCGGATTTTGAGTAAACGCCGATATCATCCGGAGTCGGTTTATTATTGGGGCTGTATACCCGTTTCCCGGCCTCTGAAATCGCTCCGCTGATGTTAAAGGCGCCGCTATTTTGCAGTTCAGCCAATTTCGTCAGTGTCTTATTATCACCGTTCCAAAAGGCAAATCCGCCGCTACCGCTGCCCCGATGGTTAACAAAATCCGTTCGCCCCGAGCCGTTTTCCCGGTTCCAGCAAAGGTGCGCCCCCTGAGCGTCGGGCAGTGCCGCGCCGGGACCAGTGACTTTCAGAATATTATCGATAGTGAGCTGACCGGTCAGCGTGCCGCCGCTTAGCGATAATTTCTTCGCCACTTCGTTAAGTACGGTCGTGGAAAAATTCGGGTCGTTGCCGAGGGCTTTCGCCAACTCCTGTAAGGTATCCAGTGCGCCGGGCGAGCCATTAATCAGCGCGGAAATTGCCGCTTTCACAAACGCCGTCGTGGCGATCTGCGTATCGTTGGCGGCCTGTACCGCCGTCGGGGCGGTCGGTTTGCCAATCAGCGCAGGGCTTTCCAGTTTGGCGTATTTCTGTGCGGCCTGTGCATCGGTCAGCGCGCCGACGTCGGCGGCGGTGGGCTTGTTGTTCGGACTGTAAACACGCTGGCCTTTTTCCAGTAGTACCCAGGCATCAACTTGGTGCGACAGCGACACGTTGCCCGTGGCTAAATTGATCCTAAATGGGCGCAGATTGTTCCACTGGCCGTTTTTATTGCCCTTATCAGTCTGTAGCAAGTAAAAGTCAGAGCCGTCGCTGCGCAATATGACGCCGTAATCGCCGTTAATCAGGCGTAACGCATCGGCGGAAGACGAGACAATGGGGCCGCTCATGGCTCCCCCTGATAGGGAGAGTTTTTCAGCCAACGCATTCAACACCGTGGTAGAAAAATTCGGGTCATTCCCCATCGCTTTCGCCAACTCTTGCAGCGTATCCAGCGCGCCGGGCGAGCCGTTAATCAGCGCGGAAATAGCCGTTTTCACAAACGCCGTGGTGGCCAACTGCGTATCGTTGGCGGTTTGCGCGGCGGTAGGGGCGGTCGGCTTCCCTGTCAGCGCGGGGCTGACTTTCGGCGCATACTGGTTATGTGGATTGGCATCAGCAAGATGCGCTTTCATCAGGCTATCGGCATAGGCTTTTACCTCGATCACCGCGTTATCGACATAACTCCGCGTTGCCAGCACCACCGCCGGGTCGATTTTCAACGTTACGGCGTCGGTACTGCTGACAATCAGGATCATGCGCACGGTCTGAATTCGTCCGCTGCCCTCTTGTAACTGCGGCTTATAGGTTTCCGGGCAGTTGGCAACGGCAATCAGGTTGCCGCCGTCGTCATACAGGCCGATTTCGCGTATCCAGAATCCGCCCTCAGATTCGGGAATCACCTGTTCTGCGATAATCTGGCTGGGGTTTTTCGGATCAACGCTCAGGGTATTAATCGCCGCCCGCCGTTTTTCGTTAATCAGTTGGGTCTGTGCCGGGTTCGGCATTGGCAGCACGCCGTTTGCATCGCCGACGGCCATCTGTGTGATGTTGAGCCGACTACCGAGTGCGGTGGCGTTTGCCAGCTTGGCGGCGCCGATATGGGTTAACAGGGCAAAATATTTACTCATGCGGTTACGCTCATGCTGTCGATTAAATGAATGCTTGCGCCGGTCACATCTCGACCGGAAACAGTGATGATTTCAGGGAAATAGGGGTAAACCGTCAGATCGTCGCCGCTGTAGGTGGCGGCGGAGACATACGCCGCACCCTGAGCATCAAGATTGATATTCAGTCCCAGCAGGTGACGCGAGGCGGGCTTAGCGTCGGCAATCAGCCGTTCCAGCTCGTAAAACGTTTCCTCGGTGATGCCGCTGTCTTGTACGCCGATATCCAGACGGAACGAGCCGGGGGCGTCGCCGCTTTGCCACCATTCGACAATGCGGATCAGGTAGCCGAACGGCTCCACCACACGGCGCAGCGCGCCGATGGTGCCTTTGTGACGATGGATAAAAAACGCATCGCGGATAACCTGACGTTTAAGACTGTCCGGCCACGCCTCGTCCCAGCGGTCAACGGAAAACGCCCAGGCCAGATAGGGCAGCAGGCGCGCCGGGCAGGTGTCCGGGTTCCAAAGCTGACGCAGGGGCAGCGGAGTCCGGGCAATCTCGGCGCAGGCAGTCGCGGCGGAGACCTCCAGCGCTGATGAGCCGGGCGGTAACAGGCGGTCATCACTCATCGGCGCCTCCCAGCATTAATCGATAGCCGGAACAATAGGATGCCTGCGTCTCGTTTAGCACGATATCCGCGGCGGGTTTCGCCAGCTCGACCCGTTGGACGCCTTCAACGTGCAGCGCGGCGTAAATGGCCGAGCGGCGAATATCCCGCCCTAATCGGTGCTGCGCGCTGATATAGGTTTTCAGCTTCTGCTCGGCAGCGGCGCGGATGGGCTCGGCTTCCGGCCCCGGATACAGATACAGCGTGGCGTCAATCTCATACGGCACAATGGTGGCCGACTGTACCGTTACCCGGTCAGCCACCGGCCGTATGTCTTCGCCATTCAACGCGGCGGCGACAATGGCGATCAGTTCCTGGCTGGCCGCGCCGTTACCTTCGCGTGATAACACCGATACGGTGACGCTGGCCGGGCTTGGGCTGATAACCGACACATCACCGACACGCCCGTCGGCACTGCGTCCGTGATACTGATAGGCGCCAACCGAGCCGGCCACGCTTAAGCCCTCGAAAGATTGCTGTATGCGCAGGCGATAATCGCTGTCGCTTTCCATCACCGCAGGCGTCGGCGGTAGAGTTGAGTTATCAGCCGGGGTGATCACCAGTCGGGCGACGTTAAAGTTCGCGCCGAGCTGGTCGAGGTCATCACCCTGTGCAAAGGCCACCATCACGGCGCGCGCGGCTTCATTGACGCGCTGACGCCATAGCAGTTCACGGTAGGCATTTTCCTGTAACAGTTTGACCAGTGGCTCAGATTCCAGCGTCAGCGTACGGGCGACGGCGGCGCGCTGGTCTTCCGGGTAAAGCGACAACAGCGTCGCTTTACGCGCTTCATAAATCGTCTCAAAATCCAGTTCTTCCACCACGGCGGGCGCGGGTAACTGGCTTAAATCAATCATCGCCATTGTGTCAACTCACAGGAACGGAAAGGGAAAAGGGGCGGCGGTCGGCCAGTGCGCCGGTGATATCGACGGTTAACGTCCCGTTAAAAGCGCTGTCCAGATTGATGTCCGTCAGCGTAATGCGCGGCTCCCAGCGCAGCAGCGCCATATAACAGGCGGCCATCACCTGCAATTTCACCGCGGGGTTTTGCGGCTGGTCGATTAAGGCCGACAGCAGCGAACCATAATCACGGCGCATCACCCGCGAACCCACGGGGGTGATAAGAATATCGCGTACGCTTTGGCGGATATGTTCAAGGTCGCTATGGGTTTGGCCGTTGTCGCGGTGCATGCCGGAATAGGTCGTCATAGCGGCCCCGCCGTTGAGCCGGGGCCACTTAATACACCGCCGTGCTTATGAGTATGAACGACGACGCCATTAGAGGTAATACTGCCGCCGCTATGGGTGATATTGCCTTTCATGGCGCCGCCTTTTTGCACTTCCAGCGTGCCCGTCGTCAGCTTGTTGGTGCAGACCACTTCCGGGGTGTCTAGCGTGATGCGCGTCTCTGCTTTCACCAGTACCCGCGGCACCGTGGCGGTGATGGATGTTGATGCGGTAACGTCGGCGGTTTTAATCCCGCTGACGGTCAGCGCCCCGGTTGCCGGTTCGTACTCCATCATCGCGCCGTCGGGAAAGCTGATGTGATACGCATCAGCAGAGGCTGACGGTGCGGGGTTCTCATCGGAATAGATGCCGGGCAGGACAAAGGCGGTGTCCAGTTCACCGCCGATTGACAGGATCAGCACCTGTTCGCCAACGGACGGCGCCCACCAGTCGCGGGAGCGTCCGGCGCGCCGGGTCAGCCAGTTAAGCCAGTCGGTGGTCATTTCCCCGGTCTGCACCCGGCACAGGGCGTCAACCGTATTGACATGGGTGACGACGCCGACACGGATCAGATTGCGCAATAGGCGCATAATTTCGGAAAGGGAGGCTTGTGTGTTCATGGGGGAAAGGATGCCTCCGGGGGAGGATGGCGGCAATGTGATGCAGTTTGTTTATAGACCTTACAACAAATTCATTTGGCACTTACGCACTTACGCACTTACGCACTTACGCACTTGCGCACAGTGCATTAGTGCATTAAAATCTATTCAAATATCATTGAAGGAGCGACGAATGCTGAAGAAGGCGAGAAGCATTCATAGCTTTCGGGATAAATGGTTAGAGGATTTTTTTATCTATGGCAAGCCTTATAATAAAAAGATCCCTACTGGCATTACAGCTCCATTAGCCCGAAAGCTGGATATTATTAATGCAGCGGTTTCATACAAAGACTTGATGTCTCCGCCGGGGAATCATTTTGAGAACCTCAATCCGCCGTTAGAGCAATATTCATCAATCAGGGTTAATGGCCAATATCGGCTGATTTTTAAATGGAACGATGGTAAAGCCGAGGATGTCTATCTTGACGATCATGGTTATAAAAAACATAGATAACCCGTAGACCCGTAGACCCGTAGACCCGTAGACCCGTAGACCCGTAGACCCGTAGACCCGAAGGAAAAAATATGGCACAGGCACAACGCAAACCGACATCTGTAGGCGATGTCCTGTTATATGAATATCTTGAGCCAACAGGCTTGAAGATTAATGAGTTAGCTGAAATGCTAAACGTCCACCGAAACACTGTCAGTGCGCTGGTGAACAACAATCGTAAGCTGACGGTTGATATGGCGTTTCGTCTGGCAAAAGCGTTTGATACGACAATTGAATTCTGGTTGAACCTGCAAACGAATCTTGATATGTGGGAGGTACTGAGCGACGCAAGAACGCAGGCAGAAATCAGCCGTATTACAACGCTGGATGATTTTTTAACGCATAAGGCACAGTTACACAAAAAAGTCGCCTGATAATTTGCCCCGCTTTTTTGCGGGGTTTATTTTATTGGCTCAGATGTTCTATCAGAAGCTCGTCAACCGTTTTCATTTCTGCCTTACTAAACCCCAACAACGGCCTTGCCTCATATTGCACATCGTCACTATGGCGATTAGGGCGATCGCGCAGGCCGTAGTGATGCACCCGCGCCATGCGCTGAACCCGTCCGACAAACTCCACGCTTGCCGCGTCTGATGTGCCTTTGGCTTTCAGGTACTTGGCGGTGCGCAGTTTCTGGAACATCTGACGCTTAACCCGGCCTTTTTTGCTTTGAATCGGTTGCGATTTGCGTGGGGCGTAGGGCGTGCCGTCCGGCGCCTGCTGCTGTTTGATGTGCTGTTGCTGACTGCTGCGCAAGGCTTTTGCCACCTTGCCGGCCAACTGTCGGCGCCCCGCTGGGGATAGGCTGGCAAGCAGCCCGGCCAGCTTATCGTCAAAGGGTTTTAGCTCATTCATGCCATGTACTCGCTAACTCGCCGTTAATATACAGCGATACCGGGCGCTCTATAGGGAATGGCAGCGGCGGCTCCGGCGCGTGGGTAACGTGTAGCGCTTTATCAACCTCTTTAACGATCACCCGCTCAGACAGGCGCAAGCTGATGCTGATATCACAGCTTCCGTTATCGTTAATATCGGCAATGTAGGTAAAGCCTTTCTTGCGTAGCGCGTCATTCGCCAGCATATCGGGCTGATTCTCCCGCAGCCAGGCGTTAATCGGCACCAGCAGCCAGTCGATATCCTCGGTAAAGTCGGTAATGACCAGATTCAGCGTGTACTGATTTTCAAACGACAGCGACTGGGCGAGCGTTGACACCACCGCGCCGCTGTCGATAAAAACGTGCAGCATATCGGGATTATTTTTCAGTACCGGCACGGCATCACTCAGGGCGCGGCGCAGGCTTTGCGGTTTCAGCATCGTGTTGTTCCTGACAGTGTTTAATGGTTTCCACCTGTAGCGCACAGCTCACCAGTGCATTTTCCAATACCCGATTGTCGGCGCTTAACTCACCGTTGGTTTGCGGACTGCTGGCCGGGATCGGGCAACTCGTCACTTTCGGACAGCCAACGTAAATAACCGTCGGCGCTGGCAAAGGCGGGGCGTCGGTGCAACTGCTTAATAGCATTAGGCAAAGCAGTGCCATACCAACGGCGCAGGGCTTCATTTTCATTGAGTAACCTTGTGATTTTCTTATCGCGGGACGCGGCCAGTTGCCCGGCCTGTGATAATTTTGTACGCAGTTCGGCCTGGGCCTGTTCGTTACGCCGGGCGTTATCCTGTAGCGTGCCGATAGCGGCATTCTGCGCCAGCAGTGCGTCTTTTTGCTGGCTTATTGTGATCCCCTGCTGGTCGAGTGCATCCTTGGCGTTGGACAGTTGCCACTTGGTCACGGCCAGCATCACCAGCAGCCACGCCGCCATAATGGCGATAATCTGCGTCAGCGCTTTGCTCATGCCAGCATTCCCCCGGCCTGCTGGTAAACCTGAACCAGCCGATCCAGACCGTGTTCACGCTGACCGTAACCGGCGCCGGGTAGCGACGCCCAAATATTGCGACATTTGGAAATCGCCCGTTCAATGTCGCCGCGTTCGATATCCGCCAGCGCCCGGCGCTCATTAATGAGTTGCACGGCTAGCCGGTCCTGTGACGCCGGGCTGAAATCCGGCAGATCCATGCGTTGTTGGTAATGCGGCCAGAACAGATAGAGCTGTTGATAACGCCCGGATGCGGTGGATTTTTCACCCCGGCGGTTAAACACTTTCGCCGGGCGGCCGCTGGCAAAAGGATGATCGCGGTAGTTGGTAAAAATCTCTGGCTTGCCATCCAGCCCGGTAACAATCACGTCATAACCGTTATTACGGGTTAGCGGGTGCGTCGCCGTTCCCTCGGAAAATGCCAGCGTATCCAGAAAGGCCGCCAGATTCGGCGACAGGTTTTTACTTATCGGCATCGTCTTTTTCCCCCTTTCTCAATTTGCTCTTGATCAGCAGCTCAATGGCCTGATAGCCAGCGATCCCTAGCGCTGCGCCGATACCATTGATGGCGACGGGCGACAGGGTAGGGAACTGCACCAGCGCCACGCCCGCCACCATCGACACAAAACCCCCTAACAGGGTGCGGCCGATAAACAGGCGAAGCGTGACAGGTTCGCCGCCTGCTAACACTTTCCCCACGACGATCAGCGCGCCGATGAGGAATAAAGACAAAATGCTTTTATCGGGTTCGTTCATTGCGTTAGTCCCATAACTGGACGGACTCACGCGCCGGGGCGGTATCGATATCCGGCAGCGTGACGGCGGCGCCGTGGGGCAGGATCGCCCCCAGCGCGGCCAGCCCCGGATTGGCGGTAAGCACCACCTCGACCACACCTTGCGTGCGCCCGTAATAGCGATAACAGAGGGCGTCGAGGGTGTCGCCCTGCTGCGCGATAACCTGCATCAGATATGCCCGATGATGCAGTGCGGCTTATCCTGCACGCGGCTGATTGACCAGCGCGCATCCCGCCATAGCTCATCAATCGTGCCGTCGAGCGCGTCCGCCTTGTTGTTGCCTTTTGCACTGGCGTCATAGCCCCGGTAACGCTCGTATAGCGACGCGGTAGCGATCGTGCTAACCGCGCGCAGATAGTGGATCTGTTTTTCACTCTGGCCGTCGATCTGCTCGGCGGGTACGTCGGACAACTGCCTGAATCCGGCGGATATCTGCGCTTCCCGGTACAGGTACAGTTCGGCGTTGACCTCGGCAATCGCCGTCAGCGCCGCATGCCTTAATCGCTCCGGCGTAACGGTGTTTTCCAGCCGCATCAGTTTGCGCAGGGTATCCGTCTCCACATCCGGCCAGAAAAAGGTGTTTTTAATCACCGCATCGTGTCCCGCGGGCACCGGAATAACCACCGGGTCCGGGTGTGGCTCCGCCGTGGCGGGAAAAATCATTGTCGTCATGACAACCTCGTAATAGGTGGGCGGTGGACACAGGTACAGAGAGACGGTAAACCGTTCCGACCTGTGTGCCGCCCGGCGCGGGGCGCGTTGGGTTAACGGCTGGCCGCTGCTTTGCGCAGCGCAGTCTCCAGCCGTTCTATGTCTTTTTTAACGCCGCTACGGCTGTCGAGCTGAAAGGCGCGTTTCAGGTAGAACAGGGCTTGCTCCGGTTTGCCGCCGTCGCGCGATGCCAGACCGATGATTTTGTGCAGCTTGGCGCGCACCTGATCCGGCATGTCTTCCTCGGCGGTCAGAGCCAGCGTAGCGTTGAGGTGGTCGATATTGACCGTCTGCCCGGCCGCATGCGCGCGTAAAGCACTGTCGGCTACCTCTTCGGCCAGCAGGTATGGCGTCGAACGGGTATAACCTTCCGGCATGACCAACTTATGCCGGAGTGCGTAGCGGGCTATCTCCAGCGCACCGGGGATATCCCCGGCGTCGAGCTTCCACACCATGACGGTCATTAACACTGCATCCTGTGCGCCGCGTCCGTTGGCAAGCACGCCCGCCACCCACGGCGCATAGTTTTGCAATAAGCCGCGTTTCATTTCGGCTTTACGCTCCATTGAACGCACCTGTTTTAACGTGCGTTTGTCGGCGGCCAGCCGGAACAGCATTTGCTCATACCCTGTGGCCTGCCGCAGCGGGTCATTCTCCCGCCGCGACGCCTCGGCAGCCGACACCCGCATCATGTGACACTGGGCTGGGCTTAACATGGTTTAGGCTCCCGTTTTGTCTTTTGAATCTTTGGCTTTTTCCTCTTCGGTACGGAAATCGCCCAGCTCAATGTTTTCAATCAGGCAGCCGCAGCCGTAGTCCTCAACGACGTAATCCTGTTTAATGGATTCGTAGTTTTCGATGCGATCGCGTTTGGCGTTCTCTTCAATGTGGCGACGGTGACTGTCGTCCATGTAGTAGATAGAGAGGTTATCCAGACGGGTGACCATCAGCGCATTGGCCGGGAAGTAAGGCACGCGCACGGCGGGCAGGTTACCAATACGTTTTTGGCTGATGATCACGTCAGCGGCCAACGTCTCGCTGTTTTCCTGCGATTTGTTAACCAGCGGGAAATATTTATCAGCCAGCAACTGACGGCCGCAAATCACCACCAGATCGGGGTCTTCCTGATGCCATTCGTCGATCATGCTATTGGTGGCATCCATCACCAGCGCATCGAGGGTGATGTAAGCCGCTGCTTGCCCCAGACCAACGCGGATTTTGTCAGCGATAACCGTGCCATCTTTAGCGGTGATTTTATCCATCACTCGCGCGGGGGATTCGTTGCGGTATTTCTGCAACCAGCCGACGGCCACATCCTGCAACAGCGGATTTTTGGCGCGGTCGGAGGTTGGCGAACGTTTTACGCCGCGAAAACCGGCCATGATGTAGTCGAGTGACTGACGCTTGGCGATGGCATTGCGCAAACGTAACTGGAAATCCTGAAAACGCGCCCACAGGTCGAGAGTGTTGTAGCGGATATGGAAATCAAAGTTCATTTGTTCGCATTTGTACTGTTGCGCTTGCAGATTCAGCAGGTCGGCGGTTTCGCGTTCGTCGCCGTTGCTCGTATCCGTAGTGCTGGCAACCGACCCGGATACGCCGAGGCCGATTTTCTCGCCGGTCAGTTCGGATACCGGCACGATATTGATACGGGTCAGAAAGTCGCTGGACTCCTGCACCACTTCCATCAGCGACTGCGTGACGGACGGCTCGACGCTGAATTTCTTACTTAGCGTTTCCACCTCAACGCCGTTGATTTTGGCAAGCTGTGTCAGGTAGGCGTTGAATTTAAAACGGGTTTCTTTACGCATGATGTTTCCTGTTCTTTCTAAAAAGGGATCAATACAGAGGGATAGCCCTCCGTCAGCAGTTGGTCAGCAATGTGGCGTCGCCATCGCCGCCCGTGGCAGGTTGCCGGCGTGATTGCGTCAGACTTTCGGTGCCGTCCAGCGTGGCTTTGAGGTCGGTAATTTCCTGTTTTGCCTGTTCGGTTTGGCGGGACGCATCCTGCTTATAAACGGCGAGGTCGACTTCAATTTTTGAAACTCGCTTATAGATATCTTCAAAACCACTCTGCACATGTTCACCAACCGCAGTGACTGCTTCATGCACATCATTAAAGCGGGCATCGTCGCTAGACTGTTTACGGCCAAACAGGGTTTTCACGCGGGTTAATAACGTCGGTTCGACGTCGGGCAGGTCCTCAAATTCCAACGTCACTTCGGTAGCAACAGAAAAGAGATTTTCCGGGGAGGATTTGCGAGCGGCCAGCGGGTTGTGTTTGGCTTTGGCGCTGAACTCCAGCATTTCCGTGCCGAGGCTTGCCGGGTCGTCGGTTACCGCCAGCCCGACCAGATAGGCTTTGCCGCTGTTGGCAAAGTTGGGCCGAATTTCCATTGAGGTATAAATTTTTTGCCCGGCCTTGTTCATGGCGATCAGGTCGTCGGTCGGGGTAATTTTGGCGAACAGCGCCAGCTTGCCGTTGATGGACGAATCATCGTCAATGGCTTCCGCTTTCAGTTCGACCACATCGCCGTAGCGGCGGAATGCGCTATCGGGCAGGATACCTTTCAAATGCTCAAGGTTGATGCGGCAGCCGTAAACGCGCGGATCGAACGTCTCCGCCATGTGTTGAATATCGTTCGCGTCAATCACGCGCCCGTCGCAGGTGTCGCCCTCGACACCAATGCGGAACCATTTCGAAACTTTTTTAGCCATTGTCTCATCCGTCTGTTTTCGGGGAATCGGGGCGAGTATCCGACCTGACAGAACGGCGCGCCATCAATCGCGGTTTGCTAATCGTTGACACAACAGGCACTTAAGGCGGCGATAGGGCGCGCTGACGTAGCCTTGCAGCCATGAACACAACCGCCGACACCACCATCATCAGCGACCCGCGACGACAGGCGGCCTTGCTCTATTGGCAGGGCTTTTCGGTACGTCAGATTGGGGAAATGCTGAACCAGAAAACGCCGACCGTGCAGAGCTGGAAGCAGCGCGACGGCTGGGACGCTATTGCCCCGGTTTCGCGTGTTGAGGCCAGTCTGGAAGCGCGGTTGATCCAGCTCATCATGAAGACGAAAAAGGAGGGGCACGACTACAAGGAGATAGACCTGCTAGGCCGCCAGATTGAACGGTTAGCGCGAGTAAACCGCTACAACCAGACGGGCAATGAGGCCGATCTCAACCCCAACGTGCGTAACCGTAACAAGGGGGAACGCAAGGCGCCGGAAAAGAACCTGTTCAGTGACGCCGCGATTGAGAAGCTGAACGACATTTTCCTGAGTGAGATTTTTGAGTACCAGCGCGGCTGGCATCAGGCCGGGTTACAGCACCGCATCCGTAATATCCTGAAATCACGCCAGATTGGGGCGACGTTCTATTTTGCGCGGGAAGCGTTAATCGACGCGCTCATCACCGGGCGCAATCAAATTTTTCTTTCGGCCAGTAAGGCGCAGGCCCACGTTTTTAAAAACTACATCATCGATTTTGCCCGGCTGGTTGATGTTGACCTGAAAGGCGATCCGATGGTGTTAGCAAACGGCGCGCGCCTGTTTTTCCTCGGTACCAATATCCGCACCGCGCAGAGCTACACCGGCAACCTGTATCTGGATGAATATTTCTGGATCCCCAAATTTCAGGAGCTGCGCAAGGTCGCTAGCGGTATGTCGTTACATAAAAAATGGCGCACCACCTATTTTTCTACCCCGTCCAGTCTGGCACACAGCGCTTACCCGTTCTGGTCTGGCGAGTTGTTCAACAAAGGCCGGCGCAACAAAGCCGATCATATTCATCTTGACTTAAGTCATGCGCATTTGTCCGCCGGGGCGTTGTGTGGTGACGGTCAGTGGCGGCAGATTGTCACCGTAGAGGATGCGCTGGCCGGCGGCTGCAACCTGTTCGATCTTGACCAGTTGGTACTGGAATACAGCCCGGCGGAGTATCAAAACCTGCTGATGTGCGAATTTGTCGATGATAAAGCGTCGGTATTTCCGTTCGAGGAATTGCAGCGCTGTATGGTTGATGCGTTGGAGGAGTGGGAGGATTTTAACCCCTATGCGTTGCGGCCATTTGGCAATAAAACGGTCTGGATTGGTTACGACCCATCACACACGGGCGACAGCGCGGGCTGTGTGGTACTGGCGCCTCCGCAGGCGCCGGGCGGCAAGTTCCGCATTCTTGAACGCTTCCAGTGGAAGGGCATGGACTTTGCCGCACAGTCTGATGCCATCAAGGCGCTGACGGAAAAATATATCGTTGAATATATTGGTATCGACGCGACGGGTCTCGGCCAGGGGGTTTATCAACTGGTGCGGGGATTTTTCCCGGCAGCGCGGGAAATCAAATATTCGCCCGAAATTAAAACCGCGATGGTGCTGAAAGCGAAAGACACCATTAACAGCGGGCGATTGGAATACGACACCAGCCACACCGATATCACGCAGTCGTTTATGGCCATCCGCAAAACCATGACGGCCAGCGGCAACCGCACCACCTATGAAGCCAGCCGCAGTGAAGAAGCCAGCCATGCAGACGTCGCATGGGCAACCATGCATGCGCTGTTAAACGAACCCTTGACCGCCATTAATGGCCATGTCCCCGTCAGCATTTTGGATTTTAACGAATGAGTAAACGTAGAGGCCGTAAAGCATTACCCGCCCCAGACAGCAAACCACAGTCAATGGAGGCGTTTACTTTTGGCGAGCCGTCCGCTGTGCTGGATCGGCGCGATATTCTGGATTATGCCGAGTGTATTAATAACGGCAAATGGATAGAGCCGCCGATCAGCTTTTCTGGTCTGGCAAAAAGCTTGCGTGCAGCGGTACATCACAGCTCACCTATTTACGTGAAACGTAATATTCTGGTCAGCACCTTTATCCCGCATCCATTGCTTAGCCAGCAGGACTTTAGCCGCTTTGTGCTGGATTATCTGGTGTTTGGTAACGCCTTTCTGGAAAAGCGGCTTAACAGGTTAGGGGGGATCTTGCGGCTGGAATCCAGCCCGGCCAAATATACGCGGCGTGGCGTGGAAGAGGATGTTTGCTGGTTTGTGCATTCATTCAAAGAGCCGTATCGCTTTGCACCGGGTAGCGTTTTTCATCTGCTGGAGCCTGATATCAATCAGGAAATGTACGGCTTGCCGGAATATATCAGCTCGTTAAATTCGGCCTGGCTGAATGAATCGGCGACGCTGTTTCGGCGTAAGTATTATCAGAACGGCGCGCATGCCGGGTATATCATGTACGTGACTGATGCGGCGCAAAACAGCACGGATATTGATGCATTGCGTAAAGCGATGAACGGCACAAAAGGGATGGGGAATTTTAAAAATCTCTTTTTCTACGCGCCTAATGGCAAGCCGGACGGCATCAAGATCGTACCGCTCAGCGAAGTGGCGACAAAGGATGATTTTTTTAATATTAAGAATGCCAGCCGCGACGACCTACTCAGTGCGCACCGGGTTCCGCCGCAGCTTATGGGTATTATCCCGAATAATTCGGGCGGTTTCGGGGACGTTGAAAAGGCCAGCCAGGTGTTTGTCAGAAACGAACTCACCCCGTTACAGGAGCGAATGAAAGAGGTTAACGACTGGTTGGGGATGGAGGTAGTAAAGTTTCAACCCTATAAGCTGGAACAAAAATAATCTTACTTAAGGCCACCGATACGGTGGCCTTTTGGTATTACGAACGCCGTTCAATCACGAGGTCGACGCCCTCGTTTAGCAGTTCGTTAATTGAAACGCCGTTCGCCTGTGCTATTACCGCTAATGCAGCGTGCCGTTCCGGCGTCAATCGTGTCGTCACTTTTCCGCTGTAAGATTTATACGGCGTAATGCCATCCCGGCGGCATTCATCCAAAAAAACGGCGAGAGAGGTTGCACCCTCTTTTTTCAGTTCTTCAACGCTATAAGCGTAAAAGTCAGCGCCGCCATTTAATCCGACGAACTCACCCCGGAACATTTCTATTTCCGGGTCAAAAGCGATGACGGCCGTGTGGCCGTCGATTTGAAGCGTGTTAATCATGGTCTTACCCCTAAACTATCTAGCCATATTCGAATGGAGTTAACCGCCCCCTTGTCAGTGGTTGGTCTGGGGTGTGGGCGATGAAAGATTTTTTTCTCTCCTTTCAACAGCACCGCAATCCTTGAACCTTCCCTTTCATGAACTTCTGCCCCGAGAGCAACAAAGAGAGCTTCAATATCACTCCACTTAATCGAACCGCTTACCGGGCGAGAAAACAAATCTGACAGCGTTTTCTGGTGTCGTTTATTCATAAGATGATAGTATCACTTTATGACACTATTTCAAGTTATTTGGTGTCATTTTTTAGTGTCAATTCGACCTGGTGCCATAAACACTATCATAAGCGATCAACTCGCATCCATTCGAAAAGTGACGTGCACCCCGGAATGGGTCAACCTTTGCGGTGATGCTGCCGGTGATATCGATATTACGCCCTCGCGCGCAATGCTATCCCCGCCACGCCTGCCCGCTTTATGTATCGCTTTTCATGCACTCGCATGATCCGGCGCGATCCGCGCCGGGCTTGGCGGCGCGGTATATCTGAATATTGAGATCTCGCATGCAGATTTATGCGCAATCATGCATTGAGTATAGGTTACGGCAGGGCTAATTTTTTCTGCCATGAATAGTTGTAAGGTTTACCAGGCTATGTGCTTTCAGTTCAGCTTCAATCAGATGAGATATGGTCGCTAGTGCTGTCTGTAAATCTTTTTTGTCGCAATCAGCCACTAACGCTATCTCAGCGATAAATTGCACGCGTGTAAGTGCAAGCTGCGCGTTTTCTAAGGTTTCCATACAATTCCCTTTTACTGTTTATATGTACAGTATTTTTCAGAATGTAACTGTAGTCAATAGATTGTGTAAAAGCCTGAGCACTGAATGCTCGCGCTTTATTCAATTACCTAGATTCGGAGCAATTCATGACCATTAGCTTCATGCGCTTGTTATTTAATGAACCTATTACTAAACCCCGGCCACTCATCAGTTACCGGGTATGAAATAGGTTCGCCGTCTATCTTCGCCGTGGCGCCACGCGCCAGCGCTTCCAGCTCCCAACGTTGCGCAGTGATACCGCGTCGGGACAAATCAAGCTGAATGCGGGGTATCTGTTCCCGTTCTTCACTCGTCAACCTGGCCGACGGCGACGGCTCGCGGAATGTATTGGGGTTAAAATCACGTTGAATAGGTCTCTTTCTGACGGTTTGCCCCCGCAAGCGCATTCCTAACGCCCTTACAGCCGCGTCGTCATTCCAGTCAATCGTTGGGTTTCCGGTTTCTAATATCGGCGCCACGCCGCTGTTTTCGGCCTGATTTTTGACATCTGCGCCCGACCGTTGAGAACCCAACCCACAGTTATTGACAGGACTCCGAGGCGCGCCGGAGGCGCTTTTTAAGGTCAAAGGCTCAAGGTCAACGGCTTTAGAAACGATGCGCCATTCTGTTGTGCGGGTTTCAAAAACATGACCGGCGCCTAAATTAGGGGAGAAAATACCGACGACCTTTTGCACCTCTTCGTCATAGTCGTTGAGCTTGTCTGATATCCGCCGCGCGACGCGCACCGTTTGCAGATCGCGGGATACGTTGGCGCCGCCCTGTGCTTTTATGTAGGCGGCAAAGTCTCCGGCGTCGGCAGCACAGCGCACCGCTTCGACCTGTTCGTCGAATTGTTCAGCCAGACTGACGCCACGCAACGCCCTGCTGCGACACTCGCGGTAAGCGCCCATTGTCGGAACGCCGATAGCTTTAAACTGAGGAATGCGCCACGTTGACGCCCAGGCGGTAACGGCGGCAGCCATATCACGCAGCGGTTTTCCGGTTTCGTCGTCCAGTTGGCCGTCCAGCGCGTACCCGTCGATATTCTTGGCGATGTACTTGGCGATATAGCCAGCGGCACCGCCTTTATTAAGGTGCTTGCATTCAAAGCGGTACTTAGCCGCGCCGCGTTCGTCGCCGTCTTCTTTCAGGGCATAGCGACGTATGATATCGATGATCGGCTGGCGTTGAGCGCGTTTGCAAAACAGCATCATGTGCCAGTGCGGCGTCCCGTCGTGATGAGGTTCGACAACGCGCATCCCGTAGACCTTGAGGTCATTATCTTTAAATGCGGTGCGCATCTTTCCCCATAGCGCAACCAGATAGCGCTGGCCGTCTTTGGGCGTAAAGGCTTCTTTATCCCAACTACGATTAAACTGGACTTTCTCTTCTTTACCGATGATGCGGGTAGGGTGATATTTTGACGGCGTGGTGATGGTGATAAACATCCCGACGTCGCGCTGTTCGGTGGCATATTTCTCGATCCCGGCGATAGTGCTCATCAGTTCCATACGCCGGATCTCCGGGTTAGAAATACTCGCCATGACTTTATCAATCAGGTCGATACGCTCGCCCGTCTCGACGTTTTCCAGCTCGCAGTTTTTCAGGTAATCCATGTTTGCCAGGCGGCGCGCCTGTACGTCACGGATCGCCAACTTGCTGGCATATGGAGAGGCATTTTTATTGACCTGACCGACGGCAATCATCAGCGCTTCACGCCAGCGGGTGCGCTGGGCTTTTAGCTGACGCGTCCACCATTCCTCATTAACCAACCGGGAAATACTGGCAACGGCTTTTCGCATATCCAGCGTGCCTTTGCGGTATTTCTTCCAGAATAGCGGGGTCACATTGAACGCACGCGCCATACGGGCGACCTGCCCATAAAGCTCAAACTGTGCGGCATCGGTAAATAGCTTTTCCCGATCGCCGTCAAGCTGTGCCAGCAACGAGTCGCTAAGTTCTTCATAAGCGGAAAAGAGCTGGCCGGATATTCTGGCCGCCAATCGCCCCAGCGCTTTATCGTTCATACCCGGTAATGTTTGGTAGGTATCGGATTCCGACAGAAAACGCTCTGATGCGTTGCGGTTCATAGCATGGCGCGTATTGATTGCCTCAATACGCGGCCACATGCGTTGCATAAAGCTGTAAACCAGAAATTTGTTGGCGCTTTGCGGGCCCTTGTTCTTTTTCAGCCAGGTGTAGCGGTTCAGGAAAATCTCACGCAGGAAGTGAGGCTGCCGGTTGATTTTCTCTAAAACGGCTTGCCCCTGAGTCCATTCCTCACGGGTAAGCTGTCTTTCTTCTGGCACGATGGCCGGGCGGGGGGCATTCCACGGATAAGCGCCCACGAATTGATCGCGGGTGCTACCGGGGAAAGGAAGCGGGGGCGTTGGGGTTGTTCGCCCCCGGCGGGCGTGACTCATTTTACATCACCGTGGCACGTTTCCTGTTTTAACAGGTGATCGGGTATGCACTGGAAACCGCCATCGGCGCGGCGATATATCCAACAAGTCACCCGATTGCTATCGTCATGCCATATGGATATACGGCCAATGCCAATCGCTGCGACATCTTCGGATTCGTCTTTGCAACCGACTGAAAACACAGTAACCAAAGCGACAAGGATTAGGATTGTTTTCACAGCGCACCCCGAAAATGCTTATTCTTCAGTTCGTGGATACCCTGACAGGACGCACAACGGGTTACGCCGTGAATGGCGGCGCGGCGCGCTTCGGGGATGGGCTGATCGCAGTCTTCACACTCAAACGCAGAAACACCGCGCTGGGCGTTCCGGGCGCTGGCGATCTGTTTGTCTAAAATTTCTTGCTGGCGCTGCTGCACCATATCCATTAAATCCGGCATCGTGGGTTACTCCTCGGTGTTATTCAGTTGGTCAAAGGCTTTCTGGCACAACTCGGCCAGCTGGTTGGATTCAGCCAGCAGGCTTTTGGAATCGATGACTTTGTTCTTCCAAATGGCGGTTCTAATTCCACGATGGATAAAATCGTTAATTAGCCCGATAGGGTTCTGATAAACAGCCAGCGTGGATAAAGACGGCTGGGCGCCGTCTTCTTTACCGCATTTGATTTCACCCAGGGCAAAGTCATAGCCGACTTTGACAATGGCGTAATTTCCGTTGATATCGACGCGGTTATAAGCGGGACTCTCCATCACATCATCGCCTTAATATCTGAACCGGAATTATTAAATTCGGCAGATTCCTGCCGTAATAATTCGATAATTTCTTTATTGCTTAGCTCGTTGATGTCTGCATGCGTTGCCAACTTATCCAAATGGTAAGAAAAAGAGACTTGCGCGTCTGCTTTGGCTTCATTGCGAGCCTGCTCAAGCAGTAGCTGTATGCGGTCATTTTCTGCGTTGCGGCGCATTTCCTGCCCGACTGTTTTATACATGTGCATATAAACCTCAGATAAAAGGAGTCCCGACGCGGTTAAGCGTCTATTTGCTTTTTGGTGAAACTAATTAGTTGAAATATTCTTCTGGCTTTATGGCTGTTAATATTTCGGGGGCATCATCAAATAAGCTTAAAAGCTCATTTAATGCGCGTAATAATGAATCACGCCATTTGCAAGACTCATCATCAATACGCCAATAAGGCTGGCTAAATTCTTTTTCGGTTAATCCAGCGTGCATAAATAACGTTCTTCTTTCGCTGACGCTTAACCTGCTTAAAAAGGTCGCATGATTAACGCCGTGCTTACGCTGCCTCGAAAACGCATGGCGCAGTTCATCAATGGCGCAAACAATCATCGTGCGTTCCGCTTCGGTCATTTCCTCCAGGCGGAAAACAGAATGCCGCTTTTTCAGTTGCGCATGAAAACACACCGTTAAACGGTAGCGCTCAGACAGGCCGTTGTAATATGCGCAGGTTTCACGCCAGCGACTATCGGCAAAGTGTTTACCGATCACGTTGCGCAGCCCGGCGGGTAAGTTTTGCATACTGCTGACGGTGAACGCTGTCATGCTATCCCCCGTATTGCTGATTTGATGGTACGAATAGCCCGCTCGATATGACCCATCGGACGGGTACGGATGATGATCCCCTGACGGCCTTTGCCGTGGGTGATGGTGAAATCAGCCTTTTTCTCCGTCTGGTGATACCAGAGGAAAGGCGCGATAGAGATTGGTGTTTGCATGGATTCCTCCTTCCTATTGGTAACCGCCCACGGATAGACGGTTGCAAATAGGTGCCGGGTTTTAGCCATGCCCGGCGCATGGTGTTGTGGTAGGATCGAATCGCCAAAAACAACCAACCACGGAGAATTACATGGTGAATACTATGGATGATGTCGTTTCCCACTTAGAGCAGGCTCTAAACGCAATGAACGCTATTGATAAGCCTGTTGTTCTTACTCCATCTGATGCCGCAAACCTAAAAGGGCTTTACACCCTTGTCGGTCGTAAATTGGATGAGAAGTTTTCTCTCAACATACCGTACCCATCATTTATTGATATCAACGAATAAATGGGAAATATAAGGCCGAATATGCGGCCTTATTACTTGATCTCCGTTATTAACGAAATCGCGGAGAAAATCTGTTCCAGTTCTTCTTTCCTAATACCTTTAATACCTAGCTTTTTACCTTCATTGGTTAGTGCTTCAGAAATAGCGGCCATGATTTTTATTCTTTGTCCAGCAGTTGTTAATTGTTGCTGCAATGCAGCATCGAGTAAAATATTATTATTAATAGCTTCTCCATATTCATGATATTTTTTTTGATGGTGCTGTGTTTCAGCATCCGAAGGAGCCTGAGTATGCCGACAGACGATTAAATCAATAGCTTCATTCATAGCAGACAGTCTTTCTTCCGCTATGCTGGCTTCTTCTCGCAGGCGCACTGGTTTACCAGCAAGACGGCTGCGAGATTGCAAACTAACTGATAACTCTTCCAAAAACTTAATAAGCTCTTGGTCGTTGAGTGAACCGGGATAGATTACGGGAGCATTGCCTGTTTTTTTCGTATCATCTTTATTCATTTCTTCTTACTCACCCAATATTCAAAGATGCCCCGATCCCGCTCAGTGCATCTACGGTAGAAGCCATTGCGGGATTGGCCTGTATTCTGGTTTGCAGCGTCAACCCGACCAAAGACAGATAGCGAATGCCGGAATTGATACTTTCCATAAAGGAGTTTCGCCGTGTTTGACTCATTCGCTCGGTAGACACACTTTCTGCTGCAACCGCGCCAACGGCTGCCGTTGCCTGCAACACGTAAGCGGTGAGACGCTCGGCTTTCGCTTCATTGACGGGAACCGCCGGCAGGCAATTAAGCTGTGCCAGCAAACCATCGATCAGCGTTGAATCCTCAGATTCATCCGTGATGGTCAGTAGGTCATCGCAGGTCAAGCGGTGCGGTTGTTCCGGGTTCAATTTGTTGCGCAGCATCTGCGGGTTCATGCCTACCATTTCCGCCAGTTCTACCAGGTTATGCCTGGTAGCAAATGCTCGGCATGCATTGGCATAGTACGGGTGTTTCACGATCTGATAATCAAACATGGTCAAATCCCTCTTAAAATCGATAATAAATTCACAAATTTGAATTTATGCGATGAGCCTTGATTCCCATTCGGCTTCTTTTGTTAACGCCAGCAGGTTGACCATGGTTCGCTCATTTTTCGCCGTTTTAGCGCGAATAGGCAGCTTTCCCAGGTGTACCCACTGGTAACAGGTCGCCATCGGTAACCCACTGATGCGAGAAAACTCTTTTAATGTGACGTACGGTGTAGCCAGAGTGATTGAAAGTGGCGTTTTCATAGTGCATTCTGTTCTGTTAGTTAAGTTATGCTGCTGATTGATATCATTTGTTATCTTTTTCTAAATTAAAATCAAAAATGATATCTGTCAATCAAATAAAGTGGAAAATGATATCTATGCGATTTGATGGCGGGAAAGGAGTAGTTGAGAGGATCTTAAAAGCCTACGGGTTTACCATGCAAAAACAGTTACATGACCATCTTGGTGTTGGTAATGGTACGGTTAGCACATGGATAAAAAGAGAGTACTTTCCTGGAGAAGTCGTTATTCGTTGTTCCCTTGAAACCGGAGCTTCACTCGTATGGTTGGCGACTGGCGAAGGGGAAATGTTTCAAGACCTTGCAAAAGATACTGAAAGTGCTATTAATAAATCCTGCATCTCATTGAAAAAGATCAGGATTGTCGGCGGTAGACTGCAAGATGCCGGAACATGGATTGCAGATAGTACGCTCCTTGATGATTCTGTTTCCGAACCAGCTTTCATAGAAAAAGGCAACAATGCTTGGATCGCCGATATGTCTGTTACTCAAGTCAGCAATGGCCGTTGGTTATTAAATATTGATGGCGATGTAGATGTGTACGATGTAGCCCGTATCCCGGGCAATCGTATCCAGGTATCCGGTAACGCAACAAAATTCGAATGCTCAATTGATGATGTTAAGGGTGTTGGGATGGTGGTTATTACATTAGAACGTAATATTTAGCATAAGAGTAAATAAAATGAATACCAGTGTTGGACAAGTAACGCTTATAGATATGATTAGTTCCTTAGAAAGGAAAGAAGTACTAATAAATAAGGATTATCAACGGGGAAGTGGCATTTGGCCTAATTCTGCAAAAAGTTACTTTATTGATACAATTTTAGAAGGATATCCTTTTCCTAAAATTTATTTGTATCAAGTCTTTGGTAAAACTAATGAGAGACCAGTCAAAGAGATAGTTGATGGACAACAGCGAGTCACGACCATTATCGATTTTTATAAAAATAAATTCTCACTATCATCAACATCAAAACGATTTTCAGGGATGAGATTTAATGACTTACCTGATGATATTAAAAGTGTGTTTATAAGTTATCAAATTGAAACTTCAACAATCTATGCAGCAAGTCGAGCGGAGTTGTTAGAAATGTTCCGAAGAATGAATGCATACACCGCTCCATTATCTACAGCTGAAAAACGACATGCTATGTATCAGGGTAAGTATAAATGGTTTATTGTAGAACTATCAGATGAGTATTCTGAGATTTTTGAAAACTACAAAATATTAACATCAAAGCAATTAGCAAGGATGGGAGATGCTGAGTTTATATCAGAATTGGGAGTGGTTTTAGAAAGAGGTATTGTTAGCAAAAGCTCCAGTGATATAGACAAAATGTACAAATATTATGATGATGACTTTATAAAAGAATCTGAATTTAAAGAAAAAATTTGCGAGTTTTTTGATTTTTTAACCGTTGAGTTATCAGATTTATCTGATACGTATTTAATGAAGTCTTATGTTGTTCACTCCTTATTTTGCGCGTATATTTCTGTAAGATATGGCTTGCTGAATAATCAATGGCTTGAGAATGAGTTAGGCTTTTCTCCAGATGAGAATATAAAATTTAATCTAGAATCTATCATCACAGGTCTGGGAGCATTAGCTGCTTCACATGAAGTACAAGATGAAAACGGTCTTTATAAACAATATGTGGCAGCATGCTTATCAACGACGACTAAACAACAGCAGCGAAAGATACGTACAAAGGAAATCGCTAAAATATTATTATCTTGATAAGTATAAAGTATGAAAAAAATATATTTTCACTTTATGAGAGCATGTAATAGGCATTCTCTAAGAATAGAAAAAATTAGATTAGAACGCGAAAAAATGAATAGGTGGGAGTTTAATCGTTTAACAGAAAGTATAATGTCAGATATGTGGCAGTCATGGTGTTTTTTTTGTCGTGATGTATTGATGAAGTCATGTCGTGGAGCTATTTCACTAGATAATTCTTTTATTGAAGAAAGAACCTCCTATGACATTAATGATTATAATTCTTGGAAAAGAATTGGTTATGAAGCATCGAAAAACAAACACCCTAATAGAATAATAAATAGTGGTCATAATAATTTTTTTATGAGGTTTGAACCTACTTGGGGAGATCTAGACTGTATTATTAGGATTATTCAAACTTTACACCCTAGCAATGAAGAAAATTTGCTCAGTGCTTTTGGTAGTGGGCAGGTTTTAAAACATTTGCAATGTGCTAGAAATGCTTGCGCGCATAAAAACGTGGAGATAATTCATTCTCTTAATAATGATATGCGGCCATATTATAAATTTAGAAAGTTAAAATCACCGTCTGACCTTTCATGGTGTCATAAAAGGAGTGAAAGCGTTTTTGCTATTATTGATTGGCTGTATGAAATGAGAAAAATAGCAAAGGAAGCAACAAGCAGTAGATAGAATAGGCGATTTTATTTTTTTATTGATCAATAAACATTGATAACTGTTTTTATATACAGTAAAACTATCCCGTTTTTTGATGACGGGATAGGATCAATGGCAGTAAGGAAGTTACCCACCGGAAAGTGGCTGAGTGAAACGTACCCGGAAGGACGCAGCGGAAAACGGATGCGTAAGCAGTTCGCCAGCAAAGGCGAGGCGTTGTCTTATGAACGTCAGCTTAAGTTCGCAGGGTTATCGGTTGATATGTCTTTGGCGGAGGATGCCGGGCAAAATCTATCTGAACTGGTTCAACGTTGGTATGACATGCACGGCCGTTCTCTGGCAGATGGGGGAGGGCGGTTACGCAAGTTAGAGCAGCTTTGCACAAACCTGGGCGACCCAATCGCTAGCTTATTTACCAAAGCGGATTTTGCCGAATACCGCAAACAGCGGCTAAGCGGTAAGTTTGGCCGCTTTGATAAGCCAGTGAAAGAGTCCACCATAAACCGTGAGCACTCCTATTTAAGCGCGGTATTCAATGAGTTAAAACGCCTGGGTGAGTGGCAAGGGGATAACCCGTTGGATGGTATTCGTCAGTATAAAGAGAGCGATAGCGAGTTAGCCTTCTTATATCACGATGATATCCGGCTCATACTTAACGAATGTGATGAGTCCAGCAATACAGATCTCGGCAGTGTCGTGCGTATTTGCCTGGCAACAGGCGCCAGGTGGAGTGAAGCCCAGGAGTTGAAGCAATCGCAGCTTGTGCCGTACCGGGTGACTTACATTAATACCAAAGGGAAACGTAACCGTACGGTGCCGATCTCCCCGGAACTGTATCAACGATTACCACGCCGCCGTGGCCAACTGTTCAGCCCTTGCTATGATGCTTTCCGCCAGGCGTTAAAACGCGCCAAAATTGATTTACCGGAAGGGCAGCTAACGCACGTTCTGCGGCATACCTTTGCCAGCCACTTTATGATGAATGGTGGTAATATCCTGGTGCTAAAAGATATCCTCGGCCACACCTCGATCCAGATGACGATGCGTTATGCACACTTTGCTCCCGATCACCTGGATGCGGCCGTAACGTTGAATCCCTACGACAGATTAGAAATGGTGTGAGATGGAAAAGCAGCAACGCACTGGTTGGAATGATGAAGAGTTAAAAGCGTCAGTAGAAACCTATGTCGAAATGAAGTCGCTTCACCAGGCCGGGCAGGCTTTCTCTAAAAAAGCCTACTATGAATCGCTGGCTGCGCGTTTCCCTCGTACAGCAAAATCCTTTGAACTCAGAATGCAAAATATCTCTTTTGCGTATCTGGATATGGGGCGTGATTGGCTGACGGGGCTTAAGCCAGCTAAAAATGTTGGGGCAAATATGTTGCCGCGTCTGAAAGCGTTGATTGAGGCAATTGACCCAATCAGCAAATTGACTGAAAAACAATTTGAGGCCCAGGTCAGCACACTACGCAAAAAGGGCGTGAAGAATAAGCCGGCAGGTAACAGCAACCCGCCTAAGCAAACGACGCAAACAACATCAGTTGTGCGCGATCCAGAAGTGAAAGCCTACGTCCTCCAGGAAGCAAAAGGCGTGTGTGAATGTTGTCACAATCCAGCCCCTTTTGTGCAAGCTGACGGCTTACCGTTTCTTGAAGTACACCACCTCAAGTATCTGGCAAATGGCGGTTCTGATACCGTGGAGAACGCCGCAGCGCTTTGTCCAAATTGCCATCGCGCTATGCATTACGCAGTGAATAAAAATGCATTACTTGAAAAGCTCTACCAGACCATTCCGCGTCTTGTTAAGGAATGAGGATCGCCACTGTTAAAGTGGCGGCAGAATTGCAGCTAAGGAAAATAAACAGCAATAACCAGAAACGGTAATCACTGGAGTTACAGTAACTTATTGTTTTCCATACCCCATTACAGGTTTTTAAAATCCCTCGGCGTACGCGCTGTGCGGGTTCAAGTCCCGCCCCGGGCACCATCGATTTAAATCAAATTAAAACAATAAGTTAGTAAAAATTAATCGCCGCTTAATCAGCGGTTTTTTTTCGTCTGAAAAATGGCAAGTGGCGACAGAGATTTTCCGTCAGATGAAGATGGTTACGCAGGGGGAGTGCGTCACTTGCGGTGGCAAGTGACCGAGTCAGGTTTCCGGCTAATGCTTTTGGTTATTTTATTTTCCGGCAAAGAAATTTGTCTTTTATTACGCCATCAAAAAAACGGCCTTTGGAGACAACCGCTTCAGAAATAAATTTTCCGTGAATGCGTACAGGAACGTTAATGTACTGATAAATATCTTTGTTAATAAATTCTATTTCCAGAATTCGTTTTTCAGGATCATATCCAATCGAACGAATCCTTGATGATGACACCAATTGCCGATGCAATGACTGTCCCTCCTATGAGTGAAACGGTAGATGGAACTATAAAGGATTTTAAGCGTGTCGTATTGTTAATGATCATGCTTATTTGTTGAATAACCAATGAAGTTTGCTTGAGGCTTACTTTGAGGGATGGCCGACCACTGGCTTTGGCGAGGAATATGCGGGCGATATCGCCCGCATTGGCATGGGTTAAAATGTTTCCCAATTGGTGTTGTCAGTGCTGGTCTTCTTTGACGCGGCGGATGGCAGCGTCGGCACTGGCTTGGTGGTCTTTTTCTCTCCAACCCTTTCTACCGAGTCGGAAAGTTTGAAAATAGAGACGATTTCGGTTAAACGACGAGCCTGCTCCTCAAGCGATGCGGAGGCGGCGGTTGATTCCTCAACCAGCGCGGCGTTCTGCTGAGTAACGCTATCCATTTCGACCACGGCCTGACCAACCTGGCTAATCCCTTTACTTTGCTCATTGGATGCCGAAGCGATTTCACCCATGATATCGGTCACGTTGGTGACGGCTTTAACAATGTTTTCCATGGCGTCGCCGGCAAGCGTCACCTGCGTCGAACCTGTTTTAACATTATTAACCGATTCGTCGATCAGTCCTTCAATCTCTTTGGCTGCTTGAGCGCTGCGCTGCGCCAGATTGCGAACTTCACTGGCGACGACGGCAAACCCGCGTCCCTGTTCTCCGGCACGTGCCGCTTCTACTGCCGCATTGAGCGCCAAAATATTGGTCTGGAAAGCAATGCTATTGATAACGTTGATAATATCGGCAATTTTCTGAGAGCTGCTGGTAATCTCTCCCATTGTCTTGATGACATCACTGACGATATCACCGCCGTTATTCGCCAGTTTTGATGCATTTTGTGCCAGAACGCTGGCCTGGCTGGCATTGTCCGCATTCTGTTTCACCACGGCACTCAACTGTTCCATGCTGGCCGCAGTTTGCTCCAGTGCCGATGCCTGTTCTTCTGTACGGGAAGATAAATCCGTATTGCCGGAAGCGATTTCACCCGAGCCTCGGTAGATAGCACCTGCGCTGTCGCGAATTTCAGATACCGTTGTCACCCAGTTGCTTTGCATCTGCTGGAGAAAAGGAATCAACTGGCCTACGCAGTTTCTGCCCATATCAACAATGTGGGTGTGTAAATGACCAACGGAGAGAACCTGGAGCTGTTTTTTGATTAGCTCAAGCGGTTTCACCACGAAAATAGCCAGATAACGGTCGGTAAGCAGAACGATAATCAGACCGAGAACCAAAGCCAGAATCAGGATTTTCTGACACCAGCTAACCCAGCCATCGATCCTGTTTTGCGCTTCACCTTTCAGCCCATCGATAACAACATTGTATTTATCGATGGCGTTGGTGAAGTTCTGACGTAAAGGACGATAGACTTGGGTTGCGTTGCGTACGAAGTCATCAATGCGATCGGCTTTGACCGCGTTATAAAGCGGCAGCATGCCATCACTATAAAGCTGGTATGAGCTGTTATAGATATCTTCAATCGTGGCGGCAGAAATATTGCCATGGTCGGTCGTTTTGAACTCATTTAGACCATTTTTGATATTTTCTAACTCTTTGCTTACCAGTTGAAGTTCGATATCGGCTTCAGCTGTATTATTGGCCTGCTTGGCTCGTACTGCGCGCTCAAGCGCACTGATTATACGGTAATACTGCCCATTAGCGCCGTTAATGATATCGCCATTGTTCTGCTGTGTGTTAGTCAATTTCAATTCTGTGGTCAACTGACTCAGCGAGTACAAGGCAAACGCCGATACGCCGCCCCACAGTATAGAAAATATGATAAGAATCAGAATCATCATGGTTCTGATTTTAAGATTGCGTACAAACCCCATAGTTTAAATCCTGGTGGTTAATGATAAAACGATAATCCTAATAAAGACAGGATCGCTATTCGCGTTTCCCTTCGGGTGTCGGCTTGTCTGTTAATGTCAGCAGGCCGAGCAATTGTCCATGGCGGTATATCTCTTGCGTTTTTGTTATCGGCAAGTAAAAGACTAATTCCATCAGCATTTACAATTATTTATTCTAATAAATGTTAATTTTTGTTACAGAGAAAAACTAAAAATGACAAATAAAACAGCGATAGCAAAGAGGGGATTAATGCATTGATTTTGAAGGGAAAATAGAGATCCCTTGCGGGGGGGCGTTGCCTCTGCCGCTAATAGAATAAGGTTTCAGATGAAAAACAATGGTAAAAAACTACCCCTGATAGAACTCAGTCCGATTTCTGCCATTGGACTTAGCTTTATAAAGCGCAACATCGGCAGCGTTGATTAAATATTCATAATCAGGGTGGCCACTATATTCCGCAATGCCCGCGCTGATAGTGATGGTAATTATTTGGTTATTTTGTAGGCGTATTTTATGGTTTTGAATTTTTTCTCTTAATCTTTCAACAAATGAATAAGCCGCATCTTTCTCCGTTTCGATCAGAACGAACATAAATTCTTCGCCACCATAGCGGAAGATGTAATCGCTGCTTCTGGTATTTTCATAAAAAATTTCCGCTGTTTTTTTCAACACCGTATCGCCAATCGTATGGCCGTAAGTATCATTAATTGCTTTGAAATGGTCGATATCGATCATCGCGATGCTAAGTGGTGTGCTTTTACGCATCGCCAGCGACGTTTCGTGCCGCAGAATGGTCGGCAGAAAACGACGATTCAGCAGCAAGGTTAAGGTATCTTTACCGCTTTCTAATTTTTGTACTTCATCAAACAATGATCCCATAAAGACATGAATTTTATGGATCCTATTTCTCACCGACTTGAGTAATGGGGCATAGGCATCCTGTGTCAGCGAGATATTGTTATTAAAGTGACGGATATCTTCATCAACTGCGCCGATCATATCGCTGATGGCCTGTGCAGCCTGGGTATTGCCGAAGGAGGGTTTTCCTTTATGGTTAAACCATAAGCCGAACTCTGAGTCCGTCAGCGGCTGAATGGTTATCAGCGGTGCGCCGGTCGCAACATTGAAAATAAATGTATTTTCCCAATTGAGCAGCGCTGCATTTTGGCGCTCTCTTTCGATATCGGCGTTATTCAACAGTGATAACAGACGGTATGATTCATCGCTTTTTGCCGCGCTCTCGTGTGAGTGAGAATAGGTGGCGCTCATTATCTCTATTGCGATGTCTATGGATATCGAAGTAAAGCGCAGCGCGTCTAAACAGACGGATTTGTCGCTCTCCATCTTTGCTACATATTCATAAAGCTTCCATTTCAGGCGTCGGGCGCCACGTTCGACTAATTCAACCGGTATGTTGATGCGAGCGTGAATCTGACCGATTTTTTTCTGATGAATAATCAATTCATCCAGATTATCGCCGGTGTTGGACAAAATGGTTTCAATCCATTTTTGCATTGAGGTGAAAAGCCGGCTATGAACCTGTTGGCTTGAGAGAAAAATCGCCGCTTCCGGATCCTTTAACATGTGCGAGTAGAATTCGCCGGCCAGGGTAGAGGACTCCTTTCTGGCTAAGGTCTGTAACAGACTGAATGCATCAGGAGAGGTGACTGAGATCAATTTTTTCCATTCGGACAGGATGATCTCATCTGTTTCTTCATTTGCTATTTGTCGATTAGAATTCAGTAGTTCGTTCAACGTTCAGTCTCTTCTACGGCTGCGGCGCGTTACCAGGCTCAAGGGGGATTAGTTTATCCTGAGTGTGGGACTTATGAAGAGGAATTTCTGAAAAAGCATAGGAGAGAGGTTAAACTCAGGTTAATTTTATGTTGTTTTGTCCATCTCTGGGTCTTTAGACATAAGTATAATGTCCCCTTCAGTGGGTATTTTGAGAAAGTGCTATGAAAGTTAATGATGTAGTGACGGTTAAGACCGACGGAAGAGACCGGAGGGAAGGGGTTATTCTGGCCGTTGAGGCGTATCAGGAAGGGACGATGTACTTGGTCTCTCTGGATGATTACCCCTCTGGCGTATGGTTTTTTAATGAAATCGACAGTAAAGATGGAACCTTTGTAGAGCTGAAACATCTTTCAGGCCAGTAGTTTGCTTTGCGGCAGAGATTGGCCGATAGGTCGCCAATCTCTGCCGTGAATGTCATCGTCGCTAAGGACTTCCGTTTTGCTGGCCAACGTTGGGAGATTTCTGTCAATAGGGTAAACCGCGGCATAACGCCGGCTGAAATAATAGGGCGCGGGGGAGGGCGGCGTAAAGTCCCTGGCGTTATCCCTACGCCGTTATCGCTTGGCGCTCGCGGGCGGTTATGCCGGCATGCTTATATTTCAGCTTTGCTCATTATATTGTCGTGGCGCCCAGTGGGGTATTGATCTTAACCCTTCTTATGCCGGCACATGGCAAGCTCTGCTCAATATTTAATCGTCGGCATCGCCGGAGTGGTCAGGCGAATATCGGCTAAACGCCTGACGATATCGGGCATACTTTGTTTTTTTCAGGCGCAATGGCATTATCTGTAGTAAATAGATAAAGATAACTGATTGATGATAAATGAAAAGATAGCGATATGACGCTGGCTGGCGTTAAGGATTCCCTATTTGGGCGGGCCGCTAACAGAGAATTAATCATGTTTTTTAATTTGCGTTTTGTCATAGAACATTAATTGATGGTGGGCTTAGTTAATTGGCCTGCGATTTTATCCGTATGTTGAGCCGCGTTCATCGTTAAGTCGGCTGTTTTTCCTGTCAATAGGTCTTTTTTGGACAGGCGTTTTTGTATTTATTTATGATATGGGTAATCGTTAATTATTATTATGTTTTATTTAATGATTCTATTTCTGTCGCGACAGTTTTTTTGCTAATGATCAATTATCTGAAACGATAATTTTTTATAAAGACATACCCTGCTTAATACAAGTTACCGGGTAAAACAACCGGGGAAAGCGGTGTCGATGCATAAATGCGTTACCTAATGCATTTATGCATCGGGCGTCTGAACGGTTATCAGCAAGCGCGTTGCTGTTTTAGTCCGTGTCTATTAAACAATATGAATGCATTACCTTACTTAGGTTATGGGTTAACGGCAGTGATCTATTCCACATGATTAATGTGCTCAATAAATGTGTCGTGCTTTAGGGATAAACCTCTCATTGTCAGGAATTTGTCAAGTGTTAAGTTAATGTGTTACTTAATGTTGCTTTTGTGTGAATAAAATAAGTATTAATATTAAGATAAAATAATGATAACTGGCGCCGATAATTTTTTGTTTGTTTTTCAATCTCATATAAATTTATTGGCTGTTTTTTGTTCTTTTCTTATGCCGTTTTGTAACATTTGATATGCCTTTTATGTGTTAAAAATGAATCATTGAAAACGATTGACTGATGATAAATTGCTCATGGAGCTTCCATTTTTGTGATCTATATCACATAATCATCAAAATCATTCGTCACTCGCGTTGTATGTGCTACGGATTGGGCGGTACAGTTGCAATGATTTAGGAATAATCCTATGCTGTGGTCTCATGGATGCAACCTTGAACGGTTTTACGAGTAAATGACGAATGGAGTCGGTGCATAATGGAAAAGTTGGCAGATGCGCATACTGTCTAAAATAAATATAAGAATAGATGACCAGTATTTGGCTGGTGTATTTTATGCCATCCATGGAGAGTGATTTTTGAACTGGGCGATATGCTCTATCACCTAACTTATGTTTTAAACGTAGCCTGTTGGGATGGGAAATATGGGTACCTCTGAATTACTCAAACACATTTATGACATCAATCTGTCTTATTTGTTACTGGCGCAGCGTTTAATTAATGACGAAAAGGCTTCGGCCATGTTTCGTTTAGGCATTGATGAAGAGATGGCAGATATGCTGATGAATCTCACCTTGCCGCAAATGGTTAAATTAGCTGAAACCAATCAATTGATATGTCATTTTCGTTTTAGTGATCACAATACAATCAAGCTCTTGACTCAGGAGTCGCGTGTGGATGATTTGCAACAGATTCACACCGGAATTCTGCTGTCGAGTCATTTATTACAACAGTTAACTTCGAAAGAAGAAAATCTGCCTAAAAAAAGGGCATTGTAATGGCGGAAAAAAGTATTGTTCAGGAAGCGAAAGACATCCAGTTAGCAATGGAGCTCATTTCTTTAGGAGCTCGATTGCAAATGTTGGAAAGCGAAACACAGTTAAGCCGTGGTCGCTTGATCAAGTTATATAAAGAACTTAGGGGAAATCCGCCCCCAAAGGGAATGCTGCCTTTTTCCACGGATTGGTTTATGACCTGGGAACAGAATATTCACTCGTCGATGTTCTACAATGCCTACAGTTTTTTACAGAGAAACGGGCAATGCAGCGGCGTTGAAGCGGTCGTTAAGGCTTATCGCCTTTATTTGGAACAGTGTCCGCCGCAGAATGAAACGCCTTTGCTGGCGTTAACGCGCGCGTGGACTTTGGTTCGTTTCGTTGACAGCGGCATGCTGCAGCTTTCTGCATGCAGCTGCTGCAACGGTATGTTTATCACCCATGCCCATCAGCCGAAAAACAGTTTTGTTTGTAGCTTGTGCCAACCCCCCTCCAGAGCGGTAAAAAGACGTAAACTTTCGCAAAATCTTGCCGATATTATACCTCAACTGCTGGATGAACAGGTAAAACACGCAGTCTGAGCTTGGTAGCGATTTGTGAATCTATCACTGTTTGTTATCGAGGACAGTGATAGATATCTCCTCTAGTACTTCCTGCTGCACATGCTGCGTTTTATCTCTTTTCCTGCCCACCTTTTATTCAATTAAGGATCTCTTGTGCTAGTAATATTGGGTTATATCGTAATAATGGGGTCGGTGCTTGGCGGTTATCTCATGGTCGGTGGACACCTGGGCGCACTCTATCAACCCTCTGAACTATTGATCATCGGTGGGGCCGCCGTCGGTGCCTTTATCGTTGGCAACAATGGTAAAGCGATAAAAGCCACGTTGCACGCATTGCCGATATTGATGAAAAAATCCAAATACAACAAAGGGTTGTATATGGATTTAATGGCGGTGCTCTTTCGCCTGATGGCAAAGTCGCGTCAACAGGGCATGCTTTCGCTGGAGTTTGATATCGATAACCCCAAAGAGAGTGAAATATTCTCCAGTTATCCCAACATTCTGTCTGATAACAGCCTCATCGAATTCATCACTGATTACCTCCGCCTGATGGTGAGCGGCAACATGAACGCGTTTGAAATTGAAACGCTGATGGATGAAGAAATCGAAACGGTTGAGCACGAAAGCGAAGTGCCGGCTACCAGTCTGACGATGATGGGCGATGGGCTGCCGGCTTTTGGTATTGTGGCGGCGGTAATGGGCGTGGTGCACTCTCTGGCCTATGTTGACCGTCCGGCGGCGGAACTGGGGATGATGATCGCCCATGCGATGGTCGGTACTTTCCTCGGCATCCTGATGGCCTACGGCTTCGTTTCTCCGCTGGCTGCGTTATTACGTCAGAAAAATTCTGAGAAAATCAAAATATTGCAGTGCATCAAGGTCACGCTGCTTTCCAGTCTGAATGGTTATGCTCCGCAGATTGCCGTTGAATTTGGACGTAAAACCCTGTACTCCACGGAGCGCCCTTCTTTCACGGAACTGGAAGAGCATATCCGCCGGGTGAAAGCGCCTGCTGCGCAGCAAACGTCGGGAAATGACGCATGAAACACCAGCATCCCATAATACGTAAAAAGCGCAAATCAGGGCATGCCGGCCATCACGGCGGCTCCTGGAAAATCGCGTATGCTGACTTTATGACGGCGATGATGGCTCTGTTTTTGGTTATGTGGTTGATTGCGATTTCCACGCCAATGCAACTTGCCCAAATTGCTGAATATTTTCGTACACCGCTAAAAATGGCCTTGACCGGCGGCAGTAAATCCAGCGAAAGCGAAAGCATCATTCCCGGCGGTGGGGACGACCCTACGCACCAGCAGGGGGAGGTGACCAAGCGTGTTAAATCGGATTCGCCGGAAAATCGGATGGATGAAGTTCGCTTGAATCGCCTGCGTGAGCGCCTGGACCAGCTTATTGAGTCCGACCCACGCCTGCGCGCTTTGCGTCCTCATTTGCTGATCGAAATGGTGGATGAAGGTCTGCGCATTCAGATTATCGATAGCCAAAACCGTCCGATGTTCAAGACCGGCAGTTCGCAGGTAGAACCCTATATGCGGGATATTTTGCGAGCAATAGCGCCGATTTTGAATGACATTCCCAATAAGCTGAGTATTTCCGGACATACCGATGATGTCCCTTACGCTATGGGCGAACGGGGGTACAGTAACTGGGAGCTGTCCGCCGATCGCGCTAATTCCTCGCGCCGGGAGTTGATTATTGGCGGCTTGTCTGAGGGCAAAGTATTGCGCGTGGTCGGAATGGCATCGACGATGAGCCTGAAGCAGGCTGCGGATGGCAAGGCCGATATTAATCGTCGCATCAGTCTGTTAGTGCTCAACAAAGAAGCGCAAAAAAATATTGAGCATGAGAATGCTGAAAAATCGGCTCAAGACGTGGGGACGGCAGAAGATTTACGCAATATGGGATTGGAAAATCCTAAACCTGCCAGTCCATCTGCCGACAATAATAGTGATGTGGATAAAAAGGACGACAATTCTCCACAACCCGTAAATGGAGTTTCTGCTCCAGAGCGACAACAGCCGACTACTGAGTTGCCTGCCGCGCCAGACAGTCAGGCGACGCCTTCTCAATAAGCCGCGATTCACAGCAGAGGTGACCACGTGAGCATGGACATGAGTGCTTTTTATCAAACATTCTTTGATGAAGCAGATGAATTACTGGCGGATATGGAACAGCACCTGTTGCTGTTAGATCCCCAGGCACCCGATACGGAGCAAATGAATGCCATTTTTCGGGCGGCTCACTCGATAAAAGGAGGAGCCGGGACGTTTGGTTTTACTGTATTGCAGGAGACCACGCATCTTTTAGAAAACCTACTGGATGGTGCAAGACGCGGCGAAATGCGCCTTAGCACTGATATTATCAACCTGTTTTTGGAAACTAAAGACATTATGCAGGATCAGTTGGACGCCTATAAAACCGCGCAGGAGCCCAATGCCGAGAGCTTTGAGTATATCTGTCAGGCTCTGCGCCAACTGGCATTAGAGTCTCAGGCGGCAAGCGCCGCGCCTCAGACCACGACTGGGTCAGCCGCCGAGGATAACTCGGCCGCGGCTAAAACGCCTGCGGAAGTCGGGCAGGGCGAGATGCGAATCGCGCTCACCGGGCTTAAGCCGCAGGAAATTCCGCAAATGCTGGAAGAGCTCGGCAATCTGGGTACGGTGAAAGATCCGCAGCAGACGGATAGCAGCGTCGAGGTGACGTTGGAGACTTCCGCCAGCGAGGATGATATCAGCGCGGTGCTGTGTTTTGTGTTGGAGCCTGATCAAATCAATTTTCATTCGGCTGCAACGTCCGCGCAACCTGAGCCGGCGGCGGTTGAAGCGACGCCTGCTGTTGAAGCGCCGGCCGCACCTGCAACCCCCGATCCTGCGCCGACTCAGGCGGCGCCGGCCGCCAAACCGCATCCCGCGCCCAGTGCCGGGAAACACAAAGCGGGCGACACCAGTATTCGCGTGGCGGTAGAAAAAGTGGATCAGTTGATCAACCTGGTTGGCGAGCTGGTGATTACCCAGTCGATGCTGGCGCAGCGCTCAAGCGAGCTGGATCCGGTCGCGCATGGCGACTTGCTCAATAGCATGGGGCAGTTGGAACGTAATGCCCGCGATTTACAAGAATCCGTGATGTCCATCCGTATGATGCCGATGGAATACGTATTCAGCCGTTTCCCGCGTCTGATTCGCGATCTGGCCGCCAAGCTGGATAAAAAGGTAGAGCTGACATTACTCGGCAGCTCTACCGAACTGGATAAGAGCCTGATCGAACGCATTATCGACCCGCTTACCCACCTGGTGCGCAATAGTCTTGATCACGGTATCGAATCGCCTGAGAAACGGATTGCCGCGGGCAAGCCTGAAGTGGGCAATTTGACGCTGTCTGCCGAGCATCAGGGTGGAAATATTTGCATTGAGGTCATCGATGACGGCGCCGGTCTGAATCGTGAAAGAATTTTGGCGAAAGCGCTTTCGCAAGGGTTGGCGGTGAGTGACAGCATGTCCGATGAGGAAGTCGGCATGTTGATCTTCGCGCCTGGCTTCTCTACCGCGGAGAAAGTGACCGACGTTTCCGGCCGCGGCGTTGGCATGGATGTGGTGAAACGTAATATCCAGGAAATGGGCGGTCACGTTGAAATTCATTTCCAGGCAGGGAAAGGCACCACAATCCGAATCCTGTTGCCGCTTACATTGGCGATCCTTGACGGTATGTCCGTGAAGGTCAATAACGACGTGTTTATCCTACCGCTTAACGCCGTAATGGAATCGCTGCAGCCCCAGGCCGAAGACATCTATCCTCTGGCCGGCGGTGAACGCGTTTTGCAGGTGCGCGGCGAGTATTTACCGTTGGTTGAACTGTTCCATATCTTTGATGTCGATGGCGCGAAAACCGATCCGATCCAGGGCATAGTGGTGATATTGCAAAGCGCGGGGCGGCGTTATGCGCTGTTGGTCGATCAGCTCATCGGACAGCATCAGGTTGTCGTCAAGAATCTGGAAAGTAATTACCGCAAGGTGCCAGGTGTTTCCGGCGCGACTATTTTAGGCGACGGTAGTGTTGCGCTGATTGTGGATGTTTCAGCATTACAGGCGCTTAATCGTGAAAAACGCGTGGTTGAAACCGCTGCTTAACAATAAATAGAAGGTTGATGAAAGGTGGAAAACATGACTGGACTTGCAAACGTCACGAAATTGACGGGTGAAACTGTAGGACAGGAGTTCTTAATTTTTACTCTGGGTGATGAAGAGTACGGCGTTGATATCTTAAAGGTGCAGGAAATCCGCGGCTATGATCAGGTAACCCGTATTGCCAATACACCTGCTTTCATTAAAGGTGTCACTAATCTGCGCGGTGTGATTGTGCCCATCGTCGATCTGCGTATTAAGTTTGCTCAGCAGGAAGTCGATTACGATGACAATACCGTCGTTATCGTGTTAAATCTCGGACAGCGCGTTGTCGGCATTGTCGTTGATGGCGTATCCGACGTGCTTTCTTTAACCGCCGATCAGATTCGCCCGGCGCCGGAATTTGCCGTCACATTGTCAACCGAGTATCTGACAGGGCTGGGGTCGTTAGGTGAAAGGATGCTGATTCTGGTCGATATTGAAAAGCTGCTCAGCAGTGAAGAAATGGCGCTGGTCGACAGCGTATTGAAAGTATGAGTTAGCTGTTTCTGCGTGGGGCTATCTGACGGCCCCACGCCTTTCCCTTCTTAATATCCCGCCATTCGAAAAATCATAAAGATATCCGTCGCCATGCCGATACTACCGATAGTCGATCTACTCAAGGGATATGAAATGTTCAGTCGCATGAAGGTTGTTACAAGTTTGATACTTATATTGGTGCTATTTGGCGCGCTTCAGCTGATTTCGGCCAGCTTATTTTTTGATTCATTGAAAGCAGATAACGAGATTTTTAGTTCAACTCAGGTTCTTAATCAGAAAAAATCAGAGCTGGACGCAACGTGGTCATACTTGCTGCAAACACGAAATACATTAAACCGCGCTGGTATTCGCATTGCGTTAGATAAAGAAGGACAGGGGGCCGGCGCCGCGTTTGATGAGCTGCTCGCGCTGGCCAAACAGCAGTTGAATTCGGCGGCCGCGCATTTCAGCAATTATGAAAAAACGGCGCTGGTGTCGCAGCAGGATCCGGCCGCCGCCGCCTCGGTAAGAGCGCACTTTGCGGCATTACATCAGGCTTTGTCTGAACTGGCCCAGTACCTTGGCAACAATGAATTTGAAAAATTTGTCGAGCAGCCCACCCAGGCATTTCAGGACAACTTTGAAAAAGCCTATTACGCCTATCAGGCGGATAGTGAAAAGTTGCACCAGTCGGGGATCGTGGAAAACAGGGCGGCCTATGACTCCGCGCTTTGGGTACTCGGCGCCATCATTATTTTGGTGGTGTTCCTGGTATTGATCGCATGGTTCGGCATTCAGAAATTAATTGTTCGGCCGCTTCATGTCATTGTTGAACATATTCGTCATCTTGGCAGGGGCGATCTGACGCAAACCATCAGTTTCCACAGCAAGAATGAAATGGGCGTATTGGCGGATAGCATTCGCAACATGCAGAGTGAGTTTGTGACCACGGTAAGCGCGGTGCGGCAGGGAACCGATGCAATTTATACCGGCGCCACCGAAATCAGCGCGGGCAACAATAATCTCTCTTCGCGGACAGAAGAACAAGCCGCTTCACTGGAAGAAACAGCGGCCAGTATGGAGCAACTGACTTCCACGGTGAAACAGAATGCCGAGAATGCCCGGCAGGCCAGCCAACTGGCGTTGAGCGCTTCGGAAACGGCGCAGAAGGGCGGCAAGGTTGTCGATAACGTGGTGAGAACCATGCACAACATTGCGGGCAGCTCTCAGAAAATCGCCGACATCACCAGTGTGATCGACGGCATTGCGTTTCAAACCAATATTCTGGCGCTGAACGCGGCGGTGGAAGCCGCTCGTGCCGGGGAACAAGGTCGTGGTTTTGCGGTTGTCGCCGGCGAAGTGCGTAATCTGGCGCAGCGCAGCGCGCAGGCCGCAAAAGAAATTAAAGGTTTAATTGAAGATTCTGTAAATCGTGTCGATGAAGGTTCTGTACTGGTTGAAAGCGCGGGCGAAACGATGCAGGAAATCGTCAGCGCGGTAACCCGAGTAACCGACATCATGGGCGAGATCGCTTCCGCCTCTGATGAACAAAGTAAAGGCATTGATCAGGTCAGTCAGGCCGTTACCGAGATGGATAGCGTCACACAGCAAAACGCCGCGCTAGTTGAAGAGTCGGCCTCTGCCGCCGTGGCGTTGGAAGAACAGGTGAGAATTCTCAATCAGGCTGTGGCGGTGTTTCGTATTGCTGATGTACATGGCAATGCTTACTCATCGCCACGGGTAGAGAACCGTAAGAAACCGGCCTTGTTGGCTGTACCTGAAAATATGGATAAAAAAATAAAAGACAAGCAGTCATCAGAGAATTGGGAAACATTTTAACAAAGATTGTAGAGCTAGCGGGATACATGCAGCTTGCCTGACTGACACCTAAGTCAGATCTGTTTGCCGCCGTATTCCGGCATATGCTTCAACGTGTGATTCCCGGCTAGTCTCGCCGGTTGCGTAAGCTTTCAGCGCAGTGCATCACACCACCCAGCAAAATGCAGCGTTAGTAGAATACGTATCGCGGTTTGTCATCACGCGCTACCGACATACAGCGTCAAATAGTCATCTTGTTTCATGACAAGATGACTATTTGACAAATGATACAAAGACAAACCTGCTATAGCTGTAAGGGAAGTCCAGATTGGAAAAGACAACAGTAAAAATAGATAGTTGGGCGGTTTAATATGAAGAGCACACCATCGCAAAATCGCCCCGAACAAGCGTCTGTCTTGACTCAGATGGTGGATCGGTTGCCGCTGTCGGATGTTCATTTCCGGCGGATCAGTCAGCTCATCTATCAGCGGGCGGGTCTTGTGCTGGCCGACCACAAGAGAGAAATGGTTTACAACCGTCTGGTCAGGCGACTGCGTTTGCTTGGGATCAACGATTTTGGCCAATACCTGGCATTATTGGAATCCGACCCCAACAGCGCTGAATGGCAGGCCTTTATTAATGCCTTGACGACCAACCTGACGGCATTTTTCCGTGAAGCGCATCATTTCCCCATCCTGGCGGAACATGCCCGCAAACGGCCGAATGGTTACAGCATATGGAGTACGGCGGCATCGACGGGCGAGGAGCCATATTCTCTCGCCATGACGCTGGCCGAAGTTTTTGGTAATAAAGCCAGTAGTAGCTGTAAGGTCGTGGCCAGCGATATTGACACTCAGGTATTGGAAAAAGCCGCAGCCGGGGTTTATCGGCAGGAAGAATTGCGCTCGCTTTCCCCACAGCAACTACAGCGCTTTTTTTTACGTGGCACCGGGCCGCATAGCGGGCTGGTGAGAGTCAGGCCGGAACTGGCGTCGATGGTGCATTTCCAGCAGCTAAACCTGCTGGCGCCAGAGTGGTCCGTTCCTGCGCCTTTCGATGCCATTTTCTGCCGTAATATCATGATTTATTTTGATAAAGAAACGCAGGAGCGTATTTTGCGTCGCTTTGTCCCGCTGCTTAAGCCGGGCGGACTGTTATTTGCCGGACATTCAGAGAATTTCAGCCAGATTAGTCGAGAGTTTTATTTGCGCGGGCAGACTGTCTATGGACTGGCTAAGGAAAAGTAATGAATAAGATTAAAGTGTTATGCGTTGATGACTCTGCCCTTATGCGTCAGATCATGACGGAAATCATCAACAGCCACCCCGATATGGAAGTGGTTGCGACCGCGCCTGATCCACTTGTCGCCCGCGACTTGATTAAAAAATTTAATCCACAGGTACTAACCCTGGACGTAGAAATGCCGCGTATGGATGGATTGGATTTTTTGGAGAAGCTGATGCGTTTGCGTCCGATGCCGGTTGTCATGGTGTCTTCGCTAACTGGAAAAGGTTCTGAAATAACGTTACGCGCGCTGGAATTGGGCGCTATCGATTTTGTGACTAAACCGCAGTTAGGTATTCGCGAAGGCATGCTGGCGTATAGCGAATTGATCGCGGAAAAAATTCGCATGGCTGCCAAGGCGCGCTTGCCGCAGCACAGGCAGACCAATGAGCCGATGACGATCATTCAGCATACGCCACTGCTCAGTAGTGAAAAACTGATTGCGATAGGCGCATCGACAGGCGGAACCGAGGCGATACGCCACGTGCTGCAGCCGTTGCCGCCGACAAGTCCGGCATTGTTGATTACGCAGCATATGCCGCCAGGTTTTACCAAATCTTTTGCTGAACGACTGAATAAATTATGTCAGATCACAGTGAAGGAAGCCGAGGACGGCGAGCGTGTTTTACCCGGTCATGCCTACATTGCGCCGGGCGCTCGTCATCTTGAGCTGGCACGCAGCGGCGCCAATTACCAAGTGCGCTTAAATGATGGTCCGCCGGTTAACCGTCACCGTCCATCGGTTGACGTATTGTTTCGTTCGGTTGCGCAGTATGCCGGGCGAAATGCCGTAGGGGTTATCCTTACGGGAATGGGAAACGACGGAGCTGCCGGTTTGTTGGAACTTCATCAGGCCGGTGCCTATACCCTGGCACAAAACGAAGCAAGTTGCGTGGTATTTGGTATGCCGCGCGAAGCTATCGCTATGGGGGGCGTCGACGAAGTGGTGGATTTACACCAGGTTAGTCAGCGAATGCTGGCACAAATCTCTGCCGGACAGGCATTACGTATATAAGCAGCTCCCGGTGAGCGATAAATATTTTTTAGGAGTAGGTATGGCCGATAAAGAACTCAGGTTTTTAGTGGTGGATGATTTTTCGACAATGCGCCGAATTGTTCGCAACCTACTAAAGGAGCTGGGCTTTAATAATGTTGAAGAGGCGGAAGATGGTGCCGATGCGCTGAACAAACTTCGTGCCGGCGCTTTCGATTTCGTTATTTCTGACTGGAATATGCCCAATATGGATGGTTTGGAATTGCTGCAAACTATCCGTGCTGACGCCGCGCTTTCTAAACTTCCGGTGCTGATGGTGACGGCGGAAGCGAAGAAAGAGAATATTATCGCGGCAGCACAGGCTGGTGCTAGCGGTTATGTGGTTAAACCGTTTACTGCTGCTACCTTGGAAGAAAAGCTGAGTAAGATTTTTGAAAAACTGGGTATGTAAGGGGATCTTATGAAGCCACATCCAATGCCGCCCGTAAACGATACTGCTTCCGCCACCGAGATTATTTCTCGTATTGGCCAGTTGACCCGTATGCTGCGCGATAGCCTGCGGGAACTGGGGCTGGACAGTGCGATAGCCGAAGCGGCGGAAGCAATTCCTGATGCTCGCGATCGGCTTGATTATGTTGTCCAAATGACTGCTCAGGCGGCGGAACGGGCGCTAAGTTGCGTTGAAGCCGCGCAGCCGCGTCAGAATCAGTTGGAAGCCGATGCCAAGTCACTGAAGTCTCGTTGGGATGAATGGTTTGAAAATCCGATAGAGTTGGCTGACGCGCGTGTATTAGTAACCGACACGCGTCAATACCTGGAAGGGGTTCCGGAGCATACTGCATTCACCAATGCACAACTGCTGGAAATCATGATGGCTCAGGATTTCCAGGATCTCACCGGGCAGGTTATCAAACGCATGATGGATGTCGTTCAGGAAATTGAGAAACAGTTACTGATGGTGCTGTTGGAAAATATTCCTGAAAAGCAGGCTGAGCCTAAACGCGCCAACGATGGTTTGCTTAATGGTCCGCAAGTGGATAAAAGCGCGGCAGGCGTCGTCTCCAATCAGGATCAGGTTGACGACCTGCTAGACAGCCTGGGCTTTTAAGCCATCAATAGCTAGTTATTTACGCTATTTTCCTTTATGGTGGCGGACAGAGTTTTTGTCCGCCACATTTTTTATGCTGATTCATCACTATCCATCAAACAGTCGACTGTTTTCCCCTTTTTTCTCTCCATCATAATTAGCGCTATTTGTCATGCTAGGCAGAAAATTGCTACCTCAATCCGAAATATCAGGAAAAGCGCGTCGTGGCTGAAGAAAGTGATCTTGAGAAAACAGAAGCGCCCACAGCCCATCGGGAAGAAAAAGCGCGTGAAGAAGGTCAGATACCCCGATCCAGAGAGCTGACCTCCGTATTGTTGTTAGTTGCCGGTCTCTCGATTATGTGGTTTGGCGGGGCAAATATGGCCCGCAAGCTATCGGTCATGATTGCTCAAGGATTTCGCTTTGAACATGAACTGATAAGCAATGACAAGCAAATGCTTACGCAACTCGACATTTTGCTTAAGCAGGCGGTTTCAGCGCTGTTGCCCTTTATGGGCGGTACACTGCTGGTCGCGATAGCCTCGCCGATGTTGTTGGGCGGCGTTCTTTTTTCGACCAAGTCGTTCAAGTTCGATTTAAGCAAGATGAATCCGCTTAGCGGTCTGAAACGTATGGTTTCATCCCAGACGCTTGCTGAGTTGTTTAAAGGCGTTCTGAAATCGGTGATCGTCGGGGGCATTGCCGGGTGGTATTTGTGGCACCACTGGCGAGGAATATTGCACCTGATCTCCGAACCGCCCATCACCGCATTTGGCGATGCGATGGAAATGGTTTTCTTTTGCGGGTTATTCGTCCTGCTAGGGCTGATTCCCATGGTGGCTTTCGATGTGTTCTGGCAGATCTGGAGTCATATTAAAAAATTGCGTATGACTAAACAGGAAATACGCGACGAACATAAAGAACATGACGGAGACCCGCACGTCAAAGGACGTATCCGCCGGCAGCAGCGAGAAATGGCGAAGCGACGGATGATGGCGGATGTCCCCAAAGCCAATGTCATCGTCACCAACCCGACGCATTATGCCGTCGCGCTGCAATATGACGATAAAAAAATGAGCGCGCCTAAATTATTAGCCAAAGGGACCAATGAGATCGCGCTGCGTATCCGCGAATTGGCCAAAGAGCATCGCATTCCTATCCTGGAAGCGCCGCCATTGGCTCGGGCGCTTTATCGGCATACAGAGATTGGCCAAAATATACCGGCGCAGCTGTATGCCGCCGTTGCCGAAGTATTGGCATGGGTTTATCAACTTAAACGCTGGCGTCGGGAAGGCGGATTGATCCCGAAGAAACCTAAACATTTACCGGTACCGGCTGAGCTGGACATTGCTAGAGAGAATACAACTGATGGCTAATCTGGCCGCACTGTTACGTTTACCTACAAACTTTAAAGATACGCAATGGCAGATCCTGGCGGGACCGATACTGATCCTGCTGATTTTGTCGATGATGGTATTGCCATTGCCGCCCTTTATTCTGGATCTGCTGTTCACCTTCAATATTGCGCTATCGGTGATGGTGTTGCTGGTGGCGATGTTTACTCAGCGTACGCTGGATTTTTCCGCCTTTCCCACCATCCTTCTGTTTTCGACGCTATTGCGGCTGTCGCTGAATATCGCGTCAACCCGCGTGGTGTTGCTGGAAGGGCATACCGGCGGCGCCGCGGCAGGGAAGGTGATCGAAGCTTTCGGTCACTTTCTGGTCGGCGGCAACTTCGCCATCGGGATTGTGGTGTTTATCATTCTGGTTCTGATCAACTTTATGGTGATCACCAAAGGCGCCGGGCGTATTGCCGAAGTGGGCGCTCGCTTTGTACTGGATGGGATGCCCGGTAAGCAGATGGCGATTGACGCCGATCTCAATGCCGGATTGATTGCCGAAGCCGAAGCGAAAAAACGCCGCTCTGAAGTGACTCAGGAAGCGGACTTTTACGGTTCAATGGATGGTGCCAGCAAGTTTGTGCGCGGCGATGCGATTGCCGGATTGATGATCATGGTGATCAACATTATCGGCGGGCTGTTGGTTGGTATTCTTCAGCATGACATGACGCTGAGCCACGCGGCGGAAACCTATACGCTGTTGACCATTGGTGATGGGCTGGTTGCCCAGATCCCGGCGCTGGTTATCTCTACTGCGGCCGGTGTTATCGTGACCCGCGTCAGTTCCGATCAGGATGTCGGACAGCAGATGGTTTCGCAGCTGTTCGATAATCCGCGGGTTATGCTGCTGAGCGCCGCCGTTATCGGGTTAATCGGTATGGTGCCGGGGATGCCGAATCTGGTCTTCCTGCTGTTCGCCGCCGGATTGTTGGGCGGCGTCTGGCTGCTGCGCGGACGGGATATCGGTATGAAAAAATCCTCTGCCGCGGTGCCGGAAGCTAAAAAAGAAAGTCAGCCGATGGTCGAAGCGACCTGGTCGGATGTCCAGTTGGAAGATGTGTTGGGCATGGAAGTGGGGTATCGGCTTATCCCGATGGTCGATGCTCAGCAGAACGGCGAATTAATTGGCCGTATTCGCAGCATTCGTAAAAAGTTTGCGCAGGAGATGGGCTATCTTCCGCCGGTGGTGCATATTCGCGATAACCTGGAGCTACAACCAGCCAGCTATCGAATCCTGATGAAGGGCGTGGAAATCGGCCATGGCGAATCCTTCCCAGGTAAGTGGCTGGCGATTAATCCAGGCAATGCGGTCGGTAAACTCGATGGCGATGTCACCAAGGATCCCGCTTTCGGGCTGCCGGCCTATTGGGTAGACAGCGTGCTGAAAGAACAGGCGCAAACGCAAGGCTATACGGTCGTTGAATCCAGCACCGTGGTTGCCACGCATCTTAATCACCTGATTACGCTTTATGCCAGCGAGCTGTTTGGTCGACAAGAGGCGCAGCAACTGTTGGATCGCGTGGCGAAGGATATGCCGAAAATGGTCGAAGATTTCATCCCTGACGTGATCTCGCTGACGACCTTCCACAAAGTGTTGCAGAATTTGTTGGCGGAGCGGGTTTCTATTCGCGATATGCGTACGATTATTGAAACGCTTTCCGAGCATGCGGCGGTACAGAAAGATCCGAACGACCTGACGGTAGCGGTGAGGGTGGCATTGGGCCGGGCGATCACGCAGCAATGGTTCCCGGGCGATGGTGAAATTCATGTTATCGGCCTGGGCGCCGGGTTAGAAAAAATGCTGATGCAGGCATTACAAAACGGTGGCGGTCTGGAGCCGGGTCTGGCCGATCGTCTGCTGCAACAGGCACAGGAAGCGGTACAGCATCAACGGGATCTGAACGCGCCGCCGGTACTGTTGGTCAATCATGCATTAAGGCCGCTGTTGTCTCGTTTCTTACGACGTAACTTCTCGGATTTGGTGGTGCTGTCTAACCATGAAGTCAGCGATAGCCGGCAAATTCGCATGACTTCTGTTATCGGAGCGAATGGCAATTGAGCCAGATAGCGGACAAACTCAGAGAATATCGCCTGACGGGCATCATCATGCGCCCGCGCTGTGCTCATTTGGCCTGGCGTCGCTATCTGATGGCCGCAATGACTGTGTTTTTTCTGTCTAGTGTCGATTGCGCACAGGCTCAAGGCAGCGGCGGTAGCTGGGGAGATGAAGGGAAACACTGGGTCGTAACCCAGCGCGGCAGAGCCGCCGTTTCCCCTATTTTCCGGGCATCGGAGAAACTTCCACAAACCACGCGAGTGACGTCAGTGCACTGGCAGTACAGGCTGACGAGAAAGGCCATTCCTTCTGGATTGAAAGTGATGCTGTGCACGGCCATTCGCTGTATGGAGCTACACGGCGGGAAAGGCAGCAGCCTGGCATTTAACGGAGATTGGGCTGGAAATGAATTTTACTTTTCGTTCTTTCTGCCAGGCAAGGGGGTAATAAAACCGCCGATTCGGGTATTCAACTCACAATTGATTGTTAACTATCAGCATTAACGGCCGAATTTGCTGCCGTGGTAGGACATGAATTGCGATGAGTGCCCGTCCGGGCCGTACAAATTATTGTTGCTTTTAGTCTTCAATAGGTCGAGGGTTTCATTTGTATACTTGATATGCTGGCGCAGCAGCATGGCATTGCGGTGATTATTTTGACTCAATGACTGGGTAAATCTTTGAATTTCCGACCACAATATATACAGTTCATCTTCTTCGACGTACGGCGCGCACAGGTTACCCTCTTGCTCCAGCTTTTGCCGCTGGAGGTCGAAATGGCGCAGTGAAGTCAGCTGTTCGTTTTTATTTTCGGTAACACGGTGCAGTAACGCGCTATTTACCACTTTGGCGCTGAGTTCGCGTTCTTCTTGTTGCAGCGTATCCTGCAGCTGATGCAGCGAGGCCAACATTTTCTGTAATACCGTATTCATCGTCATATCATGCATCAGTCTTGAGTCAAATCATCAGATAAAGAGATTAACTTATCGGCGATTTTGCCTACATCGATCTGCAATTCGCCTGATTGAATCGCTTGTTTAAGGTTTTCAACCTTTTCCATGTTGATGTCTTGTGTACCCGGCTGCATAAGCTGCGCCTGCGCGTCGCTCAGAATCACCTGGGTCTGCTTTTCTGTCCCACTGCTGACCGATACCGCCTTGCTTTTTTGCGTCTGGAAGGTATCGGCTTCCTTGTTCTGTATCGCCTGGGGGGAAGCTACGGGTTTGGCACCACTAATGCTCATAACGCCCTCTCTATTATTCGGTTGTCTTAATCATGCAATAATTTTTCGCTTAGCACTAGTATCGGCCGCTTTTACGGCGTCTTTAATTATAATTCATTGCACGACTTCTACCGCCCCTTCCGCGGTGACCACCCCTTCGATGATTTGCCCTGAATCCATTTTGATTCGGGTTCTTTCATTAATAGCCGCATTGTTCATCACCTTGCCTTGATTGGTGATATTAAAGCCTGGGCCGGCAATGGTAACGGAAATCGTTTGCCCGGAACTTACCGCCCACGGCCGCCGCAACATTCTATCGTTTAGCGTCTGTCCTGCGCCAATCGCCCGTTGACTGATGCTGCCCTCTACCTGCGCTATATCGGTCATTGGGGAAACGGTCAGCGTATCGATTCTGCCTTCGCGCCATTTAATGTCGTCTTTGGTGATTTTATGATTAACGGGCACGCTTTTGGCCGCGACCAGATAACGTCCGGTAATTTGTATTTCCGTCGCCAGATAATATCTGGCGGTGCCGCACACCATTTTTATATTGACGTTGCCGCCGGGTTTCTTGCGGGAAGGCAGAGAAAAAAGCGGGTTGGGACAATCAATGGCGCTATCTTTGGCGCTTTTCAACTTCACATTGACGGTCGCCGAGGGAATACTGATTTGTTGGCGTACGAAGGCCGTAACCTGTTCGCTTAATTCAATTGCGCCGGCTGCTGCATTAAATGTGGTAAAACAGAATATCGCCGTATAAAATTGCGCAATGCAACGCATCAATCTTTCTCCTCAGGTTTCCTGTGCGAGATAGTTTACCCGCCCGCGTTTCGCACCAATGGCAAAAATAGCTCATCATTTCTTCTTTATTCCGACGATAGGCTTTCCACTGCTGCCTCTATGCTATCCATAACAGAAATTTAGCCTGATTTTATTCTGCTCTTGGGGAAGGGGATAGCATGCTTGATAAATTGGAAGAGAACTTTCGCTTCCAGCAGGAGGCGATAAATCTTAGAGCCCAGCGCCAGGAAATACTGGCCGGGAACATCGCCAATGCCGACACGCCGGGCTATCAGGCTCGCGATATCAACTTTTCCAGTGAGTTGACCAAAGCCATAGAACAAGGGCGTGCAGCCGGCGGCTCGCTGGAAATGGCAACCACGTCGCAGCGGCACATTCAAAATCAAACCACCTCCAGCGCCGATCTGGATCTGCTTTATCGGATTCCGGATCAGCCTGCGATGGACGGCAATACGGTGGATATGGATCGGGAAAGAACCAATTTTGCCGATAACAGCCTGCGTTATCAGACCGATCTCACCGTATTAGGCGGTCAGATTAAAAGCATGATGTCTGTGCTAGAGGATAAATAGTCATGTCTTTACTGAATATTTTTGACATTTCTGGCTCTGCGCTGACCGCGCAGTCTCAGAGAATGAACGTCAGCGCCAGCAATCTGGCGAACGCCGACAGCGTAACCGGACCGGATGGTCAACCTTATCGCGCCAAACAGGTGGTTTTTAAGGTGGATTCCGCGTCAGGTCAGGAAGTCGGAGGGGTGAAGGTGGATAGCGTTATCGAAGACACCGCTCCGGATAAGCTGGTTTACCAGCCGGGAAATCCGCTGGCGGATGAACGAGGTTATGTTCGTATGCCTAATGTTGATGTCACGGCCGAGATGGTGAACTCCATTGCTGCTTCACGCAGCTACCAGGCTAACGTCGAGGTGCTTAATACCGCCAAGACGCTGATGCAAAAGACATTAACCTTAGGACAATAACAGGAGCAGGCTTATGTCAGTCGCCGTTTCACTTACCGAATCGACCAATAGCACCGCTGCTACGACAAGTAGCAGTTCCAGCACGGCAACCAGCAGTAGCGACCTGCAGGATCAGTTTCTGACGCTGTTGGTCGCCCAGCTGCAGAATCAGGATCCGACGGATCCGATGGATAACTCCGAACTCGTCACCCAGATGGCGCAAATCAGCACCCTCAGCGGCATCGAAGAACTGAATACCACGCTCGGCTCTATCGGCACGCAGATGGATGAAAGCAACGCGTTGCAGGCGTCCTCTCTGATTGGCCACGGCGTACTGGTCGACGGGGATAGCATCACGGTCGGGGAAGATGGCTCCTCTACCGCCTTCGGCGTTGAACTTGCCGATGACGCCAGCGATGTCAAGGTAAGCATCACGGATTCCAGCGGCAATACGGTTCGTACCGTGGACTTAGGTTCGCAAAGCGCCGGTGTCTTGGCTTACACCTGGGACGGCACCAACGATAGCGGCGCCACTGTGGATGCCGGTACTTATAACTTCTCGGTTACTGCTACCTCATCTTCAGGCAGTAGCCTGACGGCGACGGAACTGACATACGCGCAGGTCTATGGCGTCAGCACAGATGACTCTACGCTCAACCTTGGCCTGGCGGGAACCGCCACGCTGGACGATGTAAAGCTGATTATCTAACCCATTTGGTTTGAACAGCGCATATTAATAGAAAACTTTAATCAAGGGGATCAACATGGGTTTTTCACAGGCAGTCAGTGGTTTAAACGCTGCATCCAGTAATCTGGATGTGATCGGTAATAATATTTCCAACTCCGAAACAACCGGCTTTAAATCAGCCAGAGTTTCATTTGCCGATGTATTCGCATCTTCCGATGTCGGTCTGGGCGTGCAGGTTGCCGCCGTCACGCAGGACTTTTCCGATGGCTCGGTGGAGAGTACTGATGTAGGCACCGATGTGGCGATTTCAGGCAACGGCTTTTTCCGTCTGGCGGACGATGGCGGTAACGTGTATTACTCGCGCAACGGCGAGCTTTCACTGGATTCCGACAGTAACCTGGTTAACAGCACCAACGGTTATTATTTGACCGGCTACTCGGCCACTAATGGCGTGATCAATACCGGTGCGCAACCGACCAATCTGACGATATCCACCGCTGCAATGCCCGCTACGGCTACCAAAAGCGCGGATATGGTGATGACGTTGAACTCCAGCCAGAGTACGTTGGACGCGTCCAGTCTCGATACCACAGACTCATCTAGCTACAGCTATACCGACACGCTGACTACCTACGATAGCCTGGGTAATACGCATAACGTCGCGCTCTATTTTGTTAAAACTGCGGACGCCAGTGCCTCCACCGGTATTAGCTGGCAGGTATATGCCCAGGATAACAGCGATTCGAGCGTGACGGCGCCGACCAATATCGGCACGCTGAATTTTGATACCAACGGTGCGCTTACCGGGACCAGCACGCTTTCTGTTTCGACCAACGGCCTTAACGGCTCTGCCGCTAATAATTTCACCATTGATTTTAGCGGCACCACTCAGCAAAACAGCTCCAGCACCACCAGCAGCAGAACGCAGGATGGTTATTCCACCGGTACCCTGACCGAATACGCCATCAACAATGACGGCACCATCAGCGGCACCTATTCCAATGGTGAATCCCAACTACTTGGACAAATTGTATTGGCTTCATTCACCAATACCTCCGGTCTGCAGTCGAAAGGCGATAATACCTGGTCGGCTACCGCATCCTCAGGCGACGCCATTCTGGGTGCTGCCGGCACCGGCACATTCGGCAGCTTCAAGGGCGGCGCACTGGAAAGTTCCAACGTTGATCTCAGCGCCGAACTGGTCAACCTGATCGTCGCGCAGCGTAACTACCAATCCAACGCCCAAACCATTAAAACACAGGATTCCATCCTGAATACCCTGGTTAACCTGCGTTAATTAATTAAAGAGGCTATATGGATCACGCGATATATACGGCAATGGGCGCGGCCAGCCAGACGCTGGATCAGCAGGCTATCACCGCCAATAACCTGGCCAATTCATCTACGCCGGGGTTTCGTGCTCAGATTGCCGCAATGAGAGCCGTACCTGTGGACGGACCTTCTTTGCCGACCCGTACTCTGGTGGTGGCGTCCACCCCGGGAGCGGATACCACGCAGGGGCCGCTCAACTATACATCGCGTTCACTGGACGTTGCGGTACAAAACGAGGGTTGGCTGGCGGTGCAGTTGCCGGACGGCGGAGAAGCCTATACCCGTAATGGCGCCATTCAGGTCAACGCCGACGGCCAGATGCAGATCCAGGGCTATCCGGTGGTGGGCGATGGCGGGCCGTTGGAAGTGCCGGTCAACGCCAGCATCAGCATCGCCGCGGACGGTACGGTCTCTTCGTTGGGCAACGGCGACAGTCCGAACACCATCGGCGCCGTGGGCAAATTGAAGCTGATCAGCGCCACCAATGATCAACTGGTACGCGGCGATGATGGCTTATTCCACGCCGCGGCGACCGCTGAGCAACCGGCGGGCGCGGTTCTGCCGCAGGACGATACGGTGCAGGTGATGTCCGGCGTTCTCGAAGGCAGTAACGTGAATACCGCACAAACGCTGGTTGATATGATCAACAACTCTCGCCGTTTCGAAATGCAAATGAAGGTGATCTCGAATGCGGATGATAATGCTCAAAAGGCTAATCAACTGTTATCCATTAGCTAATTGGTTTGAGGAATAAAAGATGATCCGCTCTCTCTGGATTGCTAAAACGGGCCTCGACGCCCAGCAAACAAATATGGATGTTATTTCTAACAACCTGGCAAACGTCAGTACCAACGGCTTTAAACGTCAGCGGGCGGTATTTGAAGATCTGCTGTATCAGACTCTGCGGCAGCCAGGCGCTCAGTCAACGGAGCAGACCACGTTACCCTCTGGCTTACAGCTGGGAACCGGGGTTCGCACCGTAGCAACGGAACGGTTACACAGTCAGGGTAGTCTGGAACAGACTGAAAACACCAAAGACATTGCCGTCAACGGACAGGGATTTTTTCAAATCCAGATGACCGACGGCACTACCGCCTACACGCGGGACGGCTCATTCCAGCTTGATGCCAATGGGCAGTTGGTCACGTCCAGCGGTTATCCGGTTCAGCCAGCCATTACGATTCCCGATACGGCGATCAGCATGACGGTTTCCCGCGACGGGGTCGTGAGCGTAACCAATCAGGGACAAGCCGCGACTACGCAGGTTGGACAGCTGACGTTGGCGACATTCGTCAACCCGACCGGACTGCAGAGTATGGGCGAAAACCTGTATCAGGAAACAGAAAGCTCTGGCGCGCCGACGGAGTCAACGCCGGGTCAGAACGGCGCCGGTACGCTGTATCAGGGCTATGTGGAAACGTCGAACGTTAATGTGGCCGAAGAGCTGGTTGATATGATTCAGGTACAGCGTGCCTATGAAATCAACAGCAAAGCGGTCACGGCATCCGACGCCATGTTGGAACGGTTGACCCAGCTATAAAGAGCAATCAGGCAATTCAGTCTGATGAATAAACAGAAGGGTGAGGCATGTTGTGTTATCGCGGTCATAACTGCGGCTTTCCGCGCCGGCAGAGGTGGGGAGCATTACTGTTAACGGTTATGGCATTTATGGTCGGCGGCTGTGCGTATATGCCGCGTACGCCATTAGTTGAGGGAGATACCAGCGCGCATCCCGCTCCGGCATCTTTGGTGGTGACGAATGGATCATTATTCCAGTCCGCTCAACTGATGAATTATGGCTATCAGCCACTGTTTGAAGACAGTCGCCCGCGAAATATTGGCGATATCTTAACGATTACCCTGCAAGAAGATGTCAGTGCAAGCAAGAGCTCTTCCGCCAATGCAGGCAGGAGCGGCTCGGCCAAGTCAGGATTAACGGCGTTGCCCACCGCGCTTGCGGGACTGCTGGGAAACGGCAAGGTGGATCTTGAGGCGTCCGGCAGCAATGATTTCGACGGCTCGGGCGGCGCCAGCGCGAAGAACACCTTTGACGGCACCATTACCGTTACCGTCAGGGAAGTCCTGGCCAACGGTAACCTGAAGGTGGTTGGAGAAAAACAGATCGCCATTAATCAGGGTACTGAATACATACGTTTTTCCGGCGTGGTGAACCCGCGTACCATTACCGGGAGTAATTCCGTGGTTTCAACACAGGTGGCGGATGCCAGAATTGAATATATTGGCAATGGTTATATCAATGAAGCCCAGAATATGGGGTGGCTGCAACGCTTCTTCCTCAATGTTTCGCCGTTTTAAGGAGAATTGCATGAGAATCGTCGGCCTGATAGTGATGTTATGTTCCGTATTTCAACTGACGGCATTTCCGGCTTCCGCCGAGCGGTTGCGTGACCTTGTCGATATTCAAGGGGTGCGAGACAACCCGCTGATCGGTTATGGACTGGTCGTCGGGCTGGATGGCACCGGCGATCAAACCACCCAGACGCCGTTCACCACCCAAGGCTTGAACAACATGTTGTCGCAGCTGGGGATAACCGTCCCTAGCGGCACCAATATGCAGTTGAAGAATGTGGCGGCGGTGATGGTTACCGCCAACTATCCGCCGTTTGCCCGTGCAGGGCAAAAAATCGACGTGGTCGTTTCTTCACTGGGTTCAGCGAAAAGCATTCGCGGCGGCACGCTGTTAATGACCCCGCTGAAGGGCGTAGACAACCAGGTTTATGCCTTGGCGCAGGGCAACGTGCTGGTCGGCGGCGCGGGCGCATCGTCAGGCGGCAGCCAGGTCAAAATCAACCAGTTGGCGGGTGGCAGAATCAATAGCGGCGCGATTATTGAGCGCGAACTACCGACCACTTTCGGCGACAGCAATCGACTGGTGCTTAACCTCAAGCAGGAAGATTTTAGCGTCGCCCAGCGTATCAGCGATGCCATCAACCGAGAAAACATCTCCGGGGTGGCTCGCGCGCTGGACTCTCGTACGGTTGAAGTTTCTATCCCGGCCAGTAACAACCAGCAGGTGCGTTTTTTATCCCAGATCCAGGATATTAATGTAAATGTCGGAGAAATTGATGCCAGGGTGATTATCAATTCGCGTACGGGTTCCGTGGTCATGAACCGCAACGTGATGCTTGACTCTTGTGCGGTAGCGCAAGGGAATCTGTCGGTGGTGGTTGACCAACAACAGCAGGTTAATCAGCCGGATACGCCATTTGCCGGAGGCCAGACGGCCGTTACTCAGCAAAGCGAAATTTCCGTTCGTCAGTCTGGCGGCGCATTGCAACGCGTCAACGCTAGCGCTAACTTGAATTCGGTGGTCCGGGCGATGAACGCCCTGGGCGCGACGCCGCTCGATCTGATGTCCATTCTTCAGTCAATGCATAGTGCCGGCTGCCTCAAAGCTGAAATAGAGATAATTTGATGAAGACGTTGAATAATGCTGCCGAACCAACTTCCGCGGTATACGACGTCAATGCCGTAAACAGTCTGCGTCGTCAGGTCAATCAAAAAGACCCGGCGGCGCTCGAGAAGGTGGCGCGTCAGTTCGAGGGGCTGTTCGTTAATATGATGCTGAAAAGCATGCGTTCGGCACTGCCGCAGGACGGTATGCTAACGAACGATCAGACCCGACTTTATACCAGCATGTACGACCAGCAAATGGCGCAGGATCTGTCGACCAAAGGACTTGGGCTGGCCGACATGATCGTCAAACAGATGGGAAAACAGCCCAGCGAATTGCCGGCCGACAGCGTGGGCAAGGTCGCGATGCCGCTCGATCAGGAGCGCCTGGCGGCCAGCGCATTATCGCCTGCGCTGGTCGGCGAGTTTTTACGCCGCGAGCAACAGCAAAATAATGCTGATGAGCAGCCTTCGGCGCCGGCCGCGCGTCAAACGTCATCGCAATTCACCGATCGGCTTTCCATTCCCTCGATGATTGCCAGCATGCAAAGCGGTATTCCTCATCATTTGATTATGGCGCAGGCGGCATTGGAGTCGGGTTGGGGTCGGCGTGAAATCACCAGCGCCGACGGTTCACCCAGCTATAACATTTTTGGCGTAAAAGCCAACGATAGCTGGACGGGCAAGGTCACCGAAGTAACGACCACGGAGTTTGAAAATGGTCGCGCCTATAAAACGAAGGAAAAATTCCGGGTGTATGACTCCTATGTCGATGCCTTGAATGATTACATCTCGTTGCTGACCAATAACGCTCGCTACAAACCGGTTCTGGATGCGAAGAATGCGGAAGATGCGGCCTACGCATTACAGCGCGCCGGGTACGCAACCGATCCTAACTACGGCGATAAGCTGGTGCAGATCATCGGCCAGATAAAACAGGCGTCACAGCGGGCCATCAGCGCTTATACCCACGATTTGAGCAAATTATTTTAAAAAATAATTAATTATCTCACCCTCAAGTTTTTACCAAAACTGACGATATAAAAATAAGTAAATTTGTTTATTTAGGCTGGCGTAGCCGCCTAGCCGATATAGAAGAACGAATAAGGAAACTTCATGGCGAGTTCTTTGGTAAATATTGCATCTTCCGGTCTGAAGGCTGCGCAGACGTTACTTACTACCACCGGCAATAACGTTACCAATGCCAAAACCGATGGCTACTCCCGACAGACCGTTTCTCTTTCCTCGAACATCGGTCAGTCAACCAGTTATGGCGAAGTGGGGAGTGGTGTGACAGTCAATTCCGTTAATCGTGAATACGATAAACTTACCGTAGCGCAGCTGCGCGATGCATCGGCCAGCTATGCGCAAACCAACGCTTATTATAATCAGGTATCTCAGATTGACAGCCTACTGTCGAGTAGCGTGAGCAGCGACTCTACTACAACCAGCTCAGGCATTGACGGTATGCTGTCGGATTTTTTCTCCAGTCTGAGTACGTTGAGTTCCGATACCAGCAGTACTTCATCGCGTCAGGCGGTGCTTAGCAGCGCGCAGTCGCTGGTTACCCAATTGAAAACCGCAGACAGCTATTTATCGTCGATGGATTCGGCGATTAATGAAGAAGTGTCAACCACCGTTGATACCATCAATAGCTACGCGAGTAAAATCGCCACGCTTAACACCCAGATATCCAATATGGGCAGCGCCGGCGAAGCGGCCAACTCGCTGTTGGACCAACGTGATCAGCTAATCAATAATCTTAATGAGCTGGTCGGCGTGACGGTTTCCACCCAGGATGATTCGGTGGTGACGGTATCGCTTTCCAATGGTTTGAGCTTGGTGCAGGGCGGCAGCGCCTATGAGCTAACTGCCGTGAGCGACAGCGCCGATCCTACCCGAACCACTATCGCCTACAGCAGCGGCAACGGCAGGTTGACGACCATTAATGAAGATAACATTGAAGGCGGCAGCCTGGCCGGTCTGTTTGCCGCGCGAGATGATATCGACAATACCCGTAATGCGATTGGTAAGATTGCCCTGGAACTTGCCGGCAATATGAATGAATTGCAAAACAAGGGGATAGATCTTGACGGCGAAACCGGTAGCGATTTTTTTAGTTATAGCGATCCGTCTGTGGTCAGCAATAGCAAGAACACCGGCAGCGCTCAGTTAACTATCGCTTATTCCGATATCAGCAGCGCTGAGGCCAGCGACTATACGCTGAGCTACAAAAACGGCAGCTGGAACGTGAAGCAGGTTTCAGATGGTTCTTCGGTCAGCTATACCACGGCCACCGACAGCAATGGCAACGCCACGCTGAGTTTCGACGGCCTGACCGTTACCGTTTCCGGCGATGCGGCCCAGGGGGACTCATTCCGTGCCGAAACCGTTAGCACCGTTGTTTCCAACTTGTCGGTCGCGCTGACTGACGGTTCGCAAATTGCCGCAGGTTTGGACGACAGTGATACGGGGTCTAGCGATAACCGCAATCTACAATCGATGATCGACCTGCAAACGTCGAAGCTGATCAACGGCAACTCTACGCTGACGCAATATTATTCCAGCCTGATCAGTCAAATCGGTATAAACACTTCTTCAGCGAGCAGTCTTAGCTCGTCTCAGTCGACCATTGTTACCTCGCTGACCGAAAAACAACAATCAGTTTCCGGCATCAGCCTGGATGAAGAATACATCAATCTCTATGGCGCACAGCAGTATTACACTGCTTGTTCACAAGTATTGTCTACCGCCAATACCATTTTTGATTCTTTATTGTCAGCCTTAAACAGCTAATCAATTCAGGATAACCAGTAAGGATAAGATCATGCGTCTCAGCACCAGTGTGATATATGATAGACAGGTCGCAGGCTCCCAAAATTTGCAGTCCGCTTCGTCCAGCGCTGCGTCTCAGGTGTCTTCTGGCGTACGCGTCACCAAGCCCTCAGATGATCCAATCGCCGCCTCGCAATCGGTCATGGTGACCCAGGCTCAAGCCGACAGCACTAAATATACTGCGGCACGCGACACCGCTGATGCTAGCCTGACGCTCGAAGACAATACGCTGGATGAAATTACCACGGTTGTTCAGAGCATCCAGACCAAGCTGATTCAAGCTTCCAATACCACTTACAGCGACGCCGATCGCTCCTCATTGGCCACCGCCCTGCAATCTTATAAAGATCAGTTGGTGGCGCTGGGAAACAGCACTGACAGCAACGGTAACTACATCTTTAGCGGCTACGCTTCCGATTCCGCCGCTTTTAGCGTAGCGGATGACGGCACGGTAACCTACAGCGGCAGTAGCAGTACTGTTTCGATCAAAGTTTCCGACAGTTTGTCCGTTTCAACCGGCGATATCGGCACCAGCGTATTTGGCGAAGACGGAAACAATATTTTCGACACTATCGATACCGCACTGTCCGCGCTTTCCATGAAGTTGGAAGATGGCGATTCGTCCGAAGAGTTCACCTCAAAAATGGGTACCGCGCTGAACGCCATATCAGACCAGCTGGATGATGTTTACACCGCTCAGACCAAGTTGGGCGGCAAGATGACGACCATTAGTTCGCTGAATGATATGCAAGAAAGCCTGGATGTAATCTATTCCGATCGTCAGACCGCTTTGGTGGAGGCTGATATCGTCTCTGCAACGGCTAACTTTCAGTCTCTTCAGCTTATGCTTAAAGCTAGCGCCGCGGTGACCAGCTCAATGTTCTCCATGTCTTTATTCCAACTTAACGGTTAACAGTCGGATCAACGATTTAACGTGCTAAACCGGGCACGTTCTTTGGGTGTATCATTTGACTGAATTAGTCAGTGATACACCATTTTTTATGCCGTGATCCCCGCTATTTAAACCTGCCTGCGCGGTTTCCTTCGCGCCTTGCCAAATCATAGCCAGTCATTACCCGCTGCCGGAATAGCCGTTAGTTCTAAGCGCTTTTCGTTTTTGATCGGCAGGCTTGCCTTTTAACGGTGACGAAAGAAACGCATTCGGCTTTTCAGCGGGCTAATCATGAGAAAGCGTTGGCACAAATGCTTGCCTGAATTTATTTTTGAATCGCGGCTAATCGAGAGCAGGGCAGTAGGCTTTATTTTGCAATAAACTCGCTGATGACCATAGCAATCGAATCAAAAAATTCGCTGAATAAATGCTCTGAGAAGGGTGCAAACAACGGCATCAACAATCCAATGGTCAGTATGCCGATGGTCAGCGTAACGGGAAAACCGATCACGAAAACCGAGATCTGCGGCGCCATACGGTTTAGCACCCCTAGCGCAATGTTGATAATCAACAGGAATGTGACCAAGGGCAGGGAGAGCATCAGACCGTTAATAAAAATCAGTCCGCCGGTTTGAGCAATGGAGAGAAAAATGCTGCTATTAACCAAGTCCGCATTGATAGGGATCAGATGAAAACTGTCGGCCAATAACGAAATGAGCCACAAATGGCCGTCAAATACCATGAACAGCAGCATGGCGAATACGTTGAAAAAGCGGGATAACACGGAGGTATTGGTACCGTTCGACGGATCGAAGAAGGTGGCGAAGGATAAGCCCATCTGCAGGCCGATAATTTCACCGGCCACGCGAAATACGGCAAACGCCAACTGCATGGTGAAACCTATCGAGATACCGATCAGGACCTGTTTTATCAGCAGCCAAATGCCGGGAGCCGAAAAGATTGGCGTGCTTTCTACCGCCAGGCTGGGGGCGACGAGTACGGCACACAAAAAAGCCAAGCCAACCTTGATTTTACTGTCGATGCCCTTTTCGTTAAAGAGCGGCGCCGTGGCAATCAGCGCCAACAGCCGCACGAAGGGAAAAAAGTAGAGCCCTAGCCAATAGGTTAGCTCGCCGCTGGTGACTTCTATCATTATTATCCAATAATTGTCGGTAAATTACTGAAAAGCGTGCGCATATAGTCTAGTAACAAATTGAGCATCCAGGGGCCGGCGATAATAATGGCGGTAAATACGGCCAGAATTTTGGGAATAAACGACAGCGTCATTTCATTGACCTGCGTCGCCGCCTGCAACAGGCTGACGATCAGACCGGTCAGCAACGCCGCCAACAACAGCGGCGCGGCAAGCGCCAGCGCGACTTTCATCGCTTCATAACCAAGGGCCATAACCGATTCAGGTGTCATGATAATAATCCCGGTGCGCGTTTCCTGCTGGAAAGGTTGATTGTCGTCTCTGATATCAAGTTGAGTCTCTGGTTAGACCATATCGCCGCGCCATGCGCTATCGCGTCGACAGCCCTAGCATGAGACGGTGCGGCATCGTCTGATCGGAACGGCCGCTCAGGGGCGATAAGCCAATGGCGTCGGCAGCGATATGACGCAAGCGGAAACCTGAAGTTGGTTATCAAACTCAACTGTAGAAACTCTGCGCCAGGGAACCGATGAGTAACTGCCAGCCGTCGACCAGTACAAACAACATGAGTTTAAACGGTAACGACATGGTCGCCGGCGGCACCATCATCATACCCAATGCCATTAAAACACTGGCTACCACCAGGTCGATAATTAAAAAAGGAATGAAGATGGTAAAACCGATCTGAAAGGCGGTTTTCAGTTCGCTGGTGACGAATGCCGGAACCAATACGCGCATCGGAACGGATTCAGGACCATCCAGCGAGGGAATGTCGGCCAGTCGGGTAAACAACGCCAGGTCTGCTTCCCGCGTCTGCCGCAGCATGAATTCGCGCAGTGGTTGCGCGCCGGTTTCAATCGCGGATTCCATGGTGATCTTATTCTCGCTGAAAGGCAGATAAGCATCTTGATAAATTTTATTAAATACCGGCGACATGACAAAGAACGTCAGAAACAGGCTCAAGCCCAGTATGATCTGGTTCGGCGGCGCGGTCGCGGTGCCGATGGCGCTACGCAGCAGGCTTAATACAATCACAATACGGGTAAAGCTGGTCATCATCAGCAATACTGCCGGCAGAAACGTCAGCGAGGTCATGAAGACCAGTGTTTGTACCGGCAGGGACCAACTTTGTCCGCCGTTTGCCAGCGGCTGGCTGACAATACCGGGCAATTGCGCCCAGGCCGCCGGCGTCGTCAGGAAAATAGCACCGATCGAAATCTGGAATAACAATTTAAGGGATAATCGTTTTGCAATAACATTCATGCCGAATTTTCCGGACGTTTTAATACCTTTGACAGCAGCTGACGAAAGTCCGCCGCTTTGTCTTTATGAGCATCGCCGGACTTATCTGTGGGTTGCGCAGGCAATGTCAATAAGGGAGTGATATTCTGCGCGGTAACGCCCAGCACCAGCCAGTTATTGTCGACTTCAACAATAACCACCCGCTCGCGCTGCCCCACCTGACAGGTAGAAACCACTTTCAATAAGCGGTTGTTGTGCGAATGTGCTGTTAAGCCTAATTTGCGGATTATCCAACCGATCAACACAATAAGCAGGAGAATGCCTACCAAGACGCTGCCAACCTGGGAAAGCAGCATGGTATTCGATATCGGCGGCGCGGCAGCGATCGTCGCTACGCTCTCTGTGGCCGCCGTGGGTATTGCCGTTTGAACCATTAGCGACTCAACCGACGCATACGCTCGGATGGCGTGATGATATCGGTAATACGAACGCCGTACTTATCCGCTACCACAACGACTTCACCCTGCGCGATCAGATAGCCGTTAATCAGAATATCCAACGGTTCGCCGGCCAAGCCTTCAAGAGGAACCACCGAGCCTTGAGAAAGGTGCAGCAATTCCTTGATGGTCATTTTCGTCCTTCCGAGTTCGACCGTCAGTTTTACCGGGATATCCATAATCATATCAATGTCTTGCAAAGAATTCATGCCTTGCTGGGCAGCGAGGTTATCAAAGACATTGTCGCTTGTCGGGGTGTTTTTTTCCGCAGTCTGTTGCTCATTAAATGCATCAGCCCACAAATCGTCCACGGCTTCCTTTTCTTCGGACGGTTTCTTGCTGTCACTCATTGGGCTGTTCCTCATCGTTCAAAGAGTTCAATATAGGATTAATTAAATGTTCTACTTTTAAAGCATATTGCCCATCGGCTGTACCGTACTGACAGGTTAGCACGGGAACGCCATCAACGTCGGCAATCAGTCGGTCTGGCTTGTCGATTGGCAAAATATCGCCGGGCTGTAGCTGCATCAATTTGGAGATCCGCAAAGGAATATCCACAAAGCTTGCCACCAACTCCAATTCAGAATGCTGAACCTGTTTTGCCAATGCTTCACGCCAGTTATGGTCTTCCTGACGCGAGTTTTCCAGCGGCGGGTTGACCAAAAGTTCACGCAGCGGCTCGATCATGGCGAAAGGAATGCAGATACTGAATTCCCCAGTCAAAGAACCAATTTCCACATGAAAAGGCGTGGTCACCACAATGTCGTTAGGCGAAGTAGTGATGTTGGTGAATTTAACCTGCATCTCCGAGCGCACATACTCGATCTCCAGCTTGTAGATCGCCTGCCAGGCATCGCTATAGGCTTCAAGCGCCAGCCGCAACATGCGCTGAACGATACGCTGTTCGGTATGGGTAAATTCCCGACCTTCCACTTTGGTTGGAAAGCGACCATCGCCGCCAAACAGGTTGTCTACCGCGATGAAAACCAGACTCGGCGAAAATACCAGCAGCGCCGTGCCGCGTAAGGGTTTCATGTGGATCAGGTTAATATTAGTCGGAACTGGCAAATTTCGCGCAAATTCGTGATAAGGCTGAATTTTAATCGGCCCTACCGTGATATCCGGACTGCGGCGTAAAAGATTGAATAGCCCCATTCTGAACTGGCGGGCAAAGCGCTCGTTAATAATTTCCAGCGCTTGCAGACGTTCTCGAACCACACGGCGCTGTGTGTTCGGATCATAAGGCTTAACGTCGCCCGCTACGGTGGCTGTCGGGGCATCGTCCCCGTCGTCGCTGCTGCCGTTAAGCAGGGCGTCGATTTCAGCCTGAGAAAGAATACTGTCACCCATAAATAATTACCGTAGTATGAACGCTGTGAACAGAACATCATTGATTGTTTGCCCCGCTTGTCCTGGGACTAAAGGTGGAGCAAGTACTTGTTTGATTTCTTCCACCAATTGCTGTTTCCCTTGTTCTGTACTCAGGGAAGCTGAGTTTTGGCGGGATAATAGCAAAAGCAAACGACTACGCACTTCCGGCAAATAGTTATTGAGCTGTTGGTGTGTAGCTTCATCCGGCAATCTCAGGGTAAAGCCAACGTACAAAACCCGATCCAGATCATTGTCAGGATTCTGCAGATTGACGGTGAAAGTGTCTAGAGGCATAAAAACCGGCGCCGGTGGCGGCACAATTTTCGGCGCTTGAACCGTATCGGTGGGTTTGTAAAGAAACCACCAGGCAGCGCCTCCCGCGATGGCCGCTAGTAATGCGACAACGATAAGCAAGACTGGCCAGATTGAACGCTTTCGTCCTGAGGTGAGAGCTTGTTCAGACATAAATAAAGATAATTCCCGTTACGTATTTGAAAGATGACATGAAAAAGACATCACCGACCTCATTTAACCCAAGATCGATTATCCCGTCTATTTCCTCCATCAATAGGAAGAATAGACAGGGAAAATGAGGCTACCTTGAGTATTTATCGGCATCTTAAGCGAAGATATTAATACCGGTCACGCCAGAAGCCATTTGTTGCAGGGATGCGGGTACACTTAACGGTGTCGCTAACCCATCAGACGTAACCTGTTCGGACTGGTTAACAAAACCAGAATCAGACGCGTGCTGATCTTGTGTCCAACTCTGGGATGACTCGCTTCCCACGCTAGCCTGCCCTAAATCAATTCCGCTTTCAGCCAGCGATGTGCGCAGATGGGGAAGGGCGGCTTCCAACGCCGCTCTGACCTGACTGTGCGCCGACACAAAGTGCAGTTGGGCTTCATTATCGTTATTTAACGTCAAGTTGATTTGCAATGCGCCCAGCTCTTCCGGATGAAGTCGGAGTTTGGCGCTCTGCTGTCCGTCACGAGCAAACATGACCACTTGCTGGCCAAGCGTCTGCTGCCAGGCCTCACTGCCCATCTGGGCGTTCAACATGGCGCCGGATGTCGTTGTCGCGCTGGTCGCCGCAGGGGTGGCGGTTTGAGCCGTCGCGGATAAGGCTTGCGACGCCGAGGCCATCAGCGGCGATGTGTGGCTGGGGGTATTGGCGGTCAACGACTCCGCACTCTTGACTACGGCCGCAGTTATCGTGCTTTTATCAGCGGAAGCGTTGGTCTCGACGCTATCGTCGATATTGATGGCGATGTCGGGCTTTTTGCTCGTCTCCATATCAGCACGATTTATCTGGCGACTATTGCTGTCGGCGTCGGCCAGGGTAAAGGGCGTTAATGCCGTATCGGACTCGGCCGCGACGTCTGTTGCCGCCGCTTCATCGGTCAGCGTCAGGGAAGCCGCCACGGATTGTGCTGGCGCCAGCGTACTATCGGGAACGCTCGCTGCTACGTTGGACGTCGCCTCGGTTTTCAAGGTTTGAGCCTGATTCAACATCGCCAGCAACGACAGGGTGGCCTCATCCGGCGTATCGCTCTCGTCCTGATGGACGGTTGTGTCCTGGGCATTCGACAGAATGTCGGCGTCAACCACGGGCTCTTTGACCACATCCAGCGTCAGCTCGGTATCCGCGTCGTTTTTAATGTCGCTGGCCTTATCCGCCGCCGCCGTGTTTTTTAACGTGGCTGGTGCGGGGTTGGGTACGATGGCGGCAACCGCGTCGCCGGTTTCCTCAACCGGGTTTTGGCCGCCGTCGGCAGTATCCGCCTCAGCCTGCTGAGCGGTTGTTTTATTCACCGGCTGTTCTTGAGGAGAAGGCTGTGACGCAGTGGATTGTGCTGTTTGTTGATTATTGGCATTGGATGTCGCATTGCTATCCACGGCGGCGTTCTGATTAGGTGAACTCGTCTCTTTTTGCGCCGACAGCATCTGTTCGAAGCTGCCGGCGGTTTCGGACTGGCGTGTTGAAGACAGGTCTGCTGAGGTGCCGTTATTGACAGCAACATTACTGACGCTGGAAAGATTCATGGATGCTTCCTCAATGAGGCTCGTTGGGCAAATTCGTCCATCAGTTTTTGATCCTGGCGGTTGGCGTATGCCAGCGCTTTTTGCGCCGATCTATCCTGTAAGGTGATAAACGCATTCAGCCGCTGGTATTTGTCGCGCCAGGTTTGGGTCGCTTGCTGTAATTGTTTATTCCAGTGCGCAAGCTGTTTTCTGTGTTGTTCTATCGCTTTTTCCAGCGTTAGCAGAAACTGTTGATAGTTATACCAGTTAGCGGAATTGATACCGCTACTCATGGTGGATTGTAATTGCTGACGGTAATCTATTTCGTACTCAAGCAACATCTCCAACTGTTTTTGGACATTCAGATGCGACTGACGAATTTTCCCCAGCAGCGCAGCCGCATCATCAGCGTCTTGTTTAGCTAAATCACGTAGTGTATCTAACGGCGATTGCGTTTTCATCTGTCCCCACAGTTAAGGATAATGTTCAGATTCATTAATTAACGTCAAAAAAATTCATTAGCTTATGCCGCCGGAAGAAAACAGAGTAAAAAGTTGGCTCTGTGCATCTTCATAGCCGCAACGTTCGAAAATTCCCTGTTTTAAAAACTTTTCCATGTCGGGGTAGAGGCGAATAGCGCGATCGAGCAGCGGATCGCTGCCGGCGGCATACGCCCCAACGCTTATCAGGTCGCGGTTACGCTGATAGCTGGAAAGCAACTGCTTGAACTGCTGCACGGTGGTGTAGTGTTTGTCCTCCACCAGCGACGTCATTGCCCGGCTGATTGACGCTTCAATATCAATGGCGGGGTAGTGGCCGGCTTCCGCCAGGTGACGTGACAGCACGATGTGGCCGTCAAGAATTGCCCGGGCGGCATCGGCGATGGGGTCCTGCTGGTCGTCACCTTCCGTCAAGACGGTATAAAAGGCGGTAATCGAGCCGCCGCCATCAATGCCGTTACCGGCTCGCTCCACCAATGAAGGCAATTTGGCGAAAACGGATGGCGGATAACCCTTGGTTGCCGGCGGTTCGCCAATTGCCAGCGCAATTTCGCGCTGAGCCATCGCGTAGCGGGTCAACGAATCCATAATCAACAATACGTGTTGACCGCGGTCGCGGAAGTCTTCGGCAATGCGCGTTGCATAGGCGGCGCCCTGCATGCGCAACAGTGGCGATACATCGGCCGGCGCGGCGATCACGACGGCGCGTGAGCGGCCCTCTTCGCCGAGAATGTTCTCGATAAAATCTTTAACTTCCCGGCCGCGTTCGCCGATCAGGCCAACGACGATAACATCCGCTTCTGTATAGCGCGCCATCATCCCGAGCAGTACGCTTTTGCCGACGCCAGAACCGGCGAACAACCCCATTCTCTGGCCACGGCCAACGGTCAATAATGCATTGATGGCTCGAACGCCGACGTCGAGTACGCTGCTTATCGGGGTTCTCTGCAACGGATTGTAGGGCGCGGCGGTGAGCGTCGCCCGAAAGCCGGTTTCTGGCGCAGGTAACCCATCAAGCGGCCTGGCGGTGCCGTCAAGTACCCGGCCCAATAGCTCCGGCCCCAACGGCAGCTGTTTGCCCTGAGTGGATCCATCCGCCGACTGACGCGCGTAAACGCGGGCGCCGGGCGTGATCCCTTCCATCTCTTCCAGCGGCATAAGGAAAAGTTTCTGGCCGTTGAAACCAACGACTTCGCTTTCCAGCTCTTTGATATCACCGTCGCTCTGACGCTCTATCAGGCAGGTAGCGCCCAGCGGCAGATGCAATCCCGTCGCTTCCAACACCAGGCCCGTCGCGCGTACCAACTTGCCGTAATGTCGAACCCCGGGCGTGCTGGCGATGCGCTTTTCGTAACCATCGATGGTGGTCAGCCAGCGTGAAAGTCGCGATGTCATCATAGCTCTCCCGGTGCCGCCAGACGGCACAGTTCACGCCATCGGGTCGCCAGGCTGGCGTCGAGATCGCCTTCCTCGGCGCTGACTTTACACCCGCCCGGATGCAGTTGGTTATCGGCCAGCAGACGCCACCCGTGTGCCTTGAGCGTATCGCCGAGATGTTTTTCCACCTCGGCCAGATCGGCAGGATGCACCCTGAGCTGAGGTTTACCGCTGAACATCGGTTCTTGCTGAATAAACTGTTGAATCTGGTTAAGCAATGCCGAACCGTCGCAGACCGGCGCCTGACCCAGAACCTGCTTGGCCGCGGTTAATGCCAACTGCATCAGGCGTGCCGGGATAACCGTGTCCAATGAGTCCAGCGTCTGCTGAAATTCCGTCACCATCTGCTGCAAGTGCTCGACCATCGGCGCTTGCTGCTGCTCAATGTCTTGCCGGCCTTGCTTTCTGCCTTCTTCCAGTCCTTGCTGATAGCCGGCGTTATAACCATCCTGCTGCCCTTGGCTGAACCCGTTTTGCTGCGCTTTTTTTTCAACGCGCGCGCGCAGCTCGGCCAAATCTTCTTCAGTAAAAGAGGGCGCAGCGTCGGCAGACGAAGAGGTCTCTTCTTCTGCCGCTGACGGATATGGTTGAAACGCCTCGTGCGCGGACAGATCCTGGAATGACCAGGGTTGCCAGTTCGCGCTTTTGCTTGCATCAGACATAAGCATCCTCACCGCCGCCAATCACAATCTCGCCACTGTCGGCCAAACGACGAACGATAAGCAGGATGGCTTTCTGCTCGGTTTCCACCTGAGACATGCGAACCGGACCGCGGGTCGTCAAATCGTCGCGTAGAATTTCGGCGGCGCGCTGCGACATATTCTTGAGGAATTTCTCGCGTAACGGCTCTTCCGCGCCTTTCAGTGCAATGAGCAACGATTCGGATTCCACTTCCTGCAACAGACGCTGGATACTGCGGTCGTCCACATCCACCAGATTTTCGAACAGGAACATTTCATCAATGATTTTCTGCGCCAGTTCGCCATCGAAATCACGAACCGCATCGATAACCGCCTCTTCCTGCTGGGTTTTCATCAGGTTGATAATCTCGGCCGCAGTGCGGATACCGCCCATTTTACTGCGTTTGAGGTTTTGTCCATCCAGCAAGCCGTTCAATACTTCCGTCAGTTCCGCCAGCGCCGCGGGTTGTACCCCGCCGAAAGTGGCGATACGCAGCATGACGTCGTTACGCAAGCGCTCATCAAACAGCGCTAAAATATCGGCCGCCTGAGAACGTTTCAGATGGACCAAAATCGTCGCGATAATCTGCGGATGCTCTTCATGGATTAGATCGGCAGCGCTCTGCGGCTCCATAAAGTTGAGCGTTTCCATCCCGCTGGTGGTTTCACGGCTTTCAAGGATGTCCTCCAGCAGGCTGGAAGCTCGCTCCTCGCCCAGCGCTTTTACCAGCACGGAGCGCAGATAATCGCCGGCGTTAACACTCAGCGCGGCATACTGCTCGGCGTCCACCTCGAACTCTTTCAATACTTCAGTTAACTGCTTATTCGATACCTGCTTCATGCTGGCCATCGCCGCGCTTAAATGCTGCACCTCTCTGGTTGAAAGGTGGGTAAACACATCCGCGGCTCGGTCTTCGCCAATGGTCATCAGCAGAATCGCGCTTTTTTCAGTTCCGGTCAGACTCATAATTCACTCCCCATCCACTCACGGATTACCAGCGCAACAACTCGGGGGTCATTTTCCGCCAGGTCACGAATTTTCTGACTCTGGAGCTCGGCACTGACTCTCTGCTGAGAACGTTTCTGCTGTTCTTGTTCATCTTTGCTTAATTTCACGATGACATCGTCATCGTTGTCAGGATCCGCCGCCGCGGCCGCAACGTTATCTGGCGTGGCTTGATTTTTATTCAACAGCGGTTTAACCAGTTTCCGCCACAGGATAAAGGCGACGATGACGACAAGCAGCCAGCGGCCCGCATTCATCAGCATTTCAAAGAAACTTTGCTGCTGCCAGAAGGGCAGTTCGCTGGCGCCGCTTTCTGTCTGCGTGAATGGCGTATTGGCGATGTTCAGCGTATCGCCGCGTTCCGCGGAATAGCCCATCGCTTCACGCGTGAGCGATTCGATTTGCTTAACCTGTTCATCGGTCAACGCGACGGGTTTACCGTCTTCGGACTGACGATAGTTGACCACCACGGCCACCGACAGGCGCTGCAGTGAGCCTGCGCTCTGTTTGGTATGACGAATGGTACGGTCGACTTCATAATTGATCGTGGAGTCATTGCGAGAGCTGGAAGGGCCGCTGGCGGTATTGGTAGTGGCCGCGTTGGCGTTTTGCGCATTCCCCCCATTGGCGTTGTTGGCATTGTTGGCCGGCGCGGTTATCGGTGCCGTCGGCGCAGGTGCCGGTTGGTTTGATAGCGCGCCCGGCACGCCGCCCACCATACCGTTTCCTCGTTGCTCGCTGGCGCTGTTTTGTTTCGAGCGCACGGCGGCTTGATTCGGCGTCTGATTAGGCTGGTATTGCTCGTCAGTCTGCTCCCGGCTGGCAAAATCGAGCTGGGCGGTGACCTGTGCATGGACATTGCCAAGACCGACGACCGGCGTCAGGATCGATTCAATACGGCGCTGATACAGGTTTTCAACCTCAGCGGTGAACTTCAACTGCGTGGTATTCAAATCGCGGCCACTGCTGCCTGACTGGGTCAACAGACGTCCGTTCTGGTCAACGATGGTAACGTTATCAGGCGGTAATCCGGAGACGCTGCTGGATACCATATAGACAATGGCGTTGATTTGCCCGTCATCCAGCGCGCGTCCCGGCTGCAGATTGAGCGTGACCGACGCGGACGGGGATTTTTGTTCACGAACAAATAGCGATGGCTTGGGAATGGCCAGGTGGACGCGCGCATTGACTACCGAGCCCAATGTCTCTATGGTGCGCGACAGTTCGCCTTCCAGCGCGCGCTGGTAGTTGATTTGTTCGCTGAACTGGCTGATGCCGAATTTTTCCTGATCAAGCAGCTCGAAACCGACGGCGCCGCCTTTAGGCAGCCCTTGTTGCGCCAGGCGCAGACGGGTTTCATGTACTTTTTCGGCTGGGATAAGGAGCGCGCCGCCGTTGTCCGCAAAGCGGTAAGGAATATTCATTTGCCCCAGTTGGGCAACGATACTGCCGCCGTCGCGATCGTTAAGGTTGCTGTATAAAACCCGATAGTCGGGACTCTGCGCCCATAAAATCAATGCGGAAACAACGGCAAGTGCAGCAGCGGCAGCAACCAACAATGGAATTTTGGGGTTAGCGCGCAAAGAGGAAAACATTGCAGCAAATCCGTTTTTGTTAGCCGCGTTCAAACTGCTTTTCACGGTGCTCATTCGTATTCCCTGCTAGAAATTAACAAATTGATAATGATTGCTGATAACAAAACAAACTCCAAGATGAGCAATGCCCTAAGCGCATTAAAATGAATTTCACCCAAATGGCGTGGTTTTACATTATTTCCTCTGGCTGCAAAATTGATCGCCTAATTAGCTGGGTGTTTCATAGCTATTTAGCGGCTTAGAACCTCTTTGATTCTGATATGTTATCCGCTGGAAATTTACATATGTGGAGGTGATAAATGGCGGTGGAAAGCATTGCTTCAGTGATGGCGCAATTACAGGCTACAGCGCTTCAGGCCACAGGTAGCGAAGCCAAGGCTCCGGTTGCCGACGGCGTGGGGTTTGCAGCGGAAATGAAATCGGCGCTGGGCAAGATCAGCGGGCAGCAGCAGGAAGCCCGCGCCCAGGCTCAGAACCTGGAGCTGGGCAAGCCAGGCGTCGCGCTTAATGACGTGATGGTTGATCTGCAAAAAGCCTCGGTTTCATTGCAAATGGGGATTCAGGTGCGTAATAAACTGGTTACTGCGTATCAGGATATTATGGGTATGAACGTGTAACGCGCCTATTTTTCAGCGTAGTAGCAAGAGGGTAAATTGGTGACAATGAAAAAAACTGTGGCCATCTGTTTAGCGATTTCTTTTTCTAGCGGCGGCATCGCCGCAGACGTTCAGTCATCCAAATCCGAGATTGTTAACCTGGCTACCGCATACTGCGAAAACAAAGGCGGAAAAGTGGTAACCATCAAATCGACAAACACCAGCGGCAAAAGCACCAAATGCCTGTTGCCAACCGGCGAGTTTATCGAGCAATGGAAACTGTATAAACGCGATCACAAGTAATAGCCGCGACGCAACGGGTATTACTTGCTGCTAATTCCCGTTATTCATCTATTATTTTTCCAGTCAGTATCGACTTTCTATCAGAAAACTTGTTATAGGCGGAATTAACATTGTGCTGTTGGGAGGATATATTCATCAGTCCTTTTAAATCCGACATCCTTGCCTGCAATAACGCATTTACCTGTTGCTCGTTATTAAGAATCCGTTGCAGACTGATTCTAACAATCTGCTGATCCTCCATTGATAGTTCGACCGAATTATCTTCGTTCAGTTGGGAAAGCTTTTCCACCGTCGTAATATAGCGGTGTGAAAAATCGATCAGTTTTTCCCACTCGGCCTTTTTAGCCAGCAACAGGCACTCATTACTTAACGCCAAGAGTTGCTGGTACAGTGATAATATCGGTTCGCTGGCATTCATCAAGGTAATCTCAAAATAAAAATTCAGGACAAATAATCATTCGCCCAATCGCCTTTCATCAACCAACGCCAAGTCGCGCTATTGTGAGTTGCTGGTCGTAAACGGCCAGCATTATTATGCGGGTTGGTCGGTGTTGGCGTCATCTGGCGATATTTGTTTCCATGAGTCGGCGATGCCACGCAACAAACCCAAAACTTCATTTATTGCCTGTTCGTCATTATGCCGGTTGGCATGGGTAAGGCGACGGATCATATAGTCATACAACGCCGCCAGATTGTCTGCTATTTCACCGCCTTTTTCCCTATCCAGGCTGGCGAGCAGCCCATTGCTAAGGATGTTGATGGCTTTGGTCAGGGCTTTGCCTTTAGCCACAGTTTCCTGTTGCTGCATATGGATTCCCGCTCGAACCAGGGCGCTGATCGCGCCCTCAAATAGCATGGTAATAAGCTTGTGGGGACTGGCGCTCATCACGCTGCTTTGCAGTCCTACCTGGGCATACGCCTGCGTTCCGTACATCCTCGTCGTCATAATCAGTCACTGCTGCTCATTTGTTCAAAAACGTTAGTCAGATAGGTACTGGTGGAATCCAGTTCGGAAACCAGGACGTCCAACTTGGTAAACTGCGTGCTGTACCGATCCATTATCGCCGCAATACGCGCTTCCGTCGCGGTTTTTTTCTCGCTCAGCTTGGTCTGAATATCGGTAATGCCGTCGAGCGTATCATCGATCAGGCCGTCATCTTCAGTGTAGGTTTTAATGGCCGACACCATCTGCGTAGCCAGCCCGGTCGTGCTGCCGTCGCCGACAAAGAACGCCTTAACATCGTCCCCATTCTTGCTCAGTGCGGTGCTCAATGCCGTTGAGTCGATAGAGAGCGTGCCGTCGGTGCTGCTTTTGGATATACCTAATTGGCTCAGTACCTGATAAGTATCATTGCTTTGGCCTGAACTGAGCAGGGATTTCAACTTGTTTTTCACGCCGCGCAGCAGTGAATCGCCCACCAAGGCACCGTCATTGGTGCTGTCATCATCATCAGTGTAAGCCGTTAGCGAACTAAATGTCGACAGCAGACTATTATAAGAGTCCACCCAGGTTTGAACGGCGGTGGTCAAGTCGTCAGTGCTGGTGCTGATACTCAGCGTTTCCGTTGCGGTAGAGACGGCGGTTAGCGTTAGCGTAACGCCTTCCGATGGGACGTCGGTAACGGTATTGCTGCTGCGGGTTACGCTGACGCCGTTAACGCTTAGACTTGCATCCTGCGCAGCTACGGCCTGCGTCATGGAACCGGAACCGGCGCTGCTGTCATAACCAATAATATTGTTCAGCGTATCGTCGGTGCTGCTGATCGTCATGGTTGAGGCTTCACCGGTATCGTTAGAGCTGAGTACCAACTGATAGCTGCTATCGCCAGATTGGATTACACTGGCGGTAACGCCGGCGCCGGCGCCGTTGATAGCGCTGACCAGTCCATTAAGGCTGGTCTGATCGGATGTCAGGCTGATCTCTTTGGTTGTTCCGCCTACGTTGAGGGTCAGGGTGCTGTCCGCGCTACTAAGCGCGCTGGTTTTGTCGCTTTGGGTAGCGCTTACCAGCGATTGAGCGGTGGCTAACTGAGAGACATTGATGCTATAGCTGCCGGCTGCCGCATCCGAAGAAGCCGTGGTGGTAAAGGCCGTATTGGTGGATGTGCTTTTGCTGTTATAGAGATCGCTACTGGTCAGCGCGCTTGTCGCGGTGGATAAGGTTTCCAGCGCGCTGTTCAGCGTGTTGTAGGCGGTTGTTTTGGCAGTATAGGCCGTCTGCTTGTTTTCGATGACGGTAACTTTCTGATCTTCAACGGCCTGAAGCTTCTCGAGGATGGAAGAGAGATCCAGTCCGGAACCGACGCCAAGTGAAGCGGTAACTGATGCCATATTGATATCCTTTATTGAGTCAATATTAAGGAGTGCGTTTTGCAGTTATCGGCGTGACGCAATAAAAGTTTATGCCTTTTTGCTTACCCTGCTATGGTCGTCAATGCGGCGGGCTGCTAATGGTAAAACGCTATTTATAACAAACAATAAGTTAGTATCTTTGGTGAACAGGCAGATGAAAAATTTTAAAAGAAATGGCTAAAGGTTGGAAGAGGGTAGCCGATACCTGTCAGTGACGGTGGTTGACACCGTAGGCAATTCGGCCTGAACCTTTATTTTTGAGCATCCGGTTTTCGCTGGGTGGATAAAAGGAACCTTTATTATGTCAATTTCAGTATTAACTAACAGTATTTCTCTGACTGCTCAGAACAACCTGAACTCCTCTCAGTCCAAATTGGGTCAGGCGATCGAACGTCTGTCTTCAGGTCTGCAGATCAACAGTGCTTCTGATAACGCCGCGGGTCAGGCTATCGCTAACCGTCTTCAGGCTAACATCAATGGTCTGAACCAGGCTTCCACCAACGCCAACGATGGTATCTCTCTGGCGCAAACCGCTGAAGGCGCGCTGGATGAGGTCAACGAAAACCTGCAATCCATCCGTACCTTGGTTGTTCAGGCTGGTAACAGCACCAACTCTACTTCTGACTTGTCTTCCATCCAGGAAGAAATCACCGCGCGTCTGGCTGAAATCGATCGCGTTGCCAAGGATACTGAGTACAACGGTACTGCACTGCTTGATTCTGCCTCTGGTTCTTCCAAAACCATCACTCTGCAGATTGGTAGCCAGGATGGTCAGACTATCTCCTTCAGCCTGAGCGGCGCAAGCTCTGACGTATTGGGCGTTAGCGGCGTTAGTGTTACCGGCTTGACCGGTGGTACCGACAGCCTGCTGGCGACTGTCGACGCCGCTATCTCTACTGTCGACTCCCAACGTTCCGGCCTGGGTGCAACGCAAAACCGTCTGGAGTCTACCATCAACAACCTGACTTCCACGGCGACTAACCTGAGCGACGCGCAGTCCCGTATTCAGGATGCCGACTATGCGACAGAAGTGTCAAATATGAGTAAGGCGCAGATTCTGCAACAGGCCGGTGCTTCCGTACTGTCCCAGGCGAACTCCGTGCCGCAGATCGCTCTGACCCTGCTGCAAGGCTAATTGGCTCTACGCCGATAGTGCATATAAGACCCTGCTTCGGCAGGGTCTTTTTTTTATTGGTTGGAATAACGGTTTTTTGCCTGACTATCCACCGGATTAGAAAACGTTTATCACGTTATGCTGATGAGATCAACGCCGCCAGAATTTGAATAAGTAAGGGTCAGTAATGCCAAGAGTATTAATCAGTACAAATCATTTAAGCAACTTTACCGATAGCGGGCTTGCTACTCTGGAACTGGTAGAGCAATTTTTGGCAGAGGGTTGGCATATTGATGTTTATGCCAATCATTTTTCCGGTGATGTGGCGAATGCATTTACTGAGCTTCTCGACGGCGGAAGGGTAACGGTTTCGACAGACTGGGACAGCGAATTTCAGCATGAGTATGACTTATTATGGATTCAGCAGTCGGTATTTAACCGGGATCTACTGGCAAGATTGACGTCCACCGGTATCAATACGCGGATAATTTTCAACCATACGTCTTGTAGCGAAGAGCTGGAAATGCCGGTTGACATCGCCGTGGAAAACCGGCTTGCGGATTGCGTATTGGCGGTGTCAGAGGCGTGTCGGGACAAATTGCGCGGCTGGGGCATCGCCGCGGAAAAAATCAGGCTGTTCGCTAACCCGGCGCCTGATGACTTCGCTGTTTGGGGGGGGCGCCGCGGCGTTGCTCAAGAGGTGAAAAATATTCTATTTATTGTTCACCCTATGGCGCAGGCGTTGCTGGAAGCGCAAGCGATTTTGTCTCAATCCGGCATTAATTGCACGCTTATCGAACCGGGTCAGGCAGGTAAACTGGCGCGGATTACGCCGGAAACCCTGGCGGCTTATGATGTGGTCGTTACCAGCGGGAAAACCGTGCAGTATTGTCTGGCATTGGGCATTCCTCCTTATCTCTACGATCATTTCGGCGGGGAGGGGTATCTTGACGCCGATAACTTCAGCGCCGCCCAACATGATAATTTTTGTCACTGTAGCGGCAAACGTCAGCTAACCGCGGTGGCGATAGCCAATGAACTGCAAACCGGATATCAAAACGCCTCTCGTTATGCCAGAGATCGCCAACCTGAATTCTCCCAGTCAGGGCGGTTAAGTCATCAGTTGCAGCAGCTATTGGCCTCACTGCCGGAAAAAAGTCAAAAACATATTAATTCGTCTGAGATTTTTTTATTTAGTCGCGAGGCGTTCGCTCAGAGGCTAAAACGGGATTCATCCATGCCTGAGCAAGGAAGAACCATCCAGCAATTTCTTGAACGGCGTGTTCCCAGCGCAGATGAGTATGCGCAGATTAAAGACTATTTGCAGCAACATCCAGACGGACGCAGCATCGCTATCTTTATTTTGGATTTGGCGGGGAACGAGAGCGGCGTCAGGTCGACGCTGAATAGCCTGTACACAGAGCAAATTCAGTCGGTGGTAAAAGTGCAGGCCGTCGTATTCTCAGTGAGCGGCATATCCGCAGATAACGGCCGTTTTTATCCGGTTTCCGCTGATAACTACATTGACGTCATTAATCAGGCTGTGGGCGAAATCGATTATGACTGGTTGATGCTGGTGAAGGCGGGAGAGCAGCTTGCCTTCGGTGGGTTATTGATGGCCAGCCAGGAGCTGTTGGCGGCCAGCAATTGCCACGCGATATACGGCGACGAAATCATTATTGATGATAATGGCGCGGCTAACCTTAGCTGCCGGCCTGATTTTAATCTGGACTATTTACTTAGCCTGCCTTCGGTCATGGGGCGACATTGGTTGTTCAACCGCCAAACGCTGTCGGCAGTCGGTGGATTTGATAAGGGCTTTTCCGGCGCGCCGGAATTTGAACTTATCGTCCGTGTGATTGAACAGTTAGGCATTGGCGCTATCGGACATCTGGATGAGTATCTGGTGTCTTCTTCTTTCAATAGCGCGCAAACGCTAGCGGATGAGGTGCGGGTGCTTGAACGTCATATGCAGCGGCGGGGCTACCTTAACGGTCAGGTGACATCCCATTTGCCAGGGCATTATCGCCTGCAATATGGTCATCAACAGCAGCCGTTGGTTTCCATTATCATTCCAACTAAAGATCAGCTATCTATTTTGGTCGCCTGCGTTGCCAGTTTGATGGAAAAAACCCGTTATAAAAACTATGAGCTGCTGATTGTCGATAACAATAGTGAAACGCCCGAGGCTAAACAGTGGCTCAACGGCCTGGCTCAAGTCAACCCGAAGCGTATACGCGTATTGCGTTATCCTCACCCGTTCAACTATTCCGCCATGAACAATCTGGCGGCGCAGGAAGCGCGCGGTGAGTATTTACTGTTGCTCAACAATGATACTGCGGTGATCCAGCCGGAGTGGCTGGAGAATATGCTCAACCACGCTTTACGGCCAGAAGTCGGCATTGTCGGCGCCAAGCTGCTTTTCCCCGATCAACGAATCCAGCATGGTGGGGTAGTAATGGGGTTGAACGGTCCGGCGAACCATCCATTCATCGGCGATCCACGCGGCGCGGGGGGCTATATGCAGAGACTGCAGGTAGACCAAAACTATAGCGCAGTCACTGCCGCCTGTCTGTTGATTCGTAAATCGGTGTACCAGCAGGTCGGCGGACTGGATGAAGGGGACTTTAAGGTCTCTTATAACGATATCGATCTGTGCCTGAAAGTGCGCGAAGCCGGCTATTTGACGGTATGGACGCCCCATGCCACGGTTATGCATGAAGGCAGCGTCAGCCAGATAGCGGCGAAAGACAGCAAGTCAGAGGCCAAACGCCAGCGATTCGTTGGTGAGCAAAATGCGATGTATGAAAAATGGTTACCGATAATTTCGCGCGATCCGGCCTACAACGTGAATTTATCACTGAGCGGGCGTGGTTTTGAGTTGGAGTCGGATGCTGAACTTAGCTGGCGACCGCTGAGCTGGCGTCCCTCTCCGGTGGTTATGGGCTGCTTCGCCGATCGGCAAGGCTGTGGTCACTACCGTATAATGGAACCCTTTGCTTCGCTTAAAGATGCGCGTTTAATCGATGGAAAACTGTTTAATACCTATCTCCCTCTGCCGGTTATGTCTCGCTATGCGCCTGATGTTGTGATTTTTCAACGTCAGATATCCCCAGTATTTCATGACTGGATCGACCGACTTAATCGCTTTACCAATACCTTCAAAATTTATGAGCTGGACGACTATCTGCCCAATGCGCCGCTGAAAAATATCCATCGCGCCAAGGTTCCCAAGGATGTGCTGCGGCAGATGCGTAAAAGCCTTGGTTTTATGGACCGCTTCGTGGTTTCAACCCAACCGCTGGCGGAGGTTTTTTCCGGCCTGCATGCGGATATCCGCGTTGTGGAAAATAAGCTGCCCTTGCGTTGGTGGGGGAATGTGCAGGGGTTGCGTCGACAGGGAACAAAACCGCGCGTTGGCTGGGGCGGCGGAAGCAGCCATACGGGTGATCTGGAGCTTATTGCGGATATTGTCCAGGCATTGTCCGATGAAGTGGAATGGGTCTTTTTCGGCATGTGTCCGGAGAAACTGCGTCCTTACGTGCATGAATTTCATCCTGGCGTGGCAATAGACGATTATCCGGCTAAATTGGCTTCTCTGAATCTTGATTTGGCGCTGGCGCCATTGGAAGAGAATCTGTTTAACCGATGTAAAAGCAATCTTCGCCTACTGGAATATGGGGCCTGTGGTTTCCCGGTGATATGCACAGATATTGAACCTTATCAATGCGACTTACCGGTCACCCGAGTCCGTAATCGCTACAAAGACTGGATGGATGCTATCCGTGCGCACCTAGCCGATCTGGATGCCGCCGCTCGGATGGGGGATGCGTTGCAGGCTGCGATTCAACGCGACTGGATGCTAAACGGGGATAATCTGCAATTGTGGCGCAAAGCCTGGTTGCCGGATTAATTCACCGCTGAATCAGGGGGGCCTCGGTTGACATTGACTGTTGCCGAGGCACCGGATCGCCAACCGATAAATCCTTCATCTCAGGGGCATGGGCCAAGATGTTATTTCCGATGATCTGTTCGGTCGTTTTCCTGGCTTCGAAGAAATAGGATGCCAACGTAATGCCTGTTTTTAACTATCTGATTTTCCGTTGTTCAGTCATGTCTGATTTTATTACTAAATTATTTGAATGGGCCCTGTTTAAATGATTTTCGATTAAATCAGAAATAAGGTTCTCCGTTGCCGCCGGATGGTTATTTATAATAAAGAAAATCAATGAAAATAGAGGGGGGGGACTTATTTTAAATAAATATTTTTTTCGGCCGTAAGAATAAAAAATGTAAATCCAGATCGGGTTGATTGCCTTTTGTACCGTTGCCATCTTTTCTGTTTTTTATAAAATAATAGCGACGATGTTGAAAAAACGGTATGTGATTTGTATTGCGTTATGCGTCTGTTTAACGGCTGACGTCGCGCAGTGGAGTAGAGGACGCGGTCAGTCAACTGCCGATTTTGCCATGATACCCCGGTGCGGCCAGGCTTGACGGTGAACATTACCTTAATTAGCCTGATTTTTCCTACGTTGTTCAAATGATTGGCTGCCGTTATCGCCAGCATAATGATAGCTGTGATGCTACGACTACACGGGTATTGAACCCTGTGCCGGCTACGCGCCATCACCAGTGCGTCACGCGCGACGATGTCCAGTCCGTCGTTTGCTGAGTCCTGCTGACACATTATTCCTTCTCACTGCTTAGCCATCGGGCAAATTAAGCCGTACTTTAACGGGATTCTGCCCGGACAGGTAAAAAAATGATATCTGTTTGCATGATAGTCAAAGATGAAAGTCAGTATTTGAACAAGACACTTGGCAGCATCGCCCAATATTTTGATGATATTGTGGTGGTGGATACGGGCTCGACTGATAACACCCGGGATATCGCTCGCACCTTTACCGATAAAGTTTATGACTTTGCCTGGGTATCCGACTTTTCCGCTGCCAGGAATTATTCTTTGTCATTCGCCAGATATGAGTGGGTGCTGATTATTGATGCGGATGAAGAAATAATCTTTATCGACAAGCCGATGTTATCTGAGTTAATTCGCGCCAATCCGGACGGCATCGGTAAAGTCGAGCAGGTCAATTATATTGATGAAGGCGATGGCGTCGGCGTGGTAAAAGAACCGATTAGCCGTTTATTCAGAAAAGACTTGTATCACTATCAAGGGATTATTCACGAGCAGGTTACGCCATTAATCGACCCTACGGCGTCGACAACGCGTTTTACCGCGCCGATCTCGCTGGGGCATGTCGGCTATAAAAACGAGGTATTGCAGAGCAAAAGCAAGATAGCCAGAAATATTGGCTTAATTAACAAAGCGCTGGAGTCAACCCCTCAAGAGCCCTACCTCCATTATCAATTAGGCAGAAGCCACTTTCTGGAAAAGGATTATCGTCAGGCGGCCGAGTGTTTTCACAATGCCTTGCTTTTCCAAACCAATTTTTCATATAGCTATAATGATATTTTAATAGAAAGCTATGGCTATTCCCTGATTAATCTTGGTGAGTACCAACAGGCACTGACGGTGCTGGAATATGAAAAATACTGCTATTCGACCGATTTTGTGTTTTTAAAAGCGCTGATCCTGATGAATAACGGCGCGCTTCAGCAGGCGGTGGATACTTTTTTACTTTGTACCAAAATGAAACCTGGTCGAGGCGAGGGCGTGAACAGCTATAAAGCTAATTATAACATCGGCGTTATACTGGAATGCTCGAAAATGTACCAGAAAGCCAGCGAGCTTTATCGGCAGTGCGGTGATTATAAACCGGCGCTGGATGGCCTCAGTCGAATCAGGGACAAGTGCATTGCTTAGCGCAGTGAGACCCATGGACGCAGCCCTAAGCGCGGCCTCTTGCCTCAAAAGGCGGGGGAGTATCTAACCGGCAGATTTTCTGCGAAACGCCGCCGCAGGTTTACCCTGAGACGGCGGGCCGTCACCGCCGCGACGGCGGCTAGGCAGTTCCAATACCCTTTGCAAGGCGTTCTCAGTGAAATCGAGATTGCGCGACTGCTGTAGTCACTATCAGACAAGCCGATGTGATTTTCGACCATCAGACCGGGACAATGTCGCCCGCCACAGGCCTTAACGGTGGGTCGTTTCGAATCCCTGCAGCACATTTACCGCGTTGACGCCAATCTCCTCCACCGCATAGCCGCCTTCCATGACGAACAGTGTCGTCATGCCCAGCGAGCCAATCTGTTCGCCCATGCGCAGGTAGTCTTCGCTTTGCAGCGTAAAGTGCGAAATGGGGTCGCCCTGATAGGTATCCACTCCGAGTGAAACGATCAGCACGTCCGGCGCATAGGCGCGTATCTGGCGCATGGCGCTCTGCAGCGCCTGATTCCATATGCGCCAGTCGCTGCCGGCGGCCAGCGGATAGTTGATATTGTAGCCTTCTCCGACGCCGACGCCTTTTTCGTCCGCATAGCCCAGAAAATAGGGGTATTCACAACGTGGATCGCCATGAATAGAGGCGAACAGTACATCGGCGCGCTGGTAAAAAATGTCCTGTGTGCCATTGCCGTGGTGGTAATCGACATCCAGTACCGCCACGCGGCCCGCGCCCCGGTCAAGCAGCGCCTGCGCCGCGATCGCCGCGTTGTTGAAGAAGCAATATCCGCCCATATAGTCCGCCGCGGCATGATGGCCCGGCGGGCGACAAAGCGAAAATACCGCGCGGGCACCGCGGCCGAGCTCGGCTTGCCCGCTTAACGCCACATTCGCCGACCCGGTGATCGCCTGCCAGGTGCCGGCGGTTATCGGCGCGCTGGCGTCCAGCGAATAATAACCAAGCTGCCCGTCGATGCTGTCCGGCGCTTTCTGGCGCAGACGCCGCACCGGCCATGCCAGCGGCAGCATATCATGCTCGCGGCCGATAGCCCGCCATGCCTGCCAGGCGCCTTGCAGAAAATGAACGAAATCCTCGCTGTGTACACGTAAAATCGGCGTCAGGCCGAAATCGTCGGGCGCTTTGATTGCGCCCAGGTCAACCTGCTTCACGCGCGCCAGAATCATGTCGGCGCGGCTGGGTTTTTCATAACAAGGGGTGAATTTCCCATCCATCAGCTCATACTTGCCGTGATGCTGCTGGTGCGCATCACTGTAAATCGTCAACATTCATTCTCTCCGTGTCAATTCAAAGCGATTCGGAAAAGCTGGCGCCGGGCGCTTTGTGGCGAAAGCCCTGCGTTTTCACCGTGAGGTAAACAAGACCCACCGCGAACCAGCCCAAGCCGATGGTCAACGTCATGCCAGACAGACTGGTCCACAGCCAGAGCGTCATGCCCATACCGATGGCCGGGATAGCGCCATAGCATAAAAGGTCGCGCGCGCTGCGGCGCTTTTCCACTATCAGGTAGCTGCGGATCACCGCCAAATTGACGGCGGAAAAGGCAACCAGCGCGCCGAAGCTGATCATCGAGGCCAGCGTGGTTAGGCTGAGCACTATCGCCAGCAGGGAAATCAGCGACACCACCAGAATAGCGCCCACCGGGGTATTAAAACGCGCCGATAGCGTACCAAACAGCGGCCTAGGCAAAATACCGTCGCGTCCCATACTAAAGAGTATGCGGGAAACGGACGCCTGAGAAGCCAGCGCCGATCCTATCGATCCGGCGACATAGGCCGCCGTGAACAGGCTACTCAGCAATGCGCCGCCCGCAGTGCTCATCACTTCGGTGGCGGCGGATTCGGCATCTTTGAAAACACTGCCGGGAAACACCAGTTGGCTGACTACCGCCAGCGCGGTGAATAGCACCCCGGCGATCAGCGTGGTGATCACGATGGCGCGGGGAATATCGCGCCGCGGCTGACGGGTTTCTTCCGCCAGCGTCGACACCGCGTCAAAGCCGAGAAACGACAGACACAGCACCGCCGCGCCGGCCATTAACGGTGCAATGCCTGGCTGACTGCCATCGCCGACGAAAGGCGCGCTAAAATCCACCGCCGGCATGGCGTACAGGCAGCGAACGGACATGGCGATAAACACCACGATAAACAGGATCTGCGCGCCGACGATAATATTACTCATGCCGGACACCGAATTAATGCCGATCACATTCAGTATGGTCACCAGCGCTATCGCCGTTACCACGAACACCCAGGCAGGCACCATGGGGAAGGCGATATTGAGAAACAGACCGATCAACAAATAGTTGATCATCGGAAGGAACAGATAATCCAGCAGCAGCGACCAACCGGTGAGAAAACCGATTCCCGGCCCAAAGCTGAGGCTGGTATAGGAATAGGCGGAACCGGCGATAGGGTGCTTTCTCACCATGAAGCCATAGGATAGCGCGGTGAACAGCATTGCCGCCAGCGTAATCAGATAGGCGCTGGCGGTGCGTCCGCCGGTTATCTCCGTCACCACGCCGTAGGTGGTGAACATCGTCAGCGGCACCATATACACCAGACCGAAAAACACCAGCGCGGGCAGTCCCAGAACGCGACGCAGACATGGCGTCTGGGCGGTATCCGACGTATGAACGCTCGCGGGCGCCTTTTTGCTTACTGTCGATTGATTACTCATATTTTCCTTCACCTATGGACGCCTTTCTACTTTTTAGCGTCGGGGCAGGCTGACCAATTAATAATTTTCTATACTAATCAAGGAGGAAGTGGACGGATAATAGGAAATCCTTACGGCTGGCGGCGCCCCGGATATTGCCGTTCCGCCAGGGAACGGCTATGACCATCACAAGCATGCCGCGCCATGCAGTTGTAAGATTACTGGGATCGACTATCCTGGCGAACATCAAGGATAGCGGGTAGAAAACCCCTGAAGGAATGTATTGATAAAGGGGGCTGTCGCATTAAGCGTCAGCTCAGATAATATGCTTGTTTTTTATGATGTTACCTGAATATGTCTCTGATCCGGAAATCCTTTAAACGCTTCCTCTCCCGCAACGGGCCACCGCCCTGAAACAGGGCCGTCAGCACAGCATTAGGGGCAGACTCCCCGAAAAAATCGACTATCTCTGGCGCTCCCAGGAGGTTGTATGCCAGGCACATTTACCGTGGAAGACAACATAGCAGCGAATAGGAAACTTAAGAAGGTAAGCGGATGCCGCATCATTTTTGCTTCGGCTTTTGGTAACGCGCTGGAGTTCTTTGACTTTGGCGTTTATAACTTCTTCGTTGTTATATCGGCGACCTTTTCTTCCCGCAGAGTAGCGACTCCAACGTCGGACTATTGCTGGCGTTTGCCACTTTCGGCGTGAGCTTCTTTATGCGCCCTCTGGGAGGGGTCATTATCGGTGCCTATGCAGACCGCTATGGTCGTAAACCTGCCATGGTGCTGACCATTTCGCTAATGAGCCTAGGCACTTTGCTTATAGGTATTGCACCGACCTACGCGGCAGCAGGCTACTGGGGCACTAGCGTTATGATATTTATCATTCGCTTTTCCACCGGCCCCGCACTGCAAAAACGCAAAACTCTGGCGCGCAGCTGAAATGGGCGAGCTTTATGCGGAGGTTGACCGTCTTTATAGGGGGCAGTTTGGATGCAGAGAATTATTGTCCGTTAAGATGATTTTTTGTACCTTTGAGCTGTGGTAGAGCTTACCCACTTTGGAGGCAGCTCTGAGCGAACAGCAGACATGATGTTCCAACTATATGAAGATGATACGTAGCGGCTTTTTCCTTATGGCAGGTATCAGGAATTACTGGCGTAAACGTTTCAGGAAATCACAGGATCTTGTGCGGGTTTTTGTTTGCGGTAAGGCATCTGTTACTCTGGTTGGGCTTGAAGGATAACAAAGAGGTAGCATGTTGAACCCTGGATTCGTTACCAGTAGAGCACTTGCTCAATGGCAGGATATACCCGTTTTCTTGCCACAGTTTCAGTTCCATGAAAAACACCACACCGTCATCAAGACGCACTCACCTGAAAAAATCCTGCCGTTAATAGCGACATTCGATCTTCAGCAGGACGCTGTCATCCGGCTATTGATGTCCGTACGACAACTTCCGCAAAAATTCCGGCGCAATAAACACCCCCAGGCGGTTAGCCGCTTTGGCATGGACAGTTTTACTCTTCTGGAAAAGTCAGCATCCGAGCTCTGCTACGGGTTGCGGGGACAATTCTGGCGTGCAGATTTCGGCCTGGAAAATGTGCCGGATACTGACGCTTATCTGGCGCCAATGATGCCGGGCAGCGCAAAGCTCTTACTGCGCTACCGAGTAAAAAAAGTGAAAGAAGGGCAACATGAGCTGCAAACTGAAACGTTTATTTACTGTCCGGATCGCGCTACTCAGCTGAAAATGACGGCTTACTGGCTGGCAATACGGGCAGGTAGTGGATGGATTCGAAAAAGGACGCTTATGGCTGTTAAGTCCGTTATTTGATAACAAAGACAGGCGCAAGGCATAGTCTGCGTTGAGCGAGAAGCGAACGTTGAATTTCTAGTAAAACTGACCCCTTATACCTTTAAAAAATGCTCCGGCACGGGGAAGTAACGTGCCGGGCGTTTCCGTATGGGGCGCCGAAGCCCGCAATTTATCTCACCCAGTCTTCCAGCACCAGGCCCGGCACCCGCTTAAACGCTCGCACATTATTCGTCACCAGAATCGCCCCGACGGCGATGGCGTGCCCGGCAATTGCCGTGTCGTTTGGACCGATCGGCGTGCCGGCCAGCCGCAGCGCGACCCGGATCAAGCGAGAGCAACCGCCACGGATAACGGCTCAGCCTACAGGGCGCATCGCAGTAAGTTATTGCAACCGTAAGAGAGAAAAAGCGTCTGGATATATAGGATCGAATCCAATATACATAAAGGGCAATATCAACATCCTTCAGGTGATGGAATGTCGCCAGCGGAACAGTTTTATTTACTGGCAGCCTGAATAATCGACAGCGCCAAGTTTTGCTGACTTGCCCCGTTAATGCGATAGAGCCGATCAAGGCGCTCAACCGCACGGAATTAAAAATCAAACCGCGGCACGGACAGGGGATCGGCCGCGACATGGCGTGAGATACAGACATATTGCAAATAGGGTGCCTTTTCTGGCGCTATTCAATCGATTGGACCCCCTACGCAAAAGCATAATAGTGTCGATAACATTATCATCGTAGGTATTTGTCACTGTGAGCGATCTGTATACCGCCGAAGGCACAATGGATAAAAGTGCGCTGTGGAAGCGTTATGTCCCTTTAGTACGCCATGAAGCTTTACGGCTACAGGTTCGTCTTCCTGCGAGCGTCGAACTTGATGACCTGCTGCAGGCCGGAGGTATCGGTTTGCTCAGCGCCGTCGAGCGTTACGATTCGTTGCAAGGTACGGCGTTTACCACCTATGCCGTTCAGCGAATCCGGGGCTCAATGCTGGATGAACTTCGCAGCCGCGATTGGGCGCCGCGCAGCGTGCGGCGCAATGCGCGGGAAGTGGCACATGCGATGCAACAGGCTGAACAGCAGCTTGGACGCGTCCCAACAGAACAAGAAGTCGCGCAATTCCTGAATATGACGCTGCAAGATTATCGTCAGATATTGCTGGATACCAATAATAGCCAGCTTTTTTCTTACGATGAATGGCGAGAAGAACATGGCGATAGCGCGGAAGCATTGTTGGAAGGCAGCGAAGACGCCAATCCATTGCAGCAACTGATGGAAGGAAGTTTACGTCATCGGGTGATGGAGGCGATAGAAAACCTGCCTGAACGCGAGAAGCTGGTATTGACGCTTTACTATCAGGAAGAGCTGAATTTGAAAGAGATCGGCGCTGTTCTGGAAGTCGGGGAGTCTCGGGTCAGTCAGTTGCATAGCCAGGCGATAAAGCGTCTGCGCGTAAAATTAATGAATGACGTTTAATTTAACTGCGTAGGAATCATGTTATCTCAGCATATTGTCATGGAATGGATTCATGTCTCAATCAACTCGGAAGAAACAACGCCTTAGCCGTTACCTGAAAGATTTTAAACACAAGCAAACCCACTGCTCTCACTGCAACCGGGAGCTGGATCGTGTCTCGCTGGCATATCGTCATCAGTTGGTTAATAAAAAAACGATTGGTCAAATGGATGACCTGATTGATGACGATGCATGGCGGAGTATGCAGCGGGATCTGATGCCCCTTTGTCGCTTCTGTAGTGAAATACTATGCAATACCCGTGCGGCCTATTTCGACATACAGGCATTCACTCAATATCTGATCGATCAAACAGAAGTCAGGCATAGTACGATGCGGGAGTATGTCATTCGATTGCGCCGGCTGGATGAATTGCTTGCGGCGAAAAATCAGCCGAAGGATAGTTTCGTCAGCAATAACATACAGCAGCGAATTTATGATTATCTTCCCAATATAGAACCGACTATCTATAGAAGCGCGCTGCGTAAATATGACCAGTATCAGGATTGGCATAAATACTATCCATAGCCGTTTGCCCGGGCGGTGATCATGTCGTTGTTTGCAGGTTAAGCGCCTGGCGACGGGTATTTATTGCCGGCGGTCATTGGGGGTGAGCGTAATAACGCTTGCTGTGCGAATTCCGCGAGATAATGATATTTCGCCATATGTAAATGTTATGCCGGTGTAAAAAAGCTTGCAAACTAAGAGCAAAATATTGCACTGTCATACTACTGAAATCATTCGGCACTAATTTTTAGGCAGATGATTAGCGGTGGTTCTTAATACGGTCAATCATTATTCATTGGAATAGTTGTTGTCATACTGAGGAACGCGAATGGTAGTGTCCTGTTTGGGACTGAATAGTCAAAAACGCAATTCCGGTCAACTGACTCGCCGAAGCGAGGGATTTCCCCGCCACCGATTTTCCCCACTGTATCATTCGCTGTTAACCTCACTTTCTCGCTTATCTGTTCGATTTTTTTACGCCTTATTCATTATTCCCCCCAGCCGGTTTTCATATTATTCCGGCTGCGCGTTATTTAGTCAGTTCGTCATCGGCTTAATAAGGAAGCCAACCTCGTTTGTGAGTGAAACGTCACGCGCTGCCGGGCAGCGCGGTAAGTGAAACAAACTGTAAGGTGCCACTATGGGAAGACAAAAAGCAGTGATCAAAGCACGTCGTGAAGCGAAACGCGTAATTCGGCGTGAATCGCGTAGTCATCGTCAGCGTGAGGAAGAATCGGTCACTTCTCTGGTTCAAATGGGCGGGATTGAATCGATAGGGATGGCGCGTGAAAACCGCGATACCTCGGTCATTGAAGCAAGAACCGCCGCCCAGGAGCATTACTTGTCTGCAATAGAGAATAAACAGTTAATATTTGCCACCGGTGAGGCCGGTTGTGGCAAAACGTTTCTGAGCGCGGCCAAAGCGGCGGAGGCGCTTATTCATAAAGAGGTTGAACGTATTATCGTAACTCGTCCGGTATTACAGGCCGATGAGGATTTGGGTTTTTTACCTGGCGATATCGCCGAGAAATTCGCGCCTTATTTTCGCCCGGTTTATGACATATTGTTACGGCGATTGGGCGCGTCGTTTATGCAGTATTGCCTGCGTCCGGAAATAGCCAAAGTGGAGATTGCGCCGTTTGCTTATATGCGCGGTAGAACCTTTGAAAATGCGGTAGTGATTCTGGATGAAGCCCAGAACGTGACGGTTAATCAGATGAAGATGTTCCTTACTCGTCTGGGGGAAAATGTCACGGTGATCGTCAACGGTGATATCACGCAATGTGATTTACCTCCGGGGGTTAAATCCGGACTGCGTGATGCGCTGGAGCGTTTTACGCAGGACGAGATGATCGGCGTCGTGTCTTTTGGCAGGCAGGATTGCGTACGCTCGGAATTGTGCCAGCGGACGCTGATGGCGTATGAATGATAGTAAACAAAAAACGCCGCGAATGCGGCGTTTTTTCCCGGCGTCCCGGACTAACTTCAGCGCTTGATTAAGCGCGTACGAAGTCGATATGAGTCAGTTTCGGCTTGAACGGGTGACGCTGTACAGCCTGAACTTTTACTTTGACTTCTTTTCCATCGATAGCCAGGTTCACAACTTCACCATAGAAACCTTCTTTGATTTCCTGGTTTTTTACTACGTCATGATCCAGTTCGATAGCGACCGGCGCTTCCGTTCCACCATAAACGATGGCTGGGAATTTACCAGCGCGACGCAGGCGGCGGCTCGCACCCTTACCCTGATCTTTACGTGCTTCTGCTTTGATAGTAATCATTTTTTACTCTACTTAAGATAAGTAATCCTGCTACAGGCGACCCAGCAGCAAGTGGGGTTATTCAGCTTTTGCGGTACAAAAGCGGGCTGAATTCTAACGGAATATGGCTTATGGGGCAAATAAAACCGCCAATTACTTAGCCCCGCAGCTCATTTGCCCGACGGAAACGGCCTTGATAATCGAATATCTTTTCCCGTATTTGCCAGAACCTCCCCTGACGCCGGGCGACAACAAAATCAGGCGCACGCAACAGCGCTTGTTGCGCCAGGATGTCTGCGGCATTGCGCCAATTGAACGGAACGCCTGGCGCCCGCTGATGAATACGCAAAAAATTCAGCTGAAACACATGGCGTTGCGCCGGCGTTTGCAGGCGAAAACGTTCGCTGACATCCGCGCCGTCTTCGTCATGGTAGGTAATGTTGAGCCATTCACCTTTGGCGTCCTCTCCCGTCGCCAGGCTCATCCCGCTGCAGCGCAGCACCAGCGCGTCTTTCAGTTTCAATGCCGCCTTGAGCATATCGTCGGGATCGACCAGCACGTTTTCACACTGGTGACAACGACGGGCGGCGATGTCGTTTTCCGCTCCGCAGTGAGGACAGATTTTAAAGCGAAAACGGAAGTCACACTGTCGGCGCTGGCCGTTATCCAGCGTTTCCCATCCCTGGCAACGTCTGCCGTAATGTTCTATCACGCCGCCGTCCGGAGTGGTTTTCCCCCAAAACAGATTGGCGAACCCGCATTGCGGGCAAAAAACCTGTACCGGCTGACTGTCGCCGTGAGGCTTGCCGTTACCGACCTCGGGCGTGTAGAGATCGTGGGGATTTCCCGCGTAATCCAAAATCAAGCACGATGTTTTGCCGATGGACAGGCGTAATCCGCGACCGACGATTTGTTGATAAAGACTGACGGACTCGGTAGGGCGCAAGATGGCAATCAGATCAACATGCGGGGCGTCAAACCCGGTCGTCAGTACGGCGACGTTAACCAGATAGCGCAACCTTTGCCGCTTGAACGCATCGATCAGCGCATCACGCTCCGCCGATGGGGTATCGGCGCTGACCAGCGCCGCCTGGCCGGAGGGAAGCAACTGATGAATTTCTCGCGCATGCTCAACCGTTGCCGCGAAAATCATTACGCCCTGCCGCGTCTGGGCATAGTCGATTATCTGATTGACGATGTGCGGCGTAATCCGCTGCTGATGCCGTAGTTCGTGATTCAGATCCGACTCGCTGAACAGACCGTTGCTTCTGGCGGCCAGCTTGCTGAAGTCATATTTGACAATCGGCATATCCAGGCGCTCGGGCGGCACCAGAAAACCCTGTTTGATCATGTAGCGTAGCGGCAGTTCATAGATACAGTCGCGAAACAGGCTGTTCTCATCGCCGCGAACCATGCCGTGATAATGATATTGATAAATCCAGCCCTTTCCCAGCCGGTAGGGCGTGGCGGTCAGGCCCAGTAACCGCAGCTGAGGATTGGTTTGCCGTAAATGCTGGATGATTTGCTGATATTGGCTGTCGTCATCGTCACTGATGCGGTGGCATTCATCAATGATCAGTAATGAAAAGGATTGTTCGAACTGGTCGAGGTTGCGCGCGACCGATTGCACGCTGCCGAACACGACTTTTCCCTGACTTTGTCGTTGCTGGAGTCCGGCGGCGAAAATATCCGCATCCAGACCCCACGCACGGTACTTGGCATGATTTTGCGCCACCAGTTCTTTGACATGCGCTAATACCAGTACGCGACCGCGGGCGAGCTTGGCTAACTCGGCGATAACCAGGCTTTTTCCGGCGCCGGTTGGCAACACAATGACGGCCGGTTGGGAATGACGACGAAAGTAGTCAAGCGTCGCGGATACTGCCTCTCGTTGGTAAGGCCGTAAGGTAAAAGCCATGACTCAGCGCTGACAGATTTTGCTGGCGCTGGTGGTGAAACCGTCTGCAAACGGGATAAACTTGCCACGATCAGCCAGAAAATGAACCAGCGCCGCCGCCGTCATGTCGGTGGCTGAACAGGTGTGAAAACGGGCCTCGCGGCCAAAATGTTTTTCAATCGCGGCAATCAACTGCGCAGTGCTGAAAGCCTCGCCGGAGCCGATCATCATCTGCAAGACTTCATGACCATGGATAGACGGCATTTGCTAATCCTCAAAAAAAACCATTGCCGCCTATTATGCCTCTTGAACATGCTCGACGCGAGAAACCGCGGCGTCATCTTGGTCGGCGGGCCGCTAAACCTTCATCGGCAACGCGTTTTGATCGACCATATAATGCAATGCGGGGCAGGGATGACGACGGTGACTGATTGACAAAAGTGCGTGAATTCTAGGATGTCGACCAAAGCCCCGTTATACTAAACCCTGCTGGCAACGGTTCACGTTGCTCTTCTTCATCTTCATGAGTCTCGACGCGTTGGCGCTATGTCCTGCGCGAACCGGCTCATGGTTTAAAAAGGCAGTTGGTCTTAATGCGATTGGACAAATTTTTATCTCAGCAGTTGGCAATCAGTCGTTCGCTGGTTATTCGTGAGTTGCGCGCGCAGCGGGTTACCGTTGATGGCGAAGTGGTAAAAAGCGGTTCTTTTAAACTGTTACCCGCACATCAGGTGGCGTTCGACGGCAATCCGTTAGTGCAGCAGAACGGGCCGCGTTATTTTATGCTGAATAAACCGCAGGGCTATGTGTGCGCGACGGAAGATCCGGATCATCCGACCATTCTGTATTTTATGGACGTGCCGGTCGCGCATAAGCTGCATGCGGCGGGGCGTCTGGATATTGATACCACCGGCCTGGTGCTGCTAACCGACGATGGTCAGTGGTCGCATCGCGTTACCTCCCCTAAACATCACTGCGAGAAGACCTATCTGGTGACGCTTGAGCAGCTGCTAAGCGAGGATACCGCCGAACAGTTTGCGGCCGGCGTTCAGCTCAACGGCGAAAAAAACTTAACCAAGCCGGCGACGTTGGAGAAGATAACGGAAAATCAGGTACGTCTGACCATCAGTGAAGGGCGCTACCATCAGGTAAAAAGAATGTTTGCCGCGGTAGGCAACCGCGTCGTGCAGTTACATCGTGAACGTATCGGCGGCGTCAGTCTGGACAGCGAATTGGAACCGGGTGAATACCGGGAACTGAGCAGCCAGGAAGTCGCAAGCATCGGGCAGTAACCAGGAGCCTTCTCTGTGCAACAGAACCAGCCTTCTCATATCGGGTTAATTTTTATTCTTGGCCTGATCTCCATGCTCATGCCGCTGGCGATCGATATGTATTTACCGGCGTTGCCGACTATTGCGGCGGAGTTTGGCGTTGATGCCGGGCGGGTCCAGATGACGCTCAGTACCTATGTATTGGGGTTCTCTCTTGGCCAGATGTTCTATGGGCCGATGGCTGATAGTTTGGGACGTAAGCCGGTCATCCTGGGCGGAACGCTGATTTTCGCTATTGCGGGCGCGGCGTGCGCGTCAGCGCAGAGTATCGATCAGCTGATCTCTCTGCGCTTTCTGCACGGAATGTCGGCGGCCGCGGCCGCCGTTGTCATCAACGCCTTGATGCGGGATATGTTCACCAAGGATGATTTTTCCCGCATGATGTCGTTTGTCGTGCTGGTGATGACCGTTGCGCCTCTGGTTGCGCCGATTTTAGGCGGCGCGCTGTTGGTGTGGTTCAGCTGGCATGCGATTTTTTGGGTGATGTCGGGCGCCGCCTTGTTGGCGACGGCGCTGGTCTTTTTCTTTATTCAGGAAACGCTGCCGCCGACAAGAAGACAAAAGTTTCATCTGCGCACCACGGTCGGCAACTTTGTGAGCCTTTTCCGTCACAAACGCGCGTTTAGCTACATGGTGGCGGGCGGCTTGTCTTTTTGCGGCATGTTTTCCTTCCTGAGCGCCGGACCCTTTGTTTACATCGACCTGCATGGCGTTTCTCCGCAAAGCTTTGGCTATTACTTCGCCCTGAACATCGTGTTTCTGATTCTGATGACGTTATTTAACAGCAGAAATGTCCGGCGTCTTGGCGCGGTGATGTTATTTCGCGTTGGGCTGACGATTCAGTTCTCAATGGGGATCTTTCTGCTGCTGGTATGTGCCTTTGATCTGGGTTTTCCCGCGCTGGTGCTCGGCGTCGCCATATTTGTCGGCTGCACGGCGATGGTGGGGTCCAATGCGATGGCGGTGATCCTGGACGAGTTTCCTCATATGGCGGGAACGGCGTCATCGCTGGCCGGTACGCTGCGCTTTGGTTTTGGCGCGATAACCGGGAGTATTCTGTCCATGATGACGTTTACCAGCGCTTGGCCGATGGTTATTTCCATGGCGGTATGTTCTCTGGGCGCGCTTTTGGCATACTTTTACGCCAGCCGGCCGAGTAAGGTCTGATCTCTCAAACGGCAGGTATTGGCCTGCCTTCGCCGCGCGCCCTCAATATGATTGTTTCTTTGTCCGTTTGACGTCATTCGGACATTAGCCTATTTCATGTGCTCTGTTTGTTCAATTGATGTAAAATATATAGATAAAAAGTGAATGGATGGAGAAAAATGGGTTGAGATATTACATGGAAAGAGTTACATATAACCTGATAAAGACTAGTAATTTGTGATCGTTCTGACATTAATCATCCTTATCGTGGCCTATATCAGCAACGGCAATGAATACTCACGGCGCTTTTTCAGAGAGAAAAAGTGGTAAGGGTGCAGGCTCAGGGACCACCATGATAAATGTTATTTTTTTGTGAATTGACCGTAAGGCTTAACCTGAGGGAAAACAGTAGTGAATAGTTTCCAACTTTCGGTAGTGCATCGTTTGCCGCAAAGTTACCGCTGGTTATCGGGGTTTGCAGGTATAAACGTTGAACCTATTCCTCTGAGTGGGATAGATGAAGACAACAATCTGATAGGTCTTAAGCTGCTAAGCCATGATGGTGATGGCGCCTGGCGGGTTATGCGCCAATTGAACCAATCCCTGAATGAAATTCAGGTTGAGAGTTCTGTTTTGGAATGGGAAGGCGAGCCCTGTCTGTTTCTGCATCGTAATGATGAAAGCACCGCCATGTGCCGTCTAAAGAATATCGGCGTCGCGATTGCCGAGCCTGTTTCGGCTCAATATCCGTTTTAAGCAGCAGGTCGGCTCTGACGCTGCTGCTCTTTTTTCTCTTTTTGTTTCAAAATGATAGCTGCAGTAGTTCTCGCGTGTATGCCTGCGACGGATGCGCAAAAATCGCCTGGCAGTTTCCTTGCTCCACCACTTCACCCTGTTTTAATACCATCACCTGATGGCACAACGCCCGCACGACCTGCAGGTCATGACTAATAAACAGATAAGCCAACTGGTGCTTCTGCTGTAGGGTTTTCAGCAGCGCCAGGATCTGGGCCTGAACGGTTCTGTCCAGTGACGAAGTCGGTTCATCAAGGATGAGCAGTTCCGGTTGCAGAATCAACGCTCTGGCAATGGCTATCCGTTGGCGTTGGCCGCCGGAAAATTCAGAGGGATAACGATGGCGGGCGGCAGGATCCAAGCCAACTTCCCGCATCGCCTCGATCACGCGCTGTTCCTGCGCCTGGGCACTTAATTTCTGATGAACGGTCAGCCCTTCACAGATAATCTGTTCGGCATTCAGGCGCGGATTTAACGCCGAGTTGGGATCCTGAAACACCACCTGGATCCGGCGCCGAAACGGCAACATCTGTTTGCGGCTGAAGGTATGCAACGGTTGATTATCGAACCAGATGTTGCCGCGAGAATTCAGCAGGCGCAACAGCGCCAGTCCGGTAGTGCTTTTCCCCGAGCCTGATTCGCCAACCAAACCGATGCTTTCGCCGCGGCGCAGGGTGAAGCTGATATCTTTGACGACCGGTTTCTCATCGACGGTACGCCGCAGAAGTCCACGTTTGACAGGAAAGGAAACCTGCAATTTTTCGACGCGTAGAATAGGATCAAGCCCGCTGGTGAGCGGCGCCGGCTCGCCGGCGGGGTCCGCATCCAGAAGCTGTCGGGTGTAGGCATGCTGCGGCGTGGAGAACAGTCTAGCGCAAGTGCTGTATTCCACACGTTGACCGGATTTCATCACGGCAACGTTATCTGCCAGCCGGCGCACAATATTCAAATTATGGGTGATGAACAACAGGCTCATACCCAGCTCCTGTTTCAGTTCATCCAGCAGCGTCAGTATTTGCGCCTGGACGGTGACGTCCAGCGCGGTCGTGGGTTCATCGGCGATCAGCAGGTCGGGCTGCGTTAACAGCGCCATGGCGATCATCACTCGCTGGCGTTCGCCGCCGGAAAGCTGATGAGGAAAATCGTTCAACCGGCTTTTGGCTTGACGAATTCCCACGCGATCCAGACAGGCAAGCACTTCGCTACGGGCGGCGGCATGATGCATGCCCCGATGCAGCGCCAGTACTTCGCTGAGCTGCTTCTCAATACTCTGCAACGGATTGAGCGAAACCATCGGCTCCTGAAAGATCATGGCAATGCGATCGCCGCGGATCCGACGCAGCGTTTTTTCATCCGCATGCAGCAGCGACTGGCCGGCAAAAAGAATATCGCCTTGTGGATAGACGACGGGAGGCGAAGGCAACAACCGAAGAATAGACAGGGCGGTTACGCTTTTCCCAGAGCCGGATTCGCCCACCAGCGCCAGGGTTTCGCCAGCATTGACGGCAAGCGAGATCCCATCGACCACGCGCCGTTCGCTCTCACCGCTGCGAAAGGCGATGCTGAGGTTATCAATTTGCAGTAAGGGTGAAGTAGACATATTAATGCGCCTTGCCGGGGTCAAAGGCGTCGCGCACCGCTTCGCCGATAAAAATAAGTAAAGACAGCACAACAGAGAGCACCAGGAACACGGTAATTCCCAACCAGGGCGCCTGAAGGTTGTTTTTGCCTTCCAGCAGTAATGTCCCCAATGAGGGCGAGCCCATCGGTAAACCGAATCCCAGGAAGTCCAGCGAGGTGAGTGTGGTGATCGAGCCGCACAGAATAAACGGCAGGTAGGTCAAGGTCGAGACCATCGCGTTCGGCAGCATGCAGCGATACATAATGGCCCGATCGCTGACGCCCATGGCCTGCGCCGCACGGATATAATCGAAATTCCGGGTACGAAGGAACTCCGCCCGCACCACGCCCACCAGACTCATCCAGCCGAATAGCACCGTAATTCCCAAGAGCCACCAGAAATCGGGTTGAATCACGCTGGAGAGCAGAATAATCAGAAACAGGGTCGGCATGCCGGACCACACTTCGATAAACCGCTGGCCCCATAAATCCAGCCGACCGCCGTAATATCCTTGCGTAGCGCCGACCGTAATGCCGATCAGGCTGGAAAGTATCGTCAACGCCAGACCAAACAGCAGCGAAATGCGAAATCCGTACAGCACCTGAGCGATAACGTCTTTACCCTGGCTATCGGTTCCGAGCAGGTTTTGCCGGGAGGGAGCGGAGGGGAAAGCGCTGCTCGTCGCGTAATTGATGGTGTCGTAGCTATAACGGATCGGCGGCCATAAGGCCCAGCCGTGACTCTCAATGCGCTGAGCGATAAAGGGATCGCGAAAATCGGCGGCGGTATCGAACTGACCGCCGAATGTCGTCTCGCTATGATCGACGATAGATGGCGTATAAAACTGGTCGTCATATTTCACCAACAGCGGTTTGTCATTGGCAATCAGCTCAGAGAACAGCGTGACGACAAATAACAGCAGAAAAATCCACAGCGACCAGTATCCCCGGCGGTTGCTTTTGAAACGCGCCCAGCGTGCTTGATTTATGGGGCTTAATCGGCTCATTGTCTTCCCTCGAAATCAATCCGTGGGTCAACCAGCGTGTAGGTCATGTCGCTGATGATATTCAGCAACAGGCCGATCAGCGTAAAAATATAAAGCGTACCGAACATCACCGGGTAGTCCCGTTGCAGCGTGGCGTCATAGCCCAGGAGGCCCAGGCCGTTTAGCGAAAACATCACTTCGATGAGCAGCGAGCCGGTAAAAAACATGCTGATAAAGGTGGCGGGAAATCCGGCGATCACCAATAGCATCGCGTTACGGAATACATGGCGGTAGAGGATGCTTTTTTCATCCAGCCCCTTGGCTCTGGCCGTCACCACATATTGCTTACGAATTTCATCCATAAAGGAATTTTTGGTCAGCATGGTCAAGGTGGCAAAGCCGCCAATCACCGTAGCGAAAACCGGTAAGGCGATATGCCACAGATAATCGGTGATTTTATGGTACCAGGGTAGCGTATCGAAATTACTCGAGACCAGCCCTCGTAGCGGGAACCAGTCAAGATAGCTGCCGCCGGCAAATACCACAATCAGCAAAATTGCGAACAGAAATGCCGGAATGGCGTAACCGATGATAATCAGCGTGCTGCTCCAGGTATCGAAAGAGGTACCGTTTACAACCGCTTTTTTGATCCCCAGCGGGATTGAGACCAGGTAGATAATCAGCGTGCTCCAGAGTCCCAGCGTAATGGAAACCGGCATACTTTCTTTAATCAGTTGTATCACGGAAGAGCCACGGAACAGGCTATCGCCGAAATCAAAGCGCATATAGTCCCACAGCAGTTTAAAATAGCGCTCATGAATCGGCTTATCAAAGCCATAGCGTTTGGTGATCTCTTCGATGACTTCGGGATCCAGCCCGCGCGCGCCGCGATAAGTATTCTCTATATTGGGCGCCCCCGAGCCGCCGGTACGCGCCATGCCGGCGTTAATACCGCTGCCGCCGGTAAAGCCGCTGCCGTGGCCCATTTCGATATTGGCTATCGCCTGATCGACCGGTCCGCCCGGCGCGATTTGCACGATAAAGAAATTGATGGTGATAATCGCCCACAGCGTCGGGATCACCAGTAAAAGGCGGCGTAACAGGTAAGTTCCCACGTCGACTCCTTAACGTCGCTCTGCCGGCAGCGTGGCTGCCTGTTTAACATCGTACCACCAGCCGTCAAAGCCCAAAGAATAAGCCGGACGAACCGCAGGCATCGCAAATTTATTCCAGTAGGCGAAGCGGTCATGATTGGAATACCACATCGGGATCATAAACTGATTCCAGGTCAGCACCCGGTCCAGCGCTCGTCCTAGCGATAATAGCGGCGCTTGTTGCCCCAGATGCCGAGTAATTTCGTCAACCAGTGAATCAATCGCCGGATCGCTTACGCCGGACCTGTTGTAGGTCGAGTCGATATAGTGCGAATGCCAGTACAACTGCAGATTATCATTCGGGTAGAGAAATGCGGGATACAGCGTCGGCGTCATATCATAGTCGCGCTTGCGCACGCGGCTGTTGAACTGAGCGCTGTCGATGCTCCTTACGTTCATCGTAATGCCGAGCTTTTTTAAATTTTGCTGAAAGGGCAGCACATATTGCGAGTTGCCCGCGCTGGGCAACAGCAGTTCGAATTCAAAGGGTTTACCCGTTTGACGATTGACCAGGCGCTGATTTTGTAATTGCCATCCGGCCTTTTCCAGCAGTTCGAGCGCCGTCAGCAAGTTTTTCCGATCGTAACCGCCGCCATCGGAAACCGGCGGTTGATAGCTGGGGCCGAATACTTCCGCCGGCACTTTATCTTTCAACGGCGTCAGCCAGGCTAGCTCCTCCGCGCTTGGCGCCCCTTTGGCGGCATAGGTCGTATTCTGAAAATAGCTGTCGGCGCGTTGATAGGCGCCGTAATACAGCGCTTTATTCATCCAGTTAAAATCAAACGCCAGCATCAGCGCCTGGCGGACCCGGCGATCGTTGAACATCGAGCGTTGGATATTAAAGGCTAACCAGCGGGTATCCTGAGCGGACTGATTTGCCTGATCCTGTTTGATGATATAACCGCGCGTAAAGTTGCCTCCGCGGTATTGGGAGGCCCAGTGTTTAGGTGAACCTTCGGTGCGCAGATCGAATGCCCCGGCTTTAAAGGCTTCCAGCGCGACGCTGTCGTCCAGATAATAGTCGTAGCGGATCTGATCAAAATTATATTGCCCCTTATTCACCGGCAGATCGGCGCCCCAGTAATCTTTAACCCGTGAATAGGTGACGTATTGCCCGGTACGATAGGCGGTAATGCGGTAAGGGCCGCTGGCGGGCGGCGGATAGGAAAGGGGCTCATTCAGTTTCTGATTTTTCCAGAATTTTTCCGGCATAATGGGCAGCGTCAGCAGGCTGAACATGCGGTTTTTATCTGGCGTGGGGAAATCGAAACGCACCGTAAGCGGCGCCACGGTTTTAGCCGTCACGCCTTTAAAATAGAGACGAAACTGCGAAACACCCTGCGTCATGAACATGTTGTAGGTAAATGCAACGTCGGCGGCGGTAATCGGCGTACCGTCGTGAAAATGCGCGCGGGGATTGAGGTCGATTTCTATCCAGTGAAAATCCGCATCGTGACGGGTTGACTGCGCCACCAGCGGATAATAACTGCCGGGTTCATCGTCGGAGGAGACAAACAGGGAATCATAAAGCCGCTCGGTGCGCTCTGCCGCCACGCCGCGCGAAGCAAAGCGGTTAAAGTTATCGAATGTGCCGAGCGCGCTTAGCGTGATGCTGCCGCCTTTCGGAGCCTCGGGGTTTACATAGTCAAAATGGCGGAAGTCCGCATGGTATTTAGGTTGCCCTAAAACCGCGAAGGCGGTGCTTTGCTCCATGGTTTGCGCATTGAGTCCCAAAGGCACGGCGGAGAGCAGTAAAGCAGTAATAACATGTTTTAACATCTTGACGGCAATCCTCCGCGCTTTAAGCGATTTTTCATATGGCGTTTTTTACAGCATAAAGCTTTTAAAATCATTAGCATTACATTAATTAACGTCGTTCTTTTCTTTTGCTGCCAGGCAGCGCGATAAAGCTACCCTAATCTGGTTATTCCCCGCTGTCACCTCTGCAGCCGTAACATATTGTTAGTAATCTTTTTTAATACAGCTGGCGGCGACGTGGCGAAATAAAGCATAAAAAAACGCTGCTTGTTATTGAGCAGCGTTTGGTTATCTCGTTTGGTATCTATTTTTACATCAGGGCAAGAAGTCGATTAGCTGTTAATCCCTTTATCCAGGACGCGTCTGGCTTCATGGTAACGCTTTTTCCAATAGGTTTCGTCCAGATTGGAAATCATTACGCCGCTGCTGGTCGATGCGTGAACAAACTGGTTATTACCAAGATAAATGCCGACATGACGTCCGGTAGAGCCGGCACGAAACATCACGAGATCGCCGGGACGCAGTTTTGTGCGCTGGATTTTTTGTCCGACTTCCTGTTGTTCATAGGTTGAGCGGGGAAGATCCATACCGAACTGTTCACGGAAGGTGCGTCGAACAAATGCGGAGCAATCGATACCGCCTTTGCTGTCGCCGCCTAAGCGGTAACGAACGCCTTTCCAACTGGCATATTGGCTAAGTAATTTGGATTTGATATCCACGTTACGCACCAATGCTTCAAATTCATCCTGAGAGGCTTGCAGTAAAAGACCGTCTTTATCATTAACTGCATGCATCTCAGTTTGTGGGTTTTGGTTGTTAGAGACACTGTTGCTACATGCGGAAAGCGTTATCGCCACCGCGACGGCAGGCAACGCCCGCCAGATATATCTCAGAAACGGTTGAGATTTGACCATTGTTGTTATGTTCCCTTGATGTCCTTAACGATAGATATCGTTATATAAATGCCAAACGAAAACGAGATTTCAGACAAAACAGAGCGTGAGCGTCTCAAAACATAGGACAATGAAAGTGTGTTGAAACGCACAATTATTTTTTCGACCTAGAACAATAAGCGGAAAAAAGCAAACTTTAGCGAGATTACCGCATCGATAAACAGATTGCGAGCTGTTTTAACTATTTTATTTATAAGATTTAATGATGTGATTAGTAAAAAAATAGCGACGTGAAAAAAGTAAATCAGATGGTGTTTTTGTTTAAAAAATGTGTAAAAAAAGTGGAGAGTGACTTTGCATCGTCGAAGATCCGGGAAAGTCATCGGGGTGACGCCGGTCGCTTAAACGGACCGGCAAGCGGATTTATCCGGCAGTTAACATCATGACCGCCGTTTTCCCGGCGCATATCTGCCGGGTAAATTGCGATGCAACAGATTAATTAATGCATCGCTGGCCGGCGTGAGCAGCAACCAGCTTAATCCTACCAATACCACTGAAAGCGAACCTACCGCAATGTCAGTAAACCAATGGGCGCCGATCATGACTCGGGGCAGTGAAAAAATAACCACAATGGCGGCGCCAATGGCGAATGCGGTACGGGTAAAGTAGCGCAGCATAAATGCGGCGAATACCATCAGCATCATGCCATGATCGCCAGGAAAACTGTCTTTGGATGCATCCTTTGCCGGGATGTCGGTTAAGTCGCTAACCCGGTAGATATCATGAAAAGAGAGGGAAGGGCTGGCATGTTGCACCGGCAATAGATGGCCCAACTGATTCAATATCAAGGCGCTGAATAACATAACGACGCCGATGATCAGCAGATGCCGACGTTTCGGGGGCGTGGCTTTGCGATAAAAAGACAGATACAGCAATCCCATCGCCATCAACGCGCAGGCATCAAATGCCCGTAGGTTGGTTATCGCCACCAGGTTGAGAAACAGCCTGCTCTGCCCCAACAGGTGGTTGAAATAGAAAAAAACATGGCTATCTAGACTAAACCAAAAACCATGGTCTGGCGGTAAATACCAGGATAAAAAAAGCCCAATGCCCAATATGTTCAGTAGCAAAATAGATAAAACGTCGCGCCCAGACATAAAATAAATCACTCAGTATAACAATTTAACCAAATGACTATTCTATCCTATGGTAGTTAAACAAGCCTTTAACAGCATTGACTGTAAATTATTCCACTCAGCGGACGTTTCATTAATGAGCTCAATGCGGCTATCTATGGGCGCGACGGCTTTGGTTTCAATGCGCAGATCATTCCCCTGACGGTTGACGATCAGCGTCCCTTCTTTAATGCGCATAACGCCTTTGACCCGGCTGACTGGCGCCAAGCGAACCCAGTCCAGCAAGGCCGCGGTATCAAAAATGGTTTCCGCGGCGAAAATCCAGCCGCAGGCGTAATATCCCTGACCCTGATTTAATGAACGCCGCCAGGATTCATTGCCAGGCAGCCTGAGTGCGGCCAGCCCTTGCTCGGTTTTATGCCGGTGATGGCGGGCGCCGTCTGGCAGTTCACGCATATTGTGGCGATCTTCATCCAGCCGTTGCCAATCGACCTGTCCCTGAGTGACCATCACCACCTGTCGCGTGTCGTTATTGTCCTGTCGCCACTGCCGCAATGCGTAGCGATCCGCATCGAGGTAGGCGTCCTGTTTGTTGGCGATGATAATATCAGCGGCAGCCAACTGGTCGCGAAAATTTTCATTCCCGGTATAGCGGGCGTCGCTCAGCTGACGCGCATCCAGCAGACATAACGTTGCCTGTAACGTCAGCCAGGGCTGGTAACTGGCGCCGGTCAGCAACGAGAGAATCTGTTTCGGGTGACCCAGGCCGGTGGGTTCAATCAGCAGGCGGTGCGGTTTCTTTTGCTGTAATAACATATTCAGACCGACCTGCATGGGTAAGCCGTTAACGCAACACATACAGCCGCCGGGGATCTCTTTCAATACCGCGCCGCTGTCGGCCAGCAGCGCGCCATCGATGCCTATTTCGCCAAATTCATTGACCAATACGGCCCAGACTTCATCTTCAGGTTTCTGTGACAGTAGATGGCGGATGGTGGTGGTTTTACCACTGCCAAGAAAGCCGGTGATGAGATTAACTTTGGTTAGCAACATAACCTCCTATTAAAAAAAGTCTGACAGTGTTGATTAGTATAGGTTTCACCTATCTTACAGCAGAAATTGTATTGAATTAATTAATGTTACCCCCCCTGTTGCCGATACCTGAGGCGTTATTGAGGATAAATGGGGTGGTTTATGAGTAGATTGATGCAGTGGGTCTTTTTCAGCGTACTGGCGCTATGTTCGTTGGCGGCAGGCGCGGTATCGGCATCAGCCGATAATGCGTCGGGTATTATCCGTTTTAGGGGGCAAATCGTCGAGGATCCTTGCGTGATAAGTACCCGGCAAGCGATGGTCAACCTATCATGCTATCGCGACGGCAAGTCGGTTCCCTACAAGTATAATGCATTGCTGCCGGTAACGGCTAACAATGGATTACCGGAGGCGATTGCCGATACGCGTGTCGGTTGGCTCAATCGCGAACGGACGATGGGCGTATTGACCATTATCTATCGGTAATAAAATACGTTGGTAGTCAATACCAACCTCGCCGCGTTATTGCGGCGCGGTTGGCAAAAAGGGGGCAATACTTATTCGGCACGTCCCATATAACGGCGTTCCGGGATATGAATGCGGATCTTTTCTCCGGCGCTCAGATATTCCGGCACCTGAATGGTAAGACCTGTCGCCATCGTCGCCGGTTTGTTGCGGGCGCTGGCCGATGCGCCTTTGATGCCGGGAGCGGTATCAACGATTTCCATGTCCACCGTCTGCGGCAATTCAAGCGCAATAAGTTCACCATCCCAGCTCAATACCTGAATACCCGGCATGCCGCCTTCGGGAATGAATAGCAGTTCTTCTTCTATTTGATCTTTTTTGAAGTTGTATGGCGTGTAGTCCTCGTCATCCATAAAGACGTACTCGTCGCCATCAATATAAGAGAAAGTGACCGTCCGACGCGTTAACGAGATGGTATCGAGAATATCATCGCCCTTAAAACGCTCTTCAACCTTTAATCCGGTGCGCACGTCGGAAAAGCGCATTTTGTACAGCGTACTGGCGCCGCGGGCGCTTGGACTCTGAATATCGATGTCCTTCACCAGCAGCAATTTGCCATTATAGTTAACGGCCATACCGCGTTTAATTTCGTTCGCTCTTGCCATATAAAACACCTGTCGATGAGGAGTGAGATTTTTGTGGCGACACGTTACTCGCGCGGCAGGATTCAGGCAAGCAGGATTTCATGCGCGCACATTTTTGTTGTCAGCGTTAATGTCGATTACGTGCGTATAATATGAACAAAGGTTGGTGTTCGCCCGAATGGCTGTTATGTTGGCGGATGATCCTTCCTTTTCCGGCCTGCCGGGGAGTCTGCTGATGGACTGTCGTTCAGGTTGCGGCGCATGTTGCATCGCCCCGTCGATTTCCACCCCGTTGCCCGGCATGCCCAATGGCAAACCGGCTAATACGCCCTGTATTCATCTGGATGTAAATATGCGCTGTGGAATATTTCATTCGCCGCATAGACCTGCCGTCTGCGCCGGGTTACAGGCGCGCGCCGATATGTGTTTCAGTCATCGCGACGAGGCGCTTGTCTACCTGATCAAGCTGGAAACCGATACGGCGCCGGAGATACTGCCGCCTAGGCGTCTTTGATTCGCCACATACAATAACCTGAGCCGGCGATCATAAACAGCGCGATAAAAAACACGGCGTGATAATTCCAGATCTCCGCCACAACCCCGGCCAGCGAACCGGAGACAATCCAGCCTGCGCGGCCGGTATTGGTAAAAAGCGTGGTTGCCGCGCCCGCCTGACCGGGCATCAGATCCTGAAAATACAGCATGCCGATCCCGGCGAGAATACCGATAAAAACAGCGTTCAGCAGCTGTAAGGCCAGCAGGGCGATTTCGCTGTCGAGAAGCAACAGGCCCGTATAGAAAAACAGTCCGGACAGCACGGCCAACCGCATCAGAAAGCGTTTGCCAAAGCGTCTGGCGACATAGCCGGCGATCAGCATCGCCGGGATTTCCAGTCCGGCGGCGGTGCCCATCATAATCCCGGCCAGTTTCTCCGGCAGATGAAGCTCATTCACCAAATACAGCGGCATATTGATGATGTAAATGCCGTTACATGTCCACATTAGCGTACAGGCGGCAAACAATAGCAGCGTATCACGGCGATTATGGCGCGGCGCCTCCAGGGTCGCCGTGGTTCTAACCGCAGCCTTCGGCATGGAGGGAAGAAAACACCTGACCAAAAGGCCGCAGACCACAAATACGACGCCCGCCGTCAGATACATGGCGGTGAAACCAAAACCCAGCGCCAGGGCAAATGCCAGCGGCGGACCAATAACCCAGGAAAGAGAGATCTGCGCGCGCAATATGGAACTGAACATCGCCGCTTCACGGCCAGTACGGTCCGCATGCTCCCGCGCCAGGGCGAATAGCTGCGGATTTGCCGTCGACCCAAAACTGCTGAGCAGCACGCCGACAAACAGCAGAATAAAATAGTTGCGGTTCCAGGCGAATAAAATACAGGCCAGCGCGCCCAGTAAACAGCATTGGAAAATAAGCGTTTTGCGATCGCCGCGCCGGTCTGAACGCGTTGCCAGCATCTGGCTGACGATAATGCCGATAACGGCGCTGCCGGTATAAAACATCCCAACCAGAAACGGTCGCACCTGCACTTCATTCGAAAGGAAAAGACTCAGCGTCGGCAGCTGTAATGCGCCGGCAATGCCAGTCAGAAAGGCGATAACGAGGAACGCGGGCGAAGTCAGGTCGGGCTGACGTCGAGCAGAGCTGACGGATGTGTGCATACGGTGACAAGGCTTAAAAAGCCGGTAGATGATGGCGTGAGCGCGTCATGTTACGCCGCTTTATAAAAAAACAGAAAACCTGTTTTGATATTTTTCTTCAGCAACACTTCAGCTAAATACGCATTTTTATCATACCAGAATGCAGTCTGGCGGCTAAAATGTGCGTGATGTCATAAATTCGTTACGTCAATGGCGCAGAACACTTGCATAAACGGCGTAATGGAAACAGACTCATTGAAACGTTTCAGCGATACTTTTTGTGAAACGCTTTTCTCAATAGACACATTTTTTCTCATAAAAGCTGAAACGATTCAATCTTCAGCAAGAGAGGAGAGCCATGTTCCAGTTGTCACAGCAAGACATTCATTTAGGCGCGGTAGCCAGCAGCAAGCAGGAAGCTATACAGCTTGTTGCTTCGGCACTGACTCAGGCCGGGTGTGTTAGCGCAGCATATGTCGATGGCATGTTGAAGCGCGAGACGCAGACATCCACTTATCTGGGGAATGGCATCGCTATCCCTCACGGCACCACGGATACCCGTGATTTGGTACTGAACACGGGCGTTCAGGTATTTCAGTTCCCTCAGGGCATCGCCTGGGGGGAAGATCAAACGGCCTATGTGGTATTGGGCATCGCGGCGCGATCGGATGAACATTTGGCGCTGTTGCGCCAGCTGACGCATGTACTGAGCGACGATCGCGTTGCGGAACGTTTGGCAAGCACGACGTCGGCGGAAGAGCTTCGCAGCCTGTTGATGGGCGAGCAGCAATTGCCGGAGTTCCGTTTGGATACTTCGCTGATTTCGCTTGATGTGGCAACCGACAATCTGCTGACGTTACAAGCGCTGAATGCCGGTCGTTTGCAGCAGATTGGCGCCGTCGACGCCAGCTTCGTCAGCCATGTCGTGAGCAATAAGCCACTGAGTCTGGGGCAGGGCATCTGGTTCAGCGACAGCGCTGAAGGCAACCTCAGCAGCGCCGCCGCCATTGCCCGTCCGGCTGCGCCTTTCGATGTCGATGGCGAATCCGTCGCGTTGCTCGTGACGTTCGCCGCAGCAGACGATCAGGCTTACGAACCAATCGATTATCTGACGAAACTGTTGAGCGAACAAAAAGCTGAACGCCTGCTGAAAGCCGATGCGTCGACTTTGCTGGCCTTGCTGACCAGTGATGTGCAGGAGGAAGTCGGGGTATCGACGGCAGAGTTTACCGTGCGCAATGAGCATGGTCTGCACGCGCGTCCGGGTACGATGTTGGTTAACGTGATTAAACAGTTCAGCAGCGATGTTACCGTCACGAACCTTGATGGTACGGGCAAACCGGTTAACGGCCGCAGCCTGATGAAAGTCATCGCGCTGGGCGTGAAGAAAGGTCACAAGCTACGCTTTACGGCGAGCGGCAGCGATGCTGAGCAAGCATTGACCGCAATTGGTGAAGCAATTAATTCTGGCTTAGGCGAGGGGGCAGCATGAGCAGGCGAGTCGCCACCATTACCCTGAATCCGGCTTATGATCTGGTCGGCTATTGTCCTGAAATTGAAAGGGGCGAGGTCAACCTGGTTCAAACAGCGGGTCTGCATGCCGCAGGCAAAGGTATCAACGTTGCCAAGGTACTGAAAGATCTCGGGATTGATGTCACGGTGGGTGGGTTCCTGGGGAAAGACAATCAGGACGGTTTCCAACAGTTGTTCAGTGAACTGGGCATTGCAAACCGTTTCCAGGTTGTACCGGGACGTACGCGCATCAACGTCAAACTGACGGAAAAAGACGGAGATGTTACCGATCTCAATTTCTCGGGATTTGAAGTGACGCCGCAAGACTGGCAGCGCTTCGTTAATGATTCTCTTAGTTGGTTGGGGCAGTTCGATATGGTCGCCGTCAGCGGCAGTTTGCCTGCCGGCGTTGATCCGGATGCTTTTACCGACTGGATGTCCCGGTTACGTAGTCATTGTCCGTGCATTATTTTTGACAGCAGTCGTGATGCGCTGGTTGCTGGGTTGAAAGCCTCGCCATGGCTGGTGAAACCCAACCGCCGTGAATTGGAAATCTGGGCGGGACGTAAATTACCGACGCTGGATGACGTGGTCGATGCCGCGCATGCGCTGCGCGAGCAAGGAATTGCCCATGTCGTGATCTCGCTGGGCGCCGAAGGCGCGCTGTGGGTGAACGCCTCGGGCGCCTGGCTGGCAAAACCGCCTGCTTGTGAAGTGATCAGTACGGTGGGCGCCGGCGACTCCATGGTCGGAGGACTGATTTATGGCTTATTAATGCGTGAGTCCAGTGAACACACTTTGCGTCTGGCAACGGCGGTTGCGGCACTCGCAGTGAGCCAGAGTAATGTTGGTATTACCGACCGTCCTCAGTTGGCTGCAATGATGGCACGCGTCGATCTGAAACCCTTTAACTGACAGCAGGAGACGAACAATGAAGACGCTGCTGATTTTAGATAAATCACTGGGTCTGGCGAGAAGCCGGCTGGTGAGTAATCTGCTCGGCTCAGCCGCTGCGAAAGCAGGGCTGACGTTGACACAACAGGCTGATGACGCGGAGCTGGCGATCGTTCTTGGCACTGCCGCCGCGGCGGACTCGGCGCTGAATGGCAAACAGGTCTATGTTGGCGATGTTGAACTGGCCGCGAGTCAACCAGAGGCGTTCCTTGAGAAGGCGAAGGCTGAAGCAGCGACTTATCAGGCTGCGGCAGCGGCCGCAACGCCGGTTCAGCAAAGCAATTCGGCAAAACGTATCGTCGCCGTAACGGCATGCCCGACGGGCGTGGCGCATACGTTCATGGCCGCGGAAGCCATTGAAACCGAAGCGAAGAAACGCGGCTGGTGGGTTAAGGTGGAAACGCGCGGCTCTGTCGGCGCGGGGAATCCCATCACGCAGGAAGAAGTTGAGCAGGCCGATGTGGTTATCGTCGCTGCGGACATAGAAGTCGATCTGAGCAAATTCGCCGGTAAGAAAATGTACCGCACCTCCACCGGTCTGGCGTTGAAAAAGACCGCGCAGGAGCTGGATAAGGCGCTGGCGGAAGCGACGGTTTATCAGCCGAGCGGACAAAGCGGCACCGAGAAGACCGGCCAGGCGAAAAAAGGCGGTACGGGGCCTTATAGCCACCTGTTGACCGGGGTGTCTTACATGTTGCCGGTGGTGGTCGCCGGCGGGTTGTGTATCGCGCTGTCGTTTATGTTTGGTATTGAAGCGTTTAAGGAGCCGGGAACGCTGGCCGCCGCGCTGAAAACGGTGGGTGATTCCGCGTTTATGCTGATGGTTCCGGTGTTGGCCGGATATATCGCGTTTTCCATTGCCGACCGTCCTGGCCTGGCGCCGGGTTTAGTCGGCGGCGTATTGGCGAATACCATGGGCGCCGGGTTCCTGGGTGGGATTATCGCAGGTTTTCTGGCGGGCTATATCGCCAGAGCAATCAACAAGCATATCCACTTGCCGCAAAGTATGTCGGCGCTGAAGCCGATCTTGATTATCCCGCTACTGGCCACCCTGATCATGGGCTTAATCATGGTATACGGCGTAGGTACGCCGGTAGCCAAGATTCTGACCGGTTTGACCGACTGGCTGCAATCGATGGGGACGGCCAATGCGGTAATTCTGGGCGCTATCCTGGGCGGCATGATGTGTACCGACATGGGCGGACCGGTAAACAAAGTGGCCTATGTATTTGGCACCACATTGTTGAGCAGCCAGATATACGGCCCTATGGCGGCGATTATGGCGGGGGGCATGGTGCCGCCGTTGGCGATGGGTCTGGCGACCTTGCTGGCCGGCAAGAAGTTCAATCCAACAGAACGCGAAGGAGGAAAAGCCGCGTTGGTCCTGGGACTGTGCTTTATCTCTGAAGGGGCTATTCCGTTCGCTGCCCGCGATCCTATTCGCGTATTGCCATCCTGCATCATCGGCGGCGCGCTGACAGGCGCTATTTCGATGGCGGTGGGGGCTAAGCTGATGGCTCCGCACGGCGGTCTGTTTGTTCTGCTGATCCCCAGCGCGATTACGCCGGTATTGGGTTATCTGCTGGCGATTATCGCCGGAACCGTGGTTGCCGGCGTGCTGTATGCCTTCCTCAAACGACCGGATGAAGAATTGGTGAAAACGGACGCTTAACCGCGTGCGTCGTTATACAAGGATGTCGTGAAACGGGGCCGGTTGGCGATACCAACCGGCCCCGTTTCCTTTTTAGCGCAGTCCATCAAATTTGCGATTTAAGCCAGGCGATTTCCTCCGGCCAGATGTCCGGATTGACGGTTTCCAGGATCAGGGGAATAGCGTCAAAACGCTTATCTCCCATGATGTAGCTGAAGGCCGTTTTACCGATATTCCCTTCGCCCAGGCTATGGTGACGGTCAACGCGGCTGTTGAATTCGCTTTTGGCGTCGTTCAGATGCATTCCGCGTAAATAGTGAAAACCGACCACCTTGTCGAACTCAGAAAAGGTTTTCTCGCAGCTCTCCACCGTACGCAGATCATAACCGCCAGCGAAGGCGTGACAGGTGTCAATGCAAACCCCTACGCGGCTTTTGTCTTCAACGCCGGCGATAATGGCGGCCAGGTGTTCAAAACGAAATCCCAGATTGCTGCCTTGCCCGGCGGTATTCTCGATAACCGCGGTAACGCCTTCCGTTGCCTGCAGGGCGATATTGATTGACTCGGCAATGCGCGCCAGACAGCGTTCTTCATCAATCTGCTTCAGATGACTGCCGGGATGAAAGTTGAGCAGGCTCAGCCCCAGTTGCTGACAACGCGACATCTCGTCTATAAAGGCGGTGCGCGACTTTGCCAACGCCTCGGCCTCGGGATGACCAAGATTAATCAGATAGCTGTCGTGCGGTAAAATTTGCGCCGGCGTATAGGCATAGGCGGCACAGGCCGTTTTAAATCGTTCAATCAGATCCGGCGTCAGCGGCGCGGCCCGCCATTGACGCTGATTTTTGGTGAACAAGGCGAAAGCCGTTGCCTGCAGCTCATGAGCGCGTATGACCGCCTGATCGACACCGCCTGCCGCACTGACATGCGCACCTACGTATTTCATGATGTTCTCCTCATTAGTGACGGCGCATTATGGCATCGTCGCTCAGGTTAACCAGTCGTTAAGCGTTAATTAATTGAGGCCAGTTTGAAATAAGTGATCGAAAGTCAGATTAACGAGCGCGCCGCCCAGCATCAGCCAGATAAAAACGATGAGCGCCAGCAGCAGCGGCTTGGCTCCGGCATGGCGGATGTCGCTAATGCGAGTGGTCAGGCCTAATGCTATCATCGCCATCGTCAGCAGCAGATTATCCAATCGGGTTAAATCGCCGGTCATCGTCGGGGAAAGTAGCCGGGTTGAGTTTAGTGCGGCCGCAACGACAAACCAAAGCGCAAACCAGGGAAAAACAGGGGAAATCGATTGTGTTTCTGACGGCGCGGTCGGCCGGCGTCTCTTGTTGAGCATAAAGCCGAGGCACAGCAGGAAAGGCGCCAGCATCATGACGCGCAGCATTTTGCTGATAACGGCCATCTTTTCTGTTTCGGCGCCAATGGCATGTCCGGCGGCGACGACCTGAGCCACTTCGTGAATCGTCGAACCAAGGTAGATGCCGAATGTTTGCGGATTGAAGGCCAACCAGTGATAATACAGATTCAATCGGTACAGCCAGGGATAAAGGAACATGGCTATCGTACCAAAAATGACAATGGTTGATATCGCCACTGCGATTTTATCGCCAGAGGCTTTCACCACAGGGGCTGTCGCCATAACCGCAGCCGCTCCGCAAATGCTGCTGCCTGCGCCAATGAGGATGACGGTTTCGCCGTCGAGTTTGAATATCCGACGGCCAAGCCAGCAGGCGAGCAGAAAGGTTGACGTTACGATGGTGAGGTCAGTCGCGATTCCCGCGATACCAATGGCAGTGATTTGTTGAAAGCTAAGCCGAAATCCGTAAAGTATAATTCCCCATCGCAGCAGATGACTTTTTGCCCACTGCGCGCCTGGATCGCAAAAAGAATGTAGCCATGGATAAACCGTATTGCCAAGTATGATCCCTGCCACTATTGCCAGTGTTAACGTGCCCGGTCCCCACTGTATGACTTTCGGAATATTTGCCAGCCAAAGAAGGATGCCTGTCGTTAAGCCTATGATTAATAGACCTGGGAGTATTTTTATTGTCCGATTTCTACGCTGTGTCAGTCGCTGAGCGACGGAAATAGCCACCATGTTATTTACCTATGCTGATAATAATGTGCGGTTGGCCAATCTTATTATCAGAGTAGATAAAAGAGTAATTGATTATATATTTATAACTTATAGTTATTTCAGATAAAGAGCCTGTTATGCATATCACATTACGTCAGTTGGAAGTGTTTACTGAAGTCCTGAAAAGTGGATCCACCACTCAGGCTTCGGTCGTACTCGCTCTTTCTCAATCAGCAGTCAGCGCCGCGCTGGCTGATCTGGAAGGGCAATTGGGCGTTCAGTTATTTGATCGCGTAGGTAAACGGTTAGTGGTCAACGAGCATGGGCGCCTGCTTTATCCCAAAGCGTTGTCGTTGCTCGAGCAGTCCACCGAGATTGAGCAGCTTTTTCGCCGTGACAACGGCGCCCTGCGCATTTATGCCAGCAGCACTATCGGCAACTATCTGCTGCCAGCGATGATTGCCCGCTATCGTCATGATTTTCCTGAAATACCGCTGGAACTGCACGTGGGTAACACTCAGGATGTGATTACCAGCGTGTCCGAGTTCAGCGTCGATCTCGGATTGATCGAAGGGCCTTGTCATCATCCCGATCTGGTAACGCAACCCTGGCTGGAGGATGAGCTGGTGGTCTTCTGCGCGCCAACGCATCCGCTTAGTCGACAGACATTGTCTTTATCGGCGCTGGACGATGTCCCCTGGATTCTGCGTGAACCCGGCTCCGGGACTCGTGAAGTGCTGGATCATCTGCTATTGGCGCACTTGCCGCGTTTTCGTTTAGTGATGGAACTGGGCAATTCCGAGGCGATCAAACACGCCGTGCGTCACGGTATCGGCGTGAGTTGCCTGTCGCGCCATGTCATCGCCGAACAGCTGGAGATGGGCACGCTGATCGAGTTGCCGATTCCGCTGCCTAAATTTACGCGTACGCTGTATCTGGTGCATCATCGTCAGAAACATCTTTCCAATGTTCTGCAACGCTTCCTGAGCTATTGTCGCGAGGCGGAATAGGGAAGGCGGGGATATGCTATGTTTCTAATAATCGGGGTTGAGTTATGAACCTAACTTATAATTCAACAAACCCGGCGATCCTGATTAAGGCTATTTGTTACAATCCCGCCTCAATTTTTAGCAAGAGCAGTCAGGACAATAATGGCTCAGCAAGATATTCAACATTCTGTTCAGGGCAGAACTACCCTGCGCCGTGAGCTTAAAGCACGGCATTTGACGATGATCGCGATTGGCGGTTCGATTGGCACCGGATTGTTTGTTGCCTCCGGCGCCACGGTTTCACAGGCAGGGCCGGGCGGGGCTTTATTGTCTTACGTTCTTATTGGCGTAATGGTCTATTTTCTGATGACCAGCCTGGGTGAACTGGCGGCATTTATGCCGGTATCGGGGTCGTTCGCAACTTACGGCTCCCGTTATGTCGAAGAAGGCTTCGGCTTCGCATTGGGCTGGAATTATTGGTACAACTGGGCGGTAACCATCGCGGTTGACCTGGTGGCCGCCCAACTGGTAATGGGATATTGGTTTCCGGAAATCCCCGGCTGGATATGGAGTGCGCTATTTCTGGCGGTTATGGTGTTATTGAACGTCATTTCGGTGAAGGGTTTTGGCGAAGCTGAATATTGGTTCTCGCTAATCAAAGTGGTGACGGTAGTGATTTTTATCGCCGTCGGTATCCTGATGATCGTGGGGATTTTGCGCGGCGCCGAAAATGCGGGAATACATAACTGGCAGATCGGGGATGCGCCCTTTGCGGGCGGATTTTCGGCCATGGTCGGCGTGGCGATGATCGTGGGGTTTTCATTCCAGGGCACCGAGTTAATTGGTGTGGCGGCCGGCGAGTCAGAGGATCCGCAGAAAAATATCCCTCGGGCGATCCGTCAGGTATTCTGGCGCATTCTGTTATTCTATATTTTCGCTATTTTAATCATCAGTCTGATTATCCCCTATACTGATCCCAATCTGCTGCGCAATGATGTAAAAGACATTGCCGTCAGCCCGTTCACGCTGGTATTTCAGCATGCTGGTTTGCTTTCCGCGGCGGCGGTAATGAATGCCGTTATCCTGACGGCCGTCTTGTCGGCGGGTAACTCAGGCATGTACGCCTGTACCCGGATGCTGTTTACGCTGGCCTCGGAAGGGAAAGCGCCGCGCCTTTTTGCCAAACTGTCCAAGGGCGGGGTGCCGCGCAATGCCTTATATGCGACCACGGTGGTTGCCGCACTGTGCTTTCTGTCATCGATGTACGGCAACCAAACGGTTTACCTCTGGTTACTGAACACCTCCGGTATGACCGGGTTTATCGCCTGGCTGGGGATTGCCATCAGCCACTATCGCTTCCGGCGCGGGTACGTTAAAGCTGGTCACGATCTGGGCCGTCTTCCCTATCTTTCCCGCTTCTTTCCGCTGGGGCCGCTCTTTGCCTTCGTGCTGTGTCTGATTATTACCCTGGGGCAGAACTATCAGGCCTTTCTGGAGGATGAAATCGATTGGTACGGCGTGACGGCAACCTACATCGGCATCCCGCTGTTTCTGCTGATTTGGCTCGGCTATAAGCTTTCTCGGGGGACGCGCTTTATCCGGTATAAGGATATGACGTTTCCTGAACATGACGCGTCAAAATAGCGTTTTCCATTGCCTGGTATCCACCAGGCAATTTTTTGTCTGTGTATTCTTTTTCCTTGCAAACCGCAGGCGGCCAGGGGGGATGCCCGCCGCCGCGGTAAGCACTCGCTCTGATTTAAGCGAGTAGGCCTATCGCCGAACGCCCAAATCCCGCAGCTCCCTGAAAAAAGTATGCATGCCGCATGCAATGCAAATGGTCAGTTCCTCTCCCCTGTGGTAAATAGGTATTGGCGACAGCCTGCTCGGTTTGGCGCGGTTATTTAGCAAAAAAGCCATAATGAATGAAATTCATTATAACAATCATTGTTAATTACTTTAATGCTGTCTACGCTGTTATTACTCTTATGCTGCATGATTGAGTCATCATTTAATGATAATGTGATTATAAAATGGTAATTTAAAAATGGAATAATTAACTTGCTATGCTTGTGGGGCAAATATAGACGACAGGTCTCTTGCCTTATTTGTGCCGGGGTGGCGAGGCGAGTTCCGTTGAATAGTTTTTGTTACTATCGAAATGCAGGTTCTGACGTATAAATAATAATCAGAGTGAACGCGATGCTAAAAATTACTTTTTTGGATAAAGGGGCGTTACCTGAAACCATTTTTTTGAAAAAGAATAGTTTTAGGCGGCCGCAATGCCACCATGAATGGACTGAATATAGTTATACCGCCCCTGATCAGGTTATTGCCCGGGCAAAAAACAGCGATATCATTATCACCAACAAAACGGTATTAACCCGTGAGACTTTGTCGGCATTGCCGTCTCTCAAGCTGGTTGCGGTTGCCGCGCAGAGAACGGATGCCATTGATATCGCCGCTGCCGCCGAACTAGGGATTGAGGTGAAAAATGTGCCGAATTATTTTACCCAGTCGGTATCCGAGCATACCCTGGCGATGATATTCGCGTTAAAACACAATTTGATGGCCTGGTATCGCGACCAGCTCGGCGACCGCTGGGCCGGAGAGTCGCGGTTTTCGTATTTCGATCACCCGGTGAAGGATATCGCCGGCTCTACGCTCGGCATCATCGGCGCCGGCGCGATTGGGCGCGAGGTCGCTCGTTTGTCGACGGCGCTGGGAATGAAGCCGTTATTCTCCGAACGTAGAGGCGCGGTGACGTGTCGTCAGGGCTACCTGCCGTTTGAGCAGGTATTGCAGTCGTCGGATATTATTTCGCTGCACTGCCCGCTGAGTGATGAAACCCGCGGATTGATAAACGCGCATACGCTGGCGCTGTGCAAGCCGACGGTCTCCATTGTGAACACGGCGCGTGGCGGATTGATTGACGAAGCGGCGCTGGTGTCCGCTTTGACGCAGCGCACCATCTCGGGCGCCGCACTGGATTGTCTGGAGCAAGAACCGCCGTCAAGGGATAATCCGTTAATAGAAGCGGCAAAAAAACTACCCAACTTATTGATTACCCCACATATTGGTTGGACGTCGGCCTCCGCGCTGCAAACATTGATGGAAAAGATAATTGAAAATATTGATGAGTTTGTGCAGCAGAAAGGATATTGACCGCTCCGCATACGCGGATTATTTACCGCGCTAACGGGATATGTTTTCTGCCTTTTGCTATACCGAGTATGAAAATGTACTTTTCATCAGTTATCGTTAGGCGGTAATAACTGCATTGGCATTTAATTGGACTGATTATTTTTATTGACGTTAACTCAAATGATATTTATTCATACTATTAACGTGGAATTATTACGTGACATCTAATTAAATAAGCGCCGTTAATGTTTTATTGATTTTACGCGGTCTTATTTTGCTTTTTATATTCGGGGTAATTATTTATTGTCAGCCAATACATATTGATAACGGCGATAATTGATTTTAGCGCTGTATTTTTGGCGAGAAAAAATAAATTCGTTGATATTTCTGATCGTTATCTCTCCAGCCGATCTTTTATTCGTTCGCCGACAATGATGGCGATGGGCGGTTGCCTACCGAAGACCCCTGCCGACGCCGCCGATAGCGGCTGTTCCGGACGTTTACTAAACTAAACGTCCGGGCGCAGCGTCATCGTGCCTGTCAGCGTTTTTGAATGTAGGTCATGGCGAGGGCGAGGGCCAGCACCAGGCCCTTGATGATATCCATGGCGTAGTAGGGAACGGAAAGCATGACCAGGCCGTTTTGCAGTACGCCGAGGATCACCGCGCCGACCAGGGTGCCCAGCGCGTTTGGTTTGCCTGAGCCGGCCAGCGAGAAACCGATATAGGCGGCGGCGACGGCATCCATTAAGTAGCCGCCGCCGGCATTGACCTGTGACGAACCAATGCGGGAAGCCAATAATATTCCGCCCAGCGCCGCCAGCAGTGAAGAGAACACATAGGCCTGGATTCGATAGCGGGACGTTCTGATGCCGGCCAAACGCGCCGCTTCAGGATTGCCGCCAATGGCATACATGCGGCGCCCGTGTTTGGTCAGCGACAGATAGAGCTGAACGATAACCGTGACCACCAGCATGATCACGACGATGACCGGCACCTGTCCCAGCGCGGCGAAAAATTCAGGAATGGCGCCTTCGGCCATTTCACCGCTCGGCAGCACCATATTCTGCGTGATGGAGCCGCCGTAGCTGTAGGTCATGGCGACGCCCTGAATGACAAACAGGCTGGCGAGCGTCGCCAGCATATCGGGTATTTTCAGCACCACGATAAGAAAAGCGTTGAATAACCCGACCAGCGTACACAGCAGCAGCGTCAGTACAATCGCCCCCGTGGTGTCAAAACCATGCCAGACGAACAGCGAAATCACCAGCGCATTGGCCAGTGATGCGGTGGAACCCACTGAAAGATCGAAACCGCCAACCGACAAAGAGATGGAAACCCCAATCGCTATCACGGTTACGATGGCGATCGATCGCAAGATATTGATGATGTTATAGGGGTCGAGAAAGTTGTCCGATGCCAGACCGAAAAGCGTAATCAGCGCGATAACGGTGATCAGCATGCCCCATTTATACAAAAACTCGAAAAAACGGTGGCGTAAGGGGAGAACCCCGGTAGGTGAAAGTGGGTGACTCACGCGGGAGTTCCTCCAGTTGAATACAATAGTAGAGTTTCTTCATCAATCGCTGAGGCATCCAATTCGGCGACAATCCGCCCATCCCATAACACGCAGATGCGATCGCAAAGACCGACGAGCTCGGAAAATTCGCCCGAAGCGTAAATAATGCCTTTACCCTGTTGGGCGAGACCGTCAATCAGCGAGAACAGATCCTGTTTCGCTTTAATATCGACACCCTTGGTGGGTTCATCAAAGATCAGCACCTGCGCTTCGCTGCGCAGCCATTTGCCGATAGCCACTTTTTGCTGATTACCGCCCGACAGCCGCGCCAGCTTTTGCATCGGCCCGGTGGTGCGAATCGTTAATCGATCGATGACCTGCCTAGCCCAGGACAATGCCTGGCGGTGGCTGAAGACTCCCCAGTGGGAAAAACGATTACTGGCGCTGACGCTAAGATTCATGGCGACGGATTCTTCAATAAAAATGCCTTCTTTACGCCGTTCTTCAGGCACCAGCGCGATACCCTGTTCGACAGATCGATAGGGCGAATGCGGGCGCCAGCGCGCGCCGTTATATTCTCCCTGCGTTAACTGGCTGGGCGTCGCGCCGAACAGCGCTTTACACAGTTCGGTTTTGCCCGCGCCGGCCAGTCCGGCGATACCGAGAATTTCGCCTTTGTGCAGCGTTAGCGAGATATCCCGCAGCAGGGTTTCGTCATGCAGCCCTTTGATGTGCAGCAACGGGGCGGATAACGGGGGGGGACGGCGCGGCGGAAAAATATCATCCAGTCGGTGTCCCAGCATTTTCTCTACGATTTGTTCTCCGTTAAGCCCCTGCATCGGGCCGCTACTGACGAATTCGCCATCGCGCAGCACCGTCAGCGTATCGCAAATCTCGCTTAATTCATGAATACGATGAGAAATGAAGACGATACCGATCCCCGCGCGCTGTAAGCGTCGAACTACCTGGAACAGGCGTGCGCTTTCCGCCTGATCGAGCGGCGCCGTCGGTTCATCCAGAATTAAAAAACGGCACTCGTGGGATAAGGCTCTGGCTAATAGGATTTGCTGTTTTTCCGCCAGTGAACAGCGGTCTAGCCGTTGGCGAACATTTAGACGAATGCCGAGCTGGTCAAGCAGCGCCTGCGCCTGGCGGTAAACCTGCGGCCAGTTGAGGACGTGACCGGTCTGGGCCAGCGTATCGAGCATAATATTTTCGGCGACCGACAGCGTCGGCACCAGCGCGACGTCCACCTCCTGCTGCACCAGATGGATCCCATACTGTTTGGCCGCGCGGGGCGAATGAATATCGACCCGGCTGCCATCAATCACAATGTCGCCGCGGTAATGACGGTAAGCGCCCGACAGAATGGTCATCAGGGTGGATTTACCCGCGCCGTTCGCGCCGGTCAAAGCATGAATAGATCCACCCTCTAGCGTAAAATCAACCTGCTTCAGCGCATGAAAGCCAGAAAAGGAGATGGAAATGTCGCGCATTTCCAGTCGTGTTCGTTGGGGGGTAGATATCATGTTCAGTAAGGCTCTTGGCGGTGAATATCAGCAAAAAAAACCGGATTGAAATGTAACACATAACTAACATGATTTAATTCAGATTCGGCGCCGCAAGCGCGGTAAACTACGAATGAAAAAGAATATGTTAAGCGAAAAAATTCTTAAACAGCGTCTGATAAGTGAATAAGATGGCGGTATGAATCCCTTCTCCTTATTACCGCCATCTCTCACTGTCGGAATGGCACCTCGAGGAATATCTGAATATGAGTACTACGGCAATCCGCGTACAGGTCGGTCCGGCCAATTATTTTTCTTTTCCTGGCGCCATCGATAAGCTGCTGACGTTTTATCCGCCCGCGGTGCTGAACAATGCGTTATGGATATACGGCGATCGGGCGCTAACCGCCGCGAAGCCATATCTTCCCGCTGAATTTAACGCGCCGACGGCGCGGCGAGCGTTGTTCGGCGCGCACTGCAGCGAAGGCGAGGTTGCCAGGCTGGTGGCGCAGGCCGGGGAAGACTGCCAGGTGGTGATCGGTATCGGCGGCGGCGCGGTGCTGGATACCGCCAAGGTGGTGGCGCGCGAGGTGGGGGCGCCATTGGTGGCTATTCCGACGATTGCCGCGACCTGCGCCGCCTGGACGCCGCTTTCCGTGTGGTATACCGATGAGGGGCAGGCGCTGCGCTTCGAGATCTTTCGCGACGCCAACCATCTGGTGCTGGTGGAGCCGCGCATTATTCTGGCGGCGCCCGTGGAATATCTGTTGGCCGGCGTGGGCGACACACTGGCGAAGTGGTATGAAGCGGTGGTGCTAAGCCCCGAACCTGAAACCTTGCCGTTGACCGTGAGGCTTGGGCTGCAAACCGCACGGGATATTCGCGACGTATTGCTGCAAAAAAGCGCATCGGCGCTAGCGGCGGCGAGCAAGGGGACGTTGACGCAGGATTTTCTTGATGTTATCGACGCCATTATTGCCGGCGGCGGCATGGTCGGCGGGTTAGGGGAGCGCTACACGCGGGTGGCCGCTGCGCATGCGGTGCACAACGGGCTGACGGTTTTGCCGCAGACAGAGGACTTCCTGCATGGCACCAAAGTTGCGTACGGCATCCTGGTGCAAAGCGCGCTGCAAGGCGATATCGATACGCTGCGGCAGTTACAAGCCGCCTTTAAGGCGTTTGGTTTGCCGACGTCGTTGGCGGAACTGAATGTGGATATAAACGATGGCGCCGCTATTGCAGCGGTCATCGAACGTACTTTGCAACCGAATGAGTCCATTCACTATTTGCCGTTGAAACTGGATAAGTCCGTATTGTTGGCGGCGCTCAAAACGGTGGAAAGCAGCAACCTGGTTGAACCGGCGGCGGGTTGAGCGGAGCGACAACGGGCGGATGAGAAGACTGTCGGAACAAGCTCCTGATTCGCCCATTCATCACTGAATTTTCTCGTAAGAAAACGAGCTTTTAATATAGCGTGAGTAATATCGGGATTTCGTGCTGCTCGACATTAGCTCTTCATAAATCATCCGAGCTACGCCGCGGTATTGATAGATGCTTCCATTCAGTAATTCTATTTCCAATACGCTATTTTCCGCGTCATAGCCGACGGAAAACAGTTCTGATGACGAAACCCGTTTTCTTTGCAAAATCAGATACTCCCAATATATATTCGTCTGGCGGCAAAGGGGCGCTTCGCAATAGCGGGCCATACGAATTCCCTGGCGAAGCGGCTATACAGAAATAATTTATCGGCAAGACGGCGTTTTTCTTTACCTGTTAAAACAGTCGTAACCGGCGAAGGCCGGTTACGACTGTTTACTGAGAAAAACGCTGTACGGATAAATAAGCCGGGTTATTGCCGGTGCAAATAGCGGGCGTGAAAGCGCAGATGATCTTCAATAAAGCTGGCGATGAAGAAATAGCTGTGGTCATAGCCGGGTTGTATTCTCAGCGTAAACGCACCGTCGTGCTGACTCGCCCGCGCGGCCAGTTTTTCCGGCTGCAGCTGTTCGGGTAAAAAGCCGTCGCCACCGCCTTGATCAATAAGGATAGGGAGTTGGCTATGGGCGTGGGTCAGCAAATGGCAGCTATCGTACTGCGCCCACTGCGTTTCGTCCTCGCCCAGATAAGCCTTTAATGCTTTGCGTCCCCAGGGGACCTGACAGGGATTAACGATAGGCGCAAAGGCGGAAACGGACAGATAGCGATCGGGGTTGCGCAGCGCCAGCATCAGCGCGCCGTGTCCGCCCATCGAGTGTCCGCTGATTGACCGGCGGGGGCTTACCTTAAAATGCCGTTGGATCAGTGCGGGCAGCTCATCACGAACGTAGTCATACATCCGGTAATGGGCAGCCCAGGGCTGCTGAGTGGCATTAACGTAAAACCCGGCGCCCTGTCCAAGATCGTAATCCGCATCATCCGCGACTTTTTCTCCGCGCGGGCTGGTATCCGGCATAACCAGTACGATGCCAAGCTCGGCGGCAACGCGTTGCGCGCCTGATTTGACGGTGAAGTTTTCATCATTGCAGGTCAACCCCGACAGCCAGTAAATAACCGGCGGCGAGGTGTCATTCGACGTCGGCGGTATATAGATACTGAACGTCATGCTGCAATTCAGCGCGGCGGATACGTGGCGGTAGCGTCGCTGCCAGCCGCCAAACAGACCGTGTTCTTCCAGAAGTTCCAGTGGCGAGCTCATCGCGGTACAGCCTCCCCGATAGCGGTTAGCGGAAATGGATGACGGAGCGAATAGACTTACCTTCGTGCATTAAGTCGAAGGCGGTATTAATCTCATCCAGTCCCATGGTGTGCGTAATAAAATCACTCAGTTGGAATTCACCGGCCATATAACGCTGGACAAGGCCCGGCAACTGGCTGCGTCCTTTAACGCCGCCGAAGGCGGAACCGCGCCACACGCGTCCCGTCACCAGTTGGAACGGGCGGGTGGAAATTTCTTCGCCCGCGCCGGCGACGCCGATAATCACCGATTCGCCCCAGCCTTTGTGGCAGCACTCCAGCGCGGAACGCATGACGTTGACGTTGCCGATACACTCAAAGGAAAAATCAACGCCGCCGTCGGTAAGTTCGACAATCACATCCTGAATGGGTTTATCGTAATCTTTGGGGTTGATCAGATCGGTGGCGCCCAGCTTGCGCGCCAGATCGAATTTGCTGGTATTGATATCAATACCGATAATCCGTCCGGCGCCGGCCATCTGCGCGCCGATAATCGCCGACAGTCCGATGCCGCCAAGCCCAAAAATAGCCACGCTATCGCCGGGTTTCACCTTGGCGGTATTGATCACAGCGCCCATCCCGGTGGTTACGCCGCAGCCAAGCAGGCAGACCTCTTCCAGCGGCGCATCTTTACTGATTTTAGCCAGCGAGATTTCCGGAACCACGGTGTGCTCAGCAAACGTCGATGTGCCCATATAATGGAAAATCGGCTGACCGTTTTTAGAGAAACGCGTGGTGCCGTCGGGCATTAAACCTTTACCCTGGGTGGCGCGGATGGCCTGACACAGGTTGGTTTTTCCCGAACGACAGAATTTACATTCGCCACATTCTGGCGTGTATAGCGGAATCACGTGATCGCCGACGGCGACGCTGGTCACGCCTTCTCCGATCGCTTCGACAATGCCGCCGCCCTCATGTCCCAGAATGGCCGGGAAAACGCCTTCAGGGTCTTTGCCTGACAGCGTATAGGCATCGGTATGGCAAACGCCGCTGGCAATAATGCGTACCAGCACTTCGCCTTTCTGCGGCGGCATCAGATCCACTTCTTCAATGGAAAGCGGTTGGTTTGGCCCCCAGGCGATGGCGGCGCGGGTTTTAATCATTTGCATGGTCTGTCGTCTCTCATGTCGGCGGTATGTTGCAGGAAAGTTTAACCTTAGTTGCTGAATTATTTTAGCGAAGATTATCTTTGCTGTGAAATTGCTCGATAATGAGTTTCTCTATGGCTTCAACATTGGGGCAAAAGGTCTCTCGCCGCCTGATTAACCAGGTCGAGGCGTTGGCGATTCGCGCGGGAAGCTTGTGCACTTTGACCCATTCATGCGCCGACGATTGTATCAGGACGGAATGCGGTATCAGTCCCAGCCCGGCGCCGCCGGCGACGGCGGCAAGCATGGCATGATAGGACTGAACCTCAATGAGGTTACCGGGAGACGCGCCTTCCTGCTTAAACCAGTCCATTAACTGCGACTGATATGCGCAATGGTGCTGAAAAGCAAGCAGCGTGACGCCGCTGGCGTCACGCGCATCGACGATCGGCGCATGATGCCTGTCGGAAATCATGACCAGATATTCAGCAAATGCCTGGCTACCGGTGAGTTCATTATAGGTTACCGGGCCGTTCACCAGCGCCGCCTCCAGCGTGCCAGCCCGAACCTGATTGATGAGATCGCCGGAAGTCGCCGTCCTTAACGTGAGGGTGACTTCCGGATAGCGCTGATGATAGGCGGCCAACAGCCGCGGCAGCCGGGTTGCGGCGATACTTTCGATCGCGCCCAGCGCAAAGTTTCCCTTCGGTCCGCCGGAGCGGGTCATACTGATGGCTTCATCGCTGAGCGTTAGAATACGTTGGGCATAGCAAAGAAAATTATGTCCGATGGGCGCTAATCGCAATCGATGCTTTTCGCGAATAAAAAGATCAATTCCTAACTCCTGTTCAAGCTGTTGCAGACGCGTGGTGAGATTTGATGGAACCCGATGAAGTTGTTCTGCTGCACGAACTACCGATCCTGTTTGGGCAACAAGGCAGAACATGCGTAGCTGAATGAGATCCATGTATTCCTCTTTTATGGAATTAAATTTTATTCATTATTTATTTTTTGTGAGCTTAGCGATAAGTGATTTTATTATCAACTTCTCTATAAAAGATAAAATTAGAATGAGAATTTTAATGTTCCCAGCCAGTTATATTGCTGTGGTTTGTGCGAATAATTGCATTATTTGTATAAGAATTTTCTCTATAAATAGCCTCTTAATCAGGCTGCTATTATTTGATTTTTTAATCTGTTTTGATTTTCAAGCTCATTTTTGGCTGTTTTTTGTTATTGTTTTTTTTCTGTCTTTATCCCTAAGCGCTTTTTAATCTTCAAATTAATATGAAAAAATTTGCCGTATCAGAGAATGACAGACGTTAAATAGTTATGATTAATTAATAAAAAAACGGGAAAATAATAGCGAATAAATAATAGTCTGTAGCTATTGTTTTTGTCATAGTTATCGAATCTATTGATCAAAAGAAGTAAATCCCTCGCGGTTACTGCCGATAACAGAAAAGCCTAAGAGGCTTACACCGCTTAAAATGTAACAAGATGTTTATTTGTTTGTTAAAAATAACATTGTAAGTAAACGAAAGCATTCGTTAAACAATGAATAGGGGTCTTCCGTGAACTTTTTAAAAAATATCACCATCAGGGCAATGCTTTTAACCATTCTGGGAATATTCCTACTATTATGGGGCGGGGTATCCTTCCATATGTCATCCTCACTAAGTGAAATGACTAAATTATTGGAATCCGGCGATGTCCAGAAAAGGAACGCCGATACGATAGCGGATGGCAGCGATCAATATTTTCGTGCGGCTATCCGTTTAATCAGAGCGATGGATTATAACCAGAGCGGTGAAACCGCCGAGGCTGAAAAATTACTTGTTTCCGCAAATTCAGCAATAAAGAATACTGCCGATGCGTTGGCGATATTTAAAGCCGCCGATCACGGCAATATCGATCGCGCCACGGTGGAGAACATAACAAACGCCTGGACGCAGGTAATCGACGGGGGGTTGAAGCCCTTATATGCCGCGGTTCACGATAACCGTCCGGAAGAGTTCCGTCATCTGTTCCGAGATGTCTATCCACCGCTGAGCATCGCTTTCGGCAGCATTATGGATAAATATCAGGCTGACGCCATGGCGTCCTCCAGCCAGTCGCTTGCCAGCGTATATGACCTGGTCGTGTGGAATAAAGGTATCCTGATGGCGGCGGTGATCGCCGGGTTGCTGATTTTGCTGTTGACCGATCGCTATCTGATGAATTACCTGGTGAAACCGCTGAACATGATTAAAAAACACTTTAAGGTGTTGGCGGATGGTCAACTGGGGGTTCATCTCGATGAGTTCGGTCGTAACTGCGTTGGCCAATTGATCCCATTATTGCGCGATATGCAAGGCAGCCTGATTAACACGGTGTCAACTATCCGCGACAGCTCCTCTTCTATCTATCAGGGCGCGAGTGAAATCAAAAGCGGCAATAGCGATCTCTCTTCCCGTACCGAGCAGCAGGCGGCGGCGTTGGAGCAAACGGCCGCCAGTATGGAAGAGCTTGGCGCCACGGTGAAACAAAACGCCGAAAATGTACATCAGGCGAGCAATTTGGCTCAGGATGCGGCCATTGCCGCCAAGAAAGGCGGAGAGGTGACCAACGATGTCATGAAAACCATGGAAAACATCACCACCAGTTCCAAGAAAATTGCCGATATCACCAGCGTGATTAACGGAATTGCTTTTCAAACCAATATCCTGGCGCTGAATGCCGCGGTTGAGGCGGCCCGGGCCGGCGAACAGGGGCGTGGTTTCGCCGTTGTGGCCGGCGAGGTTCGCAATCTGGCGCAGCGCAGCGCTCAGGCGGCTAAAGAAATTGAAGGGCTGATCGCCGAGTCGGTAAACCGTGTGAATACCGGTTCGCTTCAGGTGACGCAAACGGGCGATGCGATGTCGTCAATCATCACCGCCATTACCCGGGTAAACGATCTGATGGGCGAGATTGCCTCCGCATCGGATGAACAGAGCCGCGGGATCAGCCAGGTTGGCCAGGCGGTGGTGGAAATGGATGGCGTGACGCAGCAAAACGCCGCGTTGGTTCAGGAGTCGGCGGCGGCGGCGGCCTCACTGGAGGATCAGGCTCGGCAGTTAACCGAAGCGGTAGCCGTTTTCCAACTTGCCGGTAATGAACAACGTCGGCTCAGCAGCAACGGCAGGCAGCTTGAAAAACCGCTGTCTGCGGCATCGCCGGTTTTGCTCAGCGCCGATGGCGGCAAGAAGCGCGCCAGCGCCAGTGATAACTGGGAAACCTTCTGAGGGAAGTCGATAAAACCGTCACGCACGGGATTAAATCGCTAGCGGGATGGTTTTGCGCCGACGAACGACGTTGCAACCTGAAAGGGTAAACAGATAAACTCTACGCAAGCACTGAGATCTCTCTCAGTGCTTTTTGTTTTTTTACATTCTGTCTGGTTAGTCAGGGAATATCCGGCGAATGATCAGCTGAATCTATTTCAACTATCATGAGGCACGATCGCTGGATAATCGTTTCTCTCTCAACTACAGTAGTGCCGACGTTTTGGCCGGGCCAACGTCGATATGAGCAACACCTGCTGGAGAATAATAATGTCGTCCTTAAGTAAAGAAGCCGTCATGGTTCATGAAGCGCTGATGGCGCGAGGCCTTGAAACGCCGCTGCGTGGAGAACTGTTGGACCGGGATACGCGAAAAAAGCGCATTGCCGAACATATGACGGAAGTCATGAATCTGCTAAGTCTGGATTTGGAAGATGATAGCCTGGCAGAGACGCCGCACCGTATTGCGAAAATGTATGTTGATGAAATATTCTCCGGCCTGGATTACGCCAACTTCCCGAAAATCACCATCATTGAGAATAAGATGAAGGTGGACGAAATGGTCACCGTCCGCGACATCACGCTCACCAGTACCTGTGAGCATCATTTTGTGATGATTGATGGCAAAGCCACCGTTGCTTATATTCCGAAGGACGGCGTGATAGGTCTATCAAAAATCAACCGTATCGTGCAGTTCTTTTCCCAACGACCACAGGTGCAGGAGCGCTTGACGCAACAAATTCTGATCGCCTTGCAAACGCTGCTGGGCACCAACAACGTCGCTGTATCCATTGATGCCGTACACTATTGCGTTAAAGCGCGCGGCATCCGCGATGCCACCAGCGCCACCACCACCACCTCGTTGGGCGGACTATTTAAATCCAGTCAGAATACCCGTCAGGAATTTCTGCGCGCGGTACGTCATCACAACTGATTCGATTCATGCGGGCGCGGCGCTAAATAAGCGTCCGCCGATAAATAAAATGCGTATTATTTCCTATCATCTGTTAATACAATCATCATCATCCCGATGTCCTGATGCGTAAGATCTATGCCTTCTAACTCGATTTCGTCACCACGTATTGCGACGCTGGATTTTGCGCGCGGTATCGCAGTGCTCGGTATTTTATTGCTGAATATCACGGCGTTCGGTTTACCGAAGGCCGCCTACCTCAATCCTGCCTATCAGGGAATACCGTCGCTAAGCGATACCTGGACCTGGGTTATCATGGATCTGACGGTGCAGGCAAAATTTCTGACGCTATTTTCGCTTTTGTTTGGCGCCGGGTTGCAGCTTCTGCTGCCGCGCGGAACGGCCTGGATCCACGCCAGACTTTTCTGGCTGATGATGATAGGACTCGCCCATGCCATTTTCTTTTGGGATGGCGACATTCTGCTGGACTATGGTTTGATTGGGCTGGCGTGCTACGGCATGATTCGCCATGCGGCCGGCAGTCGGTCCTTGATGCGAAGCGGCGCGGTCATGTATTTCGTCGGAATCGGCGTTCTGCTGGTGTTGAGTCAGTTGCTTACCCTGCAGCCGGGGCGATTTTGGCAACCTGGCGCCGCTGATATTGCCTATGAGGTCTATTGGCAGTCCCTCGGCGGACCGGAGGCCTGGCGTAACCGGGCGGACATGCTGGTCGACAGTTTGCTGTCGCTGGGCGTTCAGTACGGCTGGCTATTGGCGGGTTCGATGTTGTTTGGCGCAGGCTTGATGCGCTGCGGCTGGCTAAAGGGCGAGTTTCGTCTGGCGCATTATCGCAAACTGGCGTTATGGATTATGCCATTGGCGTTGTTTATTAACGGCATCGGGGTCATGGGGCAATGGTTGGTTCAGTGGGAATACCGCTGGAGCGGTCTGCTATTGCAAATCCCTCGTGAACTGAGCGCGCCGTTGCAGGCGATAGGGTATCTGGCGCTGTGTTATGGGTTTTGGCCGTCATTATGTAACTGGCGTATCACATACTGGATCGCCGATATCGGCCGTATGGCGCTGAGCAATTATTTACTGCAAACGCTGGTCTGCACCACGCTGTTTAATCAGTTCGGGCTGTTTATGCGATTGGATCGCCTGCAGTTGGCGGCGATCGTGCCCCTGATCTGGGGGATAAACCTGCTCTTTTCCCACTACTGGCTGAAGTTTTTTCAACAAGGGCCATGCGAATGGCTGTGGCGAAGGCTAACGGCCGCGATCGTAAAGACCGCACCGCGCTGATGCCTTGGCCCTGACCGGGTGGCAATATGACGCGCGGCGGACGCCGCGTCGATCGCACTATTGCGCGGCTTTTTCCATTGCGTCGTCAGGCGAATGCGCCGGCGGTTCGAAAGCGAAAGGCGCCGGGTTAGGCATCTGTTCGGGGAGCACCGCGGGATAATCCTGTGCGTCATCAGGAATGTTATGTTGCGTCGGAATAGAGATGATGGGACCGAGAAAACGTGGTTCGCGCTTCAGGATAAATAGATCAAATAGCGCGCCCAGCCTGGCGCCGAACTCGCGAATACGTACCATCATCATATTTTTAGGCGATGGAACCGCATAACATTGCGCCTGAATGCCAAGGTGCATGGCGATGAATAACGCCCGTTCACAATGGAAACGTTGGGTGATAATAGTGAAGTCATTGGTATCAAATACTTTTCGCGTTCTGACTATCGAGTCCAGCGTCCGAAATCCGGCATAATCCAGCACGATGTTAAGCGGCGGTACGCCCGCTGCGATCAAATCGCGGCGCATGGTCATCGGCTCATTATAGCTTTGCTGGGCATTGTCGCCGCTCAGCAGCAGGTAACCGACCTTACCGCTGTTGTAGGCATTCAGCGCGCCCTGAATACGGAAAAGATAATACTGATTGACAATGCTGGTGCGGTAATATTTGGACGTTCCCAGCACGACGCCAACCTGACGCGGCGGCAAATCCTGTAGCTCGTCATAAACAAAAGGCGCGGTTTTCCAACTGATCCAGCGGTCGAGGGCAAAAGCAGACAGCAACAGTACGGCTATAATTGTTAACAGGCTGTATACAAAGGGTTTCCACATGCTTATGCCTCGGGTAAGGCGATTGGAGTCATCATTATTCAAGGCTACTTTACCTGAAAGTTAGACGCAAGGCGCTGGCGTCATAGGGCGATAATTATTGGTGGTTTTTACCGCAATCCGCTAAAAACGGATTGGCTGAGTAAAAACGCCGGTCTTTGATTGAATAGAAGACCGGCAAGCGCCATAGGCGTCAGACGCGCGCGCCCCACAAATCATATTCGTCGGCGTGTTCTATCCGGACGGTTACGATGTCGCCGACCTTAACGCCGGTCTCGCCATTGAGGTAGACCACCCCATCGATCTCCGGCGCATCGGCCATACTGCGCCCAATCGCCCCTTCATTATCGATTTCATCGATCAGCACCGGCAGCTGACAACCGATTTTTTCCTGCAGGCGCTGCGCTGAAATCGACTGCTGAAGCTGCATGAAACGATGATAGCGTTCCTCTTTGATCTCTTCCGGCACCTGGTCCGGCAGCGCATTGGCGGTGGCGCCTTCCACCGGGCTGTATTTGAAACAGCCGACGCGATCCAGTCGCGCTTGCTGCAGGAAATCCAGCAGCATCTGGAAATCTTCTTCGGTTTCACCCGGGAAGCCGACGATGAAGGTTGAGCGCAACGTCAGCTGCGGGCAAATTTTCCGCCAGCCTTTGATCCGCTCCAACGTTCTCTCCACGGCGCCGGGGCGTTTCATCAGCTTGAGAATACGCGGGCTGGCATGTTGCAGAGGGATATCCAGATACGGCAGGATTTTCCCTTCGGCCATCAACGGAATGACGTCGTCAACGTATGGGTAAGGGTAGACGTAGTGCAGACGCACCCACACGCCCAGTGAAGCCAACTGTTCGCACAGACTGACCATACTGGTTTTAACCGGTTGTCCGTTCCAGAAGCCGGTGCGTTGTTTAACGTCGGCGCCGTAGGCGGAAGTATCCTGGGAAATCACCAGCAGCTCTTTAACGCCCGAGTCTACCAGCCGTTTCGCTTCGTCCAATACCGAACCGATCGGACGGCTGTCCAGATCGCCGCGCATAGATGGGATGATGCAGAACGTACAGCGGTGGTTACAACCTTCCGATATTTTCAAATAAGCGTAATGACGCGGCGTCAGCTTCACGCCCTGAGCGGGAACCAGGCTGGTGAATGGGTTGTGTTCCGGCTTGGGGACGTACTGATGTACGTGCGACAGGACCTGCTCATAGCTGTGAGGGCCGGTGATTTCCAACACCTTGGGATGGACTTCACGGATCTGGTTCTCTTTCGCGCCTAAACAGCCGGTGACGATAACCTTGCCATTTTCATTCAGCGCTTCGCCAATGGCTTCCAGCGACTCCTGCACGGCGCTGTCAATAAAACCACAGGTATTGACGATCACCAGCTCGGCATCGTCATAGCGCGGGACGACCTGGTAACCCTCCGTGCGCAATTCGGTCAGAATCCTTTCGGAGTCCACCAGGTTTTTCGGGCAGCCGAGGGAAACGAATCCGACTCTTGGGGCCGTAGCCGACGTTTTGCTATGGGAATGGGACATTCAATATTACTCACGTTGCATCAATAGCGTGGGATTTTAATGTCATCGAGGCGAAAATTATACCGCTAAGTTTACCGGTCGATTTTTCATGCCGCAGTCGGCGACATAATGCTCTCACTTATAAGGCGGTTGGCGTAGATGAACTGCGGGAGCGGTGGCTTGACGGGAATGAGATTGTCGCGGAAGAACGATTATTGCGTGAGCGCCCCGAACGTATACGCGAAGCGCGGGTAGACCTGGACGGTTATCTTTATGTGCTCACCGATCATGATAACGGCAAGCTGTTGAAAATAGGATTGGAATGAGGGTGGAATATGTATCTGGCGGTGTCGGCGCGGCAACGTATCGCTGAGTCTGTTTAAATAATAACGACTCAGCGGCTGCCCGCGCCAGTTTGGCGTTGTCGGGGATGTTAACCCCATCGGCATTGGACGCTGGCTGCTGTCCACTCAGGATAAAGGCAGCATGACCTGTTCCCGATAGGCCGGACGTTCGGTTAACTGTTGATACCAACGCTGCAGATTGGGATGAGCCTGACGCTGGATATCCATCATGAGCCAGCCATAGAGGATGCAACCCAGCGGAATGTCGCCGATGCCGAATTCATCGCCTGACAGCCACTGTTGCTTCGCCAGCGCGGCATCGACGATAGCCAATAGGCGCTCGCACTCTGCCATCCCTTTGTCTATCGACGCCTGATCGCGTTTTTCCGGCGCGGTGCGAACTATATTGATGAAAACCGGAATAAATGCGCTCGCCAGCGTCATCGACCAGTCCATCCATTTCTCGGCGTTGGCGCGTGCGCCGGCATCGGTGATATACAGCGAACCTTCTCCGTATTGCGCGGCCAGATAACGCACGATGGTGTTGGACTCCCACAGCACCAGATCGCCATCCTGCAGGCAGGGGATCAACCCATTGGGATTCATCGCCAGATAGTCGGCATCATGATTGCGCCCGAACTGGCCGCCAACCTGGATCTGCTTGTAAGGCAGCGCCAACTCCGCCGCGCACCAACGCACTTTTTTAACATTAGTTGAGTTTTTACGACCCCAAATTGTTACCATCTGACACGCTCCATTAAAGAAAAAATGACAAAGTTGACTACCCAGTGAAGGGTAGATGAGAAATAATGATATGCCTTTTTAATCTTTATGATTTAACTTGTTATTCTCAATAATGACCAAAAGTCGTGTTCTGACAGGAAATATTCCAATGAAATTGACGTATTCACTTCGCGCAACATTAGGCGTTGCGCTGTTGGCTGCAGGGATTCAACTGGCTTGCGCCAACAGCGATCCGCATACCATTGTTTTCGGCGTGGCGCCGGGACCTTATGGCGATATGGTTAATCAGGCGATTAAGCCTGAATTGGCGAAAAAAGGTTATAAAGTGGTGGTTCGTGAGTTCAGCGACTATGTTCAGCCAAATCTCGCGCTCGCCAACGGCAGCATTGACGCCAACCTGTTCCAGCATTCGTTGTATCTGGACAAATTCGCGGCCGATAAGAATCTGAAAATTAGCCGGCTGATTGTTGTGCCGACGGCGAGCATGGGTCTTTACTCTCACAAAATCAAATCATTGGATGAATTGAAAAAAGGCGATGTCATCACCTTGTCCAACGATGCCACCAATCTGGCTCGCGGCCTGCGGTTTTTGCAATCGCTGGGTCTGATCACCATTAAAGCCGATATCGATGCCACCAAAGCTTCAGAAAAAGATATTGTCGACAATCCGCGTGGACTGGTTTTTAAACCATTGGAAGCGGCGCAGTTGCCGAGAACGCTGGATAGCGTGACCGGTTCGCTGGTTAATGGTAATTTCGCCTTTGCGGCGGGGCTTAAGCTCTCTTCCGCAATCAAGCTGGAAACGCTGGACGAAAATCTGAAGAACGTGATTGCGGTGCGCACGGAGGATCTGGATAAGCCGTTTGTCAACGATACCAAAGCCGTTGTTGAATCACCGGCCTATGCCGCGGTGATTAACCAACCGGGCTCAATGTTCAGTCAATTCCAGAAACCAGAATGGATGAAGGCGACAACGCCGGCGCCCGTACAATAAGCGAGAGCCGGTATAGCCTGATGCTATTCGTATAAAAGGCTCAAGATTTAAGTCATATCAGACTTGGGTCTGGGTAGTGAACTACGTCGGCAATTAACCTGTCGTCTTTGTCTGGCCGGTCGGTGACCGGCTTTGTTCTTTTCCGCTAATGCCAGGAGTTTGCGGATAATGATTCAGTTAGAAAGAGTATGCGTTGACTTCTCTCAGGGGAAGCAGCAAGGAAATCTCGCCGTTGATAATGTAACGCTGCACATCAAACCGGGAGAGGTTTTTGGCATCGTGGGAACCAGCGGCGCGGGGAAAAGCACGTTGTTACGCACGATCAATGTATTACAACGACCTACCGCCGGGGATGTGCGGGTCAATGGCGTAAAGGTCAGCGATCTGTACGGCAAAAAGCTGCGCGAACAGCGCCAAAAGATCGGGATGATTTTTCAGCATTTTAACCTGATGCAAACGCGCACCGTGTCTGAAAACGTGGCCTTTAGCCTCAAGTCGGCCGGCAAGTCCAGCGAGGAAATCGCGCAACGGGTACCGGAAATTCTTAATCTGGTAGGACTGAGCGATAAGGCCGGTTCGTTTCCTTCCCAGCTTAGCGGCGGACAGAAGCAGCGCGTGGGGATTGCCAGAGCCATTGCCAACCGCCCGGAAGTGCTGTTGTGCGATGAACCGACATCCGCGCTGGATTTGGAAACGTCTGCGGCGATCCTTGTCTTGCTTAAAGAAATTAATCAGAAGCTGGGCATCACCATCGTGCTGATTTCGCATGAGATGAGCGTTATCAAGTCGGTCTGTGACCGGGTGGCGGTAATGACCGGCGGCAAAGTGGTGGAAGAGGGCGATGTATTTGATATCTTCGCTTCGCCGCAGCATGCCTTTACGCGTCAGCTAGTGGCGCATACGCTGAATCTTGAACTTCCCCCTCGACTGCGGGAAGACTTACGGGGAACGCTGCTGAAAATCCTGTTCGTTGGCGAGTCGGCGGAACAGCCGGTATTGTCTGACGTGGCGACCCGTTATGGCGTATCCGTCAACATTCTGCATGGGAAAATCGAGTATATAGGCAATCGCGCATTGGGTATTTTGGTCGCGCTGTTAACACACCCGACCGAACCGGCGAAAGTGGCGGAAGCGGTAGCGCATATTCAAGCCACGACTGCGCAGGTGGAGGTGTTACATGGCTGACTTATGGATTGATCTGGTTGCGGCGTTTGGTGAAACATTCCAGATGGTGGGTATTTCGACTCTGTTCGCCGTTCTCGGCGGGTTGCCGCTGGGTTTCCTGATATATGTTACCGACAGACATCTGTTTTGGGAAAATCGCGCGGTGTATCTGCTCAGCACCGTTGTGGTTAACATCATACGTTCAATCCCCTTTGTGATCCTGCTGGTGCTGCTGCTGCCGCTGACGCAGATACTACTGGGCAGCACTATCGGGCCGGTGGCGGCAGCGGTACCGATGTCGGTCGCGGCCATTGCATTTTATGCGCGGCTGGTCGATAGCGCGCTGCGTGAAGTCGAACCGGGTATTATCGAAGCGGCCGAGGCTTTTGGCGCTAGCCCGATGCGTATTATCTGCACTGTATTACTGCCGGAGGCGAAAGCCGGTTTATTACGTGGGCTGACGATTACGCTGGTCAGCCTTATCGGTTATTCCGCCATGGCCGGAATTGTCGGCGGCGGCGGCGTCGGCGACCTGGCGATTCGTTTTGGTTACTATCGCTATGAAACCGAAGTGATGATCGTTACGGTGATTGCGTTGGTTATCCTGGTGCAGATTGTTCAAACGCTGGGTGACTGGTTGTCGAAGCGCGCCGACAAGCGCGAACGCCGTTGATTGTTTTAGCGAATTAATCTCTCGCGGCATCGGGTTATTCGGTGCCGCTTTATCTATCCCGCCTGACCCGACCTCGCTATTGCCGATTGTCTGACTTTTTTCCGCCGGCGTCCCTTCTTTTAACGCTTTTCATTTCTTTGATTATCTTTACAAAATGAATTGTTTCCTTGGGGAAGATGAAAGGCTACCTTTGATCGTTACTAAATTTTTCGAAATATATTGAAAGTTAAATCTCTTAAATGAATTGTGGATATCCGGCGATCTCATGAAGAAAACGACTCTCTTTTACAATCTAAAATCGTTCACTGCGTGCGCGGTATTACTGACGGGATTCACGCCGTTAGTCGCTGCCGAGCAGATTCCCTCGGTTCCTCAGGTTGAGGTAAAGGCCTTTATTCTGCTGGATTATCACAGCGGCAACGTGCTGGCTGAATCCAACGCGGATGAACGTCTTGACCCGGCCAGCCTGACAAAAATGATGGCGAGTTATGTTACCGGGCAGGCGATAAAAGCGGGAAAAATTCAGCCTGAGGATGAGGTGACCGTAGGGAAGGATGCCTGGGCGACCGGGAATCCGGTGTTAAAAGGATCGTCATTGATGTTTCTTAAACCCGGCGATCGTATTCCGGTTTCGGCGCTGAATAAAGGCATTGTTATTCAATCGGGTAATGACGCCAGCATCGCCCTGGCTGATTATGTGGCCGGCAGCCAGGATGCCTTCGTCAGTCTGATGAACAACTACGCCAAAACCCTGGGGTTGACCAACACCCATTTTCTTACCGTTCACGGGCTGGATGCGCAGGGGCAGTACAGTACCGCGCGTGACATGGCGTTACTGGGTCAGGCGTTGATTCGCGATGTGCCAGATGAGTATGCGCTGCATAAAGAAAAAGAGTTTACCTTCAATAATATTCGCCAGCCCAATCGAAACCGCTTGCTGTGGAGCGCCAGTCTGAATGTGGACGGCATTAAAACCGGCCATACCAGCGGCGCCGGCCATAATCTGGTGGCGTCGGCCACCGAGGGTGAAATGCGCTTAATCTCTGTCGTACTGGGCGCGCCGACGGATGCAACACGTTTTCGTGAGAGCGAGAAGCTGCTTACCTGGGGATTTCGGTTCTTTGATACGGTCACGCCGATCAAGGCGGGGGTTCCCTTTACCACGCAGCGGGTCTGGCTGGGCACGCAAAAAAATGCCCGCCTCGGCGTGGCGCAAGATGCCGCACTGACCATCCCCAAAGGACAGATGAAAAATTTGAAAGCCAGCTTTACGCTGCTTCAGTCGCCGTTATCGGCGCCGCTGGCGAAAAATCAGGTTGTCGGCACCATCGATTTTCAGCTTGATGGCAAGAGCATTGGGCAGCGCCAACTGGTGGCGTTGGATGAGATCCCAGAAGCGGGGTTCTTTAGCCGACTGTGGGACTCGGTAATTATGAAGCTTCAACAGTGGTTCGGCGGTTTATTCGGCTAGTTGGCGATGTTCATTAATCGAATGCCGTTGTCGCTGAAATAGCGAAGATAGTCGGCCGTCGGGTTACGATCGGTAATCAGAATATCGAACAACGTGAGTGAGCCGATGCAGGCTGGTTTGATCTTGCCGAATTTACTGCTGTCGGCAATCAGAATGGCTTGCTGCGACATTGACAGCGCCCGGTGCTTCATGCTCAATTCAGCGAAGTTGAAACAGGTGGCGCCGGCGGCGATATCGATACCCGCTGCGGAAATAAATGCTTTATCCGGGCAAATATGATCAAGTTCGTTGCCTTGACTAAGCGGGGTAAAAATTGCGTTATCTGGATGGTATTGACCGCCGCAGAGGATCACGTTGCAGGCGTTTTTCTCCTGTAATGCCAGGAAGGTGTTCAGTGAATAACAAACGGCGGTAAATGGAAAATCGGCAGGGATGGCGTCAATAATAAAAGACGTGGTGGTGCCGCAATCAAAGAACACCGTATCATCGGCATCAATCAGCCCTGCGGCGACGGCGCCGGCCACTCGTTTTTCCGCCACATATTTGGTCTGCTGGTCGGAAACGAAGTAATTGGTCGTATTACTGCTTTTCAAATCGCTAACCACATAGCCGCCAAGCAGCACCACGGCGGCCGGCCCGGCGTTCAGATCGCGGCGGACGGTCATCTCGGAAACCCCCAAAAGCTGCGCCGCGTCTTTAAGGCGTAGTTTGTCAGCAGACTTCAAGGCCTGGGCAAGTCTGTTAATCCGTTCTTTGCGCCGCGTTTCCATGTGGTGTCCTGATAATGAGTCTGCATAATCGGATAATAGTGTTCGAACTCTCCGATTCGTGTTCCATGTGATGAGGCGTTCCAGGAGAAGCCTCACCACATCGTTGGCGTTGTTATCGCGCAGAGGCAATAAAATACCGCTTTGAGGATAAGGTGATTAATAGCTTCCCGACGAGGCAGGCTGACCAGAAACGATCGCCACGCCGGAGCTGGTGCCTATCCGGGTCGCGCCAGCGCGGATCATGCTTTCCGCCGTCTGACGATCGCGTACGGCGCCGGAGGCTTTAACCCCCACCGCTGGGCCGACCGTATTACGCATCAGTTCTACATGTTCAGTGCGAGCGCCGCCGGTGCTGAACCCGGTGGATGTTTTGACGAATGAGACATTCAGATCGCGACAAATTTCGCACACCAACACGATTTGTTGATCGTCCAGCAGGCAGGTTTCCAATATTACCTTCAACGGTATAGCGGCGCAAACTTCGCGAACCGCCTGAATATCGGCTTTCACCGCGTCGAGATTACCGCTTTTCAGCCAGCCAACATTGATCACCATGTCTATTTCCTGCGCGCCCGCGTCAATAGCGGCTTGCGCCTCAAACACTTTGGCGGATGTCAGTCCTGCTCCCAATGGAAAACCAATCACAGAACATACATGGACCGATGTATCTTTTAGCTGGCTGACGGCAAGAGGGATGTATCCAGAGTTAACGCAGACCGCGTAAAAATGGTGCGTTTTCGCTTCTTCACACAGTGCGATGATTTGTTGCTCAGTGGCATCGGCGGCCAGTAGCGTGTGATCAATATAGGGAGCGTAATCGCGAGTTTCAGTGGCCATGGCTGGCTCCTTGGATTATTCAATGAAATATAAATGTTGTAATCATAACATTATAATATGGTATCAATGTTATTTGCTTTTTTAGGTGCGCTCAATCGATTTTTGTGTGATTTTTTGTTTGGTTAATAACATAAACGTATTTTTTTGTTATTAATAAAACATTGTCTGATTGACCCCTAGCCCGCGCCGGTTGTCGGCAGATTAAGCGCAATAGCGCCAATCTTTATCGACGAATCGTCACATCGCCGGTGTTTGGTTATGTAGAGTGGAATAGTGATCTTGGTCAGGTTCATTAATTGGGATCGCTCCAGGAGAAAGATGATATTTTCATGCGAAACGCGGGTTGAGTTTGAGAGGATGCATAAAAGAAAAGGCCCATCGTTCTTGAACCAGAAAGGCGGGAACGACGGGCTCCTCAATATGGGGATAACAAAGAAAAGCAGTGGCAATAACTCAGACTCTGGCCTTAAGGAAAAGTTCTGCCTTTATTAGAAATATTGCCAACTTTTTGTGCTTTTTTATTAACCCGGTAATTCAGGCCAAATAATGATGATCAACGATCCTGCTAACGTCAGCAATACATTCGCGATAGCGTAGGTTCCCGCATACCCTAATGCCGGAATATTACTGCGCGCGGTGTCGCTGATAATTTCCATTGCCGGTGCGCAGGTTCTGGCGCCCATCATGGCGCCAAACAGTAAAGCGCGGTTCATGCGCAGCACATATGCTCCAAACAGGAAGCAGATAACTACCGGCGCCAGGCTGACGATTAACCCAGAAATCAGCATTTGCGCGCCTATCTCGCCGAAACTGCGGCCGATGCTGCTGCCGGCGCTTAATCCGACTCCGGCCATAAACACCATCAGGCCAAATTCTTTCACCATGTTCAACGCCCCTTGCGGTATATAGCCGAAGGTAGGGTGGTTGGCGCGTAAAAAGCCGAGCATGATGCCGGCAAATAATAAACCGGCGGCGTTGCCTATGCCAAAGGTGAAATTGCTGAATTGGATGGTGATCAGGCCGACCATAATGCCGATGATAAAGAATGCGCAGAACGCCAGCAGATCGGTTACCTGGCTGTGAATGGAAATAAAACCGATTCTATCCGCAATACTTTTTACGCGTCGCGCATCGCCGCTGACCTGCAGCACATCCCCTTTATTCAGCACCACGCCATCGTCGATAGGCATTTCAATCTGGCTGCGGATGATGCGGTTGAGAAAACAGCCGTGATCGGTGAGTTTCAACTGGCTAAGGCGTTTACCGACCGCATTGTGGTTTTTCACCACAATTTCCTCGGTGACGATCCGCATATCCAACAGATCGCGATCGAACACCTCTTTTCCATCGCGGAAATTGGGATTAAGACGGGCGTGGGCGTCGGGGTAACCGACCAGCGCTATCTCATCGCCAAGCTGCAATACGGCGTCGCCATCCGGATTGGCCAAAATACCATTGCGGCGAATTCGTTCAATATAGCAGCCTGTCTGGCGGTAAATGCCCAGCTCGCGAAGATTTTTCCCATCCGCCCAGGCGACCAGCTCCGGACCAACGCGGTAGGCGCGAATAACCGGCAGGTATACTTTTCGTTGGCTGTCGGCATCAAGCCCACGTTCGCGGGCAATTTGCTGCGCGCTGGTCGGCAGGTCCTGATGCTGTAATTTAGGCAGGTAGCGGGCGCCAAAGATCAGGCTGACCAAGCCGATAAGATAGGTCAGCGCGTAGCCCAGGCTCAGGTGGTCCTGTTCAACGCCTATCTGCGCGCCAAGGCTGGACATGGTTCGCAAGGTGTCGCCGGCGCCGACCAACACCGGGGTGGATGTCATGGCGCCCGCCAGCATACCGGCCGTCAGCCCAATTCCCCAGCCGAATAGCTTTCCTAACCCCAGCGCCAGAAGCATGGCGCTGATGACCATGACCAATGCGAGCATGAGATAATTTTTGCCGTCGCGGAAAAAAATGGAAAAGAAATTGGGTCCGGCTTCAACGCCGACACAAAAAATAAACAGCATAAAACCAAGATTGAGTGCTTCGGTATTAATCGAAAAATGTTGTTGGCCAAGTAATAACGATACAACTAAAACACCAATGGAATTACCGAGTTGTACCGGCCCCAGACGTAATTTTCCGAGGCAAAGTCCTAATGAAAGAACCACGAATAACAGCAGAATGTAATTCCCGTTTAACAAATCAGCGACGTTTATATTCATGGGATGTAACTTGTCATTTACCAGTAAGTGCTTGATATAAATGGTTATAGGGACTAAATTTAGCCACTAACTACATAGGTTCCACTGACGTTGTAAATAGCCGTCAGCTAAAAGGAATCAGTCTGTTTGTGCTGTACAAATCGTTCATCGCAATTATTGTGGCGCCGCTATTCTAGATGTTTGTTGGCCTTACAACCAGTATTCGCTGAATAAATAGTGGAGACATCTCATTTTATGTCATATCGGGGATAGTCAGTCATTCATATTTACCGTGCCGGATTTAAATCCAAACGCCTTTCAGGCGTAAATGCGGCGCAGCGGTGCAGGCTTCGTTCGGGAATACGCGCTGAGCGCAGCATGCAGCACGATATCGGCAGATATGAGGTTGACGGCATATCAAGAGAGGAAACCTATGGCAAGCGATAAGGGGTGGGTTGGTTCGACCTGTTGTTTTCTATTGTTTACCGTGCTTTTTTTAAGCCAGAAGATAAATGTGTCGGATGTCGTTACCGACAATAGCGGGCGTGGCGATCCAGGCATGTTGCTCTATTTATTACCCGGCGTCGCCGCCAGCTGTCTGTCAGCGCGTGGACGGTTGCTGTATCCGTTGATTGGATCGCTCATCGCGATGCCGGTGTGCCTGCTTATATTGTATATGGGCCGCACGCCTGACTATTCGTTCTGGCAAGATTTGGCTTATGTGCTGAGCGCGGTATTCTGGAGTGTGCTGGGATCATTGGGCATTTTATGTCTACATGCGACCTGCCGGCGATATTTTCGCTGAGCCCGTTTTTATTATGGGTGAATAATAGCGATAAAAAAAAGACGCAAGCAGCGTCTTTTAACCGTGTTTGTACCGTAGTGATTAATTTTGGAACAAATTCAGATTTTCTTTCGCGTAGGCTTCAAAATCGGTACAGCCGCCGATGTGTTTTTCATCAAGGAAAATCTGAGGCACGGTTTCTACCGGCTTGCCTACCGTTTTCGATAAATCTTCTTTCGTGATGCCTTCGGCGCGAATATCTACGTAACGGAATCGGAAGTCATCACGCTGTTCAGCCAGCTTTTCTGCCAATTCCTTAGCGCGAACACAGTATGGACAACCAGGGCGCCCGAAAATAACAGCGAACATGTAAACTCCTTATGATATGGGGAGAAGAGGTAATCTTCTGCAATAATTGATGAATGCCTATAATTAATGCGGCTACTATGCCCATATTAACATAGGATTAAAAGTCGTCATTACCTGTCGCAGCAATTCGCTTTATCTATCGTATACGCTTCATTCATCGGTTGCAGCCGCGTTATTTCTCTGGCCCCGGCATGTTTGAGTATTACCGTCGACGCGACCGAACGTTGGTCTGTCGCGGCGACTGGCATATAATCACCCGCGTTGTCTGGCGCATATGATTATATGTCAGTCCCGTCTGTCAGCATCCAGAGTCGCGGGCAGTATAAAGATGCTCTGCGCCGGAACTTGTCATTGGTGAAGTACATAATGCCAGAGGGATATCAGCGTGACGCCCACTATTGATCTATTACGACATCATCGTTCCATCCGTGCCTTTACGCCACAAACGCTGACGGATGAACAGCGCAGCGCGATCGTCGCCGCTGCTCAAAGCGCCTCCAGTTCCAGCTTCTTACAGTGCAGTTCAATTATCCGCATTACCGATCCGGCGATTCGACAGCAACTGGCGCACTATGCCGGCGATCAGGGTTATGTCGCGCAGGCGGCTGAATTTTGGGTATTCTGCGCGGATTTTTACCGTCATCTGCAAATATACCCGCAGGCAGAAACAGGAATGACCGAACAACTGCTGATAGGCTGCGTGGATACGGCAATCATGGCGCAGAATGCGCTGGTCGCCGCTGAATCATTGGGATTGGGCGGGGTATTCATCGGAGGGATCCGTAATAACATCGCCGATGTCACTACGTTGCTGAAACTGCCGAAACAGGTGCTGCCTTTATTCGGTCTCTGTCTGGGCTATCCCGATGCCGATCCTCAGTTAAAACCGCGTTTGCCGCCGGAAATGTTACTGCACGAGAACAGCTACCAAGCGTTGGATGGTGGAAAATTAGCCGAGTACGATCAGCAACTGGTGGAATACTATCTGCAGCGAACCACCGATCGACGTGATAGCTGGAGCGAGCATGTACAGCGCACGCTGAAGAAAGAGCTACGCCCATTTATGCTGGACTACCTGCATCAACAGGGGTGGGCGATACGCTAATATTCGCCAACCGTTGTTTCGCGCCGATGATGCGTTAAACGTCTCCCGCATTGCTTAATAAAGATGCGGGAGCGTTTTTTAACCTCATGTCGCGATGGCTCAGGAAAGCGCCGGGGACTGCGCGAATAATAATGCAAGGCGGGCAGGGTTGCCCGCCATAAATTTGTTGGGTACAGGGCATTTATGAAGATAGCGATTTTGTCTCGTGATGGTTCTTTATATTCCTGCAAGCGCCTGCGTGAAGCGGCGGAAGAACGCAAACATCGGATCGATATCATTGATCCGCTGTCCTGTTACATGAATATCAACCCGGCGGCGCCGTCGGTGCATTATCGCGGTCATCGGCTGGTGAAGTATGATGCGGTTATTCCGCGTATTGGTTCGCAGGTCACATTTTACGGCACGGCCGTACTGCGCCAGTTTGAAATGTTGGGCAGTTTTTCGCTGAATAACGCCGTTGCGATTATCCGCGCCCGCGACAAGCTGCACTCTCTCCAGCTATTGGCCAGTGCCGGCATTGATCTTCCGGTTACCGGTTTTGCCCATTCGCCCGATGATACCAGCGACCTGATAGACATGGTCGGCGGGGCGCCGCTAGTGGTTAAGCTGGTGGAAGGCACGCAGGGAATCGGCGTTGTGCTGGCGGAAACCCGGCAGGCCGCAGAGAGCGTGATAGACGCCTTTCGCGGGTTGAATGCCCACATTCTGGCGCAGGAATATGTCCGTGAGGCTCAAGGGCGGGATATTCGCTGTCTGGTGATTGGCGATCGGGTCGTCGCGGCAATCGAACGACAGGCCAAAGCGGGGGAGTTTCGCTCCAATTTGCATCGCGGCGGTTCGGCAAGCAAGGTACAAATTACGGCTCGCGAGCGCGCCATTGCCGTCAAGGCGACCCAGACCCTGGGGTTGAATGTGGCGGGGGTGGATATTTTGCGCGCCAAGCGCGGGCCTTTAGTGATGGAAGTCAATGCCTCTCCAGGGCTGGAAGGCATTGAAAACACCACCGGGGTTGATATTGCCGGCATGATGATTGAGTTTATCGAGCAACATGTCCGGGCCTTGGCGTTGAGTAAAGATTAGCCTCCTGTATAGCGGCCGGGAGCGTTTTCAACGCCGCTGGCGGCGGCCAAAAAAGGTGGCGGGCACGAACAGTCCGCCATAAAATGGTGATTGAAGGTTTGTGATTTATCACGATTTAACGCGTGTTTATCATGGCATCGGAACGCAATATTCCGTAAGCTATGGCCCCCTTTAAGAACAGTCGGTATGAGGCAAAGATAATGGATTCACTCATCGTCCCGGATTTGGCTATGCTACGGCGGTGGCTGGATCAATTAAACATCCTGTTTTTCGAATGCGATTCCTGTCAGGCGCTCCATTTACCGCATATGCAGAATTTTGATGGCGTGTTTGACGCCAAGGTCGATCTGGTGGACAACGTGGTATTGTTTTCGGCATTGGCCGAGGTCAAACCCAGCGCGTTAATCCCGCTGGTAGGGGATTTGAGTCAAATCAACGCCAGCTCCTTGACGGTAAAAGCATTTATCGATGTTCAGGATGATAACCTGCCGAAGCTGATTGTTTGTCAATCATTCAGCGTCGCCGCAGGTATGACGCTGGAACAGTTCCGGTATTTCATGCAGCAATCGGAAGAACAAATTTCGATGATCATTTTAGAGGCCGGAGCAAATAACCTGCTATTTGTCGGGGATGAGGAAGACGTCCCTGCTAGCAGAACGAGTACGTCATACCTTCATTAATGCCGTTGCCGCCAAGGGCGGCAATAGGCCTTTCTTATTTTTCGCTCAGCCATCTTTTATTCTGTTCTTTCCCCGATTTCGCCAGATATCAGTCGGTAGTTATCGCTAAATGCCCATATTGCATAGATGCAATATGAATAAATAATCGATAAAAGCCATTTTTTACGCTCGGCTATGGTATGGCCGATGCAGTGCGGTTATGCTTAATTTTCTGTGACAATTTCGCGATATGGTGGTCTTTATAACCGAGTCCACTACACTGAGTTCAGTGTGGGTGCCCGAGAAAAATGAAGAACATAATTATTCATTGCTTTCTATCGCGGCGACCTAAGCGCAGGACGATTGTCGTATCCGCCGGATACAAATTCACTCCCATGAATCACATCCTTTGTATGGAGGAAGGAACGGATGTTCACCCAACGTAAAAAATGGTTATCGGGTGTTGTTGCTGGCTTAATGATGGCGGCGTCCGCCACCGCATCTGCGGAAGAGAAAGTGCTGCATGTCTATAACTGGTCTGATTATATCGCGCCAGATACCCTGCAGAATTTCCAGAAGGAAACGGGCATAAAAGTGGTTTATGACGTGTTTGATTCCAATGAAGTATTGGAAGGCAAGCTGATGGCGGGCAGCACCGGCTTCGATTTGGTGGTGCCTTCGGCAAGTTTTCTCGAACGCCAGCTTGCCTCCGGCGTATTTCAGCCATTAGACAAAAGTAAACTGCCGAACTACAAAAATCTCGATCCTGAACTGTTGAAATTGATTGCCCAGCATGATCCCGATAACAAGTACGCGCTGCCCTACCTGTGGGCGACCACCGGTATTGGCTACAACGTCGATAAAGTTAAGGCTGTGCTGGGGGCCGATGCGCCGGTCAATAGCTGGGATCTGGTGCTGAAACCGGAAAATCTGGAGAAACTCAAAAGCTGCGGCGTCTCTTTCCTTGATGCGCCCGAAGAAATTTTTGCCACCGTATTGAATTATCAGGGTAAAGATCCCAACAGCACCAGCGCGAGCGACTACACGACCTCGGCGACGGATCTGCTGCTGAAGCTGCGGCCCAGCATTCGTTATTTTCACTCTTCCCAATACATCAACGATCTGGCTAATGGCGATATCTGCGTGGCGATTGGTTGGGCCGGCGATGTGATGCAGGCGGCTAACCGCGCCAAAGAAGCCAATAACGGCGTCAATATTCATTACAGCATTCCGCAGGAAGGGGCGCTGGCCTTCTTCGATGTCTTTGCCATGCCGGCGGATGCCAAAAATGTTGATTCCGCCTATCAGTTCCTGAATTATCTGTTGAAACCTGACGTGATCGCCAATGTCAGTAACCATGTGTACTACGCTAACGCGAATAAAGAAGCGGTGCCGTTGGTAAACGACGCTATTCGCAACGATCCCGGCATCTATCCTCCAGCCGCGGTCCGCGCCAAAATGTTTACGCTCAAGGTTCAGTCACCACAAATTGACCGTACTCGGACGCGTGCGTGGACCCGGGTAAAAAGCGGGAAATAGCATTTGTCGTTTTAGATCGCAGAGTTGCGCCAACATGCGGTCTAAGCCGCCGTTGGCGCAACTAATAAAGTCGCCAGAGTGGTGTGGCAATAACGGTCACATCGCTGCCTGAAGTCAGGTGGTGACTGGTTCTGCATTTGCCGGAGAGCAATACGAAGTGAGTGAAGCCATTCCCCGTCCCCAATCCAAGCCCCAAAAAGCGGTAACGCCGCTGTTGGAAGTCCGCAACCTGACTAAATCATTTGATGGTCAGGCCGCTGTTGATGACGTTAGTCTGACTATTTATAAGGGCGAAATATTTGCTCTGCTGGGCGCTTCCGGGTGTGGTAAATCCACGCTGTTGCGCATGCTGGCCGGTTTTGAACACCCTAGCCAGGGGCAGATTGTTCTGGATGGGCAGGATCTTTCCCTGGTCCCGCCGTATCAACGCCCCATCAACATGATGTTCCAGTCATATGCCTTGTTCCCCCATATGACGGTGGAAAAGAATATTGCCTTTGGTTTGAAGCAAGACCGTTTGTCTCGTTCCGAGATCAAGGATCGCGTGGAAGAGATGCTGACGCTGGTACACATGCAAGAGTTTGCCGGGCGTAAACCTCATCAGCTTTCCGGCGGTCAGCGACAGCGCGTGGCGCTGGCGCGCAGCCTGGCTAAACGCCCCAAGCTATTGCTGCTCGATGAACCTATGGGCGCGCTGGACAAAAAGCTGCGTGATCGGATGCAGCTCGAAGTGGTCGATATTCTGGAGCGCGTCGGCGTGACCTGCGTGATGGTGACGCACGATCAGGAAGAGGCGATGACCATGGCGGGGCGTATCGCCATCATGAACCGAGGCAAGTTCGTGCAGATCGGTGAGCCGGAAGAAATATATGAACATCCCAATACCCGCTTCAGCGCCGAGTTTATCGGTTCCGTCAACATGTTTGAAGGCATGCTGACGGAACGCCGCGATGATGAGTTGATTATACGCAGCCCGGGACTGGTTCATCCGCTGAAGGTGGACTCCGATGTCTCCGTCGTTGATGGGGTGCCGGTGTATATCGCCCTCAGGCCGGAGAAAATCATGCTTTGTGATGAGACGCCGGCTGACGGCCATAACTTCGCCGTCGGGGAAGTGGTTCACATTGCCTATCTGGGCGACCTATCGATTTATCACGTCAAACTGAACAGCGGGCAGATTATCAGCGCACAGTTGCAGAATGCCTACCGTTACCGTAAAGGCGCGCCGACCTGGGGTGACGAAGTGCGGTTGTGCTGGGATGCGGACAGCTGTGTGGTGTTGACGGTGTAGTGGGGAATCATAAAATGACAATGTTTTCTGAACATAACGCCGCAGTCCCGCCGGAAAAGGAAAAACGGCGGTTCGCCTTTCTGATCGCGCGCTGGCGTCAGGAACATGGCCGTAAACTGGTCATTGCGCTGCCTTATTGCTGGCTGCTGCTATTGTTCATGCTGCCGTTCCTGATTGTATTCAAGATCAGTCTGGCGGAGATGGCGCGCGCGGTGCCGCCGTATACCGACCTGATCTCCTGGCTGGATGATAAGCTTGATATTTCGTTAAACCTGGCGAACTATCTGCAACTGTTGAGCGATCCGCTGTATGTCGAAGCCTATCTGCAATCTTTGCAGGTTGCGGCGGTGTCCACCCTGTGCTGTTTGTTGATGGGGTATCCATTAGCCTGGGCCGTGGCGCACAGTAAGCCTTCTACCCGCAATATTCTGCTGTTATTGGTTATTCTGCCATCCTGGACCTCATTTCTTATTCGCGTCTATGCCTGGATGGGTATTTTAAAAAATAACGGCATTCTAAATAATTTCCTGCTGTGGTTGGGCGTTATCGATCATCCATTGGTGATTCTGCACACCAATCTGGCGGTATATATCGGCGTGGTGTATTCCTACCTGCCTTTTATGGTCTTGCCGATCTATACCGCGTTAACGCGACTGGATTATTCGCTGGTGGAGGCCTCGCTCGATTTGGGCGCCCGTCCGCTGAAAACGTTTTTCAGCGTGATTGTGCCGTTGACTAAAGGCGGAATTATCGCCGGATCGATGCTGGTCTTTATTCCCGCCGTGGGGGAATACGTCATCCCTGAACTGTTGGGCGGACCCGATAGCATCATGATCGGTCGTATTCTTTGGCAGGAATTCTTTAACAACCGTGACTGGCCGGTTGCTTCAGCGGTAGCGATCATTATGCTGCTATTGCTGATTATGCCGATTATCTGGTTCCACAAGCATCAGAGCAAAGCGGCGGAGGAGGCGGCATGAACAATTTGCCTGTCGTGCGCTCGCCCTGGCGTATTGTTATTCTGGTTCTATGCTTCACCTTTCTTTATGCGCCGATGCTGATGCTGGTGGTTTATTCCTTCAACAGCTCCAAGCTGGTAACGGTATGGGCCGGATGGTCAACGCGCTGGTACACGGAATTGTTCCATGATTCGGCGATGATTAGCGCGGTTGTCCTGAGTCTGACCATCGCTGCCGCTTCCGCCTCGATGGCCGTGGTGCTGGGGACCTTGGCGGCGGTAGTGATGGTGCGCTTTGGCAGTTTCCGCGGTTCCAACGGATTCGCCTTCATGCTGACCGCGCCTTTGGTCATGCCTGACGTGATCACCGGGCTGTCGCTATTGCTGCTGTTTGTCGCACTAGGACATGCCATCGGCTGGCCGGCCGAGCGCGGCATGTTTACCATCTGGCTGGCGCATGTGACCTTTTGTACCGCCTACGTCACGGTTGTTATCAGTGCGCGCTTGCGGGAGCTGGATCGTTCTATTGAAGAGGCGGCGATGGATCTGGGCGCCGCGCCGTTAAAAGTCTTCTTCATTATCACGGTGCCGATGATCGCGCCGGCGTTGGTCTCCGGCTGGCTACTGGCGTTTACCCTGTCGCTGGACGATTTGGTGATTGCCAGTTTTGTCGCCGGACCGGGCGCCACCACGCTGCCGATGCTGGTGTTTTCCAGCGTCAGGATGGGGGTGAATCCGCAGATTAACGCGCTCGCTTCGTTGATACTGCTGGTCGTCGGCATTATCGGACTTATTGCCTGGTGGTTTATGGCAAGAGCGGAGAAACAACGTCAGCGTGATATGCAGAAAGCCCGACGGAGTTAATTGCCGGCGCGGGTTTTCGCTGTTAGTCACAACGCCACCTCAGTCTGGTGGCGTTGTGATTGTTTATAAAGGGAGAGACCGGCAATTTTGTACCGTAAAAGTGAACGCATTCCGCGAAAAAAATATGCTCCCGTTCCGGTCATGGTGGCGGGTATCGCTATTATTGCGCTTCGTTTTCTTGGCATCTTGCTGCTGGTTTGGGAATTGGGGTTGGATGAGCTGGGAGGATGGATAGCAATCAGCGTACAGGCGTGGGATTCCACCGTAATTTTACTGCTGTCGTTACTGGTGATTGGTCTGGAAATTCGCTGTGGTCTGGCCGTTTTGACCGGGGCTAACTGGGGACGTTGGGGATATGTGATTTGCCAGTGTCTGGTGATGCTGTATATGCTTCTTGCCTCATTGGGCGATTATTTTCCGTCGATATTCTCTATCCCCGCCGATAGCAATGCAGTGGTATTACACCAATTGCTGTTACAGCATATACCCGACCTGCTGGTCATTGCGCTGCTGTTTTTCCCTCGTCGCTCTCGCCGTTTTTTTACTCATCCCATCCGCTGAGACTCGCCCTGCGGATCGCCGCAGGCGGCGCGGTTTCTGCTGCGGAAATAATGGCGTGGCGGTGGTACAATTCGCGCCACTCTGTTTTCATCCTTATAGTCAGAACTTGTTTATGCATTGTGAGCGGTATCGCGCGGGGACCTGTCGTTCCTGCCAATGGCTGGAAAAAACCTATCCACGGCAACTTGCTGACAAACAGCAACGCCTTGCTGATTTGTTGTCGCCGTACCCGGTTCGGCAATGGCTGCCCGTTAGTCCTTCGGCGCCGCGGTCTTTTCGCAACAAAGCGAAAATGGTGGTTAGCGGCAGTGTGGAAAGACCCCTATTGGGGATGCTGCATCGCGATGGCTCGGCGGTCGATCTCTGCGACTGCCCGCTTTATCCCGACAGTTTTTTCCCGGTATTTGCGACGCTGAAGATGTTTATCGCCAAAGCAGGGCTGACGCCCTATAACGTTTCCCGACGTCGTGGCGAACTAAAATATTTGCTGCTGACTGAAAGTAGCTCATGCCGTACGTTTATGCTGCGCTTTGTATTGCGTTCAGAAACCAAACTTAAGCAACTGCGTGCGGCATTACCCTGGCTGCAACGGCAGCTCCCTCAGCTTGAGGTGATTTCGGTAAACATTCAGCCGGTCCATCAGGCGATTATGGAGGGGGAGACGGAAATTATACTGAGTGAAACCTCATCGCTGGCGGAGCGGCTTAATCATGTGCCGCTGTATATCCGGCCGCAAAGTTTCTTTCAAACCAATCCCCGAGTGGCCACCGCGCTATACTCCACCGCTCGTCACTGGGTGGCTGAACTGAATATTCATAGTATGTGGGATCTATTCTGCGGCGTCGGTGGTTTTGGCCTGCACTGCGCTTCATCGTCGATGCGCTTGACGGGTATTGAGATCTGCGAGGAAGCCATCGCCTGCGCGCGTTTGTCCGCCGAACAGCTTGGTCTGCGCCACATCAGCTTTCAGGCGCTGGATTCGACGCAGTTCGCCACCGCGAACGCTCAAATCCCCGACCTGGTGCTGGTGAACCCGCCGCGACGGGGGATCGGCGCCGAGCTGTGTGATTATCTGTCCCGTATGGCGCCTGACTACATCCTCTATTCCAGCTGCAACGCAGAAAGTATGGTGAAGGACATGGGCAGTCTGACGCGTTACCGTCCTCAACGCGTACAGCTGTTCGATATGTTCCCGCATACGGCGCACTATGAGGTATTAATGTTGTTGCAAAGAGGGGATCTGGTGTGAGAGCCAGCACGCTGGGAAGCCACTACGCGGTATCGGCCGCCGCGTAGTGGAACGATTGAGGATTATTGCGGGAACCACTTGGCGCTGATGGATTGATAGGTGCCATCCGCCTTGATGGCGTCCAGCGCGCTATTCAGCTTTTGCAGCAGAGCCTTGTCATTGGGGCGAACGGCAATGCCCAGCCCGGTACCGAAATATTCAGCATCCGTCACCTGTTGCCCGACGGTGGCCAACGTCGGATTGGTTTTAATCCACTCGTTCACCACCGCGGTATCGCCGAATACGCCGTCAATACGGCCATTTTTCAGATCCAGCACCGCATTCTGATAGCTGTCGTAGGAAACCGTTGTGACTTCCGGATGTTTATCATTCATGTATTTTTGATGGGTTGTCCCATTTTCCATACCGATGCGTTTACCTTTCATGGCGGCAAAATCACTGAATTTCCCTTTCTGGGCGATAACCACCGCCGAGTTGGCATAGTAAGGTTGGGTAAACGCCACCTGCTTGCTGCGCTCCGGGGTAATATCCATTCCCGAGATCAAGGCATCATAGCGGCGAAATTTCAGCGCGGGGATAAGACTATCGAACGCCTGATTGGTGAATGTACAGGTAGTCTGCATCTGTTTGCACAGCGCCTTCGCCAAATCCATATCGAAACCGACGATTTCATTATTCGCATCTAAAGATTCGAACGGCGGATAGGTCGCCGATGATGCGAAACGGATCGTGTCTGCTGCCATGGCGCTGAATGTCATTCCTGCCAGTAATGAGGCGACCAACAATTTTTTCATTTACCTACTCCAATCTGTTTTCATTGACGCGAGCGAAAAGGCTGACTCGATGGTGAAGATTTTATTATCAATTGAATTTATATTTAAAATAAATGAGTTTTCATTCGGATTACGGCGACGTAATCCGGATATCAAGGCAATGGCGTTAGTGCCCGCGTTCAAATGCCAGCGCGCGTCGCTCAATCAGACGCATCAGCAACGTCAGTATTCCATTGACGCAGAGATAGATAATGCCGGCCGCGCCGAATACCATGACGTCGTAGGTGCGGCCATACATCAGTTGGCTATAGCCCATGACTTCCATCAGCGTAATGGTGTAGGCCAAAGAGGTGCTTTTAAACACCAATACCACTTCATTCGAATAGGATGAGAGCGCGCGTTTGAAGGCGAACGGCAGCAGAATATGCAGCGTTTGTTGCTTCGACATGCCGAGCGCGGCGCAGGATTGCCACTGTCCGTCAGGAATGGCTTTTATCGCGCCGTAAAACAGCTGGGTGGTATAGGCGGCGCTATTCAACGCCAGCGCGATCATCGCGCAAAGCCAAGGTTGCGACAGCAGGTGCCACAGCCATGGAATTTGCTGAATGGCGCTGAACTGGCCGGGTCCGTAGTAAATCAGGAAAATTTGCACCAGCAGCGGCGTCCCGGTAAACAGCGTGATGTAGCCTTTGGTCAGGGCCGACCATACCGGAACTTTTAACGTCAAAATGACGGTCAGCACCAGCGACAGCGCCAGTGCGATGAGGATGGCGGCCACGGTGAGCGTCAGGCTGGTATGCAGGCCTTTAAGCAACTCAGGTATGTAGGCGAGCATCAGCAGGGCCTCCGTTCAAAACGCGTGGTTCTCAGCTCAATTCGTTTGATAATGTATTGGCTCAGCAACGTGATGACCAGGTAGATTGCCGCGGCAATCACGTACCAGGTAAAGGGTTCCTGCGTTCGCGTGGCGATGCTTTTCGTCTGCAGCATCAAATCGTTTACGCTGATGAGCGACACCAGCGCCGTATCCTTCAGCAACACCAGCCATTGATTACATAATCCCGGCAGGGCGTGGCGCCACATCTGCGGCATAATCAGACGGATAAAAATGGCCGATTTGCTTAACCCCAGCGCCTGGCCTGATTCCCGCTGACCTTGCGGCACGGCTTTCAGCGCGCCGCGCAGCGTTTGAGACGCATAGGCGGCATACAGCAGCGCCAGTGCGATAACGCCGCACAGAAACGGGCTGACTTCGAAGGTTTCAATATCCAGTTTTATCGGGATCTGCACCAGATACAGATTCAGGCTGAAACCATCCATCAGCATTATAAGCAGTTGGGAAGAACCAAAATAGATAAACAGCACCACCAGAATTTCCGGTAGGCCGCGCAGGAGCGTCACCAGTGTCGTACCGCACCAGCCGACGACTTTCCAGCGCGCGGTTTCCCAGATGGCGAATAGCATGGCGAGGATAAGGCCTAACGCCAGAGCGGAAACGGCAAGGCCGAGAGTCATCCCGGCGGCGCTTAGAATAGGTTGAAATTCAGTCATTGAGAGTCAGATTACTGCTGAAACCATTTTTGATAGATGGTCTGATAAGTCCCATCCTGTTTGATTTTTCCGAGCGCGTCGTTGAATTTTTTCAATAGCTCGTCGTTGTTCTGTCTAACTGCGATGCCCAGACCGACGCCGAAATAGTCTTTGTCGGTGACATTGCGCCCGACGGAAGAGAGGTTGGCGTTCTGTTTCAGCCAGCCGTTGACCACGGCCGTATCGCCGAACACGGCGTCCAGACGGCCATTTTTCAGATCCAGAACCGCATTCTGATAGCTATCGTAAGGCACGGTGGTAATTTCGTTGTGTTTATCCATCAGATATTTTTGGTGGGTAGAGCCGTTTTGCACCCCAACGCGTTTCCCCTTCAACGCCGCGGCATCGGCGATTTTACCTTTCCGGGCAATGAACAATGCGGAATTATCGTAGTAGGGCTGGGAGAAAGCCACCTGCCGTTGACGTTCCGGCGTGATATCCATCCCGGCGATAACCGCTTCAAAACGGCGGAACTTCAGGCCGGGGATCAGACTGTCAAAAGATTGATTGCTGAATGTGCAGGTGGCCTGTATTTCTTTGCACAGCGCGTTAGCCAAATCGATGTCGAAACCCTGAATATTATTATCGGCATCAACGAATTCGAACGGCGGATAAGAGGCTTCAGTGGCAAAACGGATACTGTCCGCGGCGCTGGCAGAAATACTGACGGCCGCGAGCAGCGTAGCGGTGATTACGCTTTTCATTGTTATTTTCCTTCCTTAATCAATGAGATAAATAACCAGCAAAGGCCTTGGTCTGCGGCTGTGAAAAATGGCTGGCGTCTCCTTGCTCAACAATATGTCCATTTTCCATATACACCACCCGACTGGCCGTTTTGCGGGCAAACTCAACTTCATGGGTCACGATCACCTGCGTAATGCCGGTCTGGGTCAACTCCTGAATAATGCCGACCACTTGTGCGGTGATTTCGGGGTCCAGCGCCGCGGTGGGTTCGTCGAACAGCAACACCTGGGGTTCCATCATCAGCGCCCGGGCAATGGCCACTCGCTGTTGTTGACCGCCGGAAAGATGAAGGGGATAACGATCGGCGAAATCATTCAAACGCAGCCGGGTCAGCAATTTCTCCGCGCGCGCATTGGCCTCTTTTTTCCCCAGCCCCAGTACGCGGCAGGGCGCTTCAATCAGGTTCTGCGCCACCGTCAGATGCGGCCACAAATTATATTGCTGGAATACCATCCCGACATTTTGACGCAGTTCGCGAATAGCGCCTTCGGCGGGCGCATGACTGAAATCAAACTGATTGCCGGCGATGGATAATGTTCCGGAGCGCGGCATTTCCAGCAGATTAAGGACGCGTAACAGAGAACTCTTCCCGGCACCGCTGGGCCCAAGCAAAACCAGCGTTTCGCCCGCAGGGCAGTTGAGTGATATATCGAACAACGCCTGATGTGCGCCATAAAAACAGTTAATGCCGTTTAGTTGAATACTCATGCGTAAGAATTGAATAGCCATTGATGTCGCGAATGTTAACGTCGGCAGAATACTTATGCAATCACCGTGGGTTAAAATTTGCTGATAAGCGGTTTAATGCTTAAATTGTAGCACAAAAGACTGGTTTATACCCTTGCGGGACATACAGCATCCGTGGTGATGAAAACTATGCGGGCAGATAATTTTCTTATGGAGTAAGAATGATGCGGTATGGTGATAAAAAGCGTCTATGTTAATCGCGTCTATTTGATAGCAACATTGCCGTCTAAATACGTGGTGATATAGGGTATTAGGCTATTCAACCGAGTAAAGGAGTTTTTCATGCAGCTATCGACCACCCCCGGTCTGGAAGGTTTCACCATCACCGAATACTGCGGCGTTGTGACCGGAGAAGCGATCCTGGGCGCAAATATTTTCCGTGATTTTTTTGCCGGCATTCGCGATATCGTGGGAGGCCGCTCCGGGGCTTATGAAAAGGAATTGCGCAAGGCCAGACAAATTGCGTTTAAAGAGTTGCAGGAACAGGCGACGGCACTGGGCGCCAATGCCGTGGTCGGGATCGATATTGATTATGAAACCGTGGGCAAGGACAGCAGCATGCTGATGGTGTCAATCAGCGGCACGGCGGTGAAAGTCAGTCGTTAATCATTGACCCTCTCACCGGCGGGGAACTGCAAAGTGAAAGCATCATGACCAAAGGCACTGTTATCCTGATATCGCTGCTGCTCACCGGCTGCCAATCGGTTTCTTCGCTGCAGGATGCGGGGCGGTTTAAAGTCGATTCAACGCATCGGGCACAGGCTCAGGAAGCGCGCATCCGTTTTCTGGTGATTCACTATACGGCGGAGGACTTTTCCTCGTCGCTCAGCATCCTGACGGACAAGCAGGTAAGCGCCCATTATCTGATTCCTGCGTATCCGCCTTTGGATCAGGGCAAGCCGGTGGTGTGGCGATTGGTGCCGGAGTCGCAGGCGGCCTGGCATGCGGGCGTCAGTAGCTGGCGTGGGTTTACGCGTCTTAATCACGCATCGATCGGGATCGAACTCGAAAACGCCGGCTATCGCCAAACGCTGGTCGGTAAGCAATGGACGCCGTTCCCCTCGCCGCAAATCGCGGTATTGGCCGATGTGGCGCGGGAGATCATCGCGCGTTATCAGATCGCGCCGCAAAATGTGGTCGCCCATAGCGATATTGCTCCGCTGCGTAAACTGGATCCCGGACCGCTGTTCCCCTGGCGACAGCTGGCGCGGGCGGGCATTGGCGCATGGCCGGAGGCCAACCGCGTCGCGTTTTATCTGCAGGGGCGGGATCCGAATGAGCCGGTAGACGCGGATGCGTTGCTGGCTAAATTGGCGCGTTACGGCTATTCGGTCGCGGATGAGATGACTGTACGCCAGAAACGGCGGGTTATCTCCGCCTTTCAAATGCATTTCAGACCCGGAGATGACAAAGGTCATGCGGATGCGCAGTCGGAAGCGATTGCCGATGCGCTGCTTGAAAAATACGGCGCATCCGGCTTATAGCGCTGGGCAATAAACCTGCGCGTTACGCCGCGCCGAAGAGCGAGTGCGCAATCGGCGCTATGAGGAGAACATCGCCATCAGGATTGGCGCCGCAAGGCTGAGCAGGAAACCATGCACGATAGCCGCCGGCACCATGTCCAATCCTGCGCTGCGCTGTAACACCGGCAGGGTGAAATCCATCGAGGTGGCGCCGCACAGGCCCAACGCGCAGGATCGGTAGCGCTGGACCAGCGTCGGGATCAGCATGATGGCCAGCAGTTCGCGCAGCAGATCGTTAAAAAAGGCCGCGCTGCCGATGACGGGGCCAAAAGCGTCAGTCAACAGAATGCCGGACAGCGAATACCAGCCATAACCGGAAGCCATCGCCAGCCCGGTTTTCAGCGGCAAATCGAGCGTCCAGGCGGCGATCAGACCGCCAACCAGCGCGCTGACGGCCACCACCAGCGCGACTATCATGCCGCGACGATTCAATACGATCTGACGCAGCGTCATACCGCTATTGCGTAACTGCGCGCCGACCAGAAACAGCAACAGAATCAATGCGTATTCGCTTCCTTTATTGGCGTAAGTCAGCGCGGGCCACTGGGTTAATCCCAGTAAAAATCCGCTGAATACCACGCCGCACAGCTTGAGCGAATCCAGCAGCATTTTCAGGCGCGAAGGCAGCGCCTCTTGTCGATGGGCGCTATGCCAGGCATGGCGTTTTTCAAGTAGCCACAACGCCGCCATATTTACCGCGATAATGCAGATGGCGCAGATGACGGCATAGCGAAAAATGAGCAGCAGATTGCTGCCCAAGTTATCTAAAAAAGCCAGGCTGATTCCCATTAAAAATAGAATGATATAAACCATCCAGCTCAGGATATGATTAATAAACAGCAATATTTTCGGGGCGCGCAACCTCACCAGATAGCCAAGAACAAGCGGTAGTAGAATGATTAATAACCCCGAGTACATCACAGATTCAGCGTCCTTAGCGATAAAAGCCGTCGGTGGAAAGGGAAGTGACATAATCTATTAAAATCAAACAGATTATTTTCTTCGCCAAGTATCGCTTGGCGGCATGACTTATGCAACAGGCCGATTTGTTGTCAGACCGCGATCAGCGGGGCGAACGGGGAGACGTGAATGTATCTGGAGAGTATCGAGATTCTGGGATTTCGCGGGATCAACCGTCTGTCATTGACGTTGGATGATAGCACGGTGCTTATCGGTGAGAATGCCTGGGGTAAATCAAGTCTGCTGGATGCGTTATCCCTGCTGCTATCGCCGGTGCCGCCGCTTTACCGCTTTCAGGTGCAGGATTTCCACTTCCCGCCGGGCGACGAAAGCAGCCGGGAGCATCATCTGCAGGTGATTTTCACGTTTTGCGAAACCGCATCAGGACAGCATCTCGCGCCGCGCTATCGCGCGTTGCGCGACCTGTGGATAGCCGGGAGTTCGCCATTGCAACGGATTTTTTATCGCCTGGAAGGCGAAGCCGATGAGAGTCTGTCGGTGTGCACCTGGCGCAGCTTTCTTGATGCCGACGGGCATCCGATACCGCTGAGCAATATTGATGAGCTGGCGCGCGAGGTCATTCGTTTGCACCCGGTGCTGCGTCTGCGCGATGCTCGATTTATGCGGCATTTACGGTCAGGAACGCGGGACGCCACGGTGGAAAACAGCGATGAAAGACTGACTCGTCAGTTTGACACGCTGAGATCTGAACTGACGAAAAATCCGCAAAAGCTGACGGATAAGGATTTGCGGCAGGGATTGGCGGCGATGCGTCAACTGCTTGAGCACTATTTTTCCGAACAGAACGCCGCCTTGCGCGAGCGGCACCATCACCCGGACGTCCGGATTCACAACGGTAATTCCTGGCGCGCGCTGGATAATATCAACCGACTGATTGCCGGACCGAACAGCCGCAGCCGGCGCATTATTTTGTTGGGATTATTCTCTACGCTGCTGCAGGCCAAAGGCGCGGTGGCGGTGGATCCTGACGCGCGTCCGCTGTTACTAATCGAAGACCCGGAAACCCGGCTGCATCCCATTATGCTGTCCGTGGCATGGGGGCTATTGATGCAACTGCCGCTGCAGACGCTCACCACGACTAACTCCGGCGAACTGTTGTCGCTGGTGCCGATGGCGCAGGTTTGCCGTCTGGTGCGCGAATCGTCGCGCGTCGCCACCTATCGTATCGGTCCACAGGGGATGAATGCCGAGGACAGCCGACGTATTGCTTTTCATATCCGGCTTAATCGCCCTTCGTCGCTATTCGCCCGCTGCTGGCTGTTGGTGGAGGGAGAAACGGAAGTTTGGATGTTGAATGAACTGGCGCGGCAATGCGGACATCATTTTGAGGCGGAAGGGGTTAAATTGATTGAGTTCGCGCAGTCAGGGCTGAGGCCGTTGCTAACGTTCGCCCAACGTATGGGCATCGAGTGGCATGTGTTGGTTGATGGTGATCAGGCTGGGAAAAAGTATGCCGCAACGGCGCAAAGCCAACTGACGGCGTCGGGGGAAAGCCTCAGGGACCATTTGACGGTTTTACCGGCGTTGGATATGGAGCACTACATGTATCGCGCGGGATTCGCCCCGGTGTATCACCGCGTTGCGCAATTGCCGGAAAAAGTGTCGCTATCGCCGCACAAGATTATCGCTAAAGCGATCCACCGTTCGTCAAAACCCGATCTGGCCATTGAAGTCGCGATGGCGGCGGCGGGCAAGGGGGGCGAATCTATTCCGCCGTTAATCCGCAGTATGTTTTCCCGGGTTTTATGGTTGGCGCGTGGCCGCGCTGATTAAGGGCCGCTGGTGCTGGATAAACGTTGATGGCAGTGAAAAAGGGAGCGAGAGGCTTGATTTATGGCTCGGCGCCCCAAACTGGTTATAAAGAGGGTGACGTCAGCATCGAAAAGATAAAATGCCGGTCGCTGAGACCAGCATTTTCAGCGTTGACGCTGCGGCGGGTAAGCGGTTTTGGGGGCAAAGTGCAGACAGTGCGCGTCAGGTAACGGTTTCTTCGTTGACCAACGGCACGATCAGACTTGCATGATTCCCTTTCGGTCCTTGGTGGACATCAAACCTGACAACCTGTCCCGCCTTTAGCGTTCGGTATCCGTCCATTTGAATTGTCGAATAGTGAGCGAAAATATCTTCACCGCCACCTTCAGGACAGATGAAACCAAAACCTTTGGCGTTATTGAACCATTTAACAGTACCTGTCTCCATGCATGACATCCTTCGCAAGAGTATTGTTATAAGTAAGGTGAGGTTATTTGGTTTACGTGACTACGAATTGATTAACGTTTCGTCAATTCAACACCACACTTTAGTTATATCGATCCCGGCGTCAAGCGGTCCACCGCCAAGGGGCTGAGCCAGCTTTACAAAATTTGATGCAGCTAACGCTATTGATGGTTTTTGTTCTGCGTTGTGCAGTCAATACGAGGGATAAGAGACGGCGGGTCTGGCGAACGCACAATGATTTCCGTCACCGGATGGTAAAACAAAAAGCAGACGTGGTACTGTAAATACAATTCGGTAAGACGATAACCAGATGATGTTGGATAGACAATGGGAAACAACCATACGTGGTCACAATCAGAAAGCCTGACAGCAGATCAACACAAAGAGAAACTGCAACCACCATCGATGTATAAAGTGTTGTTGAACAATGATGATTACACGCCGATGGAATTTGTTATTGACGTTCTGCAAAAGTTCTTTTCTTATGATATTGAACGTGCGACGCAACTGATGCTGACGGTGCATTATCAGGGAAAGGCGATCTGTGGCGTATTCAGCGCCGAGGTCGCGGAGACCAAAGTTGTACAGGTAAATCGTTATGCCAGAGAAAATGAGCACCCGTTGCTCTGCACGCTGGAAAAAGCCTGAAGTCAGGCAAATTATTGGGGGAGGTGCCTATGCTCAATCAAGAACTGGAACTCAGTCTCAACATGGCTTTCGCCAGAGCGCGTGAGCACCGACACGAGTTTATGACCGTGGAGCATTTGTTGCTTGCTCTGCTCAGTAACCCTGCCGCCCGTGAAGCCCTGGAAGCCTGTACGGTGGATTTAGCCGCGCTGCGCCAGGAGCTGGAAACATTTATTGAACAAACTACGCCTACGTTGCCTCAGGGGGATGAAGAGCGGGAAACGCAGCCTACGCTTAGCTTTCAGCGAGTATTGCAGCGTGCGGTCTTTCATGTCCAGTCATCTGGACGCAGCGAGGTTTCCGGCGCGAATGTCCTGGTCGCGATTTTCAGCGAGCAGGAGTCTCAGGCCGCGTATTTGCTGAGAAAGCATGATGTCAGCCGTCTGGATGTGGTGAATTTTATTTCGCACGGAACGCGTAAAGAAGAGTCCGGGCAAGCGCCTAACCCGGAAAATCCAGTCAATGAGGATCAGACCGGAGGAGAAGACCGTATGGAAAACTTCACCACTAATCTGAATCAGCTTGCGCGCGTTGGCGGAATCGATCCGCTTATCGGTCGGGATAAGGAACTGGAGCGCACCATTCAGGTGTTGTGCCGTCGGCGTAAAAATAATCCTCTGTTGGTGGGGGAGTCCGGGGTGGGTAAAACGGCGATTGCCGAAGGGCTCGCCTGGCGTATTGTGCAGGGCGACGTGCCGGAAGTCATGGCGGACTGTACGATTTATTCGCTGGATATCGGTTCTTTGCTGGCCGGCACAAAATATCGCGGCGATTTCGAAAAACGATTCAAGGCGCTATTGAAACAGCTTGAGCAGGATCAGAGTAGTATCCTGTTTATTGATGAAATTCATACGATTATTGGCGCTGGTGCGGCTTCCGGTGGTCAGGTCGACGCGGCTAACCTGATTAAGCCGCTGCTGTCTAGCGGCAAGATCCGCGTGATCGGGTCGACAACCTATCAGGAGTTCAGCAATATCTTTGAGAAGGATCGGGCGCTGGCGCGTCGTTTCCAGAAGATCGATATCACCGAACCCAGCGTGGAAGAAACGGTGCAGATCCTCAACGGTCTGAAGCCGAAATATGAAGCGCATCATGATGTGCGCTATACGGCAAAGGCGGTGCGCGCCGCCGTCGAGTTAGCGGTGAAATACATCAACGATCGTCATTTGCCAGACAAGGCCATTGACGTCATCGATGAAGCGGGCGCCCGCAGTCGGTTAGTGCCGATCAGCAAGCGCAAAAAGACGGTTAACGTGGCGGATATTGAATCGGTAGTCGCGCGCATCGCGCGCATCCCGGAAAAAACGGTGTCTGCCAGCGATCGCGACGTACTGAAAAATCTCAGCGACCGTTTGAAAATGCTGGTATTCGGTCAGGATAAGGCGATTGAAGCGCTGTCTGAGTCCATCAAGATGAGTCGTGCCGGGTTAGGACAGGAACGCAAGCCCGTCGGGTCTTTCCTGTTTGCCGGGCCGACAGGCGTTGGTAAAACGGAAGTCACGCTGCAGTTGGCGAAAGCGCTGGATATTGAGCTGTTGCGTTTCGACATGTCCGAATACATGGAGCGCCACACCGTCAGTCGTCTGATCGGCGCGCCTCCGGGCTATGTCGGCTACGATCAGGGCGGTCTGCTGACGGATGCGGTGATCAAACATCCTCATTCGGTACTGCTGCTTGATGAAATCGAGAAGGCGCACCCCGATGTCTTTAATCTGCTGTTGCAGGTAATGGACAACGGCACCTTGACGGACAACAACGGACGCAAAGCCGATTTCCGCAATGTGATAGTGGTGATGACGACCAACGCCGGCGTACGGGAGACTCAGCGCAATTCTATCGGCATTATCCAGCAGGATAACAGCACCGATGCGATGGAAGAGATCAAGAAAGTGTTTACGCCTGAATTCCGTAACCGTCTTGACGGCATTATCTGGTTCAACCATCTGTCGGCGGATGTTATTCAGCAGGTGGTGGATAAGTTCATCGTCGAGCTGCAGGCGCAGCTGGATGCGAAAGGCGTATCGCTGGAAGTTAGCGATGAAGCGCGCGACTGGCTGGCAGAGAAAGGTTACGACAAGGCGATGGGCGCACGGCCGATGACCCGCGTCATGCAGGAAAACCTGAAAAAGCCGCTGGCTAACGAGCTGCTGTTCGGTTCACTGGTCGACGGCGGTTCGGTCAAGGTTGAGTTGGATAAAGATACACAGCAACTGACTTACGGCTTCCAGAGCGCTCAGAAGAGCAAAGCGGAAGGCGCGGTGCACTAATTTATTTCGCGGCGCGTTTGCTGGCATGAGAAAAGGGTGATGCGTTGGCATCACCCTTTTTTATGCGTCGGGAAGCCTTGTTTCCTCCGGCATCCCGATACGCGAAAGCCCTTGCCGGTAACGGAAAGGGCATCAGAGGTAAAACATCCTCGGAGATCGCTGTTGTCAGCGATAGGCGAACCGGTTAACGGCTGCGGAAGACAATGCGGCCTTTGCTCAGGTCGTACGGGGTCAGCTCTACAGTGACTTTGTCACCCGTCAGGATGCGGATATAGTTTTTACGCATTTTACCGGAGATATGAGCGGTAACCACGTGCCCGTTTTCCAATTCAACGCGGAACATGGTATTGGGCAGCGTATCAAGCACGGTGCCTTGCATTTCAATGTTGTCTTCTTTGGCCATCGAATCCTCTAGGTCTAACTACCTTTGTTTTTAACCGGCAAGATAATGCCGAAAAACCCACATTATGTAAAGGCGCGTTCATAAACTGATTATTATTTATAAGCGGCCACGGTCTATTATTGCTGCGGTTGAGCCAAGGTTTGCGGCCGCCAACAGCGATCAGCCACCGGATTATCCCGTAGCTGAAAAAGAAATTGCAAAAAGCGATCACGGGGGATTTCACACACACCCAACGAAGCGGTATGCGAGTTCAGCACCTGACAGTCAATCAGATCGCCGCCATAACGAATAAAATGCTGCTGGAATGTCAGCAAAGCATATTTAGATGCATTGTCGGCACGGCTGAACATTGACTCGCCGCAAAACAGCCTGCCTTGCGAAATACCGTATAGCCCGCCAACAAGCGTGCCATTCTGCCACACTTCGACGGAATGTGCTTGTCCTGACTGATGAAGTTCGCCATAAGCCGACATTATTTCCGGGCTAATCCAGGTTCCGCCCTCGCGTTCATCGGCACAGGCGCGAATCACTTCATTGAACGATTGATTGAGCGTCGCGATAAAATCGTGTTTGCGCAGAAATTTATTCATGCTGCGGCTGATATGGAACTCCCCGGGAAACAATACCGCGCGCGGACTGGGCGACCACCATAAGATAGGCTCGCCGGGCGAATACCAGGGAAAGATTCCCTGCCGGTAGGCGACGTTCAGCCGGGTAGGGGAAAGATCGCCGCCAATCGCCAGCAGCCCGTTCGGTTCATCCAGAGCATGAGCCGGGTCGGGAAAACGAAGCGAATCGGCGGAAAGCTGGTACAGTTTCATAATATCCAGATGCTTGATAAGCGATGGCCGGCGCTGACAGGCCAATCGAATGATTAAATGTGCTGGTGAAATTGCCAGTAACGTCCTCGCAACGCCATCAATGTCTGATGATCGCCCTGCTCAAGGATCCGTCCGTCATCCATCACACAAATGCGGTCCATTGATTCTAACTCATATAGCCGATGCGTAATGATAATCAGCGTTTTTCCTTCGCAGTGCTGGCGCAGCAACCGCAAAATGCGTCGTTCGGTTTCGGCGTCCAATCCTTCGGTCGGTTCATCCAGCAGCAGCAGCGGCGCGGGATGCAGCAACGCGCGAGCCAGGCCGATACGTCGTTGTTCTCCGCCCGAAAGCTGACGCCCGCCTTCGCCCAACCAGGCATTCAACCCTTCGTTCTCCAGCAGCTTGTCCAACCCCACCTGTTGCAAGACGGTCACGAATCGCTCGTCGTCAGCATCAGGCGCAGCCAGCAGCAGATTGTCGCGCAGCGTGGCGCTGAAAATATGAACGCGCTGCGGCACCACGCTCATCATGGCGCGCAATTCATCTTCGCGCCATGCGTTCAGCGCATGTCCATTCAGGGTGATTGCGCCCGGCGGGCAGTCCCAGGCGCGGGTAATCAACTGCAGTAAGGTGGATTTTCCACAGCCTGTTCGGCCCAGCAGCGCCAGATGCTCGCCCGCGCGGATATTCAGCGAAATGTCGCGCAGCGCCGGCTGTGGCTGATCAGGATAGGTAAAACAGACATTATTCAAGTCAATTGATGCGGTCGACGATAGCGCCGGACCGTGCTCAGGGAAAGTCACTTCCGGCGGCTGGCGGATAATCTGGTCGATGCGGGCGGCGGAGGCGATAACCTGTCCCATATGTTGAAACGCGCCCGCGACCGGCGCCAGCGATTCAAAGGCCGCCAGGGTGGCGAAGACGAACAGGGCGATTAACGCGCCGGGCTGCGTATCGCCGCCAACGCCGCCCGCCGACAGCCAGAGTACCAGCGTGACCGTTATCCCGCTGCACAGCAGCATTAGCGCCTGAGAAAGACCTGTCAGACTGGTCTGTCGCCGTTGTCGCTTCAGCCAGTGAGTTTCTACCTGCGCCAGCTGGCTGCGTGACGCGGACAGCGCGCCGAATACCGTCAACTCCGCCTGACCCTGTAGCCAGGTGGTCAGTTGCAGCCGATACTGGGCGCGCAGCGAAGTAAGATCCTGCCCGATAGACCGCCCGGCGCGGTAGAATATCATGGGTATCAGCAGCAATAGCGCCAGCATGACGGCGCACAGGGTCAGCGCCAGCGAAACGTCCAGCCAGCTCAAGCCATAAGAGACAATCAAGGTGACCAGCAGTGCGCTGACCATCGGGGAGATGACGCGCAGGTACAAATGATCGAGGGTATCGACATCCGCCACCAGCCTGTTCAGCAGCTCGGCCTGGCGGAATCGGGCGATACCGCCGGGCGACAGGGGTAAAATGCGAGAAAAGGCAAAGACGCGCAGATGTTGCAAGACGCGAAATGTCGCATCATGGCTGATCAGCCTTTCGGCATAACGGCTGGCCGTTCGGGCTATCGCCGCGCCTCTCACGCCGGCGGCGGGCAACATATAGTTGAAGGTATAGAGACCGGCTGTGCCGGCCAACGCCGCCCCGGCAAGGAACCATCCCGATAGCGTAAGCAGCCCGATACTGGCCAGCAACGTCACTATGGCCAGAATAACGCCCAGACTCAAGCGCCAGATATGGCGGCGATATAGCCGCAGAAACGGTTTTAAGACCTGCGTTGTCGTTTTTTTAGACATGGACATATCACAACTCTCCCTGACGTTGGGTCATTAACTCGGCAAAGGCGCCTGGCTGAGTGCTGAGTGTCTGGTAGTCGCCTTGCTGTATTAACTGACCGTTGTGCATGACCCAAATGGCGTCGTAATCAATGGTGTCATTCAGTTGATGAGTGACTAACAGCGTGGTCTGATTACGCGCGGCTCCGTTCAATGCCGCCGTTATCTTCTGTTCGCTGCTGGCGTCCAGACTGGCGGTTGGCTCATCAAGCAGTAACAGATTGCACGGTTTGAGAAGCGCGCGAGCCACCGCGATGCGTTGCGCCTGACCGACGGATAGCCGCGCGGCGCCGTCGCCGATGTGCGTCTCCAGCCCCTGCGGCAGTTGCGGCAGAAATTCATGCACATAGGCGCGCTCCACGGCCAGCCGCAGTTCACTTTCCGTTGCCTGCGGCTTTCCCAGCAAGATATTGTCGCGCAGACTTTGCTCCGGCAGGTGCGGGTTTTGCCCCACCCAGCTTAGCTGGCGTCGCCATGACGCCAACGAGAGCGTATTCAGCTCGATGCCATTCACGCGCAGCGAGCCGCGATAAGGCAGAAAACCGAGCAGCGCATTCAGCAAGGAACTCTTTCCAGCGCCGCTGATGCCCACGAGCGCGATGCGTGCGCCCGAAGCCACCGTAAAGGTTAGCGGCTGAGTCAGCGGAGTGCCGTCAGGCGCCAATATCACCAGCTCGGTTGCGCGGATTGTCATGGCGGTATCGCCGCTCAACTCGTCTGTGCCAACACCGACGGTTTCGCCCTCCGCCGCCAGAAAGGCTACCAGCGATTCCGCGGCGCCGACGGCCTGGGCTTTCGCGTGGTAAAAGGTGCCTAAATCACGTAACGGTTGGAAAAACTCCGGTGCCAGGATCAAGACCAGAAATCCGGCAAATAGCGTTACGCCTGCGTCGTAATGACCGAAATTCAGTTCCCCCAGATAGGAGAAACCGAAGTAAACGGCGACGATGGCAATAGAAATAGAGGCAAAAAATTCCAATACGCCGGAAGAGAGAAACGCCATGCGCAGCACTTCCATCGTACGACGACGGAAGTCCTCGGAAGCTTTACTGATTTGCTCCGTTTCAGCCGGTCCGCGATTAAATAGCCTCAGGGTTTCTAACCCGCGTAATCTGTCGAGAAAATGGCCGCTAAGGCGCGCCAGCGCCAGAAAGTTACGGCGGTTGGCGTCGGCCGCCCCCATGCCGACCAACGCCATAAAAAGAGGAATCAGCGGCGCGGTCAGCAGCAGGATCAGGCCTGCCGCCCAGTTGATCGGGAAAATGGCGATCAGGATAAGCAGCGGAATAAGCCCGGCAAGATACATTTGCGGCAGATAGCGGGAATAATAGTCCTGCATGTCTTCGATCTGTTCCAGGATCATCGTGGCCCAACTTCCCGCCGGTTTGCCCTGCACCCAGGCTGGACCTAACTGTTGCAGCCGGTCCAGCACCAATTTACGGATTTGCTGGCGAACAGCCTGACCACACATAAAACCGACCTGTTCGCGCAGTAGACTATTTAGTCCGCGCAAGATAAAGGTGGCCGCAAGCAGGAGGAAGCGAGGCGTCAGGGAATCACGCGGCGCGTGTTCGATAATCAAGGCATGCAGCAGCGACGCCAGCAGCCATGCCTGAGCGACAATCAATACCCCACTCAGAAAACCCAATAGCAGTGAGAGGCGCAACCAGCGCCGAGCCAGTTTGCTTTGTTGCTTCAACCAATGAGTGAGCTCTTGTTGTCTATTTTTTTTCATCAGGCGCCAGTTAATATTAAGTACGGGAACATCGATGGGAAATAACGCTTGCATAACCGTCAGTTAACAGCAGGGGCGTTTCAATGCTCAGAATGCCGCCATGTTACCGCGACAAAGGCACACTGCAAACGAAAAGGCGGGAGATGATCAATTTTTGCGTAGCGCGAAGAGAATAATAACCATCCGGGACGCGGGATCGCCCCGGATGGTAAAGCCATGTTATTTGGCGGCGGCTAATCCATCCAGATAGCGTTCGGCATCAAGCGCGGCCATACAGCCGGTACCGGCCGATGTGATTGCTTGACGATAAATATGATCCATCACATCGCCGGCCGCAAAGACGCCAGGAATGCTGGTCTGGGTTGCATTGCCGTGAATACCTGATTGAACCTTGATGTAACCATTTTCCAGCTCAAGCTGTTCGCCGAAGACGGCGGTGTTGGGGCTGTGGCCGATAGCGATGAACACGCCGGCCAGTTCCAGCTCTTCAGTTAGGTCGCTATGGGAGTCACGCAGGCGCACGCCGGTTACGCCCATTTCGTCACCGAGAACTTCATCAAGCGTGCGATCGGTGTGCAGAATAATATTGCCGTTTTCCACTTTATCCATAAGTCGATCAATCAGGATTTTTTCTGAGCGGAAGCTATCTCGACGGTGGATGAGATGAACCTCAGCCGCAATGTTGGATAAATACAGTGCTTCTTCAACTGCGGTATTTCCCCCGCCGACAACGGCCACTTTCTGATTGCGATAAAAGAAGCCATCGCAGGTGGCGCAGGCGGAGACCCCTTTACCCTTAAAGGCTTCTTCGGAAGGCAGGCCTAAATAGCGCGCAGACGCGCCGGTTGCGATAATCAACGCATCGCAGGTGTATTCCTCGCTGTCGCCAACAAGACGGAAGGGGCGAGTTTGTAAATCAACACGCTGAATGTGGTCGAAAATGATTTCAGTATTGAATTTCTCCGCATGGGCATGCATACGTTCCATGAGCAGAGGACCCGTTAAATCCTCGGGATCGCCCGGCCAGTTTTCTACTTCGGTGGTGGTCGTCAACTGACCGCCTTTTTCCATCCCGGTAATGAGTACCGGATGTAAATTCGCTCGCGCGGCATAAACCGCTGCGGTGTAACCAGCCGGGCCTGACCCCAGAATCAATAACTTGTGGTGTTTAACGGTACCCATGAGTTCCTCATTTCACGATGACGGACAATAAAGGGGATTGTAAGGAAATTAACCGAGTAAAAAAAGCATGTGGCGAAGTTGTTAGCTATTTGTTTAATCGCTAACGGCGATGAAAGCAATAAATTGCTGATAGATCAGCCATGTTTATAAGAAAAATGACTGGGGTCGACGCACCACGCGGCTCCGCCTTATTTAATTTGGTACTTTCTTCTGATTTTAGTTGTTTTACTTTGACAATCCGCTGCGCTTTTGCGAAAACATCTGGGTAAGAGGAAATTTTTTGTATGTGAATAGTTGAAAGCTCGGCTTTTTATTCGTTGCCTGTCTGGCCGGTCGTTGAGCCACGGATAAATCGTTTTTGCCTGGTTTGATATTTTACCAATGGTGCATGGCGATAACGGATAGCAACGCAGCGGGCGATGGCTTTTGATATACAAAATAGACAGCGGGTCTTCTTTAGGGTGGCTCTGATACATTGAAGTTGGTCGGAGTGTAGCAGAAGCAGGGAAGAGTGAAGAGAGACAATAATAATGGTAGATACTAAAAAGCGGCCAGGAAAAGATCTCGATCGTATCGATCGCAACATCCTGAACGAATTACAAAAAGATGGGCGTATTTCCAATGTCGAACTTTCCAAACGGGTTGGCTTGTCGCCGACGCCCTGTTTGGAACGTGTACGTCGCCTGGAGCGACAGGGCTTTATCAATGGCTATACCGCGCTGCTGAACCCGCATTACCTGGACGCATCGTTACTGGTTTTCGTTGAAATAACGCTAAATCGCGGCGCGCCGGATGTGTTTGAACAGTTTAATTCAGCGGTGCAAAAGCTTGAAGAAATTCAGGAGTGTCATCTGGTTTCCGGCGATTTTGACTATCTGTTGAAAACCCGCGTGCCTGATATGTCCGCGTATCGCAAATTACTGGGTGAAACATTGCTTCGACTACCGGGCGTGAACGACACCCGCACCTATGTGGTGATGGAAGAAGTTAAGCAAAGCAATCGTCTGGTCATTAAGACCCGATAAATGCATGGGTGCAAAACCCGATAAATTCAGCTACACTCCTGTGAATTTATACAGCTTCAGCGCCGGGTTTTTCTCGGCGCTTTGTCATAACCTTTTACAGGCCCCCTGGAGAGACTCTTGAGCCAGGAATATACAGAAGATAAAGTCATTACCCTGAAAAAACTCAGCGGTACCCGCCGTTTACTTGAAGCGATTTTGATCGTTGTGGCGCTGTTTGCCGTTTATCTCGGCGTCGCGCTATTCACTTTCAGTCCGTCCGATCCCAGTTGGTCGCAGACCGCATGGCATGAGCCTATCCATAATTGGGGCGGCGCGGCGGGCGCCTGGCTGGCCGATACCCTGTTCTTTATTTTTGGCGTACTGGCCTACGCTATTCCGCCAATTATGCTGTGCTTGTGCTGGTCGGCTTTTAAGCAGCGCGATAGCCAAAAGTCGGTTGACTATTTCACCTTTTCGTTACGTCTCATAGGTACGCTGGCGTTAATTCTGACCTCCTGCGGTTTAGCCGCACTGAATATTGACGATCTCTACTATTTCGCGTCCGGCGGGGTGCTGGGAAGTCTGCTCGGTAACGCCATGACGCCTCGTTTCAATAACATGGGCGCGACGCTGATTTTACTTTGCGTCTGGGCCGCCGGGCTGACGTTGTTCACCGGCTGGTCGTGGCTGACGATTGCGGAGAAAATAGGTTCTGCTGTATTAAATTGCCTCACGTTTATGTCCAACCGCTCGCGTAATGACAGCGAGCCTGAGGATGTTTCGCCTGACGAAATTGAGCATCGAGAAAATCAGGAGAATCTGTCTGAAACGGCGGTATCGACGGACCACGATGATCGCGATGATGTGCTGTTCTCCGCGCCTTCGGTGAACGCGGCGTTGGCCGCCGCGGATCCGGATGAACAGGAACGTCCATCACCGGCACCTGTCGCTTCCCCGTCATCGATGAAAGCGCCGGTGTTGGCCGACGCCGAAACCCGGCATCAACAGCCTGATCCGATACAGCCGATTGCAGCGCAGCAGATTGATGCCGCGCCGACGCTGAATCCACCGCTGTATTCTTTTGAGGTTCCCGAAGCCCTGATGGCAACGAAAGACGACGGCGCAGAGGCTTATCATCCTCACGGCAGCGCCGATACGCCGCCGATTAGTCAGCCGCTGATTGAACAACCTATCGATCGCACATCGCGCATGGCGCCGACTGACGCAAGGGAAAACCCGGCGCCGTCGTTTACTGCCAACAACACGTTCATGCCGGCCTTTAGCGCCGGCGATGATGATAATCCGCAGGTCAAGCAGGGCGTCGGCCCAGAATTGCCGCGCCCGAATCCGGTGCGTATCCCAACTCGTCGGGAGCTGGCTTCGTATGGTATCAAGCTGCCGTCGCAGCGGCTGGCCGAACAGCAGGCCAGGGAGTCGCAACCGCAAAGCGATGCGGCTGAAATTCCGCGGCATGATGCAGCGCCGCAAGACGATATCGCTCAGCAGGAAGCATTGCTGCAACAGCAATATATTGAACGACAGCGTCAGCGCTATGGCGAAGGATATCCTTTGCAGGAAGAGGACGAAGATGCGTTATTGCATGCGCAGTTGGCTAAAGACTTTTCGCATCAGCAACAAACACGCTATGAGCAGCAGGGCGAGTTCGCGGCGGAACGACAGGAATCGGCATCAAGCCATTCCGCATTGTCCAATTTGTCGTCGGACAGTCAGATTTTAGGGTTCTCACCGCTGGCGGATTTGGTTGATGACGGCCCCAGCGAACCTTTATTTACGCTGCCTGAACCTTCAGAATCGGTGCAAAGCCATCATAATCCGCCATCAGAAAGGCAGGGGGATGAACCCGCCGATTTCCATCCGCCCGCGCCAAAAACGACGCCGGCCGATGAGGATGAAAGGACCTCTCAGGATGAACAGGCGCCTGCGGCGCGCCAGCCGATAATGGATAGTCTGATTCATCCATTTCTGATGCGCAACGAACAGCCGTTACAAAAACCGACAACGCCGTTGCCGACGCTGGATTTGCTGACGCCGCCTCCGGAGAGCGAGGCGCCGGTGGACAACTTCGCGCTTGAGCAAACCGCGCGTCTTATTGAGGCGCGCCTGAGCGACTATCGGGTAAAAGCCGAGGTCGTCGATCACTACCCGGGACCGGTTATTACCCGCTTTGAGCTGGATTTGGCGCCCGGGGTTAAAGCGGCTCGCATTTCCAATCTGTCGCGTGATTTGGCGCGTTCGCTGTCGGTCGTGGCGGTGCGTATTGTTGAAGTCATTCCGGGCAAACCCTATGTGGGGCTGGAGTTACCGAACAAGCATCGTCAAACCGTTTATCTGCGCGAGGTACTGGATTGCGCCAAATTCCGCGACAACCCTTCGCCGCTGGCTATCGTTCTGGGTAAAGATATCGCCGGGCAGCCCGTGGTGGCCGATTTGGCGAAGATGCCTCACTTACTGGTGGCCGGTACGACGGGCTCAGGTAAGTCTGTTGGCGTTAACGCAATGATAATCAGTATGTTGTATAAGGCGACGCCGGAAGAAGTTCGCTTTATCATGATCGACCCGAAAATGCTGGAACTCTCCGTTTATGAAGGCATTCCACATCTGTTGACGGAAGTCGTGACGGATATGAAAGATGCCGCCAACGCATTGCGCTGGTGCGTTGGTGAAATGGAACGTCGATATAAGCTGATGTCTGCGCTGGGGGTGCGTAACCTTGCCGGGTATAATGAGCGGGTAATGGAAGCGAATGCCATGGGGCGTCCGATCCCTGATCCCTTCTGGAAACCGGGCGACAGTATGGACATGACGCCGCCGGTTTTGGAAAAGCTGCCCTATATCGTCGTGATGGTCGATGAATTTGCCGATCTGATGATGGCGGTGGGCAAGAAAGTTGAAGAGCTGATCGCCCGTCTGGCGCAGAAAGCGCGTGCCGCGGGTATTCATCTGGTCCTGGCGACCCAGCGGCCTTCGGTGGATGTGATTACCGGCTTGATCAAGGCAAATATTCCGACCCGTATCGCCTTTACGGTATCCAGCAAGATTGACTCGCGAACCATCCTTGATCAGGGCGGGGCTGAATCATTGCTGGGAATGGGGGATATGCTCTACATGGCGCCCAACTCGTCGATACCGGTGCGTGTGCATGGCGCCTTTGTTCGCGATCAGGAAGTTCATGCCGTTGTTCAGGATTGGAAAGCGCGCGGACGACCCCAATATATTGACAATATCGTCAGCGGCGGTGATGACGGAGAGGGCGGCAGCCTTGGTCTGGACGGCGATGAAGAGCTTGATCCGTTGTTTGATCAAGCGGTTGCCTTCGTTGTGGATAAACGCAGAGCGTCGATCTCCGGCGTGCAGCGCCAGTTCCGCATCGGCTATAACCGTGCGGCGCGTATTGTCGAGCAGATGGAGGCGCAGGGCATCGTCAGTTCGCCCGGACATAACGGTAATCGAGAAGTGCTGGCGCCGCCGCCAATGGAATAAGGATCATCAAGGGCTGCGTTTGCAGCCCTTGTGCAAAGAAGCGTAAAAGCCTTAATTAGCAGACAATTCACCTATCACTGCCTGTGTGGGTTCAGCTAAGGTATTGACTACGTAGTGAGTCTGATTTCTTCGCGGCAATTGCTGTGATGTCGGAAAATTCAAAGGATTCTGTATGATGAAGAAATGGTTAGTCGCCTGTTGCCTGATGTCGGGAATGGCATCAACGGCGGTATACGCGGATGCTGCCAGTGATTTACAAAACCGGCTGAGTAAAGTGAACAGCTTTCATGCCAGTTTCAGCCAAACGGTCACCAGCGCCGACGGCGCCGCTGTACAGGAAGGCGAAGGCGAACTCTGGTTGAAGCGGCCTAATTTATTTAACTGGCAAACGACATCGCCGGATGAAAGCGTATTGGTGTCTGACGGTAAAACCCTCTGGTTTTACAATCCGTTTGTTGAACAGGTTACTGCTACCTGGTTAAAAGATGCGACAGGAAATACGCCGTTTATGTTGATTACGCGCAATGATGCCGGCGACTGGCGCAAATATGAGGTAAAGCAAGTCGGGGATGATTTCGAGCTCACGCCAAAATCAGCCAAGGGTAACCTTAAACAGTTTTCCATCAGCGTAACCACCAACGGCACCATCAAAAAGTTCATCGCCACCGAGCAGGATGGGCAACGCAGTACTTATGTATTGAAGAATCAGCAAAACAGCGCGGTTGATTCTGCCAAATTTACCTTTACTCCGCCGAAAGGCGTTGCATTGGACGACCAGCGCCAGTGAGGTCCAGATGAGTAATCTGTCTCTTGATTTTTCCCGTAATGAATTCCAGCCACTGGCCGCGCGTATGCGGCCAGCAACGCTGGAACAGTATATTGGTCAGCAGCATATTCTTGGCGCCGGCAAACCTTTGCCGCGGGCGATTCTTGCCGGACAACTTCACTCCATGATCCTCTGGGGGCCGCCAGGCACGGGGAAAACTACGCTGGCGGAATTAATCGCCCATTACGGCCAGGCTGACGTTGAGCGCATTTCAGCGGTTACGTCGGGGATAAAAGAGATTCGTGAAGCCATCGAGCGGGCGAGGCAGAATCGTCATGCAGGGCGCCGGACGATATTATTTGTTGATGAAGTACACCGCTTCAATAAAAGTCAGCAAGATGCTTTTTTGCCGCATATCGAGGACGGGACGATCACCTTCATCGGCGCAACGACCGAAAATCCCTCGTTTGAACTTAATTCAGCTCTGTTATCCCGCGCCCGGGTCTATTTGTTGAAGGCATTAACCGCGGAAGATATTGAGCAGGTGTTGCAACAGGCGATGAATGACGGACAACGCGGATATGGCGGCCAGAATATCGTATTGCCTGATGAGACCCGGCATATGTTGGCGGAATTGGTGAACGGCGACGCCCGCCGTTCCCTGAACAGCCTTGAATTGATGGCGGATATGGCCGAGGTCGACGGGCAGGGTATCCGCACCTTAACGCCCGAGCTGCTTAAAGAAGTCTCCGGTGAACGCAGCGCCCGCTTTGATAACAAAGGCGATCGTTTTTACGATTTGATCTCCGCGCTGCATAAATCGGTGAGAGGTTCGGCGCCTGATGCGGCGCTGTATTGGTATGCTCGCATCATTACCGCTGGCGGCGATCCGCTCTATGTCGCCCGTCGCTTACTGGCTATCGCCTCCGAGGACGTCGGGAATGCCGACCCACGCGGAATGCAGGTGGCGATTGCCGCCTGGGACTGTTTTACGCGCGTGGGCCCGGCAGAAGGCGAGCGGGCTATTGCACAAGCGATTGTCTATCTGGCCTGTGCGCCGAAAAGCAATGCGGTGTATACGGCGTTCAAAGCCGCCATGCGGGACGCGCGCGAAAACCCCGATTATGATGTCCCAGAACATCTGCGCAATGCCCCCACTCGCTTGATGAAGGAGATGGGGCTGGGCGCTGAATATCGGTATGCCCATGATGAGCCCAATGCCTATGCGGCTGGGGAGCGTTATTTCCCGCGCGAAATGGCGGATTCGCGATACTATACGCCGTCGTCGCGAGGGCTTGAGGTGAAAATTGGCGAAAAGCTCGCCTGGCTTGCCGCGCAGGATCAAAATAGCCCGACAAAACGCTACCGCTGAACTAAGCGTTGCGGTAAGGTTAGCGAGGTATTTCCGACATCCGGCCGTTTACTATGCGCCGTGTACCACAACATTTCATTTGATAATCATAAGCACAGGATTAGCATGCTCGATCCCAATTTACTGCGTAATGAGCTAGACGCAGTCGCCGAAAAACTACAGGCTCGTAGAGGCTTTAAACTGGACGTTGATACGCTGCGCAAGCAGGAAGAACGTCGCAAACTTTTACAGGTGGAAACCGAAAATCTACAGGCGGAGCGTAATTCCCGATCGAAAGAGATTGGCGCCACCAAAGCCCGTGGTGAAGATATTGAGCCGTTGCGCCGTGAAGTTAACGCGTTGGGTGAAAAGCTGGATGCCGCCAAGTCAGAATTGGATCAATTACAAGCGGACATCCGCAATATCGCTCTGGCTATTCCCAACATGCCTGATGATGCGGTGCCGCTCGGCAAGAATGAAAACGACAATAAAGAGGTTAGCCGCTGGGGTGAGCCTCGGGCATTTGACTTCCCGGTTCGCGACCATGTGGAACTGGGGGAAATGGCCAAAGGGATCGATTTTTCCGCCGGAGCCAAGCTGGCCGGCGCCCGCTTTGTCGTGATGAAAGGACAAATCGCGCGCCTTCATCGAGCAATAGCTCAATTTATGCTGGATTTGCATACTCAGCAGCATGGTTATCAGGAGGCATACGTTCCTTATCTGGTTAACCATGAAACGCTGTATGGTACGGGGCAACTGCCAAAATTTGGCGAGGATTTGTTTCATACCAAACCATTAAGCGAAGAAGCGGATAGCAGTAACTACGCATTGATTCCGACAGCGGAAGTCCCGTTGACGAATCTGGTGCGTGATGAAATTCTGGCAGAAGAGTCGTTGCCACTCAAGATGACGGCGCATACGCCGTGCTTTCGTTCGGAAGCCGGTTCTTACGGCCGAGATACCCGCGGTTTGATTCGCATGCACCAGTTTGACAAAGTAGAACTGGTACAGGTTGTTCGACCTGAAGATTCGATGCAGGCGCTGGAAGAGCTTACCTCACACGCTGAAACCGTATTGCAACTGTTGAAACTGCCTTATCGTAAAGTTCTGCTTTGCACCGGCGATATGGGGTTCGGCTCCTGCAAGACCTACGATCTGGAAGTCTGGCTGCCGGCTCAGGATACTTACCGCGAGATCTCTTCCTGCTCCAACATGTGGGATTTCCAGGCGCGTCGCATGCAGGCTCGTTGCCGCAGCAAGAACGACAAGAAAACGCGTCTGGTTCATACGTTAAATGGTTCGGGACTGGCCGTGGGCCGAACGCTGGTCGCGGTGCTGGAGAACTATCAACAGGCGGATGGCCGAATTGAAGTGCCTGAAGTGTTGCGTCCCTACATGGGCGGTCAGGAGTTTATCGGCTGATGTAGTCAGGTTTTAAGCCACATAAAAAAGCGCCTTCAGGCGCTTTTTTATGTTTAGCGCTACGGCAATATTTTTTAATCAAGAACGTTCTTTTTTTAGCCCTCATTTGATTATCTGAATGCAGTTCCTTTAACGAAATCTATTTAAAATCATTGAGCTATATATTAAATCCAGCTTCATTCCGTTTATTTGACGTTGTGTTTGATTAGTTATTTAAATCAATGAAGTTATAAACGTTATTTATCGCTAATAGCCTGGATTGACTTTTTAATACGCAGTGGCATGATGCGCACATTCATTCCGGTTGTTTGGTTATCCATTTCATTATGTCTGCTTACTCTCGCCCAGTGCTTTTATTGCTCTGCGGCCTTTTACTGCTGACTGTCTGTATCGCTGTATTGAATACACTGGTACCAATTTGGCTTAGTTATCAGCAACTTCCCACCTGGCAGGTCGGCGTTGTCGGATCGTCTTATTTTGCTGGCAATTTGGTTGGAACATTACTTGCAGGTAAGTTAATTCGACATTATGGGTTTAATCGCAGTTATTATTGCGCGGCGTTATTGTTTGGCGTCGCTACGATTGGGTTAGGCGTTTCAGTCGATTTATGGAATTGGTTATTCTGGCGTTTTATCGCCGGCGTCGGCTGCGCATTAATTTGGGTTGTGGTCGAAAGCGCGCTGCTGTGCAGTGGTTCAGCCGCGCACCGAGGTCGACTTTTAGCTTCCTACATGATGGCTTATTATTTTGGCAGTGTAATAGGGCAGTTATTGCTTAGCATGGTGTCAACGGAACTGTTGAGCGTTTTACCCTGGGCGGTGGCGTTGATTATTCTCGGCATGCTGCCACTGCTGTTTGCTCAGATTCCTGCGCCGATAAAACAAGAGCGCAAAGTCAATATATTGAAAATGCTGAAATATCGCCATTCTCGTTTAGGCGTACATGGGTGTGTCATTTCCGGCGTTATTTTGGGATCGCTATATGGGCTGATGCCGCTTTATTTTTCTCACCAGGGAATGAGTGATGCGAGAGTCGGGTATTGGATGGCGCTGCTGATTAGCGCCGGCATCGTCGGTCAGTGGCCGGTTGGCCGCATGGCGGACCGGTATGGCCGTCTACTGGTTTTGCGGGTACTGGCCTTCGCCGTGATTATCGGTTGCCTCGCCATGCTAAGCGTCAGCCACTTTGCCATGGCGCCGGCGTTATTCGTGCTCGGCTGCGCCGGTTTTACGCTGTATCCCGTAGCGATGTCGTGGGCCTGCGAAAAAGTGCGACCGGATGAACTGGTCGCAATGAATCAGGCGCTGTTGCTGAGCTATACGCTAGGCAGTCTCAGCGGTCCGGGCCTGGCGGCGGTGTTGATGCAAACGTATTCCGACCGTCTGCTGTTTGTCCTCATTGCTTTGGTGTCGTTGTGTTATCTGGTCATGCTGTTGAAGAAAGCCGACCATCATCCGAAACCATTGGCAGCCGCCTGAGGCTTAGATAACAAACAGGCCAGTTTTCTCTGGCCTGTTTGTTTCATAAAAATCCGCGCGACCGATGTTGGTCGCTGGCGTATTAATATACTCGCATCAATACATCACTTTGTGACCGTAGCCTTCCAGAATGGATTTTACGCGATCCATGGTTTCGGCTTTGGGCGGTTTTACGCCATCCAGTTTGTATTCCTCACCCATGGCTATCCATTTATGTTTACCCAACTCGTGGTAGGGGAGTAATTCAATTTTTTCAATATTTGACATATCTTTGGTGAACTCACCGAGCATGTGGGCGGATTTGTCATCATCAGACCAGCCTGGCACGACCACATAACGTATCCAGGTGCGTTTATTGCGTTTTGCCAGATAACGGGCAAAGTCGAGAGTGCGGTGGTTAGACACGCCGACCAGATTTTGGTGAATGTCATCGTTCATCTGTTTCAGATCGAGCATCACCAGGTCGCTGACGTCCAGAAGCTCATCAATAACCGGCTCATAGCGACGAACGAACCCATTGGTATCCAGACAGGTATTAATCCCTTCCGCATGGCAGGCGCGGAACCAGTCGCGTACAAATTCAGCTTGCAGAATGGCTTCGCCGCCTGACGCGGTGACGCCGCCGCCTGATGCGTTCATGAAATGGCGATAAGTCACGACCTCTTTCATTAATTCTTCTACGGTAATTTCCTTACCGGCGTGGGTGTCCCAGGTGTCTCGGTTGTGGCAGTACAGGCAGCGCATCAGGCAGCCTTGAAAGAAAACGATAAAACGAATTCCCGGGCCATCTACAGTACCGCAGGATTCGAAAGAGTGGATGCGACCAGTTACTGACATTGCAGGGTTTTCTCCAGGTTTGACCGAACAATAGCGATCTTTGTAGGCGCAGTCATTCGAGAACGGACGCTATGCTTAACACAATAAGTGAACATATCGTTCGGAGGATGCTGCGAATCTGTTTTGCCAGCCATCTACCATGTCGAGGTAATATAGCTGGCTGGCAAAACAGACTTTAATGCTGCGATTTAACGCTATGTGGGGCGAGAAAAAGGCTCCACAAATGTGGAGCCTTTATTTTACGCCTTTTCAAACAGTCAGGGAAATTAGATTGACTGAGTGAAAGTACGGGTAATTACATCCTGCTGCTGTTCTTTGGTCAGTGAGTTGAAGCGCACTGCGTAGCCAGACACACGGATGGTTAACTGCGGATATTTTTCCGGGTTTTCCATTGCATCAAGCAGCATTTCACGATTCATCACGTTGACGTTCAGATGCTGACCACCTTCGATGTTGGCGGTTTCATGATGGAAGTAACCATCCATCAGGCCAGCAAGGTTGGCTTTACGAACATCATCATCTTTACCCAGCGCATTCGGAACGATAGAGAAAGTATAAGAAATACCATCTTTTGCGTAGGCGAACGGCAGTTTAGCAACGGAGGTCAGAGAGGCGACAGCGCCTTTCTGGTCACGACCGTGCATTGGGTTGGCACCAGGTCCGAACGGTGCGCCGGCACGACGTCCATCAGGCGTGTTACCGGTTTTCTTACCGTATACCACGTTAGAGGTGATGGTAAGAACAGACTGAGTCGGCACTGCGCCGCGGTAAGTATGCAGCTTCTGAATTTTCTTCATGAAGCGCTCAACCAGATCGCATGCCAGTTCATCGACACGCGGGTCATTGTTACCGAACTGCGGGTATTCGCCTTCGATATCAAAGTCAATTGCCAGGCCGTCTTCGTCACGAACTGGTTTAACTTTGGCGTATTTAATGGCGGACAATGAGTCGGCGGCAACCGACAGACCAGCGATACCACAAGCCATGGTGCGATATACATCACGGTCGTGCAGCGCCATCAGTACGGCTTCGTAGCTGTACTTGTCATGCATGTAGTGGATAACATTCAGCGCGGTGACATACTGTTTGGCCAGCCAATCCATGAAGTGATCCATGCGCTCCAGCACTTCGTCGAAGTCCAGATATTCGCTTTTGATTGGTTCGGATTTCGGACCAACCTGCATCTTCATCTTTTCATCCACGCCGCCGTTGATTGCATACAGCATGGTTTTAGCCAGGTTGGCACGGGCGCCGAAGAACTGCATTTGTTTGCCCACAACCATCGGGCTCACGCAACAGGCGATAGCGTAGTCATCGCTGTTGAAATCAGGACGCATCAAATCATCATTTTCATACTGCAGGGAAGATGTATCGATGGATACTTTCGCGGCGAATTTTTTGAAGTTAAGCGGCAGTTTTTCAGACCACAGAATGGTCATGTTTGGTTCCGGAGAAGGCCCCATGGTGTACAGGGTATTCAGGAAACGGAAGCTGTTTTTGGTAACCAGCGTACGTCCGTCCAGACCCATACCACCCAGAGATTCGGTTGCCCAAATCGGGTCGCCGGAGAACAGTTCATCATATTCAGGCGTACGCAGGAAACGAACCATACGCAGTTTCATGACCAGGTGGTCAATCAGTTCCTGAGATTGTTCTTCGGTGATTTTGCCTGCGGCCAGATCACGTTCGATGAAGATATCAAGGAATGTGGAAACACGGCCAAAGGACATTGCCGCGCCGTTCTGTGATTTCACTGCGGCCAGATAGCCGAAATAAGTCCACTGTACCGCTTCCTGAGCGTTGGTCGCCGGGCGAGAAATGTCACAACCGTATTTGGCTGCCATTTCTTTCAGCTGACCCAGCGCACGATGCTGTTCAGCGATTTCTTCACGCAGACGGATTGTGCCTTCCAGATCTTCGCCGCTTTCCAGTTCTGCTTGCAGAGAAGTGAACTGAGCGAACTTATCTTTCATCAGGTAATCAATACCGTACAGTGCGATACGGCGATAGTCACCGATGATACGGCCACGGCCATAAGCGTCCGGCAGACCGGTCAGCACGCCGGATTTACGGCAGCGCAGGATATCCGGAGTATAGACGTCGAATACACCCTGGTTATGAGTTTTACGGTATTCGGTAAAGATTTTTTTGACGGTAGGGTCCAGTTCGCGGTTATACGCTTTGCAGGAACCTTCGATCATTTTGATCCCGCCGAATGGGATCAGCGCACGCTTCAATGGCGCGTCAGTCTGCAGACCTACGATTTTTTCCAAGCTTTTGTTGATATAGCCAGCATCGTGGGAGGTGATGGTTGATGCCAGATTGGTATCAAAATCAACCGGCGCATGAGTGCGGTTTTCCAGCTTAACGCCTTCCATAACCTTGTCCCACAGCGCAGTCGTTGCTGCGGTGGCGCCAGCCAGGAAAGATTCGTCGCCTTCATACGGCGTGTAGTTTTTCTGAATGAAGTCACGAACGTTAACTCCATCCTGCCATTCACCTTTGCTAAAGCCTTGCCATGCGCTGGCCAGTTTTTCATTCAGATCGGTCATTTTACACCTACCTTTGATATGGATTTTTTAAAATCCGACGTTGCGGCTGATCGCACCTTAGTGCTTGTCTCCGCCGCGCAAATAAATTACCCAGTATGTTAAACCTACCAGAAAGCCACCGCCAATAATGTTTCCTAGCGTAACTGGAATCAGATTATCACTGATAAAATGGCTAACGGTTAAATGTTCAAATTGCGAGGGCACCATTCCAATCGCTTGCCAGAATTCAGGCGTTGCGAAATTTTTGATTACGATGCCCATCGGGATCATAAACATGTTGGCGATGCTGTGTTCAAAACCGCTGGCGACAAACATGCCGACCGGAAAAATCATCGCAAACATCTTGTCGGTCAGACTGTGGCCGGAATAACTCATCCACACCGCCAGACAGACCATCAGATTCGCCAGAATGCCCAGACACAAGGCTTCGACAAAGGTGTGTTCAAGCTTGTGTTCAGCGGTTTGCAGAATGTTAAGCCCCCACGCGCCATTGGCGACCATATGCTCGCTGGAGAACCAAACCAGGGCGACAAAGAACAGTGCGCCGACAAGGTTACCTATATAGACGTTAACCCAGTTACAGGCTAACTGCTTCCAGGTAATTCGTCCACTGGCTTTGGCGACGATGGTCAGTACCGTGGAGGTGAAGAGATCCGCCCCACATACGACAACCAACATTAAGCCGAGCGAGAAGCATATTCCGCCAATCAGCTTGGCAACGCCAAACGGAATCGTGGAGGTCCCGGTTGTAGCCGTAATATAAAAGACAAAAGCTATCGAGATAAAAACACCGGCGGTGATCGCCGAATAAAACGTTACCCATGGTTTTTTTGTTGCTTTATAGACACCGGCGTCTTCGGCGACTTTCGCCATTGCGGCCGGTAATAGCAAAGCGAAGGGGTTGTCAGCTTTCACACTAACTCTCTCTTAAAATTTATCAGCGTCGAGATACTAGCAAAGCAGTATAAAGCAAAATTTGACATGGATCATATAGCGCAAAACTAAACCCGGTATAGGGTGGGTGAGTTGGGGGTAATTATTATTTATCTTTATGATTTAAAAGGATAAAAATATTTTAAACTTTACAAAAATATTTGAATTACCCCGTGATTTCATGCTGATTCGGCGTTAATGAATGTCATGCCATGTAGAATTTAAGTACGGTATTTTTGATGTAATTTAATGAAATATTTACCTTCTGGTAACAAAAGTTTTTGCTTCGCTTACAATGGCAAGAAATATTAATTTTCGAACAACAATGACCCTCTATATTTGAGGGGTATCGTTGTTGTCTGAAGCAGGAATATCAGTCACCTGAGTTGGAAAATGTCATCATGCCGATATTCCCGAACCTCAATCGCGATTAGCTTGCCAGCCAGAAGCGTTTTTTAGCCTGTTGCAACTTGTCGTAGGCCGCCAGCAATTCGCGATGAGCCGGCAGGACGCTGAATTCGTCATCAATGGCGAACAATGCGTAGAAGCTTTGCTCCCCGGCAATGGCGGCACTGGCGGCGTTCACCGCTTCATGACCGTACATTTTGACGAAAGCATCATAGTACTCACCGGGATCGCGTTGCGGTTCCAGCGCCAGTTGCAGCAGGGTTTGCAGGCAGCGGTAGTAATTACTGCGTTGCGGACTGAAAACTGAATCATTGAAATCCTGCGTCCATTCCGCCCAACTCAATGCCTGCTCTACATCACCGCCCGCCAGCGCCAGCATCGATTTTAATTCACCGACGCGCAGCGTAAACCAGCCGTTATTTTTGCCTGTGGCGATGCCGAGTAACTCCCGTACCCGGGTGAAATCATCGAAGCCTTCGTCATCCAGCTGTCGCAGCAGAGCGAGATAGTCATCCTTTTCCCATTGGCTATCCGGTAGCGCCAACAGCGTATCGCGCAGATGCGCCCCCATGTTGTTATTGGCCAACAGTAGATCGTCCGCGGGATAGATGTCCGACATGCCGGGAACCAGAATCCTGCAGGCGTAAACTGAAAGATGCTGGTAGTCGGCAATGTATACTTCTTTATCTTCCTGCTGGAAAATGGCCATCAGCGTGGCAAATTCTTCCTCTGTGGTACCGCTGAAGCTCCAATCGACAAACGGGTAATCAGCCTGCTCCTTGAACATATCCCAGGAGATCAGCCCACTGGAATCGATAAAATGGGTTTCCAGATTGGCGTGTTCAGCCACTTCCTCATCATCGAACGTCGGCGGGGTGAAAACATCGAGGTCTTTCAGCCCGCGTCCTTGCAGCAGTTCCGTCACCGTTCTCTCCAGCGCCACGCCGAAGTCAGGGTGCGCGCCGAATGAAGCGAAGCAGGTGCCGTTAGTCGGATTAAACAGTACGACGCAAATCACCGGGTACCGGCCACCCAGAGAGGCATCGTAAGCGAAGATCGGGAAACCTTCTTTTTCCAGCGTGGCAATGGCTTCAATCACGCCGGGGTAGCGATTCAATACCGCTTGTGGAATGTTCGGCAGACTGATTGACTCCGCAATAATGCGATTTTTGACGCTGCGCTCAAATACTTCCGACAGCCCCTGAACGCGGGCTTCGTTAGCGGTGTTACCCGCGGACATGCCATTGGATACATACAGATTGCCGATGATGTTTACCGGAATATAGACCGGCGCCAAATCGGACTGTCTGATAAACGGCAAGGCGCAGATTCCGCGCTCGGTATTGCCTGATTGCAGGTCGACCAGATCGCTCGCGCCGAGCTCATGCTCCGGATCGTAAAACTCGCGCAGGCGAGGATCGAGTATCCCTTCGGGAAGGCTATTATCTGCTGGAATGGCGAACCACTGTTCATTGGGATAATGAACAAAATCACTCTGTGCAACGGCCTTGCCCAAATAGAAATCCGCAAAAAAATAGTTTGTCGATAAACGTTCAAAGTACTCACCCAGCGCGGAGGCCAGCGCGGCTTTTTTGCTTGCGCCTTTCCCGTTGGTAAAGCACAGCGGGCAATCACGATCGCGAATGTGCACGGACCAGACGTTGGGGACCGGGTTGAGCCATGAAGCTTCTTCAATGTTGAACCCCAGGTTTTGGAGCTGTTGTTGAAAACGGGCGATGGAGTCTTCCAGGGCGGCGTCTTTGCCTGGGATAAACGTTTGAGTCATGGTTTTCACTTTTGCAGGTTTGAATAAGAGAAGCATGATACGGGCTTTTTAGCGCGGACTCTATTCATTCTGTAACAGCTTGATAACATGGGCTGAGATATTGACTTTCTGCCCACGTTTTGCGGCGTAAAACGCAATAAGCGTTGCAGCCATGGATGGCGAGTGATAAAACCGATACTAGACTAAAACAGTGTGTTTTAAACCATTGTGATAAAATAATCGCTATTTCTTAGATGTGGTGAGGGGAAATGACTCAGGTTTTTAATTTTAGCGCCGGTCCAGCCATGCTGCCGGTTGAAGTATTGCGTCGGGCTGAACAGGAACTGTGCAATTGGCATGGGCTGGGTACGTCAGTCATGGAAATCAGCCATCGCAGCAAAGAGTTTATGCAGGTTGCGGCTGAATCCGAGCAGGATCTGCGTGATTTACTGAAAGTCCCTGCCAATTATAAAGTGCTTTTTTGCCACGGCGGCGCGCGCGCGCAGTTCGCCGCGGTGCCGCTTAATCTGTTGGGCGATAAAACGCAGGCTGACTACATCGACGGCGGCTATTGGGCGCACAGTGCTGTTAAAGAAGCCGAAAAATACTGTACCCCGAATGTCGTTGATGTAAAAACCCGCGTAGACGGTCTGCGCAGCGCAAAACCGATGCGCGAGTGGGCATTGTCCGACGATTCCGCCTTCGTTCACTATTGCCCGAACGAAACCATTGATGGCCTGGCGATTGAGGATGAGCCTGATTTTGGCGACAAAATCGTGGTGGCCGACTTCTCTTCCAGTATTTTATCCCGCCCCATTGATGTGAGCCGTTATGGCGTAATCTATGCCGGCGCGCAGAAAAACATCGGTCCCGCAGGGCTGACGCTGGTTATCGTGCGTGAGGATTTGCTGGGTAAAGCGCGTCGTGAATTGCCTTCGATCCTTGATTACCAGATTCTGGCTGAAAATGGCTCCATGTTTAATACCCCACCGACCTTTGCCTGGTATCTGTCAGGGATGGTGTTTAAATGGTTGAAAGAACAAGGCGGCCTGGTTGAGATGGAAAAACGCAATCAGGATAAGGCAAATCTGCTTTATAGCGCCATTGATGGCAGCAGCTTCTATAGCAACGATGTGGCGGTGACGAATCGCTCACGGATGAATGTGCCTTTCCTGCTGGCGAATGCTGAGCTGGATAAGGTATTCCTGGAAGAAGCGCAGACCGCTGGTCTGCATGCGCTGAAAGGGCACCGTGCCGTAGGCGGCATGCGCGCTTCTATCTATAACGCCATGCCGCTTGAAGGCGTAAGGGCGTTGACCGACTTTATGGCGGATTTCGAACGTCGACACGGATAATTATTCGCGCTAAAGATCGGTTATTGTCAATTGACGAAGAAACCCCGGTATAACCGGGGTTTTTGTGTTCACGTTTGGAGAATAGGTTTCACATGCAGGAATCCCTTACCCTACAACCCGTTAAATTAATTAACGGCACGATTAACCTTCCGGGCTCAAAAAGCGTATCGAATCGTGCGCTGCTGCTGGCCGCCTTATCGAAAGGGACCACGCGGCTGACGAATTTGCTTGATAGCGATGATGTTCGTCATATGTTGAATGCGCTCCAGGCATTGGGAGTGACTTATCATCTTTCCTCCGGCCGCACCCAGTGTGAAATTATTGGGGCAGGCGGCGCGTTAAAGGCCGAGAAGCCGCTTGAGCTGTTTCTAGGGAATGCCGGCACGGCAATGCGTCCGCTGGCGGCGGCATTGTGCCTGACCGAGGGCGACATTATTCTGACGGGAGAACCTCGGATGAAAGAACGTCCTATCGGTCATCTGGTTGACTCATTGCGTCAAGCTGGCGCGAAGATAGAATACCTTGAGCAGGAAAATTATCCGCCCCTACGTTTACAGGGCGGGTTTCAGGGTGGGGAAATCAGCGTTGACGGCAGCGTTTCCAGCCAGTTTTTGACGGCGTTGCTAATGGCGGCGCCTCTTGCGCCTCAAGATAGCCATATCAAAATTCAGGGCGATTTGGTGTCCAAACCCTACATCGATATTACGCTGAACATGATGAAAACCTTTGGCGTTGACGTACGCAACGATAACTACCGGCAGTTTTACGTATCCGGACGTCAACAATATCGCTCGCCGGGCGATTATCTGGTGGAAGGCGACGCCTCTTCGGCGTCTTATTTTCTGGCGGCGGGAGCCATCCGCGGCGGTACGATCCGGGTTACCGGCGTTGGACGATCCAGTGTACAGGGCGATATTCGCTTTGCCGACGTATTGGAAAAAATGGGCGCCAAAATTCGCTGGGGCGATGACTATATCGAATGCCAGCGTGATGAACTGCATGCGATTGATATGGACATGAATCATATCCCTGATGCGGCCATGACCATAGCCACGACGGCGCTGTTTGCGCAAGGCGGAACCACCACGTTGCGTAATATTTATAACTGGCGGGTTAAAGAAACCGATCGTCTCGCGGCGATGGCAATCGAGTTGCGAAAAGTTGGCGCGGAGGTTGAAGAGGGCGAAGACTATATTCGCATTACGCCGCCTGCGCATCTGAAGTCGGCGGCAATCGAAACCTATAACGATCACCGTATGGCGATGTGTTTTTCCCTGCTTGCGTTGTCGGATACGCCCGTCACCATCCTGGATCCCAAGTGCACGGCGAAAACTTTTCCTGATTACTTTGAACAGCTTGCTCGGCTGAGCGAACTGGCTTAGCTATTCTATTATCAAGGCGCGGTGTGGACCGCGCCTTGTGTTTTCATTATCGGTTCCCTTCTAATCCGGCTACCGGCTATTTCTTCTTTTTCCTTTTCAGTCCGGCATTAATATGACGTTTCTTACCGTTGATGCGTATAATGGAGGCATCGTAATGTCGCAAATGACATTGACGGAATGCCTTATGTACAGGAGAGAGAAATGACGGTGACTGCACCGGTAATTACGGTTGACGGACCGAGTGGCGTGGGTAAAGGCACTTTGTGCAAAGCGCTGGCAGAAGCATTGCAATGGCATCTGTTGGACTCCGGGGCGATCTATCGCGTCCTGGCTCTGGCTGCCTTACACCATCAGGTGGATATTCAATCGGAAGAAGCGCTGGTTCCGCTGGCCTCCCATCTGGACGTGCGATTTATTTCTGGCGGCGGGCAGTTGGAAGTGATCTTGGAAGGTGAGGACGTCAGCAACGAGATCCGCACCGAAGACGTTGGCAACACCGCCTCGCAGGCGGCGGCTTTCCCCCGTGTTCGTGAAGCATTATTGCGGCGGCAGCGCGCGTTTCGTGAAGCTCCGGGACTGATTGCCGACGGTCGCGACATGGGAACAGTGGTGTTTCCCGACGCGCCGGTAAAGATTTTCCTCGACGCCAGCGCAGAAGAGCGCGCGCGGCGACGTATGCTACAGTTGCAAGAGAAAGGGTTTAGTGTTAACTTTGAACGCCTTTTGTCTGAGATAAGAGAACGCGATACTCGCGATCGCAATCGACCCGTTGCACCGCTAGTGCCGGCAGCAGATGCTCTGGTGCTGGATTCAACGGAAATGACAATTGATGAAGTGATTGCTCGAGCGCTGGCGTATTCCCGCAAAGTGCTCGCTCAGTTATAGATATAACAATGAATTTTTACCTCTCTGTAAGGATGAACAGCGGGGCATGTTAAACAACCCCATCGAGCAGGATGCCAGATGGACGTTAAATTAAAGACTCCTAAGATTATCAACATGACAGAATCTTTTGCTCAACTCTTTGAAGAATCCCTGAAAGAAATCGAAACCCGTCCTGGTTCCATCGTTCGTGGTGTTGTTGTTGCTATTGATAAAGATGTTGTACTGGTTGACGCCGGTTTGAAATCTGAATCAGCCATTCCGGTAGAGCAATTTAAAAATGCCCAGGGCGAACTGGAAATTCAGGTTGGCGATGAAGTAGACGTAGCTCTGGACGCTGTTGAAGATGGCTTCGGTGAAACTCTGCTGTCTCGTGAAAAAGCTAAACGTCATGAAGCATGGCTGATGCTTGAAAAAGCTTACGAAGAAGCTGCGACTGTTACCGGCGTTATCAACGGTAAGGTCAAAGGCGGTTTCACTGTTGAGCTGAACGGCATTCGTGCGTTCCTGCCAGGTTCACTGGTAGACGTTCGTCCGGTTCGTGATACGCTGCATCTGGAAGGCAAAGAGCTTGAGTTCAAAGTGATCAAGCTGGATCAGAAACGCAACAACGTTGTTGTTTCTCGCCGTGCGGTTATCGAATCTGAAAACAGCGCTGAACGCGATCAACTGTTGGAAAACCTACAGGAAGGCATGGAAGTCAAAGGTATCGTCAAGAACCTTACTGACTACGGTGCATTCGTTGATCTGGGTGGCGTTGACGGCCTGCTGCATATCACTGATATGGCTTGGAAACGTGTTAAACATCCGAGCGAAATCGTCAATGTGGGCGACGAAATCACTGTTAAAGTGCTGAAGTTCGACCGCGAACGTACTCGTGTTTCTCTGGGCCTGAAACAACTGGGCGAAGATCCATGGGTTGCTATCGCTAAACGTTATCCGGAAAGCACTCGTCTGACTGGTCGTGTAACCAACCTGACTGACTACGGCTGCTTCGTTGAAATCGAAGAAGGCGTTGAAGGTCTGGTACACGTATCCGAAATGGATTGGACCAACAAAAACATCCACCCGTCCAAAGTTGTCAACGTTGGCGACGTAGTGGAAGTTATGGTTCTGGATATCGACGAAGAACGTCGTCGTATCTCCCTGGGTCTGAAACAATGCAAAGCCAACCCGTGGCAGCAATTCGCTGAAACCCACAACAAGGGCGACCGCGTTGAAGGTAAGATCAAATCCATCACTGATTTCGGTATCTTCATCGGTCTGGATGGCGGCATCGACGGTCTGGTTCACCTGTCCGACATCTCCTGGAACGTTGCAGGCGAAGAAGCGGTTCGCGAATACAAGAAGGGCGATGAAATCGCCGCTGTTGTATTGCAGGTTGATGCAGAACGTGAACGTATCTCCCTAGGCGTGAAGCAACTGGCTGAAGACCCGTTCAATAACTACCTGTCTCTTAACAAGAAAGGTGCTATTGTTACTGGTAAAGTTACAGCTGTTGACGCCAAAGGTGCTACAGTTGAATTAGCAGACGGTGTTGAAGGTTATCTGCGCGCTTCTGAAGCTTCTCGTGACCGCATTGAAGATGCAACGCTGGTATTGAACGTTGGCGACAGCGTTGAAGCGAAATATACCGGTGTTGATCGTAAAAACCGCGTTGTCAGCCTGTCCGTTCGTGCCAAGGACGAAGCAGACGAGAAAGATGCTATCGCGACTGTTAACAAACAGGAAGACGGCAACTTCTCTAACGCTATGGCTGAAGCTTTCAAAGCAGCGAAAGGCGAGTAATAACGGTGGAGTGGGCAACGCAGGTTGCTCACTCTTTAAACGGTAGTAAGTTATCGTGGTTGTTTACCTAATCCACGTACTTGGAGGAACCATGACCAAGTCTGAACTTATTGAAAGACTTGCTGGACAGCAATCTCATATCCCGGCCAAAGCGGTCGAGGATGCAGTGAAAGAGATGCTCGAGCAGATGGCCACAACACTGGCTGAAGGTGATCGCATTGAGATCCGTGGGTTCGGCAGTTTTTCACTTCACTACCGTGCACCACGCGTTGGCCGTAATCCGAAAACGGGTGAAAAAGTCGAGTTGGAAGGCAAGTATGTCCCTCACTTCAAACCGGGTAAGGAATTGCGCGACCGCGCCAATATCTACGGTTAATACTGTAGTTTTGCCTGCAAGATGATGTACAGAATGGCGCCTGAAAGGGCGCCATTTTTTTATGCTCGTAATCCGTCAGGCAGCCATAAGCCTGCTGGAAAAGGTTTCCGACTATCTGCGGAGCGTGATTCGCGCAAGTTTTGAACACGATGGCGATCAACGGGGGGGCGGCGCGCCCAACCATTCGACAGCAAACATCCCCGCGGCGCTAACGGCGTCGATGGCCACGCATCCTATCTCGTTTCTGATGCGTGGCGCTAGGGCGATGGTCGACAGGCCCGTGCAGGAAAACGCGATCACTTTCGCGCCGCCGCGGTAGAGCCGCCGAGCACAGGCAAATGCGCTTTCTCTACCTTCCGACGTGAGCAAATCGGTTGTTTGCGCCACGCCGTCCGGACGCGCATAGGCAACATCCTCTCCCAGTATGCGGCGAAACGGCGCCGGTGCCCGATCGCCGATACCCATAACCGCAACGGGCAGCCTGAGATTGGCGGCGATCCGGGCGCAAGCGCTGCCCGCGCTGATCACCGGTATGGCGACGGCGCGGCGAAGCTGCGCCAAACCGGGATCGGCGGCACAACTAAGAAATATTGCCTGACATCCTTGCTGTTGATAAGACTGGCCGAGCGCAATAATCTTGGGAATAGCGATGTTTTCGCTGTCGCGGTCGAAAATGCCATGGTCTTGATCGGCAATGCAGCGACTAACAGACTGTAAACCATATTCCTGCCGCAACAGGCGTCCATGTTCGTCGAGCAGAGACCGATCCGAGGTAGTGAGTACACGAATAATGCCGAGCGTCATGAGCGTCCTCCAGGGAGCGTGGTGAGATTCTTTCTCTGAATTTATGTCAACCGTATCTCGCCGCAATCCAGTGTTGTCGGCGGCTGTTGTGCCTTAAACAGCGTCGCCGGATAGGGGCCGTCCAGGCGGACATGTTCGCCGTCAACCGTCAGCCAGTCGCCTTCAGGCATGCCGACGATAGTGATATCGGGTTGAGCCGTTAACAGTTCAGCTAACCGCTGGTTGCGGGTTTCGCCCTGATGTCCATCGGGAAGTCGATTGGTATAATGCGGGTTGATCTGAAAATCGATCAAATTCAGCGCTTCGAAGCCCTGCGGATCGATGATGGGCATATCATTGGTGGTGCAAATTGTCGGGCAGGCAAGATTGGCGCCTGCGCTCCAGCCGATATAGGCCGCGCCCTGTTGAACGCGCTGGCGGATAGCAGTCAGCAACCCGCGCTCTCGGCAGCACTTCAGTAGATTGAAGGTATTGCCGCCGCCGACGATGATGATATCGGCATTGAGTACGGCCTGTCGCGGATCTACCGCAGTATGAACCGAGGTAATCGCGATATCGATAGCGGATAATGCCCGTCGCACTTTTTCCGTGTAATCATCCCAGCTTATTGTCACGCCGGCAAAAGGAATAAAGAGTGCGTTCTTACGCGTCTTGGCCAGGCAGCGAATTGCATCCTGCGCATGTTCCAGATAGCCTTTGCCCGGCAGACTTGAATTGCTAAGCAGTAATAGTTCCATTCAACTTTTCCTGTCGTGATTAAATTAGCCCGGCGACAAGGCGGGCGATTAATGCGTTGGAAAGCAGAACCGGCAAGCCGGTAGCCTCAATGACCTGTTGCCGGTGCCATTCGGTATATCCCATACAGTCCATAATGATGACGTCCGCCTGCTGCGCTTTTAAGGAAAGCGCAGCCTGAAGCAATTCATCGCGGCTTCCGTCATAAGGCGATACCGCCGCGTAAACGGGCGGGCGTTGCACATGGCGCCATTTTTTACCTTCGCTGGCTATCTGTTTTTCCAACGGCACGAGAATGCCGGCCTGGCGCTGGTCGATAAGCGTGGCGGCGACAGGCGGCACCAGCCTGTCTGGTTCAATCAGCCATGCCTGCCGGCAAGAAAGACCATGAAACTCGCCGGTACAAAGCAATATGATCAGCGAGCAGCCCTGTTGTTCCAGCTGGTTCAACTTTTGTTGAACCGCCTGATGTACGGCCGTTTTGCCTAGGATAACGGCGCTGCCGTCCAGCAACCTGCTGGTCAACACCGCGTCATCCGGCCGTGGTGCGAATTGCCGGTCAATGGCGGCTTTATCTAAAACGTCCAGCACCCCGGCGTGAATACACCGGGTCCCAACCGGCAGAAGCGACTCCAGTATCGGCGTAATATCGGCGCGAGGAGCCTGACCGATAGTCAGTGTACCGAGCAGCGGCATAGTCATCTCCTCCTCATTGGCGTTTTTGCAAGTGAGCCAGCGAACCATAAAGTTCGATCAAATGATCATATTCGGCCTGTTCGAAGAACTGGCAGGTATTGCGGGTATATTCTTTGGCGACTTCCACCACGAATTTTGCCGTCGCCGCGATATCGATCTCATGGCTGGCGCCGGTTCCGCAACCCGGTACGGCGCTTTCGGTGGTGATGGCGACGCCAACCACCGGCGCGTCGGTGGCAATCGAGGGCTGGAGAATACTGTTCAGGTGGTATACGCCGTTGCCATAGGGCGTAATATCCTGAGTCGTGATGGGGAAGGTCACCGGCGCTCTGCCGCTGGTCATTTCCATGATGCGCAGTAAATCATCGGAGAGGCGCAGAATGTATCCCTGCTTTACCGTCGGTGAAATAGCGTACCCCTTATGGTTGATGATGCGATTGCCTTTAGTGGTGTCAATGGACAATACCGCATCCATTTCAGGCATCACTTCCTGTTCGTTCATGTCTTCGGTGTCCACCGGCGAGTCCATGAAGTCGACCGGTTCGTGTGGCCGGGTCGGCGCATCCGGGCAGATGTGCGTTGTGATGATCACATCGCCCGGCAGCGTATCGCCCTGAGCTTGCATGTGAGCCAGTTTCAATGCCGCCGCAACGGCCGCAACGGCGCCGTCGCCATCCGAAACCAGACCGATACGCTCAGGGCGAGCGCCGATGCCGCCTAAACGACCGACGATGCCGATGGTACGGGACTGACCGCCTTTGCGTTTGCCGCTGCTGCCGGGAATGATGATTTTTACGAAATCCGTTTTCCCCTTATCGCCTTTGAATTCGGTGACGCTGACCTCAACGTCAGCGTAGGCGGAAAGCAGTTCGACGACGGTTTTTCCGCTGGCGGCGGCGCTATCAAGGGCTTCGAATGCTTGTAAAGTTTGTTGAAGACTCATCTCGTTCTCTCTCTCTAATAGGTGTTTGCCCGTTATCTTTCAAGTCGCAGGCGCTTGCTGCCCTTATTCACCCCGGCCATTTACTTGAGTAACGCCAGGGATTCGCTCGGTTGCCGGCTTCCTGCAGCTCGATATGTATCGGGTACATTCAGGAATGTCGTGGTATTGCCGTTATTTCCCACTGATTTTGCTGGAAAATATGGAACTGAAGAAATTGAATATCGCATCGCCGGCGATCAGGCCAGCGGCAAAAACCTCCATCCGATTCCGCATTTTTTCTCCACCGATCTTGATAATCATTAACCGCAGCGCAATCCCCAGCAATACCGCCCAGCCGGCCAACGGATTGGCGATCAGCAGGCCGGTAGCCAGCAGAACGCCTAATTGGCGTTTGGATCCGCCCAGCCATTGAATCAAGGCGCCGGGTATCGCCCAGATCACCAGCGATTTGGCGATGTCCATAGAAACGCCGGCCTGGATGGTCGCGACATACACTTTGGCGACCGGTGGAACCAAATTATTCTGGAAGTAGCTCTGATAGGAGAAATACACCACCGGAATGGCGATAACAAAAGCGACCAGTGCGGCAAACAGCTGCTGACGACGGCCCTCCAATTCAAAGGCAGCATCCACGCCATTGTCGCGCAGGATAAAACCGGCTTTCAGGTCATAGCCCATATCGGCGAAGGCCGGGCCGGTGGCGACGGAAAAAGAGCACAGCACGGCGAGTCCCAATAAGGGAAAACCGATCATCATGCCGATGATCAGGGTGATCAGCGCGACGGCAAATGCCGGGAACCAGCCGGAGTGCATCGCAGCCAGTCCGACAATCAGCTCATGAATAAAGGCGGCAAAAGCGGCATAGACGATAAACGCCACCAGCATGCCCACCGACATTTCGCTGTACAGTCCGGTACCCGCCGCAATCAGCATCGCAAGCACGATATAGCCAATCGCCCCCATGCGGATCGCGCGCAGAATGTGCTGGCGGTCATCGTTAGCGGCTTTCAGCGATTCGGCCGACAGTGAAGCCTGCGCGTCTTTTCGACCGCGAATAAGCACGACAACCTGAAAAAGCGCCACAATACCCGCGCCGATCATCATACCGTGGGGGATATAGTTCTTATTAATATCAATGCCCAAGATAGGCAGGCTGTAGCCACGCAACAGTAAGCCGAGACCAAACATCGTCAGCGCCCAGATATTGCCGATAAAGGCCGTACCCAGCGCCGACATGGGTAATTTAAACCAGGAACCGATGGCGCCGATAGCCAGTCCGGCGCTGAGGATGGCGGCCTGACTGCCTCCCTGATCGCCGGCCTTGATCGACTCTGCCGCCGCCACGCCCGGCGGCCAGGTGCCGCTCGCCGGGAATACCGACGTATTGAACATGCGGTAAAGCAGGTACGCATCCAGCAGCATGGCCAGCGCGACGCCAATGAACACCGGCAGCACCAGATCAGGTCGGCCAAATAACCACATTACGCTGATTGGCAGCAGCAGGCTGTTGGCCGCGCCAAACGTCGCGGACGAGATAGCCGTCTGCGCCAGATTTTGCACGTGAACCGAGCGGAAACGGCGTAACAACTGCAGGGGAATACGGGCAATGATCATGGCGATCAATGCGCCGATAATCGACGTGTTCGGGGTAACCCCCAGCGTGGTCAATAGCTGGATGCCAATGACCGCGCCAAACAGGCTCAAGACCACGAGAAACACCAGCGTCAGTGGATTAAAACTGCGATGGTGCCGCTCTTTTGGTTTCTCCGGATGATTTTCCGTCTGGTTTAGGGATGAATGATCGGACATGAAACACCACTCCTGAATTGAGATAACTTACTTGGTTTTTTATAACGGCTTACTCTAACCAGTAGCGGTCGCCATATTTTTTGCCGATCGGCATGGCCGAGTCGGTTAATTGCTGGGCTAAATTCTGTATTTCCTGTTCACTCGCCATGCTGGCCGGGAATGTCAGGCAAAATGCAATGGCTTCGCCGCTTTGCGGATTTTTCACCGAACAACTGATAGAGGCGGTGCCGGAGACCGCTTCGTTAATTGCGGAAGACCAGCGCTGTTGCTTCACCGTCTGCAGCTGTTCCTGAAGACGTTCGAAAGGGAGCTGCCTTTTACCTTCCGCCGGCAGCGTTTGGTCAAAATAGACCTGTAGTTGCTGGGTGCTATAGCGAGAGAGCAGCGAACGTCCGGTGGATGTCGCCCATGAAGGGGAGCGGGTGCCAGGATGGGTAATAACCTGCAACGCATGGCGGCCGGGAATCACTCGCAAGACCAGAATGTCAGGACCATCCAATACCGAAAGGTAGCCGGTATGGCCGGTAGAATGGCATAACGCGCGCAGCGCCTGTTCGATATCGTCGGTAAGAGACGAAGTGCGGTGGGCCAGATAGGCCACTTCCAACAGCATCAAGGCCGGACCATAAGTGGCGCTGTGTGAATCTTTGCTCAAAAAACCGGTTTCACAGAGCTGCTTCAGTACCCGCGAGGTGGTGCTTTTAGGCAACTGTAGATGTGTAATCACATCACCGGCGGTAATGCCGCGTTTGAGTTGACTCATCAAGTTCAGAATCGCGGCGGTAGTATTTAATATGCTCATATCAAGTCTCATAAAATGGAACCGAGTTCCTTTTTATAGAACTAAGCATATTTTATGCCACGATTTAAGAGTGCGTTTTTATTGATTGATTTTTAATTAAAATGTGTATTTTTTAGTTAACGTGAATGCAATGAATAATCAGAAAACAGGGTGGGCAGGGCGATCCAACATGGTGCAAAGCACTATTTTGGATGATTGCCTGCGCCATTGTGGCGCGAGCAAATATGAAAAGGGTGAAGAGGAGCCGACGGTAGGGATGAATGCGGGCACTCTGCAGACAGAATGCCCGTAAGAGGGTTATTGATGCCGCTCGCGCAGGCGATTAATGATGGTCGCCAGCGATAAATCCTGATCCTGCAATAACACCAGCAGATGGTACATCAGGTCGGCCGCTTCGTTGGTCAGCTCTTCACGGTCATGCACGGTCGCCGCCAGAGCGGTTTCCAGCCCTTCCTCACCGACTTTTTGTGCAATACGTTTCGTACCGCTGGCATACAACCGCGCGGTATAGGAACTGGCCGGATCGGCGCTTTTACGTTCAGCCAGCAGTTGTTCCAGCTCATACAGGAACAGCCATTCGCTGGCCGCGGGAGAAAAGCAACTATTGTTGCCCAGGTGGCAGGTCGGCCCGATGGGATTAGCTAAAATAAGCAGGGTATCGTTATCGCAATCCGGCGTAATAGACGCGACATTCAGGAAGTTGCCGGAGGTTTCGCCCTTGGTCCATAAACGCTGTTTGGTGCGTGAAAAAAACGTCACCTTGCCACTGTCTTCGGTCGCTTTCAGCGCGTCCTGATTCATATAGCCCAACATCAGAACTTCGCCGGAAACGGCATGTTGTACAACAACAGGCATCAGTCCGTCAGTCTTTTTCCAGTCCAGTTGGTTTCTTTGTTCGTCGTTTAAAATACGCTGTTCGCTTAACACACCCGAATCTCCACGCCTTGTTGCTTAAGATATTGTTTCAGTTCACCAATATTAATGATCTGTTTATGAAAGACCGACGCTGCGAGCGCACCATCAACCTGAGCATCCTGGAAGGCAGCCAGAAAATGCGCCATGGTGCCAGCGCCGCCGGAAGCAATCAGCGGAACCTTGCATGCTTCACGGACCAGCTTCAACTGGTCTAAATCATAACCGTTGCGTACGCCGTCCTGATTCATCATGTTCAGAACGATTTCTCCGGCGCCGCGCTTTTGTACTTCTTCTACCCAGTCCAGGGTTTCCCAGCTAGTCACTTTGGTGCGCGCTTCATCACCGGTATATTGATTCACCTGATAGCGGCCGGTCGCCGCGTCATGCCAGGTATCAATGCCCACGACGATGCACTGCACGCCATAGCGGTCGGCCAGGCGGCTAATCAAGTCCGGGTCGGCCAGCGCCGGCGAGTTGATGGAAATTTTATCCGCGCCGAAAGAGAGTATCTGTCCGGCTTCTTCCAGGCTCTTGATGCCGCCGGCTACGCAGAAGGGAATGTCGATGACTTCCGCCACGCGGGATACCCAGCTTTTATCAACCACGCGCCCGTCGGAGGACGCGGTGATATCGTAAAACACCAGTTCATCCGCGCCTTCTTCGGCGTAGCGCTGGGCTAACGGGACAATGTCACCAATAATTTCATGGTTGCGGAACTGTACACCTTTGACGACCTGTCCGTCACGTACATCCAGACAGGGTATTATCCTTTTTGCCAGCATGAAATGGCCTCCGCTACGTTAAATTTACCTTCCAGCAGAGCACGTCCGACGATCACGCCCTGAACGCCGCTACCGCGCAAATTAGCGATATCCGTCAGATTGCCGATGCCGCCGGAAGCCTGAAAAGCGACCTGCGGGTAACGCTGGCAGACTTCACGGTAGAGCTCGACATTCGAGCCGCTTAACGTGCCGTCCCGTGAGATATCGGTGCAGAGTACGTGTTTCAGGCCAAACGGCAGATACTGCTCGACGGTCTGCTCCAGCGTGGCCTCTGAATTTTCTTGCCAACCGCTGATAGCCACCTGCTTGACGCCGCTGGCGTCGATACGCACATCCAGCGCCAGCACCATGGCGTCCGCGCCGTAGCGGGTAAACCATTGTTGCACCATTGCCGGCTGCTTGACGGCAGTGGAACCAATCACCACGCGGGCGGCGCCGGCGTTCAGCAATGCTTCCACATCCTGCTCGGTGCGGATGCCGCCGCCAACCTGAACCGGCACGCCGACGCCTGACAGCAAGGTTTGCAGCAGCGGGATTTGCCGCGCGGCGGGATCTTTGGCGCCGGTCAGGTCAACCAGGTGCAGCACCTGCGCGCCCTGCCGCTGGTAGTCCTGAAGCCGGGGCAGGGGATCGCTGCCGTACTGGCGTTGTTGTCCATAATCGCCCTGATGCAAACGGACTACTTGTCCGTCTATCAGATCCAATGCGGGAATAATCATGACGATTTACATCTCCAGAAAGTTTTTCAGCAACTGCGCGCCGGCTGCGCCAGACCGCTCGGGATGAAACTGTACGCCGAAGAAATTGTCTTTTTCCACCGCGGCGGTGAAGGCTTCGCCATAGTTTGCCTGCGCGATGGTATTCGCACAGACCGGCATCGCGTAGCTGTGAACAAAGTAGAAGTAGGCGTCGTCTTCAATGTCGCGAAACAGGCGATGTCCGGCCTGCGGCACCACCTGATTCCAACCCATGTGCGGCAGCGGCAAGCCGATGTCCTGCATCAGTTTTACCGGCGCATCGACAATACCCAACGTAGGGATGCCGCCATTTTCATCGCTGGCGGTTCCCAGCAACTGCATCCCGAGACAGATCCCCAGAACCGGCTGAGTGCAGGCTTTGATCAAATCGATCAGGTCGCGTTCGGTCAACTGATTCATCGCCGCTTGCGCCGTGCCTACGCCGGGTAAAAACAGCTTATCCGCGTGCAGCACCACGTCGGCTTCCCGACTGACGATCGGCTGATAGCCTAACCGCTGTACGGCATAGTTGACGGAGGAGAGATTGGCGCAGCCGGTATCCAGAATGACAACCTTCATTACAGCACTCCTTTTGAACTCGGCAGCGTGTCGCCCTCAACCTTGATCGCCTGACGCAATGCCCGACCAAAGACTTTAAACAGGCTTTCGACGCGATGGTGGTCGTTACGGCCTTTGGTTTTGAGATGTAAGGTACAGCCCATGGCATAGGAGAGCGAACGGAAGAAGTGCTCAACCATTTCAGTGCTCAGGTCGCCCACGCGCTGGTAGTTGAACTCCGCCTTATATTCCAGATGCGGCCGGCCGGAAATGTCCAGCGCGCAGCGCGCCAGGCACTCGTCCATCGGCAGTACGAAGCCGAAACGACCGATGCCGCGTTTGTCGCCTAACGCCTTGCTGAGCGCCTCCCCCAACGCCAGCGCGGTATCTTCCACCGTGTGGTGATCGTCGATATAGAGGTCGCCTTTTACTTCGATGTTCATGCGAAAGCCGCCGTGGGTAGCGATCTGGTCCAGCATGTGATCGAAAAAGCCCACGCCGGTGCTGATCTTGCTGCCGCCTTCCTGATCCAGCCAGACGTTGACATCAATGGCGGTTTCACGCGTGACCCGGCTGACATGGGCGTGACGGTTGCGCTTCGTCAACTGGCCGGTGATGGCATCCCAGTTCATGCCCGTGCGCTGATAACGTAAGCCGGAAATACCCATGTTCTGAGCCAGTTGCAAATCCGTTTCCCGATCGCCGATCACATAGCTGTGTTCGAGATCGATAACGACGTCTTGCAGATATTCCGTCACCAGCGCCGTTTTCGGCTTACGGCAATCGCAGTTATCGTCCGGGAAGTGCGGGCAGATCAGCACTTTTTCAAAATGAATACCTTGAGACGTGAAAATCTGCATCATGAGGTTATGCGGCGGCTCAAAGGTCTCCTGCGGGAAACTGGCGGTGCCCAGCCCGTCCTGATTGGTGATCATCACCAGCCGGAAACCCGCTTTTTGCAATGCCAGCAATGCGGGAACGACATTCGGCTCAAACTCCAGCTTATCCAGGCGATCAACCTGATAATCCTCGGGCGGTTCGGCAATCAATGTCCCGTCACGGTCGATAAAAAGATATTTGTGGCCCACATCGGCTCCTTGGGTTTAAGCGTTGTTTTCAGGTAATAAGCGCAATGCGTCGATGACACGTTCGCATTCATAACGATTGCCTACGGTAATACGTAAACAATCAGTCAATCCCGGCTGTTTGCTTTGATCGCGCAGGATGATGCCTTGATTCCACAGCGCCTTGAACGCGTCACAGGTTGGGCTGAAACGTACCAGCAGGTAGTTGCTTTCGCTGGGGAACACGTTTTTCACACAGTTCAGCGTCGCTAACCGTTCGGCCAGCCAGCGGCGGTTCTCCACCACTTCGGCCACGTTTTGCCGCATTCTCGCCACGCCCTGGGAACTCAGTGCCTGGGCGGCGATATCGGCAACCGGCAATGAGAGCGGATAAGGCGCAATCACCTTCAGCAGTAACGCGATGACATCCGCATTAGCCAGCGTAAAGCCGCAGCGCAGGCCGGCCAGCGCAAAGGCTTTTGACAAGGTGCGCAGGATGACCAGGTGCGGATAGTCCGATAGCCAGCCGATAGTGGAAGAGTGCGGGCTGAATTCGATATAGGCTTCGTCGACGACAACCAGCGCTTTGCCCTGGGTTAAATCCAACAGACGACGCAGATCTTCCTGTTTAAGCAGATTGCCGGTCGGATTGTTTGGACTGCAAACATACACCAGCTTCACGCCGTCCAACTGTCGCTCAATGGACGCCATGTCGAGTTGCCAATCTTCGGTGCTTAATGCGGTACGACGCTCTACGCCGAAGGTTTCGGCGCTTACCGCGTACATGCCGTAGGTCGGCGGGCAGAATAGAATGGCGTCTTTACCCGGTTCGCAAAATGCGCGGATCAGCAGTTCGATGCCTTCATCCGCGCCGCGGCTGACCAGAACCTGGTCTTTCGGTAATCCGGCGTAGTCGGCGTAACGCTCAATCACCCGTTTAGGCTGACATTCCGGATAACGGTTCAGCGTATTGAGCGTCAACTGATATTCAGGCGCCTGCGGATACTCGTTGGCATTTAGCCACACATCGCCGCTACCCCCCAGCCGGCGGGCAGACTGATAAGGCGTCAGCGCCTTTACATTGGCGCGAGCCAGTTTTTCAATGCTCATGCTTGCTCCTTCAGGGCGGCGACGCGCAGGGTAACCGCATTTTTGTGGGCGGTGAGCTGCTCGGCCTGAGCCAGCGTCTCGATGGTCGGCGCCAGCTGTAACAAACCCTGCGGCGTTAGCTGCTGCACCGTCATGCGTTTCTGGAAATCGGCCAACCCCAGGCTGGAGTAAGTCGCCGTATAACCGTAGGTCGGCAGGACGTGATTGGTGCCGGAGGCGTAATCACCGGCGGATTCCGGCGACCAGTCGCCGAGAAAAACGGATCCGGCGCTGGTAATTTGTTCAACCCATTGTTCCGCATCGCGCGTCTGAATAATCAGGTGTTCAGGTCCGTAGCGGTTACTGATTTCAATACATTGTTCCAGATCGCGCGTCACGATCACCCGGCTGCTGGACAGCGCCTGGCGGGCGATGTCGGCGCGTGAAAGTAGCGCAAGCTGTTGCTCTACGGCATCGGCGACGGCTTTGGCTAATGCCGCATCCGGCGTCAGTAAAATGACCTGCGAGTCGGGACCGTGCTCTGCTTGCGAAAGCAGGTCGGCGGCGACGAATGCCGGCGTGGCGCCGCTGTCGGCGATCACCAGCACTTCCGACGGGCCGGCGGGCATGTCTATCGCCGCGCCAGCCAGATCCTGGCTAACCTGGCGTTTGGCTTCGGTGACGTAGGCATTGCCGGGGCCGAAGATCTTATCGACCTTCGGAACGCTTTCGCTGCCGAACGCCATCGCGGCAATCGCCTGAGCGCCGCCCAACTGGAACACTTCCTCAATCCCGCACAGCTGTGCGGCGTAGAGAATTTCATCGGCGATAGGGGGAGGCGAGCACAGTACAACACGTTTGCAGCCGGCGATACGCGCCGGCGTGCCCAGCATTAATACCGTTGACGGCAGCGGGGCCGATCCGCCGGGGATATATAATCCAACAGTGGCGATCGGGCGCGTAAGCTGCTGGCAGCGCACGCCCGGCTGGGTTTCCACATCGACCGCGGGCAGTTTCTGCGCATTATGGAAGGTTTCGATATTGCGTACCGCCGTCGCCATCGCCTGCTTTACCTCGTCGTCGAGACGTTCGGCGGCGGCGGCGATCTCTTCTGCGCTGACACGAATTTTATCAACCTGTACTTTATCAAACTGAGCGCTGTATTCACGCAGGGCGCTGTCGCCGCGGTTTTTCACGCTCGTAAGGATGTCTTCCACAATACGGGTAATGCGATCCGACGCCGAGATGGCGGGGCGCGTCAGTAATTGGCGCTGTTCCTGCGGGGAACAACTCCGCCAGTCGATAATGGTATTGAAGCTGTTGATCGTGTTGCTGTCTGCCATTGCTATCACTCCATCATTTTTTCAATCGGCAATACCAAAATAGAACTGGCGCCGAGCGATTTCAGTTTTTCCATGGTTTCCCAGAACAGGGTTTCGCTGCTGACCATGTGCATGGCGACGCGGCTTTGATCGCCGGCCAGCGGCAGAATGGTCGGACGTTCCGCGCCCGGCAGCAGGGCGACCACTTCATCCAGACGTTCGCTCGGCGCGTGCAACATAATGTATTTCGATTCACGTGCCTGTATCACGCCTTGCATACGGGTCAGTAATTTATCGATTAACTGCTGTTTGTCCGCCGACATTTCCCCGTCGCGCTGGATCAGGCAGGCTTTGGAGCGATAGATAACTTCGACTTCACGCAGACCGTTGGCTTCCAGCGTCGCACCGGTTGAAACCAGGTCGCAAATCGCGTCGGCCAGACCGGCGCGCGGCGCGACCTCAACCGAACCATTCAGCAGGCAGGATTTGAAGTTAATGTCTTTTTTGTCGAGGTATTGTTTCAGCAGGTGAGGGTAGGAGGTGGCGATTCGTTTATCTCTCAGGCATTCCGGTCCGGCGTATTCTTCATCCAGCGGCACCGCCATTGATAAACGGCAACCGCCAAAGTCGAGACGGCGCAGGGTAAAGTAGCGAGGGTCTTCGCCTTGCGCCCGGCGGTTGAGCAGTTCTTCTTCCAGTACGTTTTCGCCGATGATGCCTAAATCAACCACGCCGTCCATTACCAGCCCCGGGATATCATCATCACGCACGCGCAGAATATCGATAGGCATGTTCTCGGCAAAAGCGATGAGACGCTGCTGATGTAAGTTGATTTTAATACCACAGCGTGCCAGCAGTTCTCGTGAATCATCGCTCAGACGACCTGACTTCTGCATTGCTATGCGTAAACGTTTTTTATCCAGCATGGAAACCTCATTAACCTGTCAAATTAAAAGCTATTTAAAAGTGGAGCCACAAAAACGGCGGGAACGTTTTTCATCTTGCAGTGCAACGGCTCCTGGGTGGCGGGCCGGAGCGCACGCCATAAAAAAACCCTCGGAAGTCAATCTTCCGAGGGCTCTCTTTTGTTCTGCGCCACTGGAAGATTAAATGTCTTCCAGCACCAATCGCCTGAAAGACTAGTCAGGGTGATGGTGATGATGGTGGTTAAACAGAACGCTTGTCATAAAATATCTCTTGGTTGCATCAATTCATCAATTTGCTGACAAATAACCTAAACCATGTACGGGTATCAGCGCAACTCTTTTTTACATTCAGTAGGACGATTGGTCGGATAGTTTGTCACAGACTGTAGGTGTAAAATGTGTATCGCGCTGGATGTGGGAGAGCAAACGATGAAAAAAGTGGCGATTATCGGTCTGGGCTGGTTAGGGATGCCGCTGGCATTGGCGTTAAACGGACAGGGTTATCGGGTGGTGGGCAGCAAAACCACGATAGACGGCGTTGAGGCGGCCCGCCTGAGCGGTATTGAATGCTATCCGCTTCGCCTCACGCCGGAACTGGAATGCGACGCGGACGAGTTAAATGCGCTGCTGCAGGTCGATGCGCTGGTGATTACGCTGCCGGCAAGCCGCACTGCGCAAGGGGGCGAAAATTACGCGCTGGCGGTACAGGCGTTAGTGAATTCGGCGCGGATTTTCCATGTGCCAAGGATTATCTTCACCAGCTCGACATCCGTCTATGGTGACGCCGTCGGCACCGTGCGGGAACATTCGCCGCTGCGACCCATAACGGTCGCCGGCAAGGTGCTGACGTCGGTTGAACAATGGTTACAGCATTTACCCGAGACTTCGGTGGATATTCTGCGTTTGGCGGGATTAGTGGGTATCGATCGGCATCCAGGCCGTTTTCTGGCGGGGAAGACCGGGCTGAGCGGCGCGACGCACGGTGTGAATCTGGTTCATCAGGAAGATGTGCTGGCGGCGATCCAGCTATTGTTAAAGCTGCCCAGCGGCGGACATCTGTATAACCTGTGCGCGCCGCAGCACCCGGCCAAACAGGATTATTATTCCGTTCAGGCGCAAAGGTTGAACTTAACGCCGCCGCAGTTTGTGGCGGACAAAGATGAAACGGCAGGGCGCGTTGTTGATGGTCAGCGTATCTGTCGTGAACTGGGCTTTGATTATCAGTACCCGGATCCCAACACCATGCCGCTGGCGTAGCCGCGGCGAATCAGGCGGGATGGTGATGGTACAGACAACCAGAGCGATGAAGGAAATCGGCATGACATCCTCGCCTCTCCGGCATGGTCTTATCTGTATCTTCATGAATTCTTTTATTAAAATATATTTCTGATAGATCACCCTAAAATTGAGGGCGATGATGCCGATATCGACTTGAGGATTTATATCATGTGGTTTCGCCGGCACAAGGATATAAACCCGATAAACGAAAGGCTTGCTGCGGCTTTTATCGGGTATCCAGGGACGCCGATGATTTAAAAGATGACCGGAATAAACCATTGGATAAATGGTGGAGATAACAGTTGTGGATGAGAACTTGAAAGAGCAGTTTGTAAAGCGTAACAAACTTGCTATCTGTGCAACGTTGCGTGAGTTAAAGAAAAATGACATAACCGTCATGGTTCATCATTCACGTGGTCAGTTCATCAGTAAAATTCTTGATGTATTACCCAACGACGATACTTTTATTTTTGATCTCGGCGGCGTGGAGCAGGAAAGCAGCCGGGCAGCCTATGCCGGAAAGTTGGCCTTTATCGCAGAGCCGGCGGGGGCAAGGGTCGAGTTCAAAGCAGAGATAACTCAACGGATTGATTTTCAGGGGTTGCCAGCGTTCAGCGCTCATATTCCCGAACAGCTTTACCTGATTCAACGCAGAACTTATTTTCGCATCAATACGCCGTTCTGGCCGCCGCTGCGGTGCCGGGGAGAGTTGCCGGATGACAGTGATTTTCAATTTACGATTAAGGATCTCTCCCTCGGCGGCGTGAGCCTGTGCACCGATCGGGATATCCATGATTTATTAAGCCAGGGGGATCTCATCCGTGATGTCGAAATGGATCTTAATGATTACGGTAATTTCCGGTTGGATTTGCAGTTCGTCGGTCAGGCAACGATTAAAGACATAGACAGTAAAGGCGAAATAAAAATCACCCAGCGCCTGAGCTTCAAGTTTCCGTCGCTGTCCGCCGCTCAGGAGCGTGATCTGCAACAGGTTATTTTCGAGCTTGAAAGGCTGCAAATTGAGAAAAAGAAAAAGTTTCAGGATCTGTGATCCTCGCTCTTGATTGGCATCGCGACCATGACAAATCGACAATAAAACGTTAATTAACAATTTTATAAATAAAAAAGTATTATCCGCTTTCCCCAAAATCTTGTCAGGTGGAAGTGACTGGTGCAGAATACGCGCCTTGCAAAATAACCGACGTTAATCGCGTCGGTTATTTTTTTGCATTTATGACCTTAACGAAGAGGCCGGATAACGATCCGGATAGATAATAATTCAGCTTGTGTGTGCCAGTGAGCCACGGTGAGGAAAGTAAAATGGGGCAATCAGTAAATCTCGTGCCGGTGCCCGCCGGCTTGTGCGGCAAAAGCATTGATTATGGCGCGATAAATCGGCCGTCATTGCTGTCTGACGCTGTTTCAGTTAGCTTATCTCATCGTTATCCAGGCGCTGTTTGCCCGCATTACCCCTTGGCTATCTCTTCCCTATTCAGGTCTCGTCACGCCGTATTCATGGCTGGTGAGGCGCCTTCTATGGATAAAGAGGAGATTACCCATGTCGCTTGATACTCGCGGTTCATCCTCCACTCGTGTTCAGCTAAGCAAAAACCTCACATTGTGTCAGGTCGTTATGATGGGGCTGGCTTATTTGCAGCCGATGACGATTTTTGACACCTTCGGCATTGTTTCCGGGCTAACCGACGGACATGTCGCCACCGCCTATGCTTTTGCGCTGGCCGGTATTCTATTTACCGCATTGAGCTACGGTAAACTGGTTCGTCGTTTTCCATCCGCCGGTTCGGCGTATACTTACGCCCAAAAGGCCATCAATCCTCACGTTGGCTTTATGGTGGGATGGTCATCGCTGCTGGATTACCTGTTCATGCCGATGATTAATATTCTGCTGGCAAAAATTTATCTCACCGCCATCTTCCCCGGCGTGCCTTCATGGATTTTTGTCGCGGCGCTGGTGGGTCTGATGACCCTGTTTAACCTGCGCGGCATCAAGGTCGTTGCCAATCTGAATTCAATCATTGTCGTGGTTCAGGTGGCGATCATGGTGGTGTTTCTGGGGTTGGTGATCCACGGGGTTTCGCAGGGAGAAGGCGAGGGGACGCTGGTGAGCGCCAAACCGTTCTGGTCCGAGCATGCGCATGTCGTGCCGATGATCACCGGCGCTACGATACTCTGTTTTTCTTTCCTGGGTTTCGACGGCATCAGCTCGCTCTCGGAAGAGACGCAAGATGCGGGCCGGGTGATCCCGAAGGCGATCTTTCTGACCGCATTGATCGGCGGGCTGATTTTTATCGTCGTCTCGTACTTCTTACAGCTCTATTTTCCGGATATCTCCCGCTTTAAAGAGCCGGAGGCGTCTCAGCCGGAAATCATGCTGTATGTCGCCGGAAAATTTTTCCAGTCGATTATTCTGGTTTTTTCCTGCGCGACCGTGCTGGCGTCGGGTATGGCCGCCCATGCCGGCGTATCTCGTCTGATGTATGTTATGGGGCGTGACGGCGTTTTCCCCGAGCGTTTTTTCGGCTATATCCACCCCAAATGGCGTACCCCTTCGCTGAACGTTTTGCTGGTCGGCGTAATTGCGTTGTCCGCGGTGTCTTTTGAACTGGATACGGCAACCGCGCTGATCAACTTCGGCGCGCTGGTGGCGTTCACTTTTGTAAACCTGTCGGTGATTTCTCAGTTTTATATTCGTGAACGCCGCAACCGGACGCTGAAAGAGACGTTCAGCTACCTTATCTTGCCGGTACTGGGGGCATTAACCGTCGGCGCGCTGTGGGTCAATCTGGAAAAAAGCTCGATGACGCTGGGTCTGATTTGGGGCTCGATTGGCTTGCTTTATCTGGCATTCGTAACGCGCAGTTTCCGTCAACCGGTGCCGCAGTGCAGTGAAGATCTGGTCTAAGCCGCGCGAATCGCTAAAATGCAAAGCGGAGAAACCGTTCTCCGCTTTGCGAAATATCAATTAACCAATTCCTGGGCATAGGCAAAAAGCGCTTTAAGAAGGTCGGTCTTTTGCTTATCGCCATCATAACGCTGATATAACGCATCCAGCTCCGCCATATAGGACTGCAGACGCTCGCCGGTAAAGATTTCCCGGCGGTGCTGCAGCCAGCGCTGCTGTTCGCCATCGTCCAGCGTGTTGGGGTAATTCCGGGCGCGATAGCGGAATAGCAACGGTTCAAGCCGATCGTCCGCATATTTTATATCCAACGCAGGAAGATGCTGCGGCGCGGTTTCCTGAATAATTTTCATCGCCATGCGATCGGCATCGCCAAAAAAGCCATCGTAGATGCGTAAATCGACGTCGCTGGAAGCGGTAAAGGCCGGCGATTCTGCAAACAGCGCCACTACTTTTTCTCTAATCTGACTGTTTTGCCGCAGCAGTTTTAGATTATCCAGACAATATTGACGATCGATACCCAGTCGCGCCGCGTCTTCGGGGCGCAGCGTGCTGGCCGGCGCAAGCACCGGGCATTTATTAATATGCACCAGCTTTATGGGTACGGCGCTTTGATCCTGCGTCAGTTGATCGCGACGGGTGTACAAACGCTCGCGTAATGAATCCGCATCCAGTTCCAGCAGGGGAGTCATATCGCCGGCCAGATCACACATGATAACGGCGTTACGATTATCCGGATGCCATGCCAGAGGCACGATCCAACTGGTGTTGCCGCGCGCCGCGCCGAACATGCCGGAAACATGCACCAGTGGTTTCATTTGCGCGATATCAATCAGTGCGCTGACTTTATTTTTATTGCGCAGTTGGAATAAATAATCAAAAAGTTTCGGCTGCGCCTGCTTCAGCAGCTTGGCCATGGCGATAGTGGCGTAAACGTCGGACATCGCGTCATGGGCATGCTCATGAGAAACGCCGTTGGCCTTCGTTAAATGCTCAAGCCGAAAACTGGGCAACCCCTGATCATTCTCCGGCCATTCGATGCCCTCGGGCCGCAGCGCATAGCAGGCGCGCATCGCATCCAGCAAATCCCAGCGAGAATTGCCGTTTTGCCAGCTATAGGCGTAAGGATCGTAGAAGTTACGATAAAAAATATTGCGGCTGACTTCATCATCGAAGCGGACATTGTTATAGCCCATGATGCAGGTGCCGGGAACGCTGAAGGCGTCATGAATCTGGCGGGCGAATTCAGCTTCATTCACGCCTTTGGCTAGGGCTAACTGCGGCGTGATCCCGGTGATCATGACCGCTTCCGGTTCTGGCAGATAATCGTCCGTTGGTTTGCAATAAATGACCAGCGGATCGCCGATGATGTTGAAATCCATATCGGTGCGTACCCCGGCAAACTGCGCGGGCCGATCGCGGGCCGGATGCTTACCGAAAGTTTCGTAGTCATGAATAAAAAACGTGGGTTGTGTTTTCTCGGCCATAGTCACATTGAGCTGAATGATGAGGTTAAGCGTCAGGTTCGGCTGAAACCGTTGGCAAAGGCTAAGGATATCATTGAATTCGTTTTCTGTGGCGCTTTCCTGACGCGGGTCAAATTTCGCATGAGCATAATCGCTAGGCACGCGCATTATACTCGGTTACAATTATTTTTTTGTGAATGCGAATGATAATTAGGCTCTTTATTGTCTTGGCGCTTAATGCCGGATGATAGCCCACCGGAGGAAAAAACTAATGCAGGCGAACGTGGCTTTTGCGGTGAAAACGACATTGTTAGCGTCAATACTTGCGCTGTCTGGTTGCGATCAGGCGGTTTCCGCGACGGAAAGTGCTAAAACCATCCGTATTGAGCATGCGCAGGGCGTCACGCAGGTGCCTGTGCATCCCCAAAAGGTGATTGTTTTCGATCCGGCGATTTTAGACACCATGGATGCTTTGCAAATCGATATTGCCGGCGTGCCTCAGAGCAGTACGCATTTACCTGAGTATCTCGCTAAATATCGGGGCAGCGCATACCTCAACGCCGGAACCTTGTTTGAGCCTGATTATGAAGCGCTGAGCAGCGCGCAGCCTGATCTGATCATTGCCGGCGGACGGGCTACAGACGCCTATGCAAAGTTGAGCGGTATTGCGCCTACCATCTCGCTGAATATTGATTCTAAACAGTTTATGACCAGTTTTAGCCAGCGGGTAGAACAGCTGGGATTGATTTTCGGCAAAGAAGAGGAAGCCAGGAAACAGCTGGCGGAGTTTAAACAGCAGATTGCCCAGACTCGGGATAAATCCGCCAATGCCGGAACCGCGTTGGTGCTGATGGTGTCGGGCGGCAAAATGTCGGCTTACGGTCCGGGTTCCCGCTTCGGTTTTATTTTTGATGAACTGGGATTTAAACAGGCGGCGGAATTCCCTGACGCGGGCGCCGGACGGCACGGCAACGTCGTGACTTCCGAATTTTTACTCAGCGCGAATCCTGAATGGCTGTTTGTGCTGGATCGCGATAGCGCAATCGGACGAACTGGCGCGGGCGGAGAATCAGCACGACAGGTACTTGATAATCCGCTGGTTCATAAAACCAACGCCTGGCAGCACAATCATATCGTTTATCTGGATTCCACTTCGATTTATATTTCATCCGGCCTGCAAAGTTATAAAAAGCTCATTGCCGATGTAAATAACGCGTTGGATAAAAAGTAGCGGCGATTGGTGGCGGGAACAATGAAACCTCTCTATTTTGCGCTCGCCGTCCTTCTGCTGGCGGCGATGATCGTCGCCAGCCTGTTTCTGGGCGCTGGCAGAGTGAGCATTCAGGCCGTCTGGAGCGATCAATCCATGCGCGATATTTTCTTTATCAGCCGGGTGCCGCGTACGTTGGCGTTGCTTCTGGCTGGAAGCGCCATGAGCGTGTCGGGCTTAATCATGCAGCTGCTGACCCAAAATCGTTTTGTCGAACCGTCGCTGGCGGGGACCACCCAGTCGGCCGGGTTGGGTCTATTGGTCATGATGGTGCTGGCGCCGTCCTCTCCGGTGTTCGTCAAAATGATTGTCGCCAGCCTGTTTGCGATGGCAGGCACGCTACTGTTTATGCTGTTGCTGAGACGGATCGTGCTGAGATCCGCGCTGGTGGTGCCGCTGGTGGGCATCATGCTCGGCGCGGTCATCAGCGCGATCACCACGTTCGGCGCCATGTATTATGACCTGTTGCAAGCGCTTGGCAGTTGGGCATCGGGGGATTTTTCCGGTGTGTTGCAAGGGCGTTATGAACTGCTGTGGCTGGTCGGCTGCCTGACGCTGGTCGCCTGCTGGATCGCCGATCGTTTTACCGTTGTCGGCATGGGCCGTGAATTTTCGGTCAACGTCGGGCTTAATTATCGTCAGATTATGCTGATGGGGCTGGCGATTGTTGCGGTTGTCAGCGGCGTGGTGGTGGTGGTGATCGGGGCGCTGCCTTTCCTTGGTCTCATCGTACCTAATCTGGTCAGCCTGTTTTTGGGTGATAACCTGCGTAAAACCATTCCGTGGGTCTGCCTGCTGGGGGGCGGGTTGGTGTTGCTGTGCGACATCATTGGCCGGGTGATTCGCTACCCCTTCGAGATACCGGTCAGCGTCATTCTGGGGGGTATCGGGGCCATGGTTTTCCTTCTGCTGTTGTTAAGTAAAAAACGTCATGTCAGTCAATAAAGTGAATTCGGCAACCTCCGTCATCACCCGCGCAAAGCCGCATCGGCTATCTTCCCGGCATCGTTTGCTGCTGCTGGGTATTTTATCGCTGGGCGTGATGGTGATATTTATGACCATCAATCTGGGCAGTAACCTGGGCTACATTCTCACGCATCGCGGCTTGATGCTTGTCACCATGCTGCTGGTGGCGTTTGCCGCCAGTGCATCCACGGTCCTGTTTCAGACCGTCACCAATAACCGGATTCTGACGCCCTCGATTATGGGATTCGAAGCGCTGTTTATTCTGATTCAAAGCACATTGATTTTCGTTTTTGGCTCGCAGGGCATTCCCAATTTAGGCGTTCAGGGGAAATTTTTCCTTGAGGCGATACTCATGGTGCTGTTCTCCGCCGTACTTTATCGCTGGTTATTCACCGGCAATCGCAACAATTTACATCTGGTTTTATTGGTCGGCATTATCTGCGGCACGCTGTTTCGCAGTATCGCCAGCCTGATGCAGCGCTTACTGGATCCCAGCGAGTTCGCAATTTTGCAGGGCAGAATGTTTGCTACTTTTACTCGCGCCGCGCCTGAATTGATCGGGCTCTCGGTTGCGATCTCGCTAGTCGTCGGCGTGGTGATATGGCGCATGCGCTTTCAGTTCGATGCGTTGGCGCTCGGGCGTAATACGGCAATTAATCTCGGGGTGGATTACAAGCGCAGCGTAACGGTTATTTTACTTTTAGTTTCCGTGCTGGTCGCGATATCGACGGCGCTGGTCGGCCCCTTGACTTTTCTGGGGTTCATGGTGGCCAATCTGGCGTATCTGATGGTCGGCTCCAGTCAACATCGCTTTTTGCTGCCTGCGGCGTTTTTGTTGGGCATCGTCGCGCTGGTCGGCGGACAGTTGGTGCTGGAACACCTGTTGAACATGTCCGGAGCATTGTCCGTGGTGATTGAATTTATCGGCGGTTCGCTGTTTATTTTGTTGTTGCTCAAGAAGGTTTCCCTGTGATTGAAATCGGCGATGTAACCAAAACGTACAATAATGTGGCGGTGCTGAAAGACGTCAGCGCCACCATACCGCGTGGGGGCGTGACCTCAATTATTGGCCCCAACGGCGCGGGGAAATCGACGCTTTTATCCATTATCAGCCGCTTATTAGCCGCCGATCGGGGGAGCGTCAGCGTCAACGGCATGGATGTGACCACGACGCCCAGCGATAAGCTGGCGACCTGCCTGTCGGTACTGCGACAGGAGAACCAATTTACCAGCAGGCTGACCGTTGCCGATTTAGTGGGATTTGGCCGCTATCCCTATACCAAAGGCCGTTTAAATGCGGACGATCGGCAGCGCATCGAGGCCGCGATGGCATTTCTCGACCTGACCGAATTCCGCGAGCGCTTTTTGGATGAGCTATCGGGCGGTCAGCGGCAACGCGCCTACGTTGCGATGGTTTTGTGCCAGGATACGGAGTATGTACTGCTGGATGAACCACTCAATAATCTGGATATGAAGCACGCAGTGACCATGATGAGGCAAATTCGCCGCGCTGCGGACGAGCTGAAAAAAACCATTGTGCTGGTTATCCACGATATCAATTTCGCTTCCGCCTATTCCGACTACATTATTGCAATGCGTCAGGGACGAATCATCTATAACGGCACGCCGGAAGAGATCATGGTTTCCGCCGTGCTTGAAGATATTTTCGACACCGAGGTCGCTATAGAAAAGGTTCATAATCAGCGTATTGCCGTGTATTATCGATAATTAATGGATTCCGAATAAAACCATCTTGTCGCAGATAGCTGCTAACCTGTATGGTTAGCGTATTATAAAATCTGTGTTTGACTTAAGTAAGGGTAGAAAAATGGATAAGGACACTAAGCCTTGTTTCCAGGATGTTCTGGAGTTTGTTCGCATGTTCCGTCGTAAAAACAAATTACAGCGTGAAATCGTTGATAACGAAAAGAAAATTCGTGATAACCAGAAACGTGTTTTATTGCTTGATAACCTGAGCGACTACATTAAGCCGGGTATGAGCATTGAAGATATTCAGGGCATCATCGCCAGCATGCGCAGCGATTATGAAGATCGTGTCGATGATTACATCATTAAAAACGCCGATCTGTCGAAAGAGCGTCGTGAGCTGTCTAAGAAATTAAAGACCATGGGCGAAGTGAAATAACCCGGATAGTCAATATTGCTGTCATACCGTTAGGGATCGCGCAGGCGATCCCTTTTTGTTTCTGCGCCTGGGCATTTCTCCTTTTTCGCACTTTCTCCCGCCATCGCACATTGCCCACCATCACCGGCTATCGGCAAAAGATGAGAGGCGTCCCGCACGTTTTTTGCCATTTATTGAAACCATTCATCCTTATTACGCCGCGCTTTCCACTAATTGTTTTTTGAGCAGCGCTGAAAGCGCTGATGTAGCAATATTTGGCATCCTGAGAACCGGAAGGCGCCGAACCGCCTTTCCCCCGCGTAACTGGACGATGAGTAGAATATCCGCCACGACTGCTGCCGTTGCCGCCATGCTCGGTATTTTGCCGCTGTTGATCCTGCCGCAGATCCCGCCGATGATGGCGCTGTGGGGTGGCATGCCGCTGGCGGTGATGATGGCACTGAATACCCGATATGCGGCATTGCGCAACGTGGCGATAGTGTTATTCAGCTTTTGTTGGGCGGGATTGAGCGCGCACACGCTGCTCAGGCAGATCGAACAGACGACTCGCCAACCGCTCTCAGCCATTGTCACCATGCATAGCATACGCTTTGCCGGCGTTGACGAGCCTCAGGCGATCATCAAGCTTGAAAGGATAAACCAGCGTTGGGTCTTTCCCCCGCTTTACGCCAGAGTGACGTTGTCACGTGATATGCGCGCCTGGTGCGGCGGACAACGCTGGCGAATCATCGCGAGTTTCCGGCCGGTGCACAGCCGTCTGAATCAAGGCGGATTTGACAGCCAGCGCTGGGCCGTCGCGCAGCGCCGGCCGCTGTCGGGACGAGTCACGTCAGCTGAGGTTATCGATTCATCCTGTGGTCTGCGCCAGGAGATGATCACGCATGCGCAGCAGCGGATAACGTCTTTGTCCTGGCACGCGATTCTGCTGGCGCTGGCGTTTGGCGAAATGAACATCGTCAGTCCTGAAACAAAAATCGTGCTCCAGAAAACCGGCACCATGCATCTGATGGCCATCTCCGGTCTGCATATAGCCCTTGCCGCGCTCTTTGGCTGGGGAAGCGCGCGGGCAATCCAGTGTTTGTTGCCCGTTTACGCTATTGGCTATCGTTTCCCTTTATTTATCAGTTGGTTGACATCGTGGGCGTATGTGTGGCTCGCCGGGGGAAATCCACCGGCGATCAGAGCGGCGCTGGCGCTAAGCGTATGGACGCTGCTGAGAGCAAAAGGCTTGACCGGGTCGCCGTGGCAGGTTTGGTTATGGTGCATCGCCCTGATTTCGCTTTGCGATCCCCTCAGCGTTCTGTCCGACAGCTTCTGGCTGTCCTGTCTGGCCGTCGCGTCACTGATTTTCTGGTTTCAGTGGGCGCCGTTGCCGCCACGCTGTCGACGAAGCTTGTACTGGTGCTGGCTGCGTTGGCTGCATTTACAAACCGGGATGACGCTGTTGCTGATGCCGTTGCAACTGGGGATGTTTCATGGATTCAGCCTCACATCTTTGCCGGCAAATCTGTGGGCGATACCCATCGTCTCGTTTGTGACCACGCCGCTGGTGCTGCTGGCGCTCCCCCTAATGTATATCGCCGAACTGGATTATGGGGTGTGGTGGCTGGCGGACCTGTCGTTAAAAAGCGTGTTTACGCCGCTGAAATATATGCAAAACGGGTGGCTTGACCTCCAGTCATCCCTGCTTTTAGGCAGCGTCGCCGGCTGGCTTTCCGTGGTGATATGGCGTTTTTCATGGTGGCGAAGCTATCCCGTCAGCATCTTTAGCCTTATCAGTTTGATCCTGGTTTTCAGAATGCCAAACGATCCACCAAACTGGCGGGTCGATATGCTGGATGTCGGTCACGGATTGGCGGTGGTCATCGAGCGTAATGGCAAAGCCATGTTGTACGATAGCGGGAATCGTTGGGACGGCGGCGACATGGCCACCAGGGAAATCCTGCCCTATCTGCGATGGCGCGGGTTAGCGCTGGAAAAAATCATTTTGAGCCACAGCCATATGGATCATGCCGGCGGGCTGCCGGCATTGCGGGCCGCCTATCCTGATGCGGAAATTTTCAGCGCTTTTATACAAGCGGATCACCGGCCATGCCGGCAAGGGGTCCGGTGGCGCTGGCAGGGACTGACCTTCAGCGTACTATGGCCGGAACGCCAGGTAATCAGCGCTGAAAATAATGATTCTTGCGTGGTTCGTATCGATGATGGCAAATATCGCGTGCTATTGACCGGCGATATCGAGTCCGGGACGGAGCAAAAGCTGGTTAAACGACAGAGAAATGCGCTGGCTGTAGATTTGTTACAAATCCCCCATCATGGAAGCGGAACGTCCTCTTCGCCGCCGTTTATCCGCGCAGTCGACGCGGCGCGCATTCTGTCTTCCAACTCACGCTATAACCCATGGCGACTGCCTGCCGCCAAGGTTGTGTCCCGCTATCGCCAATATGGTTATGAATGGCTGGATACGGCGACATCGGGACAACTGAGCGCGCGTTTTTTCAACGATAGTTGGCGCGTAATTCGCTTCAGAGAGCAAATATCTCCCCGCTGGTATCATCGGTGGTTTGGCGTAAAGGGGGATAATGAGTAAAATAGACGGCTATTTCTTATTGGCTCAGGTTTATTGCATGCTGAATGATAAAGATCTCTCCACCTGGCAGACGTTTCGTCGCCTATGGCCGATGATCTCTCCTTTTAAAACGGGGCTGGCTGTGGCCGCTGTCGCGCTGGTTGTTAATGCGGCTGGCGACACGTTAATGCTGTCTCTACTCAAGCCGCTACTCGATGAAGGGTTTGGCAAGACCGATCGTTCCGTCCTGGTTTGGATGCCGTTCGTGGTTATCGGACTGATGCTGATGCGTGGTGTATCAGGCTTTGTATCAAGCTACTGCGTATCCTGGGTGTCCGGTAAAGTGGTGATGGCGATGCGTCGTCGTCTGTTTCAGCACATCATGGGAATGCCGGTGACCTTCTTTGACCAGCAATCCACCGGCACGCTGTTGTCCCGCATCACCTATGACTCCGAACAGGTCGCCGCATCGTCGTCGGGCGCCTTGATTACGGTGATTCGAGAAGGGGCGTCCATCATCGGCCTCTTCATCCTGATGTTTTATTACAGTTGGCAGTTGTCGATCATTCTGCTCGTCATCGCGCCGATTGTCTCGGTGGCTATTCGCCTGGTCTCGAAACGTTTCCGTAATATCAGCAAAAATATGCAGGATACGATGGGACTGGTGACGACCAGCGCCGAACAGATGTTGAAAGGCCACAAAGAAGTGTTGATTTTCGGCGGTCAGGAAGTCGAAGCGCAGCGCTTTGACAAGGTCAGCAATCGTATGCGGCAACAGGGGATGAAGCTGGTATCGGCGTCGTCCATCTCCGATCCTGTCATTCAGTTGATTGCGTCACTGGCGCTGGCTTTTGTTTTGTACGCCGCCAGCATTCCCAGCGTGATGGAAACCTTGACGGCGGGGACGATTACGGTCGTTTTCTCATCGATGATCGCGCTGATGCGGCCGTTAAAATCGCTGACTAACGTCAACGCCCAGTTTCAGCGAGGTATGGCCGCCTGCCAGACGCTGTTTGCCATACTGGATATGGAACAGGAAAAAGATACCGGCACCTTGGATCTTGGCCGCGCCAAGGGCGATCTGGAGTTCCGCAATGTCGATTTCGCCTACTCTGGCAGAGAGAACCTGGCGCTGAAAAATATCAGCCTGCATATTCCGCCAGGTAAAACCGTCGCGCTGGTCGGCCGCTCAGGGTCGGGTAAGTCTACGATTGCCAATTTGATTACCCGTTTTTACGATATCCAATCTGGCGAGATCCTGCTCGATGGACACGATCTGCGGGAATATACCTTAGCCTCGCTGCGTAGTCAGGTTGCGCTGGTGTCGCAGAACGTGCATCTGTTCAATGATACGATCGCCAATAACATTGCCTACGCCTGTCACGATCGCTATAGCCGTGAAGAAATCGAGCGCGCGGCCTACATGGCGCACGCAATGGATTTCATCAGCAATATGGATAACGGTCTGGATACCATGATCGGCGAGAATGGCGTGCTGCTTTCTGGCGGCCAGCGCCAACGTATTGCCATTGCTCGTGCCTTGCTGCGCAACTGTCCTATTCTGGTGCTGGATGAGGCGACTTCGGCGCTGGATACCGAGTCAGAACGCGCCATTCAATCCGCGCTGGATGAACTGCAAAAAGATCGTACCGCGCTGGTGATCGCCCACCGTTTATCTACCATTGAAAAGGCGGATGAAATTTTGGTTGTTGAAGATGGCCGCATTATCGAACGCGGTGGTCATGCCGAATTGCTGGCGCATAACGGCGCTTATGCCCAGCTACATAAAATGCAGTTTGGCGAATGATTGAGCGCATCTGGTCCGGGCGTTCGCCGCTTTATTGGCTGCTGATTCCCCTGTCGGCGTTATACGGGCTGGCCACTTTTGTGATTCGGCAATGCTACCGCCGCGGGTGGCGAAAAAGCTGGCGGGCGCCGATACCGGTGGTGGTGGTGGGAAACCTGACGGCCGGCGGCAATGGTAAAACCCCGGTCGTTATCTGGCTGGTGGAGCAGCTGCAGCGTAAAGGATACCGCGTGGGCGTGGTGTCGCGCGGCTATGGCGGTAAAGCCGAACGCTATCCGTTACTGGTTGACGACGGGATCACCACGGCGCAGGCCGGCGATGAACCCGTATTGATTTATCAACGTACCGGCGCGCCGGTTGCCGTGGCGCCGGTACGTAGACAGGCCGTAGAGGCGTTGCTGGCGCGCTACCCGTTGGATATGGTGATAACCGATGACGGATTGCAGCATTATGCGCTGGCGCGCGATATCGAACTGGTGGTAATTGACGGCAACCGGCGATTCGGCAATGGCTGGTGGCTGCCTGCTGGGCCGATGCGTGAGCGTGAAGGCCGGCTAGGCTCTGTGGATGCGGTTATCGTGAATGGCGGAACCGCGCGCAGCGGCGAGATCGCGATGCGCTTGACGACCGGCATGGCGATTAATCTGCACTCCGGCGAAACCTGTCCACTCCGGCGCTTGCAAAACGTCGTGGCGATGGCGGGTATCGGTTATCCTCAACGGTTTTTTACTACGCTTCGTGATGCCGGCGTGACGGTTGCGCGTGAAGTGGCGTTTTCCGATCATCAGCGCTATCAGCTCGACCAACTGAAGCCACTGACCGCCGATGCAGAGCAGCCGCTGCTGATGACAGAAAAAGATGCGGTTAAATGTCGGGACTTCGCCCGTCGGAATTGGTGGTATCTGCCGGTAGATGCGGTATTGTCTGAACCGCAGGCTTCACAATTGCTTAGTCGTCTAGAAGCGGTGTTGGTTAAGCATTAACTCGGCAGACCGGGCGATCGGTATTTCTTATATGGCCGATAGATTTTGAGTTGCCGCCAATGGCGCGGCTTGAAAAATGGGGCGCTACCATTTTGTTAGCTTCTTGAGGGAGGACGCATGGATCATCGTTTACTTGAAATTGTTGCATGTCCTGTGTGTAACGGACGTTTGTATTTTAATAAAGAGAAACTGGAACTGATATGCAAGGTCGATGGGTTGGCCTATCCGGTGCGCGACGGCATTCCCGTTTTACTGGAGCATGAAGCGCGTAAATTAGGGGCTGACGAGATCACACAATGAACTTCAACGTCATTATCCCCGCGCGTTTTGCTTCCAGCCGTTTGCCCGGCAAACCGCTGGCGGATATCAACGGCAAGCCGATGATTGTACATGTGATGGAGCGTGCGCAGGAGTCGGGCGCTCAACGCGTGATTGTGGCGACCGATCATCCCGACGTGCAGTCAGCGGTGAGTCAGGCCGGCGGGGAAGTCTGTTTAACCCGCGCGGATCATCATTCCGGAACCGAACGGCTGGCTGAAGTTATAGAGCGCTATGGCTTTCCTGATGATGAAATCATTGTGAATGTTCAGGGCGACGAACCGTTAATTCCGCCGGTGATCGTTCGCCAGGTCGCTGAAAATTTATCGACCTGCCGGGCGGGTATGGCGACGCTGGCGGTACCGATTGAAACCAGTGAAGAGGCGTTTAATCCTAACGCCGTTAAAGTGGTGACCGACGCCGAAGGCTACGCGCTCTATTTTTCACGCGCGACGATCCCCTGGGAACGCGAGCGTTTTGCTCGCAGCAAAGAGACTATCGGCGATCATTTTTTACGCCATATCGGTATCTATGCCTATCGCGCGGGCTTTATACGCCGTTACGTCAGTTGGACGCCCAGCCCGTTAGAGCAGATTGAATTGCTGGAGCAACTTCGGGTGTTATGGTATGGAGAGAAAATTCACGTCGCCGTCGCAAAAGCGGTCCCCAGCGTCGGGGTGGATACGCCGGAAGATTTGGCTCGCGTGCGTGAGGTCATCGCCAAAGGGTGATGTTTCCCGTTGGCGGCATTCGGCCGCCAACCCGCGCTATCCCTACCTGTTATTACTATCCTGGTTGATTATCTTCGCTATCTTCATATCGGGCGCTACCGTCATTGTTTCTCTCGATCCGCCTTTCTTTGATCTGTATTGAAGAAATTACCCTTGGCTAATCGCATGATTGAGAGTTGAGCGATTCTGCTAAGCAGAGGTCAGGCTATTTATGGAACAATTGAAAGCTGAATTAAGTACCGTGCTGGGGGAAAGCCTTAGCCGACTTGAGCGGGTAAGCGAGCAACCTTACGCGCATTTGTATGCGTTATATGATAAAGAGGGCAACGCCATTCCCCTGTTGGCTAAAAGCTATGTCTGTCAGGGCGTGGCGCAGCAGGAGGCTTATAAACTTTCGATGCTGTCGAGAGAAGGGGACGTGCGGCTCCCTACGGTATACGGCTTGGTGATCACGCAGCAATCGCCTTACAAAGAGCTGTTGCTGATAGAGCGGCTGCGCGGCGTTTCCGTCGAAGCGCCGACCCGCACCGCGCTGCGTTGGACATCGCTGATGGACCAGATCGTGGAAAGCGTATTGGCCTGGCACCGTATTGATAGTCATGGCTGCGTCGGTCCCGTCGACAGCACGCAGGAAAATGACTGGTTTAGCTGGTATCAACAGCGTCTGGAAGTGCTTTGGTCCACGTTGCTGCATATCAGCGCGCCGTTATTGACGCAGAAGGATCGCAGTCTGCTTTACCGTTCGCGCCAGTGTCTGCCTATACTCTTCGATGATTTCAACGATAGCTGCGTGCTGGTCCACGGTAATCTTTCTTTGCGCAGTATGCTGAAAGACTCGCACAGCGATCAGCTGTTGGCGATGATTAATCCCGGCGTGATGCTCTGGGCTCCCAGAGAGTATGAGCTGCTGCGGCTGTGTGAGGCCGGCATGCCGGAGCAACTGTTGTATCATTACCTCGGCAAAGCGCCCGTCGCTGAGTCATTTGTTTACCGTCGCTGGCTGTACGTCATCTGGGAAGCGGTTGCCCGTTACATCAATACCGGGCAGTTGGATAGGTTACTCTTCGATACCGCCTCCCGCGAGCTGTCTCCCTGGCTGGAATAAAACACGACGCCTTTATTGAACCGGCGTATCCTGCGCTGGTTTGACGCCATTCAGCCGTTGCCAAATCATGCCCAATGTCTCGTACCATGCCCGTTCGCTGTGTGACAACCAATACGCCGATGGCAATATTTTTTCCCAGAGGTTGAGCGCAGTAGTGATAGCCATTTGGTTGGCTGGCGCCGGAATGGGGCGTAGCCCCTGAGCCTGAAAAAAACGGATGGCGCGGGGAAGATGGCTGGCCGATGTCACCAGCAAGAAGGGGCGCTCGCCGACCACCTTTGCCGTGCTGACGGCTTCTTCTGCCGTATCTCGGGGGGTATCAAGCGTCAGGATATCTTGTGCGGGGACCCCCAGACTTTCCGCCACCAACGCCGCTGTTTTGGCGGCGCTCACGGGATTGCCCTGTGCCGCGGCGCCGGTAAAAATCATTTTGGCGCCCGGATTGGCTTGATAAAGCCGGATGCCTTCCGTTACGCGCGGCAGGCTGTTGCTGATGAGGTTGGCGCTCGGCGCCCAATCCGGGTTATAGGTATAGCCGCCGCCCAACACGACAATGTAGTCTACCTTCGGCTGGCCTGGTTGCCAGGTCGGGTAGCGCGTTTCCAGGGGCGATAAAAGCCGATCGGATACCGGTTGAATACTGATCAGCGCCAGCGTCAGCCAACTGATGAGAATCAGCGTTTTTCCCCCGCGTTGCCAGCGGGTGAATCCTGCGCACAACAGACCGATGCCCATCAATAGTAAAATCATTGGCAGGGGCTGTAATAGGCCGCCGATAACTTTTTTAGCGATAAACAACATAAAATGACCTTCAATTTGGGTGAAAAAACCGCATCCGGGCAAATATCATCGGGTAAGACGATTTATTCTAAGCCAGCCTGTGCCAAAATAGCAGTTTGACGAACGCCCGACGCGCGGGACGATGATTATGCTGTTGGTTTAAATATTGCAGAATCAGTGTGGCCGCGATCAGCGACTGCTCGTTAGGCGCGTTCCCGGGGAACGCGTAGCATAAGCCTTAACTGAAACAGTATCGCGCTGTGTTATCACGCGTTTTTATTAGCCATGACTATCATGATGCGGAAAACTTTACCGATGCAGGATCGCAATTTTAACGATATCGCTGAAAAGTTTGCCCAGAATATCTACGGTACGACGAAAGGTAAACTGAGGCAGGCGGTATTATGGCAGGATCTCAGCGGTCTGTTGGCGCAGTTTCCCGATCGGCCCTTAAGGGTGCTGGACGCCGGCGGCGGAGAAGGCCACATGGCCTGCCGTTTGGCCGCTTTAGGACATCAGGTATTGTTGTGCGATTTGTCAGATGAGATGATTCAGCGCGCCAGAAACGCGGCCGCCGCTCAAAATCTAAGCCATAACATGCGTTTTGTGCAATGCGCCGCGCAGGATATTGCTCAGTATATGGAAAGGCCCGCCGATCTGATATTGTTCCACGCGGTGCTGGAATGGGTGGCTCAGCCTCGGCAGGTGCTTAAAGTATTGTATGATTGTCTGTCGCCGGACGGCGTTTTATCCCTGATGTTTTATAACCAGCATGGCCTGTTGATGCGCAACATGGTATTGGGGAATTTTGCCTATGTAGAGGCGGGCATGCCGAAGCGCAAACGGCGATCGCTCTCGCCCGATCACCCACTGGATCCGCAGCAGGTTTATGGCTGGCTTGATGAACTGGGTTTTTCCATCAGCGGTAAAACGGGAGTCCGGGTGTTTCATGACTATTTGCAGAATAAGCAGCAGCAAAGTGATAATTTTGCCGAAATTCTTGAGCTTGAACAGCGTTATTGCCGGCAGGAACCCTTTGTGAGTTTGGGGCGTTATATCCATGTCATGGCGCATAAAACCCATTTGAAGGATGCATTATGAGTGATTTTTCCCAGACTGTACCCGAACTGGTCGCCTGGGCACGAAAAAACGATTTTTCCCTTTCACTTCCCACTGAGCGCCTGGCGTTTTTGCTGGCGATAGCGACACTCAACGGTGAACGCATGGATGGTGAAATGAGCGAGGGCGAACTGATTGATGCCTTTCGCCATGTCAGTCAGGGATTTGATCAAACCAACGAAACCATACATGTGCGCGCCAATAATGCGATTAATGATTTGGTGCGCCAGCGATTGCTGCATCGCTTCATCAGCGAACTGGCGGACGGCAACGCCATCTACCGCCTGACGCCGCTGGGAATCGGCATTACCGATTACTATATTCGCCAGCGCGAGTTTTCGACGCTGCGCCTTTCCATGCAGCTCTCCATCGTGGCTCAGGAGCTGGGACGGGCGGCGGAGGCCGCCGAAGAGGGCGGTGATGAGTTTCACTGGCATCGCAATGTCTTTGCGCCGCTGAAATATTCCGTCGCGGAAATTTTCGACAGCATTGATCTATCCCAACGGCTAATGGATGAACAGCAGCAGGGCGTTAAAGACGATATCGCGGCGCTGTTGAATCAGGACTGGCGCGCGGCGATCACCAGTTGTGAACAACTGTTGACGGAAACCTCCGACACGCTGCGCGAATTGCAGGATACGCTTGAAGCCGCCGGCGATAAATTACAGGCCAGTCTGTTGAGCATTCAGGATGCCATCCTGAATAATTCGAACAACCTGGAGTTTGTTGACAAACTGGTATTTGATTTACAAAACAAACTCGACCGTATCGTCAGTTGGGGCCAGCAGACCATCGACCTGTGGATTGGCTACGATCGGCATGTGCACAAGTTCATCCGCACGGCAATTGATATGGATAAAAATCGGGTCTTCGCGCAGCGTCTGCGCCAGTCGGTGCAAAATTATTTCGATAATCCCTGGGCGTTAACCTTTGCCAATGCCGACCGTCTGCTGGACATGCGTGATGAGGAATTGGCGCTACGCAGTGATGAAGTTACCGGCGAATTGCCCGCGGAGCTGGAATATGAAGAGTTCAGCGAAATGCGCGAACAGTTGGCTGCGCTGGTGGAGCAGGCGTTGCACAAATACAAAGAACAACAAATACCGCTTAATCTGGGCGATGTGATGCGTGAATACCTGACGCAGTATCCTCGCTCACGGCACTTTGATGTCGCTCGAATCGTGGTCGACCAGGCGGTTCGCCTGGGTGTGGCCGAATCAGATTTCACCGGATTGCCTGCGCTATGGCAGACAATCAATGATTACGGAGCCAAGGTACAGGCCCATGTCATCGACAAATATTGAACAAATCATGCCAGCCAAGCTGGCGAAAGCGTTGTCGAACACGCTGTTCCCCGCACTGGACAGCCAGCTGCGCGCGGGTCGTCATATTGGCATCGAGGAACTGGAAAACCATGCCTTTTTAATGGACTTTCAGGAAGAAATGGAAGAATTCTACAGCCGTTACAACGTGGAGCTGATTCGGGCTCCGGAAGGCTTCTTCTACCTGCGGCCTCGCTCAACTACGCTGATTCCCCGCTCGGTGCTGTCCGAGCTGGACATGATGGTGGGCAAAATCCTCTGCTATCTGTATCTCAGTCCCGAGCGTCTGGCTCACGAGGGTATCTTCAGCCAGCAGGAGCTGTATGAAGAGTTGCTTGGCCTGGCGGATGAAAATAAATTGCTGAAGCTGGTGAACCAGCGTTCGACCGGTTCCGACCTTGATCGACAAAAGCTGCAGGAAAAAGTGCGAACCTCGCTTAACCGACTGCGTCGGTTGGGGATGCTTTACTTTATGGGCAGCGATAACAGTAAGTTTCGTATTACCGAATCCGTGTTCCGCTTCGGCGCCGATGTGCGCAGCGGTGATGATGCCCGTGAAGCGCAACTGAGGATGATTCGCGATGGTGAAGCGATGCCTGTCGAAAGCAGCCTATCGCTGAAAGACGAAAACGATGACAACGATCGTACAGACGATATCTCGTCAGAGAGTGCTGAGGATGAACAGGAATGATTGAACGCGGTAAATTTCGCTCGCTGACGCTGGTTAACTGGAATGGTTTTTTTGCCCGCACGTTTGATCTGGATGAGCTGGTGACCACGTTATCCGGCGGAAACGGGGCGGGTAAATCAACGACCATGGCGGCGTTTATTACGGCGCTGATCCCTGATCTGACCCTGTTGCACTTTCGCAACACGACCGAGGCCGGCGCGACCAGCGGCTCACGCGACAAAGGTCTGCACGGCAAGCTGCGCGCGGGGGTGTGCTATTCAACGCTCGACGTGATTAATTCCCGGCATCAGCGCGTGCTGGTCGGCGTGCGGCTGCAGCAGGTGGCCGGCCGCGATCGTAAAGTGGACATTAAGCCTTTCACCATTCAAGGGTTGCCGACGGCGATGCAGCCGACACAGCTTTTAACGCAGGAAGTCGGCGAGCGTCAGGCGCGCGTGCTTTCTTTAGCGGAGTTGAAAGAGCGTGTCGAAGAGATGGAAGGCGTGCAGTTCAAACAGTTTAACTCCATCACTGATTACCATTCGCTGATGTTCGATTTGGGCATTGTTCCGCGTCGGCTACGTTCGGCCTCCGATCGCAGCAAGTTCTATCGACTGATCGAAGCATCGCTGTATGGCGGGATCTCCAGCGCGATTACCCGTTCTTTACGTGACTATTTATTGCCGGAAAACAGCGGAGTGCGCAAAGCTTTCCAGGATATGGAAGCGGCGCTGCGCGAAAACCGTATGACGCTGGAAGCGATTCGCGTTACCCAATCCGATCGCGATTTATTCAAGCATTTGATCTCAGAAGCGACGTCTTATGTCGCCGCAGACTATATGCGTCATGCCAACGAGCGTCGGATACATCTGGACAGTGCTTTGGAACTGCGTCGCGATCTGTTTGGCAGTCGTAAGCAATTGATCAACGAACAATATCGTCATGTGGAAATGGCGCGCGAACTGGAAGAGCAGAGCGGTGCGGAAGGCGATCTGGAGACCGACTACCAGGCTGCCAACGATCACCTGAATCTGGTGCAAACGGCAATGCGTCAGCAGGAAAAAATCGGACGTTATAACGACGATTTGGAAGAGCTGAGCTATCGGCTGGAAGAGCAGAATGAGGTGGTCGAGGAAGCGCGCGAGCAGCAGGCAGAGAACGAAGAGCGGGCCGACGCCGCCGAGCTGGAAGTGGACGAACTGAAAAGCCAGCTCGCCGATTATCAGCAGGCGCTCGACGTGCAGCAAACCCGCGCGATTCAATATCAACAGGCTCAGCAGGCGCTGGAGCGCGCGCGTACGTTATGCCAGTTGCCGACCCTGAGCGTGGACAACGTGGACGAATGGCTGGAAAGCTACCAGGCGAAGGAGCAGGAAAGCACCGAAGTTCTGTTGATGCTGGAACAAAAACTGAGCGTGGCCGATGCGGCGCACGGTCAGTTTGAAGACGCTTACCAACTGGTGACGCGTATCGCCGGCGCGGTTGGCCGCAGCGAAGCCTGGCAGGTGGCCCGCGATCTGTTGCGCGACGGCTCATCACAGCGTTATCAGGCGGAGCGGGTACAGCCGCTGCGCATGCGATTATCAGAATTGGAACAGCGCCTGCGCGAGCAGCAGGATGCAGAACGGTTGTTTCAGGACTTCTGTAAGCGCAACGGACAGGAATACCAGCCGGAAGATCTCGAATCCCTTCAGCAGGAACTTGAAGCCCGAATCGACACGCTTTCAGTTCTGGTCGCAGAGGCCGGAGAGCGCCGTCTGGCGCTGCGCCAGGAGCTTGATCAGATTCAACAGCGTCTCCAGCAATTGACGGCCCGCGCCCCTGTTTGGCTGGCGGCGCAGGAAACGCTGACGCAGTTGAGTGAGCAAAGCGGCGCAACATTCGAAGACAGCCGTCAGGTGACGGAGCACATGCAGCAACTGCTGGAGCTTGAGCGTGAAAAAACGGTTGAGCGCGATGAAATCGCCGCCCGCAAAAGGAGCATAGAAAAACAGATCGAGCGTCTGAGCCAGCCTGGCGGCTCTGAAGACCCCCGACTGAATGCTCTGGCCGAACGTTTCGGCGGCGTGCTGTTGTCAGAAATTTATGATGACGTGACGCTGGATGACGCCCCTTACTTCTCGGCGCTGTACGGCCCTTCCCGCCATGGGATTGTGGTGGCGGATCTCGCTCTGGTGCGGGAACAGCTGGCGGGTCTGGAAGACTGTCCTGAAGATTTGTACCTGATTGAGGGCGATCCGCAGTCGTTTGACGACAGCGTATTTGCCGTCGAAGAGCTGGAACAAGCGGTGGTGGTGAAGGTCGCCGAGCGTCAGTGGCGTTATTCCCGCTTCCCCGATGTTCCGCTGTTCGGCCGCGCCGCACGGGAAATGCGCCTTGAAAGCCTGCGGGATGAGCGTGAAACCCTCGCGGAGCAATACGCCACGCTGTCGTTTGATGTGCAGAAAACGCAACGCTTGCATCAATCCTTCAGCCGTTTCATCGGCACGCACCTGGCGGTGGCCTTTGATGACGATCCGGAAGCGGAAATGCGTACGCTGAATGGGCGTCGCGGAGAGCTTGAGCGGGCGATCGCCAATTTCGATAATGAAAATCAGCAGCAGCGTCAGCAATACGAACTGGCGAAAGAGAGTAGCGCGCAGCTAAACAAACTGCTTCCGCGCGTCAGCCTGTTATGTGATGACAGTCTGCAGGATCGGGTTGAGGATATTCGCGCCGAGCTGGATGAAACGGAAGAGTCAGTGCGCTTTATCCAACAGCATGGCGATACGCTGGCGAAACTGGAGCCGATGGTTTCAGTATTGCAAAACGATCCTCAACAGCATGAACAACTGCAGGAAGATTATGCTCAGGCGCAGAACGCGCAGCGTCAGGCGAAACAGCAGGCGTTTGCGTTAACCGAGGTCGTACAACGCCGGGCGCACTTCAGCTACACCGATTCGGCAGGCATGCTGGGAGAAAACGCCGATCTCAACGACAAGCTGCGTCAGCGCCTGGAGCTGGCTGAGGCTGAACGGACGAGGGCGCGTGAACAGTTGCGCCGGCATCAGGCCCAACTTACCCAGTATAGTCAGGTTCAGGCATCGTTGAAGAGCGCCTACGACGCAAAATGCGACATGTTGAAAGAACTGAAGCAGGAGCTTCAGGACATCGGCGTTCGCGCCGATGCGGATGCCGAAGCACGTGCCCGTCAGCGTCGCGATGAATTACATTCCGCCTTAAGCAACAACCGCGCGCGCCGCAATCAGTTGGAAAAACAGATTACCTTCTGCGAAGCGGAAATGGATGGTTTGCAGAAAAAATTACGCAAACTTGAGCGGGATTATCACCAGATGCGCGAACAGGTGGTGACGGCGAAAGCCGGCTGGTGCGCCGTTATGCGGTTGGTCAAAGACAATGGCGTCGAACGTCGCTTACATCGCCGTGAACTGGCCTATATGGATGGCGACGAGCTGCGGTCTATGTCGGATAAGGCGCTGGGCGCATTGCGTTTGGCCGTTGCCGATAACGAACATTTGCGGGACGTGCTGCGTCTTTCCGAAGACCCGAAACGGCCGGAGCGTAAAATCCAGTTTTATATCGCGGTATACCAACATCTGCGCGAGCGTATCCGTCAGGATATTATTCGCACCGACGATCCGGTCGAAGCCATCGAACAGATGGAAATTGAGCTGAATCGCCTGACTGAAGAGCTGACCGCGCGTGAACAAACGCTGGCCATCAGTTCACGCAGCGTGGCGAACATTATCCGCAAGACGATTCAGCGCGAGCAAAACCGTATTCGCATGCTAAACCAGGGATTGCAATCCGTAGCCTTTGGCCAGGTAAAAAGCGTTCGTCTGAACGTGAACGTGCGTGAAACGCATACAACATTGCTGAACGTGCTGTCTGAACAGCAGGATGTTCATCAGGACCTGTTTAACAGTAATCGTTTGACCTTCTCCGAAGCGTTGGCGAAACTGTACCACCGTCTGAACCCTGAAATCGATCTGGGGCAGCGTACGCCGCAAACCATCGGCGAAGAGCTGCTGGATTACCGCAATTACCTGGAAATGGAGGTCGAGGTTAACCGCGGCGCAGACGGCTGGCTGCGCGCGGAAAGCGGCGCCTTGTCGACCGGGGAAGCGATTGGTACCGGTATGTCGATTCTGGTTATGGTGGTGCAAAGCTGGGAAGAGGAGTCCAAGCGACTTCGGGGTAAAGATATTTCGCCTTGTCGCCTATTGTTCCTTGATGAAGCCGCCCGTCTGGATGCGAAATCCATTGCTACGCTGTTTGAACTGTGCGACCGCCTGGAAATGCAATTGATTATTGCGGCGCCGGAAAATATCAGCCCCGAAAAAGGCACAACGTACAAATTGGTTCGTAAGGTTTATCAGAATAACGAGCATGTTCATGTGGTCGGACTACGAGGTTTTGCGAGCGAGGCCGGTGAAATTAATCATCAGGCGTCCTAGTCGATATTAATCACCTCTTTATGTGTAAAGCCGCTTTTCTGAGCGGCTTTATTTTTTCTACGGTTTGGCCGTTATCGTCCGATAAATAATCATGGTCATCGCTAGCGGAAAATAAAATGTTGCAATAACCCCATGGGTATAGATAAAGGTCTTTTTATCTGCGTGGATATCAGATTCCGTTCTAAATAAAGCGAGTCGACAACAAACGGCTTAAAGCAACGAAAAAAGACGAGGTGGCATAGTGAGTAAAATAATCAAGCGACAATAGAGGAAAAAATATTTTTCTCTTTATATACTAGCAGAAAGGCGTGTTGCGTCATTCAGTCTGGCAAGAAAGTATTTAGTGCATATGAAAATATGACTATTCAGAAAAACAATCATTTTCTTTGCAATATTTGAAATGACGGTTTTATTTCTGCCATGAAAATGGCTGGTTGTGGAAGACATTGTAGTTAATGTGTACAGGGGATAATGGATGTTGTTATACAAACGAAAAACGCAGAGGCTACTATGGGGTGCTGGTTGTATTTGGGTTTGTAGCCTGTTTCCTTCGTTTTCAGTGCTGGCAACATCGCCCGAGATGTTATCTGGTCAATCTAAAAATGTAGGTTCTTTTTCCGTCGAAAGCGGCCGTACCGCGTTGCTGGCTGCGCTGCCCAAGGGCGTGACGCTTCACTATCTTTCCGAGTTGTCATCACTATACGCACAGCATCATATGCAGCCGATGTGGTCGGACAGTCAGGCTGCGCAGCAATTTCAACAGCAACTGGCTGAGCTGGCGATTTCCGGCGTACAACCACAGTTCACCGCGTGGGTCACCTTGCTTACCGATCCACAGATAAACGGCCTCGCACGCGATGCGGTCTTATCCGATGCGATGCTGGGCTATTTGCAGTTTGTCTCCGGCGTGGAAAGTAACGGTAATAACTGGCTGTATGGCAGTACGGCTTACCGTCTGCAGTCACCGTCGGCCAGTGTTGTCAGCCAATGGCAACATGCGCTCAACGCTGGCGATAGCGCGGCCTATATTGCATCATTGGCGCCACAACACTCCCAGTATGCCAAAATGCATCAGGCGCTGAAGAACGTGCTGACGGATAATCGCCCCTGGCCAAAATTAAATCTGCCGGAAAGCCTGCGGCCAGGGCAATCCAGCGAATCAATCCCCGTACTGCGCGACATTTTACAGCGTTCAGGGATGCTGGCGAATGACGGACCCGCCGAGCTGTTCAGCGACAATGGGGTATCAACGTCACAGGATGTCCAGCAGACCAATGGCGCGCTGGTTGCGCCGGAAAATACCTATAGCGGCGAGTTGGTCGAAGCGGTAAAACGCTTCCAGCATTGGCAGGGATTGGATAATGATGGGGTGATTGGCAAGCGAACGCGCGATTGGCTCAATGTGTCGCCGCAGGTTCGCGCCACCCTGTTGGCGCTGAATATCCAACGTTTACGCCTGCTGCCGGATAATGTTCATACGGGCATTATGGTTAATATTCCCAACTACTCTCTGGTTTATTATCAGGATGGCGCCGAGCGGCTGTCGTCTCGGGTTATTGTCGGCCAGCCACGTCGTAAAACGCCGCTAATGAGCAGCTCGCTTTATAATGTGGTGGTCAATCCGCCGTGGAACGTGCCGACGACGCTGACGCGTCAGGACATTATTCCCAAGGTGGTGCGTGATCCGGGCTACTTACAGCGCCATGGCTACACCGTACTCGCCGGCTGGAGTCAGGATGCGGAAGCGATCGATCCGATGATGATTGATTGGTCTACGGTAGCGCCGGATCGCTTCCCGTATCGCCTGCGTCAGGCGCCTGGCGTAAATAATTCGCTGGGGCGGTATAAATTCAATATGCCTAATTCCGATGCGATCTATCTGCACGATACGCCGAACCATAATTTGTTCCAGCGTGATATTCGCGCCTTGAGCTCTGGCTGTGTGCGCGTCAATAAAGCTTCTGAGCTGGCTAACCTGTTATTACAGGATGCGGGCTGGAATAACGCGCGTATTTCTTCCACCCTGGAACAGGGCGATACCACTTATGTTTCCATTAAGCATCGAATTCCGGTCAGCCTGTATTATTTAACGGCATGGGTAGCGGATGATGGTAAGCCTCAATTCCGAACAGATATTTACAATTATGATGATACAGCGAGGTCAGGTACTCAGGTTCTGTCCAAAGCCGGGCTGTTATTGCTGTAAATATTGAAAATTCCGGGGATTTACAGAATCAACCCATGGCCTGTTATCCGGGGGATCATTGCGTTCCCCCGACGCCATGGGGATAAAGCGGGTTGACTCACTTTTGATAGGCGGTTAAGGTGCAAGACAGTTCTTTTTTATGCCCTTATACCCGTCATATTTCAAACTGCATGCGCACCAGCGGCGCCCAATCATCCTGATCTCCTATTTGCGTGGTCGGTAAGTGGGTGAGCTTCAGCGGAAGATGCCTTTCGATAGGCGTCTTGTTGCATCGCGAATTATTTAAGGTATAGGTTCCGTTCTTTTAGTCAGGGTAACTCGTTATATGGAAGACATTGATAATCATCGCCGTAAATGGCTTGCGCTAGGTGGTGCTGCTTTGGGTATTGCGCTGCTTCCCGGCCAGGCATTCGCGACCTTATCTACTCCTCGCCCGCGTATTCTGACCCTTAATAATCTGAATACCGGAGAACGCATCAAGACCGAGTTTTTTGATGGTCGGCGTTATAATAAAGAAGAACTGTCGCGGCTGAATCACTTTTTCCGTGATTATCGTGCGAACAAAGTTAAAAATATCGATCCGCTACTTTTCGATCAACTCTACCGCTTACAGGTTATGCTGGGGACGAGCAAGCCGGTGCAGCTGATTTCTGGATATCGTGCGATTGATACCAACAATGAATTACGCGCTCATCGCAAAGGCGTTGCCAAGCAAAGTTACCATACCAAAGGGCAGGCGATGGATTTTCATATCGAAGGCGTTCAGCTAGCCAACTTGCGTAAGGCGGCGGTAAAAATGCGCGCCGGCGGCGTCGGATATTATCCTCGCAGTAACTTTGTGCATATTGATACCGGTCCAGTGCGTACTTGGTAGATTTGTAGATTAATAGAGTATGTCATTATTCAGCTTGGACTGAATTGGCGTAGGTTATGTGGAGTGGTATGAAGTATCAAATCGTCCCCGTTACGGCATTCAGCCAAAACTGCACGCTATTATGGTGCGAGAATACCAATGAAGCGGCAATCGTCGATCCCGGCGGTGAAGCGGAAAAAATAAAACAGGCCGTCGCTCAGGCCGGTATAAGCGTTAAGCAGATTTTGCTTACCCATGGTCATTTGGATCACGTGGGCGCCGCGGCTGAGTTGGCTGATTACTACCAGGTTCCGATTCTGGGTCCACAGATTGAAGATGCGTTCTGGCTGGACGGATTACCAGCGCAGAGCCGCATGTTTGGGTTGGGGGAGTGTAAGGCGTTTACGCCGACTCGGTGGTTAAAAGAAGGTGATAAGGTTCATATCGGCGACGTTACGCTAGCCGTGTTTCACTGCCCCGGCCATACGCCCGGCCACATTGTGTTCTTTGATGCGACATCGCGTCTGGCGCAAGTGGGTGATGTGATTTTCAACGGTGGCGTAGGGCGTAGCGACTTCCCTCAAGGCGACCATCGGGCGCTGATCTCTTCGATTATCAACAAGCTATTGCCGTTGGGTGATGATGTCACCTTTATCCCGGGTCATGGACCTATATCGACCTTCGGACAAGAGCGTAAAACCAATCCGTTTATTCGGGGCGCGTAGTCAGCAAGCTGCTCAGGTTTATGAGCCGCGGCCAGTCATATCGCAGGAAGTACCGGTATTCTGCGTCTGACTGGCCTTTCCCAGGGCGGCCTTCATTTTCTTGACCGCGCTCAAACCATTCTTCCTTATTCCGCTTTAATCGAATCCGGCGATGTTTAAACACGCCCTGGAACGCATCGGCGTTTTTTCACGTCAGAACTGTCGACGTCATGGATATGTCAGGCTAGGCGGGGATAAAGCATCCTGTTTTAGCGCAATTTAATCTTGCCAGAGCGCATTGAATAGCCGGATTGATTTTACACGCCGCTACGGAAGACATGCGCTTGAATAATAAAGCCAGCACCGAGGCTGGCTTTATATTCTGCATATTTCAGCTTGTATGCGCGTCGACCGGCTCATTAATTCGACTCGCCAGTAAAGGGCCAACGCGTTGCGTTAAACGATAGCTTTTTATTCGGTAAGCTGAATTATTTATCGTGCGGAAAAATAACTTACATCAATGAGTCATAGCACGGCGACAATGGCTTCACACAGCGGAGCCATATTTTCCGGCGTCATTCCCGCGACGTTAATTCGTCCGGAGTTTACCGCATAAACGCCGAAATCGTCCCGTAAACGCAAAACCTGCTCTTTATTCAAACCACTGAAGGAGAACATGCCATTCTGATTGATAATGAAGGAGAAGTCCTGTTTGGCGCCTTTCTCCTGGAGTGTGTTGACAAACAGCTGACGCATACGTTGAATACGTTCGCGCATTGCCGTCAACTCCTGCTCCCAGATGGCTCGCAGCGCATCATTGGACAAAATAGTGGCGACAACGGCGGCGCCGTGTGACGGCGGGTTAGAGTAGTTTGCGCGAATGACCGATTTTACCTGGCTGAACACTTTATCCGCGGCGGATGCATCGGCGGCAACCAACGTACAGGCGCCCACGCGCTCGTTGTACAGACCGAAGTTTTTGGAGTAAGAGCTGCAAACGATCAGCTCTTGGTGTTTTTTCGCAAAGATACGCAGCCCTTGCGCATCCTCTTCCAGTCCTCGGGCAAAGCCCTGGTAGGCGAAATCAAACAACGGCAACCAGCCGTTGGCTACGGAAAGCTCAGCCAGCTGCGCCCACTGTTCCTCTGTAGGATCAATACCAGTAGGGTTATGGCAGCAGCCGTGGAACAGAACGACATCACCCGCCTGGGCTGATGCGAGGCTGCTTACTATGCCATCGAAGTCCAGTGAGTGGTTTGCGGCATCGTAGTAGCTATATTCACAGACTTCCAGACCGGCGCCAGAAAAAATATTTTTATGGTTTGGCCAGCTTGGCGCGCTTACCCAGATACGCTGCGCGCTGGTTTGTTTAGCGAGAAAATCGGCGGCGACACGCAAGCCACCGGTACCACCTGGCGTTTGCGCGGTGCGAGCACGCTTGTCGGCGATGATGCTGTTCTCTTTACCAAACAGAAGCTCTTGCGTGCATTGACCGAATGCCGGCAGGCCGTCAATGCTCAAATAGTTTTTGGTGACTTCGTTTTCCAGCAAAAATTGTTCTGCTTTTTTTACACTGGTCAATACCGGCGTTTTACCGGTTTCATCTTTATAAACACCAATTCCCAGATTGATTTTATTCAGACGTTCATCAGCGCGGAAGAGATCGGCCAGTCCAAGAATGGGATCGGCGGGTGCGGCAGAGATATTTTCAAACATTGATTATGTTTTCCATAGCATGCGGTGGGGGTTAAGCACGAATTCCCAGATTACCGCCAGTAAAAGGCTTTGCCAACCGCCGGGCAAAAAATAAAGGGAAATAATTAGGCCATTATCCATGCGCAGCGGGATAACTCAGCGATGTTTGATGTCGGTAAAGTCAGATCAACGAGGGCGTAACCGTGGCTCGCTGTTTACCAGCAACCTGAGAGCGAGTGCGATAAAGTAAAAAAGCAGCGCCGAAGCGCTGCTTTTTCTATGCAATATTTAACGGTCAGACCGTTACAGAATGCACAATCAAATTAGAACTGATATTTCACGCCAACGCCAACCACGTCATCGTCATGAGAAATGCCGTTTACGACATACACATTGTCGCTGTCCAGCAGGTTGATTTTGTAATCAACGTAAGTGGAGAAGTTTTTGTTGAACGCGTAGGTTGCTGCGACGCTGACATATTTGTTCAGGTAGTCATCTGCACCGTTAGCGCTGGTATCCTGTTTGCCTTTACCCTGGACATAGGCCAGAGATGGAGTCAAACCGAAATCGAAGGTGTATTGCGCAACGGCTTCAAAGATTTCAGTTTTATCCAGTGAAACGCTACCGTCGAAAGGTACGTTGGTATATTCACCGTAAGTCGCCGCCAGATAGATATTGTTAGCGTCATATTTTACGCCGGCAGCCCAGGTTTCAGCTTTTTTGCCAGTACCCTGAGAAGCGGTATTTTGAGCAGCGGTACGCTGTACGGCAGAGTAGGAAGCGATTACGCCCAGACCAAGATCGGATTCATAGCTCAGAGAGGTACCCCAGCCGTCGCCATTCGCTTTAGAGTAAGCATCAGAATGACCCTGGTTGGTATCGCCTTTATCCTTGCTGATAGCCTGCAAGCCGAAATTCAGGCCGTCGACCAGACCGAAGAAATCACTGTTACGATAAGTCAGCAGGCCACTTTTACGACCGGTCTGAGTATCAGTATAGGACTGATCGCCACCCCAGGCAGGCAATACGTCGGTATAAGAAATACCATCATAACCAATAGCCTGATTACGGCCGTAATCCAGTGAACCAGCATCAGCGAATTTCAAACCGGCGAAAGCGTAACGCGTTTTGGCGCTATTGCTGCCTTCGTTAGTATTAGCTGCAAATTCTACTTCGTAGCGGCCATAACCGATCAGATCGCTATTGATCTGAGTTTCACCTTTGACGCCGATACGGGCACGGGTTTTATCGCCGTTGTTGCTAGAATCGTCAGAGAAAAAATGACGGCCTTCGGCACGACCATAAACATCCAGCTTGTTGCCATCTTTGTTATAAACTTCTGCTGCATTTGCTGCGCCAGCAGCTAACAGAGCTGGGATTACCACTGCAAGAATATTGCGCTTCATCATTAATTACCCTCATTGGTGTTGTGTAGGACACCTGCCACTGCCATAAATAATTTCTTACGGAACTATTCCTGAAAGTTTGGTGTCTTCCTGTGTCTGAACGCAGTTTTCCATTCGCAGCCCGGTTAATCTACCCCGAAAATGATACTAACTTCGCAATCAGGTAACAAATGGAAAATATGTATTTCAAAATGTAAAATCAAGGGAACTTTGTGAGAAATATCTAACTTTAAAAAAAAGAGCCGGAATTTTCGGCTCTTCTTTTCTACATATTTGTTTTACTTATATTAAATTTTTATTTAGAAGCTGGCGTTCCTTGGCGACCTTGGAAAAGCGATAACATCGCGCACGTTTTGTACACCGGTAACGTAGGCGACCAGACGTTCAAATCCCAATCCAAAACCTGAATGAGGAACGGTGCCATAGCGCCGCAGATCGCGATACCACCAGTAGTCTTCCTTATTGAGTCCCATATCTTCTAGACGTTGATCAAGTGTGTCCAGCCGCTCTTCACGCTGAGAGCCCCCGATGATCTCACCAATGCCTGGCGCCAACACGTCCATGGCGGCGACGGTCTTGCCATCGCTGTTCATGCGCATATAGAACGCCTTGATGTCTTTGGGATAGTTTTTAACCACAACCGGCGCGTTGAAATGTTTTTCCGCCAGATAACGCTCATGTTCGGATGAAAGATCGACCCCCCAGTAAACCGGATTTTCAAATGTCTGACCGCAATTCAGCAGAATGTCCACCGCTTCGGTGTAGTCAACCTGGGCAAAATCAGAGTTGATAAAGTTTTCCAGCCGGCTAACCGCTTCTTTATCCACGCGCTGAGCAAAAAACGCCATATCATCGGCGCGTTCGTCAAGCGCGGCTTTAAACACGTATTTCAACAGGCTTTCCGCCAATCCGGCTATATCATCCAGCGAGGCGAAAGCCACCTCCGGCTCGATCATCCAGAACTCAGCCAAGTGACGGCTGGTATTGGAATTCTCCGCACGGAAGGTCGGGCCGAAGGTATAAACCTTGGAAAGCGCGCAGGCATAGGTTTCGCCATTCAGCTGACCAGAAACCGTCAGGAAGGCTTCTTTGCCGAAGAAATCTTCGCTGAAGTCCACTTTCCCCTGCTCGGTTCGCGGCAAATTTTCCAGATCGAGCGTGGAGACTCTGAACATTTCACCGGCGCCTTCCGCATCAGACGCGGTGATCAGCGGTGTTGAAACCCAGAAGTAGCCATTTTCATTGAAGAAACGATGAATCGCCTGCGCCAGGGTATGACGCACGCGGGCTACGGCGCCGATCAGGTTGGTACGCGGACGCAAATGCGCGACTTCGCGCAGATATTCGATGCTATGGCGTTTGGCCGCCATCGGATAGGTATCGGGATCATCGACCCAGCCAACCACTTTTACCGCCGATGCCTGTAGTTCAAAACTTTGCCCCTCGCCCGGCGATGCAACCACTCTACCCGTGACTTCAACAGAGCATCCGGTAGTCAGATGAAGAACATCATCCAGATAATTGGAGAGATTATTATTAACTACAGCCTGTAATGGATTAAAGCAGGAGCCGTCATAAACGGCAACAAAGGAGATACCGGCTTTAGAATCTCTCCGGGTACGTACCCAGCCGCGCACGGTGACTTCGCTGTCAACGGCGACACGGCCTTGCAGTACGTCGACTACAGGCACTACGCTCATAAAATTCTCTCTTCAATTAATAAGGTTTAAAAACGTCTCGGTCCCAATGGATTGCCGGCCGGCTATTGCGCCGTCGCTATATCGCGTAATCAGCGAGCTCCGCCGGCGCTGAATAACGCCAGAATAGACCAGCGGCCGACTCATGTTCGCCAGCAACCTCAAATATCGGGATTTTGCTATGTTACTTGCCGTTAGGCAGGACACAAGCAGAAATCGCCGGAATGTCATAAGTTTTATGCATTCCGGCGATAGTGGGTCAAAGATTAGACAGTCTGGTTAGGCTGAGCGACGCTCAACTGGCTTTTCGTACGCGCGGCAAATCAAAAGCTTTACGTAATTCAGAGACGAAAGCCTGATCCTGACAAATGGTTTTGCCTGGACTATCGGAAAGCTTCGCCACCGGTTTCCCATTGCATTCGACTAACTTGATGACGATGTTCAACGGGTTAATGCCAGGAATATCACAGGTCAGACGCGTTCCTATGCCAAAGACCAGATTAATCCGCTGCCCGAAGTGGCGGTAGATATCGAGGGATTTTTCGAGATTTAAATTATCTGAAAACACCAGCGTCTTGCTTAACGGGTCGATATCCAAACGCTGGTAATGAGCGATGGCTTTTTCCCCCCAATCGATGGGATCGCCGGAGTCATGACGCAGTCCCTGATAAGCATTGGCGAACGTATAATCAAAGTCGCGCAGGAAAGCATCCATCGTAATGCAATCCGTGAGCGCGATGCCCAACTGATCGGGATATTCATCCAGCCATACCTGTAAGGCGGCGCGTTGACTGCTGGCCAGTTCCTGACTGATTCGCTGGTGAGCCTGAAACCATTCATGAGCCTGGGTGCCGACGGGGGTCAATTGCAAACGGCGAGCCAGGTCGTAATTGCTGGTGCCGATTAAATAAGGGAACTCGGCCTGCAAGGTACTGACGATCGCCTGTTGCACCTGATGGGAGAAGCGACGCCGGGTGCCGAAATCCATCAGCTTAAAATGACGGATATCGACATCCGTGCTGATAGTACGGAAGCGTTCAAGCATGTTATGCAGCCGATCAAGCGCCTGACTGAGGCCAATCTCAGGCGAACGATTGCGATGAACCACCTCGCTAATCACGGCGAGCAGAGGGACTTCCCATAAAATAACTTCGCGCCACGGCCCGGTAATGCGGATATCCAGCTTACCGTGATGATTTTTGATACTGACCTGCTGCGGATTAAAACGAAAGTCACGTAACCAATCGAGATAATCCTGCTTAAAGAACGGCAGGGATGAAAGATAACTATATTCTTCGTCGCTCAGAGTCAGGAAACGCATAAACGCAACCTGCTCGGTTATCTCTTCAGCGTAGATTCCTAACAGTTCATCACTGCGACAGCGGAACTCAGCCGCTACATCGACATTATAATAATGATGATACACCGCCTGTTGCATATGCAGCTTATAGGCATCGGTATCAAGCAATGACGTTAGAATCGGGGAAGTGTGTAAAGTCATAATGCGTTACAGCATCCTCGTTAGACGCATGTCCGTCGTCGGGACAATCGGCAAGGTTCGAACAGTATACCTTGCTTATGCAAATAATACCTCATCACAACATATTGGGGCTCCCAACGCGAGATTCAAACGTGCTCTGATGTGATTATTATTCTCATTATTTTGTCGTGGTAACATTGACGTAACAGGCATAGACTGAGTTCCTGAAGCTTATGACGAGGTGAAAACTTTATATGAATCAACAGCCACAAGTGAAATATCGCCATGATTACCGTGCGCCGGATTACACCATTACGGATATTGCGCTGAATTTCGACCTTCATGCGGACAACACCCAGGTAAAAGCCGTGAGCCGGGTGGTGCGGCGCGGCGAGCCGGGTGCGCCGCTGAAGCTGGACGGAGAAAACCTGAAGCTGGTGAGTCTCAATATTGATGGCTCGTCATGGCCCCATTACCAGGAACTGCATGACGGACTGATACTGACGCAACTGCCCGCCGAGTTTACGCTGAGCATCGAAACGGAAATCAACCCGGCGGCCAATAGCGCGCTGGAAGGCTTGTACCAGTCGGGTGACGCGCTGTGTACGCAGTGTGAAGCGGAAGGCTTCCGCCACATCACCTATTATCTTGACCGCCCGGACGTATTGGCAAAATTCACGACCCGCATCACGGCGGATAAGTCGCGCTATCCCTATTTGCTGTCCAACGGCAACCGTATCGCTCAGGGCGATCTGGACAATGGGCGTCATTGGATTGAGTGGCAGGATCCTTTCCCGAAACCCTGTTATCTGTTTGCGCTGGTCGCCGGCGACTTTGATGTGCTACAGGATCGTTTTATCACGCGCTCCGGCCGGGACGTGGCGCTGGAGCTCTACGTCGACCGCGGCAATCTGGATCGCGCCGGGTGGGCGATGGCGTCGTTGAAAAATGCCATGAAATGGGATGAAACCCGTTTTGGACTGGAGTATGACCTCGACATTTACATGATTGTCGCGGTCGACTTTTTCAACATGGGGGCGATGGAAAACAAAGGGCTGAACGTATTCAACTCCAAATATGTGTTGGCGAAGGCAGAAACCGCCACCGATAAGGACTACCTGAACATTGAAGCGGTAATCGGCCATGAATATTTTCACAACTGGACCGGTAACCGCGTGACCTGTCGGGATTGGTTCCAGCTCAGCCTCAAAGAGGGGCTGACGGTGTTCCGCGACCAGGAGTTCAGTTCAGATCTGGGATCGCGGCCGGTTAACCGTATTGATAACGTCAGGGTTATGCGCGGGGCGCAGTTTGCCGAGGACGCCAGCCCGATGTCGCACCCGATACGTCCCGATCAGGTAATAGAAATGAATAATTTCTATACGCTGACGGTGTATGAAAAAGGATCGGAAGTGATCCGCATGATGCATACCCTGCTAGGCGAGGAGAAATTCCAGGCCGGTATGCGTCTGTATTTTGAACGTCACGACGGTAGCGCAGCCACCTGCGACGATTTTGTACAGGCGATGGAAGATGCCTCCGGCGTCGATCTGGCGTTGTTCCGCCGTTGGTATAGCCAGTCGGGAACGCCGGTGCTGACGGTGCGTGACGATTACGATGCGCAGTCCCAGCAATATAAATTGGTGGTCAGCCAAATGACGCCGATCGGCGCCGACAAGCAGGAGAAGCAACCGCTGCATATTCCGCTGGATGTCGAGCTGTACGATACGCTCGGGCAGGCGATTGCGCTGCAAAGAGACGGTGAAATGCTCTCTTCGGTTTTAAACGTCACCAAGGCGGAGCAAACCTTTGTTTTCGATCAGGTGCCTTGCCAACCGGTTCCTTCTTTATTACGTGAGTTCTCCGCGCCGGTAAAACTGAATTACGCCTGGAGCGATGAACAACTGACGTTCCTGATGCGTCACGCCAGCAATGCGTTCTCTCGTTGGGATGCGGCACAGAGCCTGTTGGCGAACTACATTCGTCTCAATGTGGCGCGCTATCAGCAAAAGCAGTCGCTTTCGCTGCCGATGCATGTGGTGGATGCATTCCGCGCTATTTTGCTGGATGAACAGCTGGATCCCATGCTGGCATCGCAGATCCTGACGTTGCCGAGCGAAAATGAAATCGCCGAGTTATTCGAGATTATCGATCCCGAGGCCATTGCCGCCGTGCGAGACGGTCTGGTGCGAGCGATGGCGAAAGAGATGGCGGATGAGTGGCTGGCGGTTTATCGCGACAATCAGTTGCCGCAATACCGTATTGCGCATGAAGATATCGGCAAGCGCGCATTGCGTAATGTTTGCCTCTATTATCTGGCGTTTGGCGACCAGGCTCAGGCAGATAAGCTGGTGTCCGCCCAATACCGACAGGCTGATAACATGACCGATTCACTGGCGGCGTTGTCGAGCGCGGTAAGCGCGCAGCTACCGCGACGAGACGAACTGTTGAGCCATTTTGACGATCGCTGGCATCGGGATGGATTAGTGATGGATAAATGGTTTGCCTTACAGGCCACCAGCCCGGCCGCCGATGTGCTTGAACGTGTTCGCGCGCTTTTGCAGCATCGTTCGTTCAGTCTCAACAATCCCAATCGGTTACGTTCGCTGATTGGCGCGTTCAGCGCATCCAACCCGTCGGCGTTTCATGCCGAAGACGGCAGCGGCTACCGCTTCCTGACGGAGATGCTCACCGACCTCAATACGCGCAATCCTCAGGTGGCCGCCCGCTTGATCGAGCCGTTGATTCGTTTAAAACGGTATGACGCCAGGCGTCAGGATTTGATGCGTCAGGCGCTGCAACAGTTAAAAACGCTGGATAATTTATCCGGCGATCTGTTTGAGAAAATCGGCAAAGCGTTACAGGACTAACTCAGTATGCTGGCGGCATGTCTGCGTAAGCAGGCATGCCGATATTCAGACAATCGTTTTACTTTCCCGCCTGATGGAATTACCATCCTTGCCCAAAGAGTATTCTGACTTTATATATTTACGATTGGGATCTCAGGAGACGATATGTTCTATCCCGCTATCAGGAAAGCCTTATTTCAGTTCGATCCGGAACGCGCGCATGAACTGACTTTTCAACAATTACGACGTATTACCAACACCCCCTTTGAATTTCTCGTCCGCCAATCCGTTCCTACCAAGCCCGTCAACTGTATGGGGTTGTCATTTAAAAACCCGCTTGGCTTGGCCGCCGGTCTGGATAAAGATGGCGACTGCATTGATGCGCTGGGCGCTATGGGGTTCGGTTTCATTGAGGTGGGCACCGTCACGCCGCGTCCGCAACCGGGAAATGATAAGCCGAGATTGTTCCGTATTGTCGAAGCGGAAGGATTGATTAACCGGATGGGATTTAATAATCAGGGCGTCGATTATCTGGTCGAGAATGTAAAAAAATCACGTTTTGGCGGCGTATTAGGGATCAATATCGGCAAGAATAAGGATACGCCGGTCGAACAGGGGAAAGAAGATTATCTGATCTGTATGGATAAGATCTATAGTCATGCGGGATATATCGCAATAAATATCTCCTCTCCCAATACCCCAGGATTGCGTAGTCTGCAATATGGCGACGCGCTGGACGATCTTTTACTGTCGATAAAAAATAAACAAGCCGAATTAAATGCGAAATATCAGAAATATGTACCGGTCGCAGTAAAGATCGCGCCGGATCTTTCTGAGGAGGAATTGATCCAAATAGCGGATAGTTTAGTTCGCTATAATATTGACGGGGTCATCGCCACCAATACCACGCTCGACAGGAAACTGATCCAGGGGTTGAATCACTGTGGGCAGACCGGAGGATTAAGCGGTCGTCCCTTACAGCTACAAAGTACGGAAATTATCCGCCGTTTGTCTCAGGAATTAGCGGGGCGTTTGCCGATTATAGGGGTTGGCGGGATTGATTCCCTGATGGCCGCTCGTGAAAAAATCGATGCGGGCGCTACGCTGATTCAGATATATTCCGGCTTTATTTTTCGCGGACCAGGTTTGATTAAAGATATCGTTACACATATTTAGTTCTCAGGCTTATCCCGTAATAATGCAATACGCAGTAAAGCCGCGACGCAGCATATCCCAGGCGCTGACTTAAGTTAAGCGCCAGGGGTATGCGAAAAGAGCCAATGCCGGGATGATGTGGGGAATGAAGGAGATATTGATTTATCTCAGGGGGTTTATTTATGCCTTCGGCTAGTCTATATTTTATCCGTTTTCGCACATAATTTTATTAACACCTGACGGGTGTTTATTGCAGCTGATTTGCAATCAGTTATTTCCGATATTGGTGTGGTCGACGGTAAGAAAACCAAGGATAAAATAACATGAAATTAAAACCTGACGATAATTGGCGCTGGTATTTTGATACTGAACACGATCGGCTGATGCTGGATCTTGCCAATGGCATGTTATTTCGTTCTCGCTTTCCGTCCAAAATGCTAACGCCGGACGCTTTCAATGAATGCGCATTCTGTGTTGAAGATGCAGCGCTGTTTTTTACCTACAGTGAAAAATGTCAGAGAATGGAATTGAGCCGGGATCTTCAGGGTGAATTAGTATTGAATGCGCTGGTAGCCTGTCGTTTTCTTAAACCACTGATGCCCAAAAGCTGGTATTTCGTACAACAGTCCGCGGAGAATGCAGTGGCGCCGCAAACGGGCGACATCGTTCAGGCACAATTAACCGGCAATCACGACACGGCGTATTTTTTGGTCGCGGAAGCGGGTGATAAAGCCAGCCTGTGTCTGCTGGCTCAGGAGCAACTTGAGATCAGCGCGAAAAGAATGCTGTTTGGGGATGCGATAAAAATCATGCACGACCGATTATTACCGGCCGTCATCCGGGAAAGCGATAATCAAGGCGTATCTTCTTTTGACTATGCCAAGGTAGTGTAGTGCCTTTATACCTTGTTACTGCAGGCTGATATCGCTTTGTGGTATACAGCTACAGGCCAGTATTTCTCCATGATCGCCGATTGAATTTTTCTTTAGCGCGGAAACTTCACCGCTGATTAATGTCAGCTTGCAGCAGCCGCACACCCCGGCACGGCAGGAGTAAGGAATTTTAATTCCCTGCTGCTCCAACTGTTCCAGCAGGATCTGCTGATTATTTCCTTGCAGACTTTTTCCCTGATAGTTAATGATAAGCGATTGTTCGCTCTGCTGCGGCGCAGAAATGGTTTCATTTTCCTGGCCCGCGCCATAAATTCTGGGTGGTTTGGTCGCCAGCACCTCCAGCGTATCGCCAACCCGAACAATGCCGCTGTTGCGGGCTATCAGGTTCTGACCAAAATCAACATCGCCGTTTTCCGCGGTACGGAAAGACTGTAATGTCGTCAGCGGTTCAGCCGTGGGATGTTTTCTGCCGCGTTCAATACTGACCGTCGTCAGTATGCAGCGGCTACAGGGTTCAACCACATCAAAAATCACGTCGCCGATGCGAATGGTCTGCCAGCTATCCTCCGCAAATGCTTCCGCGCCCGCGACCGCCAGATTAGGACGGAACTGTTCCAGTTTGATGCCAGCCGGACAACGTTGACGGAGCATCTGAAAAGACGCTTCATTGATTAATAAAAAAGGGTAGCCGTCGGCAAAAGAGAGCGGGATTTCAGGGTGTTTTTTTACGCGCCGGGAAGGTTCATCGCCAACCCAACGCAGCTGTACCTGACGCTTGAAATATTTGCTCAGCCAAACATTGATAACGTCGGGGGCGATTCGCGCAGTAAAGTGGTTGCCCCAGACTTCAGTCAGTTGCGGGGTAGTGATGAAATCGCTAAGCCGCACGCTGGCGGTTTGTCCGTCAGGCGCTGAAATAAACAGGCCGTCCGGCAGCAGCGCCGGGGTAAACAGCACCAGTTGCGGAAACTGGCGGGCGGTGATGAATGTGCCGTCAGTTTCCGTCACCATAAAGATGCGATCGTATGCCAGACCGCTGGCAGACACCATGGCATGGGATAACTGTAATCCACGCATGGATTTTACCGGATGAATATAAAGCCGCGTTACGCCAATCACTACCTGTTCCTTATTGAAGTAAAACGGCAACTTTATGACAAGCGTCACGGATTAGCTATAATGCGCCTCAATTTTCTTTATTGGTGATATCGACGATATGAATGCTCTGTTTGCCAGCACGGCCCGTGGTCTGGAAGAATTATTAAAAAGTGAGCTTGAAGCGCTGGGCGCTCAGGCCTGTGCCGTGGTGCAGGGCGGGGTGCATTTCCAGGGCGATAATCGCTTACTGTATCAAAGTCTGCTGTGGAGCCGACTGGCATCGCGTATTTTGCTGCCGCTTAATGAATTCAAGGTACACAGCGATCTGGATTTGTATCTGGGCGTGCAGGCGATTGACTGGTCGACGGTTTTCAGCGTGGATAAAACCTTTGCCGTGCACTTCACCGGCACCAACGACGATATCCGCAACAGCCAATACGGCGCGTTAAAAGTAAAAGATGCAATAGTCGACAGCTTTAGTCGCAAGGTAGGACAGCGTCCCGATGTGGCTAAACAGCAGCCTGATATCCGCATCAATGTCTTTTTACAGCGCGATACCGCCAGCGTATCGTTGGATCTCAGCGGCGATGGTTTGCATCAGCGCGGTTATCGCGACCTGGCCGGGCTGGCGCCGTTGAAAGAAAACCTGGCGGCGGCCATCGTACTGCGCTCCGGCTGGCAGCAGGGTACGCCGATGGTCGACCCCCTGTGCGGCTCCGGAACGCTGTTGATTGAAGCGGCGATGATTGCCGCCGATCGCGCCCCCGGCTTGCACCGCACACATTGGGGATTCAATGCCTGGCTCCAGCATGATGTGGAATTATGGCGCGAAGTAACCACTGAAGCACAGCGACGGGCGCGTCAGGGATTACAGGATACGACCTCGCGTTTCTTTGGTTCGGATAACGATCGCCGGGTGATAGACATTGCCCGCGCTAACGCGCGTCGCGCCGGGGTCGAACAGCTGATTACCTTTGGCGTAAAAGATGCCGCGCAGTTGCAGAATCCGCTACCGGAAGGGCCGAAAGGCACCGTCGTCAGCAACCCGCCGTACGGCGAGCGTCTGGACAGCGAGCCGGCGCTGATTGCGCTGCACAACATGCTCGGGCGAAAAATGAAAAGTGATTTCGGTGGCTGGCAGCTGTCGCTGTTCAGCGCGTCACCGGAATTGCTCAGCTGCTTGCAACTGCGCGCCGAGCGCCAGTTCAAGGCCAAGAACGGCCCTCTGGACTGCGTGCAGAAAAATTACCAATTGGCGGAGAATCAAGGGACCGGCGCAGGGCGGATTGCGGAGGATTTCGCCAACCGGCTGCGTAAGAACATGCGTAAACTGGATAAGTGGGCGCGCCAGCAGGGCATCGAATGCTACCGCCTGTATGATGCCGATCTGCCAGAATATAATGTGGCGGTCGATCGCTATGCCAGTTGGGTGGTGGTGCAGGAGTATGCGCCGCCTAAAACCATTGACGCGCAGAAATCGCGTCAGCGCCTGTTCGACGTCATCAACGCCACGCTGAGCGTGTTGGAACTGCCGTCAAATCGTCTGATTCTGAAAACGCGTGAACGTCAGAAAGGGAAAAGCCAATATGAAAAACTGGCGCAGAAAGGCGAATTTTTGCTGGTAGAAGAGTATAACGCCAGGTTGTGGGTCAATCTGACGGACTACCTGGACACCGGCTTATTCCTCGACCACCGCATTGCCCGCAAAATGCTGGGCGAAATGAGCCAGGGCAAGGATTTTCTCAATTTGTTCGCCTATACCGGCACCGCCAGCGTACACGCCGGACTGGGCGGCGCGCGCAGCACCACTACCGTGGATATGTCGCGCACCTATCTGGAATGGGCGGAAAAAAACCTGCGGGCCAACGGCCTGACCGGGCGCCAGCACCGTTTGATCCACGCGGACTGCCTGTCGTGGCTGCGCGATGCCAATGAACAGTTTGACGTGATTTTCATCGATCCCCCGACGTTCTCCAACTCCAAACGGATGGACGAGTCGTTTGATGTACAGCGCGATCATCTGGCGCTGCTGAAGGATCTTAAACGTCTGCTGCGTCAAAACGGGACGATCATGTTTTCCAATAATAAGCGCGGATTCCAGATGGATTTAGCGGGGTTGACGGCGTTAGGCCTGACGGCGAAAGAGATCACCGCCCGCACTCAGTCACAGGATTTTGCTCGTAATCGTCAAATTCACAACTGCTGGCTGCTGCAACATGCCGGCGAGGAAAAGTAACAACGATGTCATTAATCAGCGTATCTGGCGCATGGCTGTCATTCAGCGATGCCCCATTGTTAGACAATACAGAACTCCATATCGAAGAAAACGAACGCGTCTGTCTGGTTGGCCGTAATGGCGCGGGTAAGTCGACGCTGCTGAAAATACTGGCAAAAGAAATTCCGCTGGATGACGGGCGGATTATCTATGAGCAGGATTTGATTGTTGCCCGCTTGCAACAGGATCCGCCGCGCGACGTTGCCGGAACCGTTTTTGATTTTGTCGCCGAAGGCGTTGCCGCCCAGGCCGGTTATCTGAAAGATTATCATGCGACGCTGCGGCTGGTTGAAACCGATCCCAGCGAAAGAAACATGAATCAGTTGGCCAAGCTGCAAGATATCCTTGAACATCAGGGGCTTTGGCAATTGGAGAGCCGTATTCACGAGGTACTGGAACAGTTAGGGCTGAAGGCCGACGCGGCGCTGGCTTCACTGTCCGGCGGCTGGTTGCGTAAAGCGGCGCTGGGGCGCGCATTGGTCAGCTCCCCACGCGTGCTGCTGCTTGATGAACCGACCAACCACCTCGATATCGAAACCATCGACTGGCTGGAAACCTTTCTGAAAACCTTCCAGGGCAGCATTGTGTTCATTTCCCATGACCGTTCCTTTATCCGAAATATGGCGACCCGAATTGTCGATCTGGATCGCGGCAAACTGGTGTCGTGGCCGGGAAATTACGACAAGTATCTGGAAGGAAAAGAAGAGGCGCTGCGGGTGGAGGATCTGCAAAACGCCGAGTTCGATCGCAAACTGGCGCAGGAAGAGGTGTGGATCCGCCAGGGGATCAAGGCGCGCCGTACTCGTAATGAAGGCCGCGTTCGCGCATTAAAAACGATGCGTCAGGAGCGTTCGCAACGTCGTGAAGTCATGGGCTCGGCGAAAATGCAGGTAGAAGAGGCGGCGCGCTCCGGAAAAATCGTCTTTGAACTGGAAGATGTTAATTATCAGGTCGATAATAAGGTGCTGACGCGTAATTTCTCTGCGCAGGTACAGCGCGGCGATAAAATTGCGCTGGTCGGGCCGAATGGCTGCGGTAAAACCACGCTGCTTAAACTGATGCTGAGCGAACTGACGCCAACCAGCGGTCGTATTCACTGCGGAACCAAGCTGGAGGTGGCTTACTTCGATCAGCACCGGGCGGAGCTTGATCCTGAACGCACGGTGATGGATAACCTGGCGGAAGGGAAGCAGGAAGTGATGGTGAATGGTCGTCCTCGCCATGTGCTCGGTTATTTACAGGACTTTCTGTTTCACCCCAAGCGGGCGATGACGCCGGTGAAAGCATTGTCCGGCGGGGAACGCAACCGCTTATTGTTGGCCCGTTTATTCCTGAAACCCAGCAACTTGCTGATCCTCGATGAACCGACCAACGATCTGGATGTAGAAACGCTGGAACTGCTGGAAGAGCTGATCGACAGTTATCAGGGGACGGTGTTGCTGGTAAGCCACGATCGTCAGTTTGTCGATAACTCGGTGACGGAATGTTGGATCTTTGAAGGCAACGGCGATATTTCGCGCTATGTCGGCGGTTATTACGATGCGCAGAAGCAACGCGCGGAATCGACGCCTTTACGTACCGCCTCCGGGACGACGGCTTCGTCATCTTCCTCAGCGGATAACCGAACCGCACAGCCCGCTAAACGTCATTCGGGTAAACTGAGCTATAACCAGCAGCGCGAATTAGAGCAATTGCCGCTGCAAATAGAACAACTGGAACAACAGATAGATACGCTGCAAGCGCAAATGAACGATGCCGGTTTTTTCAGTCGTCCGCATGATGAAACGCAGCAGGTGCTGAGCGCATTGGCGGAAGCTGAAAAAATGCTGGAATCCTGTTTTGAACGATGGGAAATACTCGAAGCGCAAAAAAACGGTTAATTTTGCAACAAACGGCCTGATCATCGCGTCACGAAGCGGCGGCAGGCCAAAGGAGGCGGCTGGTAGTGTGTTCCCATGACCATCATCACCATCATCTTCATGATGATTATATGCTGTGCCCGCAGTGTGACTTGTTGGTCGAACTGCCGCAGTTGGCGCATGGCCAAAAAGCGGTTTGTCCGCGCTGTAAAACGGCACTGACCAGCAAACAGTCCGAACCCCGCAAACGGTCCGTTGGTTATGCATTCAGCGCTCTGTTCATGCTGCTGTTGGCGAATTTATTCCCGTTCGTGAACATGCGCGTTTCAGGGATGACCAGCGAAATTACGCTGGGTGAAATCCCTAAAGTGATGGTGGCGGATAATTATGCCAGCGTCGCGACGCTCTTTATGCTGTTTGTACAGTTGGTTCCCGCCTTTTGCATGGTGACGGTGATTGTGCTTTGTCTGCACGCTTCGTTGCCGTTGCCGCTGAAAAAAATCATGGCGAAGGTGCTGTTTCGACTGAAAAGCTGGGGAATGGCGGAGATTTTTCTGGCTGGTGTGCTGGTCAGCTTCGTCAAGCTGATGGCCTACGGCGACATTGGCATCGGCGGCAGCTTTACGCCCTTCGTGCTGTTCTGCGTGCTGCAGCTGCTGACGTTTCAAAGCCTGGACCGCCGCTGGCTATGGAACGATATTGTGCCGCCGCCGGAGTTGCCGGCGATACCGCGCCCCGGCGTCAGCGGGCTGTCGCAGGGGCTGCGTTCTTGCTCATGCTGTACCGCGATACTGCCTGCCGACCAGTTGATCTGTCCCCGCTGTCACCGTCATGGCCATGCACGCAGGAAGCATAGTCTACAGTGGACGATGGCGCTGCTGCTCACCTCGGTCATGCTTTACATACCTTCAAACCTGATGCCGATTATGATTACCGAGTCGCTGGGGAACCAGATGGGATCGACCATTATGTCCGGCGTCATCCTTTTGTGGGGCACCGGATCCTATCCGGTCGCCATGGTGATTTTCATTGCCAGTATAATGGTGCCGACGCTGAAAATGCTGGCATTGGGCTGGTTATGCTGGAGCGCCAACAGGAATGCAAAACAGGATCGTGAACGTCTGCACGTGGTTTATGAGATAGTCGAGTTTGTGGGGCGCTGGTCGATGATCGATGTATTCGTGATAGCCGTATTGTCCGCGCTGGTGCGCGTTGGGCGGCTGATGAGCATTTATCCTGCGATTGGCGCGGTACTGTTTGCTTCCGTCGTTATTTTGACGATGTTTGCAGCAATGACATTTGATCCCCGATTACTGTGGGATCGCCGAGATGATGTTTTTCATAAGGAGTCCTCCGTTGACGAAAGATAACCATAACGTTGCGGAAGTAGAAACGATTAAACGCTGGTCGCCAGTCTGGATCGTTCCGATCGTGACGGTATTGATCGGCGCATGGATACTGTTTTATCACTTCAGTCATCTGGGGCCTCAGGTTACCCTGGTGACCAGCAATGCAGAAGGCATAGAGGCGGGGAAAACGACGATCAAAAGCCGCAGCGTGGACGTCGGCGTGGTCGAAAGCGTTGAATTAAGCGACGATCTCCATCGGGTGGAAATCAAGGCTCGGCTGCATGACGATATGGACAGGCTATTAAAAGAAGATTCAGCCTTCTGGGTGGTTAAACCACAGGTCGGCCGTTCAGGCATCTCCGGCTTGGGAACGCTGTTGTCTGGCGCCTATATCGAGCTTCAACCCGGCTCGCATAGTGAGGAAAAGAGAGAGTTTACTCTGCTCGATACCCCGCCGTTGGCCTCCCCGGATGCAAAAGGGATTCGTATCCGGCTTGATAGTGAACAGGCCGGACAGCTGAATGCCGGCGACCCGGTGTTGTTTCGCGGCTATCGGGTAGGGTCGGTTGAAGCCAGCGAGTTTGATCCCAAAGAACGGAAAATGCGCTATCAGCTGTTTGTTTCCGCCCCCTACGATAGTCTGGTGACCACCAACGTTCGTTTCTGGAAAGAAAGCGGCGTGTCGTTTGATATGTCCGCTCAGGGCATGCGCGTGGAAATGGGATCGCTGGCTACGCTTTTCAGCGGCGGCGTGAGCTTTGATGTGCCGTCAGGCTGGGAGCTTGGCAATCATGCCGAACCGATGACGGCCTACCGCCTTTTTGACGATCAGCGCAGTATTCAGGACTCGCTATATACCGAATATAAAGAGTACCTGATGTTCTTCAGCGATTCGATCCGGGGATTGCAGCCCGGCGCGCCGGTTGAATTCCGTGGGATCCGTCTGGGAACGGTGGCGCAGGTGCCGTTTTTCACCAAAGATCTTAAACAAAACATCGATCGCGATTACCGCATTCCGGTTCTTATCCGCATTGAACCCGATCGTTTTGACAAGAATTTGGGCAGCAACTTCAATTTCGAAGAACATTTGAATAAGTCGCGGTCGCTTGGTCTGAGTGCGTCGCTGAAAACCGCCAATATTTTAACCGGCGCGTTGTATATCGATCTTGATTTTTATCCGAAGGAGAAGGTGAATAAAGAGTTAACCATCATTGCCGGCTATCCGGTGCTGCCGACCGTCGGCGGCGGGCTGTCGCAAATTCAGCAAAAGCTTATGTCGGTATTGGATAAGATCAATAACTTACCACTGAATCCTATGGTGAATGAAGCGACGCAAACGCTGGCGGAAAGTCAGGCGACACTGCGTGAAATGCAAAAAACGCTGGCATCGTTGAATAAAATCACTTCCAGCAAAGCCATGCAGGATTTACCGCAGGATATGCAGCAAACCCTGCTTGAGCTCAACCGCAGCATGAAAGGCTTCCAGCCCGGATCGCCGGCTTACAACAAGATGGTGGCGGATATGCAGCGTCTGGATCAGGTTCTGCGTGAGCTGCAACCCGTACTGCGCACCTTAAATGAGAAGAGCAACGCTCTGGTGTTTGAGGCGTCGGGCAATGAAGATCCTCAACCGAAGAAGGCGAAAAAATGATGAAAGGATGGACTCTGGCGTTGGTGCTGTTGCTAAGCGCTTGTAGCGGCAATACGCAGAAAACCTATTATCAGCTACCGGTCACGCCTGATGGCGCCGCTGCGGCGGAGAGTGCGGTAAACGGTCAGCAGCTGTGGTTGGAGCACGTTACCGTGGCGGATTATCTGGCTAATCCAGGCCTGGTTTACCAAACCAATGATGTGCAATATGTCATCGCCAGTAATAATTTATGGGCGAGTCCGCTGGATCAACAGCTTCAACAATCACTGGTGACCAACCTGAGTCATGGCATGCCGGGATGGCTGGTAACCGCACAACCGCAGGGCAGCGAGCAGTCGGTACTGAACGTGTCGGTAACCGCGTTTCACGGTCGCTATGATGGCAAGGCGGTGATTAGCGGCGAGTGGGTATTGAAGCATCAGGGTCAGGTATTTAAACGACCATTTACTGTCGTACTGGCGCAATCTGAAGATGGCTACGACGCGTTGGTTAAAACATTGGCTCAGGGCTGGGCTCAGGTCGCGCAATCCATCGCGCAGCAAGTCGCTGCTGTAGATTAATCTTCCTTGTCAATTCAGTCTCTGCGAAGGGTAGGCGAATCAGCCTATCTCTTTCAGAGGCTTTTATTTGATTTTCCCTTCCGTCGATCCCGTTTCACCCTTTAGGAAAAATCCTCGTTTTAGTGCGCAAATGTGACATTGGCGTGAATTTTGCGCCTTGATTTTTGGCGTCGTAATGGCTATTCATAGATTGTGGTTGAATAGAAAGTAACCACTGTTTTTTTTCCACCAGATTAATAATGAGGGAAATCAGGCATGAAGAGACAGAAACGCGATCGCCTTGAAAGGGCTCATTCACGTGGTTATCAGGCAGGTATTTCCGGCAGACCGAGGGAACTTTGTCCCTATCAATCTTTAAATGCGCGGTCTTACTGGTTGGGAGGCTGGCGCAAGGCCATGGAGGACAAGGCTGTAGCGGCTTAACTCGCCTTGTCGTTATGATGGTTTCGCCTCCGCGTTTGCGGAGGCTTTTTTATTCGGATTTTTCAATCGGCCAGTCATTATCCGTAATCCCCACCAGATCCAGCCCGCCGGGAAAGGCTTTTAACCACTCGTCGTGCGGTTCAGCCCCGGCAGTATAAACCACTGTTCGCGGATATCCTGCGCGGTGATGACGAGGCAGCTCGGCATCACGCGCAGCTTGAGCAGCTGGCCGGTGCTGAACCCGGCTTCCGGAGCCACTTGCCGCTGATGGTAATCGCGGGTGTGGAGGTGTCGCCCTTGTTGGGCCGATAGCCGACACGCTGATAGCGCTCCGGCAGGGAGATTTTTAAAACGGTGGTGTCTGGCGTAGAATGTGTGTTCAGGGCGGTAGCGTGAATGGTTTCCGATACTACGACGAAGGTATGAAGGTAACTTACAACCGAAACCGGTAGTACGATTCGAAAACCGGTCGCGATCATTCCTATGACCCGATAGGGCTGGGTGGGGGAATAAGGCCGCAGGGTTATGTACATAATCCGTTGGAGTGGGTTGATCCGCTGGGATTGGCTGAATCTGGATGTTCAGGTGATCCAAATTCTAATAAATCGGATAAAACGAGAAAGCCAGTAGCTGGGAAAATTACTGGTTATACGAAACATGTTTTAAACCAAGCTGTTGGCCGTAATGGTGGTAAAGGGGTCAATGCTAAAGATATGCTTGATGCAGTGAAGAATCCTAAAAAAGTTGTAGAGAATGCAAATGGAACAACTCGCTATCAAGGTAAAAGGGCAACTGTTGTATTAAATCAGGAAGGTAAGGTAGTTACGACATTCGGAAAATCTCGCGGGCCAGAAATTTGGAGTCAAGGAACTAGTCGAGTCGAGAGCGTTCATAATTCTGTGTCACGTTAAAAAATCACTACAACGTTATTACTTTATCGAGGCGGCCTTCAAAATAA